>NZ_JADNQZ010000058.1 GCF_015709515.1 Methylocystis sp. H62
CAGTAGTGGCTGCCGGCGCAGGCTTCCATGGCGACGGTGCAAGGCGGGAGGGTGGCAAAGAACGGCAGAACCTGTTGGCGTCGTAGCTTCTTACGAAAGACCACAGCGCCGCTCTTATCGGCTCCATGCGCTTGGAATACGTGCTTCGCGAGATCGAGGCCGATTGTGCTAACATTCTTCATGGACGCATCCTTTGCGAGTGGCTTGAAACACCACCACTCTGGCACACGATGCCGTCGAGGGGGCGTCCACCCCATCAATCTTGGCAGCCACAAGGGCGCCGGCGTGCGCAAGGCCATCGAGGCGGCGGGCGCGACCCTGCTGTATCTCCCGCCTTGCAGCCCTGACGTCAATCCGATCGAAAAGGCGTTCTCAAAACTCAAGGCCCTGTTGCGCAAGGCCGCAGAGCGAACCGTCGACGCGCTATGGGACAGGATCGGCCTGCTGCTGAAGGAGTTCTCGCCGACAGAATGCGCAAACTTCTTCGCCGCCGCAGGATATGAACCGGTTTAAGGCGAATCCGCTCTAGCGACAATCCGATCCCGGTTAAGGACAAGAAATTCACCTGATAACAGGCCGCGTCCCGGGTTTCTGGCTACGTGCGCCCCTGTTTTTGCAGCAGCGAATCGACGCCAGGACACTGAAATCACATGTGTTTTGTCGCAGGGGGAAGCCCGAATTTTCTCTGTTTTTATTCTTGAGCGGGGAGGGGAGAGGGGAGACCGGTTCGCGGAAGACTGCGTCCTCAGCCAAATCTCACTTGTCGCGAATGGCCCTCGCGCGCCTCCCGAACCGGCGGCAACGGTCGGATTTCCGTCAAAGGCTGGCGGAAGGTTGCGACTGCTTCGCCGTTCCCAGCATTTCTATAGCACGAAGCTCGGGAAGCGCCGTTATTCGCGCGTTCCCGCTCTCCGAACAGCCGGCCTCAAGCCCATCCCAGCGCAACCAAGGAGGTTCTGACCATCCTTGCGGTCGCCGCGATGAGTTGCGGTGTGGATGCGGTCGGGAAGGGAACCCTCGCTGAGCCCAGGGGTTGGTTTCGGTCAGGCGCGCCGCAGTCCCCGTGGAGCGAACAGGAGCAGGCAAGATGTCGTCAGGACAAAGCAGTGGAACCGGGGCGAGAACGGAACTGAACGATGAAAAGGTGAGGAAGAACGACATTCTCAGTAATCGCGATAAGGCCCAAAGACGACCTGGACAGAGCTTGGACAGTAAAGGCGTTCAGGTCGACGAATACAAGGACAACCCGGCCAATCGCCGCCCATCGAGCGACGATAGACTTCAACCTGATCTCAAGTCAGCCGCTGAGAAGCCGAAGGAGTCGTCACTCGGGACCGACAGCCCAGAGCCGGCGGATGATTCCAAGCAAGTCGATCGGCCCGGTTTCGACTTGGGGGGATCGACCGGCGAGACCCAGGGAGGCAAAGGTCTGGGGCTTGGCGCCGATGCGCTGAAAACCCGAAAGGGGCGCTTGCCAAGATAGCGTCGCTTGAGGCCGCGAGCCGATGCTCGCGAACGCCCAAGAGAGCGCGCCGGACATCGCGGCTCGGCGCAGACAGCAAATCATTTCGAGCAATTCGGACAGAGCTGATTTCTAGTAGGTTGGCTCGGCGGTCACTGAACTCAGCGCAACATTTGCGTTGACCTGAAGGGCGCAAACTTCAAGCTAGCTCGAGACCCCAAAAGGCATTGGGGGCCGTCGCGGCCCTCTGCGTGCGCTCCCCGAGCGCCGATGAGTGTTGTTCGCGCGATGGCGCCTGGAACGAGGCTTGGCGCCCGTCCGAGGGCGCCGCCACTCGCTCTCTCTCGCAACATTATCAGTATTGCTTTGACGCGGGAACTTCCGCCGCTTGCAATTGCTGCGCAAAAATTTGCGAATCACCAATGAAATCGTTAGCAATCGAATGTGTGTGGGTGAGCAATAATGCAGGCGCTTAACTCGTAAAGGACATCTTATGGCTAGAGGAAAACCGGTGAAGGCGGCGACCAGGAAGGTGAGCAAGGCTGAGCCTGCCGCCATTCGGCCGATCAAAGAGACATTTACAAAATCGGCGCTCATCAACCGGATCGCCGAGGAGAACGACATTCCTCGCAAGACCGCGGTGGGCGTCTACGCGACGCTGGAGAATGTGTTTCTCGGGTCGGTCCACCCGCGCGGCGTCGGCGAGTTCACTTTGCCGGGCCTTCTGAAAGCGACCCTCCGCAAGGTGCCGGCGCGCAAGGCGGGGACTCTGGTTCGCAATCCTGCGACGGGCGAAATGGTTAAAGCCGCCGCCAAGCCCGCAAGCGTGCGCGTCAAAATCCGGCCGCTCTCCAAATTGAAATCGGCGGCGACGAAGTAAGCGCCATACATCGGGCCGTCGCGTTGCTTTTGAGCGCCGCGTCGGCGCGCTTGTCGCCGCCAATTTGTTGCTAGGGGGCCGCGCCAGGCCAATTGGCGCTCAACCGCTCGCGACGGCTGCGGTAGTCAGGAGCGCGCGCGTCACGGCGCCGCCCCTTAAGGCCGTCCTTTGGATCGAGCCTGACGTCGACGGCAGTCTATTGGAACCGCCGCCGCCGAAATGGCGAACCCCGCTCTTACCATCCGAAGCCGTCGGGATAACCGTAAGCCGGGTAGCCATAGGCCGGATAGCCATAATCATACGGCTGTGCGTAGGCGCCGGCTGCGCCGGCTGCTGCTGCGGCGCCGAGCACGCCAACGGCCGCGGCGGCCGCGGCTGCTGCGCCGGGATTATATCCACGGCGATAATAGCCGCCTCGGTAACGCCGGTAGTAGATCTGATCAGTCAACGATGGGGCATCAATGCCCGCAGACCGCGCCACATTAGGTCCCGCCCAAGCGTCACCTGTTAAAGCCGTCGCGGCCAAACCGCCAAAGAGGGCGGCGGTGATGATAGATTTCGATGTCTTACGCATGTGTGCCTCGCTCGCCTTTGAAACATCTTAATTACGACGCCCTCACGAGAAGCTGGATCGTCGCCTTATATCTGGGCGCTCACGACGCCGTTGTCGAGGCCGGGCCTCGAAGGCCGAGTTTCATCAATGAGGTGGGGCAAGGCGTAAGTCGAAAGCTCCCAGAGTCCGTCCTCCTCCAGGCTCGGCGTCTACCTTGAGAATAATCTTGCAGCGTGCGGAACCAATCGGCCGTTATTGGCGCGCAAGCCACGCCAGAGCTCTTCCGTGTAGGGCAGGACCGCGAACAGCAAGGCTGCGACCAGAGCGCTGATGATATAGGCCAGGGGCAGTGGAGGAGCTTTCAGCGCGATGTCAAAACGCGGCGCTTCATCTCCGAATCCAAAGAGCGCCAGAAACTGCGGCCAGTGGCGCGCCGCGACCAACAGCACGCCCATCAGCGGCATCATTTCAAGGTAGCTGTGAACGTGTTGCTCGATGGGGGTTATCTCGCGCAAATTCACCGCATAACTCAAATCCCAAAGCGTCGTCGCCTCGTGAACGAAGAACATCACGATCATGAAGGCGAGCACGAGCGCGTTGATGTCCAGCAGAAGCGCCGCGAGGAACGGCCCGGCGACTTCGGCGAAGAGCAGGAGATGAAGCACGGATTCTTTCGCGCCGGAGGTGGTTTCGATGTTTGCGGCGCGATGACACAGCCAATCGGCGAACCCGGCCATCAGCCAGACCGGCACGACAAAATACATCAGCACCAATAATGTCGGATCCTGTTCCATTCCATCAACACCCGCTCTCAAGGCTCGTGTTCTTGCAGGGGCGCGTAAGCAGGGCCGTTGAGCGCTTCGCCGTCCGGCGCGAATTGAGATCCGTGACAGGGGCAGTCCCAACATCGCTCGAAGGCGTTCCAGTGAACGAGACAGCCAAGGTGGGAACAAACGGCTGAACGCAGGAACAGCGTCCCGTCGTCGTCCCGAAAGGCGGCGACTTTGCTCAAGCCGCTGCGCACGATCGCACCTTCGCCCGGCTTAAGCTGATCCCATGAGCCGATTTCGCCGGGCGTGACATATTCGGCGAAGTTTTTTGGCGTGGTGAGATTTTCGCTCAGATATTCGCCCACGGCGTCGAGCGGCGAGCGCGCGGGATCATAGGCCTCCGCCCAGCGGCTGGCGCCGGTCAGGATCAGGTCCTTGATGATCAGGCCGGCGAGCGCGCCATGCGTGATCCCTTGCCCCGAATCGCCGGTCGCAACGAAAACGCGCGCGCTCCCAGGGTCGCGGCCAATGAAAGCCATGCCGTCGATGGGTTCGAGAACCTGTCCAGACCAGCGGCGAAGCTCTTTGCCGAGCGACGGCAAACGCGCGCGCATCCAATCCTCCAGAGCCGCGAAGCGATCAGGCGCATCATTTGCTTCGCCCGATCGATGATCCTCGCCGCCGACGATCAATATGTCGACGCCATCCTCGCCAGGCTGCAGCCGCACGTAGTGATACGGATCGAGCGTATCCCAATACAACGCGTCCGGAAGCGCGCCGGACCGCAATTCGAACGCCATCGCGTAGGTGCGGTAAGGCGCTTGCTTCGTGTGAATGGCGATGCGGTCGGTAATCGGCGCATTCGTGGCGACCACCGCGAAATTTGCGTGGACCGTACGACCGTCGGCCGTCATGACTCTTACGCCGTCATCGTCCTCCGCCACCTCAACCACCGTGGCGTCGGCATAGAAACGTCCCCCGGCGTCGACGATCGCGCGCGCAAGGCCGTGAAGATATTTGAGCGGATGCACGCGGGCCTGATCGGGATAGCGAAGCGCCGGCGTGGCGTCATGGCCGGCAAGGGGAACGCCTGTCTGCTTGAAGACCGGAAGTCCCGCCTTCTGCGCCGCTTCGAACTCGCGTTCAAGCCATTCCACGTCTTCTGTTCTTGCCGCAAAGAGATAGCCGTCGACCCTTTGAAAGTCGCAGTTGATTTTGAGTTTTTTTTGCAGAGTTTCAATGCGATCAATCGCGGCCTGCTGGCTTTCGCGCCAGGCGCTTGCGATGTCTTCCCCGCGTATTCTGATGAGTTCGTCGAATCCGTCGTCGCTTGCCGATGCAAGATGCGCGGTCGTGCGCGCCGTCATTCCTTTGCCGATCGGTCCGCGATCGAGAATGATGACCTTCTTGCCGCTGCTCGCAAGTTCATACGCCGCTGACATCCCAGCGATGCCGGAACCTACAACGACGACATCAGCGCGTTCGTCGTTCAGAAGAGAGCTGACGCCTTCGACAACGGGCGCGTCCGTCCAAATGGATCGACTTTTTTCAAAAGAGACATTCATTGGGATTTCCGTGTCTGCGATCGGGTCGCCGGGCGGCAAACGACGGCCCAGGCGAGAGTAGAACGAATGCGCCAGCTCCGTGTTCCACAGCTTGATGGAAGCTTCGACACGGGGAACCGCGGCCGTTGCGCTCGAGCCCTCCATTCCTCGAAGCGGTGAGCGACTGCGAAAGCTGAAGCGTGCGGCGCGACTGATGCCTACGATCGTTTGTAGTCTTCCCTAAAGAGACCGCGCCAGAACATCATTTCGAGTTTTCGGCCGGTGCGATGGCGTCTGCGGCTCCAGCGCAAAGCGCGACGATGGCGCCACCCTGACGACCATCGCTGCGTCCGCATCAGGCGTGAAAGCACTCAGTAAAAAATGCATGCGCCTAAATGGATCAGGAACGAAGTCCCTTTCCGCAAGTTCATGGATATCCAACTGCGGCCGGTGCGGCCGCTATGCTTCCCATGACCTTGAACCGTGAACCTAGGAGCAATCATGTTCACGCATAATAAGAAACTCCAATATACGGTTCGGGTATCCGAGCCCAACCCGATCCTCGCGAGCCTGATGCTCGAACAGTTCGGCGGGCCGCAGGGAGAGCTTGCGGCTGCGATGCGATACTTCACGCAGGCGATCGCCGAAGACGATCCGGGCCGGCGCGACATGCTTTTCGACATCGCCACCGAAGAGCTCAGCCATCTTGAGATCATCGGCAGCATCGTGTCCATGCTGAACAAGGGCGCCAAGGGGCAGCTCGCGGAAGCGACGCAGTCCGAGGCCGAGTTGTATCGCTCCGTCACGCAGGGGGCCGACAGCCACACGCAGGCGATCTTGTACGGCGGCGGCGCGGCTCTCACCAATTCTTCGGGGGTTCCCTGGACCGCGGCTTACGTCGACACGATCGGCGAGCCGACGGCGGACCTGCGGTCCAATATCGCCGCCGAAGCGCGCGCCAAGATCGTCTACGAGCGGCTCATCAACGTCACCGATGACGCTGGCATCAAGGAGGCGCTCGGCTTCCTCATGACGCGTGAGATCGCCCACCAGATCTCATTCGAGAAGGCGCTGTACGCGATTCAACCCAACTTCCCGCCCGGCAAGATGCCAAGCATACCGCAGTTCTCGCATCTCTATGTGAATGCGTCGCAGGGGCCGACGGATCATAAGGGTCCTTGGAACACGGGCGAGAATTGGCAGCGCATGGACGATGTGCTCGGCGGCATCCCGCTCGACGGCGGAGACGGCGCGGCGAGCGTCCATCTCGGATCGTCGCAAAGTGAGGATCTCGCCAATTTCGCAGCGCGAACGAAATCCAACCCCGGTTCAGATCCGGTGACGGGCGCGGATCTTGGCAGCAGCGGCGGCGCCGAAGCGCGACATTCGCCCGCGGAATGATCCCAGGATTGGACGCCGGTGGCGGTAGCCGGCGTCCAACGCTTCGATAGCAAACGGCTGAGGCATTGCAATGACTGCTCTGGTGACGAAGGAAACGCGATCTTCGAAGCTGGCCAACTTTCTCGGCTGGTTTTCGATTGCGTTAGGACTGGCCGAACTCTTCGCGCCGCGCCGCGTTGGCCGAATGGTTGGCGTCGAAGGCGATGGAAGCCTTGTGCAGGCCTATGGTCTTCGCGAATTTCTTGCCGGCGTCGGCATTCTTGCCGCACGCCAAAAAGCGCCGTGGCTTTGGGCGCGTGTTGCCGGCGATGCGCTCGACCTGGCGACCCTCGCGCCAGGCCTCTACAGCATTCGTCGGAGCCGCCAACTGGCGACCGGGCTCGCGGTCGCCGCCGTCGCTGTAATCGGGCTGCTCGATATTTATAGCGCAGCTCAGGCGCAGGGTCAGCGGTAAGCAAACCGTCGACGCGGCGACGCGCGTTGAGCTGGGAGAGCATCGCCTCAAGGGCGCGACCGCATGCAGAGCGCGGCCAGCAGCCGGGCGGGCTATCGCGCGGCGGATAGGCTTCGGCCCCAACGGCGATGATCGAACGTCACGACGTCCAGAGGCGATTGCGCTCGATCTTCAGCGCCAGTGCAGTTAAGTTTGGGGCGCTGGCGCGGTTTTCGGGCTGCGACTTTTTTGACATGGAACAGGCGTCCGTCACTGAAGGCGCACCGTTTCGCTCGAACCGCCTCGAGCTCATCGGACTGGTCAGGCTCGGAGGCTTCGTGGACGATGCATTACGATGCGCTCTTGGCTGCCCTCGTCGCAGGAGTCGTCACTCTCCTCGCGTTTCTTTTTTGGCCAGCGGTGGCGGATCAGCTCCCGGAACTGGCTTGGTCGGCGATCATCTATCTTTTTGTGCTGCTCCTCGGCGCTTGGATCTTCAACTCCTGGCGCCGAACACGGCGCAAATAGCGGGTTGACAGAGTGAATTATCGGCGGGCGGGCGCCGAGCGTCGCTTTCCCACTTGACAGCGGTCAATAAACCTACTCTTAACGGCTCGCCATTTAGATCGCGATCTTTCTCAGGCGAACAGGGTTCATGCGCTTTCTTAAAAAACTCCCCAGCTTTGCCGCGCCGCTTGTCGGCGTCACGGTTGCGCTTGCCCTGTGCATCGTCGTCTTCGCCTTGTCCTTGGCAGGGATGGACCCAACCCTCGATTAAAACGGCCTAAAACGCCGCCGTTCATTCGATAGCGGTTTCGACGACGTCTGCTTCGTCGACTTCTTCCAACACCTCGTCATTGCTATCTTCTTCCTCATCGGCCGTTGCGTCCTCTTCGTCATCAGCCGTTGCCAAGAGAACATGATCGGCGACCGGTTCGATGACCGGCGAGACTGGCGTGGGCCTCGCGAAACTGGTCGAGTACGGTCGCCTTGCCGCCGAACGCAAGACCTCCACGACTTGAAACGCCGCAGCGCACTTTGGACAGACGATCGGCAGGCGGTTGAGATCGTAAAACGCCGTTGCACACGTCAGGCATCGGCGTTTCACGCCAAGTTCAGCTTTGGCCATTGAGATCTCCCTTCGGAATTTGAAATGCGTGCGCTGGCGCGGCAGGGTGTTCTTATCGCCCCTGGACGATTCTGCGCCAAGCGGCTCTTTGCCGGTTCAGTGACTACGCTGTGTTAGCACGGCGGAGACGATCGGCCCGCAATAATTCGAGAGGGCGCCGTGAAGGTCGCAGAAACCGCTTTAAATATTTGGGGATCCGATCACCAGAATACAAGGCGAAAGTCGGTGAGCGCCCAGGACCAGGGACATCAGCAGCAAAATGGTAGCTCCGTCCACAGGCCCGTGAACGGCTGCAAAAATCCGAACACAGCAGCTCGGCGGCCGAGACCGCCCCTGAAATGAGGCGGCCAAGAGAAAACGATGCGAGTTTGCGATCCTCGCATCGTCATCGCCACTCGCGCGTCGTGTCAGTGCGAGCGCATGAAGCTGAGCAATGTGGCGCTCAGGCTACCGCCCGTGAACACGACCGTCGCGCCAAGCGCAAGCAACGCGACAAGGTTGAGGGTCAGATCGTTCGCCGCGCCCGCTATGGCCAGAATGCCGAGCACGATCACGGCCAAACCGGAGAGCGCCTGAATGCCTGCCGAGCCAAAGGCCAACTCGCTTGCGAGAATTTCGCCGCCGCCAGCGCCAATCTGATCTCTGCTCCTCAGCGACTCCTGACCGAGCACATGCAGTTGCCACACGGCGTTGCTGCTCAGAACCAAGGCCGACCCGAACGCGATCGCAGCGATCGGCGTCAGCGTTGCAGGCTCGACGCCGAGCAGCGAAAGAATGCCAAGAACGATGCCGGCAGCGCCGACGAGGAAGACGACGGACAGGCTGCTGCCGCCGAATCCCTCGACGTTCGTGGTTCTCGAGCCAGCAGGAAAGATGATCTGAGCGTATTCGGACAACATCGCTCCGCCTTGGATCAACAAGGCGACGCCAAAGACGATCGTTGCGATGGACGCCATCATCGGCGCATTCACGCCCGATAATCCAACGATGGCGATAATGACGGTGGCCAGACCGCCAATGGCGTCGATCAGGCCTCCATACGCCGCCGTTTCACGAAATGCCGACTCCCGAGAAGTAATGGACATGACAGTGCCTCCAGACTTGCGATATCGCCATACGAGCAAGAGCGCGCGCGATTCCAGATAGCGTTGGATTCACGCAGTCAAGATCGACACCGCTTTGACGAACGGCGCAGACCGCAAGCCAAACCGCAGTGCGCGCAAGGTTGGTTCAGTATGCCCGTCGCGAAGTTGAGTGCATAAAGCTGAGAAGAATGGCGTTCAGGCTGCCCCCCTTGAGAACGAGCGCAGAACCGAGAATGAGCAGCGCCACTAGGTTGAACGTGAGGTCGTACCTTGCGCCGGACACGGCAAGAACGCCGAGCACAACTGTGGCGAAGCCGCCAAAGATCTGAATGCCGGCGGAATCAAAAACCATTTGGTTTGCGAGAATGTCTCTCGAAGACTCCTCGCCCCCGGCGGATGCGCGGCTGACGACATGAAGATGCCACGCAGAGACGCTGCTCAAGACCAGGGCGCTCCCGAACAAAATCGACGCGATGGGCGTCAGCACCGCCGAATCGAAGTCCAGCAGCGAAAGCACGCCTAGAGCGACGCCGCCCGCGCCTAACAGAACAAGCGCCGAACGGCCGCTGACGTTGAAACCGTTGATCGGAGAATTCGCGCCGAGTGGAACCGAAAATCTGGCATCACCAGACATCATGCCGTTGCCCTGGATCAATAGCGTGACGCCGAACAGAATTGTCGCGATCACGGCCATTATCGGCGCGTAGAAGCCGATGAGTCCAAGAATAGCGAGGATGACGGTTGCAACGCCGCCAACATCATCGATCAAGCCGCCCTGCCTAGCGCGCGCGGGGAAAGCCGATTCACCGACCGTTATCGACATGTTCGTCTCCCAACTTCAACGCCCCCAAAGATAAGATTTAATTAGCGGCCATTTGGCGCCGGCAAGATCAATCAGCGGACGCCAAAACCTTCGCCTTGAGCGTGACCGCGCGCGTCACGTGCTGGAGTCTTGAAGCGCTAAATAAAGGATGGGAGAGGGGGAGCGCGCTGTTGGAACGGGCAAAGCTCGAGATTCCAAGTCGGAGCCGAGTTATCAGGCGACAAACGACGCACGCTGTAAAGCATGCAGCAGCACGCTAAACCTTTAAGAGCGCGTGCGCCGCGTGGGCCTTAATCCGTCAAGAAATTTAGACTGTCCGCCAATGGGAGATCGCGCTGACCGGAAAGCGCGACCCGCGTCAGTCGAGAGCCTTACCGCCTGCCTCTTCGCAAGCGGCGACAGAGTCCTTGAAGACCCAGCCCTGGCCCTTGCATGAATTCATACCCTTGCACGCGTTCTTGGGCGAGTGACAGTCGGCCTTGCCCTTACAGCTATTGGCGCCGAGACAATGCACTTTGCCCGTCGACGCCGCCTTTGCGGGCGGCGCAGCGCCAGCGAGAACGATTGAGATCGCAGCAACCGCGAGCGTCGCTCCCTTGCATCTATCCGTTTTCATATTTTCGTCTCATCCCTGTCTGCATGCACCAAGACGTTGCCACCATGGTTTACCAGTCGCGAGTGGTAAAGCAAAAAATGCCCCAACGACTTGGCGATAGTATTGGAGCTATGAGAAGGGCGCCCACACAGCCGCTCTCCGTATAGGCGTCAGGAATTCGCGAGAATGCTCGACAACCTGAAATCATGCGTAAACGCAGTAGCGCGTGGCTGACGGCGCTACGGAAGACTGTGCTTTTCGATGCAGGTGGTTTGCACCTGTAGTATATTCGTCCGCCCGGCGCGCATTGACCCATGGGTAGCGGAATCTGGTCGTTCACCTTTAGAGGGGCGTTCGAGGGCGGATCGCCCGCCGGGGAGTCGATCACGCCTTGTCGCAGCTAGGCCGGGAGCCGATTTTGTTGACAAGATTGCCCGAAATCGGTCCGATCAAACGCGATCTGAGTGCGAATGAGCCTTGGTCCGAGTCTTTCACGGTGTCCGATGGGACGGTCGAAACCGACGTTGGAAAGGAAGTCGCGTCGCCGTCGCGCGCCCTGCGTCGCCGCGAATTCACTCGCCAGGTCTTTCTTCAGATTCATCGAACCATCGGCCTTTTCGCCGGGGCGGTGTTCGTTCTGGTCGGGCTCAGCGGCAGCATTCTCGCCTATCGCGAGGACATCGACGAATGGCTGAACGCTTCCATCATGCGCGTTGAAATCCCCGCGCCGCCCGCGCGCCGCCCGCTCAATGAAATTCTCGCAGCCGCGATCACGGCGATGCCTGCCGATGGCAAGGCGGAGAGAGTCACAATGCCGCGCCATTCCGCATCTGCGGTGGCGATCACATACATGGTCGAGACCGACGATCTCGACACCGATGTCTACGAGATGTTCGTCGATCCTTACACCGCGAAAGTCAAAGGCCAGCGCCTTTATCTGCACGGAGACAAGACGCTGTCACAGCCTCTTGTCCCAATCATCATGGCCTTTCATTGGACCCTGCTGCTTGGATTCAACAACGCCTATATACTCGGTTCGATAGCTTCACTTATTCTTATCTCCATCCTTGTCGGTCTTTATCTGTGGTGGCCGCGCAATGGCGATTGGCGGCTGGGTTTTAAAATCAAATGGGGCGCAAGCCCAGAGAGAGTTGTTTACGACGCGCATAGAAGCGTCGGCGCTTACTTCAGCGTTTTCTTGTTGGTTACGCTGTTCACCGGAGTCGCCATGATTTTCAAGCCGGCGACGCGTTCCGTGGCTGGGCTTTTTTCTCAGGTGCGCGCAGATCCGGATTATGGAAAATCGACGCCGATTCCAGGCCAACCGCCGATCGGCGTCGACGAAGCCGTCGCAATCGCCGATAAAATCTTCTCCGATGGCAGACTTCACTGGATTCTCCTGCCGAGCACGCCAAGCGGCGTCTATGTCGTCGGCAAGCAGTCGAGAGACGAGCCCAACAGAACCACAACGTTTCGGAATGTCGGCGTCGATCAGTACAGCGGGCAAGTTCTGTATGTGCAAGATCGCAGCGCGTTCACCGCAGGGGAGAGGCTCCTCGAATGGCTCTTCCCGCTGCATACCGGCGAGGCTTTCGGCGTGTTCGGCCGATCGATCGTTCTGGTGGTCGGGCTGACGCCCTTTGTCCTTTACGTCACGGGCTTTCTGCGATGGCGACAAAAGCGCCGCGCAAGAAGGCGCGTGGCAGACTGACAAATCCGTTCTGACCGCTCTGCAAATCGCCGGTTATCGCCCAACGAAGATCGGCATTTCGATCGTGTCCTCGGCGTTCTTCGCCTCGCCGAACGCGAGCTTGAGGAGATATTTTCCCTTGTGAGCGACCGATGCGTCCAAAGTTACAAAGCCGCTTGTATGCGTATGAGATGGCAATGCGTTGATCTGTTTCAGGCCCCCTTCAGCATCATATTGATAGAAGGAAAGCGCGACGGATTCGCTTCTCGCTTCCTTTTCCATGAGCGTGACGGAAAAAATGACCTTGCCCGTTCCGGGCACGCGATCGCAGAACTCGTCATACTTGCTCAAATCGTCCGTTGGCCCTCCGGCGCTCTCTTCGGAATCCGGCAGGAAGTAGGTCGTGAGATGCACGGAGTAGAAGTCGCTCACTCCTAGACATTCCGCTATGGTGCGATCGCCCGCCTTCACCGCAGGCTGAAGGACATGCGCCTTCCAAAAATCATTCAAACGCTGGTTGAAAGCCGGACCCCAGAATGAATAGGAAAACATCGCGATATTGACGCCGGCGATCAGAATGATGCCCGCGAATAGCAACAAGTTCAGGCGAACAGTCGGACGCATCGTTTGTTGTTCCTTGTCCTGCACAAAACGACCACGCTTTGAGAAACATCTCTATGGGCGCACTTCGAACTCCCACGCGCCGCTGACGAGATGGCCATCAGCCGAAAGCGCCCGGTAGCGCACGGTGTATTTTCCGGGATTCAACCGATTCACGGTCACCGACACATGGCTTGGATCGGCGCTGTCAATCGCCGCGTCGCGCTTGTCGACCCTTTCGCCCGATGCGCTCACAACCGCTAATGCGGCAAAAGCGTCGCGAATGCCGGCGTCGTACCACACTTCCACTTTTCCGATGTCTTCTGCGCCGACGCCGCCTTGCGCGGGGGAGGTGCGGACAACGATCGCATGCGCCAGAATGATCGCCGGGCTTTGCGGCTCTCTCGCGGGATGCGAGGGGCCGGTGAGTTCCATCCCGGGAGCAGCGCTCGGTTGTTGATCGCGACTAGGGGAATCTGAGACAGTTCGGTACGCCGCGGCGGGTTGAGGCGTCGCGCCGACTGACAGGATCGCCCCAGCCAACGATAGCAGGCGCGCATGCCGGTTGACCGACATCCAGGAAGGGCTTTTTCGACGGGAGAACCTTGCCTGTCTGCTCTTCGTCATGGGGCGAAGTCCGATTCAATAATCATTTCCGAGCCGCTCGCGCGCAAAAAGTGCGTCGGGCCGCGAGACGCCGAATGCTCATCTTCTCACAGACTCGCCGCGCGACGCCATTCCGCCGCGTCGCCAAAAAACCGTATCGCATCACGTTCAGCGCCGCTCGCGTAAGGCCGCCGCGCTCATGGACTTGAGCTTGCCCTTCTCCCTCGATATGCATCTTTTTAGAAAAGTGCATACGCCGCAGGCGCGCGGCGCGTCAAGGGAGTCCGCCCGATGATGTGGTTGCTGAACAGCGCGGTCGCTGTCGTTGTGGCGTTTTTCGCGAGTGCGCCGGCGGCGCACGCCCATACGGCGAATATTTCCAGCAGCCGAATCGTGCCGGAAGGGCACGGTCTTTATCGCGTCGAGGTCGGCTTTCTGGGAACTGACATCGAGCGCATGTTCGCCGAGAACAAACCGAAAAGCGACGAGGTCGATCTCACCGAGCCCGGCGTGATCGAGGGCATGATCGGCAAGTTCATTCAGAAGCGCGTCGATCTGCAGAATGCGGAAGGTCAGACCTGCACGAGCGCGGTGGTTTCGGTTGGCGAAGATCCAACCAATCCCTATGACTCAAAAGCCGTGCTGCGGATGGATTGCAGCGCCGTCGAGGGTCAGATTTTCTATAATCCGTTCAGACTCCTCGATGCGCAAGGATCTCGGGCGAAACATCTCGTCAGCCTCGGGGAAAAAGGCGATGAATCCAGTCTAACCGACGCGCAGCGCATGGGCCGGGAGCCGGCTCCCGGGCAGGTCATGATCTATCCGGGCGATGCGATGGTTGATCTCTCCAAACCGTTGCTGACGCCTTGGGAGCTCGCGCCGAAATTTTTCTCCGCCGGGGTCGAGCACATTGTGTCGGGCTATGATCATCTGTGCTTCCTGATCGCCGTGATGCTGTGGGCGACGCGCATCTGGCCCGTCGTCAAGATCGTAACGGCTTTCACCGTCTCACATTCGATCACCCTGTCGCTTGCGGCGCTTGAACTCGTCAATTTGCCGAGCAGTTGGGTCGAGATCGCAATCGCGCTGTCGATCATCTATGTGGCCGTCGAGAACTTCTTTACGCGCAAGGTCGACAAGCGCTGGCGCGACACCTTCGCGTTCGGCTTTATCCATGGCTTTGGTTTCGCGAGCGGCTTGATTGAGCTCGGGGTTCCTCAGCGCGCGATCGTGCCGGCGCTGGCGAGTTTCAATATTGGCGTCGAAGTCGGGCAGATCGGCGTCGTGCTCGTCGTTCTCCCTTTACTTCTCCTGATCGATAAGAACTTCACTCAGGGTCGGCGCAGTCCGCTCCTCGTTCAGGTGTGCTCGGCGATCATCGCCTGTTTTGGCGCTTATTGGTTTTTTGTGCGCGTTTCCGAGCTGGGCTAGCGAAATTATCCAGGCGCTGTGTTCGGCTGAAGGGACGGACCGCTTCGCCTAAACGCTGTATTTAAAGCGAAACTGGCGACAAGGGTGTGCTGGCTGATGATGCCCGGAGAAGCTTAAACGCCTGGGCCTGTATAACGGAAAGGCTCCGGGAGCGGCTAAGGATCGTCAATTCACGCCGATGGACTTTCATTTTTTTAATGTTTAGTTCAAGCGCCGGGCTGGGGCGTTAGGCGGAGCGATAGGCGAGTCCAGCGGACCGCCGGCGTTGGCGAGCCCTTTCCCGGCGAAAGCCGCAGGGTGAGGCGGCTCTTCGGACATCTGGTTTTATCGGAGGAAATCTTATGAGGAAGCTGATATTTGCGCTTGCCGCGGCGGGAGCGCTCGCGCCTTCGCTGTCCAACGCGCAGGTCAAGATCGACATGACCCGCATCACCTGCGGTGAATTGTTGGCGATGCCGGCCGACGATCAAGCAGACTTCGGGGCGTTTATGGGTGGGTGGTTCGCGCAGAAAAGCGGCCGAACCTTCATCGACGTGAACTTATTCCGGAAAAATTCCGCCAGCGTCAAGAGCTGGTGCGCTTCCAATCCGAATGAGTCGGTCATGGCGGGTCTGCAGCGCGCTTTTGAGCAGAAGTAACAGGAACGGGGAAGCACATGAATCGCAAACTTATTTTTGCTGGCGCTCTCGCCGCGGCCGCCTTCGCCGTTCCGGCCAACGCGCAGGTCACGATCGAAATGTCGGAAATCACCTGCAAGCAGTTCGCCGGATACGACGCCGACACTCAGGACTTCGTCGCCAACTGGATGAGGGGCTATTTCAGCTCCAAGAACAACATCACCGTCATCGAGTCGCGCTACGTGAAGCGCAATACGGATAAAATCACGCGTTACTGCAAGAAGAAGCCGAGTTCTTCCCTCATGGATGCGATCCAGAAGAACGCCCGCTGACCCGATGAAGCGCACGGCCAGGAGTCGGCCGTGCGCTTTGCCATTTCTTTTTGAATTTCATTTCTTACAGCTCCAACGCGGCAGTCTGCCGTCGTCCGACTTTCTCAGCTGCGGGAACGTGATGCGCCGGCGCGGCGGAACCGACGCCGATCTCTAGGGTTAAGGTAGGGGCCTGCGCGCCGCTGCAGCCTCAGGCGTGAGCGCGCATTCCCCACGGATCACGCGCGACGCGCGGCGAGAGACGGAGGACGCCTTCGATGAACGACGCTCCTGCGCCATCGGACCCGCGCCAGCGCTGTCATTTGTTCCACCACGGCGACCCTCGGGCCGGCAAGCCATACGCCGCCGCCGCGTCCCGCGTTCTCACGATCTGCGCCTGATGCTTCCGAGCGCGACGGAACTCGATCGGCTCACTGCGCCCGGCGCCTTTCTATGGGCCACCGGCGTTGAAGACACGTTCATCACGGCTCCGCATCCCAGAACCGGGCGCATGCTCGACGAATATGAGCTGACGGATCATTATCGGCGATGGGAAGAGGATATCGCGTTGATGGCGCAATTGGGGGTTCCCTGCGCACGCTATGGCGTGCCCTGGCATCGGGTGCAACCGGCGCCGGAGACTTGGGATTTCAGCTTCGTCGACGCCGCGCTCGAGCGCATGCTCGAACTTAACATCGATCCTATCGTTGACCTCGTGCATTACGGTTTGCCGCACTGGATGGAGCGCGCCTTCCTCAACGCGGATTATCCAAGGCGCGTGGCGGAGTACGCCGCCCGCCTTGCTGAACGCTTCCGTGGGAGGATCAGGTGGTACACGCCGCTGAACGAGCCTCGGATCACCGCCTGGTATTGCGGACGTTTGGGCTGGTGGCCGCCGTACGGGCGCAGCTGGTCGAGTTTCGTTGCGGTGATGCTGTCGATCTGTCGCGGAATCGTGGAAACGACCCGTGCGCTACATGATGTCGACCCCGAAATCGTCGCGTTTCACGTCGACGCCACCGATGTTTTCGAGTCGAGCGACCCGGCGTTGGCCGAGGAGGCAGAGCGGCGTCAAGGAATTGTGTTTCTTGCGCTCGATCTCATCAGCGGGCGCGTCGATCCGCGTCATCCGCTGTGGAGCTGGCTTCTCAGCCAGGGCGCGGCGGAACCTGCGCTGAGCGCCTTTCGTGAACGCCCGCTTGAGCTCTCTGTCATTGGCGTGAACCTTTACCCGATTTTCACGCTCAAGCGGATGTCGCGGGACCGTTTCGGGCGACTGCGCGTTCGAATGCCTTACGCTTCGGGCGCGCTGGTGACGAAGATCGGCGAGATGTATTTCGAACGTTACGGCGCGCCGATCATGATCTCGGAAACCGCGACCAAGGGTTCGGTGAGACAGCGACAGGCGTGGCTCACTGACTCGGTCGAGGCGGTGAAGACGCTGCGCGCGAAGGGCGTTCCGATGGTGGGCTATACGTGGTGGCCGATGTTCGCGCTCGTGACGTGGGCCTATCGCCAAGGGCTGCGGCCCCTCCACGATCATCTTTTGCAAATGGGGCTATGGGATCTCGATCCTGCTCCATCGGGGCGGCTGGACCGTGTTGAGACGCCCCTTGTCGACGCCTATCGTCGACTGACGTCCGGTGGCGCGGCCGCGGTGGGTCCGCTCGCGCCAACGCCACGGCTGCCGTAGCGCAGCCTCCACGAGCGATCGGGGAGTACAGGCATGTTTCGGAGTTTCTTTCTTGCGGGTTTCGAGGGGTCGACAGGCTTCAACCGGCACGGCGAGTGGTTCGATCAGGTCGTCGCGACAGGTCACGACGCCAATGTCGACGCGGACTATGCCGACATCGCGCGACTGGGCTTGCATGCCGCGCGTGAGACCGTCCGTTGGCCGCTCGTCGATTGCCGCGGTCGATACGATTTCTCCTCGCTCGAACCCTTCATAGAGGCCGCAAACCGCTACGGCGTAGGGGTGATATGGGATCTCTTTCACTATGGTTTCCCTCAGGACGTCGACCTTTGGTCCGAGGCGTTCCCCCGGCGATTCGCCGACTACTGCTATGCGGTGGCGCGCTTCGTGGCCGCGCGCATGGAGGGTCCCTGTGTCTTCACGCCGATCAATGAGCCTTCGTTCATGGCCTATGCCGGCGGCGAGAAGGCGCTGTTCGCGCCATACGGGTCGGGACGCGGCTGGGAGCTGAAGGTCGCGCTCGCGCGCGGCGCAATCGCGGGAATCAAT
Source organism: Methylocystis sp. H62 (assembly GCF_015709515.1). Classification (GTDB taxonomy): domain Bacteria; phylum Pseudomonadota; class Alphaproteobacteria; order Rhizobiales; family Beijerinckiaceae; genus Methylocystis. The sequence goes on from NZ_JADNQZ010000058.1 coordinate 18,173, forward strand.
GCGATACGCGCCGCCTGTCCGGATGCGCGTTTCGTCAGTGTCGATCCCTTGTGCCGCGTGGTCTGTCCCAAGGACAGGCCGGATCTTGCTCCTCAGGCGCATGATTTCAATAACAGGCTTGTGTTTCAAAGCTGGGACATGTTGTGCGGCAGGCTTCTGCCCGAACTCGGCGGCAGTCCTGAACATTTGGACGTGGTGGGAATCAATTATTACTGGACCAATCAGTGGGAATTGAACGACGCGCCCAACGCCGACGGCAACGTGCCGCCGCTTCACCACGATGATCCGCGCCGAGCGCCGCTGTCGGATCTCGTTCTCTCTGTCTGGCAGCGTTACGGCCGCGAGGTCATGATCACGGAGACCAGTCACGTCGGGGACAATCGTGGACCATGGCTGTGCGAAGTGGTCAGCGCCTGCCATGCGCTCTTGCTTCAGAACGTGCCGTTGCGCGGCGCGTGCCTTTATCCGATCCTGGGAATGCCCGAGTGGCATGACCGCGATCTTTGGACGCCCATGGGCCTGTGGGATCCGCTCTGTCACCGCGATCCCGGCGCAGGCCGGCTTTTATGCGAACCGATGGCCGAGGCGCTGCAAGGCGCGGCGCCGCTCGAGGCGCTTCATCAGGCGCAGCAGCAGGAGGCTGAATCTCGCCGCGGCTCGCAGTTCGATCTTGCGAGGCGCAAGCGCTACGCCGCGCGTTGAGGAGTCCTATCCCCGCAAGTCGTCACTCCGCCGCTTCAGCACGTCTCCGCGCTTTTGAAAAGGCGCCGCCTGAAGAGATGAGCGCGTCGTGCCCGCCGCGCTCGACGATTTGTCCTTCGCGCATGACGAAGATGCAATCACAATCGACAACCGACTCCAGACGATGAGTCACGAGAATAATCGTGCGTGATCCTTTTAGTCGGTGCAGCGTTTCGATCAGCCGCCGCTCCTGCTCGGGATCGAGCGCGCTCGTTGGTTCGTCGAGGATGAGGAACGGCGCGTCGGACAGCAGCGCGCGCGCAATGGCGATTCGCTGCCGCTGACCGCCGGAGAGATTCGCGCCGCCCTCGGCTAACATGGTCTCATAGCCATTGGGCAGAGAGTGAATGAATTCGGCGGCGCCCGCGTCTTCGGCCGCTCGTTCGATTTCCGCTCGCGTGGCGTTGTGCCGCCCATAGGAGAGATTTTCTGCGATGGTCGCCGGCAGCACGAGGCTGTCTTGCGCGACGAGCGCGAAATGCGCTCTTAGCGCCTCGAGCCGTACGTTCCTGAAGTCCACGCCATCCAAGCATAGCGCCCCGCTCGTCGGATCGTAGAACCGAAGCATGAGACTTAAGAGCGTGCTCTTGCCGGCCCCGCTCGCTCCGACGAAGGCCACCATCTGGCGCGGCCGTATCGTTGCCGAAACGTCGGTGAGAATTTGCTTGCCGCTCCCGTAGTCAAAACTCACGCGCTCAAGCGTCAGAGTTCGCGGCTTACTGGAAATCCAACGCGCCGCCGGCGAATCGACAACGGCTTCCGGTTCGTCGAGCACATGAAAAACCCGACGCGAAGCGGCCTCGAAGATGCGCACTTTGGCGAAGAACTCGCTGAGCCATTTCAGCGGGTCCCAAAGCTTGCGCAAGTAGTCGATGAAAATGAGCAGGGTCCCGACCGTCATTCCATCGGCGACGGGCACGAGAAACTGGTCGCGGTAAACGAGCCAGCCTCCATAGCCGAGGATAATCGCGCCACCCACGGATAGAACGCCGTCGCGCGCGAGAGGATAGAGCTGTTCCTGCCAGTTCAAGCTCAGCAGCGCCTCGACGCTTCTGCCGACCGCGCCGGAGAAGCGTCTGAATTCGAAAGCCTCGCGACGGAACGCCTGCGCCAAAGGTATACGCGCCATCGCCTGCTGAATATGCGCGGTCAGATCGGCGTCGATCTGCTTCGAGTCAAGCGCGCGTTTGTGGATCCTGACGCCAAATCGCCAGTTGCTCCAAATCATGAAGGGGGCGACGGTAAAGGCCGCCAGCGTTAAACTGACGTTTCGAGAAAAAAGAATAATGGTCATCACGGTGAGCGTTACGGCCGCAACCGAAGTTCCAATCACGACGTCGACGATGCCCCACGGGCCGAAGGCGTCTGTCGTCAGACGATAGATCGAATCGCCCTGCGGTCGGCTGCGGTGATACGTGAGGCCAAGATTTTGAAGCTTGGTGAAGAGATCGAACCGCACCCGCGTCGTGCCGCGATAATTGAGATAATAATTGATCATCATGCGGCCCATCCAGGCCGTATATCCGACGAGTTGCAGGCCAAGTCCGATCGCGACCAGACCCGCGATCTGCCCGGGTTTGTCCTTGGGCAATACGGCGAGGAAGTAGCTGTGTATCCAGTTGCCTTTCGGCTCGCTGGAAAGCACGGAGTCGACAAGCACCGCCAGCGGCCACGCCTCCAGGAGGCCGACGCTCACGGAGATCGCGATCATCGCGACAAGCGCTGCGATCCGCACCCGGTCTTGTAGGAAGTATGTCAGCGCCCGGCGATAAACCGCGACGTCTGTCATGTCTTGCGCAGAATGCATGGCGCTATAACGCGCCAGCTCGCCTAAAGGTCTTCCCAGCCCACGGGTTCGAGCTTCGAGATCGCAGGCGCCGGACCGGCGCTTCGCGCGGCAGCCTCGATCAGGCCGCCAAGCAAAGCCGCGGCGGTTGGATCTTCTCCCGGAGGATCTCGGAAAAGTTTGAACGTTGAGATCACGACGCGGCCGGTGCCGTAGTTGCGTCCGACCGCAATCGCGGCCGGACGATGGATCCACCCGACAACCAGCGCGGCGTGAACGCGCGCCTGAAAGTCAAGGAGATTGCAGCCGGAGATGATATGCGTCGGGATCACACGATCAAACGCTTGGTCAAGCAGAGGCCCGCCGGGAATCGCGGCGAACGGACCCTGCCGCCGAAGCCAGGCGAAAGAGGACGCCCAGTCGCCTCGCCACAGCGTGCCGTCGCGCGCCATCACCTTGACGTTCTGCCAGTGGGGAAAAAATGGCGTGAGCGAGCCCGGCGTTTCGGTCAAGAGAACCGCTCGGCCGCCGGCGCGCACATAGGCCGCAAGCGCGGTCGAAGCGTGCGTCTCGATGACGACGTCCGCCGTCTCGGCCCCTTCCGCCAGTCCATAGCCAAGCGCCTGCACCCGGTCTCGAATGTCGCCGTGCGACGACCACAGCGAAAGCACCGGCGGTCGAGGCTTCGCATGCACGGCGACGTCGATTTCGTTGCTCGCGAGAAGCCGTCCGTCAAGAGAACGCAAGCGCAGGGTGAGACGGCGCAGGCAAGAGTGCTCGACCACCGGCAGTTTCACCGACATCATGCCGAGATCAACCACAGCGCCTGGCTCGATGGAGGGGATTTCCAACGTCATCGGCTCGGTGAGCGATATGTCGAGAGCCGCCGCCTCCAACGGATTTGGCCCGCCATGCGCCACGCAGAGCGAGAGGCGAACGGCGTCGCCCGACCAGTAGGCGGGGCGATCGAGTGTGGGCAGAATAACCGTGTCGGCATTGATCGAGTGGAAGAGATTGTGAAAAGCCCGTGGATTCGACCGCATGTCGAGAAGGCCGTTGGCCTCCCAGTGACAATCGGTCAGCTCGGTGATGACGTAGCCGGCGATCTGCGGCTTCCGGCGCATGGCTTCGATCTGGTATTTCAGCGCACGAAACTGTTGCCACTGCGTCGCTTCGATGAAGCTTTCGAACGTCCCGAACACGCGGTCGAGACTCCAGTCTTGAAATCGGTTGCGAACGCCATGCGCATACATGACGCCTTCGCTCCAGTCGTGGCCGGTCTCGAACCACCAGGCCTCGGCGCCGGCCGCGTCTCTCAACTTCTCAGGGTCAGGCAGCCCCCAATTGCCAAATTCCGAACATAGCAGCGGCTCCTGTCCCGTGATGACCGCGTCGCCCTCGGGGCTGAAGAGCCATTCGGCCCGTCCGGCGAGTTCCTCGACGAACTGATCCCAGTCCTCCCGACTATCGGGAATGGCGGCATAGAAATGGAAATCCGCGAGATCGGTCTGGACGTGAAAGCTCGGCGCCAAGGGCGAATTGTCGACGACAAGCCGCGACGGATCGTAGGACTTGAGCCACAGGTACAACTTCTTCAGCCATGCGCGGTGAGAGGAGTCATGGACAAGGTCGACGCCCCAGTTCTCGTTGATCAGTGTCCAGCAAAAGATCGAAGGATGGTTTCCGTCGCGATCGATAAGGCCCTTCAGCGTGAGCTCCTTGCGCTCTCGCGAGAGTTCGGTCGAATCCCCGGCGTTCGGCAGTTCCGCCCAAATCAGCAGGCCAAGGCGATCGGCGACCTCATAGTAACGCGGATCCGGCACTTTAATGTGACAGCGCAGTGCGTTCAGCCCGAGTTGCTTCGCCTTGTAAAATCTGTCCTCGAGAAATTCGACCGAGGGCAGAGTGCAGATTGTGTCGGGATAATAGTCCTGATCGAGAGCGGCGCGCAGATAGAACGGCTTGCCGTTGAGATATAATTTCCCGTCTCGGGTTTCGACGCTGCGAAAGCCGAAAGTCGTTTCGATTTGGTCGACGACGACGTCTTTGCGCGTCATCGAGACTTGCAGACGATAGAGATAGGGGCTGTCGGGCGACCAGCAGCGCGGCGCAGGCACAAACGAATACAGCAGCGCGTTTTCAACCCCGGTCGCCAGTTTGGCGCAGGAATGCGCCACGGCATTTTCCTCCGCGTCGACGACCGTAATGGTCACGTCGGCGGCGTCGGTGAGCGGGCTCTCGAAGCGCACTTGCGCCGAAATCTCGCCGCTCGCCTGCGATGAACGCACGCGCACCGTGGTTACGTGGTCCGCGATCCGCCTTTCGAGATACACGGACTGCCATATCCCCGAGAGAGGGCCATACCAGCTTTGCTTGCCGAAGGGCATTTCGGCGAATGGCGTCGTGGGGAATTCGAACGGGTCGTCGGTGGGGCTTTCCACCTTCACCTTAATCTCGGCCTTTCCGTTGACGATCCGGTCAGTGATGTCGAAATGAAACGGCAGGAAGCCGCCGACATGGCTGCCGACGAATGCGCCGTTCACAAACACATGGGCTACGTGAAAAACGGCGCCGAAGTGCAGGTACACCCTTTGCTCCAGCCATTCTTCAGGTATCTCGACGTCTCGTCGATAGACCGCGACGCCGCCACGCATTCGCAGATCGGCGAACTGGGCTTGCCAAGGGTTCGGGACAAGAATCGTCCTGCTCTCGGCCGGCTTCGCGCCATAGCCGAGATATTTGAAGTCCCAAGAGCCGTCTAGGGATATGCGCGCTGCGCTCACCTAACCTCACTTCGACCAGGAGTGCCGGCGCCGGAGCATCGTTGCCTGGTCGAATATAACAATGAGCGATCCACGTTCGATTTTCTACATAGCGACCGTCAAAACACTCAGTATTTTTATCCACGACTCAAGCTTAGCCGGATGGCGCAGCGCAGAGTTGGCTCATCGCAATCGCGACTCGACTACTCAGCGGCCACTGAGGCGGTAGCGAAGGCCGCGCTGTTCCGAGCCGGGATCTCCTTATTGATCCGTCGGAACGTCGCGAGCGCCTGACCGACCACCTGATCCATATTGTAGTAGCGATAGGTTGCCAGCCGCCCGACAAACCAAACATTTTGCTGCGCGATCGCAAGCTTCTCATAGCGCTTGTAGACTTCCGCATTTTCCGGGCGCGGCACTGGATAATAGGGATCGCCTTCATCGCTCGGGAATTCATAGGTCAGGCTTGTTTTGGGATGTTCCTGACCCGTGAGATGCTTATATTCGGTCACCCGCGTATAGGCTTCAGTTTGCGGATAATTGACGACCGCCACTGGCTGATGCTGCCGCTCATCGAGCGTGACATGTTCGAAGCGCAGCGATCGATAGGGCAGCTTTCCGAAGCGGAAATCGAAATATTCGTCGATCGGCCCGGTGAAGATCAGTCGTTTATAGAAGACTTCGTTGCGCACCTCCTCGAAGTCGGTCTGCAGCATGACGTTGATGTTGGGGTGGTCCACCATCCGTTCGAACATGCGCGTATAGCCGTGAAGCGGCATGAATTGGTATTCATCGCCAAAATAGCGGTCGTCGTGATTGAGGCGAGTCGGCACCCGCGCCGTTACGGACTTGTCCAGCTGCGACGGCTCTACGCCCCACTGCTTTTTGGTGTAGCCGCGAAAGAATTTCTCGTAGAGTTCTCGCCCCACGGTGCTGACGACGACGTCCTCAGACGTCTTGATCTCTTCACAATGTTCGGCGCGGCTGGCGAACCACTGCGCAAGTTGCTCCGAATCTAAGGAGAGACCGTAGAGGCGATTCACGGTGTCCAAGTTGATCGGAATGGGCACGAGCATGCCGTCCACATTCGCGAGGACGCGGTGCTCGTACGGGCGCCATTGCGTAAACTGTGAAAGATGCGCGAAGACGGCTTCAGAGTTTGTATGAAAAATATGCGGGCCGTATTGATGCATAAGCACGCCGGCGTCGTCGTAGCGATCATAGGCGTTTCCGCCAATGTGCGGCCGACGATCGATAAGAAGGACGCGCTCGTCGCGCTGCGACGCGAACCGTTCGGCCAGCACGCTTCCCGCGAAGCCTGCCCCGACGATAAGCCAGTCAAACAAGTTGTCCCTCCCGCGTTGATTTGGACTCGGCGCCGACGTTCGCGATATGCAGCATCATTCTCGCCCAGGTCTTGTCCCACGACATTTCCGCAAGATGCGCATCGACCGAACTGAGCCAGTGCGCCTTCGGCCGCGAAAGCAACAGATCGATCTTGGCGACGAATTCTTCCGCGCTCGACGCGATTTCCACATGCCCGGCCGCGCCATATGGGTTAACGACATCGGTGATCGGCGTTGAAACCACCGGCACGCCTGCAGCAAGAAACTCGGGCGTTTTCGTCGGGCTGATAAAGCGCGTCGCTTCATTCAACGCGAATGGCATGATTCCGACATCCCATCCGGAGAGGTAATTCGGAAGCTCCTGGTAACTCTTGCAGCCCAGCCAATGGATGTTTTCGGCGCGCGGGAGAGATTCGGGGTTGATCTTCGCGGTGGGGCCGATCATCACCAATTGCCATTGCGGTCGCAGCGCCGAGATGCCGGCGACGATATCCATATTCATGCGTTCGTCGATGACGCCAAAGAACCCGATGCGGGGATGCGAAATCTCTCGTTGATCATCGGGATCACCGCTGCGGTCTCGCGCGCTCTTGAAGTGAGCGGTGTCGACGCTGCTCGGAAAAACGTGAATGTTGTCGTGTCGTTTACGTTTGGATTCGTACAGGCTCTGTCCGCCGACGAACATGAGTTCGCATTTGGCCATCAACTCTCGTTCGAGATCGAGAATGCCTTGGGGCGCTCCAGCAAACGCGGAAAGCTCATCCATATTGTCATAGACGCGCAGGTTGGGAGAGAGATGGCGCGTAAACTGAAGCGCCATGGGCGTGTAATACCAGCTAACCCATCGCGAAGGCCGCACCTTTGCGAGCAACTCGTTTACGACGCGATGTTGCGCGTTAGAGATTTCGTCTGGTGAGAGGCCTTCTGGAAGAATAGGCGTCACGACAACGACGCCGCAGGCTTCGTCCCGCTGGATTTTAACGCCTGCGTCATCTTGGGAAAAGATGGGCTCTTCGATGTAGAAGACGCCGAGATTTCTAGCTGCTCGACTCAAAAGATGCTGGGGTCGCTGATAAACGAAGTTCCAACGAAGATGTGAGAAACAAAAGAGATGACTTGGAACTGACATCATGCCCCACCTCAAGCCTTGCCGTTTTCTTTGCTTTTCGGTTTCCCTGAACAAACTCGGGTTCAGCAACTTTGTTCCGGCATTATGAACAGTTGGACAGCTTCGGGCGGCGGAACGCGATCGCGCTCCGCGCCGGCCGATCTCCGGCGTGGCCACTGATCTGTCGGAACAGCGTCTCTAACGGCGCGTTTCTGCCAAACGGCGCGGGCGTGGGCCTAATGGCGGTCACTTATGTGGGAATGGGCGTTAGGCTGGATCGCACCGGCAGCAACAATGATCGCAGCCATGATGACCGCCGCCAACGCGGGCGCGCGCGTTACGGGCTGGGGTTTCGTCGTGTTTGCAATCGGCTCGATCGCCTGGAGCTTGACCGCGACGTACTCCCATCAGCGCAATCTGCTGCTCACCAATCTTTTTCTTACGGTGGTCAACCTGATTGGGGTCTGGCGGTGGTTGGGCAGGCAGGCAAGGCATGAGGACGGAAGCATCAAGGCCGTTCGCAAGAGCAGCCACGCGGGCGCTGCGCCGACGCTCTTTTCTGCTTCGGCGGCGGTTGGCGCCAATGTCATAGACGCGAGCGGCGAAAAGCTCGGCGTCATCGTTGATCTGATGCTGAAACGCGATCAGCGCGGCCTCGCCTATGTGGTCGTCGCGCAATATGGAATGGGCGGCGTTGGCGAGACGCTACGCGCCGTCGATCCGGCGAACATAGAGTTCGCAGCCGATTTTGCGCACAGTAAAATATCCAGGAAGGAATTCGACGCGCTACCGGCGCTTCAAGCCGACGATTGGCCCAGCGCCTTACCCTATGAGCGCGCCCGATAGCCCGGAGCATTGGACCGAAACTGAATATGGCCGACGCGTATGCGCCGGCCATCATTCATCCGCCAAACCTTAGTCGCGCGGATAGCTGCCGCCCGAATTCCACATCGCGCCCAGCATAAATCCCGCGGCCACGGCCATGAGCACGGTCGTCGTTGGCTGACTGCGCGCCGACTTCTCAATGGCCTGCCGGAAATTGCCGATCACATCGCCAGCGCGTCCGGCGACTTCGCTGCCCTTCTCCTGCACCGTCGACATCGCCGATCCGGCCTGCTCCATTGTCTGATTGATGCGTTGCCCGACTCTGTCGGCCGCCGCCATTGCTTTGTCGCCCATGACCGCAGCAGTCTCGCTGATCGGGCGATCCGATTGTCGGATGCGCTCCAGTTCTGGCGTCGCCATTCTTGCCTCCATCCTCGAAATAGTTCGAGCCTCGCCTTAACCCGCTCGCGAGGTCGTTGTTCCAATTAAGGAAGCGGGAACGTCGCGGAGTCGGGCTCAGTCGGTCGGCCTTCACCCAGCCATTTTGGGCGTCGCGCATTGCTGCGGCCTTGGGCGCTACTGCGATTGGTCGTTCGTGCGGATGTAAGTTCTTGTTAGCCAATGACGCAAGCCGCGCGCCTTGATTTGACTAATCTATGCTTTATTTCAAAAAAAGTGCTTGCGCTTAGCTGGCGCGTCAAACGCAGTTCGCGTCGCGTTAGCGAGCCGGTGAGGAAGATCTCGGGATGGCGAACACGGCGATGTGGCGGGCGGATGACGTCCGGGGCTGGGCGGTCGAAGACACAGACCTCTTCACACAGGCGCGTCGGAATTGCGAGACGAGCGAACTCTACGCTGAAGCGATCCGACGCGGCGAGGGAGTCGTATCCGCGACGGGCGGCCTCGTCGTGGAAACCGGCGCCCACACAGGGCGATCGCCGAACGACAAATTTATCGTCTGCAACGCGCTGACCGAGCCGACGATCTGGTGGGACAACAATCTTTCGATGACGCCGGAGCAATTTGGCCGACTGCATCAAGACATGCTGACGCATGCGCGTCGTATGACTCTCTTCTCTCAGGATCTCTATGCCTGCGCCGCGCCAGCGCATCGGTTGAATATTCGGGTTTTGACCGAATACGCCTGGCATTCGCTCTTTGCGCGGCATCTTTTCACCCCGGTTGAGAGCGCGAGGGGTTTCGAGCCGCAGTTGACGGTTCTGGATCTGCCCTCCTTTCGGGCCGACCCATTGCGGCACGGGTGTCGCTCCACCACCGTGATCGCCATCGATTTCTCACGAGGCGTCGTGCTGATCGGCGGCACACAATATGCGGGAGAGATCAAGAAATCGATCTTCACCTTTCTCAACTTCATTTTGCCCGCGAAGGGCGTGCTGCCGATGCACTGCGCCGTCAATGACGGCGAGGGTGGATCGGCGGTGTTCTTCGGACTTTCCGGGACAGGTAAGACGACGCTTTCCGCCGATCCGGCGCGCAGCCTGATCGGCGACGACGAGCACGGGTGGGACGCGAACGGTCTCTTCAACTTTGAAGGCGGCTGCTACGCCAAGGCGATCCGGCTCGCGCAACATTCTGAGCCCGACATCTACGCCGCGTCTCACCGTCGGGGCGCAATTCTTGAGAATGTGTCGTACGATCCCCGCGCGGGGCGGTTCGACTTCGACGACGATTCAAAAACCGAAAACACGCGGATCGCTTATCCGCTCGACTTCATCTCCAATGCTTCGACGACGCGTCGCGCGAGTCATCCCAGGAACGTCGTGATGCTGACGTGTGACGCCTTTGGCGTGCTGCCGCCGATCGCGCGTCTCACGCCCGCGCAGGCGATGTATCATTTTCTGTCCGGCTACACCGCCAAAGTCGCGGGAACCGAGCGGGGCGTCAAAGAGCCCCAGGCGACGTTCTCCGCCTGCTTTGGCGCGCCCTTCATGCCGCGCCGGCCAACGGAATACGCCGATCTGCTGCGCGCGTTCATCTGTTCCAGCGAAGCGAACTGCTGGCTGGTGAACACCGGTTGGTCGGGCGGACCCTACGGGATCGGACGTCGAATGCCGATCGCGGCGACGCGCGCATTGCTCCAGGGCGTTCTCGACGGGCCCCTCGCGCACGCCGACTTTCGGACGGATCCATTCTTTGGTCTTCGCGTGCCGACGTCCGCACTCGGCGTCGACTCCAAGATGCTGGATCCCGTCCAGACGTGGCCCTCGCGCGAAGATTATAGTCAGATGGCGAAACGGCTGATCGGAATGTTCGAGGCGAACTTCAGCCGGTTCGCCCCCGTCGTCGACCAGCAGGTGCTCGACGCCCAGCCGGGCGTCGTCCGATAGCCAGCGCAGCGCCTTGCGCCAAACAGGGCCGCGCAAGCATCCGCCAACTTGAAACTTCGCCGATTCGAGAAATATAGGCTCTATCTTGGTGCGCGGTCGGAGGATGCGCATGCGCCATTGGACGCCTACTTTTGACTTCGATCTCGGCGACGTCGCCGATCGCGTGCGCAGCGCAACCGAAGCCTTTGCGACGGCGGAGATCGCCCCGCAGGCGCAGCAGATCGATGCCCAAAACGCTTTTCCTCCTGACCTTTGGCCAAAGCTCGGCGCGCTCGGCGCGCTCGGTCTGACCGTGCATGAGCAATATGGCGGCGCCGGCATGGGCTATCTGGAACATGTGCTGGCGATGGAGGAAATCAGCCGCGCCTCAGCGTCGGTCGGACTGTCCTATGGCGCGCACTCCAATCTCTGCGTCAATCAGATCCATCGTAACGGTTCGGACGAACAGAAGCGACGATACCTGCCGAATCTCGTCTCGGGACGCCACGTCGGGGCGCTGGCGATGTCGGAGCCTGGCGCCGGATCAGACGTCACGGACATGAAGCTTAGCGCGGTGAAGCGCGGCGATCGCTATGTTTTGAACGGCAGCAAGATGTGGGTGACCAACGGTCCCGACGCCGATGTCGTGATCGTCTACGCCAAAACTGATCCGGGCGCCGGACCGCATGGCATTACCGCCTTTATCGTCGAGCGCGTCTTTGCCGGATTTTCGTCAAGCGCGAAGCTCGACAAGCTCGGCATGCGCGGCTCCAACACATGCGAACTCGTATTCCAGGACTGCGAGGTTCCCGAAGAAAACGTGCTCGGCCTCCCCGAGCGCGGAGTCAATGTGCTGATGAGCGGCCTGGATTACGAGCGCGCCGTGCTCGCCGGCGGTCCGCTTGGAATCATGCAGGCCTGCATGGATGTCGTGCTTCCCTATGTGCACGAGCGCAAGCAATTTGGGCAGCCGATCGGCGAGTTCGAGCTCATGCAGGGCAAGCTCGCCGACATGTACACGGCGGTTATGGCCACGCGCGCCTATGTCTATGCGGTCGCGAAAGCCTGCGATCGCGGCCGCGTGACCAGGAAGGACGCCGCGAGCGCAATTCTCTTCGCCGCAGAGCGCGCGACATGGATGGCGCTCGAATCCATTCAGTGCCTCGGCGGCAACGGCTATATGAACGAATATCCTACGGGAAGACTATTGCGCGACGCCAAGCTTTACGAGATCGGTGCGGGAACAAGCGAAATTCGCCGCATGTTGATCGGGCGCGAACTCTTTCAGGAGACAGCCTGACTTTGGATTAAAGATATGCCCCGCCTCGATAGCCTTGTTCATCCGAAAGACGCCGATTACAGGAATAATCATCAAGGGATGGCCGATCGCGTCGCCGTGTTGAAGCGGATCGCGGCGGATATTCGTGCGGGTGGCGGCGAGCAGGCGTGTCGGCGGCATCTCGCCCGCGGTAAAATGCTCGCGCGTCAGCGCATTGACGCGCTTGTCGATCCTTTCTCGCCCTTTCTCGAAATCGCGCCATTTGCCGCTTACGGCATGTACGACGGGCGTGTCGCAGCGGCCGGAGTGGTCGCCGGCATAGGGCGGGTGCGCGGCCGTGAATGCATGATCGTGGCCAATGATGCGACGGTCAAAGGCGGCGTCTATTTTCCCCTGACAGTGAAGAAGCATCTTCGCGCGCAAGAGATCGCCGCTCAGAACAACTTGCCCTGTCTCTATCTCGTCGACTCAGGCGGCGCCAATCTGACGAGCCAGGAGGATGTTTTTCCCGACCGGGATCATTTCGGCCGGATTTTTTACAATCAGGCCACGATGTCGTCGCGCGGCATCGCGCAGATCGCTGTCGTCATGGGTTCGTGTACCGCCGGCGGCGCCTATGTTCCCGCGATGAGCGATGAAACGATTATCGTGCGCAACGAAGGCGCGATATTCCTGGCGGGTCCGCCTCTCGTCAAAGCCGCGACGGGCGAAGTTGTGACCGCCGAGGAACTCGGCGGCGCCGACGTTCACTGCCGCCGGTCTGGCGTTGCCGATCATTGCGCCGAGAATGACGCGCATGCGTTGCAAATCGCGCGGGAGATCGTCGGCAATCTCGGACCATGCGGCGTCATAACAGTTCCGGTGAGAAAGCCTGCGGAGCCCTTCTACGATCCTACCGAGATCTACGGTCTGCTGCCGCAGGACCCCCGAAAGCAGTTCGACATACGCGAGGTGATCGCGCGCCTCGTCGACGCGAGCGAATTCGAGGAATTCCGCAAGCTGTATGGCCCGACGCTGGTGACAGGATTCGCGCACATCCATGGCTATCCCGTCGGGATCGTGGCCAATAACGGCGTCTTGTTTCCCGAGAGCGCGCAGAAAGGCGCGCATTTCATCGAGCTTTGCGCGCGACGAAAAATACCGCTGCTGTTTTTGCACAATACGACGGGCTTCATGGTCGGGGCGAAGTATGAAGGCGCCGGGGTCGCCAAGGAGGGAGCCAAAATGGTGACGGCCGTCGCGACGGCCGCGGTGCCGAAGCTCTCGATCATCGTTGGCGGTAGTTTTGGCGCCGGCAATTACGCCATGTGCGGGCGCGCCTACTCACCGCGATTTCTATGGATATGGCCGGGCGCGCGCATCGGCGTCATGGGCGGGGAACAGGCGGCGAGCGTGCTGACCCGCGTCAAGCGCGAGGCCATGGAGAAACAGCACAAGGCTTTCTCGCAAGAAGAGGAAGAGGACTTCGCGCGCCCGATTCGCGAGCAATATGAGCGCCAGAGCCTGCCGCTCTATTCCAGCGCCCGACTCTGGGACGACGGCGTCATCGACCCGCTCGACACGAGACGAATTGTCGCTTTGGCGCTATCCTTCGCTCTGAAGGCGCCGATTGAAGAAACGCGCTTTGGCTTATTTCGCATGTGAGTCACGTTCTATGACGACGTTGCTGCAATCGGTTGACGCGAACGGCGTCGCGACTTTGACGCTGAACCGTCCAGACAGGCGCAATGCGCTTGACTATGAGCTTATTGGTCTTCTGAAGGATGCGCTCGAAGACTTGGATGCACGCGCCGACGTCCGCATCATTACGCTTGAAGGCGCGGGAGACTACTTTTGCGCCGGAGGCGACATCGGCTCGATGATCCGCGTCGCGCAGCGTTCATCGAGCGCCAATGAACAGGACGCTTTGGCGCTGGCCCGAATGCTGCACGCGTTGGACACGGCGTCAAAGCCGACGATCGCCTTGGCCAAGGGCGTTGTTGTTGGCGGAGGCGTCGGACTGCTTGCGTGTTGTGATATCGTCGTCGCCGCCGACGACGCGTCCTTCTCGCTGAATGAGGTGCGGCTGGGATTGCTTCCAGCGATCGTCGCGCCTTTTCTCATTCGGGCCATAGGTCTGCGCCAGCTACGCCGTTACGCTTTGACCGCGGAGCGATTTTCCGCCGCCGAGGCGCAGAAATTGGGTCTCGTCCATCGCGTGGCGCCGAGGTTGGAGGTCAATTTGGCGCATGCGGCGATTGTTGCTGACCTGCTGCGTGGCGCGCCCGGCGCGCAGGCTGACGTCAAGAACTTCTTCGCGGAATGCGACGGCCACGGCGTCGATGCAGAACTCTTGCGCGAAGCCGCACATCGTCTCGCCGCAAGACGATCGAGCGCGGAGGCGCAGGAAGGTCTCTCGGCCTTTCTTGAAAAGCGAGCGCCACGCTGGATCGCGGCCGATTGAGATGATGCGCAAGCTCCTCATCGCGAACCGCGGCGAGATCGCCTGCCGAATTATGCGAACGGCGAAAAGGTTGGGCGTCGCGTCGGTCGCCGTCTATTCCGAAGTCGACGCGCACGCGCTGCATGTCGAACTTGCCGATGAAGCCTATCTTCTCGGACCCGCGCCGGCGCGCGACAGCTATCTGTCGATCGGGAAGATCATCGAAATTGCGCATCGTTCCGGGTCGGACGCCGTACATCCGGGCTATGGTTTCCTGGCCGAGAATGCGGACTTTGCCGAAGCCTGTGCGGCGAACGGACTGATTTTTGTCGGGCCTCCGCCCCACGCGATGCGGCTGCTTGGCTCCAAGAGCGAGGCCAAGGCCGCGATGGTGCGGGCAGGGGTGCCTGTGGCGCCGGGGTCATCCGGGGGCGACGACGTTGAATTGTGCGAAGCGGCGCGCGCCATCGGCCTTCCAGTGCTCGTGAAGGCGTCCGCCGGCGGCGGCGGCAGGGGCATGCGCATTGTGCGCGCGCCGGAAGAATTGTCATCGGCGATCGAAAGCGCGCGGCGTGAAGCGGGCGCCGCCTTCGGCGATGACACGCTGTTCATCGAGAAATATTTCTCCGGCTATAAGCACGTCGAGATCCAGATTTTCGCGGACTCCCATGGCAACGTCGTATCTTTTCTTGAGCGCGACTGTTCAATGCAGCGCCGCCACCAAAAGATCATTGAAGAAACGCCCGCGCCCGGTCTGACTCCCTCGTTACGCGCGCAGATGAGCGACGCGGCGATCCGCGCCGCCCGAGCCGCTGGCTACACCGGCGCAGGCACGGTCGAATTTCTTGTCGGAGAAGACCACTTCTATTTTCTCGAGATGAACACGCGGCTGCAGGTCGAACATCCCGTCACCGAGATGGTCTCGAAGCAGGATCTCGTCGAATGGCAGCTGCGCGTCGCCTGTGGCGCGCCGCTTCCCTTGACCCAGAGCGAGTTGAGGATGAGCGGCTACGCAATTGAAGCGCGGATCTGCGCGGAAGATCCCGCGCGCGGGTTCATGCCTTCGGTGGGCGAGATCGCCCATTTTCGCGCGCCGCGGCAAGCGCCTTTCTTGCGCGTCGACGCAGGCGTTCGCGCCGGCGATCGCGTCACGCCTTATTATGATTCGCTGTTGGCGAAACTCATCGTCTTCGGCGAAAGCCGCGAGCAGGCGTTACGTCGCCTGCAAGGGGGACTAGACGAGGTCGAGATCGTTGGCGTCGCCACGAATCTCGATCTGCTGCGGGCGATCTCCAAGAGCGACGGGATGGTGGCCGGCGATTACGACACGGAATATGTCGGGAGCAATATCGCGATGCTGACGTGCCCCGCGGCTCCGAGCACGGATTCGGACCGCGTCCTTCTTGCAGTGGCGGCAGCGGTTTTTCTGGCCGACTCTCGGCGCTCCGCGCTTGAAGCGAGCAAAGCGGTCGGCGACGAGTGGTCGCCCTGGGCCGGAACGGACGCGTGGCGGCTCTACGAGCGCGCGGATCATGAACTCAGGGTTACGCAGGGGGGCCGGACGCTTGTTGCACACATCATGCGTCCGCAGGACGGCGGCTTCCTGCTGAACTTTGACGACGCGGTCACGGAAGTTGGCGTTCAAACTGTCGAAGGTCGCCTTTCGTTGCTTGTGGACGGCGTTAAGCACGAAGTCTCAACAGTCGCTTTGGATAATGTCCTTGTCGTCATTCTGCGCGGGAAGAACTATGTGATCCACTGGGCGAAAGCGGCGAGCTCCTCGCAAAGCGAAGGACCATCCGACGAACGCGTGCTGGCCCCGATGCCGGCGACGGTCACGCGAGTTGCGGTGAAGTTGGGCGACGCCGTCAGCAAAGGCGAGACGCTCGTCGTCCTGGAGGCGATGAAAATGGAGATCGCCATGGCCGCGCCGCACGATGGCGTCGTCAAAAGCGTCGCCTGCGCAGTGGGCGACATGGCGATCGAAGGCGCCGAACTCGTCACGATACTGCGAAAGGACGAGGCGTGAGCGTTCCTGCGCGCGTCAGCATCGTGGAAGTCGGCCCTCGCGACGGCCTGCAGAATGAGAAGGTGACGCTGTCGCCGCAGATTCGGGCCGAACTCATCAGCCGTCTTGCGGCCGCGGGCCTCTCGCGTATCGAAGCCGGAAGTTTCGTCTCCCTTACGGCCGTGCCGCAGATGGCGCACACGGATGAAACACTTGCGCTTGCGCCAAGGCAAAATGTGCGGCTAAGCGTGCTGGTTCCAAACCTGCGCGGACTCGCGGCGGCGCTTGCGGCCGGGGCGGACGAGATCGCCGTGTTCGCTGCGGCGTCCGAGACGTTTTCAAAGCGCAATATCAATTGCTCGATCGAGGAAAGTCTCACGCGATACGCCAAAGTCGTCGCGGAAGCCCGGCGATACGGCGTCATGGCCCGCGGCTATATTTCCTGCGTCTTGGGCTGTCCTTACGAAGGAGAGGTCGATAGCGGCCGAGTGGCGTCGGTCGCGTCCGCTCTTCTGGAGATGGGATGCTTCGAAGTCTCGCTAGGCGATACGATCGGCGTCGGCGCGCCGCTGCCCGCCCGCCGAATGGTCGAAAGAGTTGCGCGCGTCGCGGCGCTCGACAAAATCGCGGTGCATTTTCACGACACCTATGGACAGGCGCTCGCCAATATTTTCGCGTGCCTCGAAGTCGGCGTCAGCGTTGTCGACAGTTCGGTCGCCGGCCTTGGCGGATGTCCTTTCGCGCCCGGCGCCGCCGGAAATGTCGCGACCGAGGACGTCGTTTATATGCTTGCGCGAATGGACGTCGAAACCGGCGTGTCGCTCGATCGCCTTTTGGAGGCGGGGGCCTTCGCCTGCCGAGAGTTGAAACGTGCGCCGGCGAGCCGCGTGGCGCAGGCCTATGCCGTCAGATGCGTGCCGTCAGGTGCGGCAATTCGGCCGGAGCCGCTTCGCGACGCTGACTTGCCAAAAAGCTTTGGCGCGACAGATTAACGACAACGATCGTGGTGATTGACGAATGTCGTCCTATTTTGAATTGAGCGCCGAGCAGGACGCCATTCGTGAATTGGCGCGAGACTTCGGACGCGATCGCCTTGCGCCCTTTGCTCTCGACTGGGATCGCGAGCATGTCTTTCCGACAGACACGCTGCGTGAGGCGGCGGCGCTCGGCATGGCGGCGATCTTTGTGCGAGAGGCTTCCGGCGGCGCCGGGCTGACGCGCTTTGACGGCGTGCTGATCTTCGAGGCGCTCGCAATGGGTTGCCCCACCATCGCCGCCTATCTCTCGATTCACAATATGTGCGCGGGCCTGATCGACGCTTTTGGAACCGAGCGCCAGATCGACGCATGGCTGCCAAGGCTCGCGACGATGGAGGTTCTCTCGAGCTACTGCCTGACGGAATCGGGCAGCGGTTCCGACGCCGCGGCGCTACGCACGCATGCAAAGCGCAGCGGCGATCACTACGTCTTGAATGGCGCGAAACAGTTCATCTCAGGCGCCGGCGCGGGCGGCGCCGACCATCTCTATGTGGTCATGGCGCGTACCGGCGAGTTGGGGTCGCAAGGCATTTCGGCCTTCGTCGTTGAGGGCGGCGCGCCAGGCCTCAGTTTCGGCGCGCTCGAGCGAAAAATGGGATGGAACGCCCAGCCGACGCGGGCCGTCATCTTCGATGACTGCCGCGTGCCGGCCGAAAATCTCATCGGACGCGAGGGCGACGGATTCAAGATCGCCATGGCGGCGCTCGACGGCGGACGCCTGAACATCGCCGCCTGTTCGCTTGGCGGCGCGCAATCGGCCTTCGACCATAGTCTACGCTACATGGCGAGCCGCAAGGCGTTCGGACGGGCGCTCGACGCATTCCAGGCGCTGCAGTTCCGGCTCGCGGATATGGCCACGCAGCTTGAAGTTTCGCGCACATTCCTTTGGCGCGCGGCGGCGGCGCTTGACGTCAAGGCGCCAGACGCCACGACGCTATGCGCCATGGCCAAGCGCGTCGTGACCGATGCCGGCTTCGCGGTCGCCAATGAGGCGCTGCAATTGCACGGCGGCTATGGATATCTCAGCGAATATGGAGTCGAAAAGATTGTTCGCGACCTTCGCGTCCATCAGATTCTGGAGGGAACGAATGAAATCATGCGCGTCATCATTGCGCGCTCGCTACTGAAGTAAGCATATGGATCTCGTCGCTTCGCGAGAGGGCCGTCTCGGACGCATCCTCCTCAACAGACCACAGGCGCTCAACACGTTGACGCTGCCGATGGTGCGAGAGTTTCGGCGCGCGCTTGACGACTTCGGGAGCGACGCGGGCGTTTGCGCCGTGCTCGTCTCGGGCGCCGGCGAACGCGGTCTGTGCGCCGGCGGCGACGTGAGGATTCTTTACGAACTGGAGCCCTCGCAAAAGCGGCTTTTCGCCGACTTTTGGCGCGAGGAATATGAGCTGAACGCCCGCATCGCCTCCTTCCCCAAGCCTTATGTCGCGATCATGGATGGCGTCGTGATGGGCGGCGGCGTCGGCATATCTGCGCATGGCAATCGGCGAGTGGTCACGGAGCGAAGCCGCGTCGCGATGCCGGAGGTTGGCATCGGATTTTTTCCTGATGTGGGCGCGAGCTGGCTTCTCTCAAAGGCGCACGAAATCGGCGTCTATCTGGCGCTTTCGGCGACGTCGGTGGCGGCGGCGGACGCGATAGAGGCCGGTCTTGCGGATGTTCTAATTCATGCAGAGGACATTTCGCCGCTGATCGACAGTCTGGCGACGATAGGCGCCGCCGAAGACGTCGATATTGCCTTGCGGCGCCTCGCCCGCTGCCCAGGAAACGGCCGACTTTCGCTGCACAGGCCGCTGCTCGCTGCAGCGACAGCCCATGAGGACGTCGCAGACGTGGTCGCCGCCTTCGAGCGCGAAGGGTCTGAATTCTCCTTGCGTGCGGCGGAGGACATCAGCGCGAAGTCGCCGACGGCGCTCAAAGTCACGCGCGCATTGCTGCTGCGCGCCGCGGGAGCGCCTGACGTCGAAACGTGTCTGACGAATGAATTCAAGGCGGCGTGCCGCATGCTGGCGACGCACGATCTTTATGAAGGCGTCCGCGCTGCGATCATCGACAAGGACCGGCGCCCGAAATGGTCCCCGGACCGGCTCGACGCGGTGAGCGACCAAACCGTCGAAGCCGTGCTTGTGGGCGATGAAACGCCGCGCCCGACGTTTAAAAGCTGGGATTCCTCGCCATATTCTCGTTGGGAAGGCTGACGGACGAAGCTGATGAGGAGTCTGCCATGAGCGCTGCCGCACCGATCGCCATCGTCGGCGCTGCGCGCACCCCGATCGGCGCGTTTCTGGGAGAGTTGAAGGACGTCTCCGCGCCGCAGCTCGGCGCGCACGCCATCGAGGCGGCCGTGACCCGCGCCGGCCTGGCGCCGAACGACATCGATGAAGTCGTCATGGGCTGCGTGCTTTCTGCGGGCCTTGGCCAGGCCCCGGCGCGGCAGGCGGCGCTCGGCGCCGGGTTGCCGGAGACGACGGGCGCCGTCACCATCAACAAGATGTGCGGCTCTGGAATGAAGGCGGTGATGCTCGCGAGCGACCAGCTCGCTGTTGGAGGCGCGCGGATCGCCGTCGCCGGCGGCATGGAGAGCATGAGCAACGCGCCTTATCTGCTCGATCGCGCGCGCACCGGTTACCGGATGGGACACCGCAAGGTCCTCGATCACATGTTTCTGGACGGTCTCGAGGACGCCTACGAAAAGGGTCGGCTGATGGGCTCCTTCGCGGAGGATTGCGCGACGGAGTATCAATTTACCCGCGAGAAGCAGGACCACTATGCGGCAACGTCGCTGGCCCGCGCGCAACGCGCAACGACCGACGACTCTTTCGCGCAGGAGATCGCGCCAATAACGCTGGGAAAAGGAGCCAACGCGCGCGCCATCGCCAGCGATGAGCTGCCCGGCAAAGCCAAGGCGCAGGATATCGCGCGCCTCAAACCGGCCTTCAGGGAAGACGGCACGATCACCGCCGCCAACGCCAGCGCCATCTCCGACGGCGCGGCGGCGCTCGCCCTGATGCGCGTCGACGAGGCCGAGCGCGCCGGCGCGACGCCGCTCGCCGTCATTCGCGGCTATGTCACGGTCGCGGGCGCGCCGAGCCGCTTTTCCGTCATGCCGATCGAAGCGATCCGCAAACTCCTGGACCGGGTGGGCTGGGCGGCGAACGACGTCGACCTCTTTGAGATCAATGAGGCGTTCGCCGTCGTCGCCATGGCGGCGATGCGCGAACTGGACTTGCCGCATGAGAAGGTCAATGTCCGTGGCGGCGCCTGCGCGCTTGGCCATCCGATCGGCGCGTCGGGCGCACGTATCATCGTCACGCTTCTCGCCGCTCTGGAGGCTAAAGGCCTAAAAAGGGGCGTGGCGGCGCTCTGCATCGGCGGCGGAGAAGCGACCGCGATGGCGATCGAGCGGCCGGGCTAGCCCCAGCGCCTCAGTTGCATGATCTTGCGCAGCCGGTCGGTCGAAAGTTCCATCGCGGCGTCGATAGGAGAAACGCTCTCGGCGCGCGACCGCTCCAGCGAGAGCCGCGTGTTGCGCCCGATTTTTTCCTCTATCGCCGCGAAGGCCGCCGCTTCGCCGCCGCCGCTGTATTCAATGCTCGCGCAGATCACGCCGCCGGCGTTGGCGATGAAATCCGGGACGCTGACGATTCCTCGCGCGAACATCATGCGTTCCGCCTCGGCGGTGGCGGGAATATTCGCGCCCTGCACCACCAATTTGCAGTCGAGCATGTCAACATTGTCCGCGCGCAGCACGTCGGGGCGCGCAGCCGGAATGAAGATCTCGCAAGGCAAGGCGATGAGCGACTCAGGGTCGACGGCGCGCGCTCGCTCCAGATCGCCGACGCTCTTGCCCTGGCGCTTCAACGCGGCGAGCGCCTCGATATCGAGCCCATCCTCATCAGCCACCGCGCCGCGGCTGTCGGATACGCCGACCATTCGCGCGCCTTTGCTCGTCAGAAACCGCGCAGCGTGTATGCCCACGGCGCCAAACCCCTGCACGACGATGCGCGCTCCGCCTAGCGAAACATCGGCGAAGGGCGCGGCTGCGCACGCGGCGATCATGACGCCAAAACCCGTGGCTCCAATTTCATCGAGAGGAATGCCGCCAATCTCAGCCGGGAGACCGACCGAGCGGCCGATTTCATCATGCACCCAGGCCATCGCCGTCTCGTCCGTGCCCATGTCGGGCCCGGGAATATAGTCGACGAGCTGCTCAATGGATTTGGCGAAGACGCGAATGAGTCGTTCTTTGTCGGCCTGCGCCATATCGGGATCGCCGAAAATCACCGATTTTGCGCCGCCATGCGGCAATCCGCACGCCGCGTTCTTCAAGGTCATCGCCCGGGCGAGTCGGAAGCACTCCGTGACGCTGACGTCCGGCGCCATGCGCGTGCCGCCGATGGCGGGACCTGCGGCGACATTGTCGATGACGACGACGGCGCGTAGTTCGACCGAGGGCGACCAGATATGGACGATCTTCGCGGGGCCAAATTCGTCTCGAAACGAGAAGGGATCAATTTCCGATTTGCCGGGCATGATCGGTAAATTGGACAACGGGCCATACAGTCAAGCCCGCAGCCGAACCTCTATCCCGCGCTGCGGCGCCGGGAAATCACCAAAAAAAATGTCGCGGAGCCGTGACCTCGCGTATCGCCGCGCTACTTCGCTCATCAGGAGCGGGGCGATGGGAAACATTGAGATGGGCTTCGATCTCCATATGGATCTAGTTCAGCTGTTGTCGCCCGGCGGCGAGATCAGCAAGGCGGCCAGCAAGTCGGCAAAGGACATCGAGCGACTGGTCCGATTCTATCGCGCGATGACGCGAACCAGAATCTTCGACAACAAGGCGATCAGTCTTCAACGCACCGGTCAGCTGGGCACATTCGCGTCAGCGCTCGGCCAGGAAGCGATCGGCGTTGGGGCGGCCGCGGCGATGGACGAGCGCGACGTGCTCGTGCCGTCCTATCGAGATCATGCGGCGCAATTCTATCGCGGCATGGCGATGTCCGAATGTCTGCTCTATTGGGGCGGCGACGAGCGCGGCAGCGACTTCAAAAACGCTCGCGGCGACTTTCCAAACTGCGTCCCCGTCGCCACGCAGGCCCCTCAGGCGGTCGGCGCGGCTTACGCGCTGATGGCGCGAAAGGAGAACCGGGTCGTCGTAACCTTCATTGGCGACGGCGGCACCTCCAATGGCGCCTTTTACGAAGCGCTGAACATGGCGGGAGTTTGGAAAACGCCTGTCGTGTTCATCATCAACAATAATGGCTGGGCGATCTCGACGCCGCGCGAACTCGAGAGCGCGGCGGAGACTCTCGCGCAAAAGGGCGTCGCCGCCGGCGTCGAGGGGCGCCAGGTCGACGGCAATGACGTCATTGCGGTGCATGAAGTGGTGCGCCGGGCGATCGACAAGGCGCGATCGGGCGGCGGACCGACGCTGATCGAAGCGATTACCTATCGCCTCGGCGATCACACCACCGCCGACGACGCATCGCGCTATCGCGACCCCGAAGTCGTGCGCGCGCAGTGGACGCGCGAGCCGATCGCTCGGCTGCGCGCCTATCTCGTCAGCGAAGGCGCCTGGTCGAAAGAGCAGGAGGCGGAGCTTCACAAGGAATGCGCGGAAGAAGTCGATCGCGAGGTCGCCGCCTATCTGCACGCCTCGCCGCTGAACTCCGACGCGATGTTCGAGCATCTCTACGCAAAGCTCCCGGACACCCTGCAGTGGCAACGCGAAGAAGCGCGGCGATTTGCCCAACGCAGCGCAAATGGCGATGGAAACGGTCATGGCTGAAATCACTCTTGTCGAAGCGGTCAATCTCGCGCTCGCGCGCGCAATGAGCGAAGACAAGGACGTCCTCATGCTTGGCGAGGACATCGGCGTCAATGGCGGCGTGTTTCGCGCCACGAACGGCCTGCAGGCGCGCTTTGGGCGCGAACGCGTCATCGACACGCCCTTGGCCGAAGGCGGCATCGCCGGCGTTGCGGTCGGCATGGCGGCGATGGGGCTGAAGCCGGTCGCCGAAATCCAGTTTTCCGGTTTCATCTATCCGGCGATCGACCAGATCATCAATCACGCGTCGCGCATGCGCAATCGCACGCGCGGGCGGCTGACCTGTCCAATGGTGCTGCGCTCGCCTTGCGGCGCCGGCATCCACGCGCCCGAGCATCATTCGGAAAGTCCGGAGGCGATGTTCGCCCACATGCCGGGGCTTCGCGTCGTCGCGCCCTCATCCCCCGCCCGAGCCTATGGGCTGCTTCTGGCGTCGGTGCGCGATCCCGATCCGGTGATCTTTCTCGAGCCCACGCGCCTCTATCGTCTCTTCCGTCAGGAGGTCGAGGAAGACGGCGTGGAGCTGCCGCTCGACGCCTGCTTCGTGTTGCGGGAAGGCGCCGACGCGACGGTCGTCACCTGGGGCGCGATGGTGCCCGAAACGCTCGCCGCCGCCGAAAAGCTTGAAGAAGAGGGCGTGATGATCGAAGTGATCGACGTCGCGACCTTGAAGCCTCTCGACGTGGACACGATCCTCCGCTCTGTCGAAAAGACCGGACGCTGCGTCATCGTTCACGAGGCGCCGCGCACGGCCGGCTTTGGCGCCGAGGTCGCCGCCGAAATCGCTGAGCGTGCGCTTTATTCGCTGCTCGCTCCGATCAAGCGGGTCACCGGCTATGACGTGATCGTGCCGCTGGCGAAGTTGGAGAAGCAATATATTCCAAGCGTGGACCGCATCGTCGACGGCGTTCGGCAAGTGATGGAGGCGTCATGAACATCTTTCGTCTTCCCGATCTCGGAGAGGGGTTGCAGGAGGCCGAACTCGTCGAATGGCGCGTCGCCGCCGGCGAGGACGTTGCAGTCGATCAGCCGCTCGTGGCGGTTGAAACCGCCAAGGCGGTCGTCGAAATCCCATCGCCTCGGGGCGGCCGCATCGAGCGGCTGTTCGCCTCCGCGGGCGACGTGATTCGCATCGGCGCGCCGCTGGTGGGTTTCGAGGGCGCGGGAGAGGACACGGGGTCAGTGGTCGGCGCCGTTCAGCAGGGCGCCGGGGTCGTCCGCGACCAGCCGATCTCAGTCGGCCACGTCGGCGGCGCGGTGCGGGCGACGCCTGCCGTAAGGGCCCTGGCGCGAAAGCTGAACGTCGATCTCGCCATGGTCACGCCCTCCGGCGCGGATGGTCTGATCACCACGCAGGACATCGAGCGCGTCGCGCGCATTCTCAGCGAGACGGAAGCCGCCGAGCCGCTGCGGGGCGTGCGCCGCGCCATGGCCCACAATATGGCGCAGGCGCAGGCGGAGGTGGCGGCGGCCACGATCGTCGACGACGCGGACATCCACGCATGGGGGGCCGGGACCGACACGACCATCCGCCTGATTCGCGCGCTTGCCCAGGCCTGCAAGGCGGAGCCTGCGCTCAACGCCTGGTTCGAGCCTCACGCCTTTGCGCGCCGCGTGATGAAGAAGATCGACCTTGGCGTCGCCGTGGACCTCTCGGAAGAGGGCCTGTTCGTGCCTGTCTTGCGGGATGTCGGCAATCGTGACGCGCAGGACCTGCGCAAGGGCCTCGACCGCATGCGGCAGGACGCGGCGGCGCGGCGAATCCCGCCCGAGGAGCTGCGCGGCGCGACCATCACGCTGTCGAATTTCGGCATGATCGCCGGGCGCTACGCCGCGCCGATCGTGCTGCCGCCGACGGTCGCGATTCTTGGGGCCGGACGGATTCGCGACGAGGTGGTCGCTGTCGATGGCGCGCCCGCCGTGCATCGTATACTGCCGCTAAGCCTGACCTTCGATCACCGCGTCGTCACCGGCGGCGAAGCGGGCCGCTTCCTGGGGGCTGTGATCGCCGATCTGACGCTCGCGTCCTAAAATCTATTCGGCGTCCGGCTGCGCCTCTGGACGCGCTTCCATGAAAGCAGGGTGCGCGGCGCAAGCCGCGTCGACCGCAACGATGCGCGGGCAGTCGTCGAGTGAAACGTCGAAACGTCGCGCGTTGTAGACCTGCGGAATGAGGCAAATGTCAGCGAGCGAAGGCGCTGCGCCAAAGGCGAAAGGGGCGGGCGCGATCAGCGCCTCGACCGCTGTCAGACCCTCTGCGATCCAGCGCCTGCGCCAAGCGGCGATCTGATCGTCCCTCGCGCCGAATTCCCCTTGCAGCGCCTCGATCACCCGCAAATTGGCGAGCGGATGAATCTCGCAGGCGATCGTCAACGCCGCCGCCCGCGCCTGCGCCGCCAGAACGGCGTCTCTTGGCAAGAGCGGCGGCTCAGGCTTCAGCGCGTCAAGATAGTCAATGATCGCCAGCGATTGGGTAATGAGCGTTCCGTCGTCGAGTTCCAGCGTCGGCACGATGGCCAGCGGGCTTTTGGCGCGGTAGCCGGGATCACGCTGTTCGCCGCGCAAGAGATGAACGGGCCGCCGTTCGACAAACAGATTTTTAAGAGCAATGGCGATCCGCACGCGATAGGCGGCCGACGAGCGATAATAGTCGTAAAGGATCATGGGCCTTTAACCTGATCGGGAACGCAATATCTAAATAGCAGGTCAGCCAAAGCTGTATATAGGCCCTGCTCATGGACTCGACGCTTGGCGCGGCAACGCCCGCCGAAAACCCGATGGGAACCGACGGATTCGAATTCGTCGAATTCGCGCATCCCGATCCTGCGCAATTGGCCTCGCTGTTCGAGAAGATGGGCTTCGTCGCCGTCGCGCGTCATCGCTCCAAGGACGTGACGCTCTATCGGCAGGGGGAAGTGAATTATGTGCTGAACGCCGAGCCTCACAGCTTCGCCGCCGAATTCCAGAAAGCCCACGGCCCTTCGGTGTGCTGCATCGGCTTCCGCGTCGTCGACGCCGCAAAAGCGATGCGCCGCGCCGTCTCGCTGGGCGCCAAGCCTGTCGCCTTCGGGGTTGGCCCGATGGAGCTGAACATTCCCGCCATCGAAGGCGTCGGAGGTTCGCTCATCTATCTTGTCGACCGATATGGCGATCAGGGCTCGATCTGGGACATCGACTTCCGGTGGATCGGAGAGCGCGATCCCAATCCCACAGGCGTGGGGCTGACCAATATCGACCATCTGACTCACAATGTTCGGCGCGGCCGCATGGACGCGCTCGCGGTATGGTATGAGCGCATCTTCAATTTCCGCGAAATTCGTTACTTCGACATTGAAGGCAAGATGACGGGCTTGCGCTCTCGCGCCATGACGAGTCCCTGCGGCAAGATTCGCATCCCGATCAATGAAAGCGCCGACGAAAAAAGCCAGATCGAGGAATTTCTGGACGCATATAGGGGTGAAGGCATTCAGCACATCGCCTGCGCGTGCGGGGATATTTATGAGACCGTCGTCGCGATGCGGAGCAACGGGCTCGATTTCATGCCGGCGCCGCCGGACGCCTATTATGACGCGCTGGAGCATCGGCTTCCTGGCCACGGAGAGCCGACGCAGCGTCTAAAGGATCTCGGCATTCTCGTCGACGGCCTCACGACGGGGGCCCACCGTCTGCTGCTGCAGATTTTTTCCAAGACGGTCATTGGACCCATCTTCTTCGAATTCATCCAGCGCAAGGGCGATGAAGGCTTCGGCGAAGGAAATTTCCGGGCGCTATTTGAATCGATCGAAGAGGATCAGATCCGCCGCGGCGTTTTGAATCGGGCCGCAGGTTAGGCATGTCGCCCACGCGCTATTTGCATGGCTTCGGCAACGCGTTCGAGAGCGAAGCTCTGCCCGGCGCGTTGCCGATGGGGCAGAACTCGCCGCAGCGGTGCGCTTACGGGCTTTACGCCGAACAATTGTCCGGCTCCGCCTTCACCGCGCCGAACCATCTTAACAAACGCTCCTGGCTCTACCGGATACGACCTTCCGTCCTTCACGTCCGCAACCCCAAGGACATCGAGCGGCGCCACTGGAAAACCGCGCCCTGCCGCGATGTTGACGCGCCGCTCGGGCAGCTGCGCTGGGGCGCGAGCGACGTTCCAGAAGACGCAGGCTCCTTCATCGAAGGCATGCGCACGATCGTGACGGGGGGAGATTGCAGCCTGAGAGTCGGCATGGCGGCGCATCTCTATCTCGCGGGACGGTCGATGTCCGACGACTATTTCTACAACGCCGACGGCGAGTTGCTGATTGTCCCGCAGTTCGGCGACCTGCGCATCTTCACGGAGTTCGGCCTCATCGAATGCTCTCCCAGTGAGATATGCGTCATTCCGCGCGGCGTGAAATTTCGGGTTGAGCTGTCGGCGGGCCCGTCTCGCGGCTATGTCTGTGAAAACTACGGCGCGCCGTTTACATTGCCTTATCGCGGCGTGATCGGCGCGAATGGACTCGCCAATGCGCGCGACTTCTTTTGGCCGACCGCCGCGTTCGAAGACAAGGAAAAGCCCTGCCGTCTGAGCGTCAAATGGGGCGGAAGTTTCTATAGCTGCGACATAGACCACTCGCCGCTCGACGTGGTCGCCTGGCATGGGAATTACGCGCCCTATAAATATGATCTGCGAAAGTTCTGTCCGGTCGGCGCCGTGCTGTTCGATCATCCCGATCCATCGATATTTACGGTCTTGACCTCTCCTTCAGATGAAAGCGGCGTGGGCAACGTCGATTTCGCGATTTTTCCGCCGCGTTGGCAAGTTGCGGAACATACGTTCCGGCCTCCCTGGTATCATCTGAACATTATGAGCGAGTTCATGGGCTTGATTTACGGACGCTACGACGCAAAGCCGTCCGGCTTTGAGCCCGGCGGCATGTCGCTGCACAATGCGATGCTGCCGCATGGACCGGACGCCGAGGCTTTTGAGCAGGCCTCTCAGGCCGATCTTGGCCCGGTGAAGATCGACGACGCTCTCGCCTTTATGTTCGAGTCTCGACTGCCGCTCTATCCGACCTCTTTCGCCATGTCGCTTGAAACCCTGCAGCAAGATTACGCTGAGTGCTGGTCGGACTTGCGCCGCTATTTCACCGGCAATGGACCGTGAAGCTCGCCTCCCTGAAGAGCCGACGGGACGGCGCCCTCATCCTCGTCTCGCGCGATCTCACGCGGGCTGTCGCGGCGGGCTTCGTCGCGCCCACTCTGCAATCGGCGATCGAAGATTGGGACGCCGTGGCGCCGGAGCTGCGGGCGCTGGCGGCGCGGCTCGAATGCGGACTTCGAGAAAGCTTTCCCTTTCGTGAGCAGGATTGCGCCTCGCCGCTGCCGCGCGCCTATCAGTGGGCGGACGGCTCGGCATACGTCAATCATGTCGCGCTCGTTCGCAAGTCGCGCGGCGCCGAGATGCCGGAGAGTTTTTGGAGCGATCCTCTGATGTATCAGGGAGGCTCCGACGTCTTCCTTGGCCCGCGTGAGGCCATTCCCCTGCTCGACGAAAAGCACGATCTCGATCTTGAAGCCGAAGTCGCCATCGTCACCGATGATGTGCCGATGGGCGTGACGCCACAGGAGGCGCGCGATCACATCAGGCTCGTCATGCTGGTCAACGACATAACTCTGCGCGGGCTGGTCCCTCCAGAGCTTGCGAAAGGCTTCGGTTTCTTCCAGTCAAAGCCGGCGTCCGCCTTTTCTCCGGTCGCCGTGACGCCTGACGAGCTTGGCGACGCTTGGGACGGCGAGCGGCTGTCGCTGCGGCTGCTGTCCTTCGTCAATGGCGCGCCGCTCGGCCGGCCGGACGCCGGAAAGGATATGACCTTCGACTTTCCACGTCTCATCGCGCATGCGGCGCGCACGCGCGCGCTTAGCGCCGGAACGATCATCGGCTCCGGCACCATCTCCAACCGGGACGCCGACGGCGGTCCTGGCAGACCGATTGCGCAGGGCGGAGACGGCTACTCCTGCATCGCCGAGCAGCGCGTCGTGGAGAAGCTTCTCGAAGGCGCGCCGCGCACGCGATTTCTGACGGTTGGCGATGTGGTGCGCATCGAGATGCGCGCCGCCGATGGCCGCTCGATTTTCGGCGCCATCGAGCAACAGGTGGCCAACTCGGAGCCGTAGGGTCAACAGGGCGATCGGGTGAAGGGCTTCCTCATCCTGAGGAGCGTGCGAAGCACGCGTCTCGAAGGACGAGGAAGCCCCCTTTCGCGTATTTTTCCTTACCCTCGTGCTTCGAGACGGCTCCTTCGATCCCGGGCCTTCCCGAGATCGACATTAAATCCGCAAGTCGGGTAAACGGACTTGCGGGCGGCTCCTAAGCGCTGCGCTTGGCGCGAAAATAATGGAAATCGCCGCGCGAAATGATGCGGTCTGCTGGCGCGAGCTCATGCGCCGCAAAGTCAGAAGCGTTGCGCAGGCGATCATAAATCGGTTCAAAATCCTGATAACCGTCGGCGAGAAGCTTCTCGAAGCTTTCGATGACGAAATATGTCTGCTGGAAGTCGCTGATGATGTAATTCGTTCGCATGACGCGTTCGAGGTCGAAGGCGACGCGGTTCGGCGAGGAATCTTCCAGCGAAAAAATCGTCTCCGAAGGCGAGGACATGATTCCGGCCCCGAAAATGCGCAGCCCTTTCGGCGTCTCGACCAGGCCGAACTCGATCGTGTACCAGTAAAGCCGCGCGAGATTATGCAGCTGCCCGCGCGCGAGCGCCCGTCGCCCGCCCTTGCCGTAGGCTTCCAGAAATCGCGCATAGGTCGGATTGGCGAGGAGCGGCACATGCCCGAAGACGTCATGGAAGACGTCGGGCTCCTGCAGATATTCAAGTTCCGACTCGGGCCGGATGAACGCGCCGGCGGGAAAGCGCCGATTGGCGAGATGATCGAAGAAGGCGTCATCGGGAATCAGCCCGGCCACCGGAACGACGCTCCAGCCGGTCATGGCCCCCAATCGTCGGCTCAGATCGGCGAACTCCGGGATGCCGGAGCGCGACAGTTCGAGCTGTTGCTTCGCCTCCAGGAACTCGTCGCAGGCCCGGCCGGGCAAGAGCTTCGCCTGCCGGGCGAACAGCCTGTTCCAGCGATCGTGCTCTTCCTCGCTGTAGGAGGCCCAATTCTGATCGATCGTCCAGTCAGCCTGTCGCGGCGCCTGCGCGTATCGATTCTTGCTTTCGCTCGTGAGCTGCAGTCCCATCGCGGGTGTCCGTCGTGGAAGCCGTCTCTCTCCAACATATAGGCGCGCAGTTTCGTCTTGCGAGATGACAACGGCCGGACGCGCCTTAGATGAGCGAACATGGAAGAGCTTTCTCATTTTATCGGCGGGCGCCGGGTCAAGGGAAGGTCCGGCCGTTTCAGTAAGGCCTATGAGCCGATGACGGGCGCGGCGATCTCGCGCGTGCCGCTCGCCAGCCGCGATGAGGTGCGTGAGGCGATCGCCGACGCCGCCGCGGCGCAGCGAGAATGGGCGGCGGTCAATCCGCAGCGTAGAGCCCGCGTGCTGATGAAATTCGTCGATCTCGTCGGGCGCGAGAAGGAGAGGCTTGCGGCGATTCTCGCGCGCGAGCACGGCAAGACCCTTGCCGACGCGCAGGGCGAGATCCAGCGCGGCGTCGAGGTCGCCGAATTTTGCATCGGCGTTCCGCATCTGCTGAAGGGCGAATTTACAGATTCCGCGGCGGCCGGCCTCGACGTCTATTCGATGCGCCAGCCGCTCGGCG
This sequence comes from Methylocystis sp. H62, assembly GCF_015709515.1. Classification (GTDB taxonomy): domain Bacteria; phylum Pseudomonadota; class Alphaproteobacteria; order Rhizobiales; family Beijerinckiaceae; genus Methylocystis. Next base: position 49,395 of record NZ_JADNQZ010000058.1, read on the forward strand.
TCGTCGCCGGCATTACGCCCTTCAATTTTCCGGTGATGATTCCGATGTGGAAATTCGCCCCGGCGATCGCCTGCGGCAATTCCTTCATTCTGAAGCCCTCCGAACGCGATCCTGGCGCGCCCTTGTTTCTCGCCGAACTGATGCTCGAAGCCGGCCTGCCGCCGGGCGTGCTCAATGTCGTCAACGGCGACAAGGAAGCGGTCGACGCGCTGCTCGAAGACCCTGACGTTAAGGCCATCGGCTTCGTCGGTTCGACGCCGGTCGCCGAATATGTCTATGCGCATGGCGCCGCCCACGGCAAACGCGTGCAGTGCTTCGGCGGCGCGAAAAACCACATGGTGATCATGCCCGACGCCGACATGGATCAGGCGGTCGACGCGCTGATCGGCGCCGCCTATGGCTCGGGCGGCGAGCGGTGCATGGCGATCTCGGTCGCCGTGCCGGTCGGGGAAGCAACCGCCGACGCGCTGATCGCTCGGCTCGAACCTCGCGTCGAAAATCTACGCGTCGGCCCTTCGACCGATCCTTCCGCCGACTTTGGTCCGCTGATCACGCGCGCGCATCTGGAGCGGGTCAAGGATTACGTCGCGCTTGGCGTCGGGGAGGGCGCCAAACTCCGCGTCGACGGACGCGGCTTCAAAATGCAAGGCTATGAGAACGGCTTCTATATGGGCGGATGTCTGTTCGACGAGGTGCGCCCGGAGATGCGGATCTACAAGGAGGAAATCTTCGGCCCGGTGCTCTGCGTGGTGCGCGCGCGCAGCTTCGATGAGGCGCTGTCGCTGGCCAATGATCACGAATATGGCAATGGCGTCGCGATCTATACAAGCGACGGCGACGCCGCGCGCGAATTCGCCTCGCGCGTCGAAGTGGGCATGGTCGGCGTCAATGTGCCGATCCCGACGCCGCTGGCCTATTACACCTTCGGCGGCTGGAAGCGCTCGATGTTCGGCGATCTCAATCAGCATGGGCCGGACGCCATCCGCTTCTACACGAAGACCAAGACGGTCGCATCGCGCTGGCCGGGCGGAATAAGAGCCGGCGCGAGTTTCGTCATGCCGACCTTATCGTAGCCATGATGCGCGCGGCTTTCATCGGTCTGGGCAACATGGGTCGTCCGATGGCGGCGGCGCTGGCGCGCGCCGGCGTCGAGACGCGAGGCTTCGACCTTAACGCATCGCTCGTCGAAGCCGCCGCCCAGGAGGGCGTCGCCGCGACGAATTCCCTGCGCGATGCGATCGACGGCGCTGACGTTGCGATCACCATGCTGCAGAGCGGCGATCAGACGCTTGCCGTCTGGCGCGATATCGCGCCGCAAGCGCGCGGCAAACTCCTCATCGATTGCTCCACGATCGACGTCGAAAGCTCGCGCGCCGCGCATCGGCTGGCGCAGGAGGCCGGTGCGCGCTCGGTCGACGCGCCGGTGTCGGGCGGCGTCGCCGGCGCGAAAGCGGCGACGCTGACCTTCATGTGCGGCGGTGAGGCGGAGGCGTTCGCGGCGGCGAGGCCGATCCTCGAACATATGGGCGCGCATGTGCTTCATTGCGGCGGCGCCGGCATGGGGCAGGCGGCGAAAATCTGCAACAATCTCATGCTCGGCGTCACGATGATCGCGACGGCCGAGGCTTTCGTGCTCGCGGAAAAGCTGGGCCTCTCACACAGGGCGCTGTTCGACGCGGCGTCGATCTCATCGGGCCAATCATGGTCGCTCACCACCTATTGCCCCGTGCCGGAGATGACGCCTGCTTCGCCTGCGAACAATGACTATAGGCCGGGCTTCATGACCGCCCTGATGCTGAAAGATTTGCGACTCGCGCAGCAAGCCGCCGCGCAGGCCGGCGCGGCCTCGCCGCTCGGGGCCGCCGCGACGCAGCTCTATGCGCGGCATCAGTCTGCTGGCCAAGGCGGCGCCGATTTTTCGAGCATCATCAGACTCATTCGCGGCGAATAAAGCGATTTCGAACAATCTTGATGTTGAAACAAACACGACATAGCGTGCGCCGGCAGGCGCTTGCATCGATCAGCCGCACATTCTCTCCACGTCTTTATAGGAGGCGACACGTGTCGAATCATTTTACTGGCCTTAGTCTCGGTCCGCCGCTTGGCGATCAAAGGTTGGATCTCTGCGATCTCTACGCCTTTCAGTCTCCAAGCGATCCGACTCGGTCGGCGATCATCCTCAACGCCAATCCCGCTTGCGATGAATTTCATCCCGACGCCATCTACCGGCTCAACATCGATAATGACGGAGATTGCCTGACGGACATTGCGATCAGCTATGTGTTCTCGCCCAAAGAAAACGGCAGACAGACCTTTGACGTTTTCCTGGCGCGCGGCGCAGAGTCGCATTCTCCCGAACCTGTGGGCGAGAAGATCGTCTCCGGCGCGGAAGTCTCCTTCGGGCCCAAGCCGAACATCGTGCGGGCAGGCGATTTCACCTTCTTCACAGGCGTTCGCAGCGACGCGTTCTTTTTCGACTACGACGGCATTCTGGCCTTGTACGACACGTCCGGCGGCAGAAATTTCACTGCGCCGCATCTGGGCGGCAAGTCTCCCTGGACGGGAAAGGATTCAAACACCGAAGCCAATGTGCTTTCGACGGTCGTCGAAATGCCGACAAGCGCTCTTGGCGGCAATCCGGCGGTCAGAATCTGGGGGCGGTGCAGCGTGCGCGAGGACGGCAAGCTGATTCATGCCGATCGCGCCGGACATCCGTCGGTCAGCAGCTTCTTCAATACCGATGAAACGAAGGAAGAATATAACGCCAGCGAACCTGTGAACGACCGCGCGCGCTGGCTCGAGCTGTTCATTCATCTGATGGGCCATACCGGCGACTACACGAGGGACGACGCGATTACGGCGATCGACGAGCACGGCATTCTACCCGATATGCTGAGCTTCGATCCCACCAAGCCCGCGGGCTATCCCAATGGCCGCACCTTCGCCGACGATGTCATCAATTTCCGGTTGTCCTTTCTCTCGAAGGGCGACATCCCGCCGGACGGGCTGGAGCCGCATACCGACACTCTGAAAGAATTCCCCTATCTCGGAACGCCGCACGCGAAGTAAATCGCAGGCGCAAAAAAACGGGCGCGCCGGCGGCGCGCCCGTTGTCGTCCGTTGCGTCGTCAAAGATTACCGGTGCGCGCGGGTCTTCTTCGGGGCGGGCGGCGGCGGGGGCGGCGGCGTCACCGGCATATATTGCAGGCTGACGTTGCCGATGCCGGCGGAAACATTGAGGCCGGTGCCAAGGGAGACGGACACGGGCTGCAGCGAGATGGTCTTGTTCGAGCCGCCCACAAGGACCGCGCCGCCGGCGCCGGCGCCGACGGCGACCGACCCTTCCGCGCCGACATAGTCTCCTGCCAGCGCGCCAGGCGCCACGCTGTTCGTGGCCGCGAGAACCGTCCAAATCATCTGACCCGGACCGCTGATGCCGATATTAGCGCCGACATTGGTCAGCCTGCCGATGTAATGCTGGGGCGGGCTGCCTTTGGCGTCCGTGTAGACGCAGTCGAGCGCCTGATTCTCCATGATGATCATGCCGACGCCGCCGGAAACATGGCAGAGAAGGGTGCCGACTTGCACCGACTGGGCCATGGCGGCGCTGGACGACAGCGCGATGAAAGACATCGCGCACATCGCGCGGCCGAGCGAGGAATGAGACATTATTGAACTCCAATTGATGGGTGCGGAACTTAGCCGCGCGCCGGGACTTTAATGGCGAAAAATACAAAAAGTAACCCCGCAGGGAAACCCTTGGGCAGTCGCAAGTTATATTGCGCCCAGCTGAGCCGACCGGACGCGGCGTCGCGCCGGAGCGATCAGAGGGCGCGCAATGGCCCTGCTTGCTTTCAGGCGCCCTGGGCCTACGTTTTTACCGAGAGGCGGCCGCCATCGGCGGTAGCCCTAAATGGAACGGCTCGCGACCTCGGATGTAAAGGCGCGAGCCGTTTCTTTGACGCGTGTTTCCGCTTAGCGCCCAGGCGTTCCCGCAGGCGCGATATTCAGTCGCGGGTCGTCTTTCGGATCGTAATAGTCGATCTGCCAAGGACCGGTTGCGTTGATCTGGAGCACTGAGTCCTCGTCGACGAAAACATAATGCAGCACGCCGGCAGGCATTGAAATGAAGCTTCCCGCCGGCAGCTTTTCGACCGTGGCGCGGTCGGCCGCCTGCCCTCGACCGAAACTGAATGCGCCGGAGATGATCGTGACGAGTTCGGGCTTGGAATGCGTGTGTGGCGGGACGCGGTAGCCTTTGGGCGCTTTGATCCTGACGACGAAGTCGCCTTCTCGGCTTGGATCTCCGTACAGCACCGCCATTTCGGCGCCGCCCGGCAGCGAGCTCGGCGCTGCCTCCCATTGCATGTTCTGCGGAAGAAATGCGCGATGCGCTTCGACTGCGCCGCCCTGGGCCGCTCCGCCGCAGGCGAGCGCGCCAGCGACGACGATCGCTATTGTTGTTTTCATGAGTCCCTCCCACCGCCGCGATCTGTCTTCCCGCACGGCGCTAGGCCATATGGGCTCCGCGGCGCCTTCAGGGCGAGAGATATAGGGCGAGAGCGACTGCGCTCATCCCTTCGAGGTCGGAAAAGGCGTAGAATTGAGAAAGATGTCACGTTGTCGCCAGGGACGGGCTAACCCCACCAGAAGATCGCGGCGATGATGACGTAAAGACCGACAAGCGCGGCCCCGTCGACCATGTCCGCCCGGCCGTCGACGGTGACCACTGTGACCACCAACACCGAAAGAAACAGCGCCGCCGCAAGAATTGGCGGAATGGCGAGCGTGAACGGCGCCGCGCCGCCCATCGCAAAGCTGACGAGGACCAGAATCGGAATCAGCGCCACGGCGACCTGAAGCGCCGAGTTCAGAATGACGCTGACCGCGAGGTCGGCCTTGCCCTGAGCCGCGAGCCGAACGCCCACGACATTTTCGACGGCGTTGCCGGCGATGGCGACGATGACGAGCCCGGAAAAAGCCTCGCTGATGCCCAAGATTTCAATCGCTGGACCGAGCGCGTCGACGAACCAGTCCGAGACGAAGGCGGCGGCGGCGCCACAGGCGGCGAGAACGGCGATCGCGGCGCCGAGCGACCATGCATGCTGGCGCGCATGCGCTTCAGCCGGCAGCGCGCGCTGCCCCTGACTGAGCATCGCCTGGGTGAGCACAACGAAAACGAAAAGAAGCACAATCGCGCAGACGACGGCGAGCTCCTGCTCATGGGCGCCGCTCGGCAGGTGCAACTCCTGCGCGAGCGTCGGCAGCACCAACGCCGACACCGCCAGCAGAAGCAGCGTCGCGATCATTCGCGGCGTCTGACTTTCGAAGTGAAGAACGCCGCGCCTCCAGCCGCCGGCGATAAAAGCGAGGCCCAGGACGAGAAGCGCGTTCGACAGAATGGAGCCGATCAGCGAAGCCTGCACGACAGTCAGCAACCCGGCCCGCAGCGCGAAGATGCAGACGAACAATTCGGGAAGATTGCCGACCGCCGACTGAACAATGCCGGTCGCGGCCGGCGAGAGGTGATTGCCAAGCTGATCGGTGGCTTCGCCAATCACATGCGCGACGCTCGCCAGGGCCAAAGCCGCGGCGATGAAATTGACGATGGGTCCGGCTTGCGCAAAATGCAGCGCCGCGGCGACTCCCACAAGTCCGGCCGCTGGAGCCATCGTCGCGAGGATTTTCCGGTTGGCGGCTGCGCTCATCTCGTTTTCCTTTATTCGGCGACGCGCGCCACAGTCGGTCCACGCCTCACGCGGGCGGCCGAGGGTGAATGCAATCTCAATGATTCTGAAGACGCGCTGGGCAGGTCAATCCGTCTGTCTCGGCTCTCGACCGAGACGCTTTTCCATGTCGACGATGCGTCTTGTGGTCTGCAGAACCGTGTCGGGATTGAGGCTGATCGAATCGATTCCCAAGCGCACGAGGAACTCGGCGATTTCAGGATAATCCGAGGGCGCCTGGCCGCAAATGCCGCAGTGCCGACCGTTGCGCTTCGCCCCTTCGACCGCCAAACGAATGATCTCCTTGACGCCCTCGTCCCGCTCGTCGAAGTCGAAGGCGACGATTTCGGAGTCGCGGTCGACGCCAAGCGTCAGTTGCGTCAGATCGTTCGAGCCGATCGAAAAGCCGTCGAAGTGCTTGGCGAATTGATCGACCAACATGACGTTGTTTGGAATTTCGCACATCACGTAGATCTCGAGACCGTCCTTGCCGCGTTCGAGACCGAGTTCGCGCATCAGCGAAATGACCTTTTCCGCTTCTTCGATCCGGCGGCAGAAGGGAATCATCAGCTTGACGTTCGGCAAGCCCATCTCGTCGCGCACGCGGGTCATTGCGGCGCATTCGAGCGCGAAACCTTCCCGGTAAGCAGGGTGGGCATAGCGCGATGCGCCGCGAAACCCGATCATCGGATTGGCTTCCTGCATTTCGAAAACCTCTCCGCCGAGCAATGAGGCATATTCATTGCTCTTGAAGTCGGACATGCGCACGACGACCGGCTTTGGATAAAACGCCGCGGCGATCGTGCCGACGCCTTCCGACAGGCGCTTCACGAAGTATTCGCTGGGGCTGGCATAATTTGCGGTCAGTCTTGCAATCTCGGCGCGTTCGCGCGCGCCGAGCCGCTCCGGGTGAACGAGCGCCATCGGATGCGCCTTGATCGAGTCCGCAATGATGAACTCCATGCGCGCGAGGCCGACGCCGTCATTCGGCAACGCCGCAAGGCCGAAGGCGATATCGGGATTGCCGACATTCATCATCACATGCGTGGCGGGTTTCGTCAGAGTCGACAGATCGACGCGCTCCACCTCGAAGGCGATGGGCCCTTCGTAGACCTTTCCGACGTCGCCCTCGGCGCAGCTCACCGAGATCATGTCGCCGGTGCGAATGAGTCGCGTCGCCGCGTCCGTGCCGACGATTGCCGGAATGCCAAGTTCGCGCGCGACGATCGCCGCATGGCACGTGCGACCGCCGCGGTTCGTCACGATCGCCGCGGCCGATTTCATCACCGTGCCCCAGTCGGGCGACGTCGTATCGGCGACTAGGATCTCGCCGGGAACGAATGTTGAAAGCTCACTGGCGCTCTCGATCACGCGCGCCTTGCCGCTGGCGATCTTTGCGCCGACCGCGCGTCCTTCGACTTTCACCGGGCCGTGCTTCGTCACCTTGTAGATTTCAGCGATGTTTCGGTCGCGGCGGGACGCGACGGTTTCGGGACGGGCCTGAACGATGTAAAGCTGCCCGTCGAGGCCATCCTTGGCCCATTCGATGTCCATCGGGCGGCGCGCGCCGGCTTTGGCGCTATAGTGCTCTTCGATCTCGATCGCCTGGCCGGCCAGCGTCAGCGCCTCTTCGTCGGAGATGCAGAATTTCTCGCGTTCCTTGGCGTCGGTGGGGATGTTGCGCGTCGTCGCCCGGCCCCGATCCGAAAACACCATCCTGATTTTTTTGGCGCCGAGCGCGCGCTTCAAAATCGCGCGCTTGCCCTGCCGATAGGTGGGCTTGAAGACGTAAAATTCGTCGGGATCGACCGCGCCCTGGACGACGTTTTCGCCAAGGCCGTAGGCGCCGGTGAGGAAGACAACGTCCTCGAACCCGCTTTCGGTGTCGATCGTGAAGATGACGCCGGACGCCGCCAAATCCGAGCGCACCATTTTCATCACGCCGACGGAATTGAACACTTTGAAGTGATCGAATCCGTTGTCGATGCGATAGCGGATGGCGCGGTCGGTGAAGAGGCTCGCAAAGCAATGACGGATCGCGTCGAGAACGGCGGCGGGGCCGCGCACATTGAGATAGGTGTCATGTTGTCCGGCGAAACTCGCGCTCGGCAAATCTTCCGCCGTCGCCGATGAACGCACCGCGACCGTCAAATCGGCTCCATATTCGTCGGCGAGGCGGGCTAGGGCGGTGCGGATTTCGGCCTCGACATCCGGGGGCGTCGGCGCGCCATAAACGATGTCGCGGGCGCGCGCGGCGCGCTTGGCGAGATCATCGACGTCAGACGGGTCCAATCCCTCGAGCGCCTCTTTTAGCGCGGTCCAGACGCCCGCTGCATCGAGCGTATAGCGATAGGCTTCGGCGGTGACGGCGAAGCCATTGGGCACCAGGATGCCCTTCGCCGTCAGCTCCTGGTACATTTCGCCAAGCGAGGCGTTCTTGCCGCCTACCAGCGGCACGTCGGCGATGTTCACCTCATTGAAAAAACGAATAAATCGCCCGGATGCCGAATGCGCCGGCTTTGTCTCTTTGGAAATAGGGGAGTCGACCAAACTATTCATGACGAGCTCTTTTGGTAGGGGAGCGTGCGTGAGGTGCCTGGGCTATTGCGCCATAATTATTACAGCTGCGCGGTGATATTGAGCGCTTACACAGAATTTGTGTGAACAAGGCACGTTTTCAGTCGCATCGGCGCTCTTAGTGGCTTAAGCATTGGCCCCTGGAGGCCGATCTGTCCTAGAAAACGCTTACCCCGCTGGTTATGGTTAAAACTTGACTTAATGGTCGAGATTTGGCCGGATTCTTGCCTATAATAGGAATCTGATAGACGGCTGGCCCAACCCAGCTCGTGCGATGGCGGGAGGCGCAAATGGATTCGCTGGATCTGGATCAGGTGATGGACGAAATCATCCCGAGAGGGGACAACAGGCCGCCGGCCCCGAACTTTCCTGTCCGTCAGCGGCCGCGCGCTACTGACGACGCTACTGCGGCGCTAGACCTCGTGTCGCAGGCCGCCGCGGCGATCAAGGAGCTTGAAAAGCAGTCCGCTCAGGCGGTGGCGCGCGCGCATAGCGCCGCCAATGCCGTGAGAGAAAAGCTGGAGCGCGCTGAAGATCGCGGCGATCGCGCCGAGGCCGCGCTGCGCAAATCGGAGTCGGAAGCCGCCGAACTCTCCGCGGCCCTCATCCAGACGCGAAAAGATCTCGAGGGGGTGCAGTCGCAGCTCGCGGCGCGGCAGGCCGAACTTGCGGCGATGGAGCAGCGGGCGGTCGCGGCCGAAAAGCGCGCCAGTGAGGCCGACGCCTCGGTTCAAAGGATCGTCGACGCGATTCGGACGCAGCTGCCGGTCAAAGTCGCCGAACAAGCGAAACCTGCGGCCTAGAGTCCAGAACTTGGACGCCGCAGGGTCGCGAGCGGCATAGGCTGTCCGGCTCGGCCTGAGAATTTGGTGCGCGCGCAAACCGCGCGTGATGCTCCGCGCCTTTGGCGCAACCGCCAGCGCGTCAGCGCGGGCATGCTCAGGCGCAGCGCCCGCGGCGCCGTCCTCCCGTAATTTTTATGATCTCGCGCGACGTCATCGCAGCGTCAGGCAGGGGGCGATAAAGACAGCGGAAAGGCTCGACCACAACACGCCGGCGCTCGACAGCAAGATCAGCAGCAACGTCGCATACATTTGAAATTCCGCTGACGCGGCCGAGTCGCCGCCGCTCTCGACCACATAGCGACGCCAACGGCGCGCCGCGCGCCCGAGGAAAACCAGAAGCGCCAGGGCTGCGCCGCCCGCCAAAATCACACTTACCCGTATGATCTGCGGCTCGCTGGACCAGCCGAGCACGCACATCAGCGTGTGCCCGCCATAGACAAAAAGGAAATGCAGGCCCCAGACGATGGGACCGGCGAGTAGAAAGGCGATAATCGTCGTCAGAGACCAGCGAGGATGCTCAGCCTTGCTTGCGCGCGACATCGTCTACTCCAGCATTCGTGGAAAGCCATAAATCAGCAGAAATCCGAGGAGCCCTTGCGCGGCTGTGTAGTAAGCCAGCAGCGCCGCGCTTTCGAATGATACGCGTCTCAGCGCATCGAGTTTCCCCGTGAAGAGACGCGCCAAGGCGAATCCGGTCATCACCGCGACAGTCGCCACGAGCTGACCTGTCAAGACGATCTCCAAATAGACCATGGCGCCGTAGGAGTTTTCCCCGGGCCGCAGGCCGGATCGCCATTGCGCATAGCCCTCTATCCCGACGCCGGCGATGAGGCACAAGGCGCCGGCGATCATCAGAAGCGCTGCTGCAAGGCCGATCGAACCGGGCTTTGGAAGCGCATGGTCCGCCATCCAGAACGCAAGAATGCTGAGAAGCATCAGCGATGCGCCGCTCGCCGCCCAGCGCAGGTCCGGAAGCGGCGAAGAGCCCGCGATGGGCCAAACCCCCGGGCTAACGGTCCAAAGATAGAGGTAGGAGAAGACGAAGGCGATGTAGAGCGAGCCGGCGACGAGGATCAGCACGATCATCGCCCACCAGGCATGCGACGAAGGTCCGGACATATAGGTGGGCAGACTGATCCCGCCGCCGATTTCGACGCGTCCGCGCGGCGGCGGGTCGAGCTGCCAGCACCAGACGAGCGTGGCGAAGATGGCCACTGCGCCGCAGACAAGCGCGATCACAATGGCCTTCACCGTCAGCAACAGAAAGAAAGCGGCTGTAAAGACCGCGGAGAACATATGCGCCCAGCCGGGCCCCGGCATTTCAAGGAGATATTCCGGTCGGCCCTCAATGGGCGAGGTGACGATCGTCTCGCGACGTCCGGTTGCGGCGTTCGGCAGGTAATAGGCCCCCGCCGCGACGTCCTTCGCGAGATTGGGCTGATCCCATAGAGGGTAGCGACTCGTCACGATCGGAACGCTGCGCATCGAATAGAGATCGCTCGGCAGCCACTCCAGCGTTCCGGCGTTCCATGGATTGGTCTGCGTTCTCTGCGTCTCCCAATCGCGTCGGAAACGCACAAAAAGATCGACGACGAACACCAGCACGCCGAGCGCGAGAATGAAGGCGCCGATCGTCGATATCATATTGAGCGTGTCCCAGCCCATGGCGCTTGGATAGGTCCAAACCCGTCGCGGCATGCCGAGGAGACCAGAGATGTGCATGGGGAAAAAGGCGACGTTGAAGCCCACGAACATCAGCCAGAACACGTAGCGCCCAAGGCGTTCCGAAAGCCGGTTCCGGCTGATCATCGGATCCCAGTAGTAGAAGGTCGCAAAGAGCGGAAACACCATGCCGCCGACGAGGACGTAATGGAAATGCGCGACGACGAAATAGCTGTCATGCGCCTGGAGATCGAACGGAACGACCGCCACCATGACGCCCGTCAGACCTCCGACCGCGAAGATGAAAAGAAATCCGAGGATGAACAGCGACGGCGTGGTGAGTCTGAATCGATCGCGCGCCGAGGCGATGGTCGCGATCCATGAGAAGACCTGAATGCCGGAAGGCACGGCGACCGCCATGCTCGCGGCCGAGAAGAAGCCGAGGCTCAGCGCCGGAATGCCGGTGCTGAACATGTGATGCACCCACAGGCCGAAGCTGAAGAAGCCCGTGGCGATCAGCGCGACGACAATGAGCCGGTAACCGACGAGCGGCCGTTGCGCCATTGTCGGCACGATCATCGAGACGAGACCGGCCGCCGGGAGAAAGATGATGTAGACCTCCGGGTGCCCGAAGAACCAGAAGAGGTGCTGCCACAGCAGCGGATCGCCGCCCTGCGCCGCCGTGAAGAACGGCCAGCCGAAGGACCGCTCGATCTCGAGCATCATGGTCGCGAGGATCACGGCGGGGAAGGCGAAGACGATCATCGCCGCAAAGACCAGCATCGACCAGCCAAAGAGCGGCATCTTGTCGAGCGTCATCCCCGGCGGCCGCGTGCGCAGCATCCCGACGATGATTTCGATGGCGCCCGCGATCGCGGATATTTCGATGAAGCCGATGCCGAGCAGCCAGAAATCGGCGTTATCTCCAGGCGAAAATTTCGTCAGCGTCAGCGGCGGATACATGAACCAGCCGCCGCTCGGCGAAAGGCCGTAGAAGATCGTCGAGAAGAACACGAGGCCGCCGATGACATAGGCCCAGACGGCGAAGGCGCTGAGCCTTGGAAAGGGCAGGTCGCGCGCGGCCAGCATCTGCGGCAGCAGGATGACGCTCAGCGCCTCCATCGCTGGCACGGCGAAAAGGAACATCATCGTCGTGCCATGCACGGTAAAGATCTGGTTGTAGAGATCCTGTCCGATGAAACGATTGTCGCCGTGCGAAAGTTGGACGCGCATGATCAGCGCCAGCACGCCGGCGAGCAGAAAGAACAGAAAGGCCGCGCCGATATAGATGACGCCAACGAGACTGTTGTTGATCTCGCTGATTTTTCGCCACCCTGGCGGATAGGCCCAGACGCGCTCAAGCTCTTCAAGTTCGCCTGGCGGCCGCGGCGTTTCGTTTGGTAGGCGCTTCGGGTCGCTTTGGCGTTCAGGCATCGAGGCGGCGCTCTAGGCGCCGTGCGGACGATCGGACCGCGCGCGCAAGCGATCGTCCTCCAAAGCAAGCAGCCACTGGGAAGCGATCCAAACGCCGGAGAGGACATAGCTTGCAGGGCAGGCCGCCAGCATCAGCAAACCGGCAAGGCGCTGATCCGCCAACATTGTCTCTGTGGTCGCTCCCCAACTCGCAGCGCTTGTGTCGAGAACCCGCGGCGCGAACACGAGAAGCACGCCGAGAAGGCAGGCAAGCTTGCCGGTGATCGCCAGAGCGGCGACGCCGCGCCAGCGCGCGACGCCCGTATCGCCGAGAATCGCCAGCCAGAACAGCAGAGCGGCCGCCAGCAGAGACGCGTGCATCAGGAGATGCGCGGTTGGATGTCGCTCGACATAGGCCGACGCCCCCGGCGCATGCCACGCATAGAGCAGGGCAAGCTGCGCTGCGGTGACGACCGCCAAGGCGCGACCGGTCGCGAGGACCGGCGCCGATGTGAAACCCATCCCCAGCACAGCCAGAAAAGGCGCGAGCGCGCTCATCAGCAAAATATGCGTCGCCATGTGCGACGCCCGAGGCCCGAGGCCCGGACCCGCGTAAGCGACAAGCGCAACCGCGCAGACGACAACCCCCGCGACGACGATCTTCGACCGCGGCTCCCATGCGGATTGGGCGGGGAGCGCGCCGTCCGCCGTCGATGCAATCGCCAATTTCGCTCTGCTCATCGCTTCATTGGTGCGAGTTGCGAATAGGGGACCATATTGGCCAGCGCGCCGGTCAATCCAGAGCTTGCTGCGGCTATTGAAACGTCTGCCTCGTCGCCTACTGTGTGTAACTTGGGGCAGCCAGCGGCGTAGACGTGGACAAATTTCAGATACTTCCCCATCTCGCGGCGCTTGCCGCCGCCTATGCGCTCGCATTGCCGATCGGCTGGGATCGGGAGCGACAGGAGCGCAGCGCAGGGCTCCGCACATTTCCGCTCGTCGCTCTCGCCTCCTGCGGATTTGTCCAGGCGGCTGAGCAGTACATGGCGAATTCGCCTGACGCCATGGCGAGAATCATCCAAGGCATCATCACCGGAATTGGTTTCATCGGCGGCGGCGCCATTCTCAAGCAGGGCTCCATGGTCAAGGGAACGGCGACAGCGGCGAGCCTGTGGGCCACAGGCGCTGTGGGCTCCGCGGTCGGTCTCGGCAGCTACGACGTTGCGGTTGTGATCGCGGCTTTCACTTTTGTGACGCTCAGAGTGGTCACGCCGCTCGAGAACAGCGTGCTGCTCGACGATGATTCGCGCGCGAACAAAGATTCCCGCGTGAACAAAGATCCGAGCTCATAGAATTTACAGCCGCGTCGCGGTTTCGCTCACGCAGAAGCGCAGGCGCGATGGCGGCTGGGGAACCGCGTCGGCGGCGCCGAGGAACATCGAGGACGTCTCGGGGTTCTATCGCCTGACGAAACGGGACTGAACAATGGAGTTTCAGTTGGACGCAGCCTGGGAGCGGCTTCAGAACATTTGGCAGGGGTTCGTCGCAATTCTGCCGAACCTTGCGTTCGGACTCTTGGTCTATTTCATCGTTTACCTGTTCGCCCTGGGCGTCGGACGCGGCGTCGCAAGGGTCGCGACCCGTTCGGGACAGCCTCGCCACATCGTCAAGATTTTCTCCAGGCTGGGGCGCGGCGCCGTTAACCTGATCGGCGCCATCATCGCCCTGTCCGTCGTGCTTCCTTCGCTCGACGCCGCTTCCGTGTTTGGCGCCCTCGGCATTGGCAGCGTGGCCGTCGGCTTCGCGGCGAAGGACATATTCCAGAATATGCTCGCCGGCATACTCTTGCTGGTGACGCGGCCATTCCATATCGGCGATCAGATCGTCAGCGGCCCGCATGAGGGAACCGTCGAGGACATTCAAATCCGCGCGACTCTGCTGCGCACCTATGACAGTCGCCGCGTCGTGATTCCGAACAGCGAGCTTTATACCAATCGAGTCGTGGTCAATACCGCCTATGAGGCGCGGCGCATTCATCTCATGATCACGATCGGCGTGAGCGACGAAGTCGACAAGGCGGGCGCAGTCATCCTTTCCAGTATCGCGAAAGTCGACCGCGTGCTGCACGAGCCGAAACCTGTCGTGCTGTTCCAAGGCCTTGGCGATTTCGGCGTCAATCTGGAGGTCCGCTACTGGATCCAGCCGACGATCATGCGCGAGGTCGTCGAATCGACCGACGAAGTCTATCGCGCCATTGCGCCGGCGTTGACGGCGGCCGGCGTCGACATGCCGTTCCCGACCTATCAAATCCTCTTCCACGATCAGACTGAGGAAACAGACGGGGAACGCGGGCGTCAGCGCGAAGGCTGGCCGCCTCCCAACGAGGCTCCGGCGTCCCGCAAGCAGAGACGCGAGCAGGCGGCGACGCCGACTGGAGCCGGCCAATTGTTTCACGGCAGCTAGGCGATCCTCTGCTGCCGCTTTGCTTTGCATGAACCTGTGGAGAGCGGAATGGATCACTCGCAGCAAACGCAACAGGTCACGCAGACGAGACTGCTCGCGATCATCGCCTTCTTGCTCGTCGCCTTTGCGTTGAGACAAACCTACGCCGTGACGATGCCGCTCGCGGCGGCCTTTGTGGTGATCGCCGCTGTCTGGCCGGTCAAACCATGGCTGCAGCGCTATGTGCCGGAGACGTTCAGCAACATCGGCACGATTTTGGCGCTGCTCGCCGTGCTGGCTTCTTTCGCCGGCGCCATTTCCTTTTCCGTCGCTCAGATCGGGCAGGCTTTTGGCGAAAATTCTGAAAAGCTGCAGCAACTCTACGAAAGGATCTCCGCTTGGGTGCAGGGCTGGGGCGGCTCGATCGGCGGAGTCGGCGGCTACGGTCGGATGATCGACTTCGCACAACAGGCGCTCACGAGCGTTTACAATGTCATTGCCTATATCGGCGTCATTGGCGTGCTCGTCGCCTTCGGTCTTCCTGAAGTTACGTTGCTGCGCAAGAAAATCGGACAGCAACTCGGCGGGCGTGAAAGACGCGAACTCGTCGACGCCGTCGACTCGACCGCCGTGAAGATCCGCCAGTATCTCTGGGTGGCCACCCTGACCAGCACGATCACCGGCGTGGCGACTCTGGTCTGGTCGCTGATTCTCGGCCTGGATCTGGCGATGGTCTGGGCGCTGCTGAATTTCCTGCTCAATTACGTTCCGGTGATCGGCAATATCATCGGCATTCTGCCGCCGACGCTTTATGCGTTCATGCAATACGATGGCTGGACGATGCCGACGATCGCCTTCCTGGGCTTTACGGCGATTCAGATCGTGATCAGCAATGTCATCACCCCTATGCTTGAGGGCCAGCGATTGTCGCTGACGCCGCTGGCGATTATTGTTTCACTCCTTGTCTGGACCTGGGTATGGGGAATCGCCGGCGCCTTTATCGCCGTTCCGCTGACCTCGGCGCTGATCATCCTCTGTCAGCATTTTCCAAGCGTCCGGTGGATTGCGACGCTGCTCTCGAATGAACAGGCGGAAGGCGCCGCTTCGCCCGAGGAAACCGGAGTGGTCGCCCGCCGCCCCGCCTGATGGCGCAGTCGAGGCGCGGCTGATCCGCCCTCGACCTTGGAGGCGGTCCTCAGGCGACGAGGCAGGCGTTGCTCTGAAGGTGGCCGAGCACGCGATCGACATGCTCGGCGGCGCAGACGGCGATATCCGCCGGCTCCTCCACTGTCTGGCCGGCCCGCTGGAATGTCACGCGCCCCGCGTCCGCCGCGGCGATTGTCGCGGCGATCAGGCCGTCGCGGTCGTTGCTGCCGTCGAGCAGCGGCGTCACCACCTGGGCGACGATATCGAGCCGAATCGGCTCGTGACGCAGATTGGCCGAGTGCAACACGCCGGCGGCCGCGTCGGCGCGCAGCATGGGGCAGGCCATCGGCTTCGCCGAGAGGGATCGCGCGATCCGCACGGGCTCCGTGGAAGGGGTTAAGAGTCCGACAAGCGCCATGCGCAGAAGCGCGTCGGCGAGCTTGGTTCGCATCGCCCCGTCGACCGATGCGCCGCGCACTTCCATGGCCGCGACGATCTCATCGATTGAACTCGAGTCAGGCAGCCTCGCGACAAGCGCTTCGATGGCCTTGCGCACGTCGGCCTCGGGAGTGGAGAACCAGGAGCCAGCCGTATCGGCAAAGATGGCCTTTCCGTCTTGTTCTCGAGAAAAGCCGAAATCCGGCCGGGCGAGGAAATGCAGACCCTCAAGCGCTTCCGGCATCAGCTTGCGCACACATTTGCCTTCCCGCTCCTTGTGAATAAGCAGGGTCTGGCGGAAGGTACGGCCCGTAAAAATGTCCATGTGCTGCTCGAGGGAGACCTGATTCTCGCCGGCGAGCGCGCGCAGTAAGGGCGCTGCGGCCGGATTCATGTTCTCGGGCATCATGGTGGAGAGGCCCGCCTCGCCTAGATAGGCGAGTCCGCGTCCTCCCGCGCTCGTCATGAATTCCGAGAAACTGCAGGGCTCATTGCAGTCTTCGAGGAATTCATGACCAATGTAAGAGTCGTCGGTCGTCCTCAGATGGGCGGCTTCGGCTCGGAAAATCCGGCCCCACGTCGTATCCTCCAGCGTATTCTGTTCTAGAAAGGACAGCATTTCTCTGGCGCGGGCCACGCGCTCGCTTAGCGAGCCATGCGGGCCGACGTGCAGCGCGAGGGCGTCGCGCAGCGTCTGCCGCAGCCGCCATCCGGGCTGTACATTGTAGCTGATGAAGGCGACTCCGTTCGGCGTGAGATTCTCGCGCGCGATTCGGAGAATCGCGTCGCGTACCTGCTCCGGCACCCAGCTGTAGACGCCGTGACAGATAATATAGTCGAAGCCGCCGTCCTTGGAGCGAAGGTCGGTCAGGCTCTGGCGGCGCAGATTGATGTTGGAGAGTCCAAGGGCGGCGACTCGCTGCTGGCCCTCGTCGATCTGCCGCTGCGATAGGTCGACGCCGAGAAAATAAGCGTCGGGGTGACGGGCCGCGAGTGGAATGAGATTGCCGCCGGCCGCGCAGCCGAGTTCCAAAACCCGAGCGCGCGAAAGGTCGGCCGCCTGCAGTTTGAAGATGCGGGCGATTGCGCCGAGCCGCGCCGGATGCGTCTGCGGAAAAGGATGCGAGACGTAAGGAAGATCGTCGTAAGAAGCGGCGTTGCGCGCAATGGCGGCCTGCACGGCCGTGCCGAAGTGAGTCGTCATAAGCAAGATTCCAGAGCCTAAAGGAGTTTCATTCTCCACTTGGCCCGGCGAATTTGCAATGTCGCGAGATTCGCGTCGCGCTCGTCGGTCGAGAATCGGTTGTTAACCGCCTTCAAACGCAAGAGTCGCTCGTTAACGATATTCAAAGAAGGCAAGCCGCCCGTCAGGAGTCGACCTACGTAGTTCTACGACGCCACATTCATGGTGCGGCGGGTTGAGCCGTTCACTTCAATGATTTGCGATTAGCTGGCAAGTTCGTTGCGCTTTTCTGCGCGCCTCCCGCACTGTCTCCAATTTATCACAGCTGGCCGAAATGTGGTCAAAGCGAGCGCCAAACAGGGCGTTCTTCGTTGACTGTGCATGGCTGGATAAATTTTATTCATCGGGACCACTTCTCCGCGGCTCGGCAAAAATCGCGGTTCGGTGCTCTTCGCAGTCCAAGGAAATGGGAACTGACCTATGACCAATCTGTCTCAGAAACTCATCAAGCCCCAAAATGGTTCCATCACACTTCGTCGCGCCCTCATGGGCGGCTCCGCCGCCGTGGCGATGGGCGTCGCCTTCGCTCCGACCTCTGCAAGCGCCGCGACTTGCTTAAGCCCGAGCTTGGCTTTTCCGTTCGTTAGCACGTTCGGCGCGGACGACGGCACCGTCTTCGGCACCTCTCCCAACCAACTGGCCTGCGGCCCCTTCGCCAAGGCCACGGCCTTCGGAACCACTGCGGTAGGTGCTGGGCCTGCTGCTGGCAAAGGTCCGACGGCGACCGGTCTGTTCGCGACTGCAATCGGCTCCGGCGGCTTGATCGACAAGGGTCCACAGGCGACCGGCCAAGGCTCGATTGCAATCGGCAGCGTGCAGGACCCGGCCGGCACCTTCGCTCCCGTGGCGTCTGGCCAGGGTTCGATCGCCATTGGCACTCTCACGAAAGCCACGGCCAAGGACGCGACCGCCATCGGCGCCTCCAGCACGCCTGGCCTTGCCGGCGCGGAGGCCACTGGTGTCGCCTCGACGGCGCTTGGCGGCTCTGACGGCACGACGCGCGGCGCACTGGCGTCGGGCCTTCGTTCGATCGCTGTCGGCACGGGCGCCGCGGCGACGGGCACCGACACGATCGCGATCGGCACGAAAGCGACGGCGACCGACTCGGTGGCGATTGGCGCCGGCGCGACCGCTTCGGGCGGCGGCACGGCGGTGGGCGACGCCACCACGGCGACCGGCGCGCAACCGTCTTCAGCTTTCGGCAAGGGCGCTACGGCGACCGGCTCATGGGGAACCGCCACCGGCGCATTCTCCACGGCGTCCGGCACCGGCTCGCTCGCGGTGGGCTCTGGTCCGTTTGCCGGCCAAGGCCCCGCGGCGACTGGCCTGTTCTCGACGGCGATCGGCACGGGCGGCTTCATCGACAAGGGCCCGCAGGCGACCGGCGAAGGTTCGGTGGCCATCGGCAGCGTGCAAAACCCTGCCGGCACTAAAGCGGCGATTTCTTCTGGTAAGGGCTCCATCGCGGTCGGCACGTTGACCGAAGCGGCAGGCGACTCCTCGACGGCGCTCGGCTCCTCCTTCACGCCCGGTCTCGCCGGCGCGACGGCCACGGGGCTGGCTTCTACGGCGCTCGGCGGTTCTGACGGCGTTCTTGCCGGCGCTTTGGCTTCTGGCCCGCGCAGCATCGCCATCGGCGTCGGCTCCGCTTCGACCGGCACCGACACCATCGCGATCGGCACGGGCGCTCTGGCGACCGACTCGGTTGCGATCGGCGCCGGCGCCACGGCTTCGCAGGGCGGCACGGCTGTGGGCGACAAGTCCACTGCGACCGGCGCCTCCTCTGCCGCTTATGGTAAGGGCGCGACGGCGACCGATACGGCATCAACCGCAGTGGGCGGCTTCTCGACGGCTACGGCCTTCGGTGGCACCGCTATCGGCGGCGGTCCGTCGGCTGGCCAGGCGGCTGCGGCGACCGGGCTGTTCTCTACGGCGATCGGCGCCGGCGGCTTGATTGACAAGGGCGCTCAGGCGACCGGCGAGGCCTCTATCGCCATCGGCGGCGTGCTGAACCCGGCTGGTTCGCCAGGCGCGGTTGCTTCCGGCAAGGCGGCGACTTCGATCGGCTCGCAGACGACGGCTTCCGCCGCCGGCTCGACGGCGATCGGCGGCAGCGCGACCGGCAAGACCGCGGGCGCAGTTGCGACCGCCAAGTCGGCGACGGCTCTCGGGGGCACCAGCTTCGGTGGACCGGGCGCCAGCGCGACGGGCGTGAGCTCGGTGGCCATCGGCGGCGACTCGCTGCTTGGCACCGCCGGAGCGGCGGCGTCCGGCCTCGGCTCGGTGGCGCTCGGCACGGGCACCGTGTCCAGCGGCGTCGGCTCCGCGGCTGTCGGCGCTGCGGCGACTGCGACGGCCCTGGGATCCGCGGCCTTCGGTCCGGGCGCTACAGCTTCTGGCATCGGCTCGACGGCTTCGGGCGCCTTGGCGACGGCGAGCGGCGACGCAGGAACGGCGACAGGCACGCTTTCGACCGCCAGCGGAGCTGGATCGACGGCGACGGGCTCCGGCTCTACGGCCTCCGGCGCGCTCTCGACTGCAACCGGCACTCTGGCTTCCGCGACCGGGGCCGCCTCCACGGCGGTCGGCGCTGGCTCCTCGGCTGCATTCTTCGGCTCGACGGCGATCGGCGCCGGCGCAGTCGCCAGCGCTCCGGGCCAGATCGTGCTCGGGACGGCGGCCAATACCTACCAAGCGCCGGGCATCACGTCTGCCGCGAGCTTGGCCTCGCAGGTTGGCGTGACCAAGTTCACCACCACGGATGCCCAGGGTCATCTCGCGACTTCCGCCTTCGGTCCGCAGGACATCGCCGGTCTCCAGGCCGGCGTTCTGGGCCTGTCGCAGAGCGTGTATGACCTCGGAAGATCGGTGCAACGCGGTTACGAGGGCTCGGCGGTCGCCGTCGCGCTCGGCGGCGCCAGCTACCTGCCGGACCACAAATGGTTCTCGGTCACCGGCAACTTCGGCACCTTCCGTGGCCAGTACGGCCTCGCCGCTCAGGCGCAGCTGCGCGTGAACGACTGGATGGTGGTCAATGCCGGCGTCGGCGCGGGCCTGAAATACGGCGGCGTCGCCGGTCGTGCGGGCGTGACCCTGGCCTGGTGATCATGATCGTGAAGATCAAGCACATAATGCTCGCGGCCCTTGTGGCCGCGAGTTTTTTTCCGACGATGGCTTCGGCGCAATCGCCTAAGCCGAGCCCAGCCAGGCCTGCGCAGGCGCCCAAGCCCGCCGATATCGACAAGAACGGGGTCTTGATCTTAATCCGTTCGACACTGCTCGCGCTCGATCAGGCCAACAAGACCGGCAACTATACGGTTCTGCGCGATCTTGGCGCGCCGGCGTTCCAAGGCAATACGGCGGCGCGCCTCGCCGAGATCTTTGCCTCTCAGAGAAAGGACAATCTCGATCTCTCTGGCGTGGCCGTGCTCGAGCCGCAGCTCAGCCTCCTGCCGCAAATCGAGAGCGGAATGATGCACATGGCGGGGTTCTTCCCGTCGGTGCCGACGCAGATCCGGTTCGAACTGCTCTATGCGCCGGTCCAGGGCCAGTGGAAGCTGTTCGGCCTCTCGGTTTCGCTGGGATCTTCGGCGCCGGTGGCGCCGAGCGACGCGCCAGCCCCGAGCGCCGCGGCGCAGCCAAAAGGCGGGACGGGACTTCGCCCCGCCGGGCAAAAGCCCTGACGGCGTTTTGAAAAGGACGCTGGCGAAGCGCCGGGACGGTTCGCCGCCCCGGCTCTTCGCTGAACTTAGTTCGGCCAGCAGCGGCGGCCGTAGGGACCGAGATGGAAGCCGGGCGGGCAGGCGCGACCGACGCCGTATCCACCCCACTGTCCGCCCCAGCGGCAGCCGCCATGGGGACCGCGATGGCCGTAGGGCCCGCAACCGCCATAAACTTGCACGATCGGCGCGCCCGCCGTCTGACTTGGCGCGAGCGGCATGGCGGCGTAGGCCGGCGCGGCCATAGCGGCCGCGAAAACCAGCGCGAGACCCGTCCTCAATTTCATCTCCAATCTCCTCCTTAAACCGGATTAACGCGCGGCTGGCGCGCCGCGCCTTCAGAATATCTTCGCGTGAACCGAAACTTGGCAATTGCAATCTGCGATTTAGGTAGTGCTGGCGCGGCGATGTTCATATAATGTTCTTGCGCTGAATTCGCGCGGCAGTTAAGCTGTCGACGATCATTTCCGCACAAGAATTTCTCGGGAGCGCGCGATGGCGGTGAGGGTGGCGACGGTCGCGTTCGAAGGCGTCGAGGCCCGTCCCGTCGACGTCCAAGTGCAGATTTCGAGCGGCGCGGTCGTCTTCAACGTCGTCGGCCTCGCCGATAAGGCCGTCGCCGAGTCGCGCGAGCGGGTGCGGGCGGCGCTGATCGCGTCCGGACTGGCGCTGACGGCGAAAAGAATCACCGTCAATCTCGCCCCCGCCGACATGCCCAAAGAGGGAAGCCATTATGACGTGCCGATCGCGCTTGGCGTGATGGCCGCTATTGGAGCCATTCCCTCCGATGCGCTCGAAGGATTCGTCGTGCTTGGCGAACTTGCGCTCGACGGAACGCTGACGCCGACGGCGGGCGTCCTGCCGGCGGCGGTGGCCGCCAACGCGCGGGGCTTGGGACTGATCTGTCCGAGCGAATGCGGGCCGGAAGCGGCCTGGGCATCGAGCGATATGGAGGTGATCGCGCCGCGCTCGCTCATCCAGCTCGTCAATCACATCAAGGGCGCGCAGGTGCTCGCCCGGCCTGAGCCGGCGGTGCGCAGGCTCGCCGCCGATCAACCCGACCTTTCCGACATCAAGGGACAGGAGAGCGCCAAGCGCGCGCTCGAAATCGCCGCCGCCGGGGGCCACAACCTTCTGATGAGCGGCCCTCCGGGCGCGGGAAAATCGATGCTCGCGGCGCGGCTGCCGTCGATCCTGCCGCCGCTGACGCCGCGGGAATTGCTCGAAGTCTCCATGGTTCATTCGGTGGCGGGGCAGATTGCGGGAGGCGAACTGACCGACCGGCGGCCCTTTCGCGCGCCCCACCATTCCGCCTCACTCATGTTCGCGTAAGATCGCCGGCATTCAAACATATCTATCAAAAACAGTAGCTTAATATCTATATCCGTCCGCCGCTGTTCATAGGCGATTGCCATAAGCCGCGTTTTCAAGTAACACTTGCTTGAACACCGATCTGAGGCGGACGCATGACGCGACGGCTGCACAAGCTCACAACTCGAAAGGTCGAGACGGCGAAACCGGGCCGCTATGGCGACGGCGGCGGGCTCTATCTTGTCGTCTCGCCGAGCGGGGCGAAGAAATGGGTTTTTAGGTTCTCTTGGCGCGGGCGTCCTACTCATGCGGGGCTCGGACCTGTGATCGCCGTTTCGCTTGCCCGGGCTCGCGAGAAAGCGGCGGATGCGCGCGCCATGGTCGCCGATGGCGTCAACCCGATCGAGTCGAAGCGCGAAGGGCGCCGTCTTGCGGCGAAGACGAAGACCTTTGGCGAAGTCGCCGACGATGTGATCAAGACCAAGGCGGCGCGGTGGCGCAACGCCAAGCATCAGGCGCAGTGGCGCACCACCTTGGCGACTTACGCGGCTCCGCTGCGATCAAAGCCCGTCGATCAGATCGACACGGCGGCCGTTCTCGCCGTGCTCACGCCGATCTGGAACGAAAAGCCTGAAACCGCGTCGCGCGTTCGCGGTCGAATTGAAGCGGTCCTAGACTTCGCCGGCGCGCATGGCATGCGATCCGGAGACAATCCGGCGCGCTGGCACGGCCCTCTATCGATCATGCTCGGCGAGCAGAGGCGGTCGCGCGGCCATTTCGACGCTATGCCTTACTCTGACGTGCCGGCGTTCATGGAGCGGCTGCGCAAGACGGACAGCGTGACCGCTCTGGCGCTGGAATTCATCGTTCTGACGGCGGCGCGCGCCGGCGAGGCGCTGGGCGCCACCTGGTCTGAGGTGGATTTTGACGCGAAGGTCTGGATCGTTCCGGCCGGCCGCATGAAAGCCGAGCGCGAGCATCGCACTCCCTTATCCGATCGGGCGCTTGCGATCCTGCAAAAGCTCCACACAGCCCGCACAAACGAATTTGTCTTCCCCGGCCGCGACCGCGGCAAGCATGCATCGCCGTCCGCCGTGGGCGCGCTTTTGCGCCGCATGGAAGCCGGCGAGGCGACTGTTCACGGCTTCCGATCTTCGTTTCGCGACTGGACGGGCGACGTGACCCATTTCTCGCGCGAGGTCGCGGAGGCGGCGCTTGCGCATGCCGTGGGCGACAAGGCCGAACAGGCTTACAGGCGCTCCGACGCGCTGGAGAAGCGCCGGGCGCTTATGGCCGCATGGGCCAGCTACATCGAACAGGACAAGGGCGGGAACGTCGTCCCGCTGCAAAGATCGGGCGGAGGGACCGTCTGATAAAGCGGCCGGGAAGAGATCTCGCGAACCCCACTCCCGGCCTACCACAACGCGAAGAAGGATTTCGCATCATGGCTAAACAGTCTCATACACCATCGCGGCGGGCCATGCTCGCCGGCCTCGCCGCTGCGCCCGCCGTCGGGCTTCCTGCACTCGCTGGCGTCGGCGGGCCTCTGGCGATGGCGGACGCGCCGACTCTGTTGTCCGACGCCCTGGCGCAAGCGATTGAGCTGCACAAGGTCGCTATGGCGGGCCTCGCTGCCGCTCCCGATGACGACGACGCGATCGACCGTCTTAGCGACGTCGAGTTTGATGCGCGTTTGGTCATAGCCGAACTGCCGGTCGCGACTGAGGGGGAGCTTTTGCAGAAGCTGCGCCATCTGTACGACCACGAGCGGGAGGCGTGGGGCGGCAATTGGGACGCTTCTGACAAGTTCGGGTCCGTGTTTGCCGCGCTCGACGTTCACTTCAACGGGGAGTCGCAGCAATGAGCGCGCCCCGCAACCCCAGCGCCGACATGGATCCCGATTATGCATGGGCTGTCGGCGACCATTGGCTGACAGACGGCGACGACGAGCTGGACGTAGATCGGATTCCGGCGCGGCCTCACTGCGGCGGCGGCGCCGAGGCGGAACCCGTTTTTGAAGACGCCTGAGAAGCGCTGCCCGCGGATTTGCGTCGCGGGCAGTCATCGCCTACGTGCGCAGCAACGATCTATGAGGATTCGACATGCCGAAACACGATGACTTGATCATTCCACTGCCGCCTGAATGCATGCGCCGGCCGCAACGAATCGATTTGGCAATTCTCGCGGGCTATATGCTTTGGCCGCACGATCGGGAACGCCGCCGAGAATACATCGACTCGGCGTTTGTAGAGTTCGCGCCTCCCGGCATGTATGCGGAGGTGTTCCCTCTCGCGAAGCGCACGCTTCCTTTTTCGGAAGTTGGCAAGGCTTCACAGCAAATGTTGAAGGGCGTTGAGGCAGGCAACGTTCTTTACAATGCTCTAATGTGCAAAATTTTAGGGCGTGAAGATATTAGCCAAGATCAAATACTTGACGATATAATACCGTCAACGAATATGGCTAACAAGAAAAAGAATTTTCACGCCACAACATGGAAAAACTACTCATGTGTTGCGCATTTTTGGGCCGCCTATATTAACGCAAGGAAAGTAGACGTAAATCGCCTGCAGTTTCCATGCGCTGTCGATTATCTTCCGATGCTTCTGAAGGAAGCCGAGAGCTTTCGCAGGCGTGGCGAACAAGAAAGATGGCGGCAGTCTACGTCGAAAGTCCTGGACGCCACGAAAACGTTCAAACTTCCCGCTGAGCTGGACGTGGTGCCGGAGGCCATCGAGGCTTTTTAGAGTGTTCTAGCCGACGATTAGAACGGACTGCTCGCGCCCATTCTCGCATCCTGGGTTCGTAATAACCCGCGAGGATGCGCAAATGACAGCCACCCAAGAATGCTACGCCGTCGCCATCAATGAGGCGGCGCGCCTGCTCGGCCTCGGCCGAACGTCGATTTACACGCTGCTTAAGCAGGGCGAGCTTGAGACGGTTGTCCTTTGCGGGCGCCGGCTCGTTCTTATGGACAGCATCAAAGCGGCCGTTGAGCGCGCCAAAGCCGAGGGAAGCAAGTCTCTTCGCAAGACTTCGCCCGAGGCGCAGAGCGAAGCGTCTGAAAACCGAGCGGCTTAGCGCTCGTTCATCGCGGAAAGGAAATCCGACACAGAAAGGAAAGAGCATGTCGTCCGACGTGGAAACGCCGACCTCTCGCAAGGTCGGCGCCAACCAAAATTCGAAACATCCTGAGCCCCGCCAACATACGCCGACGATCCGCGAGCTTCAAGCCGCTATTTTAGCCCGTCGCCATCTGCTCCCGCCCAACGTGGCGCAGTTGATCGCCGAGCTGGCCTTTGCGGAGGCGGCACGATGAACGCGCTTGCTCTGCAATCTCGCCCAAAAGCGGCAAATTGGCCGCTTGAAATAAAGTCGCTCGGCCGCACGCCCACGGCGCCGACTGACGCGCAACTCATCGCCTGTGACGCGCTCGTCGAATTCGCGGACGTTCTCGCCCGCGAGGCTACCCAGTTGCGCGACTACGCCGTCGAGGCGGACGTGCCCGCCGTCGAGGCGAAGCTTTGGACGTCAAAGCGCGTGCTGACCGCGGCGATCAAGACGTGGCGCGAAGTTATCCCGCCGCTGAATGGCGGAGGCTCGCAATGAGCACGCCTCCCGGGTTCGAAAATTGGGCGCAGGCGCGACGCGCCGATTGGTTCGCGGAGGCCGCACGCGAATGGCGCGACAATCAGCCGATGACGCCGCCGCGCCCGAATGGCGTCGGCGCCGCCGTGTTAGACGACGCGCCGTTGCCAGAGGAACCGCCCGGGCTCTATGAGCCGCCCGGCGAGCTGATCCATGTTGCGAACGGATGCGCGCCGCAGGCGCATACGAACGACAAATTGTCGCTCGTTTCGGCCGCGGATCTTCTCGGCATGGAATTCGAGGAAATCCGCTATATCGTCCCCGGCTATGTCGTCCCCGGCGCCACCATCCTTGCGGGGCGACCTAAGCTCGGCAAGTCATGGCTCGCGCTCGAATGGGCGTTGGCCGTAGCGACCGGCGGAGCGTGCCTCGGCGGCGTCCAGTGCGAGCAAGGCGACGTGCTCTATATGGCGCTTGAGGACAATCTGCGTCGCTTGCAGAGCCGCGTTGATCGAATTCATCCGGCCGGCGCTCCTGGTCCCGACAATCTCCAGTTCGCCACGGAATGCCCCCGCGCGAGTGAGGGCGGGCTGAAGTTCATCAGGCAATGGATCGACGCTCATCCTGCAGCGCGTCTCATAATCGTCGACATATTGACGATATTCCGTGACGTTCGAAATGGTCGCGACACGCCATATGAGGCTGACTACGCGGCCGTGAAGTGCCTGCAAAGCTTGGCGATGGAATACAGCGTCGCCATCGTCATCGTGCACCACACGCGCAAGGGCGGCGGCGACACTGAGGCGTTCGACAAGGTTAGCGGCACACTCGGGTTATCGGGAGCCGCGGACACAACGCTCGTGCTCGATCGCGACGGCAACGGCTGCACACTCTATGGCCGCGGGCGCGACATTCCTGAAATCGAAACCGCCGTTCAGTTCAGCAAGGACACATGCAAGTGGTCGGTCCTTGGGCTGGCCTCCGAAGTGCGGCGCACAGACGAGCGCACGCAGATCCTCGACGTGCTCAAAGACGCCGACGAGCCAATGAGCCCGACCGATATAGCCGACGCTCTGGGCGTTCCTCGCAATAACATCAAGCAGCTTCTCTTCAAGATGGCGAAGGTCGGAGAGGTGACGAAGTCGCGACAGCGGGGCCGCTACATCCATCCAGACCGCTCCGACCTCGATAACTCAGACGACCCCCATAACCGCGATAACCAGATAACCGAAGATGACGAATGAAAGGACGCAATAACCAGTTCTCTCACGGCACTGGTTATCCGGTTATCGAAGTTATCGGGGTAGAGGGTATGGGCTACAATTGGCGACATTCAGGCGTCCGCCTGGCAAGAAATGGCAAGGTTTCGGCCGTCGAGATTGTATAGAAATGTTAAGGTTCAGGCCCTCGCCCATGGCAGGGAATGGCAGGGAATGGCAGGGTTAAGGCTTCAAGATTGATAGGAAATGACAAGGTCGCCGGCCCGCAAAAATGGCAACTTTTGGCAAGTTTTCGCCGGCGATGTGCAGCTCTGAAACGCTCATGGCGTGATAAAACAATCAAAATAAATCAAAGGCTGCGTGCTGGCATTCACAGCGGCGCGCTGGCGTTCAAACAATCAAAGCAAGTTTGCTAAAATAGCAAAAAATAGCGACGCGCGCCGAACTGACCGCGCTTGAGCGCGATGAGCATGTCGCCGAGTGGATCAGGCTGGCGGATACTGTTTCGCGTCAAGTTGACGCAAAACCACAAGGTGGGCGTCCCGAGGCCGGAGTCCGCAAAGCCGCACGCGATCTTGGCCTATCCGAGCCTGACGCCCGCCGCGCGACGAAGGTCGCCGGGCTGTCAGACGAGGCGAAGCGGGCGGCGCGTTCGCAATGGCGGACTTATCATCCGCCATTGTCCGCCAATAGTCGTCTGTATTCGCTAGCATTCGCTGTTTAGCATAGCCGCAAGTGTTATCTGCGATGTTGCTTTGCCTGCGCTTTTCGGCGATATTGTCGCACGGCCATTTGGAGCGCGCTTGGATAAGCGCACAGGCCGTTCCGGGCCGCGGACGCGATGCCCCTCCAGCCGCTCTTCGTGACGAAGAGCCTCGCCCGCCGAGGAGCTGCGAGACGCAGCGCAACCGGCATGCTGGCGCAAACCCCAAGGTTTCCCAATGTCCATCTTCGAAAGAATTAAGGGCGGTATCCGTCCGATCCAGCTTGAGCAAAAAGCGCTGGAAACGAAATCCGGCTCTATGGTCGAAGTCTCGCGCCAGATGGAAAACATCGGCAGCGCGTTCGAGCAGTTCAAGGAAAAGCACAGCCGCGAGCTGGCCGAGCTGAAAAGGGGCCGCCCCGATCCGCTCACCGCCGAACAGGTCGACCGGATCAACAAGAGCATTTCCGACATCGAACGGACGATGGAACAGGAAATCCTTACGCTGAAGCGCTCGACGGTCCTTTCGCGCATGGCCGATGGTGGCGAATACAAATCCCGCGAGGCGATGGACTATGAGGCCGCCTTCGCGAAATACCTTCGCAAGGGCGGCAACGCCGCAGAGCTTGATTTGGAGCGGATCGGCGAAACCGTTCCCGAGCTGAAGGCGCTTTCGGTCGGCTCCGATCCTGCGGGCGGTTTCACTGTGCTCCCGCAGATCGAACAGACGATGGTTGAATTGAGCCTGCTCATTTCGCCAATTCGCCAGGTCGCGAGCGTGACGCAGATCGGCAACTCGGCGCTTAAAATTCCCGTCAACATGCGCGGCGCAACGGCCGGATGGGTCGGCGAGACGACTACGCGCCCCGAGACGACCGCCTCTTCGTTCAAGGAAATCGAAATCCCCGTGAACGAGATTTACTGCATGCCGGCGGCGACGCAGAGCATGTTGGACGATAGCTTCCTGAACGTTGAGCAGTGGATCGCCAACGAGGCGGCGATGATCTTCGCGCAGATGGAAGGCCAGGCGTTCGTCACCGGAACCGGCATGACGAAGCCGCGAGGTTTCTTGACTGAAACCGTCGTCGCGGATGCGTCCTGGGCGTGGCAGAAGATAGGCTATTACCCGAGCGGCGCATCCGGCGCGTTCGACGCTACGCTGACGTTCAATCCGATCATCGACATCATTTATGGGCTGCGCGGGATTTATCGCGCCAATGCGGTTTGGCTCGCCAATCGCCGCACGATCGCCGCGGCTCGGAAGCTCAAAGACAGCCAGGGGCACTATCTGTGGCAACCCGCCGTCGCCGCTGGACAGCCTGCGACGCTCGGCGGCCACGCGGTCTATGACACAGAGGACATGCCCGACATGGCGGCCGACAGCTACAGCATGTTGTTCGGCGACATGAAGCAGTTCTATCGGATCGTCGATCGCATCGGCATTCGCACACTGCGCGATCCCTATACGAGCAAGCCTTACGTCCTGTTCTACACGACGAAGCGCGTCGGCGGCGCCGTGCATAATTTCGAGGCCGCGAAGCTTCTCAAATTCGCGACGTCGTAAGCGCACGTCGTTGCGAACGGCGGTGCGGCGTTCCGTTGTCGTGCATCGGCGGAACGTCGCGCCGCTTCGCTTTTCTCTAGAGGCGAGGGGCGTCATGCGCAGGCGACAATTCAATCCGGCAAAGGTGCGGGCGATCGTCGAGACGTTCGACGCGATTGCCCGCGTCACTCGCAAGCCGGAAGATAAGGCGTTCGCAGCGGATCTGCGGCGCAAATACATGCCGCGCGTTGTGCGCGCCGAGCGCGAGGCGAGAGAGATGCGCTGCCGGCCGAGTGCTGGCGGCTCATTCGCAGAGCTGGTCGCCGCGATCAGCGCAATGTAACCCTGCATGTAACCCTGCATGGCGTTCCTCGATATCGCATCGCGTTAAATCAACGGCATGACGCCGCGTTTTGTCGGATGGCGCATCCGCTGCAATGGAGAATGAGGGATGGCAAACGCGGTCGCCGGCTCACTCACCTATGAGTTCAAGGCCAACCTCGATAATTTGAAGCGCGGTCTAACGAAGGCGCGCGAGCAGTTGGGCGAAGTCTCTCGGCAGGCTCAGTCTGCATCGCGCGAGATGCAGCGTGGCATGGACAACGCCACGGGAAGCGCGCGCAAACTCACCAATCAGTTCTCGACATTGCAGCTTTCAATCGCCAGCTTCGCCTCTCGAATGACGGTGACGCTCGTTCGCGAGTTGCCGCAGGCCCTCGCCCAGGCGGCAGAAAATCTGCGCGAGCTGCAGGAAACCGCGCGCACGCTCGGCGTATCGTTCGGTTCTTTGCAGAACCTAAACAAGGCCGGCTCGGCGCTCGGCTTCGATCCCAAGGCGATGAACGCCGATCTTCGCGAGTTTGCGCTGAAGTTGAACGAAGCGGCGCGCGATGGCGGCAAACTCGCCGAATTCATGAAGGCCAACGGGATCGCACTCAAGGACGCCAGCGGGGCCGCTCGGCCGTTCAAGGACGTATTCGCAGATGTTGCGCGGCTGATTTCCAATTCTCGCAGCGAAGTCGACAAGCTCAACGCGACCAAGTTGCTTGGCCTGTCCGAGGAAATGCAGCGCGTCTTTGAGCAGGCTGGCGGCGACGTGCGCAAGTTCGCCGAAGACGCCGGCGGCGAGATGAACGATTTTCAAAAGACGACGCTCGCGCGCTATCAGGAATTGAAGGACGACTCCCAAAAGATTTGGCAAAGCATCAGCGACAACGTCATCAACTATTTGCATGGCGTGAAGTCAGGGGCATTGGAGGTCGCCAACGCTATCCAGTCGGCTTTTGCTGAGGTTCTTCGAAAGATCGAAGAGATTATCGCCGGCGGCAGGCGCGCACTTGGCGTGGCGGCTGAGGCCGTTGGGTTGGGCGGGAAAGCCGGGACGACCGCCGCGCAATATCGCAACGAGCAAGAGGGCATCGCTAAGCGTCGGTTGAATGATCTTCTACTGGGCGCTGAGCGCGACGAAAACATCGATAGGCACGCCGGCAACCTTCCTCCGATTGGCGGTGTAGCCGCCAGCAATGGCGGCGCGCGCGGCACGATCGCGTTTCCGGCCAACGCCGAGCACGCTCATAAGGCGGCGCGCGAAGCCGTGCATAAGCACAAGGAAAAAGTGCAAGAGCTGACTGAGGCGCAAAAGTCGCTCAATAATGCTGTGAAGGAATTCTCCGACGACATGGCGAGCGCGCTTGCCGATATCGCCATCAACGGCAAGAAGGCCAAGGACGTGCTCGCCGACCTGGCGCGGCAATTGGCGTCGTCGGGAATTAAGAGCGCGCTTTCCGGCGGCAAGGATGGCGGGTTGCTCGGCGGTCTCCTTGGCGCGGGCGCGAATGCTCTTGGCCTCGCGGGCGGCAGCGGGAAATATTTTAGCTCGCCGTTGTTCAGCGGCGCGCCGTTCAAATTCATGGCCGATGGCGGATCGCTTGGCGCCGGCAAATGGGCCATCACTGGCGAGGCGGGGCCGGAGCTCATCCAGGGACCGGCGACTGTGACGCCGTTCGACAAGATGGGCGGCTCGCCCAACATCGTCATTCACAACAATGCCGCCGTCGACGTGACGCCGCAGATCACGCCGCAGGGCATCATGCTGATGATCGATCAGCGCATAGGCCAAAACAACAAGGCCATTCCGGGAATTCTTTCCGACTTGCAGCGCAGGCGAAATTAGTTCGCCAGCGTTCGCCGTGGCGCGCTTTTGTGCGGTCGCGCGTTGTAACACCGGATGAAACACTTAGCCGAATTTTGCAATACATTTTCATTGCAATGCAAAGACTTACATATCGTAGCTTAAGGACCACCATTCCGCCTCGATGCCGGCGCTGGTCGGCGGCGGCTCCCATGCAAAGCCTGGCGAGATTTCGCTCGCCCATAACGGGGTCCTTTTTCTTGACGAATTGCCCGAGTTCCAACCGCAGGTGCTGGACAGCCTGCGTCAGCCGCTCGAGACCGGCGAGGTGGCGGTGTCGCGCGCCAATCATCGCGCCGTTTACCCGGCGCGCTTTCAGCTTGTCGCGGCGATGAATCCCTGCCGTTGCGGTCATGCGATGGATCCGGGCTACGCCTGCAAGCGTCAGCCCAATGAACGCTGCGTCGCGCAATATCAGGCGCGGCTTTCGGGACCGCTGCTCGACCGTTTTGATGTGCAGATCGAGGTGCCGGCGGTGACCGCCGCCGATCTCGTGTTGCCGCCGCCGTGCGAGGGTTCGCGGCAGGTCGCGGCGCGCGTCGCGCGGGCCCGCGAGATTCAGCGCGCCCGCTACGACGCTCTCTCGTTGCCAAGGGTCGCCGCCAACGCCGCCGCGCCGGCGGCGGTGATCGAGCGCGCGGCGCGTCTCGACGCTGCGGGCACGGCGCTGATTCGGGACGCGTCGGAGCGCTACGGCCTCACGGCGCGCGGGTTTCACAGGGTCTTGAAGCTTGCGCGCACCATCGCCGATCTCGACGGCGCTGAGTCCGTCGGCCGACCGCATCTTGCGGAAGCGCTTTCCTATCGCGCGGGACTTGCGTTCGGGCGCCTTGCGGCCTGATATGGGCGCATGTCCTTAAACCATATTGTGATTTTGGTCGCGGCGCAGCTCGTCATTCTGTTGCTGGCGGCGTCCATTTACATTGCCCTGCGCGGGCGTGGCCGCGAAAAGGTCGAGGCCGAACTCGAATCGCTGCGCGACGAAATTTGGGAGCTGCGCGCCGCCGCCGCCGCTCGCGACAGGGCGGAAGCCGCCAGTCTCGCCAAGTCGCGCTTTCTCGCAGCGGTCAGCCACGAATTCCGCACGCCGCTCAACGGCGTCATGGGGCTGGCGCAGCTTCTCGCGATGACCAAGCTCACCGCCGAACAGGCGAGCTATGTCGAAGCGATCGGCGATTCAAGCCGTTCGCTCTCGCAGCTGATCGACGACATTCTGGATTTCTCCAAGATCGAAGCCGGCAAGTTCGAGCTGCGCCACGAAGCCTTCGCGCTCGCGCCCTTCGTCGAAAGCGTGGTCGAATTGCTGGCGCCGCGCGCGATGGCGAAAGGGCTGGAGCTTGCCAGCGTCATCTCGCCTGATACGCCGCGCGAAATCGTGGGCGATCCGGCGCGACTTCGGCAGGTGCTCGTCAATCTCATCGGCAACGCGGTGAAATTCACCGAGCGGGGCGGCGTGGGCGTGCGCGTCGCGCGTGACGGCGCGCGGCTGCGCTTCGAGGTGCACGACTCCGGGCCGGGCGTGCCCGAGGCGGCGCGCGAGGCGATCTTCGAGGAATTCGAGCAGGCCGATCCTTCCGAGAACCACCCGCAGGCGGGCACGGGGCTCGGCCTCGCCATCTCTCGCCGTCTCGTCGCCAGGATGGGCGGCGCGCTGGCGCTCGTCAATTCAACGGACATGGGCGCCGTTTTCGCCTTCACGCTGCCGGCGCCGCCACTCAGCGAAGAGCCCGCGCCGGCGCCGCTTTCCGGGCTGAAGGCGCTGATCGTCGCGCACAGCATCTTTGAAGCGCCCTATCTCGCCGAGAGCTTACGATTCGCCGGAGCCGAAGCGGAGATCGTCGCGGCCGAGAATGCGCCGTCAGCGCTGCATGGCGCGCGCGAAAAACCCTTCGACGCCGTCATCGTCGACTGCGCGCTGGGCCCGCAAATGACCGCGCAATTGGCGAAAGTCGCTCGCGGCGCGCAGGCGGGACGACTGTTTCTGCTCTTCTCGCCGATCGAACGGCGCGCCTTCGGCGAGGACGCCCTATGCGACTTCGACGGCTGGCTGGTGAAGCCGGTGCGGATCGCCTCGCTGACCGCCCGTCTGTCGCCAGAGAGCGCCAATGCGCCCGCGCCTGACGACGACGCGCCGCCGCAGGCGCTCGCCGGGGTGAACGCGCTTATCGCCGAAGACAATGAGATCAATGCGCTCATCCTCACGCGTCACCTCGCGAAGCTTGGCGCGAAGGTGACTCGCGCGGAAAGCGGCGCGCTCGCGCTCGCACGGGCGCGCGAAGCGATCGAGGGCGTGGGCGAGCCTTATGACGTGATCGTCATGGATCTTTTCATGCCCGATTTCGACGGACGCGAGGCGAGCCTCCGCATTCGTGAGGCCGAGGCGCGGGCAGGCGCGCCGCGCACGCCCATCTTGGTGCTGACGGCCAGCGCGCGCGAAGAAGACGAGCGCGC
Organism: Methylocystis sp. H62; assembly: GCF_015709515.1. Lineage (GTDB taxonomy): Bacteria > Pseudomonadota > Alphaproteobacteria > Rhizobiales > Beijerinckiaceae > Methylocystis. The sequence continues at coordinate 83,610 of NZ_JADNQZ010000058.1, forward strand.
CGCCCGCGCCGCCGGAGTCGACGCATTTCTCACCAAGCCGGTGGAGTTCACTTCGCTGGCGGCGACGATCGAAGAGCTAAGATTGGCGCCGCGTCGCAGCAGCGCGTCGTCATAGAGCAGGTTCCCAAAAGGCTGACAGACCTTTTCGATGAGAACCTGCTCCAACGTTCGCTTTTGAGCGATTTCTATCGATCACATGAGCCCATGTGATCGAAAAGCGCTTTAGCCGCCCTGCGGCGCGATGACGCCGAACCGTCCGGACTGATAGTCGGCGAAGGCCTGCCGCAATTCATCCTGCGTATTCATCACGAACGGGCCCTGTTGCGCCACGGGCTCGTCAATCGGTTCGCCGCTCATGACGATCAGCTTCACGTCATTGTTGGCTTCGAAGGCGATGTCGCCGCCTTCCTCCTCGAATACGACAACATCCGTCGCGCGCGCGATCTTCTCGCCATTGACTTCGACCGTCCCTTCGAGAATCGCCGCCAGCGCCGTATGGCCCTCGGGAAGCGTGAACCGAGCGCTTTTTCCCGCGTCGATCCGCACATCCCAAAGATCGATCGGCGTCGCGGTTTGCGCTGGTCCGCGATGGCTGTCGAATTTGCCGGCGATGACGCGAACAAGCCCGGCGTCGCCGGGCAGATCGACGCGCGGAATGTCCTTGTCGAGGAGGGTCTGGTAGCGCGGCGGGCTCATCTTCTCGCGCGCCGGCAGATTGACCCAAAGCTGCACGACCTCGAACGGTCCGCCCGATTTGGCGAAGCTTTCGGAATGATATTCCTCGTGAACGACCCCGGAGGCGGCGCGCATCCACTGCACGTCGCCAGGGCCAATAAGCCCGCCGGCGCCGGTCGAGTCGCGATGCGCGAGTTCGCCGTCGAGGACGATCGTCACCGTCTCGAAGCCGCGATGCGGATGCGCGCCGACGCCGCGGCGCTCGGGCGTCGGTGGAAAGTCGAACGGACCCGCGTAGTCGAACAGAAGAAAGGGGCTCACCTGCGCGCCATGTTCGTGATGCGAAAACAGCGAGCGAACGGGAAAGCCGTCGCCGACCCAGTGCATCGAATCCGGGGCGGGGTAAACGTCGATAATTCTTCTCATGATGAAGGCTCCTTGCGGCCTATGTGGGCGGCGTCTCGCGAAATGCAAATCGGCGGTTCTTGACGGATTGGACCGCAAAATCCACAAGTCGCCGGACGCGGCGACGTCGGCAGGCAAGGACGGTTAGATGGACTGGATCATCCTTTTTATCGGCAGCATTTGCGAGGTCGGCTGGCTCATCGGGATGAAATATGCCCAGGGATTCACGCGGCTCTGGCCTTCGCTCATTATGGTGTTTTTCATGGCGGCGAGCGTCGGCTGCCTGGGCATTGCGGTAAAAACGATTCCCGCCGGCACGGCCTATGCGGTGTGGACCGGCGCAAGCATCGCAGCGGCGACCTTGGTGGGCGTTTTCCTGTTCAACGAACCGACCACCGTGCTGCGGCTGGGATCAATCGGACTCATCCTCCTGGGCATCATCGGCCTGCGGCTTGGCGGCGTGAACCTGAAGTAGAATCGCCCGGCGCTCCTTGCGAAAAGCGTCGGGCGAAAGAAGCGCGACTGAATCAAAAATAGCTTTCGAGCGTTCCGCGCCGCCGCACGTCGAGCGTCGCGCAGTGGAACGCGCCGCCGAACGCCGCGTAGTGCAGGAACGAACAGGGGATGGGTTCGTAGCCCCATTTCTCCATCTGCCGCATCATGTTGGTGTGATGCGGATCGACGATGACGCGCTTCTCGTCGATCGCTAGAATGTTCATGCTGAGCCATTTGCCGCACATCGAGGTGATCGCGAGAATGCGGTCGTTGATCGGATCCGGCTCCGGCGCGACGAGAATGTCCCATTTCTTCAAAATGTCCGGCAGCTCATCCGGATTGATATATTCCGGATTGATCAGCAGGCGCCCGGGCCCCAGCGGCAGAATCGTCGTGTCGATATGCATGGGATTGGGGCAGCGGCTCTTGATCTCGTGAATCCGGTAACCGTCGCCAAGATGGCGGCGCAGCCAGTCGACGCCCATCGCATTGGTGACATTGGAGCGGGTGACGAAAAGATCGCGGCCGCAGCGGAAGAAATCGGCGGCGTCGAACACCGGCTCGAACTCGGTGAGAATGTAGCGGATCTCCTCACCCTTCTCAGGCAATTTGAAGTTGGGATCGAACAGTTCGTCGGTGAGCTGCGGCTTGGGTGCCGAGGTCCAGCGCGCGCCGCGTCGGAAATAATCCTTGAGGATCTCCCGATAGGAGTGCGTTTCGAAATAGCGGCAGGGCCAGGCCATCGGGGTTTCGAGGATCTCGTCGCCGATCACCAGCATCGAGTCGCGCGGGCAAGAGTTGCAGAAGCCGCGCGACGACCAGTGCGGCGTCGAGAACTTCGCCTTGTGATTGACCGCGTCGGGCCGCGTCACCTTGACGCCGAGCGACTCGAGCAAAGCGATGAAACCGTCGAGCTCCTGCTGCGCCGGCTCGATCATGAATTTCGGAAAGCGGAATCCGGCGGCGAGCGACTGGGCGCGCGCGGCCATGCCGGGGATGTTGCAGGTGACCACCGGATGGTCGGAAGGAATCGTCGAGCCTTCGAGGCGACCGACGATAATCTCCTCCAGCGGATCCCACTCATTGTGGGAATTGACCGGACAGTCCGCGGCAATCGTGCGTCCTACAGATGCATGCACATTCATAATGCGCCCCGAATCGTTTCCAATCAGAGACATTTAGCGCCTTGCGCCTGTTCTTCAAACCCTGAGATAAATGCCTTTATTTGTTGAGTTTAACGCTACGCCGCTAACGTCTTACTCTCTCTGTTCGGTTTAAACCAAAGTCGCGGGCGGACTCGCCAAGAGGCGGAGCCGTCTACACAGGCGCTCTCAAGGCTTTGCCGGACTTGCGTTTCCGCCGGCATTGGGCAATAAACCGCGCTCTACAGAACCGCCCGGCCAGTGATGGGCTGCCGTGGCGGTTTTTTCGCTCGCGCGAAAGAGCGTCGTTTGGACCAGTCCAAGTGCGGCGCAAAAACAACAGGGCCCTGAGCCCAGGAGAGCAAAATGCCCAAACTGAAGACGAAATCCGGCGCGAAAAAGCGCTTCAAGATCACCGGCACCGGGAAAGTGGTCTACGCCCAGCAGGGCAAGCGCCACGGGATGATCAAGCGGACGAACAAGCAGATCAGAAATCTGCGCGGCACGGCCGTCTTGTTCAAGACTGACGGCGACAACGTGAAGAAATACTTCCTGCCGAACGGCTGATCGCAAAGAGCGCACTTTTTCCGCAAAGGAGTTTCGTCATGGCTCGCGTCAAACGCGGCGTCACATCGCACGCCAAGCACAAGAAGACCCTCAAGGCCGCCAAAGGTTTCTATGGCCGCCGCAAGAATACGATCCGCGCCGCCAAGGCCGCCGTCGACCGCTCGATGCAATATGCGACGCGCGACCGTAAGGCGAAAAAGCGCGTGTTCCGCGCGCTGTGGATCCAGCGGCTCAACGCCGCCGTGCGCGAGCACGGGCTGACCTATTCGCGGTTCATCGACGGGCTCGCCAAGGGCGGGATCGAAGTCGACCGCAAGGTTTTGTCGGATCTCGCCATTCATCAGCCCGAAGCCTTCGCGGCGATCGTGGCGCAGGCCAAATCGGCGTTGCCGCAGGCCGCCTAAGACTTATATCGCGAACATATTCGAGCCTCCCGCAGCCGGCTGCGGGAGGCTTTTGTTTTGGAATGTTCCGCATGCGCGGACTGCCTATCGCCGGGCGATTCATCTCGCCCGGCCACGAATTTTGGGGGCGTCCGCCGCCGGCCGATTTGTCTCTGGAGGCATAGGCGCGCTCTGCAATTCGGCTGGCGGCGCCGGCAGGGGCCATCGTGTCGGCCGATCCAAGACGAACTGATTGATCGCGCAGATGAACGAACTGAACATGAAGCCGCCATGGCTCATGAGCACGTCGTCATAGGCGCGCATGTTCCAGAACGGGTCGTTCGCGCGCGTGATCGGGAGCATTCCCGCAAGCCTGAAACCGTGAGTCATCTCGACCGCTGGATGACCGCCGCTGCCGCGAGGATTCGCAGGATCCGGGTCGAGCGGCGGGGCCAGCATCGCGCTCTCCCACTGAGTGCCATTCGTTTGCGCCCTTCGCGCCCGCGTCAGCCAGTCGTGGCTGACGGCGCAGTTTAGTGAGGGATCGGCGGGGATATCCTTGTAATCCGCCTGACTGGGCGGCGCCCAACGGATGCTGCGAATTTCATGCGTCGTGCCGAGCTGGCGGGCCGGCATGCGAAGAGTGTCGACGAGATTCACCGACGATCGCGGCGGATCGAGATGGCCGATCGTGCGCGAAGATTCGATATCCGTATTCTGGAAGGGAAGATCGCTCACGAATTCTCCAACCCTTTGCCAAAATCTCAGCGCTCGCTGATCTTGTCGGTTTTCGGGGAGGCTGAAGTTTTCGCAGGCGGCGCGCAAATCGCGCGCGACGCCGGCGATCATCGCGCCCAGAGGTCGGAGGTCGCCGCGAAAAAGCGGAAAAGCAAGATAGGTCGCGAGGTCGGATTTTATGCCGATTTTCTTTTTTCGATCGATATTCGCCACCGCCTGATCGAGCGCAAACGGGGTTCTCAGCGCCCCGCAGGCGCGCTCGTCGGGGTTTGGCGTCTCGTCGTGGAAGATGAACTCCCCAGGTTTTTTTGCCTCTAGGAACTGCTTGTATCTCGCGCATATTTCGTCTGGCGAGTTCACATCCTGACCGAGCAAGCTCAGTTTTTGACGCATAGCGATGGCGCAGTCTCCGGGCCGGATTCCTCCCGGGGGCCAGGAATAGGCCGAGGTGACTGAAATCACGACAGGACTTTGATGAGCGGGAAAAAAGCGGTGGCCCGCCATGAGGTCGCCTTCGCCCTCGAAGAAAGCGACTTTCTCCCAGACGGCGCGCTGAACGTCAGTCCATTTGGAGGCTTCGGCGGCAGGGTTAATGAGAACCACGAGATCGCCGAGCGGGGGATAAAAATAGGCGTTGGCGCCCGGATGATTATGCACCGCCTTGATCAAATGGTCTTTCAGAGCCGTGGCCAGCATGTTGCCGCCGAGGCTATGGCCGATCACGATCATCTTGTTTGGATTGTCTCGTTGCTTTGCCTTCGTTCCGGGCTGTTTGCTGAGAACCTGCTCGATTTTTCTCAGCGCCATCAGGGCGTGCGGCGCAATATATTCGCTGACGGGTTTGCGGTCGAACAAGGTCAGCGTCACGACGCCGGAAGCGAGCGAATCGCCCCAGGAATTGATCCAGTTCTTCCAGCACAAAGGCTTTTCGCTGGGCAGAACGCCGTTCGAGCACTGTGCGGCGTCGCCATCTAAGAGCGCGCCTACGCTATTGCCCATCGCGATAAAGGGAAGATGCAGTCGCGTCTCGTTCAGGCGCGCGCCTCGCCAGCCGACGTACACCGCCGTCACCTCGCGCCCGCAATGCTCGCTTTCGCCAGCGTTGCACCGGTCGCGAAGGTAGCGCGCGACATGCGCCGCGTAAGCGCGAAGATCGGTGACATTGCCGTCTCCGATCGATGCGTCATGTCGCCAGCCATGAACGAAGACGATGACGTAATTGCTGTGCTTGACGGCATTCCCCAATTCATCGGCGTGGGTGCGCTTTTCAACGGATCTAAGATGCGCGTTGAGCGCCTCAAGCTGTGTGATCGGCTTCCATGAGCTGCGTTCGATATAGCTCACGCGATCGGTCAATTCGTTCATGGTGAACAGCTGATGAGCGTCCTTGATCAGCTCGAACGGCTCGCCATCCTCCTTAAATTCCAGAAAGGCCAATGTGTAGCCGAGCGCGTTCGATCGATTGTTGTCCTCAGCGCGAGGACCAGGAACTTCGTGACGCTGTATCGCGCATTGAAATCTCGTGTCCCAACGACCTGCCGCATCCTTGAGCGCCGCTTCTTTTTCGGCGTTGCCATAGGCAGCCAGAATATTCCATGCCGGCGACGCGTAGTTTCCGTTTTCGCCGATCCGCATGTTGCAATCGCGTGAGTCGGGATCAAGAACGCGATAGGGGTGGTCCTTCGGCGTGGAAATCGCCCAAGCGGTCACGAGAACCGTCAGAAAGGCCAAAAGCAAAAGACGCACGACGGTTATTGCGGCGCGCCAGATGAGATGAGCGGCGCGACGCAGACCAGCGAGGATTTTGAAAGAAAGCGAACGCAGCGAGGCGGTCGTAGATGCAAGACGGGCGCTCATCAAAGCCCCCTTATGGTCAGGTGACTGCAAACGTCTAAACAATATATGCTTTTCCTTCAGGGCGTAAATTTTCGTGAATTTTTAGAGTTTGCCGACAACGCTGAAGACTGGGTCACTGGGAAGCTAGGACGAAGCATGGCCGACACATATGATCTCATCGTCATCGGCGGCGGGCCCGGCGGCTATGTCGCCGCCATTCGCGCCGCGCAATTGGGACTGAAGACCGCGGTCGTCGAGCGCGAACATCTTGGCGGCATTTGCCTGAACTGGGGCTGCATCCCCACCAAAGCGCTGCTGCGCTCCGCCGAGGTCTATCGCCTCGCCAAGGAGGGCGAGCGGTTCGGCGTTTCGCCAGGCGCCTTGAGCGCCGACGTCGCGCGCATCGTCGCGCATTCGCGCGAGGCGGCGACGCGGCTCAATGGCGGCGTGGCGTTTCTGCTCAAGAAAAACAAGATCGACGTCATATGGGGCGAGGCGACGATCGCCGGAAAGGGCGAGGTGCGCGTCGCCGCGCCGACCAAACCGCCCATGCCGCCGCAACCGCCCTCGCCGAAAACGAGGCTCGACCACGGCGTCTATCAGGCGAAACACATCATCATCGCGACCGGCGCGCGCCCGCGCGTTCTGCCGGGCCTCGAGCCCGACGGGCGACTCGTCTGGACCTATTTCGAGGCGATGAAACCGGAGCGCTTTCCGAAGTCGCTGCTCATCGTCGGCGCCGGCGCCATCGGCGTCGAATTTGCGTCTTTCTATCGGACGTTCGGCGTCGAGGTCATTCTCGTCGAAGCGCTGCCGCATATTCTTCCGAGCGAAGACGAGGAGATCGCCGCTCTGGCGCATCGATCGTTCAAGAAGCAGGGGATCGACATCCGCGTCGCGACGACGGTGACGGGCGTCGAGAAGAAGGCCGACAGCCTCGTCGTGACGCTGAAACCCGCGGACGGCGAGATGGAGACGCTCGACGTCGAGCGCGCGCTGTCGGCGATCGGCGTCGTCGCCAATGTCGAAAATCTCGGGCTAGAGGCGCTCGGCGTCGCGCTTGAGCGGGGCGTCATCAAGACCGACGGCTTCGGGCGCACCAATATCGAAGGCGTTTACGCGATCGGCGACGTCGCCGGCGGCCCGATGCTGGCGCATAAGGCGGAGCATGAGGGGGTCACTTGCGTCGAGGCGATCGCCGGCTTAGACGCGCACGCGCTCGACAGATCGCGCATTCCAGGCTGCACCTATTGCCATCCGCAGGTCGCGTCGGTCGGCCTGACCGAGGCGAAGGCGAAAGAGCAGGGGCTCGACGTCAAGATCGGCCGCTTTCCCTATCTCGCCAATGGCAAGGCGATCGCGCTCGGCGAACTCGAAGGCGTCGTGAAGACGATCTTCGACGCCAAAAGCGGGCGGCTGCTCGGCGCGCATATCTTTGGGGTCGAAGCGACGGAATTGATTCAGGGCTTCGTCGTCGCGATGAATCTCGAGACGACCGAAGAAGATTTGATCCGCACGATCTTTCCGCATCCGACGCTGTCTGAGACGATGCATGAGAGCGTGCTCGCGGCCTACGGCCGCGCGATTCATGTTTGAACCGACTCTGTCATTCCCGACGCGCGCTTTGCGCGCGATCGGGAATCCAGACTCATAAAAAATGTCTGTGATGTTGCTCTGGATCCCCGATCGCGCTTCGCGCGTCGGGGATGACAAGCGGAGGCAAATTGCTACGACGTGCGAGCGTCGGATCTTAGCCCGTCAGCTCTGCAGCACATAGGTTCCCGGCGCGTCGCAGAGCGCTTCGGCCATCGCAGGCGGCGCGACCTTTGGGCCGGAACGCGCGGCGAGCCAGGCGCTCCATTCCGGCCACCATGATCCTTCCCTGACAGCCGCGATCTTCACCCACTCTGCGGGGTCGGCGTAATGCTCGCCGTCCACGCGGTTCGTGAAGCGGTACTCGCCGCGCTTCTTCTCGGGCGCCGAGACGATGCCGGCGTTATGCCCGCCGCTGGTCAGCAGGAAGGTGATCTGGGCGTCGACGAGCAGGTGGATCTTATAAACCGAACGCCAGGGCGCGACGTGATCGCGCTCCGTGCCGACGGCGAAAATCGGCGCGTTAATTTCGCTGAGCGCGACGGCGCCGCCGTTGACGCGCAGCCGGCCCTCGGCGAGATCGTTGTTGAGGAAGAGCCGCCGAAGATATTCCGAATGCATCTTGTAGGGCATGCGCGTGGCGTCGGCGTTCCAGGCCATCATGTCGGTCATCGGCTCGCGCTCGCCCATGAGATAGGATTTGAGCGCGTAGGACCAGACAAGATCATTGGAGCGCAGGAGCTGGAACGCGCCGGCCATCTCCTTGGAATCGAGAAAGCCGTGCTCCCACATCAGGTCTTCGAGAAAGTCGAGCTGGCTTTCGTTGACGAAGAGCGTCAGCTCTCCGGCTTCGGTGAAATCGGTTTGCGCGGCGAGCAAGGTCACGCTCTTGAGGCGTTCGTCATTGTCGCGCGCCATGGCCGCCGCGGCGATCGTGAGCAGCGTTCCGCCCAGGCAATAGCCGGCGGCATGGATCTTCCGGTCCGGCATGAGCCGCGAGATCACGTCGAGCGCGGCCATCACGCCGAGTCTGCGATAGGCTTCCATGTCGAGATCACGATCTTCGGCGCTCGGGTTGCGCCACGAAATCATGAACACGGTGAAGCCTTGCTCGGTCAAAAACCGCACGAGCGAATTATGCGGCGATAGATCGAGGATGTAATATTTCATGATCCAGGCGGGCGTGATGAGCACGGGCTCGGGCCTTACCGTCTCCGTCGCCGGCGCATATTGGATGAGCTCGATCAGCCGGTTGCGATAGATCACCTTGCCCGGCGTGATCGCGACGTTCTGACCGGGAACGAAGGCTTCGGCGCCGACAGGCCGCTTGCCGCCGGCGCGCCGCTCCATGTCTTCGAGAAAATTCTGCAGGCCATAGACGAGATTGACGCCGCCGGTCTCCAGCGTGCGTTGCAGGGCTTCGGGATTCGTCGCTAAGAAATTCGACGGCGAGAACATGTCGAGCAATTGCCGTGAGGCGAATTCGACGACGTTCTCATGCTGCTTGGTGACGCCGCGGATGCCCGTCGTGGCGTTGTGCCACCACTGCTGATTGAGCAGAAAACCCTGGTAGAGCAGCGCATAGGGCCAGCTTCGCCATGCTTCGCCCGAAAATCTCTTATCCTGCGGCAGCGGCTCGATGCAGGGCGTGGCGTTGGGCTGCAGCGCGCAGCGTCCGGCGTAATTGGCGAATCGCCAAGTCTTGCGCATCGCCTTTTCGGCAAGCTGCATCTGCTTTCCCGGCGCTGACGCAAGATGCGCCGCCCAGTCCCAATAGGCGCTCGCCATCGAGGCGGGCGAAAGGCCGCCGGTCAGATGGGCGACGCTCGCATGAAGCGAACGGTCGATGACATTGCTCAGGGCCGCGTAGCCGTATGGGTCTCTGTCGGCGGCGCGCTCCGCCGCCAGAAAGGCGCTGGGCCAGGCCTCGACGAAGGCTCTCGACGCGAGGCCCGGAAAGTCATGGGCAGGGGAGGGGTGGCGATGGCTGGAAGATGCCTGCTCTGCGCGCGCAGGGTTCGGCTGCGCGGCATGGGGGTGCTTTGTCATCAACGTCCTTTAACCGGAGGCGCTCGACTGGATTCGGTATTTCAGGGAATGCTGCGCCGCAACATTGTGTTTCCCGGGCTTGGCTGGGAGGCGAGCGCTACCATGTCCTTGTGAAGGAATGCCGACCGCTTAGGAGACCCCCATGAGAGCCATCGCCGCCGCCTTATTGACTCTCGTCTCGAGCGCCGCGCTTGCCGCTCTCAAGCCCGGAGACGCCGCGCCCGATTTCAGTCTGGAGGCCGCGCAGGGCGGCAAGGAATTCTCCTTTTCGCTGCGTCAGGCGCTCGAGAAGGGTCCGGTCGTGCTGTATTTCTATCCGAAGTCGTTCACGAGCGTCTGCACGCTCGAGGCGCATGAATTCGCCGAGGCGACGGAGCAGTTCGCCGCCATGGGCGCGAGCGTCATTGGCGTATCGAGCGACAAGATCGCCACGCAGCGCGAATTCTCGACGAAAGAGTGCCGGGACAAATTTCCCGTCGGCGCCGATCCGGGCTTCAAGGTGATCAACGCCTATGACGCCAGTTTCAAGGTTCCGGTCGCGGGAGCGATGTTCGCGAACCGCATCTCTTATGTCATCGCGCCCGATGGAAAGATTCTCTCGGCGCTCGAGGATTCCGGCGCAACGAAGCATATTGAGAATGCGCTTGCCGTCGTGCGGCAGTGGCGCGACGCGCAGCGGAAATAAGCTGCGAGCAAGGGGCGATCGTCAGTATGAATAGGCCAGCCGCCCGACGCGCAAAAGCAGCGCGCGTCCCGAGGCGGGCTGTCACCCCCTCTTCGGGCGGATGCGGATGATCACGTCGCAGCCGACGATTTCCGTCCCTTCCGGTGGCGCCGGCAACCGCGTAAATTCGACAGAGCCATCGGCGGCGTCGAACATACGGCCCGTCGCCTCATCCATGAAGTGATGGTGCGGCGAAGTGCGGGTGTGGAAGTAGGTGCGGGGTCCCTGCACGGCGATTTCGCGCAACAGCCCGGCTCCGGCGAACTGGTTGAGCGTGTTGTAGACCGTGGAGAGAGACATTGTCAGACCGGCTTCGCGCGCTTCAGCGTGCAAAGCCTCGGCGCTCACATGTCGATCGCCATTGCCGAACAGCAATCGGCTCAGAGCGAGCCGCTGCACGGTTGGGCGAAGACCTGCGCCGCGCAGCCGCGCTTTGATTTCCGAGACCTTCGTTGCGCTCTCCGGGGATTGATCGCGCAGTTTGATCGAACGGTCGAAACTGGTAGTCGAAGGTTGATGAGTCATTCTTCGCGACAGGCGAGCATCACTCGCTCCCTATTCATACATTAAGCTTTTTTCAGTAGAGGGCAGCGCCCGCCCCCTGTCAAACGAAATGGCGGAAGGTGTAATATTTCCAAAGAAGCAGCAAAGGACTGGCTAATGATGCGGCGCCTTGAGCCAATACTCTGTGCAGGGATTGATCGACGTCAGATGCTCGGCGCGTCGGTTCGTGCAGTCGCCGCTCTCTGGCTTGTCGGAGGCCCCGCCAAGGCCGACACGTTCGAGGCGTTTTTGCAGGGCCTGTGGCCGTCGGCGCAGGCCGCGGGCGTCTCGCGCGAAACCTTCGACGCGGCGATCGCCGGACTTGCGCCGGACCCCTCGGTCTCGGCGAAGCCGCGCGCACAGTCCGAGTTCACCATTTCGATTCCCGCATATCTCGCCGGCGCCGTGACGAATGGTCGCGTCGCGCGCGGCCGGGCGGTCGCCGCCGAACTTGCGGGGCCGCTCGGTCGGGCGCAGTCGCGCCACGGCGTTCCAAGCGAGATCGTCGTCGCCATACTGGGCGTCGAGAGCAATTTCGGAACGGCGGCGGGCGGCTCTGACGCGCTGCGCGTCCTGGCGTCGCTTGCGTGGAAGGGTCATCGCGCCGAAACCTTCATCGAGGAATTTGTCGCCGCGCTCGTGATGCTGGAGAAGGGCTATGCGACGCGCGCGCAATTGCGCGGCTCCTGGGCCGGCGCCATGGGCCAACCGCAGTTCATGCCTTCCGCCTATCTCAAATATGCCGAAAGCGACGCGGGCGGCGGCGCGCCGGACATCTGGCGCTCGCACGGCGACGCCGTGGCCTCCATCGCCAATTTCCTGGCGAAATCCGGATGGGTCGCGGGAGCGCCCGCCGTCGTCGAAGTTCGACTGCCCGCGGGGTTCGACTACGCCGCCTTTGATCTCGACTTCGCCCGCTGGCGGCAGCTCGGCGTGACGCGCGCCGATGGCGGCGCGCTTCCCGGCGGCGGCGCCGCAAGCCTTTATCTGCCGGCGGGCGCGAACGGCCCTGCCTTTCTGATCACCGACAATTTCGAAGTCATTCGGCAATACAATACGTCCGACGCCTATGCGATGTCGGTCGCGCTGCTCGCCGATCGCATCGCCGGGCGCGATATCCCGATCACGCCCTGGCCGAAGGTCGCGCCGCTGCCGACCGCCGACGTCAAGGCGATGCAGCAACTGTTGACCGAACGCGGCTTTTATCGCGGCACGTTCGACGGCAAGCTCGGGCGCGCAAGCCGCAACGCCATCCACGCCTTTCAATTGAGCGAGGGCATCCAGCCCGCCGACGGCTTTGCGACGAAAGACGTTCTGGCGCGGCTGCGCGGACGGTGAAAGCTGCCGCGATTCAGACGTCGAGATCGCGGTAGACGGAGACTTCCCTTTCGCGCGCGGTCCGCGCCGCATCGCCGGCGCGAAAGCCGCGCCAGACATCGAACGCCATGACCAGGGTCGTGAACAGTCCGGAAATTTTCCCGACGATGAAGCTGAAGGGAAAAATGAGACGGTCCGGCGGAAGAATGAATTGCGCGCCAAGAAAGATGAGCGCCGCGTTGACGAAATAGGCTGGCCGGAACAGCGATTTTTCTTCCCACGCGCTGTGCGCATAGCTGCGTGAATTCTTCTTCACCGTGCGGTTATAGGCCGGATTGGGAAACATGCCCCAGAAGCGCCGTTTGGGCGGCAGCGCATTCGGCCCCGCGAGCAGCGCGCGATAGCTTTGACGCACCGAGGAATGCGCAAGCAGCGCGAGAATGATGTTGGCGATCACGAAGGCGAATTTGAGCGTGAGGAACGAGAACGACAGTTGCGCGGCGAGGTCGACGAAAAACAAATGGGTGAATGCGTTCAGCATGAAGGCGGAGCGATGAAAGCTCGCGCGGTTGATGTCTTGAACCTTCTCGTCGATGAAAGTCGCGCCGGCCTTGGTCTCGGCGAGCTCCTTGAGAGTCAGCCGATCATAGTCGTCGGTTTTGAACCGCTTCGCGATCTCGCCAATCATTTCGAGCGGCGGCCCGCGCTTGATCTTGAAGGTCGCTTTGTTGAGGAAGGTTGCGATACGCGCGAAAATATCTCGCGCCATGGCGTAACGCGACGTTACCGAACTGAGAAAATCGGGCTCTCCCGCCATTGCGCGCACCTAAGCTGATTCTTTCGCTCTCATAATGTTATAGACGCAACTGGCGCTGGCGCCGACCCAGGTTGATCCTGTCCGGCCTCTTGCCATATTTAGGCCTATCCCGATCCTCGCGTCTTCGCTTGTCGGAGCCGCCCATTTTGGTCCCCGCCATGTTCAGCGCCCGTTCTTTCGCCCATTCGATCGCCGAAGCCCCCGCCGCGAAAACTGCGGAACGACTGCCGGAATGGAATCTGGCCGATCTTTATCCGGGCATCGATTCTCCTCAGGTCGCGTCCGATCTTGGCAAGGCCGCGCAGGAGGTTGCGCAGTTCGGCAAGGATTATCGCGGCCGGCTAGAGTCGCTAGCTAAAGGGCCCGACGCCAGCGTCAAGCTCGGCGAGGCGGTCGCGCGATATGAAGCGCTGCAGGACTTGCTCGGGCGACTGATGTCCTTCGCCGGCCTGCTCTATAGCGGCGACACCACCGATCCCGCGCGCGCCAAATTCTATGGCGACGTGCAGGAGAAGGTCACCAACGCTTCGGCGCAGCTCCTGTTTTTTCAGCTTGAGCTCAATCGGATGGACGACGCCGCGCTAATTGCCGCGGCCAGCAAGGAGCCGCTCTCGCGCTGGAAGCCGTGGCTCGAAGACATCCGCAAGGAGAAGCCTTACGAACTCGACGACAAGCTGGAAGAGCTGTTCCACGAAAAATACATCTCCGGCGCGGCCGCTTGGAATCGTCTGTTTGACGACACCATCGCCGGGCTGCGCTTCAAGGTCGCAGGCGAGGAGCTTGCGATCGAGCCCGTGCTCAATCTGATGCAGGATTCGCGCGAAGAAACGCGTCGGGAAGCGGCGCAGGCGATTGGCGTGACGCTCAAAAACAGTCTGCGCACCTTTTCGCTGATCACCAATACCTTGGCGAAGGACAAGGAAATTTCGGATCGCTGGCGCGGATTTCAGGACGTCGCCGATGCGCGCCATCTCTCCAATCGCGTCGAACGCGAGGTCGTCGAGGCGCTCGCGCAAGCGGTGGAGGCTGCGCATCCGCGCCTGTCGCATCGCTATTACAAGCTCAAGGCGAAATGGTTCGGCAAGGAGGCGCTCGACTATTGGGATCGCAGCGCGCCGCTCCCGTCGACGCCGGCCAAGCGCTATTCCTGGCCGGAGGCGCGCGAAATCGTGCTCGGGGCTTACGACGGGTTTGCGCCGCGCATGGCGGAGATCGCGGGGCGCTTCTTTGAGAAGAACTGGATCGACGCGCCGGTGCGGCCGGGCAAGGCGCCGGGCGCCTTTTCACATCCGACCGTGCCCTCCGCGCATCCCTATGTGCTGCTGAATTTTCAAGGGAAGACGCGCGACGTGATGACGCTTGCGCATGAACTCGGCCATGGCGTGCATCAGGTGCTTGCGGCGCGACAGGGCGCCTTGATGGCGCCGACCCCGCTGACTCTCGCGGAGACGGCGTCCGTCTTCGGTGAAATGCTCACCTTCCGCGCGCTCATCGCGCAAGCGTCGGATAAGGCGCAAAAGCGGGCGCTGCTCGCCTCCAAGGTGGAGGACATGCTCAACACCGTGGTGCGGCAGATGGCGTTCTACGCTTTCGAGCGAAAGGTGCATAACGCGCGACGCGAAGGCGAACTGACCGCAGATCAGATCTGCGAATTATGGATGAGTGTGCAGGCCGAAAGCTTTGGCCCTTCAATCCGCCTTGGCCCCGGCTATGAGACCTTCTGGGCCTATATCCCGCATTTCATCCATTCGCCGTTCTACGTCTACGCCTATGCGTTCGGCGATTGCCTGGTGAATTCGCTCTACGGCGTTTATCAAAAAGCGCATGACGGATTCGCCGAGCGCTATTTCGCTCTGCTCGAAGCCGGCGGCGCCAAGCCTTACGGCGAGCTTCTCGAGCCTTTCGGATTGGACGCGCGGGATCCCGCGTTCTGGAACATCGGACTTGAAATGATCGAGGGTCTGATCGCGGAACTGGAGGCGATGGAGGAGGCTTAGAGCGCTTCCCGGTCACATGGAATCATGTGATCAGTCAGGAATCGTTCAAAATCAAAATGTTGGAGCAGGTTCTCATCGAGAAAGTCTGTCAACTTTTTCGGAACCTGCTCTAATTGGCGCGATGACAACCCAACGCCAAACAAAAAACGCCGGCGTTGAGCCGGCGTTTGTGTTGGAAGAAGCTGTTGTCAGCGCTTAATTCTGGCCGCCCCTGATCACGATCTTTTCGCCGTCGCAGGCAGCTTCGCCAATAAACACGTTGTGGGCGCCCTCGACGGGCTTGCCGGTCCATACGCAATTCTTCTTGGAATCGGAGCGGTCCACGAGTTTGAGCGTGTAAACGCCGCCGGTGAGTTCGCCTTCAAGCTTGTAGGTCAGCATGGAGCCGTTATCGAGCTGCATTTCGCTCTTGCCCGAAACCTTGTCGCCTTCCGTCGCGACAGTCCAGGTGCCCTGGGCGCGCTTGATGCCCGCCTTATTGGCTTCGGTCACATTCCACTGCGCGGCAAAGGCCGAGGCGCTAAAGGCGACGGCGGCAAGGGCCGTCGTCAAAGCAAGCTTGATCATTTGTTGTGCTCCCATAAAGTGTTGTGATGAGCAGCATATCGGCCGCAGTCCAACTGGGGCTCGTGAAATGCGGCTATCAAGCCTTTTTGCGCCCGTGCGCTTTGGCGCGCGAACGACGGCGGAACATCGCGTGATATCACGCGAGATGTCAATTTATTTTCGCCCTAACTAACGTTAGGCGCTCGATCTAAGGGACGTCAAATGTTCGAAGTAAAAAACGGGCGTCGCGTGGACGACTATATCGGCGCGGCGCTGATTTCCAAAGAAGAAGCGCAGGAGGAAACGCTTGCGGCAAATGCGCGCGCTGGCCTTCCCGAGATCGACGTTTCGCCGCCGCAAGGCAAATTGCTGTATCTGCTCGCCTGCGCAATCGGCGCAAGACGCGTTCTCGAAATTGGGACGCTTGGAGGCTACTCGACGACCTGGCTGGCGCGGGCCGTGGGCGAGGGCGGCAAGGTCGTCACCTTCGAAGTCGATGCGCATCACGCCGAGGTCGCGCACGCCAATATTGCCCGCGAAGGCATGAGCGCGCGCGTCGATCTGCGCGTCGGCCCCGCGCTCGAAATGTTGCCGCTGCTTGAATCAGAGCGCGCGCAACCCTTCGATCTTGCCTTCATCGACGCCGATAAGCCCAGCAACGCCGCCTATTTCGATTATGCGCTGAAGCTGTCGCGTCCCGGCGCGCTGATCATCGTCGACAATGTTATTCGGGAGGGCGCCGTCGCCGACGCATCGGCCACGGACAGCGGCGCGCTGGGAGCGCGCGCGCTGTTTGACGCGGTCGCCGCGGAAGGGCGGGTCGAAGCGACGGCGGTGCAAACCGTCGGCGCCAAGGGTTGGGACGGGTTTCTGATCGCGCGCGTCAAATAGGACGCCTCGTCAGCCCCCTTCAGACGCTGCGAACGCCCGCTTGCCGCGCCGCTTGCTGGGCAAAGGCGCGCCGTCGGCGCCGAACAGGGCGGCTTCGACCTGGTTGCCGCTGTCGTCATAGCGCCAGGAGATGCGCGCCGCGCCAAGATCCTTGCGGATCGTCGGCTTGCCCTCGGCGTTGAAGTAGGCCTCCTCGACCTGATTGCCCTTGGCGTCATAGAAGCGCGCCACCCTGGCTGCGCCAAGGCTTTTGCGCTTCATGGGCCGGCCGTCGGGATCGAAATAGGTCTCGACGACCTCGACCCGTCCGCGCGTCGGCGCCGGCGCCGCAATGGCTTCAGGCGCGATGCGGATGTCGCCGTCGCTCGCCGCGGTCAGCTTCCCGTTCTGAGAGCAGCGCCGTTCTCCCGAGGCCGCGATGCGCGCCCTCTTCGCGAGGCGCGGCGCCAATTGAGTTTTCTGTTCCATGATCCCAAATCGCTGCGCGGTCCGATGGCTCGTCGCAACCGCCAGTCTGAGAACTGAGCGGCGCGTGCTTTCTGCGATGCACGCTGACAAACGACGGATACGCTGGTCTGACTCTCCCCCGTCGGCTGCATGCCGACATCGGGGCGTGACGCCGCATTCCTGCGGCAAGCGTCAGATCAGGACGGGAGGGGCGCGGGAGCCGAGCGGCGGTGTCGACGCCTCTGGAGGACGAGACGTCTCGTCAAAGGCCAGTCCGATCGTCGAATAGGACGCGGCCGGGGGCGTCTCGCCGATGAACGGCGAGGCGGCGGTCGCGCCGCCGAGCGATGCGCAATGCGCGACGCAACAGACGTCGCCGTGCCGCGCCGGACGCGCGGGAGTCGCGGGATCTCCGGAAAGCGGTCCCGAAGCCTTGCTAAAGCAGATCGTGTTGGCGAAGAGGCCGGAACCGCGTCCGCTGAACGAAACGCCAACAGCAAGGCCTTGCAAAACAAACAGATAGGCGACGAGCAGCGCGACTGCCGTCGAACCATACTGCGATGTTTTGACTTCGCTGCGCGTGCTCATAGCCCGTCGAAGCTATTCACTGATCTTGTCAAGGTCAATGGCGACGCCGCGCCCGGCGGCGATTAAGGGGTTGGGCCGCCCAGAGCGCTTCCCGAACGCATGGACTCATGTGATCGATAAGGAATCGTTCAAAATCAAAATGTTGGAGCAGGTTCTCCTCGAAAAGTCGGTCAACTTCTTCGGAACCTGCTCTACTCAGGGGTTCCAGGGCCCCTCGGCGTCCGACGCGCGCTCGAACGCCTTTTGCGCCTCGATGGCGTCGAACACCGCGCGGAGCGCTTCCTTGACGCCGGCGCGGGTTGCCGACGAAAGGAGCAGCGGCGCCGGATGGCGATCATGCGTCTCGGGCCCGGCGGCGGCGATCGCGCGCTTCAGCCGCTCCCGCTGTTTCTTGAGATGATCCGCGTCGACCGCGTCGATCTTTGACAGCGCGACGATTTCGGGCTTCTCGGCGAGACCGGCGCCATAGGCGGCGAGTTCGCCGCGGACGATCTTGTAATCCTTGCCGGCATGTTCGCCGGTCGCGTCGATAAGATGCAGCAGCGCCCGGCACCGCTCGACATGGCCGAGAAAGCGGTCGCCGAGGCCATGGCCTTCATGCGCGCCCTCGATCAGGCCCGGAATGTCCGCCAGGACGAGTTCTCTGTCGTCGCTGCGCACGACGCCGAGGCCGGGATGCAGCGTCGTGAAGGGATAGTCGGCGATCTTGGGCTTCGCCGCCGTCACCGTCGCCAGAAATGTCGACTTGCCGGCGTTGGGCAGGCCGATCAGCCCGGCGTCGGCGATCAGTTTCAGCCGCAGGATGAGGGTGCGCTCCTGGCCCTCGAGGCCCGGATTGGCGCGCCGCGGCGCCCGATTGGTCGAGGTGGTGAAATGCGCGTTGCCGAAGCCGCCATTGCCGCCTTTGCAGATGACGACGCGCTGCCCGACCTCGGTCATGTCGGCGATGAGGGTTTCCCCATCCTCCTCGAAGATTTGCGTTCCTACCGGCACTTTCAGCACGGCGTCGGCGCCGCGTCCGCCAGCGCGGTTCTTGCCCATGCCGTGGCCGCCGGTCTTGGCCTTGAAGTGCTGCTGGTAGCGGTAATCGATCAGCGTGTTGAGCCCGGAGACGCATTCCGCGACGACGTCGCCCCCGCGTCCGCCATCGCCGCCGTCCGGCCCGCCGAATTCGATGAACTTCTCGCGTCGAAAGGAGACGGATCCGGCGCCGCCGTCGCCGGAGCGGACAAAAACGCGGGCCTGGTCGAGGAATTTCATCTGCCGCTCACGGTGAAAAGAATCGCGGCCGGCGGGCGCCGAACAGCGTGTGCGCTTCGCCGCGCTTTAATTCGAAAAGCTCGACTTCCATGTCGCCGCCGCGCGCGGGCGCCGGCCGCATGCCGCTGCCCGTGCGGTGGAAGCCGAGCTTTTCATGCACATGCAACGACGAGCGATTGTCCGGCCGCGCGGCGGAGACGATCCGATCCAGCGAGGTGATTCCGAAGGCGAGGTCGATGAGCGCCCGGGCCGCCTCGGTCGTATAGCCTTGTCCCCAATAGGGCTTGCCGAGCCAGAATCCGAACGTCGCCGAGCCGCGACGGTCCGCGCCATGAAGGCTCACAAGTCCGATCGGCTCGTTGGGCCGGTTCTTAGGGGTGATGACGAGATGGAGGCCGCCGCCGGCGCCGTTCTCCTCACGCGCCGATGCGATGAACGCGTCGGCGTCGTGCGGCGCGTAAGGATGCGGGATGCTGGCGGTCATCAGCGCGACGTCGGGATCGCCGACGTGCTGGCGAATCTCCTCCGCGTCAGCCGCGCGCGGCCAACGCAGCCACAGTCTTTCAGTCTCCAGCCGAAAAACGTCGTCGCGGGTAATTTCGGGAAACATTGATTGCTCCAAGCGACATCGGAAATATTGGCCCAAGAGCCTGAAAGGAGAGCGCTCCCCACTGGCCCTTCACGGCGCTTCCGGACATCTCGCCTGAAACGTTCCCGCCTGAATTCGCGAGAGAGGTAGTCGAGACGACGTTCCGCCGGAAGGCCGGCGGCGGGTCGTCCCCTACCGCCTTACTCGGCTGCTGCGGCGGGCGCCGGCGCCACCGATACGCTGGCGCGTCCGCCGCTGGACTTGAATTCGACGACCCCTTCGACGAGCGCAAAAAGCGTGTGGTCCTTGCCCATGCCGACATTGCGGCCCGGGCGCCACTTCGTGCCGCGTTGGCGCACGATAATATTGCCGCCGATGACGGATTCCCCGCCGAATTTCTTGACGCCGAGGCGCCGGCCCTCGGAATCGCGGCCGTTGCGCGACGAGCCGCCTGCCTTTTTGTGCGCCATTGTCTTGCTCCGATGTTCTATGCGGCGACTGGGGCCGCTTTATTCTACAGGTCGCGAGAGGGCGGTCAGCCCTCGATCGCGGTGATTCTCACAAGCGTCAGGTCCTGACGATGACCGCGCTTGCGCTTTGAATTCTGCCGACGACGCTTCTTGAAGGCGATCGACTTGGGGCTGCGGGTCTGCTCGGCGATCTCGCCGGAGACTTTTACGCCCGCGAGCGTCGGGGCGCCGACCTTGGGGCTGTCGCCGCCCAGCATGAGCACTTCGTCGAAAGTGACGGCGTCGCCCGGCGCGCCGTCGAGCGCCATGACGGTGATCACGTCCCCCGCGGCGACGCTATATTGCTTGCCGCCGGTTTTAATGACTGCGAACATCTTTTTTTCCTGTGTTCGTCCCGACGCTGGCGTCTCCGCCGGCCGGCTTCTTTGCAGTTAGTGGCTTCGCCTCGAACTTGCGCCAGGCGCAAACGAAAAGCGCGGCGAAACCGCCGCGCCGAAGCGACGTTCATCTACCCTTCAAAGCCGGCGACTGTCAATATCTGGGGCGGAGGGGTACTGGGTCAGTTTGAAATTTTACCGGCTGTTGAATGGCGGGGTGATTGTTTCGCTGCTTTCGGGTAGCGGCATATCCATAACTTGCTCGTCAAGAAGACGAACCAAATACTCTTCCATCTTTGGAAATTTTAGCTCGCCAGCATCCCAATTCCGATCCGCTTCACCGAGCGCTTCGTAATACGGCTTTCGTTCATGCCGTATACGTTCCGGGACAGCAATCTTCCCGCCCGGCATTCCTTTGTTTTTTACGCAAAGGATATAGTAGCATGCGGCGCGCGCCGTCCTTCCATTGCCTTCAATGAAGGGGTGAACCCAGTTCATCCTCCATAAAACGTATGAAGCCAATACATATTCACTCCAAATGTACCAGTTTTCTTGAATAGTGCAGATAAATTGATCCATCAGGTGAGGAACTTGCGAATAGTGCGGCGGAACGTGGTCTTTCAGATAGATTGGTTCCTCGCGGAACCTTCCACCAAATTGGCAAATATTAGATACTGCCGCTGCGTTGAGAGACCACAACAAATATTTATCGAACGCGCGGACCCCTTGGCTAATCCCTATGTCCACACAATCAGTAAGAAGATCATATTGGCGAGCAAGATTGCGCTCTTGGACCCGGTCGTAAATTGGGCCATCTTCCTCAAGAACAAACATATAAACACCTGATACAAAGCGCCCCTTGGAAGCCCAAGGGGCTAGCTCTATCGCGACGCTACAAGCTTAAGATGCTTCACTGCGTATCTCGCCGAATCTTTCGTGATCCCGGATCGCTGTGGTGCATTGCCAAAAATGAAACTCGCCTTCTGCTCAGCCAGCTCCTCTTCCGACATTCCTTTGGCGATTGACGCTGCAACTCTGGCGCGTTGTTCGGATCGATCCGGAGGCGAGAACCCGAGGGATTTCCTTTCGACCATTGCCTTCCTCCTCTTTGTATTCCTTATACCATTTTGTAGACAATTCGTTCACGCATTCCTACTGAAAAACAATTCTTAGCGCCAAGCTATCGGCCCACTTTCTTGTGTGGTCCTGCGCGAACCTTTGCTCGCGCTCCGCACGCTGGACAAACCGGATTCATCTGCGCGAGAGCCTCGTCAAGGGTAAGGGTGCCGGCAATCTCGAAGCCTTGTCCGTCAAACCCTTCGATGCTGTAACGTTCCCACTGACGGCTGAAAGGCTGGTCGTTCTCTGCCCAGTGGACCACCCCTGTGTGGCCGCATTCACAAACGGCCGGCTCTTTCCAGTGCGTCGTCACATCAGACTCCTGCTTTGTAGCAAGCATAGCATGGGAGATTGTGGATGAGCGAGCCGATGTCACCCCGGTTTTGAAGCGCCAATCGCTCGATCGAAGCCATCACGAAAAATGGCGCAGCAGCGACAGGCCGGCGAGGAGGCCGGCGACCGCGAGGCCGACCGACGCCACGACATAAAAAGTCGCCATCGCCAGTTCGCCGCGCTCGTACAGCAAAACCGTCTCGAGCGAGAACGCCGAAAAAGTGGTGAAGCCGCCGAGGATCCCGGTCGTGAGGAACAGGCGCCAGTTCTGGGACGCTTCGCCCTGGAAGGCGAAATAGCCGACGATCACGCCCATCAGAAACGAACCCAGCACGTTCACGGTCAGTGTCCCGAACGGAAAACCGACGCCGATCAGTCGGGCAAGAAGAAGATTGACCCCGTGGCGCGCGGCCGCGGCCAGTCCCCCGCCAGCAAATACGATGAAGAAGCCCATGACGTCGTCCTTTCGAGCGAGCGGACGACAAACATGCTGCGGCAGGCGGCGTTTCAGACGCGCTCCTCCCGCAGGACGCGCGTCCTTGCGGCAGGAGCCATCAGCCTCATCAGGCGGTTACCGGGAGCCCCATCCCGTGTGGAAGCCAGCATAGTCGCGCCGGCGCAAACGATCAACCGGCCGGTCGCCGCCCGCAATCGCCAGCCGCCGTCGCCCGAAGGGAACGCTCGCCGGCCATAGGCGTTATCCTGCCGTTGCGAAAGCATTTTTTGGAGAATTGCGATGCATTTACGCCTTGGCCTGCGCCTCTGCGCACTCCTCTCTTCCACGCTCTTCGTTATCTTCATGGCGAATTCATCGCCAGCGGTCGCCGCCGGCGGCGTCGGCGCCAAGTGCGGCGGCTTTGTAGGCCTTCCCTGCGCGAAGGGCTTGTGGTGCGAGATGCGCCCCGGCTCCTGCCGCGTCGCCGACGCTTTTGGCCATTGCGCGCGCAAGCCCGCCTTCTGTCGCCGCAATTTCAGGCCGGTTTGCGGCTGCGACGGCCGCACCTACCCGAACGACTGCGCGCGCCGCGCCGCGGGCGTCAGCAAAAATCACAATGGCCGCTGCAGGCGCCATCCCTGACCGTTTGTTGAAGCACATTCGCCCACGTCTGAACGAAGCACAGCAAAAGGCTGCAACGTGATTTTTAAGGGGAGGACGACGATATGACGAAATTACTTTGGAGATTCGCGATCGCCCTGGCGCTCTCGCTCTTTGTTTCCGCGCCCGCCTCGGCCGCCAAGGTCGGCGAGATGTGCGCAGGCATCGCCGGCATTCAATGCGACACAGGCTTGTGGTGCGACCCCGAGCCGGGCCAATGCCACGGCGCCGACATCGCCGGCAAGTGCGTGGAGGTTTCACAGATTTGCACCAAGGACTATCGCCCGGTGTGCGGCTGCGACGATAAAACCTACGGCAACGACTGCACGCGTCGCGCCGCCAAGATCGCGAAAAAGTCCGACGGCGAGTGCCCGAAACCTTACAGGTGAGCCCTGGTGATGGCGCGGCGCAATCGGGCCGCGCCATTGCTTTGGCTAGTTGAAGCAGCCGCTGGCCTGCATCTGCGCGAGCCAGATCGCGCAGGCCGCCTTGGCGCTCTCGTAACGGCGGCGCGGGGAGCCGCCGCCATAACCGCCACCGTAGCCGCCATATCCGCCGTAGCCGCCCTCATCGTCATCGTCGTCGCCATAGCCTTGGCCGTAGCCACGACCGCCGCCATAGCCTTGTCCGTATCCTTGTCCGTAGCCCGGACCATATCCGCCATGCCCGCCGCGCCCGTACTGATGCTGGCGCATGCAGGTGTTGTAGTTTTGGGCGATCGCGAGGCACAGCGGCGCATTGGCCGCCTCGGCGATCGGCGCAGAAAGAATGGTGAAGGCGCAAGCCGCGCCGATGAACCTCACGAGCCGCATGCGGCGTTTTCCTCGTTTGCGCGCCCCAGCGCTTTTGCCGAGGCATCTTCGCGCGCGCCGGCTGAAACCAAGCTGAACAGCGTCTCAGCGCGCCGCGATCACCAGCCGGCGATGCGTCGGCATGATGAATCGCCCGCGCCAAAGGCGTAGTGATCGCCGCAGGCGAAGGCCGTCGGAGGTTCGCCGGTCTGCTCGAAGATGTCGTAGCCTTCCTTCAGATTATGCCAAAATGCGGTCCAGTGCTGATAATTGCCGCCCGCGCCGACGAAGGCGAGCCAGCTGCCGCCGGTTTCCCGAGCGATCGCCTGCTCCGTCAAGCGGAACGGAAAAATATGCACCTGCACTTCGCGCTGGCCGGCGCGCATCGCCGCCTCGACGAAGCCGTAGATTTCCTCGATGCCGCGATCGGTCATGGCGAAGCAGCCGACCGACTTGCACGCGCCATGCACCATGACGAGGCCGCCGGTCCGGCCGTTCTGGCGATCGAAGGCGTTCGGATAGCCGACGTTGAACGCGCGGTGATAATTCGAATGCGGATGCAGCTGCTTCGCCGACACGCTGTAGAAGCCTTCCGGCGATTGGTAGTCGGCTTCCTTGAGCTTGGGGCCGAGCTTGCCGGACCATTTGCAGATTGGATAGGTCTTGTAGAGCGAGAAGCGGCTGTTGCTCTTTCGAAGCCAGAGCTCGAGCTGCCCATCCTGTTTGAAGATGCGCACGAAGACCTGGTCCCCCATGCCGAAGCGGATCGGGGCCTCCTGCTGAAACGCGTCCTCGGGCGCGGCCCGCAACGTCGGCTCGACGGCGCGCGCCACCTGGGTCGGCGGCGCCGACGCCGGGGCCGATTCTTGCGCCGTGGGCGTCGCCTCAACCGCGGCTCTCGCCGACGACTCCTGCGGCCGAGCCGGCGGCAGCGGCGCATTGGCGAGCGCCGGCGCCGTCGCCGGGACCTCGGCGGGCGCGGGCGGGCTCGCCTCGGCGGTTTGCGGCGGCTCGGCAGGAGCTGCCGCCGTCTCGGCGAATTTGTCGGCAAGCTCGGCGAGATTGGCCGGTCGCGACGGGGGCAGCGGCGTCGGCTTTTCCACAATCTCCGGCCGCGCGGGCGGCGGCGCGGGCGGGAAAGACACCGACCCTTCGAGCCCGTCGCCGCCCGCCGGCAGCGCCGCGACTTCGACGGTCGGCTCTTGCGGCGTCGCTATTGTGGGCTCGGGCGGCGGCGCAGGGGGAAACGCGCCGGGCTTTATCCGCAGGGCCATGCTGCGCAGGCCGGTCGGCAGCGCGCCGCTCCAGGCGCTGCGCACGGCGTCGCTGCGGACGGGAGAGCTGCTCGCAACGTCGGGCATATAGCGGAGGGCCGCGACTCCGCCGACGAGCGCGACGAGGGCGAGCGCCGCCAGCGCCAAATGGGTCCGTCGCGGCGTCATGCGCCTATGCAAGCCTCTCACGGAGATTCTGAACTTCGAGCCTGGGCTGAGCAAGAACACCCGGAAAAAGGCGCTTTAGTGGCCTGCGAAGGCGACGAGCGTGCGCACCGGGACGCCGAGCGCCTGGAGCCTTTTCACGCCGGCGAGATCGGGCAGGTCGATGACGAAACAGGCGGCGACGACGTCCGCGCCGCCCTGGCGCAGAAGCTTCACCGCGCCCTCGGCGGTGCCGCCGGTGGCGATCAGATCGTCGACGAGAATCACGCGCTCGCCGGGGGAGACCGCGTCTTCATGCATCTCCATTTCATCGACGCCATATTCGAGCTCATAGGCGACCGAGACGACGCGATGCGGCAGCTTGCCCTTCTTGCGGATCGGGATGAAGCCGGCGGAAAGCTGATGCGCCACCGCGCCCCCCAGGATGAATCCGCGCGCCTCCATGCCGGCGACCTTGTCGATCTTGCCGCCGCACCAGGGCTGCACGAGTTCGTCGACCGCCTTGCGGAACGCCTTGGCGTCGCCGAGCAGGGTGGTGATGTCGCGAAACAGGATTCCCTTCTTGGGATAGTCGGGAATGGTGCGAATGGCGGCGGCAAGCGGCATGAAACGGCCTTGCGATCAGCGGCGTGTGTGGCCGCGTGGATGGACATGGCGAAACGGCCACGTTGAGAGGAATACACGGAGGGCGGGGCGGGGCGCAAATTGGAGGAGGGCTGGGGCGAATAACGCTCTTGCGCAATTGGCGCGAAATACCTCCCCCTCGCGGGGAGGTCGGCGGGCGCAGGCAAGTTTACGCAGCCTGCGTAAACTTGCCTGCGGCCGACGGGTGGGGGTTCTTGACACGCCAGACCGAGCGGAGCTTACCCCACCCGACCCCGCTTCGCGGGGCCACCCTCCCCGTAAAGGGGAGGGATGCGCAAACGCCCCGGTTTTCGCTGAGCGCCCTGTGCGCAACGAGCGCGCCTCGATCCGCAGCCAACTTTTTTTTTCGGATCAGCGAACAATTATCGACATCTCAGCATTATGCGACATTAGTGAACTAAGTATGTGACTCTCCCGTTCTAATTCCGATGTGATGGAAAAAATTGCCAAGGCGTATTCCACAAGGTTCCCCAACTTATTGAATGGACTGAATAAATCCTTGGCGACAATTGTATCTCCGACTTTTACGTATGTTCTACAAAGCCTGTGCGCTTCCGAAAAACGCTCGATTTTCGATATGGTATCAGGCCCAAAAAAGACCCTAAAGACAACAATGCTATGATTAGCCTCAACCTCTCTGCCAGCTGAATCAAACACCTTTGCTCGGTTAACAGGCTCAACGTGAGAATAATCTATGTTGATGGAGGTTCCCGCCACGCATTGAGCATTCTCTGCTCCGAGCACAGCGCCCGGAGCAGAATAAAAGATCAAAAGAATTGTGATTTGTTTCAGCATAAATTTATCGAAGTTCAGCATCTACGCGCTCCGGGCGTTTCCTTGGCAATCGCTCGCCTTTTGCAGAAAACGACATAATACTCCATCACCGCCTGGAGGTTTTTCAGCAGTTCCGGATCGCGCGCGTCGTCGCCCTCGCTCAATGCGCCGTGCGCGGTCTCCGGGAAAACCCAGATCAGGGCCGGGTCGCTAAGAACCATGCAAAAGCTTGCGGGTGATTTTGCGCCGACCATGCACGACGCGAACAATGCTCACTGTGTCGTCGCCGGCAGCGTGGCGGTAGATCACGAGATAGGGGACGACCACCCCGACTCGGATGTGCGCCCCGAGCTTCGGCCGCGCTTCGTAACTGTCAGGATGCTCGGCAAGCCTGTCGTAAAGACTTTCGATGCGAAAGTTGTATTTTTCGGCGGCGCGATAGCCTGCCTCACGGGTGATGTCTGCGAGAATCTCCGCCGTATCCGCGTCGGCAAGTTCGGTAACGATAACGCGAGTCATCACCCTTTGAGCGCGGCGAGACGGGCGGCGTTACGCGCCTTGTGCTCCTCAAGCGAAATAATCTCGCCGCGGTCAAGCGCGGCCAGACCTTCCTCAACGAGGGGCTTTGCCCAAGCCAAATCGTCTTTTTCAAGTTCGCGCTCGACAATGCGCTCGTCGATGAGCTGACGGGCGGCCTCCTCGATCGAGGGAAAATCGCCGGTCGCGACATGCGCTTGAAGCCAAGCTTCTTGGTCGGGGGTGAGGGTGATCGCCATAAGCTTCTATATCATAAAAGCCTACCCCCCATTCACCCTCCCCATCACCGCGTCGAGCTTCTTCAACAGTTCCGGGTCGCGCGCCTCGGGGGCGGTGACGATGGCGTTGTCGAGCGCGCGGTCCGAGCCGATCGGGCAGGGCTCGTGGTCGCGCGGAAAATCCGTCAGAACCCGCGCCAGCAAGCGCGCGACGGTCGCCGAATTCTTCTGAACGACCGCGATCACCGAGGCGATGTCGACATTGTCGTGCTCGGGATGCCAGCAGTCGAAATCCGTGACCATGGCGACGGTGGCGTAGGAGATTTCGGCCTCGCGCGCGAGCTTGGCTTCCGGCATCGCCGTCATGCCGATCACGTCATAGCCGGCGGCTTTGTAGGTGAGCGATTCGGCGTAGGACGAAAACTGCGGGCCTTCCATGCAGACATAGGTTCCGCCGGCGACGTGATCGATGCCCTCGGCCTTCGCCGCCGCGCCGATACGGGCGGAGAGCAGCGGCGCGATCGGATGCGCCATCGACACATGGGCGACGCAGCCGTCGCCGAAGAACGAGGATCGCCGCGCGAAGGTGCGATCGACGAATTGATCGAGCAGCACGAAGAGACCGGGAAAAAGTTCGGATTTGAACGAGCCGCAGGCCGAGACCGAAATCAGATCGGTGACGCCGGCGCGCTTCATCGCGTCGATGTTCGCGCGGTAATTGATGGTCGAGGGCGAGAGCCGATGGCCGCGCCCGTGCCGCGGCAAAAAGACCGCCTGGGTCGCGCCGAGTTCGCCAAAGACGAGTTCGTCGGAAGGCTCGCCCCAGGGCGTCGCGACCCGTTCGCGGCGAATGTTGGCGAGCCCCGGCAGATCATAAACGCCTGACCCGCCGATTATTCCGACGACCGCTCTGGTCATGAATATGTCTCCCTCGAAGGCTGTTGCGTGGCCGGGTTTTAGGCCGGCGCCAAAAATCGCGGCGATGTGACAGGGTTGCGCCCCCAAAACGCCTGTGTTAGGGGACGCTCGCCTTGGAGCTGGGGCGCAGCGGCCCTCGTTCCTTTTCCTACAGCATCCGTCGTTTGAGGCTAACCGCTTTATCGTCGCGACCGTGCAACTTGCACTGCGAGCGGCGTCTCCAAACGACGTAGATTGACGAGCGAACCAAGTGGCTCAAGACGGGGATTCCTTATCAGGCGTTGCAGGTCGCTACGCCTCCGCACTCTATGATTTGGCGACGGAGAATCACGCCGCCGATGACGTCGCCGCGGCTCTCGATCGATTCAAGACTCTGCTGGACGGCAGCGCCGATCTCAAGCGCATGGTCAAAAGCCCGGTGTTCTCCGCCAAGGAGCAGCTCGACGCCCTCGAGCCGGTTCTCAACAAGGGCCAGATCACCGGCATCGCCGCCAATTTCATCCGTCTCGTCGCCGCCAAGCGACGTCTCTTCGTCATCTCCGACATGATCGCCGCCTATCGCCGCCTGCACGACAAGGCGAAGGGCCTGGTGCGCGCCGATGTGACGATCGCGGCGCCGCTGAAGCCGGATCATGAAGCCGCGCTGCGCGAGACGCTCGCCGGCGTCACCGGCGGCAAGACCATCGATCTCAAGGTGACGACGGATCCGTCGATCATCGGCGGTCTGATCGTCAAAATCGGTTCACGCATGGTCGACGCCTCCGTGCGCACCAAGCTCAACTCAATCCGCACACGCATGAAAGAGGTCGGCTGATGGATATCCGCGCCGCAGAAATTTCCGCGATCCTCAAGAAGGAGATCGCCAACTTTGGCGCCGAGGCCGAAGTCACCGAGGTCGGCCAGGTTCTGTCCGTCGGCGACGGCATCGCGCGCGTCTATGGACTCGACAATGTGCAGGCCGGCGAGACCGTCGAATTCCAGGACGGCACCAAGGGCATGGCGCTGAATCTCGAAACCGACAATGTCGGCATCGTGATTTTCGGCGACGACCGCCACATCAAGGAAGGCCAGACGGTCAAGCGCACCGGCGCCATCGTCGAGGTTCCCGTCGGCAAGGAGCTGCTGGGCCGCGTCGTCGACGCGCTCGGCAATCCGATCGACGGCAAGGGCCCGATCAAGGCGGCGCAGCGCTCGCGCGTCGACGTCAAGGCGCCGGGCATCATTCCGCGCAAGTCGGTGCATGAGCCGATGGCGACGGGCCTGAAGGCCGTCGACGCGCTGATCCCGATCGGCCGCGGCCAGCGCGAACTCATCATCGGCGACCGCCAGACCGGCAAGACCGCCATCGCGCTCGACACGATCCTCAATCAGAAGTCCTTGAACGACGGCGACGACGAGAAGTCGAAGCTCTACTGCGTCTACGTCGCCATCGGCCAGAAGCGCTCGACCGTGGCGCAATTCGTCAAGGTGCTCGAAGAGCGCGGCGCGCTCGACTATTCGATCATCGTCGCCGCGACGGCCTCGGATCCCGCGCCGATGCAGTTCCTCGCGCCCTTCTCCGGTTGCGCGATGGGCGAATATTTCCGCGACAACGGCATGCACGCCGTGATCATCTATGACGATCTGTCCAAGCAGGCCGTCGCCTACCGCCAGATGTCGCTGCTGCTGCGCCGTCCGCCGGGCCGCGAGGCCTATCCGGGCGACGTGTTCTATCTGCATTCGCGCCTACTCGAGCGCGCCGCGAAGCTTTCCGACGATCGCGGCGCCGGATCGCTCACCGCGCTGCCGGTCATCGAAACGCAGGCGAACGACGTGTCGGCCTATATTCCGACCAACGTCATCTCGATCACCGACGGCCAGATCTTCCTGGAGACCGATCTCTTCTACCAGGGCATTCGTCCCGCGGTGAACGTCGGCCTTTCGGTGTCGCGCGTCGGCTCGTCGGCGCAGACCAAGGCGACCAAGAAGGTCGCCGGCAAGATCAAGGGCGAACTCGCGCAATATCGCGAAATGGCCGCCTTCGCCCAGTTCGGCTCGGATCTCGACGCCGTGACGCAGCGCCTCTTGAATCGCGGCGCCCGCCTCACCGAACTCTTGAAGCAGCCGCAGTTCTCGCCCTTGAAGATGGAAGAGCAGACCTGCGTGATCTACGCCGGCGTCAACGGCTATCTCGATCCGCTACCGGTCAATCGCGTGCGCGCCTTCGAAGACGGCTTGCTCGCGCTGCTGCGTTCGCAGCACGGCGATATTCTCGAGAGCATCCGCACGACGAGGGATCTCACTGACGAGACCGCGGCGAAACTCAAGAGCGTCGTCGAGAGCTTCGCGAAGAGCTTCGCGTAACGCGCGCCCGGCCATATGGACGTTGGTGAAACGAGACAGGCAAAAACGATATGCCCTCGCTAAAGGATCTTCGAAACCGCATCTCCTCCGTCAAGGCGACGCAGAAGATCACCAAGGCCATGCAGATGGTCGCCGCCGCGAAATTGCGCCGCGCCCAGTCGGCGGCGGAGGCGGCGCGTCCCTATGCCGAGCGCATGGAGTCGGTGCTCGCCAATCTCGCGTCCAGCGTGACGGCGGGCGGACCGCCGCTCTTGGCCGGCAATGGCAAGGACGAGACGCATCTCCTCGTCGTCGCCACCGCCGAGCGCGGCCTTTGCGGCGCCTTCAATTCCTCCATCGTGCGTCTCGCCCGCGAGCACATCGCGCGGCTTCAGGATCAGGGCAAGACCGTCAAGATCCTCTGCGTCGGCAAGAAGGGTTTCGAGCAGCTCCGCCGCCAGTATGAGCGCAACATCATCGAGGTCATCGAGCTGCGCGGCGTCAAGCAGATCGGCTTCGACACCGCTGATGAGATCGGCAAGAAGATCATCCGCATGTTCGAAGAGGCCGACTTCGATGTCGCGACGCTGTTCTTCTCGCGCTTCAAATCGGTGATCGCACAGATCCCGACGGCGCAGCAGCTCATCCCGGCGCAAATTCCCTCGAACGAAAACGCGCCGGCCGTCGAAGGTCCGCAGGCGTCTTATGAATATGAGCCGGGACAGGACGAAATTCTCTCGACGCTGCTGCCGCGCAACATCTCCGTGCAGGTGTTTCGCGCGCTGCTCGAGAACGCCGCCTCCGAACAAGGCGCCCGCATGAGCGCGATGGACAATGCGACGCGCAACGCCGGCGACATGATCAAGAAGCAGACGACGATCTACAACAGGTCACGTCAGGCGATGATCACCAAGGAGCTCATCGAAATCATCTCGGGCGCCGAGGCGCTCTGAGGCATTTTAGGACGAGGACCAAACATGGCCGCCAATAAGCCCAGCGGGCGCATCACTCAAGTCATCGGCGCCGTCGTCGACGTGCAGTTCGACGGGCAATTGCCTGAGATTCTGAACGCCCTCGAGACGACGAACCAAGGCAATCGCCTCGTTCTCGAAGTCGCGCAGCATCTGGGCGAAAATTCCGTTCGCACCATCGCCATGGATTCGTCCGAAGGCTTGGTGCGCGGTCAGGAAGTCACCGACACCGGCGCGCCGATTTCGGTTCCGGTCGGCGACGAGACGCTCGGGCGCATCATCAACGTCATCGGCGAGCCGGTCGACGAGGCGGGTCCGATGCTGACGAAATCGCGCCGCGCGATTCATCAGCCGGCGCCTTCCTACGCCGAGCAGGCGACGGAAGCCCAGATTCTCGAGACCGGCATCAAGGTCGTCGATCTGCTCGCGCCTTACGCCAAGGGCGGCAAGATCGGCCTGTTCGGCGGCGCGGGCGTCGGCAAGACCGTGCTGATCATGGAGCTCATCAACAACATCGCCAAGGCGCATGGCGGCTATTCCGTCTTCGCCGGCGTCGGCGAACGCACCCGCGAAGGCAACGACCTCTATCACGAGATGATCGAGGGCGGCGTCAACAAGAAGGGCGGCGGCGAAGGCTCCAAATGCGCGCTGGTCTACGGCCAGATGAACGAGCCGCCGGGCGCGCGCATGCGCGTCGCGCTGTCGGGACTCACCGTCGCCGAAGATTTCCGCGACCGCGGCATGGACGTGCTGTTCTTCGTCGACAACATCTTCCGCTTCACCCAGGCGGGTTCGGAAGTGTCGGCGCTTCTCGGCCGCATCCCCTCGGCGGTGGGCTATCAGCCGACGCTCGCCACCGACATGGGCGCGCTGCAGGAGCGCATCACCACGACGACCAAGGGCTCGATCACTTCGGTGCAGGCGATTTACGTGCCGGCCGACGATCTGACCGATCCGGCGCCCGCGACCTCCTTCGCGCATTTGGACGCCACGACCGTGCTGTCGCGTTCGATCGCCGAGAAGGGCATCTATCCGGCGGTCGATCCGCTCGATTCGACTTCGCGCATGCTGTCGCCGGCGATCGTCGGCGAGGAGCACTACGACATCGCGCGCAGGGTGCAGTCGACTCTGCAGCGCTATAAGTCGCTGCAGGACATCATCGCCATTCTCGGCATGGACGAGCTGTCCGAAGAGGACAAGCTCGTCGTCGCCCGCGCTCGCAAGATCGAGCGCTTCCTGTCGCAGCCCTTCCACGTCGCCGAAGTGTTCACCGGTTCGCCCGGCAAGCTCGTCGCGCTCGCCGACACGATCAAGGGCTTCAAGGGCCTCGTCGACGGCGAATACGACCATCTGCCCGAGGCCGCCTTCTACATGGTGGGTTCGATCGAAGAGGCGGTCGAAAAGGCCGCCAAGCTCGCCAAGGAAGCGGCGTAACTTTACAAAGCGTTTCGGCCGGACGTGGTCCGGCCATGACGCTGATCAGTTTTCGTGGATGGCCGGATCAAGCCCGGCCATGACGGGCTGGACGCAACGCGCCGTCGGAGAACATCATGGCCGCATTCCACTTCGAACTCGTCTCTCCCGAGAAGCATCTCTTCTCTGGTGAAGTCGAGTCGGTCGTCGCGCCCGGCGCCGACGGCCAGTTCACCGTGCTCAAGGACCATGCCCCGGTGATGACCACGCTGAAGGCCGGCGTCGTGACCGTTTCCGGCGGCGAAGGGAAGGTCGAGAAGCTTTTCGTGCGTGGAGGATTCGCCGACGTCAACGCGTCCGGCTTCACCATTCTCGCCGAACAGGCGATTCCGCTTTCGGAAATCGACGTCGCCAAGGTCGACGCCGACATTCGCAACGCGCGCGAAGACATCTCCGACGCCAAGTCCGACGACGCGCGTCTCGCCGCTTCCGACAAGCTCGCGCAATTGCAGGAGCTGCGCGCGGCGATCGGCGGCTGATCAGAGCGCGCAGAGAAAGCCGCGCTTGTCGCGGGCATCCACGCGGCGCTCTCACGCGGAACTGCTCAAACGCAGCGTGAACTATATCTCGTTCACGCCTTCAGACGTCGGCTCCTCGAGCTCCGCTTCAATCATGTCGCCGTGCCGCTCCGCCGGCGCGAGTTCGGATCGTGACTGGGCAATCTCGCGGATCGCCTCGCCAATCTCCGGATTGCGCTTGGTCAGGGTCTGCAGATCATAGGCGTCGAGGATGAGGAGTTTCGTTGGCGCGGTCGCCCGCACGTCGGCGGTGCGTAACGTTTTGTGCAGGACGGCGATCTCGCCGAAGAACTGCCCTTCGCCGAGCTTGACGTTTTCATGCGCCAACTCGACTTCAACCTCCCCCTCGGCGATGAAATACATCGAATGGGCGGGATCGCCCTTGCGCACGATCATTGCGCCCCGGGGAATGGACTGCGCCCGAAGATAGCGCATGATCTCGGCGATTCCCGCCGCATCGAGGCCGCGAAACAGCGGCACGCTGGCGACCATCGTCCAGGTCACGACGAATTCGCGGCGGTGAATTTCTTCGGCGAAGGCGGTGGCGAGAATGCCGACCGGCAGGCCCAGCAGTAGAAAGCCCGTCACCATGGCGAAGGAGGCGATGAGCTTGCCCGCCAGCGTGAGCGGAATGACTTCGCCATAGCCGACGGTCGTCACCGTTTCGATCGCCCACCACATAGCGTCGGGAATCGTGCCGAATTTTTCGGGCTGCGCCTCATGTTCGGCGATATGCATCGCCGTCGAAAAGAACAGCACCGCGCCAAACAGAATGATCAGCCAGGCGAGCAGCGCCTTGCGCTCGGCCTCGATCACCGCGAGCAAGGTGCGGATGCCGGGAGAATAGCGCGCGAATTTGAAGAACCGCAGCAGACGCAGCATCAAAAAGACGCGCAGATCCGCCGAGAAGTAGAAAGAGAGATAGAAGGGCAGGAAGGCGGCGAGGTCGATCAGCGCCCAGCCTGATGTGATGAAGGCGAGCCGCGCCGCCGTCGGCGAGCGGCCCGCGTAGAGCGCATGTTCGGGCGCGCACCAGACGCGCAGGACATATTCGAGCGTGAAGGCGGCGACGGCGACATATTCAATGAGGTTGAAGACATCCGCATAGCTGTCGCTGTATTCCGGCACCGATTCGAAAATCACCGAAACGACCGACAGCAGGACCAGCCCAATCAGCCCGCGATGGACGACGCGCGCGAGCCGGTCGTGGCTGCCGCCGTCCAGGACGACGTGGACGCGCCGCCGCAACAAAGCCAGACCGCGCCGCCGGTCCGGCTCGTTCATGGCGCGTCCGCTTTTCCGCGCAGCGCGTCCTCGACCGAGGCGAGCGCCTGATCGATGGCGGCGGCGTTGGGGCCGCCCGCCTGCGCAAGATCCGGCCGCCCGCCGCCGCCCTTGCCGCCGAGCATGACGCTCGCGACGCGCACGAAATCCACGGCGCTGTATTTTTCGGTGAGATCGTCGGTGACGCCGACGACAATGCCGGCCTTGCCGTCGGGCGAGGCGCTGGCGATCGCGACGACGCCCGAGCCGATCGCCTTTTTGGCGTCGTCGACCATCGACTTCAAATCCTTGGTCTCGATGCCTTCGACCGCGCGCGCCAGGAGCTTGACGCCGCCGATGTCGCGTGGCTTCTCAGCGGCGCCGTCGCCAGCGCTTCCGCCCATCGCGAGCTTGCGCTTGGCGTCGGCGAGGTCGCGTTCAAGCCGCTTGCGTTCATCGAGAAGAGCCGCAAGCCGGGCTGGGGCCTCTTCGACCGGGGTGCGCATCAGCGCCGCCATGTCGCGCAGCGCGCGCGACTGCGCGACAAGCTGACTGCGTGCGCCCTCGGCGGTGCGCGCCTCGATGCGCCGCACGCCGGATGCGACCGCGCCCTCGCCGACGATGGCGACGAGGCCGATGTCGCCGGTGCGGGCGACATGCGTGCCGCCGCACAGCTCGACGGAGAAGGGATGCGCGGCGCCGGGACTCACCGGGCCCATCGAGACGACGCGCACTTCGTCGCCGTATTTCTCGCCAAAGAGCGCGCGCGCGCCGGAGCGGATGGCGTCGTCCTGGGCCATCACCCGCGTCTCGACGGGCGCATTGTCCTGAATGATTTCATTGGCGAGCGTTTCGACGCGCGCCAGCTCCTCATCGGTGAGCGGCTTGGGATGGGTGAAGTCGAAGCGCAGCCGATCGGGCGCAACGAGCGACCCCCTCTGCGCCACATGCTCGCCGAGCACCTGCCGCAGCGCCTCATGCAGGATGTGCGTGGCCGAATGATTGGCGCGCGACTGGGTGCGGCGCTCGTGAGCGACATCGAGCTCGAGCGCGAGGCCGGGCGTGATCTCGCCCTCTTCGACGACGCCCTCGTGAACGATGAGGTCGCCGAGCTTCTTGACGGTGTTTTCGACGCGAAAGCGCAGACCGCGGGCGCGCATCACGCCGACGTCGCCGACCTGTCCGCCCGATTCGCCATAGAAGGGGGTCTGATTGAGGATCAGCGCGCCGCGCGCGCCCTCTTTGAGCGAAAAGGCCTCGCCGCCGTCATGAATAATGGCGGTGACGACGCCCTCGCTTCTTTCAGTTTCGTAGCCGAGGAATTCGGTCGCGCCGAGACGTTCCTTCAGCGCGAACCAGAGCGCTTCGGTCGCCGTTTCGCCGGAGCCGGACCAGGCCTTGCGCGCTTCCGCCCGTTGGCGCTCCATCGCGGCGTTGAAGATTTCCTTGTCGACGCCGATGCCGCGCGGGCGCAAGGCGTCCTCGGTGAGATCGAGCGGAAAGCCGAAGGTGTCATAGAGCTTGAACGCCGTTTCGCCGGAAAGCTTGTCGCCCTGGCCGAGCGCCGCGGTCTCTTCATCGAGGATCGCGAGGCCGCGCGTGAGCGTGGCGCGAAAGCGCGTCTCTTCGCTGAGCAAGGTATCGGCGATGAGCGACTGGGCGCGCACCAGTTCCGGATAGGCCTGGCCCATCTCGGCGACGAGCGTCGGCGCCAGCTTCCACATCAGCGGCTCTTTCGCGCCGAGAAGCTGGGCGTGGCGCATGGCGCGGCGCATGATCCGGCGCAGCACATAGCCGCGGCCTTCGTTCGACGGCGTGACGCCGTCGGCGACGAGGAAGGACGAGGCGCGCAGATGGTCGGCGATGACGCGATGGCTCGCGCCTTGCGGGCCGTCGACCGGCGCGCCGGTGAAATCGGCGACCGCGCCGGTGAGCGCGCGAAAGAGATCGATGTCGTAATTGGAGGTCACGCCCTGCATCAGCGCGGCGATGCGCTCCAATCCCATGCCGGTGTCGATCGAGGGGCGCGGCAGCGGCGCGCGTTGTCCCGGCGCCACCTGCTCATATTGCATGAAGACGAGGTTCCAGAACTCCAGGAATCTGTCGCCGTCCTCGTCCGGGCTGCCGGGCGGACCGCCTTTGAGCGCCTCGCCCTGGTCGTAGAAGATCTCCGAGCAGGGGCCGCAGGGGCCGGTGTCGCCCATGCTCCAGAAATTGTCGGAACTGGCGATGCGGATGATGCGGCTGCCGTTAAAGCCGGCGATCTTTTTCCACAGATCATAGGCCTCGTCGTCGTCGTGATAGACGGTGACGAGCAGCCGATCGACGTTGAGCCCGAATTCGCGCGTGATCAGGTTCCAGGCGAGTTCGATCGCGCCTTCCTTGAAATAGTCTCCGAAGGAGAAATTGCCCAGCATTTCAAAGAAGGTGTGATGGCGGGCGGTATAGCCGACATTGTCGAGGTCGTTATGCTTGCCGCCGGCGCGCACGCATTTTTGCGCCGAGGCGGCGCGCGCATAGGCGCGCTTTTCGACGCCGGTGAAGACGTTCTTGAATTGCACCATGCCGGCGTTGGTGAACATCAACGTCGGATCATTGTGCGGCACGAGCGACGATGAGGCGACTTTCTCGTGCCCATTGTGCGCGAAATAGTCGAGGAAGGCGGTTCGGATCTGGTTGACGCCACTCATGCGGTCACGGCTCGCGAATGCGCTCCCGTCGCTAAAGCGGCTTTTGCGCCGATGCGGGAGACGCGTTTAAACAATAACCTGGAGCGGCTTTTCGTTTCAACGAAACAGGCGACGGCTCGAGGTTGCGGCGAAGGCTGCGGCAGGCGGCGCCGTCGCGCGCTTCGTCCTGCGCGATATGACAGTTTCGGGGGGAAACGGCAATGGCGAGGGGGCCGCCAGCCCCCTCGCGCGTTTCCGAATCGCCGACGGGCGAAACGCCGCAAGCCTTGGCGACTAAATGCGACGCTCGGGCGGCTTAAAGCGCTTCCCGATCACCGGAGCAGGTTCTCATCGAAAAAGTCTGTCTACTTTTTCGGAACCTGCTCTAGGCCTCGCCGGCTTCGCTTTCATCGGACGCGTCGAGAATACGCTCGGCGATCAGCCCGGCGTTCTCGCGGATCGCCTGTTCGATACGCTGCGCGGCCTCGGGGTTTTGCTTCAAAAACGTCTTGGCGTTCTCGCGGCCCTGGCCGAGCCTCTGGCTGTCATAGGAGAACCAGGCGCCCGACTTCTCGACGACGCCGGCCTTGACGCCAAGATCAACCAATTCGCCGAATTTGGAGACGCCCTCGCCATACATGATGTCGAATTCGACCTGCTTGAACGGCGGCGCCACCTTGTTCTTGACCACTTTGACGCGGGTCTGGTTGCCGGTCGTCTCGTCGCGGTCCTTGATCGCGCCGATGCGGCGGATGTCGAGCCGCACCGAGGCGTAGAATTTCAGCGCATTGCCGCCGGTCGTCGTCTCGGGCGAACCGTACATCACGCCGATCTTCATGCGGATCTGATTGATGAAGATGACGAGCGTGTTGGAGCGGGCGATCGAGGCGGTGAGCTTGCGCAGCGCCTGGCTCATCAGCCGCGCCTGCAGGCCGGGCTGCACGTCGCCCATCTCGCCCTCGATTTCCGCGCGGGGCGTCAGCGCCGCGACCGAATCGATGACGAGCACGTCGACGGCGCCCGAGCGCACCAGCGTGTCGGTGATCTCAAGCGCCTGCTCGCCGGTGTCGGGCTGCGAAATCAGGAGATCTTCGAGATTGACCCCGAGCTTGCGGGCGTAGATGGGGTCGAGCGCATGTTCCGCGTCGACGAAGGCGCAGACGCCGCCCAATTTCTGCGCCTCGGCGATGACATGCAGGGTGAGGGTGGTCTTGCCCGAGGATTCCGGCCCGTAAATCTCAACGACGCGGCCGCGGGGCAGGCCGCCGACGCCGAGCGCGATGTCGAGCCCCAGCGAGCCTGTCGAAATCGTCTCGATCTCGACGGCCTTCTGGTTCTTGCCGAGCCGCATGATCGAGCCTTTGCCGAAGGCGCGCTCGATCTGCGACAGAGCGGCGTCGAGCGCCTTGGTCTTGTCCACGGACGTCCCTTCCACGAGGCGGAGATTGGCTTGGCTCACGGCTGAAATTCCTTCTGACACGGTTGGCTAGGCGCGGCAATGCGGTTGCGAGGGGCGGGGCCAAACGCGCCAAGGCGAGAAGGGGGACGGCGCGCTTGACCCTGACCTCCAGTGTGCACGATTTGTTCTTTTTGCCAAGTTCTTTTTTTGTTCGAATGCGGTAGGGAAAAGGAAAGTGTTTCGATCACCCTCGGGCAAGGTCCGCGACGCTCGGTTAAGGGATCGGTTGGAAACGTTTAGAGGTAGTCGAATTCTGTCGCCGCCTTCCCTAATCTTTGGGCAAAGCCCTCTGCACGGCTGCCGTTCAATGAACATGATTGACCTACCCGACCTGAAGGCAAAACTCTGGCATCAGATGCGGCACGATTTGAAGTCGTTGGTTCCGTGGTTCGCAGATAATGACTTGCTGCTGTGTCCTGCTTGTTGTCGGCCACTTAGGTTCGACGAATTCTCATTGGAGCATATCATTCCGCAGCAGGCTTTAGCATGTGATCCTTTGGATGTGCGTGATGCTGTCCCGCGAAACGAGCGCAGCGGAATGACCCTGATGTGTCGAAAACCTCTTGTCATCAAAGGAAGAAAAATACCTGGGCACGGTTGCAATAGCTGGAAGGGCAAATTCTACGACGCCTCCCTTCGCGACCTCATTCGAGCCGACTTTCAAAGAAAGCAGCTTAACTCACGTCACCAGATAGCTTTGTTCTCAGCAGGGTATCTCGCGCTATTTCGACAGTTCGGATATCAGATCGCGCTTCTGCCTAGTGGCTTGCTTATGAGAAACCAATTCTTTCATCCAAACTCGTTTCTCAGGGACGTGCCACTTTCTTGTCAGGTGGTGCTAGCAGGCGAACGCCTCCGGAGCTACGAGGAAGGCAATCGAGAATATTGGAGCGAACCTTTTAAAATCACTGTGGACGGCGCATCTGCGTTCATCGTGCTACGGAACATGGTCCTCAATCTTCCACTGTCACGCGATCCCAAGCTGCCGCTCGCGCGGGCGCTACCCTATGTTCCGTCAAAATATGCTTTCAGACCCGATCTGAGAACGGCATTTGAATGATGGTGGCGGCGCGCTCCGTCCTTTGCACACTTATCAAGGACTTCGCGTGCGGGTCTTTTGAAAGTCGGTGTTCTCGATAGATGGCGCGGGCGCACGGATTAATAGAAGAGACGATGAAACTGTTCCTTAGAGACATCAAACATCATGCCTGTTGAACTTCCCGTTTCGGAGCCGCTTCCCCCCTTTCGCGAGCGGGCGCCGTGGCTCGGCGGCGATCTGCAGACGTTGCGCAACATCATCGTCGGCGGGCCGCCGGAGCTTGTCGGCGGCGAACGGCTGCTGCTCGCCATGCCGGACGGCGATCGTCTTGCGGCGCGGCTCGATCGGCCGGCCGCCGACAGTGGCGCGCCGCTCATCGTTCTGACGCATGGGCTCGCCGGCTCCGAATCCAGCCGGCATGGAATCGCCACGGCGCGCTTTCTCGTGAGCCAAGGCTGGCCGGTGCTGCGCCTCAATCTGCGTGGCGCGGCGCCCTCGCGCGCGACCTCCGGCGGGCGCTACCACGCCGGCAAGACCGAGGATCTCGTCGCGGCGCTGCGCGGCCTGCCGGCGAACCTCGTCAGTCGCGGCACCGTGCTCATCGGCAATTCGCTCGGCGGCAATCTCGTGCTGAAATTCATCGGCGAGGGCGGCCACGAGTTGCCGGTTCTCGCCGCCGTCGCCGTGTCGACGCCGATCGACCTCGCCGCGTCCTGCGCCCGGCTGATGGCGCCGCGCAATTTCGTCTATCATCGCTACATGCTCGATGAGATGAAACGCGAAGCGCTGGCGCCGAGCGCCGCGCTCACCACTGCCGAGCGCGCCGCTATCGCCGGCGCCCGCACGCTGTACGA
Source organism: Methylocystis sp. H62 (assembly GCF_015709515.1). GTDB lineage: Bacteria > Pseudomonadota > Alphaproteobacteria > Rhizobiales > Beijerinckiaceae > Methylocystis. Next base: position 124,497 of record NZ_JADNQZ010000058.1, read on the forward strand.
ATTCGACGATCGTTTCGTCGCGCCGCATTTCGGCTATCGGGGCGCGCCGGACTATTATGAATCCAACGCCGCGAAGAATTTCCTCGCCGGCGCGCGGCTGCCGACGCTGATCCTGCACGCGCTGGACGATCCCTGGGTGCCGGCGGAGAGTTATGCGGCGATCGACTGGTCGAATCTGCCGATGATCGAGGCGGCGTTGACGCAGGGCGGGGGACACATGGGTTTTCATGGCGTCGGCAGCCTGACGCCCTGGCATGATCGCGCCGCGGCGTTGTGGCTGACGCAAAAAGGTCTCGGGCCCGCGTCGCATGTTCAAGACGAAGTGAGGCCGCAGCAATGAATGCCGGCCAGACGATGGTGTTCGGCGACAACGCGGACGACTATCGCGCCTTTCGCCCGCATTATCCTGAAGCGCTTTTCGCGTGGCTCGCAAGCGCCGCGAAGCAGGATCGTCTCGCCTGGGATTGCGGCGCGGGGAGCGGGCAGGCGGCGCTCGGACTGTCGCGCCATTTCACGAAGGTGCTCGCGACGGACCCCGATCCCCGGCAGCTGGCGTTCGCGCCAAAAGAACCCAATGTCGACTATCGTCTGGCGCGCGCGGAAGACGACCTCGGCCTGCGCGCGGAAGTCGATCTCATCGCCTGCGCCTGTTCGATCCACTGGTTCGACCTGCCGAAGTTCTACGCAAATGCGCGGCGCGCCTTGCGCCCCGAAGGGATCATCGCGGCATGGACCTATGACTGGCCGCGAACGCATGTCGAGCCGCTCGATTCGATCCTGCGCAGCCTGAAGGAGGATATTCTCGGCCCCTTTTGGGCCGAGAATTCGGCGCTTTATTTCGATCGCTACGAGACCTTGCCGTTCCCGTTCAAGGAGATCGATTGCCCGCGGTTTCAGACGCCCATCGCGCGCTCGAAAAGCGATCTCGTGAGCTTTCTCAAGACCTGGTCCGCCGTCGAGAAATACAGACTGCATTATGGCCGCGATCCGCTGGCGCTCGTTGACCGCGAGTTGGAGGAGGCCTGGCGCGCGCATCCGCCGGATCTGCCGCTGTGCGTCCCGCTCTACATGCGCTGCGGCGTTAACACACCGTAAACTTAAGAATTGGCGAGCGCTATCCTATGTGTCGCCCGCAGCTTTCCCTAATTTTGCCCGTTTCTTGGCGACGATGAAGAGTCGTCGCGTTGAGCCAATGCCGTATCTCCCAAGGGGATCATTCAGCAAAGGACAGCAATATGCTTGAGGCTGGCAAAATTTATAAAGTCACGACGCTTGTGAATTGCGAAGGCGCCTGGGACGAAGAGATCGATCTGTGGACCGTCACAGCGGTGGAAGGCACCTGCGCCAAGCTCAGTAATGAGAGCCGCCAAAACAGGATCGTCGACACGGCGTCTTGGAACTTCGTCAAAGCCGAAGCGGTCGAATAGGTTTCGCTTCGTCGCTGTCGGGGGACGGTGTCGTCCCCGCGATCGAAGCATCGCCATCGCGCTTTGGCGGGCGCCGGAGCGCCGCTATTTGCACTTCATCAGCCGGGCGTCCTTCGTTAAGCCGGATTCGCTGCATAAGCCGAAATGCCTGTCGGCGTCGTCGTTGTTCGGACAGGCGCCGCCGGACTGTTTGTCGAAAGCGGCGAAATAATAACTGTCGAAGTTCTGCTGGCGCGTTTTCCACGTGCTGAAATAATCAATTTCGGACTCGATGTTCATGTCCTTCATGCCGGCGTTGTTTCCACAACTCGGCCAGCCTTCCTCGGTGACGACGACCGGCTTCGTGGTTTTGCTCGCCAAGTTGGTGACAGTGGCCTGAATGTCGTTTGCGACGCTCCTGCCGTTGACCTTCTCGGGCGAGCCGCCCCAGAACGGATAGATATTGGCGCCGATGACGGGGACGCTCTGCAGCACTTTTTGAGGATCGCTGGCGGCGAGGCGAATCCAATCCGGCGCGCGTTGCGCCGTCGTCACCACAACCTTGTTGTTGGTCTTACTCCTCAGCGTGGCCATGTCGGCCACGATTCGCTGTTGCATCGCCAGCTGCGGATTGCCTTGCCAATCGAACATGTCTTCATTGCCGACGACGAATGCGATGACCGTTCCGGGGTAGCGGAAATTAGCGTCGACGGCGGCGCTAATCTGCGCCTGCGTCCAGTCGGGATGATCGGGAAATTCGAAGACGCCGAGCATCAGGCGCATGTTTCTTGCCGACGCCAGCTCAGCGATGCTCACGCATTGCTGCCCGTTGATCGTGCAATAGGTCGAGTAGAATGTCTTGACGCGCGAAAAGCCCAGCGTCCTGATCTGGGTGAGATCGTCGCTGACGACCTTCTTCATCGTCGCGACGTCATTTGCCTTCTGCGCCGCCACGTAAGCGCCGCTGTGCGCAGGATCGTAATTGACGCCGTTGTCGGCCGCAGAGGCGTGGGACGACGCGAAGAGTGACGCCGCCAGGGCGCCGTGAATCCAAATCTTCATAAACTCCTCCAAAGGATATCTGAAACTGATTGAGCTTAACTTAGTCCGAGCTTTTAAAAACGTGGTGGCCGTGACAAATCCACTTTTCCACCACTTTTTGGAGAGTGGGTTCGATCTAAGATAGAGCGCAGCGCTTCGTCTTTGCCTGCTTGAGGGAAGCGGCCGTCAAAGGGCTCATGCGCGCGAATTGCCCGAGAGGATTTCAATGTCGCAATTCACCGTCAACGCCGGCCGCATCGATCCCTACAAAAACTTCAAGTTTCGATTGAAGTGGGACGGACGCTATGTCGCGGGCGTCTCGCTCGTCGGGCCGTTGCGGCGCACGACTGAAGTGATTGAATATCGGGAAGGCGGTAGCCCGTCGTTGGCGCGCAAGCTGCCGGGCGTGACGACCTTCGCGCCGATCGTCGTCGAGCGCGGCGTCTCGCATGATCTTGAATTCGAGCGCTGGGTGAACAAGGTCTGGAGTCTTGACGGCGCGGCGGGCGTTGAATCTTCGCTCAAGGATTTCCGCAAGGACGTCGTCCTCGAACTTCTCAACGAAGCTGGCCAGGTGGCGATCGCCTATGTTATCCGCCGCTGTTGGCCGTCTTGCTTCGAGGCGCTGCCGACGCTCGACGCCAATGGCTCGGCCGTCGCCATTCAGCGGCTCGTTCTCGAAAACGAAGGCTGGGAACGAGATCTTTCTGTGACCGAGCCGGCGGAGCCATCCTACGATTAACCTTGGCGGGATGCCGCCCTGTAGCTCGGCGGCGCCAGCCGCGCTATGAAGGAGCGAGTCGGCGTCGACGCCGCGCGCATCGGGAGGCGGGGATGTATAAGAAAATTCTGGTGGCGGTGGAGATCGGCGAGGACGAGATCACGCAGATCGCGCTCGACGCGGCGGTGGCGCTCGCAAAAGTGGAGCGTGAGGCTCAGCTTCGGCTCATCAATGTCCAGCCGCTCGTTCCGGTGGCCTTCATCGACTACATTCCGCCCAATTTTGACGAGGAGATGCGCGAGGCGACCGAAAAGGACCTCGCAGTGCTGCGTGGCAAGATCGCCTATCCGGCGGATCGCGTCTCCTCGATCGTGCGCTTCGGCGCCGTCTACCCGGAAGTGCTCGCCGAAGCCGAGGAATGGGGCGCGGACCTTGTCGTGGTCGGTTCGCATCGTCCGACGATGGCGACCTATCTCTTGGGCTCCAACGCCAAGACCATTGTGCGCCACGCCAAATGTTCGGTGCTTATCGTGCGCAAATAGGGCGCGGTGACAGGCGCCGGGCGCGCGGCTAGACTTCGATGATGTTCCGATTCGCGCCTCTGGCGATTACGACTTGCCTCTTGCTCGGCGCCGGCGCCGCCGCAGCGAAAGCGCCGGTCGACGCCCAATTGCTGAAGCGCGGACGGGCGATCGCGCAAGAGAATTGCGGCCGCTGCCATGCGGTCGGTCCGCGCGGCGTCAGCACGAATCCGAAGTCGCCGCCGTTTCGCGATCTCGCGCGAAAATATCCGCTGCACGATCTCGAAGAGGCGCTCGCCGAGGGCATTGTCGTCGGCCATGAGGGCGTCGAGATGCCGCAGTTCCGACTCAGCGCCACGCAGATCGAAGCGCTGCTCGTCTATCTCAACTCCGTCCAGAGGTAGACCTGCGCGACCGCTGGCGCGTGAATGAATCGCGATGGTTGAACTCCCTATCGACGCGCTCTACGCGGGGCACCCGCGCGAGATCGCCCCAGGCCGCAAAAGCGCGATCCGCAAGGAGCCGCTTGAGCCGCCCTGGCGCATCGAGGCGGAAGGTCTCGTCGGCGATCGGCAGGCGGACCGGCGTTTTCATGGCGGCGTCGAGAAAGTGCTGCATCACTATCCGCGCGAGCATTACGACGCCTGGCGCGCGGATGTGCCGGAACTTGCGCAAGAATGGCGTCCCGCCGCCTTTGGCGAGAACATCTCGACGCTCGGGCTCACCGAAGCCGGGGTCTGCGTCGGCGACGTCTTCGCGCTCGGCGGCGCGCGCCTGCAGGTGAGCCAAGGGCGACAGCCCTGCCTGACCCTCAATTTTCGTTTTGGCCGGCGCGACATGGCGCGGCGCACGCAGGAGACGATGCGCTGCGGCTGGTATTACCGCGTTCTCGAACCGGGCGCGGCGCAGCCGGGCGACTCGCTGCGGCTCATGGAGCGGCCGCGCGCCGACTGGCCGCTCGCCCGACTTTTCGCCTTGCTCTACGCGCGCCCACGCGCTTTCGATGAACTCACCGAGATGGCCGCGCTGCCGGAACTCGCGGAAAGCTGGCGGGCGCTCGCGCGCCGGCGGATCGAAAGCCGCAAGGTGGAAGACTGGAGGCGGCGGCTCGGAGAATAGCCTGGCGGACGAGCGTAAAGGCGCTTTGGCGACAAAGTCGTTTGCGCCGGGCGGCGCCATACGCGACGTTGACGCCATCACCACGACCATGCGGGGCGCGGCGCAACCTTGTAGGCAAGCGATGAAAGACTTGGACAGGAAGCAACACCCGGCGGTGCGTCGATTGCTGGATCTGATGGATCCGATCGGCTATCTGCTCACCGAACTCTTTCACCTTCTGGGACTGTTCGCGATTGGCGGCGCGACGGTCTGGGCGGCGGCGAAAGCGTTTCTCGAAATGGCGACGAAGGGTCATGCTTCGATCGAAGATTTGTTGCTGCTGTTCATTTATCTGGAAATCGGCTCGATGGTCGGCATCTATTTCCGCACCAACCACATGCCGGTGCGCTTTCTTCTCTATGTCGGCATCACGGCGCTCACCCGCCACATGATCGGCTATGTGCAGACGGAATCGCTCCCGGACGTCGGCATACTGATCCTCGCGGGCGCGACGCTCATTCTCTCGCTCGCCGTCCTCACGATCCGCTACGCCTCGGCGCGATTTTCCTCCAACGCGTCGGACGGCATGGACGGCTAAACGCCGGTGAGGCGCGCTCCCGCCGTAGCGGCGGAAGCGCGGGAGACGGTGGTTATTTCTTCATTTGCGAGAGCGCATCGGCGCAATCGGGCGAGACTTGATCCTTATGCGCCTGAAAACAGGCGAGGACCCGACCGCCGCCGGGCATCACGCCGCTGCACAGTCTCGAGTAATCGGCCTTGCATCTTAACTTCACGTCGTCGGGAATGTCGTTTCCCGCCATGGCCTGCACGGGCGCGACGCTGGCGAAGAGGGCGATCAGCAACAGGCATACGGAATGGCGCATGTAGTTTTTCCTGGGTTGGGGTTGGAACGAAGGCGATCGGCCGGGAGTGGGATTGTGGCCCGCCTGCCGCGATCAGGGCAAGAGGGCGGCGAGGAGGGAGGGCGGCGAGGAGGGAGGGCTGACCCGCCGCGCTTCAAATCGCCGCGCTCCACCCTCTGCGGCCACGGCTTTGCGAGACAGGCCGCTCTAGTCTAAGAGAAAATGGCAAAATAGCCGAGGATAGAATGTCCGCGATCCCCGATTTCACCACGATCCCCTTTGCGCCCGTCGCGCCCGAGCAGGAGCCAAAGCCCCGCCGCTGGCTGACGCCCGAAGGGATCGAGGTGAAGAACGCCTATGGCCCGCAGGATATCGAGGGCCTCGCCTTCGTCGACGGCTATCCCGGCGTCGCCCCTTACGTGCGCGGACCCTATCCGACGATGTACGTCGCCCAGCCCTGGACGATCCGCCAATATGCCGGCTTCTCCACGGCCGAGGACTCGAACGCCTTCTACCGGCGCAATCTCGCCGCCGGACAGAAGGGCCTCTCCGTCGCCTTCGATCTCGCCACCCATCGGGGCTATGATTCCGATCATCCGCGCGTCTCGGGCGACGTCGGCATGGCGGGCGTCGCGATCGACTCGATCTATGACATGCGCACGCTGTTCGACGGCATTCCGCTCGATCAAATGTCCGTGTCGATGACCATGAACGGCGCGGTGCTGCCCGTTCTCGCGCTCTTCATCGTCGCGGCGGAAGAGCAGGGCGTGCCGGCCGAAAAGCTGACGGGCACGATCCAGAACGATATCCTCAAAGAATTCATGGTGCGCAACACCTACATCTACCCGCCCGACCCTTCGATGCGCATCGTGTCGGATATCTTCGCCTATACCTCCAAGCATATGCCGAAGTTCAACTCGATCTCGATCTCCGGCTATCACATGCAGGAGGCCGGCGCCTCGGCCGATCTCGAGTTGGGCTACACGCTCGCCGACGGCGTCGAATATGTGCGCGCCGGCGTCGCGGCCGGCCTCGACATCGACGCCTTCGCGCCCCGCCTCTCATTCTTTTTCGCCATCGGCATGAATTTCTTCATGGAGGTCGCCAAGCTGCGCGCCGCGCGCCTGCTCTGGGCGCGGCTGATGAAGGATCTCGGCGCCAAGTCCGAGAAGAGCATGACGCTGCGCACGCATTGCCAGACCTCCGGCTGGTCGCTGACGGCGCAGGATGTTTACGTCAACGCCATCCGCACCTGCGTCGAGGCGATGGCGGCGACGCAAGGGCATACGCAATCGCTGCACACCAATGCGCTCGACGAAGCGCTCGCTTTGCCGACCGACTTCTCCGCCCGCATCGCCCGCAACACGCAGATCGTGTTGCAGGAGGAGAGCGGCACGACGCGGATCATCGATCCCTGGGGCGGCTCCTACTATGTCGAACGCCTGACCGCGGAGCTCGCCAAGGGGGCCTGGAAGCATATCGAGGAAATCGAGACGCTGGGCGGCATGGCGAAAGCGATCGCCGCTGGCGTGCCCAAGCAGCGCATCGAAGAGGCGGCCGCGAAGACGCAAGCGCGCATCGACAGCGGAACGCAGGTCGTCGTCGGCGTGAACAAATATCAGCCGGTGAACGACGCCAAGCCCAATGTGCTCAAGGTCGACAACGCCGCCGTGCGCGTCGCGCAGCTCGACAAGCTGAAGCGGCTGCGTGAAGAGCGCGATGAAGCGAAGACGCAAGCAGCGCGCGACGCGCTGACCGACGGCGCCACATCGGGCGCCAATCTTCTCGATCTCGCGGTCAAGGCGGCGCGGGCGAAGGCCAGCGTCGGCGAGATCTCTTTCGCGCTCGAAAAAGTGTTCTCCCGCCATCAGCCGAAGGCCAATGTGATTTCGGGAGTCTATGCGCGCGAGGCGGGCAAGGAGAGCGTCCCTCTCGGCCGCGTCATCGGCATGACGCGCGACTTTGAAGAAAACGTCGGCCGCAAACCGCGCATTCTCGTCGCCAAGATGGGTCAGGACGGCCATGATCGCGGCCAGAAGGTGATCGCCTCGGCCTTCGCCGACATGGGCTTCGACGTCGTCATCGGCGATCTCTTCGCGACGCCAGACGAAGTCGCCAGAAAAGCGGCCGAAGCCGACGTGCATATCGTCGGCGTCTCGACGATGACCGCCGGCCATCTGACTCTGACGCCGGAACTGCGCGACGCGCTCAAGCGCGCCGGGCGCGGCGACATCATGATGGTCGTTGGCGGCGTCATCCCGCCCGACGATTTCCAGGCGCTGTATGATTCCGGCGCGGCGGCGATCTTCCCGCCCGGCACCAATATTCCGCTGGCGGCGGAGAAGTTGCTTTACGAGCTGAATATCCGTCTGGGCTTTGCGCAGCGCGAAGTGGCGAAGGCGGGGTAACTGACAGGTTCACCACCCCCTCCCTGTCCCTCCCCCGCTATCGCGGGAGAGAGGACGCTCACGACGATTTCGCATCATCCTGCTTGACGAGCGCAATCCGCTCCCTCTCCCGCGAGCGTAGCGAAGCGGGGGAGGGTTGGGGAGGGGGCGATAGCAGCGCTACAAAAAAGCGTTATCTAAATTGCGCGAAGTCGGGAGAAGCACGATGGACGAAGACGCTTTCAACATGGCCGTTCGAAAATTCCTCAAGGAGGTGGGCGTCACCTCGCAGCGCGAGATCGAGCGCATCGTGCGCGATCACAAGGTGGCGGGCGAGCGCTTGAAGCTGCGCATGACGCTGACGGCCGACGGCACGCCGCTCAACCACGTCGTTGAAAGCGAGATCGACGTTCGCTGAGCCGGTCAGATCGTCGGCGCCTCGACGAAGCGGGCGGCCTCGTCGATCTTTGCAGCGCGCGCGCGAATCTGCTGCTTTTCCGACTCGAGGGTCAGTTGCGCCTCGGCGCGCGCCAGGGCGTCCGCGGACTGGCGGAGCGCGGCCTTGCCGAAGGTCGTCGCGTCATCGCGCGTCAGACCAAGCAGGATTTTCTGCAGCCAGATCTGCACTTCGACGATGGCGGCGCCGTCGCGCGCGATAGGGCGAAAGAAATCCTCGAACATGTCGCCGACGTCGAGCGGCGGCAAATAAATATTCGCGAAATTCACTTCCGCCTCGCGGCGGGTCTCCCACAGAGCGAGAAGGCGCGCGCCACGCGTCAGCACGTCGATCGCCGTGCCGGGGTCGTTGATCGCCGGCGAGAGGGCGCGCGAGGCAATTTCGCCAAGCACGATGAGCCCGAAGCGCGGATCCTGCTCGAAGGTTCGATTTTCGCCGATGGAGAAGACGCCTCGCAGAGTTTCCGTCAGCTCCTTGAGCCGCTCTTGTTCGATATCAGGACAGGCGACGTAACACAGGGGCTTGGTGCGATGCGCAAAGGAGCCAGGGTTGACCTCTATCCACAAGGTCGCGCCTGCCTCTTCCGCCGCTTCCTGCGCGGCCTCAAGGTCCATGTGCACGACATAGCCCGGCCGCACGGCATGAATCGGCGTCGCGTTCTCGGGCGGCGGCGCGGCCAGCGGCTTGCATCCGAGATATGGCGATTCGAGCCGTTCCTTCAGCGCTTCGGCGGTGGCCTTCTCCACCCGCGGCAGAAGGTCCGAAATGCGGCCGAATTCACGCAGTAGATCAACCCAGCGAATGAAATTCCAGAACATCAGCGCGATCACGACAAGCGTGACGAAGAACAGCAGGAGCCGTCCGGCGCCGCCGTAGATGCCCATATTGAGCGTGACGATTCCGACAAGGCTGAAGACGAAGGCGCCGAGAAAGGTCGCGATGACCTTTTGAGAAGTCTTCTCTTCAAGCAGAAGCTGCGTTGCGCGTGGCGTCGCGCTCGATGCGGCGCTGGCGATTGCGGTCGCCATGATGCCCAGTGAGAAGGTCGACACCGCCAGCATGGAGGAGGCCAGTATGGTCAGCACGCTTTCGAGCGCGTCGGCCCCGAGCTCCCGGTCGATCCACTCCGGCACATAGGCGCGCAACAGAAAGGCGGCGAAGGCCGTGGCGCAGGCGACGATCGCATAAAGCGTGACCCGCACCCATAATTGCTGGAAGAAATGGGACAGCCGCCAGGCCCACTTGCGTTGCATGTCCGTTTGCCTCTTAAGCGGCGCATCGCAGCTCAAGACGGGAAATAGCGCTCGCCAGCCGCCGAGCCACAGCGAGCCCTTTAAGCTTGGAAAGGGAGCAGAGAATTTGCCAGCTCCGGCTGGAGCTGGATGCAACCGCGCATCGCGCGGCTGCACTTTCTTTAAGATCCAGACGTCAACTTAACCAAGTAGGGCCGGAGCCGTTACCAGCACGTGCAGCCGCTGCTGTAGCCATAGGCAGGGGCGGCCGCGCCATAGTAGCCGGGGGTAGCCGCGCCATAATAGCCAGGATAGGAAGAGCCCCAATAGCCGGAGCCGCCATAGGGGTAACTCGTCGCCGCCCCGAGCGCCAAGCCGGTGGCCAAGCCCGCGGCGCCCAAGCCCAATCCGAGACCGTATCCGCCGCGACCATAATAGCCCCGGTTCCACCCGAAGCCGCCACGGCCCCATCCGCCGCCGCCCCAAGCCTGGCGGCCCCATCCGCCGCCTCCACCCCAGCGGCTCCACGCCGAGGCCGGAGTGGCGACCGACAACGCGCCAACGAGCATGGTTGCGGCGAGCGCAGTCGTAAGTAGCTTGCGTGAGTTTTTCATTCCAAAATCTCCAGGTCCTCGTGTGAGGAGCCCCCCGAGCACGCCTAACGCGACACCAGTATTGTTGTTCCGGGCGCGAGGTTGAGACGGAGAGCTTTGTCCTGCAGAGTCCGAGGCTTTCGGATTGCGCTTTCAGCGCTGGAGCAAGGAGGAATCAGATGAATTCCCTCGCGCTGAGTCAGAAGCGTGCTGCCTGCGCGTAAAGCTCGATGGCCTGCACAAGGGAATGTGGAATTGCGCAGACTCGAGCGGCCCGTGAAAGGGTCCGATTGCGTGAGTGATCAGTCAGAACAAAGGATTTGAAACGATCGCAAAAAGCGCCGCACCGGCGATGTGCGAGGTTTCTCTATGCTATGGATAGGATGGCGAGAGAGACGGGACTTGAACCCGCGACCTCCGGCGTGACAGGCCGGCGCTCTAACCAACTGAGCTACTCCCCCGCGAGCGCGCGCACGCGAGAGGCGCCAGATAGCGCAGCCGCATCTTGAGGTCAAGGAACTTCGCGAACGCGGAGCCTCGGACGAAGCGCCGCGGGGCCGGGCAAGCCGTGCGCGCGCCCCGCTGCTCGGCGTCTTTCCCTGACCTTCCTTTGCCTTTCCTTCCCGCCTGCATTAAGCCTCGCGCCATATAAGGAGACAGATGTTGGACGACGATATGCGCAGGCGGCGCATCCGGGTGCGCGCCTGGCGGCGAGGCTTGCGCGAGATGGACATCCTCATGGGAGGCTTCGTCGACGCCCGCGTCGAGACGCTTCCCGCGCAGGCGCTGGACGAACTCGAGACTCTGCTCGACTTGCCGGACGCCGCGGTTTTCCGGTGGCTGTCGGGGGCTGAACAGCCGCCGGCCGAGCGTGACACGCCGCTTCTGCGGCAGATCATCGCCTTCCACCAACACGACGGGCCGATCCATTGAGCGCCGCCGCGACAAAGCTCAAGAAAGCGGCGGCGGGACTTCAAGCCGCGCGTTCCGGCCTCGTCAAAGGCGAAAGGCTGATTTTCGCCCACGCGCCGGACGGCTTCGACGCTTTCGTCAGCGCCGATCTGGCGCGCGCGCTCGCGCGCGAGGCGGAGGGACACGCCGCGGTCTTTGTGCATGTCGCGCGCGACGGCGCCCGGTCGGCGGCCTTTCGCACCGCCCTGCGTTTCGCCAATCCCGACATCGAAATCCTCGACATCCCGGGATGGGACTGCCAGCCCTACGATCGCGTGTCGCCGCACGCCGGCGTCGTGGCGCGGCGCATGACGGCGCTTTCGCGTCTCACGCGCGCAAAATCCTCATCCGAACGTCCGCGCGTCGTCACGACCACCGTCGACTGCCTGTTGCAGCGCGTTCCGCCGCAAAAGATGGTCGCCGCCGAAAGCTTCGCCGCCGCGCCCGGCAATGTCGTGAAGCTCGACGAATTGGCGCTTTGGCTCGAATCGAACGGCTATCTGCGCGCCAGCACGGTGCGCGAGACCGGAGAATATGCGCAGCGCGGCGGCATTGTCGATCTTTATCCGCCGGGGCTGCCGGCTCCGATCCGTCTCGATTTCTTTGGCGAAACGCTCGAATCGATCCGCTCGTTCGACCCCGATACGCAGCGCGCCACGGGGCAGCTCCGTTCGCTCGACCTGACGCCGATGAGCGAATTGCGGCTGACGAGCGAGACGATGCGCCGCTTCCGGCAGTCCTACGCCGCGCGCTTTGGCGGGCAGACGCGCGGCGACGCGCTTTATGAGGCGGTCAGCGAAGGCCGGCGTTTCCACGGCATGGAGCATTGGCTGCCGCTTTTCTACGAGCGGATGGATACGCTCTTCGATTATCTGGGCGAGGCCCCTATCGTACTCGATCCGCTTGTCGAGGACGCCGCGGCGGAGCGCGTCAAGCAGATCGAGGATTATTACGACGCGCGCAAACATGCGCATGATCTCGATCCCGCCACCTCAAACTACAAGCCGCTCGAACCGCGTGCGCTCTATCTGTCGCTCGACGAATGGCGCGGCGCGATCGAGGGCCGCGCGGCGGCGCAATTCTCTCCCTTCGCGGCGCATGAGGGCGAGAAAGTCATTGATTGCGGCGCGCGGCCCGGCCGCGACTTCGCGCCCGAGCGCAATACGCCCGACGTCAATGTCTTCCAGGCGGCCGCGGACCATGTCGAGGCGCTGCGCGACGCGGGCAGAACGGTCATCGTCACTGGCTGGTCCGAGGGCTCCTGCGAGCGGCTCGGCCATGTGCTCGCGGAACACGGCTTGCCCGACTTGCCGCGTGTCGCGTCGCTTCCGCAGGCGTTGTCGAAGGCCGTCTCCGTAGCTGTTCTCGGGATCGAGCACGGCTTCGAGACGGACGCCTACGCGGTTCTGGGCGAGCAGGACATTCTCGGCGATCGCTTCGTTCGCCGCCGTCGCAAACGCAAGCCCAACGAAAATCTTCTCGGCGAAGTCGCCGCGCTCGCCGCCGGCGATCTCGTCGTGCATGTCGATCACGGCATCGGCCGTTTCATCGGCCTTGAAACGATCTCCGCTGCCGGCGCGCCGCATGATTGTCTCGAACTCCACTACGCTGGCGGCGATAAGCTCTATCTGCCGGTCGAAAACATCGAACTCTTGACGCGCTATGGCGGCGAGGACGCCGAAGCGCAGCTCGATCGCCTGGGCGGCGCCGGCTGGCAGTCGCGCAAGTCGCGGATGAAGAATCGCATCCGCGAAATGGCGAAAGGGCTCATCGAGATTGCGGCGCAGCGACAGCTGCGCGAGGCGCCGAAACTCGTTCCGCCGGAAGGACTCTACGACGAATTCTGCGCACGCTTTCCTTACGACGAAACCGAGGATCAACTCGCCGCCATCGATGTCACGCTCGATGATCTCGCCGCCGGCCGGCCAATGGATCGGCTCGTTTGCGGCGACGTTGGTTTTGGCAAGACCGAGGTCGCGCTGCGCGCAGCCTTCTGCGCCGCCATCAATGGCAGTCAGGTGGCCGTCGTCGCGCCGACCACCTTGCTTGCGCGCCAGCACTACAAGACCTTCAGCGAGCGCTTTGCGGGCCTGCCGGTGCGCATCGGACGATTGTCGCGGATGGTGGGCGCCGCGGAAGCGCGCGAAACGAAGAAGGACCTCGCCGAGGGCCGCATCGAGATTTTAATCGGCACGCATGCCGTGCTCGGCAAGACGGTGAGCTTCAAGGATCTTGGACTCGTCATCATCGACGAGGAGCAGCATTTCGGCGTCGGCCATAAGGAGCGGCTGAAAGAATTGCGCGCCGAGGTGCATGTTCTGACGCTCTCGGCGACGCCGATCCCGCGCACGCTGCAGCTCGCGATGACAGGCGTGCGCGAGCTTTCGATCATCGCCACGCCGCCGGTCGACCGGCTGGCGGTGCGCAGCTTCGTCTCGCCCTTCGATTCGCTCATCGTGCGCGAAGCGCTGCTGCGCGAGCGCTATCGCGGCGGCCAGGCTTTCTTCGTCTGTCCGCGCATCGAGGACCTCGAGGAGGCCGCGGCGTTTTTGCGCGAAAACGTGCCTGAGTCGAAATTCGTCGTGGCGCATGGGCAGATGAGCGCCAGCGAACTCGAAGACAAGATGTCGGCGTTCTGCGACGGCAAATTCGACATCCTGCTGTCGACGACGATCGTCGAGTCGGGCCTGGACATCCCACGCGCCAATACGCTGATCGTCTGGCGCGCCGATATGTTCGGCCTGGCGCAGCTCTATCAGCTGCGGGGCCGCGTCGGGCGCGCCAAATTGCGCGCTTATGCGCTGTTCACGACGCCCGCAACCCGCACGATCACGCCGCAGGCGCAAAAGCGTCTGGACGTGCTGCAGTCGCTCGATACGCTTGGCGCGGGCTTCCAGCTCGCGAGTCACGATCTCGACATTCGCGGGGCCGGCAATCTGCTTGGCGACGAGCAGTCGGGACATATCAGGGAGGTCGGCTACGAGCTTTATCAGCAGATGCTCGCCGACGCGATCACGCTGTTGAAAGCTGGAATCGAGGAGCCGCAGGAGGAGGCCTGGTCGCCGACGATCGCGATCGGCGCGCCGGTGACGATACCGGAAGATTACGTCGCCGACCTCACATTGCGCCTGCAGCTCTATCGTCGTCTGTCGACGCTCGAAACGGATCAAGACATCGAAGCGTTCGCCGCCGAGATGATCGACCGTTTCGGCCCGATCCCGCCGGAAGTGGAACAGTTGCTCGAGATCGTCGCGATCAAGGCGCTCTGCCGGCGCGCGCATGTCGAGAAGATCGACGCCGGCCCGAAGGGCGTCATCGTGGCGTTCCGCGAAGACAAATTCGCCAATCCGGCCGGGCTCGTGCGTTATGTCGCGGAGCACGGGAAAAGCGCCAAAGTGCGCCCCGACATGCGCGTGGTGTTCATCCGCGAATTCGAGAACACGAAACAGCGCCTCGCCGGCACGCGCCGAATTCTGCGCGCGCTCGTCGAGATCGCGGAGAAGAAAAAGGCCGCGTAAGCTTTTGCGCCGCAACCCAGCGCGGCTTTTCGCTTGTGCGAAGAAAAGCAAGTTGGCGCGACGATTGTTGTAGAATTTGCGACGTCAAACCTCGCGCACGTCGCGCAACCGCCATGGCCGTCTGCAAGACGGGCGACGGGCTTACGCTACCAGTTTTTGCGTCGCGGGATTTGTTCGAAAAAAGCAAAGTTCGCTTGCGAAAATTCATGCGCCTGCGTGACGATTCGCCCATCGCCTCACGGCTTGATCTGTGACAAAGTTGCAGACGTTCAACGGCGCCTGATGCTCGGTTAGGCGCTCAACATGCGTGAAACTCCACCCATGATTCGTCGCGCCAGCGACGACAGGAGCGATCGCGACAAACATTTCAAGGGAGGGCGCCATGACGACGCGAAAACAAACATCGCGCGGAAAATTGCTTGCGGCGAGCGCCGCCGCTTTGCTTCTCGCAGCTGGAGTCTCGGTGGCGCAGGCGCAGCAGGCCGGCGCCGAACATGGCGGCATGGACCATGGCAAGATGGACCATGGCAAGATGGACCATGGCAAAATGGACCACGGCGGCGCCCCAGCGCAATGGGCGGACCCCGGCAAGGCGCAATCCGGCGGCGCTGAATCCGGCAAGGCCGAAGAGAAGAGCGAAGCGGGCAAGTCCGACGAAGGTCATGCGGGCCATCACGGCGGCATGTCGGGCATGGACCATGGCGGCGGCAAGGACGGCGGCATGGGCGGCATGGGCGGCATGGGCGGGATGATGGGCGGCATGTCTGGCATGAGCCACGGCGGCGGCAAGGACGGCGGCAAGGACGGCGCCGGCGCGCGCGGCGACGGCATGAGCGGCATGAGCGGGATGTCGCATTCCGGCGGCGGGATGATGAACAAAATGGTCTGCGGCTTCGCCGAACATGTCGAAGGGCGGCTTGCCTATCTCAAGGCCGAGTTGAAACTCACGGCGACGCAAACCGGCGCCTGGAGCGCCTTCGACGAGGCGTGGCGCGCCGCCGCGCAAAAGGCGAAGCAGAAATGCGACGCCGCCGACATGCGCATGGATCATTCCAAGCCGGAAGTGTTGAATAAGCTCACGATGATGGAGAACCATATGGTCGACCATCTCGAGGTCGTGCGCGCACAGAAGGCTGCGATCGAACCGCTCTTCACCGGTTTGAGCGATGAGCAGAAGAAGGCCGCAAATGAGACGCTGAGCGGCATCATGAAGGTCGGCATGTCCATGGGCGACATGATGGGCGGCATGATGGGTGGCGGCATGGGCGGCATGTCGCATTCCGGCGGCGGCATGAGCGGCATGCAGCATTAGTCCACGCAACATCGCTCCCGGCAGGCCGAAGGCCCGACCGGGAGCGCATTTAGACGAATTGCTTTTCAGATCTATTGCGCTTCACGGACGCCGCGCGTCTTGAGCCGCTCTACTCCACCGAGAACTCGCGCATCATGCCTGCGTCCTCATGTTCGAGGTTGTGGCAGTGATACATGAATCGCCCCTTGAAATCGCCGAACGGCTTAATGATCCGCAGGCGCTCGCCCGGCGTGACGAGCACAGTGTCCTTTAGGCCGCTGTCGATGAGGCCGTCGCGGACCGAGGCGTAGGCGTCTTCGTCGCCCTCGAAGCGGCGCTCGATAACCTCGAATTGCTGCCCGTGCAGATGGATAGGATGCGCCATCGACATCATTCCCATCATGCCCATGCCCCCCATGCCCCCCATGCCCATGCCGCCCATGCGGCCGCGCATCATGCCGCCGCCCATCATGCCCATGCCGCCCATGCCGCCGTGCTCATGGAAAATTTCGATGAGCTGCGTCGTGTCGACGGGAATGCGTTCGCGCGGCTGGATGTCGTCGTGGCCATAGGGGCGACCGTTGAGGAACATCGCCATGCGCGCCATGGTGATGGCGATCGGAATGGGATCGTCCAAATTGGCGATCTCTTCCTTGCGGAAGCGCCGTATCGTCGAGAGCTTTTCCGGTAGTTTCCACGAGTCGTTTGAAGCTTTCGTCACCCTGGCCGTAAACAAGGGGAATTCCTCGCCCATCGCGAGATCGCTTCCCATCATGCGCTGCGCCATCGGCGGAATCAGACCGTAGAATTCTCCGCTCAGCATCGTCAGCTTCGCGCCTTGCGGACGTCCGCTGAAATCGACGATGAGATCGACGCGCTCGGCGGGCGCGAGCATCACATAGGGCCGCGTCTCCGCCTTCTCCAACAGGCCGCCGTCAACGCCGATCACGGTCAGCGGAGTCCGGTCGTTCCAGCACAGCTTATAGATGCGTGCGTTGGAGCCGTTGAGCAGCCGTAGACGATAGGCGCGGCTCGCGACGTCGAGCGTCAAATTGCATCGTCCATTGACGAGCGCGCGGTCGCCATAAAATCCGAACATGCTCGTATGCATGTCGCCGCCGTAGGCGAGCTGATTGTCGTCGTCGAAGGAGCGATCCTGAATGACGAGCGGAATTTCGAATTCGCCGGACGGCAGTCCGAGCGCGCGCTCTTCCTCGTCCTCAACGATGATGGCGCCCGCCAGGCCGCGATAGACTTGCGTCGCCGTCTTCTCGTGCGTGTGCGGATGATAGAAATACATCCCGGCGCGATTGCGGATCTCGAATTCATAGACGTAAGTTTCGCCCGGATCGATCGCCGCCGCCGGATGGCCGTCCATCAGCATCGGCACATGCAGGCCGTGCCAATGTGTGATGGTTTCCTCCGGCAATTCGTTGCGAAGCCGGATGCGAACCTTTTGTCCCTTTTTGAAACGCAGGAGGGGACCGAGGTAAGCGTCAGGCAGCGCCGTCAGCGCATCCGGCGGACCTTTGATCAGATTGCCGGCGTAGCGCCACACCCGCGTGGCCCTGCCCGTCAAGATCGACGTTTCGTCACGCTTGCAGATTAATTCGAGTTCAACATCCGGCGTGAAGGCGTCGGACGCTCGGTTCGGCGCAATCCGGCGCATCGCATGACCCTGGCCCAAGGCCGGAGCGCCGATCGTCGCCGCTGCGCCCGCGCCGATGAGAAATCCCCGGCGCGACAAGGGCCTGAAGCGTTTCATGCATCCCCCTGAGCGGCGTTCGAGCGCCACTTAAATTAGATAACTCTTATATATGTGGTCTCGGCGCATTGATAACTGCGGCAAAAGGCGTCATGTTTTTGCGGGGGCGCGTTTTTGCCCAAAGGCGGCTATAATTTTAAAGTGACGCCCCCCGATCACCGACACAGTTCGATTATGCAAGCAGCGGCGGCGCTGGAGAGCGGCTTTCCATCCCTATGAACGACAGAAGCGGACAACGCGCCTTTAGCGCGACCTTGGCCGTGGACGCCCTTCGGCGGCGCCGCGCGCTCTTGGTGCGCCCGCGCTTCCTCATGTTTCTCCTGCTGTGCCTTTTGGCGCATCTCTGCGTCCTGGCGTTCCTGCTCTTGGAAGACTGGCGCTCCGCCCGCGAAGCGCCGCGGATCGTCGAGGAAACTCCCGTCGAGGTGATCACCGAACCGCCCGCGCCGAAGCAGGAAGAGCCTCCTGCGCCTGAGCCAGAGAAGCCGCCGGAGCAGCAAAAACAGCAGCAGAAGCCGCCGCCGCCGCCGCCGATGGAAGAGGAAAAGCCGGCTTTCGACGCCCCGGAGGCCGAGAGCAAGACCAAGTCCGACGTTAACGCGCCGGAGGAGAAGGACGTCAAGACGCCGAAGAACGCGGAGGAGAAGGACGCGCCCAAGGACGACAAGCCTCAGGGCATGGAGGACGCCGAGGACGAAGACGGAA
Source organism: Methylocystis sp. H62 (assembly GCF_015709515.1). Lineage (GTDB taxonomy): Bacteria > Pseudomonadota > Alphaproteobacteria > Rhizobiales > Beijerinckiaceae > Methylocystis. The sequence goes on from NZ_JADNQZ010000058.1 coordinate 143,046, forward strand.
AGGCGAAGGCGCCCGAAGAGACCAAAGATACGCCGCTCGAGGACAAGAGCGACGCCGAGATCATCGAGCAGGCCGCGCCCGAAAAGAAGCCGCAGGAAAAGCCGGACCCGAACGAAAAGGGGTCAGTGAAGAAGGGCGAGGCAAACTCCATCGCCGATCAGCTCGCTGCGCTGGCGCCGATACCCGACTACAAGCTCGCCGCGCCGCGCAAGTTTTCGCCGGTCGGCGGCGGCCACGCGAAGACGACCTATTTGACGATCCTCTACGGCCTGATCATGCCGCATATGCGTATTCCGCCGCGCGTGCGCGGGAGCGGGGCGATCGGCAGGGGCGCGGTTGTCTTCTACATCGACGAGCTGGGCAATCTCACCCATCAGGCTGTGCACCAGCCGAGCGGCGCGCCCGATCTCGACGCCGCCGCTCTCGCGGCCGTACGCCGCGCCGCGCCTTTCCCGGCGCCGCCGCGCGGCCTGCCGCACTCGATGATCTTCAGTTACGCGACAAAGTAGACCTGTCGCAGGGTGAACTTGGATGTCATTCCATCCGCGCTTTGTGCGCGATCGGGAAACCCGAGCAGTTCCAGGATGTGTTCCGTCTCTCTGGGTTCCCGGTCAGGCGCGAACCGCTCGATTCACGCATCATACGACATCCGTTCGAATGGCTCGGATGTCATTCCCGACGCTCGCGAAGCGAGCGATCGGGAATCCAGAGCAAGACCAGCATTCCTGGATTGGCTCTGGATTCCCGGTCAGGCCTTCGGCCTGCCGGGAATGACAAGACCCAAGCGAACGGATCAGGCGGAATTCGCATCAGACGAGCGCGATCGCCGAGACGAGCCGACCATAGTCGGGCTCGCGGCGATGGACGCTGCGGCGGTAGCTGAAACAGCGCGCTTCATCGGCATAAGTGTCGACGCCGAGGTCCTCGAAAGAGGCGACGTCGAGCGCCTCGACGCGTGAGGCGATGAAGCCCGGCAGATCGAAGGTCGCATGGCCTTCACGCGCCGTCGGCGTAAAGAAGCGCGAAAAGGACACGTCGGCTTCGCGAAACTGGTCGATGAATTCCGGCCCGACTTCATAGCTCATCGCGCCGATCGCCGGGCCGAGCGCGACATGGATGTCGGCGCGGCGCGCGCCATGCGCCTCCATCTCTCTGACGGTCGCTTCGATGACGCCGCCGAGCGCGCCCTTCCAGCCGGCGTGGCAGGCGCCGATGACGGCCCCCTTCGCGTCGGCGAAAAGCAACATGCCGCAGTCGGCGCCGGTGACGCCGAGCGCGAGCGAGACTTCCGCCGTCACCACGCCGTCGCACCGCGGCCGCGCGTCGGCGCTCCACGGTCCGCGCACGGCGCGCGCCTCCGCGGAATGGATCTGGAACGGCACCAGCAGGCGCTCGGCCTCGACGCCGAGACGCGCCGCCATCCGGGCGCGATTCTCTTCGACATGCGGCGGCGCGTCACGCGAGCCGACGCCGCCGTTGAGCGAGGCGTAGACGCCTTGGGAAACGCCGCCGTCGCGGGTGAAAAAAGCGTGGCGCAGGCCGGGCAGGCTGAGATTTTGCGCGGTGAGCGCAGGCGTTTCGAAGGTCATCGCGTCAGATGTTACACGAAAAATCCCGGCAGGTCGGGCATGTCGGGATGGGTCACCGCCATAACTTTGAACAGTCCGCCCATCTGATGGCGCGCATCGTCCACGCCGGCGAGACGTTCGAAGGCGTCGATGATCGACTGCGCCTGTTCGGGCGTCGCCTTTTTCGACAAGGTCTCGGCGCGGCGTTCGATGCCAAGCTGCAGCAGAAATTGCGCTTGCGTGACCGGGCCCATCACCTTGGCGCCGCGCGCGCGGGCGGCGCGCGCCAGCGCCGCGAAATCGACGTGCGCGGTCAGATCCGCATCTCCCGGGGCAGCGAGCGGGTCGACATAGGCGTGGCGCGACACCGCCTGCAGACTTTCGCCAAGCGACGTCTGCTCATAGCCGTAGTCAATGAGCAGCAGCGCGCCGCCGTCGGCGACGAGCCGCGCGGCGATGTCGCCGATGAGCTTTTGGCTTGCGGCGCTCACTTCGATGATCGATCCTTCGCGCGCCGGAACATTGAGCGTCGGCTCGATCTGATCGGACAGTCCGAAGGCGAGTTCGCCTTGCGCGTCGAGCCCGACAAGTTGTTCGCGCCAGCCGCCGGCGGTCTTGACGAAGTGCCTGACGGGCAGGGCGTCGAAAAACTCATTGGCGAGGATGAAGGCTGGACCGGGCGGCGTCTCGGCAAAATCCAAATGCCATTGCGCCGGCTTCGCGGCTCTGGCCAGCGTCTGGCGTTGCGTCTCGCGCAGAACCGGACTGGTTTCGACGAGATGCACGCTGACGGCGGAAAAGAAGTTGGGCGCGATCGGCGTCACCCGCAGCACGTCCGACATCAGCGTGCCGCGGCCGGGTCCGAGTTCGACAAGCCTTGCCTCAGTCGGCGCGCCCGCGGCGCGCCAGGCCTCGGTGACCCAGACGCCGAGCAATTCGCCGAACATCTGGCTGATCTCCGGCGCGGTGACGAAGTCTCCGCCCGCGCCGAACGGATCGCGCGTCATGTAATAGCCGTAGCGCGGATGCGTCAGGCAGAGCGACATGTAGCGCTCGAGCGTCATCGGACCGTCATGAGCGATCGTCTCGACGATCTCTCTCTTCAAGGCGCTCATGCCGTCGCGCTCCTTGGGCGCAGCGCGAACAGGATCGCCGCCGCGCCAATTAAAACAAGCGGCGCCGAAAGGACCATGCCCATGGTCAGCCCATTGGGCAGCGCTTCCTGCACCGGATCGGGTTCACGAAAAAACTCGCAGAAAATGCGCGCCAGCCCGTAGCCGACACCGAAAAGGCCGGTGGCGAGACCCGGGTGTTTGAGCGCGCCGTGGCGCGCGGCGAGCCACAACAGCAGGCCCAGCGCCACGCCCTCGAGGCCGGCCTCATAGAGCTGGCTGGGATGACGCGGGAGGTCGCCCGCGCCGGGAAAGACCATCGCCCAGGGAACGTCGGTTTCGCGCCCCCACATCTCGGGCTTGATGAAATTGGCGAGGCGGCCGAAGAAAAGTCCGATCGGCGCCACCGTGGCGCAAATGTCGCTCACGGTGAGCAGCGGCACGCCGCTGCGACGCGCGTAAAGGATCATGCCGAACATCGCGCCGACGAGGCCGCCGTGGAAGGCCATGCCGCCCTTCCATGTCTGAAAGATTTCCAGCGGATGCGCTAGGTAAAAGGCCGGATCGTAGATCAGCACATGTCCGAGGCGACCGCCGATGACGACGCCGAAGGCGACGAAGACGAGAAGATCATCGAGAGACTCTCGGCTTGGTCGCGGTTGGCCGCGCCTCCAGAGCGCGTCGTTGGCGGCGAGCGCGCGCAAGCCAAGCCAGCCGAAGATGAAGCCGCCGATATAGGCGAGCGCATACCACCGCAGCGGCACGGGCCCGATGTTGACGGCGACAGGATCGATCACTGGAAAGGGAAGCACAAAAATCGGCATCAACCAGGTCCGGGCGCGGGCGCGCGTTTCAAACCTACACGCCCAGACTGTCTTTTACCCGTCGGCCCTGCGGATGTCATGTCCCCTAAAGGTGAAGCGCCTTCGCAGCGTGCGTTCAGAGGCCGCCCCTCGTCCTTCGAGACGCAGCTACGATCTCGGGCGCGCGCCCGAGATCGACATCTCATGCGCAAGTCGGGAAAACCCGACTTGCGGGCGGCTCTCAGGATGAGGGGCCTCAGCTCCGCATTTTTGCATGCGCGACATTTTGCATGCGCGATGAAGCAGCCCTCATGCTGAGAGGTCGCGAAGCGACCGTCTCGAAGCACGAGGGCAGTGATGCCGAATGTAATTACGCCGCCATTTTTTGCGGCATGAACCGTCCGTAAAAAGTTTCGCCTTTCGCCGCCATGTCGCGCAGCAGTTGCGGCGGCTCGAAACGCGGCCCGTATGTCGCGGCGAGCTTGTCGCAGAGCGCGACGAAATTTTTCGTGCCCATGCCGTCGATGTAGGAGATGACGCCGCCAGTGAAGGGCGCGAAGCCGAAGCCGAGAATGGAGCCGACGTCGGCCTCGCGCGGATCGGTGACGACCCTCTCCGCCATGGCGCGCGCCGCCTCGACCGCCTGCGTCACGAGAAAGCGCTGCTTCATTTCGGCGACGTCGAGCGTATCGGGGTCGAGCTCGCTCTGCGCCAGGGCCGAGAGACCGGGCCAGAGGCTTTTCGTTCCGTTGGCCTGATAATCGTAGAAGCCTTTGCCGTTCTTGCGGCCGAAGCGGCTGTTTTCCTCGACCATGAAGCGCAGCACGCGTTCTTGCGCAGGATCGACGGAGCCTTCGCCGAGGTCCTTCTTCGTCGCCTGCAGGATTTTCCACCCCAGATCAAGCGCGACTTCGTCGTTGAGCGACAATGGCCCGACCGGCATGCCGGCCATGCGGGCGACATTCTCGATCATCGCCGGCGGCACGCCGTCGACAAGCATGATCTGCCCTTCGCGAACATAATTGAGCACGCAGCGATTGGCGAAGAAGCCGCGGGAGTCGTTGACGACGATCGGCGTTTTCTTGATGATGCGGACGAAGTCGAGCGCCGTCGCGAGCGCGCGATCGCTCGTTTTCTCGCCCAGGATCACTTCGACGAGCAGCATCTTCTCGACGGGCGAGAAGAAATGGATGCCGATGAAGTTCTCGGGCTTTTGCGTGGTTTCCGCGAGCGAGGTGATCGGCAGCGTCGACGTGTTCGAGGCGAAGATCACGTCGGCGCCCACAACCTCCTGCGCGCGCTTGGTGACGTCCGCCTTGACCGCGCGGTCCTCGAATACGGCTTCGAGCACGAGATCGCACCCTTTGAGCGCCGCATAATCGGCGGTGGCGACGACGCGCGCCATCAGCGAATCCTTGTCGGCGGCGGTCGCGCGGCCTTTGCTGACGGAGCTCGAGATGAGCTTGTCGATCGTGACGACGCCCTTGTCGGCGCTCTCCTGATCGCGGTCGATCAGCACGACGTCGAGGCCGTTCAGCGCGCTGATATAGCCGACGCCCGCGCCCATGAAGCCCGCGCCGATAATGCCGATCTTCTTGAGATTGGTGGGGCCGACGTCCTTGGGGCGATGCGCGCCCTTGTCCAATTCGTTCTTCGAGAGAAACAGCGAGCGGATCATCGCCGCCGCCTCCTTCGAGCGCAGAATATGCGCGAACCAGCGCGACTCGACGGTTAGCGCCTGGTCCATCGGCAATTGCAGCCCTTCATAGACGGCATGCAGAATGGCCTTGGCGGCGGGATAATTGTCGTAGGTCTCGCGGCGATAGATGGCGTTGGCGGCGGGCCAGATCATCATGCCGGTGGGCGAGAACACCCTGCCGGACGGAGTCTTGAACTCCTTGGCGTCCCACGGCGCCTGCGCCTTGCCGCCGTTGACGATAAACGCGCGGGCGCGCTCGACGATCTCGGACTTTGGCGCGATCTCATGCACGAGCTTGGCGCCGAGCGCGGCTCTGGGCTTGATCTGATCGCCCCTGAACAGGAATTGCAGCGCGTCGCCCGTCTGCATGATCCGTGACACGCGCTGCGTGCCGCCGGCGCCCGGAAAGAGCCCGACCTTGATTTCCGGCAGGCCGACTTTGGTTTTCTCGTCATCGGCCATCACGCGATAATGGCAGGCGAGCGCAAGTTCGAAAGCGCCGCCAAGGCAGACGCCGTGAATGGCGACGGCGAAAGGTTTGCCGCAGGTTTCCAACTTGCGGTAGAGCAGCGACAGTCGGCGCGAAAACTCGAAGAAATGCTTGTTCGCCGCGTCTTCGCCCTGCTCCTTGAGCGCCCTGGCGTATTGCGCGGCGCCATGCTGCAGCATGGAAAGATCGGCGCCGCCGGAAAAGGCGGTCTTGCCCGACGCGATGACGCAGCCTTTGACGTCGGGCGCGGCGACCACCGTGTCGATGAGCTGCTCCAGCTCGTCCATCACCTCCGGCGTGATGACGTTCATCGTGCGCTCGGGCATGTCCCAGGTCGCCAGCGCGACGCCGTCGGCGCCGGTCTCGAAGCGGAAATTGACGAGGTTCATTATTTCGCCTCCGATAAGCTTTCAGCTGTTTTGAACCTCGTCCTTCGAGACGCCCGCTGCGCGGGCTCCTCAGGATGAGGTTCAAAAAGTTTCCTCACCCTGAGGAGCGAGCGAAGCTCGCGTCTCGAAGGGCGAGGAAACGTTGCATCCTCACACCCGCTCGACGATCGTCGCCGTGCCCATGCCGGCGCCGATGCAGAGCGTCACGAGCGCGGTGGATTTTCCCGTGCGCTCCAATTCGTCGATCGCGATGCCCATCAGCATGGCGCCCGTCGCGCCGAGCGGATGGCCCATGGCGATGGCGCCGCCATTGACGTTGACCTTCGCCGGGTCGAGGTCGAAGGCTTCGAGATAGCGCAGCACGACGGCCGCGAAGGCTTCGTTCACCTCGAAGAGGTCGATGTCGGCAATGGTCATGCCGGCGCGATGCAGCACTTTTTTGGTCACATCGACAGGGCCGGTCAGCATCAGCGCCGGGTCCGAGCCGATATTGGCGTAGGCGCGAATCTTCACGCGAGGCTTCAACCCGTGCTGCTCGCCCGCCTCTTTCGAGCCGACGAGCACCGCCGCGGCGCCGTCGACGATGCCCGACGAATTGCCGGCATGATGGACGTAATTCAATTTCTCGACTTCGGGATGCGCCTGAATCGCCACGGCGTCGAAGCCGCCCTGTTCCGCGTAAAAGGCGAAGGAGGGCTTCAAGGCGGCGAGCGACTGCATGTCGGTTCCCGGCCGCATATGTTCGTCGCGGTCGAGCAGGGTGATGCCGTTGACGTCCTTCACCGGAACGATCGAATGTTTGAAGCGCCCTTCCTCCCAGGCCTTCGCCGCGCGCTTTTGCGATTCGACCGCGTAGGCGTCGACGTCGTCGCGCGAGAAGCCGTATTTTGTCGCGATGAGATCCGCCGACACGCCCTGCGGCATGAAATAGGAGGGAATGGCGATCGTCGGATCGACCGGCCAGGCGCCGCCCGACGCGCCGATGCCGACACGGCTCATGCTCTCGACGCCGCCGCCGATCGCAAGATCATGCTGGCCGGACATGATTTCGCCGGCGGCGAAATTCACCGAATCCAATCCGGACGCGCAGAAGCGGTTGATCTGCACGCCGGGCACTTTGTAGGAGTAGCCCGATGAAATCGCCGCGGCGCGGGCGATGTCGCCGCCGGCTTCCCCAACCGGATCGACGCAGCCGAGGATGACGTCGTCGATCTCGGGGCCGGCGAGCTTGTTGCGTTCCCTGACCGCCTGCAGCGCCGTGACGGCGAGGCCGAGCGAAGAGACCTCATGCAGCGAGCCGTCCGGCTTGCCGCGACCGCGCGGCGTGCGAACGGCGTCGTAGATAAAAGCGTCGGGCATATCGTCTCCTATAACGGCAGTCGGCGGTCGGGCTTCGGCAGTAAGACATGACCATTGCCGACTGCCGAAATCCGACTGCCCCTAAAACATCTCCTCGGGGAGCGACATCATCGTGTCGGCGCCGGTTGAAATGCGTGTCAGGCGCAGGCGCGTTTCCGGCAGCATGCGCTCCATATAGAAGCGTGCGGTCAACAGCTTCGCATCCATCAGTCCGGCCCGCTCGGGCTCTTGCGCCTTTATCGCCATCGCCGCCTGCGCGATCTTCACCCACATCACGCCGAGCGCGACGCGGCCGAAGAGATGCATATAGTCGTATGAAGCGGCGCCGGCGTTGTCGGGCTTGGCCATGGCGTTCTGCATCAGCCACATCGTCGCCTTTTGCAGATCGTCGAGCGCCGCCTTCACCGGCGCGGCGAAGGACTTCATCGCTTCGTCCGATGCAAGCGGCGCCAACAGCTCCGTCGTATCCTTGAAATAGGCCATGATCGCCCGGCCGCCGTCGCGCGGCAGCTTGCGGCCGACGAGGTCGAGCGCCTGGATGCCATTGGCGCCCTCGTAGATCATGCAGATGCGCGCATCGCGCACGAACTGCTCCATGCCCCATTCGCGAATATAGCCGTGTCCGCCGAGCACCTGCTGGGCCTTGACGGTGTTTTCGAAGCCGACGTCGGTGAGCACGCCCTTGAGCACGGGGGTCAGCAGGCCGAGGCGGTCTTCCGCCGCCTGGCGCGAGGCGGCGTCGTCGGAACGATGCGCGATGTCGCTGTCGAGCGCGGCCGACAGCGCAAAGCCGCGCGCCGCCTCGTTGAAGGCCTTCATCTCGAGCAGCATCCTCCGCACGTCCGGATGCACGATGATCGGGTCGGCCGGCTTTCCGGGGTCTTTCGGACCGGAGAGCGCGCGGCCCTGCAGACGCTCCTTGGCGTATTGCGCCGCGTTCTGGTAGGCGACCTCGGACTGGGCGAGGCCTTGCATGGCCACGCCGAGCCGCGCCTCGTTCATCATCACGAACATGGCGTTCAGTCCGCGATTGGCTTCGCCGACGAGAAAGCCCTGCGCGCCGTCGTAATTCATGACGCAGGTGGCGTTGCCGTGGATGCCCATCTTTTCTTCGATGGAGCCGCAGCTGACGCCGTTGCGCGCTCCAATCGCGCCGTCGCCGTCGACCAGAAACTTCGGCACGACGAAGAGCGAGATGCCTTTCACGCCGGCAGGCGCGCCCTCGATGCGCGCGAGCACGAGATGCACGATGTTTTCGGTCAGATCGTGCTCGCCGGCGGAGATGAAGATCTTTTGCCCGGTGATCGAATAGGAGCCGTCGCCGCGCGGCGACGCCTTGGTCGTCAGCAGTCCGAGATCGGTGCCGCATTGCGGCTCGGTCAGATTCATCGTGCCCGACCAGCGGCCTTCGGCCATCTTCGGCACATAAAGCTTCTTCTGCGCGTCGTCGCCATGGCGCAGCAGAGCGGCGAGCGCGCCCTGCGTGAGGCCCGGATACATGGCGAAGGACATATTCGCCGAGGAGGCGAACTCGTTCATCGCCATCGACAGCGTATAGGGCAGGCCCTGTCCGCCATATTCCTCGGGCACCGCGAGGCTGATCCAGCCGCCTTGAGCGAAAGCGTCATGCGCCGCCTTGAAGCCTGGCGGGGTGGAGACGGAGGCGTCGTCGTGGCGCTTGCAGCCCTTTTCGTCGCCAATCTGGTTGAGCGGCGCGAGCGCTTCCTCGCAGATCTTTCCCCCCTCCAGGAGGATTTGCGACAGGACGTCCGGCGTCACGTCCGCGAAGCCTGGCAGATTGCCGAAACGTTGAAAATTCAAGACATCATTTAGCAGGAAGAGGGTGTCGTCTACAGGCGCCTTGTAGCTCGGCATCAACGCCTCCTTGCAAGCCGGCGCTTGGGGCCGAGCCGTCACGCCGCGATTCTCTCGGGCTGCGTCATAGGTAGAGAGGCGCCGGCGCGGGCGCAAGCGAGCCGCGGTGTGACAATCGTGAACGCGACGGCGCTTTGGAGCCGTTTCTTAACGGCTTCTTTACTGCGATCGACGGAAAGTCACGGCGGTCGGCGGCCCGCGCCGACAGTAGCGCGCGATTCGCGCGTTCCACCGCGTTTTTGTCCCAATTTCCACGGGTCGGTCCCGCCGGACAGCCACATGACCAAGGCGCAATTTCCTGATCAGGGTCGTCCGAATTCCGAGTCGCCCGAAGATAAGCGCGAGGCCGGACATCGGGAGGAAAATCTTCCCAACGCGGGAGAGCCACGCGACGAGAACCGCGGCGTCGACGAAGACTCCATCTGGCGGTCGATCGCCGCGCTCTCCAAAAGCCGTATCGAGAGCCAGCTCGGCGAGCAGCCTTCCGCGAATGCGCGGCCGATTCGCAACGCGCTGGCGGAGCTCGAATCGCGGCTCGCGCGGCTGTCGGGCGAACATCGCGGCGCCGACGTCGAGAAGACGTTGCGCGGCCTTGATCAGCATCTTGCCGAAATTGCAGGACGCCTGGACGAAAATGCGGCGCGCGGGGGCGTAGCGAAGCCGGCCATGACGTCGGGCCCCTCCGGCGGATCGCGCTTTGAGGCGCTGCAGCGCTCGATCGATTCCGTCACGCAGGGCCTAGACAGCTTTCGCGAGGACGCCGCCGAGCGCGGCGACCAGCAGCTCGTGATGATGCGACAAATCGAAAACGTCCGTCGCGAACTCCAGGATGTGGCGCAAGCGATCGGCGAACTCGCGCCGCGCGCATCGGTCGCCGCCATCGAAACGGCGATGGGCGATCTGCGCCAGGGCATCGAGTCGCAACGCGGCCGCGGCGTTCCAGACGAGACGCTTGCGCCTGCCGAAAGAATGATCGGCGAATTGCGCGCCGTGATCGAAGATCTCGATCCGACTCCCATCGTGCGTAACCTGCGCGCCGACGTCGAAACGATCGGCTTCAGGTTGGAGAAGCTGCAGAATGGAGACGTTGCGAACGCTTCGGCTGTGCGCGATCTCGCGCGCGAAACGCATGAGATCAAGGAACAGCTGACGGCGCTCATGGCGCGTCCGCTGCCGCTTGAGAGGATCGAAACGCGCATCATCGACGTTACGCAGCGAGTCGACGCGCTGGCGCTTTCACGTGGCGCGTCCGGCGCGGATCTCGGCGAAGTGGTCAAGGCGATCCGCTCGATCGTCGCCGCCGAAACCGGGAAGGGGCTGGAGACCTTCAACAAGCGGCTGGAGCGGCTCGCGCGCAAGCTTGACGTCGTCGCCGAACAATCGGCGGCGGCGCGGTTCGACGAAATCGGCGAGCGTATCGACGAACTCGGCAAGACGCTGACGCAGCGCATCGATCGCGGCGCCGTCGCGAATATGGCCCCCCTCGAAGCGCTCATCACAACGCTCGCCAAAAAAATCGATACGGCGCTGGACGGCGACAGCCACGCCTCGGCGTTCGAGGAGATCGGCCGCAGGTTCGATCGGTTCGAGTCCCGCGTCGTGGACAGCGCGCCGACGGAATCGCTCGCGCGCATCGAGTCCATGCTTGCCGAACAGAACGCCGAACGTCAGTTCGCCGATCTCGCCCAGCGCATCGACGAGCTTCGACAGACGATCGCCGCGCGGCTGGAAAGCCCCTCGGGCGCCGGCGATTCCAAAAATCTCGCAGCTCTCGAGAATTTGGTGCGCGGCCTCGACAGAAAAGTGGATGCCGCGTTCGCCGCCGATGCGCGGGACCTCGATCTGCAGGCTGTCGAGCGTCAGCTCGCGCAGCTCTCGTTCAAGATCGACCGGCTCGACGATCCCTTCTCAGCGCCGAGATTTGGCGAACAGAACGCTCGGCTCGACGACATCGTCGAGCGCCTCGACCGCATGCACGCCGCATTCGCGCAGCGGGTCGAAGACGGCGCGTGCGTCGAGAAGCGCGAGGGCGAGTTGGCGGCTTTCGTCGGGGCGCTCGCCGACCGCGTGAAGCAGACGGCTGATCCCACGGCCGATGGCGGCGCGCTCAAATCGCTTGAAACTCAGATCGGCGCCCTGGCGCAGCGGCTCGAACGGATCGACGCGGGAAGCGGCGCGCCCATCGGCTTTGAGTCGAAGATCAACGATTTTTTCGTGCGTCTGGAGGACACGCGGTCCGCAACGACGCAGGCGGCTGAGGCGGCGGTTCGCCGGGCCGCCACGGAGGTTCTCCGCGATGCGGCTGGCGCTCAGCCGGCGGCCGTGCGCCTCGCTGTGCAGCGCGAATTGAACGACATCCTCAAGACGCAAGATGCGAGCGGCCAGCGCACGAATGAGACGCTGACGGCGGTCCATCAAACGCTCGAGCGCGTCGTCAAACGTCTCGGCGTGTTTGATGGCGAATTGACCGAGAACCGTGGCGTCGCGCGGCGCTCGCCCGATGCGGAACTCGGCGTCGAACTTTGCGGCGATGATACGCGCGAGCGCGTCGGCGCGCCGACCGCCGCTGACGCCCAAGACGAAAGCGAAGCCTTGGCGCCGGTCGATCCGATGGAGTTCCTGCTGCCGGTCGACGATGGGGTCGCCGAACGGCGCGAGCCTTTCATGGCGCCGGGAGGACCGGAGGCCGATCAGGCCGCACATCGTAGCTCGGTTCAGTCGGACTTCATCGCCGCCGCGCGCCGCGCCGCGCAAACGCCTGCGGCTGAGGGCGACGCCCAGTCGGCCGAAGCGGCGCGCCACGCGGGACAGGCTCAGGAAAAGCCGCAGGGCGCCGCTGTCGTCAATTTCAGCGCCCTCATCCAGGACCGCAAGCGTCCGCTGCTCTTAGGCCTTGCCGCGGTCATGCTGCTGATCGGTGCCTATCAGATCGCGCGCATGGAGGGGCAGGGCGGCTTGGCGGTCGGGCCGTCGCACAGACAGCAGGAGGCGAAAGCGCCAGCCAAGGCGGTTCGGCCGGCTTTGTCGCCAGACAAGCGGGTAGCCTCGAACCGCGCCGCGTCGCCGGCGGTCGCCCAACGCCCGACCAAAGAACCGGCGTCGGTCGCGCGACCCGTCGTCGCGCAGCAGAACATCGATCCGACCCCCACGGGAACGATCGAGGCGCCGCCGCTGTCGCCGGGCGACGCCTTGGCGACGATCGAGCGCCTCGCCGTCGAGGGCAATCCGGCCGCCCAATACGAGATGGGCGCGCGTCTTGTCGAGGGACGCGGCGCCGCGCGCGACGCCAAGGCGGCCGCGCATTGGTTCGAAAAAGCTGGTGAAATGGGTCTGGCGCTCGCCCAATACCGGCTGGGTTCGATGTATGAGAGGGGCGTCGGCGTCGCGCGCGACTACACCCGCGCCAGGCAGTGGTACGAGCGCGCGGCCGAGTCCGGCAACGCCCGCGCCATGCATAATGTCGCCGTGCTGCTCGCTGAGGGCGGCGACGGCAAGCCGGATTACGCCGCTGCGGCGGAGTGGTTCCGTCAGGCGGCGGAATACGGCATCCGTGACAGCCAGTTCAATCTCGGCATCCTCTACGCCCGCGGCCTCGGCATCAGCCGCGATCTGCAGAAATCCTACGTGTGGTTCTCCGCCGCCGCGGACCAGGGCGATGAGGACGCAGCCAAGAAGCGCGACGAAATCGGCGCCCGGCTGGATTCCAAGGAGCTTGCCGCGGCCAAGGCGCTGGCCGCCGCGTTCCGGGCCAAAACCCCGACGTCGGAGGCGAATGACGCGCCGGCGCTCCGGACAGGCGGCGGCGAGGGCGCGCGGGAGCAGACTCCGGTCAAGCCGACAACGAAGTCGCCTTCCGGCAAGCCGCGGGTCTCGCAGCTCTGAAGATGCGCCAGGCGGGCCATTAACGATTCGTCTACGGGATCGCTCCTATTGTCCCCTCGAGCGAGCTTGCCGGCGCAGCGCGTGCGGACAGTGGCTCGCCCGTCTTGGGAGAGTACGATGCGTAGAACTATTGCGACGCTTTCGGCGGCTTTGGCTCTCGGCGCCGCGGCCCTGGCGCCGATCGCGCCGGCGCGCGCCGATTCAGCCGGCCCGGCCATTGCGGCGGGCATTGGCGGTTTTGCGCTTGGCGCCATCACCGGCGGGGCGCTCGCCAGTTCCGCGCCGCCCGTCGTCTATGCGCCTGGACCCGTTTATGTCGCGCCGCCGGTGTGCTGGGTCGAGCGCCGTCCCGTCTTCGACGAATATGGCGAGGTGATCGGCTCCCGCCCGCGCCGCGTCTGCGAGTGACGTGCTCTTTTCACGACCGATGCGGCTCATGAAAAAGCCGCGTCCTTACGCTAGAATTCGCGGCATGAAGGCACATCATCTTCTGGCGGCGCTTGCCGCGCTCATGCTCACGGTCGCGCCTGCGCGCGCCGAATGGTCGAGCTGCCTCTCCGGTCTGCGCGCCGCTGCGGCCGGCGCCGGCGTCAGCCAGCAGACGATCGCGTCGGCGACGAATGGGCTCGCCCCCAACGACGCCGTCAGCTTTATGGACAAGCAGCCGGAGTTTACGACGCCCGTCTGGGACTATGTCGCCGGGCTCGTCGATGAGGAGCGCGTGGACGAAGGGCGCGTGATGCTGCATCAGCATGCCCGCGCGCTGCACGCCGCGGAAAGCCGTTACGGCGTCGACGCCCCGACCGTCGTCGCCGTGTGGGGCGTCGAATCCGACTTCGGCAAGAGTTTCGGCAAGCGCCCGGTGGTGCAGAGCCTCGCGACGCTCGCCTGCGAAGCGCCGCGCCGCAACGACTATTGGCGCAAGGAATTCATCGCCGCGCTCAAAGTCCTCGACCACGGCGATATCGCGCCGGAGGAGTTCTACGGCTCCTGGGCGGGCGCCTTCGGCCACACGCAGTTCATGCCGTCGACCTTTCTCGGCATGGCGGTCGATCTCGACGGCGACGGGCGGCGCAATATCGCCAGCTCGGCGGCCGACTCGCTCGGCTCGACGGCGAATTATCTGCACAAGAGCGGTTGGCGCGCCGGCATGCCCTGGGGCTTCGAAGTGCGTTTGCCGGAATCCTATTCCGGACCTTCCGGACGCAAGGGCCGCCAATCGATGGGCTTCTGGCAGTCGCGCGGCGTGACGCGCCTCGACGGCGGCGGCCTTGGCGAGGGAAGTGCGGGGCTGCTCCTGCCGGCGGGACGCAACGGACCCGCGTTCCTGGTGACGAAAAATTTCGACGCGGTCTACGCCTATAACGCCTCCGAATCTTACGCGCTGGCGATCTGCGTCCTGTCCGACAGGCTGCGCGGCCGGCCGGGCATTCAGACGCCATGGCCGACAGACGATCCGGGCCTCTCGCGCGCCGAGCGCCGCGAATTGCAAGCGCTACTGACCCGCAGCGGCTACGACGTCGGCGACTCCGATGGCGTGATCGGCACGAAGACCAAAGAGGCGATCGCCGATTACCAGTCGCGCGCCGGCCTGCAGCGCAATGGCCGCGCCGGCCTAAAGGTTCTTAACGCCTTGCGCGGACGATAGCGCCGGCGACGCCTCCACGTTGAAGTCGGGCTCGGCGGCCGTTTCGTTGACCAATTTCAGGTCGTCGGCGATCCACGCCTTCGTCAGCTCCCAAACGACGGCGAGCACGACCGGTCCGGCAAACAGGCCGGCGATGCCATGCGCGAGAACGCCGCCGATCACGCCCACGAAAATCACCGGTATCGGCGTCGACAGACCATGCGCGAAAATGAACGGCTTCAGCACGTTGTCCACGTAATTGACGCTGAGCATGCAAACCGTCAGCGCCAGCGCCGGCCCGGTCGCTAACGTCGTCCACCCCCAGAAGATGACGGGCGCGACGACGAGCAACGGCCCGATCTGAATAATGCCGAGGACGAGGATGGCGAGAGTCAAAAGGCTCGCGCCCGGCACGTCGGCGAGATACATGCCGGCGCCGCCAACGACGGCCTGCAAGAGCGACAGGCCCATGACGCCGCGCGAAACCGCGTTGATCGTCGCGCCGGCGAGATCGACGAATTTCTCGCCGCTCGAAGGATCGATCCGCCGCGACAGCGCGCGCGCCCCTGCCAGCATTTGCGGCGCGGCGGCGAGAATGAAGCCCATGAGCAGGACGGAGACCAGAAATTTGAGCGTGCCCGCGCCGGCGCTCTTCGCCATTTCGAGCAAAAACTCCCCGGCGGGTTTCAGCTGCGGCAAAACTTGGGTGAAGGCGCTGCGCAGATTGGTCGAGGCCAGCAGCCAGAAGGAATAGAGCTGCTCGCCGACGAACGGCCAGTCCTTGATCGAGGGCGGCGGCGGCGGGACGGCGATATCGCCGGTTTCAATACCCGCCATCACCGCCTTGATGGGGTCGATGGCGCCGACGGCCATCCAGGTGACGGGCCCGATGATCAGCACGAGTCCCGCGATCGTCATCAAAATGGCGGCGGCGATCGGCCGGCCGCCCAATATTTCGGCCACAATGCGAAAGATCGGATAGAGCGCCACGGCGAGCACGACGCTCCACAGAATAATCGCCGCGAAAGGCAGGACGATGATGAAGGTCCAGTAGATCAGCGCGCCGATCGCGAACAGCCGGATCGCCAGTTCGATGACCAGCGTGTTGAAGCGGCGGTCGGAGCCGTTGAGGCCATGGGTCGGATCGGTCACCGGCGTTCTCTCTTCGCGATTTTGCGTCGCAATAGAGTGAAGACTTGGCGGGCGTCTGACAAGAGCAGCAGTTTGCGCGTTCCCGGCGGGTCGGTTCCGGGCGAACCGCAGCTCGCCGAGCGCCAGCCGGAGTCCTGCGGCGTCACCGCGCTCTAATAGTCGCCGCTTCCAACCAGCGGATGGATGCCGCCGGCGCCGCCGTGATCGGCGTTCTGCCGATTGCGCTTGCCGGCTTTTGTCGCTTGATCCGATTTTGAGGCCGAAACGGATTTGCCGGTGGATTTCGAGGACGCCGCGGAGGCGGGCGGCGCAGCAATTGCGCAAGCGAGAATCAAAGCAAGAATGTAACGCATGGGGTTACTCCCTGGGCCAGGAGGTCCCAAGACCAGGGCCCAGCCATTAGGTAGCACAATTCGCCGCGCTGGCGAGCCAGTCCGGCGCGAACCCGCAACGCTTCGACAAGCCTTGCGCATTCTGCGATAGACTGTCCGCTCCACATCGAAAGATTCGAGCCGCATGACCATCCGCCTCCACCAGGGCGATCTCCCCGAGGGGATCGGCGCTGGCGTCATTGTCGCGATCGACACCGAGACTCTGGGCCTCAATCCGTATCGTGACCGTCTGTGCCTGGCGCAGCTCTCCTTCGGCGACGGAAACGCCGAGCTTGTCCAGTTCGGGCGCGGCCAGACGCGCGCGCCCAATCTCGAGCGCCTGCTCGCCGATCCGGCCGTTCTGAAGCTCTTCCACTTCGCCCGTTTCGACATCGGCATATTGGCCAAGACCTTCGGCTTCGTTCCGGCGCCGGTCTATTGCACCAAGATCGCCTCCAAGCTCGCCCGCACCTATACGGACCGGCATGGCCTGAAGGATCTCGTGCGCGAGCTTCTTGGCGTCGAGATTTCGAAGCAGCAGCAATCGTCGGACTGGGGCGCCCCGACCCTTTCCGACGCGCAGCAGTCCTATGCGGCGTCGGACGTCCTCTATCTGCATCAGCTCAAGGACAGGCTCGACGCCATGCTGATCCGTGAGGGCCGCGCCGAACTGGCGCAGGCCTGTTTTGACTTTCTGCCCGCCCGCGCCCGGCTCGACCTCGCCGGCTGGCCGGAAACGGATATTTTCGCCCATGAGTAAGGTTATGGCGATCGAGGCTTTGGCTTTGCCTCGAATTCGCCACCTGCACGCCTCATGATCACGTCATGACCGACGTCTTGCCGGCGCCCAGCGCCCGCGATCGCCTGGGCGGCCTTGTTGCGCCGCGCCAGAGCGCCTTTCCGGAGGCGCTGCGCCACACGACGCGCGTTGCGCACTTGCGCCGCTGGATCCTTTGGGGGGCGGGCGGCGTCGTTGGCATCGTCGGCCTCGGCCTGCTGATCAGTTCGCTGCGCTTTCTGCCCGCCGATCTGAGCCTGGCGCGCGTCGCGCTCAAGGGATCGCGCATCGTCATCGAGAGCCCCAAGCTTGTCGGCTATCGCAAGGACGGGCGTCCCTACGAGGTGCGCGCGCTCGTGGGCACGCAGGATCTGGCGAAGCCTGACGTCTTCGAACTCGATCAGCTCGAGGTCCGGGTCGAGAACGCCAAGGACAATTCCATCGTCCTGTCGGCGGCGAAGGGCGTCTACAACAGGAAAGCCGATCGGGCCGATATGACCGGCGGCGTCAACATCCACGAAGACAACAACTTCGACATGAAGCTCGAGTCGGCGGTCATGAATTTCAAGGATAGCGTGATGACGTCCGACAAGCCCGTGCTCTTGAAAATCGACGGCGGCGAAGTCGCCGCGCAGTCTGTCGAATTTTCGCAAAAGGACCGTCACGCGTCCTTCGCGGGCGGCGTCCATTCGGTGCTATACGGTGAGGGCGATGCGCCTTCGCAAAGTTCGGGTGCCGCGACCAAGGACTAAATGCGCCCCCACCTCTTCGTTCTTCTCCTTGCTGCGCTCGTCGCCGCGACGCCGGCAGGCGCCGCAGGCCGCTCGGGCGGCATTTTGCCCGGAGCTTCCGCCAAGGATCCGCTCAACATCGACGCGGGCAAGCTCGATTATTTCGAGAAGGAGCAGAAGCTCATCTACTCCGGCAGCGTCATCGTCACGAATGGGCCCTCGACGCTCAAGGCGTCGCGCCTCATCATTTTTCTTGAGGGAAAGGGCGGCGGACAACCCGCCGCGACGAGCAACGACCGCGTCAAACATATCGACGCCGAAGGTCCGGTGACGCTGGTTTCAAAGGACCAGATCGGCACGGGCGATCGGGGCAGCTACGACAAGGCCGAAAACAAGGTTTATCTCATCGGCAACGTCACGCTCACCCAGGCCGAGAACATCGTGAAGGGCGACAAGCTCGTCTATGACGTGACGACCGGCATGGCGACCGTGCAGGGCGGCGCGGCGCAGGGGGGCCGTGTGCGCAGCACCTTCACCCCAAAAAACCAATAAGGCTTTTACGACTTAGTGGGAGGCGGACGTCACCAGCTCGTCGAGCATCCGCTTGCGCTTCGCTTCGTAGTAGTAGCCGCCGGCGTAGAGCCTGATCGCCCGGCCTTCATCGCCGCCGCTGACCTTATAGGCGTTGGCGAGATACGGCACCGCGAACGCAAGATTGGTGTCGGCGTCGAGAAGACCGCTCGCCGGGCCCTGATAGCCCATGTGCCGCGCCGTGTCGTGGCGGATCTGCATCAGCCCCCAATAGGGCCCGTGGCGGGCCGCGGGATTGTAATTGCTCTCGCGGCGGATCGAGCGATGAATGAGCGATTCCGGAATGTCATAGACGCGGGCGTAATGGGAGATGCGCGCGTGCAGCGCGTCCTGGCCGGTAAGCTCGGTCGCCTTGGCGGCCTCTTCATAGGCGGCGGGGGCTGACGCGACGGGCGACTCCTGCGGGGCGCAGCCCGCGAGCGGCAGAGCGCCGATGGCGAACAAGGCAGCGACCCGGCGGAATAGTCTCATCTAGAAAAATCCCTCGTGGCCGCCCACGGCCCAGCTGGGAAATGCGCCACGCGCAGATGGCGAATTCGTGGCGGCCACGCTTCGGAGACGTTGATTTCTGTGGGCGGCCGACTACCTGGCCAAGGCTCCTGACAGGCGGTCTGACGAGCGCTCCTGACAAGCGCTCCTGAAACGAGGCGCGTAATGGCGCAAAAGCAGCCAAAAAGCCGCGAACCGGCAAAAAATTCAAAGACGGCGACCAACTACTGGTCGGGCGAGGTCACGGGCCACAGCAACGCGCTCGATCTCGATGCGGGGGTATTCACATGGGACGACCCCGTGAAGATCGCCCGCTCTTTGAAGCGGTCGGCGGAGGCGAGCGAGCGGCGCAAAGCGGACCCGTTCCGTTCCGCCATGTCGATGCTGACCTTTTACGTCAACAGGGCCGGCAAGGATTTGTCCCAAGAGCGCCGAAAGGTTCTGGAGCAGGCGAAGGACGAGCTGCGGAAGGCGTTTGGGCGCACGCCGCATTGAGCGCAGATTGACGCTTCGATCGAGGGGGTATTACTCTTCTTGCGCGAGTATTACCCTTTGGCGCCATGAGCACAAAAGTCACCATAAAGGGCCAGGTCACCTTGCCAAAGGCCGTACGCGAAGCGGCTGGCATCCGGCCCGGCGACCGCGTCAGCGTGCGCGCAAGGCCGGAGGGCGGTGTGCTGGTGGAGCGAAGTGATGCAGCTCAGGCGGACCCCGCGCCGCTGAAGGCGGCGAGGAGCAAGATTGAGCGGGCGCTCGCCGCGCTGGATCGCAAGGGCGTGAAATTTCGAACGACGACTGACGAGTGGATGCGTCTCCTGCGGGGCGACGATTGACGCTTGTCGACACCAATATCTTCATCGACCTGCTGACGCGCAATGCCGATTGGTTTGAAGCGTCGCAGCAGGCGCTCGAACGAAGAATGTCTCTTGGACCGATCTTGATCGTCGATGCCGTCTTTGCGGAACTCGCGACCGGCTTTACGGCCGAAGCCGATTGTTCCGACTTTTTAGGCGCGCTCGGGGCGGAACATTCCGCGATGTCGCGTCAAGCTCTTTGGCGCGCCGGGCAGGCGTTTCGCGACTATCGAATACGCGGCGGCGCCAAGACGAATGTACTGGCTGATTTCTTTATCGGCGCGCAGGCGGAAACTCTCGGCGCTCCCCTGCTGACCCGAGACGTTGCGCGTTATCGGACGTATTTTCCGGAGGTCTCGGTTATAGCGCCCGGCTGAGAACGGAGCAGGCTATTCAGGCAAGCGAACTTGAACTGAGAAGCTGCGGGTATGAAAGCAGACCGCTATAGTGCATCAGCTCCTCACCGCGCGAACTTCTTATATTTCAGCCGGTGCGGAATGACGCTGTCGATCCCGAGGCGCCGCTTCTTATCCTCTTCGTAATCGGCGAAGTTGCCTTCAAACCATTCGACATGGCTGTCGCCTTCATAGGCGAGAATATGCGTCGCGATGCGGTCCAAGAAAAAGCGGTCATGCGAGATGATGACGGCGCAGCCGGCGAAATCGACGAGCGCCTCTTCGAGCGCGCGCAGCGTGTCGACGTCGAGATCGTTGGTCGGCTCGTCGAGCAGCAGCACATTGGCGCCGCTCTTCAGCATCTTGGCGAGGTGCACGCGGTTGCGTTCGCCGCCTGAAAGCTGCCCGACCTTCTTTTGCTGATCGGCGCCCTTGAAATTGAAGGCCGAGCAATAGGCGCGGCTGTTGATCTCGCGCTTGCCGAGATAGATCACTTCATTGCCGTCCGAGATTTCCTCCCAGACGGACTTGTTGGCGTGCAGCGCATCGCGCGACTGGTCGACATAGCCGAGCTGCACGCTGTCGCCGATCTCGATCGTCCCGTTGTCGGGCTTCTCTTGTCCGGTGATCATGCGAAACAGCGTCGTCTTGCCGGCGCCGTTCGGCCCGATGACCCCGACGATGCCGCCGGGCGGCAATTTGAAGGAGAGATCGTCGATCAGAAGCGTGTCGCCATAGCCTTTCGACAGATGGTCGAAATCGATGACATTGTCGCCCAGACGTTCGGCCACCGGAATGACGATCTGCGCGGTCGTCGGCGCCTTGTCGTTCTGCTTGGCGACGAGGTCCTCATAGCGCTGAATGCGCGCCTTGCTTTTGGCCTGCCGCGCCTTCGGCGAAGCGGCGATCCACTCGCTCTCGGCTTCGAGCGCGCGCTGACGCGCCTTGTCCTCGGAAGATTCCTGAGAGAGGCGCTTCTGCTTTTGCTTCAGCCAGTTGGTGTAATTGCCCTCGTAGGGAATGCCGCGGCCGCGATCGAGCTCCAATATCCAGCCGGTGACATTGTCCAAGAAATAGCGATCGTGGGTGACGATCAGGATAGCGCCGGGATACTGGCGCAAATGTCCTTCGAGCCAGTTGACGGTTTCAGCGTCGAGATGGTTCGTCGGTTCGTCGAGGAGCAGCATTTCCGGCTGTTCGAGCAGCAGTTTGCACAGCGCGACGCGACGCCGCTCGCCGCCTGAAAGCTTGGTGACGTCAGCGTCGTCCGGCGGACAGCCGAGCGCTTCCATCGCCTGGTCGACCTGGCTGTCCAAGTCCCAGAGGCCTTTGGCCTCGATTTCGTCCTGGAGCTTCGTCATCTCATCGGCGGTCTCGTCCGAATAATTCATGGCGAGATCGTTGTAGCGATCGAGGACGGCCTTCTTCTCCGCGACGCCGAGCATGACATTGCCGCGCACGTCGAGCGCCGGGTCGAGCTGCGGCTCCTGCGGCAGATAGCCGACCCGCGCGCCTTCGGCGACGAAGCCCTCGCCAGAATATTCCTTGTCGGCGCCCGCCATGATGCGCAGCAGCGTCGATTTGCCGGAGCCGTTGACGCCCAGAACGCCGATCTTCGCGTCGGGATAAAAGGAGAGATTGATGTTCTCCAAGACCTTCTTGCCGCCCGGATAGGTCTTGGTCAGGCCCTGCATGTGATAGATGAACTGCCGCGCCATATCGCCTCGCAAAGAGAGATTGCGCTGTCTTTAGAGCATTTTCACTCCGAGAGGGAAGCCGTCTGGGACCTTGGCGAGGCAGAAAAATGCCCCCGACGGCTGGTCGGGGGCATTTGTCCCGCAGGTGTCCCGCAGGCGCTGCGCTCAGGTTCGCATAAAGCTCAGAACCGTGGCGCTAAGGGTGCTGCCTGTGAGCACGATCGTCGAGCCGAGCGCGAGCAGCGCGACCAGGTTCAGGGTCAAATCGGCGGGAGTGCCGGCAAGCGCCAGAATGCCGAGGACGATCGCCGCCAGACCTGCGAGCGCCTGAATGCCCGCTGAACCCGACGCCATTTCGCTCGCGAGCATCTCGGCGCCGACATGTTGCGACTGTCCGATCGCGGTCTCCATCTGAACGGAGGCGCGTCGCAGCACATAGAGGCGCCAGACGGCGTTGCTGCTCAGCAACAGAGCGGTGCCATAGCCGATCGCGGCGACCGGGGTCAGGATTGCCGGACTGATTCCAAGGAGCGACAGAACGCCCAGCACAATACCGGCGGCGCCGACGAGGAAGACGAGCGCGAGACTATTGCCGCCCATCTGCTCGACGGAAGCGGTTCGAACGCCGCCGGGAAACACGACCTGCATATATTCCGACAGCATAGCTCCGCCTTGAATTAACAAAGCGACGCCAAACACGATCGTCGCGATTGCGACCATCATGGGGGGCGCTATTCCAACTAAACCGCAAATCACGAGGACGATGGTGGCGACGCCGCCAATGGCGTCAATGAGGCCGCCGTAAGCGACCGCATTGTCATGCGATGCGATATCTCGGGTAATGGACATGTGGGACACTCCAGCCGCTAGCCCCCGGACCGATAGCTAGCGGCGCTTACGCAATGGGCAAGCACAGCATTTCGGGAGCGGATTGCCTTTTGGCGTCCGCGCGCTCTAGAAGCGGAAACGAAGCAACCGGGCGAGCGTTAATGAATGTTCTTTTGATCGGATCGGGCGGTCGCGAGCATGCGATCTCCAATGCGCTAGCGAAAAGCCCGCTGCTGACGCGGCTCTATATCGCGCCAGGCAATCCGGGGACGGCTCGCGTGGGAGATAACGTCGATCTCGACGTCGCCAACCACCCCGCCGTGATTGACTTTTGTCGCGATGCGGGAATTGCGCTCGTTATTGTCGGACCCGAGCAGCCGCTGATCGGCGGTCTCGTCGACGAACTGGAGAAGCGCGGGATCCTCGCCTTCGGGCCCACGCAGGCGGCGGCTCAGCTCGAGGGGTCCAAGGGTTTCACCAAGGATTTGTGTCGCGACTACGGGATTCCGACCGCGAGCTATGCGCGGTTTGCCGCGCTTGAGCCGGCGCTACGTTATCTGCGTGAGCAAAGCGCGCCGATCGTCGTCAAGGCGGACGGGCTCGCTGCCGGGAAAGGCGTCGTCGTCGCCCAAACGCGCGAGGAAGCGGAACGCGCCGTGCAGGCGATGTTCGCGGGCGCTTTTGGCCTCTCGGGCACGGAGGTGGTTATCGAGGAATGTCTCGTAGGCGAAGAGGCGTCGTTCTTTGCAATTTGCGACGGCGTTCGCGCGCTGCCGTTCGCGACGGCGCAGGATCATAAGCGAGTCGGCGACGGCGACACGGGACCAAACACGGGCGGCATGGGCGCCTATTCGCCGGCTTCCGTCGTGACGCCAGAAATAGAAGCGCGTGTGATGGCCGAGATCGTCGAGCCGACGATGCGCGCGATGCGCGACAAGGGCGCGCCCTTCAAGGGCGTGCTCTACGCCGGACTCATGCTGACACAAGAGGGGCCAAAGCTCATCGAATACAATTGCCGTTTCGGCGATCCGGAGGCGCAAGTCATTCTGCCCCGTCTCGAGGGCGATCTTCTCGAGCTGATGCTTGCCGCCGCGCGAGGCGAATCGCCTCTGCAGCGACCGGGGTTTTCGCCGCTCGCGGCGCTGACGGTGGTGCTGGCGGCCAGGAACTACCCGGGAACGCCGATGACCGGATCGGAAATTCGCAATTTGGAAAGCGCCGAAGCCGTCGAGGGCGTCGCCATCACCCACGCCGGCACGCGCGAGGAAGGCGGACGCCTGCTCGCCGCCGGGGGTCGCGTGCTGAATGTCACGGCGTTAGGCGAAAGCGTCGCCGAGGCCCAGGCGCGCGCTTATGCGGCGGTCGACCTCATCGATTGGCCGGGCGGCTTTTGCCGCCGCGACATCGGCTGGCGCGAAGTCGCGCGCGAACGAGAGGCCTCCTGAGCGCGGGCGGCGCATTGGGCGCGGCCCGCTAGACCACATAGATTTTGTCGGGCAGTTCGTCGCCGCTCGCGCCGGGCGGCGCATGCCGCGCCAGGAGGCGCGCGCATTCCTCGATCGCTGCGACAAAACCGTCGGCGACTTTTTCACGTCGCATGTCTGCCAGCAGCAGATCCAGCGCGGCCTGCCATTCGTCATCACTGATCTTTGCGGCGATGGCCTCGTCGGCGACGATGCGCGCATAGCGCTCGGCGCAAGAGACGAATATGAGCACGCCAGTGCGTCCCTTGGTGGACGCGACGCCGCGCGAGAAGAATTGTTCGATGGCTTCGCGCGCGGCGCGGGCGCGCTTGACGACGCGCGGCGTCAACAAAAAGCGCGCCGGTCCCCATGAAACGACGAGCGTCGCAACGATAAAGATGGCGATCTGCGCTGCAAAAATCTCACGAGGCGAAATTTCGGTGAACAGGAGCATGGGCCAAGGCGACGCAAGCGCCACGAACGCGCCCCAGAGCGGCGGCACGAAAGCGTAATCGGATGAGCGACGCGCCAGCACGCAGACGATCTCGCCGGAGGTTTTTTTTTCGGCCCGACGAATAGCCTCCGCGATGCGCTCGAAGTCGTCCGCCGTGAGCTGCATCACCAGTCCCCCGAAGCGCCGCCGCCGCCGGACGAGCCGCCGCCGCCGGAAAAGCCGCCGCCGTCGCTCGAGCCGCCGCCTCCGCCGCCCCAGGAATCGCCGCCCCAGAAGCCGCCGCTCGGGGGCAGCACGATGATCGGCGGTCCGCCGCGCCTGTAACTCCGCTGGTAGCGTTGCCGGCCGCGCGCGCTACGCGCCATCCAGACGACGATGAACAGAAACAGGGCGAAAAAAATGAGCGGGGAAAGCTCATCGAAGGTCGTGGACTGCGGCCCCCGCGCGCGTTTCGTCCATTCGGCGGAATCGCCGGAGAGCACCTCGATGATCCCCTCGACGCCGCGTTCGATCCCCGCGCCATAGTCCCGCGCTTTGAATCGCGGCGCCACCGCGCTCGTCAAAATGATCTTCGACAGCGCGTCGGTGAGCGTTCCTTCCAGGCCGTAGCCGACTTCGATGCGCATTTTGCGCTCGTTCGGCGCGACCAGAAACAGAACGCCATTGTTCTTTTTTGTTTCGCCGAGCTTCCAAGCGCGAAACAGGCCGTTGGCGTAGGTTTCGACGTCCAAGCCCTCAAGCGAAGCGACCGACGCGACGACGAGCTGGATGCCGGATTTATCCTCGAGATCCCTGAGCTTGCTCTCGATGGCGCTTTTCGTGGACGGCGGAATGACGTCGGCTTGGTCAACCACTCGACCGGTCAGCGGCGGATAGTTCACCGCCGCAAAGGCCAGCGACGCGACAAGAAAGAAGAGCGGCGCAAGCCAGCGCGCGGCCCCGCGCATCGCTATTTGCCTTCGCATCGGGCGCAGCGGCCGGCGATTTCAACAACGCGCGTGCGGGCGCTGAAATGCGCCGCTCCGACGAGAGCCGCGAGCTCGCGGGCAAATCCTGGCGACGTCGCCTCTTTCACCTCGCCGCACTGCTCGCAAATGATGAAGACGACGGGTTCCTCGGCTTCATGGGCATGGCCGCAGACGATATAGGCGTTTTTTGACGCGAGCCGATGCGCGAGGCCGTTGTCCATGAGATAGCCTAGCGCGCGATAGACGGAGACGGGCGCGGGGCGCTTGCCCTCTTCGTCGGCCATGAGGTCGATCATCTCATATGCGCCGACCGGCCGGTTCGCTTGCGTGAGAATGTCGAGCGCCCGGCGGCGCGCGGGGGTCAGACCGGCGACCTTGGACCGTGTTGGGTTTTTCGTCGAACGGCTGCTCATTGCGCCAATTTAGGGGGCTCCGGCGTAAAAAACGAGGCTTTAGCGCTTGGCGCAGGCTGCGGCGAATTTCTTGAATTTCTCCGCAGCGTTGGCGAGGGGCGCCGATCGCTTTGTTCCGCCAACGGCGATGTCGAGCGTTTCCCCGCCGGTCATCGCCGCGAAGATCGGGTCTTTCGCCGGCAGGCTCCCTTCGAAGCTCGGCACGCCGGCTTCTTCATTGGGCACGAGCTTGCCGGCGACCTTCGCCGTCTTTTCGCCGACGGAAAGGATCGCCGTCGTCTTGCCTCCCGCTTTAAGCTTGGCGCTGGTTTCGGCGATCCAGATTTTGACCACGCCGCCCCCTGGCGTGCAGGTGAAGCTCCCAAGGCTGTCGTCGCTCTCCGGCACCCCATAGCCAAGATAGATGCTGTCGGCGTTTTTCTCCTCCAGTCCGCCAAGCGTCCAGACGCGCTGGTCGGTTTGCGCGCAGAGACCCGATAGCCCCAGAAAAGAAAGCACGCCCGTCAGGGCCAATGTTCGCTTCACGTCGTTTCTCCTGCGCGCGCGTGGGCCGCGTCGCGCCGCCTTGCGCTCGGGCGCGCGGCGCCTATAGTCCGCGCGCAATCGCCCCCGTCGAGCCAGAGCCAAAATGACCCGCCAGAAAAAAGAAATCAAACGCGTCGTCCTCGCCTATTCCGGAGGGCTCGACACCTCGATCATTTTGAAATGGCTGCAGACGACCTATGGCGCGGAAGTCATCACCTTCACCGCCGATCTCGGCCAGGGCGAGGAGCTCGAGCCCGCGCGCGAGAAGGCGCTGCTTCTGGGCGTCAAGCCTGAAAACATCTTCATCGAAGATCTGCGCGAAGAATTCGTGCGCGATTACGTCTTCCCGATGTTCCGCGCCAACGCCCAATATGAGGGGCTTTATCTGCTTGGCACCTCGATCGCGCGCCCGCTCATCGCCAAGAAGCAGATCGAGATCGCGCGCAAAATGGGCGCCGATGCGGTCTGCCATGGCGCGACCGGCAAGGGCAACGACCAAGTGCGGTTCGAACTCGGCTATTACGCGCTCGAGCCCGACATCCATGTGATCGCGCCGTGGCGCGAATGGGACTTCGTCTCGCGGGCCGATCTCATCGCTTTCGCCGAAAAGAACCAGATCCCGATCGCCAAGGACAAGCGCGGCGAAGCGCCGTTCTCGACCGACGGCAATCTTCTGCACACGTCTTCGGAAGGGAAGGTGCTCGAAGATCCGACCCAGGAGACGCCCGATTACGTCTATTCGCGCACTGGCAATCCCGAGGATGCGCCAGACGCGCCGCAATATGTGACGATCGACTTCGAGAAAGGCGACGCCTCGGCCGTGGATGGCGTCACGCTTTCGCCGGCGGCGCTTCTCGCCAAGCTCAATGATCTCGGACGTCTTCACGCAATCGGGCGCTTAGATCTTGTCGAAAACCGTTTCGTCGGCATGAAGTCGCGCGGCATGTACGAAACGCCGGGCGGGACGATTCTGCTCGTCGCGCATCGCGGAATCGAAAGCCTGACGCTCGACCGCGGCGCCGCGCATCTCAAAGACGAGCTGATGCCACGCTACGCCGAGCTGATCTATAACGGATTCTGGTTCGCGCCGGAGCGCGAGATGCTGCAGGCCGCGATCGACAGGAGCCAGGAGCATGTCACCGGCCGCGTGCGCATCAAGCTCTACAAGGGCTCGGCGACGCTCGTCGGCCGCGAAAGCCCCTGGTCTCTTTACGATCAGGACCTCGTCACCTTCGAGGAAGGCGGGACCTACGATCAGCGCGACGCGGAAGGCTTTATCAAGCTCAACGCGCTGCGGCTGCGCACCTTGGCCAAGCGCGCCGCGCGGGGGGCGAAGCAATAACGGACCGCGCGGATGATTTTTTCGCGGAATGCTTGACGCCTCCCTCTCCCGCGCAGCGGGGGAGGGTCAGGGAGGGGGAATATATTCGAGCCGAGCGCGAACCGCATCGCCCCCTCTCCAACTCTCCCCCGCTGCGCGGGAGAGAGGGAGATTGCGCGGCGGAGAAACGCTTGCCGCTGGATCAAGACGCAGCTGCGCGAATGCGCGCGCCGTCGCGCACGCTTACGTCGATCGCCGATCTGGTTGACGCGCGCCTCATGAGCGAGGTTAGCGGTCTCGATCAGGTGGCGCAGCGCTACAGCATCGCGGTCACACCCCAAGTCGCAGCGCTGATCGACCGCGCCGATCCGGATGATCCGATTGCGCGGCAATTTATCCCCGATCTTCGCGAGGCCGCGACGACGCCGCAGGAGCGGGCCGATCCGATAGGCGACGACGCGCATTCGCCGCTGCCGGGGCTTGTGCATCGCTATCCCGACCGCGTGCTCTTGAAGCTTTTGTCCGTCTGTCCGGTCTACTGCCGTTTTTGTTTCCGCCGCGAGACGGTCGGTCGCGGCAAGGGCGATCTGCTGCCTGAGGCTCACGTCGCGGCAGCGCTCGACTATGTCGCGCGGCGGCCACAGATTTTCGAGGTGATCCTCACCGGCGGCGATCCCTTGATGCTGTCGGCGCGTCGGCTTCTGGCCGTCTCGCGCCGGCTTGCCGAGATCCCGCATGTGCGGCTGTTGCGCGTCCATACGCGCGCGCCGACCGTCGCGCCCGATCTCGTGACGCGCGAGCGGCTTGCCGCGCTTCGCGAAAGCGGCAAGACCCTGTTCGTCGCCTTGCATGTCAATCATGCGCGCGAATTGACCGAGCCGGCGCGCGCGGCGATCGCTCAGTTGCGCGAGGCAGGCGCAGTCCTTCTCTCCCAGACCGTGCTGCTCAAGGGCGTCAATGACAACGTCGACGTCCTGGAGCGGCTGATGCGCGATTTGGCAGGTTTGGGCGTTCGGCCCTATTATCTGCACCATCCAGATCTCGCGCCGGGGACCGCGCATTTTCGGCTCAGCCTCGCGGCGGGCAGGCGACTCTACGCAGAGCTCTCGCGCCGCGTGACCAGCGTTGCGCTGCCGGCCTATGTGCTCGACATTCCCGGCGGGTTCGGCAAGGCGCGGGTCGCCGAGGGCGCCGCCGCGCCGGACGGGCAGGGGGGATGGACCGTGGTCGACCGGAACGGCGACAAGCGGACCTACCGTGACGAACTCGAACCGCCGCAAGATTGACCTTTCGTCCGCGTGCTCGAAACCGATTTGATCGGCTCGCTCCATTTAAGGAACGCATGTGCGCATACTGACGCTCCTGATCGCCATCCTGATTGCGACGCTCGCCGCCCCCGGACTGCGCGCCGACGAAGCGCCGGCTTCGATCGAACAGTTCAACGCGCGTCTCGATCGCGCGCGCGCCACGCTGGACGAAGTGCAGAAGACGCTGGAGCAGCCAGACCTCTCCGACGCCGCGCTACGCAATCTGCGCGCGCGTATCGAACCCTTGCCGCACGAACTGGAAGAAACGATCGAAAAGCTGACGCCGCGTCTTGCCGCAATCGATGCGCGGTTGAAGGAGCTTGCGCCCGCCGCCGCAAAACCGCAGGAGCCGCCAAAAGAGGCTCCCAAAGCGCCGGATACGCCGGCGGAGTCCAAGCCCCAGGCCAAACCTGCTGTAAAGAACAGCGTCGCGAAGCCGCCGCCGGCGAGAGGGCCGCCGGTCCCCGCGCCCGAAGCGACGCCGAACGGGCCCGAATCCGCCGACGCGGCCGCGCGCGTCAGCGCTGACGCCGAGCTCCAAGAGCAGCGTCGCCTTTACGACGCGGTTGACGCGACTCTCAAACGCGCGCGCGCCATGTTGCTCGAGACGCGGCAGGTCGCCGTCACGATTGTCGCGCGCCAGCGCGGGCTCTTTGCGAAGAATCTCTTTCTGCGCACGGACGGTCTATTCTCGCCTTCGCTGTGGCGCGCCGCGCTCGACGGCGCGCCCGCCGTGATCAGCGATTCTGCGACCTTTCTTTCCGACCGAACGGCGAATGTCGTCGGTCGCGTCAACGGCGGCCGACGCGCGCAGTTTTTCGCCGTGCTTTTTGCGATCGCAGCGAGCCTCGCACTGGCGCTCTTCATGGCGCGGCGCGTCGTCCGTCGTTCGGCGGACGAGTCCGCTCCGACGCCTTTGCGCAAGGCGGCCGCGGCCGGATGGACGGCGCTGGTCATCGTGGCAGCGCCGGTCGCGGCGGTCGGCGCGTTAAGCCTCGCCTTCGACGCTTACGACCTTATCGACGCCGCGCTCGAACCGATCTGGCGACGCGTCGTCGAGGGCGTAGCGCGCATCGCCTTCGCCTACGCCATCGCGCGCGCGGTCCTTGCTCCCGCGCATCCGAACTGGCGGCTGATTGATCCCGGCGATCGGCTTGCGAGACGTCTTACGCAACTCGTGACGCTGGCTGCGGTGACTCTCTCCGCGGCGCGTTTCCTGGAGCAGTTGGAAGAGTCCGTGCAGGGGGGGCTTCCTATCGTGATCGTGACGCGCGGCCTCGGCGTTATGATCGTCGCGGCGCTCATCGCGATCGCCCTGTTCAATCTGCCAAGCCGAGTTGAAGTCGAGGAGGGCGCCGCTGTCGCCACCCCCGAGGGTCGCGACTGGATGAGCGCCGCGCGTTTCCTCGGCGGGCTTATCGTGCTCGTGCTGGTGGGGGCGTGCGCGGCCGGCTATGTCACTTTCGCTAATTTCGTCATCCTGCAGATCGGCTGGACGGCGGCGGTCCTCGCCATCCTGTATGTCGTCGTGACGCTTTCGCGCGGCGGCATCGAGGCGGCGCTTGCGCCGACGAGTTTCCTCGGCCGCAAAATGATCACCGGTCTTGGCGTGCGCCGCGAGCAGCTCGCGCCGCTCGCCGTGCTGCTTTCCGGCATTGTCACGCTGCTCTGTTTCCTCGCGGCGGCGTTGGTGGCGCTTGCGCCGCTCGGCTATGAGTCGGGCGATTTCCTCGGCAATATTCGCTCGGCGTTCGTTTCCTTCAAGATCGGCGACGTCACGATCTCTCCTTCGGGCGCGCTCGTGGCGATGCTGCTCTTCGCCGCGGCGCTTGCCGCGACGCAGGGGCTGCGGCGCTGGCTCGACACGCGTTTTCTGCCGCTCACCCGGCTCGATCTCGGTCTGCGCAACTCCATCAGCGCGACCCTTGGCTACGCCGGCTTTATTTTCGCGGCGGCGCTCGCACTGTCCTATGTCGGGCTCGGGTTCGAAAAACTCGCGATCGTCGCCGGCGCCCTCTCGGTCGGCATCGGCTTTGGCTTGCAATCGATCGTCAACAATTTCGTCTCCGGCCTCATCCTGCTCTGGGAGCGCGCCATTCGCGTCGGCGACTGGGTCGTGGTCGGCGACGAGCAGGGCTATGTCAAACGCATCAATGTCCGCTCCACCGAGATCGAGACATTCGATCGCGCGACGATGATCGTGCCGAATTCGAATCTCGTCGCGGGCGTGGTGAAGAACTGGCTGCGCGGCGACAAGGTCGGCCGCATCAAGATCGCCATTTCGCCGCATGTCGGCGTCGATCCGGAAAGAATGCGCGACATTCTTCTTGCGGCGGCGCGCGCGCAGGAAAGCGTTTTGCGGATACCCGCGCCGCAGGTGATGTTCCTCGGCATGGAGGCGAACACCTTCAAATTCGAGCTTTGGTGCTACGTCGAGGATGTCGAGCAGTCCGCGCGCGTGCGCAGCGACCTGCACTTCGATCTCTATGAGCGCCTCCACGACGCCGGAATCTCGATCGGTCCGGCGGCCGCGCCGCCGCCGCCGACGATCGTCAACATTCCCGACCTCGACAAGCTGGCCGCAGCGGCCGTCGCAAGCGCGCTGGCGATCGAAGCCAATCTGGCGGGCGGCAAGAGCGCAGATGAGCAGACCGAACGGTCCGACGACTCTAAGGAGGACGCCGCCCCGTCGGACGAGGCGCAAGCGAAGTAAATCCTCGCCATTCATTGTTTCTCAAAGAATGGGGAGCGAGATGCGCTCATGTTTCCGTCGTCTCTTCCTCGTGCCGCCATTCTCCTGGCGCTCGGCGTGCTTGCCGGCTGCAACGCCGGGCAAGAGCCCGAGACTCGGGCGACCGGGCCGGAGCCGCCGATGTATCGTTCTTTGGCGGCGACCGGCGCGCACGTCGATCCCGCGACCGCGCGCGACATGATCTCGCTTTATCGACGCAACAGCGGGCTCGGCGCTCTGACGCTCGATGACGGGCTGCAGCGCGTCGCGGAGACGCAGGCGCGGGACATGGCGCAAAGCGGGGATCTTGCGGCGCGCGGCGAACTCGGCGACCGCCTCGCCGGCGCGGGCGTTCAAACGCCGGCCGCCGTGGAGAACGTATCGGCGGGCTATCGCACGCTGGCGGAAGCCTTTTCCGGCTGGCGCGATTCCGCGCCGCATAACGCGCGCATGCTGGATAAGCGGGTGAAACGGATGGGCATCGCGACGGCCTACGCGGCTGGCGCGAAATATAAGGTCTATTGGGCGCTCGTTCTTGCCGACTGAGGTCAGGCGCGGACCCGGCGCCTGCGCTTGCCGCCGCCCGGCGGCGCGCCGAAGGATTCCGGAGCGGGCGTCTCCTGCGGATTGACGAGAGCGTCCTCCATCCGCACATAGCGCACGCCGAGAAAGAATAGGATCTGCGCGTCGCGCTGCTGCGCCTCGCCGCGCTTCGACGCCCCTCTCAGGCGCGGCTGGAAGGCGATGACCTTCCCCATGGCGATTTCTCCAAGCTCGTTCCGCCGACGATGAATCAGCCGTCCCTAACGATTAGGAATTGGCGAGGGTTAATGCTCCGTCAACGACCGGCTGCTAAATTTTCTGCAAGTTGCGTATGGGTTCGAGTGGTGAAGTGATGGGCGCCGAAAGGGAACAGCGTCGGATGGTCGACGCGTCGCTGCTTCGAGCGGTCGTCGATCAGTTTGTCGAGCGATCGATGCATCCGACGGCCGACATCCGGCAGTTCGAACAGCTCGCGCTCGGGCTCATCGACATTGTCGATGCAGAAACAGTGGCCCGCGCGGCGCTGCCGCTCTGCTTCCATCCCGAAACGCCTGCCTCGATTTTCGCGCGTCTTTTCGATAAGGGCGGCGCAGCGGCCGCGCTTGCCTTTCAATTCGCGCCCAAGCTCGCGCAGCGGGACACGATCGCCACCGCCGAGCAGGGGCCGGCGCAATTCGCGGCGGCCGTCGCCCGCCGACGCGGGCTCGATCGGGAGACGATGCTGGCGCTCGCCTCGCGTCGCGAGGGCGAGGTGCTGCGGGCGCTCGCCGGCAATCTCGCCGCGCATTTTGATTCGGCGTCGAGGCGCGCGCTGGTCATGTCGGCGCGCGATGATCTGACGCTCGCGCGCATGTTGCTCGATCGCGACGACCTGGATCTCGATCCAGAACCGCTTTTCCTTGCTGCGAACCGGCTCGAGCGCACGGCGATCGTGCTCAACGCCTGTCGCCAAATATTGGCGAGCGGCGGGACCGAAGCACCGTTTCGCGCCGACGGCGCTTTCGTCGAGAAACTGGAAGCCGCGGCGCAACGCCATGATCGCAACGCGATGGCCGCTCTCCTCTCCGAGGCGCTCGAGTGCCGAAAGGAACGCGCGCGCGCGCTTGTCGTCGATCATCTCGGGGAGGCGCTCGCTCTGGCGCTCAATGCGATCGGCGTACCGCTCGAATCGGCGACGCGCATTCTTCTTTGCGCCGAGCCTGGCGCTGCCCGTGACGTCGAGGTCGTGCAGGCGTTGCTCGGCGTGATGCGCTCGACGCCGCAGCGCGCCGCGGCGCGCATCGTGGGCGCGATGACTGGCGCGGCGCGATCGGAGCGCGAAATTTCACGCCGTGCGGCGCGAGAAGATCCGGGTGCGCTGACGCGGCGTCGCGCGGCGCCGCAGCAATCATTGGCGCGGCCATCCCGCAAACTCGATCAATCCGCTTAGAGCGCCTGTCGGCTTTTTCGCAAACCTGCTTGTGCTAAGCCGCGAGGTCGACGAACACGCGGCCGTCGGGATCCTCGATCTCGACGATCCAAAGGTCAGGGTCGAACATGATCTCGCGCTTGAGCCTCTGCTCGGCCTCCGCCGGATCGAGCCAGTCGCCTGCATGGACGCGCGCGAACAGCCGATCGACTCCCTCCGGCGGCTCTTCTGTCTGCGGGGCAGGGCCATAGACTGCGGCGCGCCCGTCAAGCCGATCAAGCTTGACGAAGATCGCGCCGGCTTCAGCGGCGCCGCGCCGGCGCAGCATGGCGACCGCGCCTTGCACCTCAGCCCGGCGGATCAGCGCGGAAACGAATATGTCGGACCTCAGTCGCATGGGCGCAAACTAGCGCTTGAGCGGCGGGATTGTCGAACGCCGCGACTCAAGGGAGCGGCAGACGGGAGCGCGCCGCGAGCTGCTGCAGCACTTTCGGCGTGATCCGGCCCTTGACCGGCAGGCCGGCGTCGCCCTCGAACTTCTCCAAGGCGTGGCGCGTCGCGCCGCTGAGAACGCCGTCGGAGCGCACAACGTAGCCGAGCTTCAGGAGGGCGCGCTGCGCATAAAGAACGTTTTTATCGACAGGCGCAGACTTGTCGGCGCTGGCCGTCTTGTCGGCGCTGGGCGTCTTGTCGGCTTTGTTGGCCTTGTCGGCGCTTGCCTTAAGCGGCGGCGGATCGCCGACGATCAGCAGGCCGATCGCGTCCCGCTTCTTGTCCGCGGCGTGCGGCGCATCCGCTTTCGCCGGCGCGCTTTTCCCCCAGTCGGGGCTTTTGGCGACGTCAAGCCTTTCGATCTTGCTGGCGATGAGGTCTTTCGGTGCGGCGCGCGCGGGGACATTCGCCTCTCGATCTGTGCGGGCTTCGACTGCGGGCGGGCGCGCCGGCCGCGTTGGCGCGCCTAGGACCGCGTTCGAAGGCTGAGCCGAGAAGAGCGGCGCCGGATGTCTTCCGTCCTGTAGCAGCAGCGCGTTCATGGGCACGCCGATCGCCGCCAAGGCGGCGATGCCGAGGATGAGCGTGACGCCGATTGGCTTCGCGCCGAACATACGCGCAAAGATTGAGCGACGACCATTGCGCCGTGTGTCGCGCGGCGGGGCGCGATCGGTGGGGGAAGCCTGAAAGCGAGAGGCATAGAGCGAGGCGTCACGCAATTTTCTTCACCGTTGCTGGTTCTGCGCCGCCGACCGCGGCCATGCTTAACGGCGCGCCAAGTCGCGCGATCGTTTCGATTCTTGCCGGACCGCCGGTTGCGCCGCGGTTACGGCAGTCGAGCGGCAGGCGCACGCAAACCGCCGTGCCGGCCCGTGGTCCGCTTTCGATGGTGATCGAACCGCCGTGCAGCCCCACGAGTCCCCGCACCACGGAAAGTCCGAGCCCCGTCCCCTCTTGCCCGTGTTCAAGCGACGGGCGCACCTGAAAAAAAGGATCGCCGAGCCGCGCGAGATCGCCTGCGGCGATGCCCACGCCATCATCCGTGACCGTGACGACGATTTGATTTCCTTCGGCCTGAAGCGACAGCTTGACCGTGCCGCCGCGCGGCGTGAATTTCACTGCGTTAGAGAGCAGGTTGATCAGGATCTGCCTGCAGCCGCGCTTGTCGGCGACGATCTCGGCAAGGCTTTCGGCATATTCGCGCGCGAGCGTCACGCCGGACTGATCGGCCTTCAGCTGCATCATATCGCAGCACTGATCGGCGAGCGTCGGCAGGGCGAAGGACTCAGCCGCCATTTCCATGGCGCCCGATTCGATCTTGGACATGTCCAGGATGGAGTTGACGATCTCGAGCAGATGGTGGCCGGAGTCGCTGATGATTGACGCATATTCCCGCTGTTTGGCGGGTTCGGAAGGCGCAATCTCGTCGGTCGCCAACATTTGTGAGAAGCCGATGATGGCGTTGAGCGGCGTGCGCAGCTCATGGCTGACATTGGCGAGAAGGCGCACATTGCTGGTTGCCGCGCGCTCGGCCGCCGCGTGAGCCGCCGCAAGCGCGATATCGGCTTCGAGCGTGGCGTTTACGTCTCGCAGGGCGCAGACGACCGCCTCCGCTGCGCATTCCTCGTG
The DNA here is from genome assembly GCF_015709515.1 of Methylocystis sp. H62. Lineage (GTDB taxonomy): Bacteria > Pseudomonadota > Alphaproteobacteria > Rhizobiales > Beijerinckiaceae > Methylocystis. Next base: position 178,990 of record NZ_JADNQZ010000058.1, read on the forward strand.
GTTTGATTGAGCGCGGCGCATGCGCGCCTCGAAAGAGTTGAAAACGGGCGCGACGAATTCGCTGGAAGCATTGCTTGCAACGCCAACCTGAACGCGAACGGCTGCGGTCGCCACCGCCTTGCCGTCGACGGCGTCGGAGACCGCCTTGAGGAAGCTCGGTCGGTCGGCGACGTGAATACGCTGGAAGAATTCGCGGCCGATCAGATCGCGCTTGAGATCAAAGACGTGGTGCCCGTCGCCCAGGACCGCGTTGACGACGCCGGCGCGATCGAGGTGCAGCAGGATGTCGCCAACGGCGCCTGTCAGGAGCATGAGGTCGCGGTCGTTGCGCGCTTCGGCGCGGGCGCGAGCCTGCTCGACCCGGACAGCGCCGAAGACGAGAGCGGCGATATAGAGAAACAGCGGCGCTCCGAGAAGCATGGCCGTCGTTGCATGTTCCGTCAGCAGTTCGTGCGGCGCCCGCAGATTGAGACCGGCTGTCAGCGCAAGGGCGGCGATGGCGACCACTTCTATGACGATGACCGCGCCGACGTCGGGCGTCAGGGCCGCCTCTATGAGCGCAACGAGCAGCAGCGCGATTGAAAAGGCGTCGTAGCCCGGCGTCAGCGCGTGGATGGCCGTCGCCATCGCCAGCCAGCCGCCGATCGAGAGGCTCCGCGCAAGGCGCAAATCGCCCGCGCGGGACAACACGATGACCGAGGCGAGAGGGATCTGCGCAAGCAGGAAAAGGACGCAGTCGCTTGTCGTCGGCGCGCCATGGAAGAATAGAAACAGCGGCGCCGAGAGCAGGACGCAGGCGGCGACGACGAGCCGAGCGATGATGAACGCCCGATGACGCGCCTCTTCCACCGGTCGTCCGGCGACCCGCTCATGCAAGGCGGCGTCCACGCAAGACGGGTAGTGGCTGTCCTCGGCGATGCTACTCAAGGCGTACGCTCCTTATCGGCAACAGCGATAGCAGGGCGTCCTTAAGCAGCCGCTAAGCCGATGCGAAAGCTTCAACAGCTACTCGGCGACGCGTCGACATGGTTTGCAGTTTATTGCCGTGACTTCAGGGAAAAATCGAAGGCGCGTTTACGAAGGCTCAACCCCGCCGCGCCATCACTTACAAGAAAACCGCTTTCGCGGATGGAGACGAGTTTGGTTTTTCTCGCCAAATGCGCGATTTGCATTCTTCTCGTCTGCGTCGCCCTGCAATGGCGCGCGGATCACGCGCCTGTTGCGCCGAAAAGCGCAGCCCTCCGCGCTTCATCGCCGCTGCACGCGGCTGGCTTCGTACAGGTCGCTATCGAGAAAGCGTCCGCGCTGATTCACGCCGGCGGCGACGCGCTCGCCGGCGCCGCGCGCGATAAATGTCTGGCGGCGCCGCGCGACTGCCTCTCGGCGGCGCAGCGCGTGCAGTCCGCCGCCGGTCGCGCGCAGTAACAGCAAATCCACGAGGGCGCAGTGTGCAATAGCTGCGCCGCTGCGCCGGTTTTGCAGAATCAGTTTTTTGACACTAAACATGGTCGCGCTTGGCGCGCGATTTTGAGGCCGAACCGCCACCGAGGCCATTCCGTTTTTGCTCGCGCGCGACCCGTTCGCACATCGCGAGCCATCCTCTCCCTAAAGGAGGCGGCCATGTCCGAAGAAACTTCATCGCAACCCGAAGATACGGTTTCCCGCTCCGAACTGACCAATCTGCAGGAGCAGATCAAAGCGACGCGCATGGAGCGCGACCGGCAGATTTTCGAGAAGTCCGAGATCGTCGCGAAGGCGAACGCCTACGCCAAGGAGCGCGACGATGTTCGCGACAGCCTGGCGGCGATGACCGCGGAGCGCGACCGCCTCGCCGCGGAGAACGCCGGGGCGTCGGCGAAAGCGCTTGAGACGTCTCGGCAGCTCGAAGCCGCCAATCGCCGGGCCGACGAGGCTGCGGCGGAGGTCGTGCGGCTGCGCCACGCGATCGCCACCGCGCCGTCATCCGATCCCGCCGTCGTGCTGTGGAGCCTCATCTCGGAAAAGACCAGGGATGGCGTCGCCTGGGTAAGAGGCAAGATTCCCGCCGACAGCGCGGCTTTGCCCTGGTTCGACAAGACAGTCTCGCTCGTGACCCAGGTCGGCTGCATGGCCGTGCGGGCGACGGACGCCTTCATTCGCTGGGCCGTGCCCAAAGCCATTGAGCTTTTTAACAAGGGCAAGGCGGAGCTCGAGGCGCGGATGGAGAAGAAGTAGCCTTCCAGAAGGCTCCGGCGCGCGCCCTGGGCGCCCGCCTGGGAATGAAATGGCGCTGGGCGCGGGCTGACGCGCCCTTTCATTCCTTGGCGGGCGCTGCTATCCCCGCGCACATGACCGCCCACAAGATCGAAAACATCCGCAATTTCTCGATTGTCGCGCATATCGACCACGGCAAGTCGACCCTGGCCGACAGGCTCATTCAGGAGACCGGGACGGTCGCCGCGCGCGACATGGTCGAGCAAGTGCTCGATTCGATGGATATCGAGCGCGAGCGCGGCATCACGATCAAGGCGCAGACGGTGCGCCTGAACTACAAGGCCAAGGACGGCAAGGATTACGTCCTCAATCTGATGGACACGCCCGGCCACGTCGATTTCGCCTATGAGGTGTCCCGCTCGCTGAAGGCCTGCGAAGGCTCGCTGCTTGTCGTTGACGCCTCCCAGGGAGTCGAAGCGCAGACGCTCGCCAATGTCTATCAGGCCATCGACGCCGGCCATGAGATCGTTCCCGTCCTCAATAAGATCGATCTGCCGGCGGCCGAGCCCGACCGCATCAAGGAGCAGATCGAGGAGGTGATCGGGCTCGACGCCTCGGGTGCGGTGCTCATTTCGGCCAAGACCGGCATCGGCATTCCCGACGTGCTCGAGGCGATCGTCACGCGCCTGCCGCCGCCAAAAGGCGACGAGAAGGCGCCTTTGAAGGCGCTGCTCGTCGACAGCTGGTATGACGCCTATCTCGGCGTCGTCGTGCTGGTGCGAATCTTCGATGGAACCCTGAAGACGGGCCAGAAGATCAAGATGATGGCGGCCGACGCCCATTACGAAGTGGACAAGATCGGCGTCTTTCGTCCCAAAATGCAGGATGTCGCGGCGCTTGGTCCCGGCGAAGTCGGCTTCATCACGGCGCAGATCAAGCAGGTGGCGGATACCCGCGTCGGCGACACGATCACCGACGACAAGAAGCCGACCGCCGAGGCGCTGCCGGGCTTCAAGCCGGCGCAGCCCGTGGTGTTCTGCGGATTGTTCCCCGTGGACGCCGCCGATTTCGAGGATTTGCGCGCGGCGATCGGCAAGCTGCGCCTGAACGACGCCAGCTTCTCTTATGAGATGGAGACTTCCGCAGCACTCGGCTTCGGCTTCCGCTGCGGTTTTCTGGGCCTGCTGCATCTCGAAATCATTCAGGAACGGCTGCAGCGCGAATTCGATCTCGATCTCATCGCGACCGCGCCATCGGTCATCTACAAGATCAGCATGACCAACGGCGACGAGATCGAGCTGCACAACCCCGCCGACATGCCCGACGTCGTGAAGATCGAGGAGATCAACGAACCCTGGATCAGGGCGACGATCCTGACGCCCGACGACTATCTCGGCTCGGTGCTGAAACTCTGTCAGGACCGGCGCGGCGTGCAGGTCGATCTCAACTATGTCGGCAAGCGCGCCATGGCGGTCTATGATCTGCCGCTCAACGAGGTGGTGTTCGATTTCTATGACCGGCTGAAGTCGATCTCGAAGGGCTATGCGTCCTTCGATTATCAGATCACCGACTATCGCGCCGGCGATCTCGTGAAGATGAGCATCCTCGTTAACGCCGAGCCGGTCGACGCGCTTTCGATGCTCGTGCATCGCACGCGCGCCGACGGACGCGGCCGGCAGATGTGCGAGAAATTAAAGGAACTCATTCCGCCGCATATGTTCCAGGTGCCGATTCAGGCGGCGATCGGCGGCAAGATCATCGCGCGCGAAACGGTGCGCGCCTTCCGCAAAGACGTGACCGCGAAATGTTACGGCGGCGACGTTAGCCGCAAGCGCAAGCTCCTGGAGAAGCAGAAGGAAGGCAAGAAGAAGATGCGCCAGTTCGGCCGCGTCGAGATTCCGCAGGAGGCCTTCATCGCCGCGCTGAAAATGGAGGAGTAGGGGATATTCTATGCATTGACTGCAACTTAGGGTTTTTCTGAAATGACCGTTCCCGATACAGGAGCTCTTACCGCGTTGGAAGAGGATTTGGCAGGGATGTTCGAAGAACTCGCCCTGCTGCAGTCGCGGATTCGTTACCGTCTGATATCCCATGCAGACGGCAAGAATCTAAAGGGAAATGAGTTGGTTGGTTGGTTAGGCGAAATATACGGAAAGAAGCTTTACAGCGGCACCTTGGTGAGTGACCGTGAAGAGCATGATTTCACGACCGACGATGGCTGGAAGGTTTCGGTCAAAACTCGGAGGGGCGGGAACCGCGGGTGGAACCGAAGTAGCGCGATTCCAAAGGTTGAGGGCGAGAACTGTCCCACACACCTGCTCTTTGTCCATCTGGATACCAACTATTGCGTAGCTAGAATGTGGCTATTCGATTGGGGAGAATTGAAGGCTACAGGGAGGTTCCAGCAGCATATCGTTCGCGGAGAGCCACGCTCATATATTTTCTCCCTTAGGGAAGAAAGCGATCATAAATATCTAGTATACGAACGTCCGCCGCGCACTGCCATGGCCGACGCTGTCGACCAAACGGCTAGGCTTCTTAAGAGCCCCCGCAATGCTGAGCGCCTATTGGCAGCGGTTCGCGAACTCGAAAACGATAAGTAACTTCACTCCCTTGCCAGCGCGATCATCACGGCGCCCACGAGCATCACCGCCGCGCCGAGTAGTCTGCCGCTCGACTCCTCCTTCAGCACACGTCCGCTCGCGAGCACGGTAAAGAGCGCCGACAATCGCTTGATGGCGATCACGTAAGGCGTGAACAGCACGGTGAGCGCCCACATCTGCAACGTGTTGCCAAAGGCCATCGCCGAACCCGCGCCGATGGCGTAACGCAAATCGAACGCGCTTGGCGCGGCGCGCCGCCCGGCAAGCCAGTAGAGCAGGGCGCAAAACGCGATGACGATCGTCACCGCCGCGATCCAGATCAGCGGCGTCGACGCCCGGACGCCGAGCTTGTCAATATTGGCGGTGACGCTCCAGATCACGGCGGTGCCGATCATCATCCGCGCGCCCTTGTCGCGCGCGAAGACATGGAAGTTGAAGCGGCGTCCGCTTTCCTTGTCGGCGTCGAGCAGTCCGACGCCGAGCACGGTGAACAGCACGCCGAAGACACCCATCGGCGGCGCGTGCTCGCCCGTCATGATCGGCGAGGTGAACAGCATCAGCACGGGCGTGAGCAGGACGAGCGGCGCGACCAGCGACGCGTCTGACAGTCGAAAGGCGCGGATGTACAGCACATAGGCGACGACGTTGAGCGCGCCCGACCAGGCCAGCAGAGTCCAGAAACCGGGCTGCGTCAGCGATGCGAGCGTTTCGCGCGGCGCGCTGAGAAGGCCCGGATAGAAGACGACACAAGCAAGGCTCAGCAGGACAGCGCCCGCGCACCATTGCGCGGCGAGAATGGCGCGATCGTCGGCCGTCCGCGTCGCGGCCTTGGTGCCGAGATCGGTGACGGATTGGCAAATGGCGGTGACGACCGAGGCGAAGAGAGCGAGAAGCGCGAGGTCCATGGCGCGCTATAGCGCATGATCCGCGAGAGTGGGAGTTGGCTTTGCCTGAGAAATCGAGTTGCGCGTGGCCACCCTCTCCCAAGGGGAGAGGGTCGGCCCGGAGGGCCGGGGTGAGGGGAAAGAGTCTCAGGTTTTTTTCCGCATAGACGAACGGCGTCGTAACCCCTCACCCGGCCGCTTCGCGTCCACCCTCTCCCGATGGGAGAGGGTTGCGCGCCCCGTCTTGAAAGAGAAGCGCGCGTCGCCTCACCCGCCCGGCTTCGCCGCCGTCACCAGCGTGTCCACGCCATCGCGAAATTCGACGGTGACCGGCGCGAAGCCCGCGGCGCGCAACTGCTCGAGCGCCGGCTCGAAATACATGATGTGCAGTGAGGATTCGTCGCTCAGGAGGTGCACGATCCAGTCTTCGAGCAGATCGAGTCGGTTCATCTTCGTGAAAATCTTGAACCAACCCCGCACCACGGCTTGGGTATCGGCAAGATGCGCCGCTGGGTCGTCCATCGCGTAGCGGTCGCCGTTGATGAAAATTCCGCCCGGCTTCAGGACGCGGAAAATCTCCGAGATTGCCTCCTTACGATAGTCGTCAGGGAAGTTATGGATCGCGTAATTCGAAATGACGACATCCTTGCGCGCATCGGGCAGCGCGCGGAGCGCCGTCAGCGCATCGGCTTCGATAAATTCGACGCGGCCCACCAGGGCGTAATCGGCGAGATTGGTTCGCGCCTGATCGAGCATTTCGCCGGCGCTGTCGATCGCGGTGAGCTTCAGGTCGTCCCGCGCCGAGAGCGCCGCCAGCGTGCTGATCCCCGTTCCGCAGCCGATCTCGAAGCCTTCGATCGGCCCGGCGTCGGAACGCCATTGCGCGATTCGATCGCCGATCTTTTTGGCGAGCGTGGCGGCGTTTGGACACATCAGCCGCAGCACGTCATATTCGGCCGCAATGGGCCCGGTGAATGGATTCTCTTGAAGCGCGGACATGCGGCTTTTTTTCATATCGCGACAGGCCTCGCAAGGCCGGCTTTTCTTGAGGGCGCTTTTCTTGCCGGGGCCGCCATGTTAGCGAAACTCCAGCATGTCCGAGAAAGCTATGACGCAGGCATTACGCAGCGCGCCGCAGGCAGGCGGCGTAGACGCGACGCTGAGCGACTCATTTATCGCGCTCGGGCGCGCCGCGCGCGCAGCGGCGCGGGCGGCGGCGCTCGCCTCCACCGACGCCAAGAACAAGGCGCTGCGCGCCGCGGCCGGTGAAATTCGCCGCCAGAGCAACGCCATACTCGCCGCCAATGCGCTCGACGTCGCTGACGCCACGGCGCGCGGAACGACGGCCTCTTTCCTCGATCGGCTGACGCTTGATCCCACCCAGGTCGAGGCGATCGCCCGTGGACTGGAGGAGATCGCCGATCTGCCGGACCCCGTCGGCCGCGTTCTGGCGAGTTTCGATCGCCCGAATGGCCTGAAGATCGAGCGCGTCTCGACGCCGCTTGGCGTCATCGGCGTGATCTATGAAAGCCGGCCCAATGTCACCGCCGACGCCGGCGGCCTGTGTCTGAAGGCCGGCAACGCCGCGATCCTGCGCGGCGGCTCCGAGAGCTTGCGCTCGTCGGCCGCCATTCACGCCTGCCTCGTCGCGGGGCTGACAGCCGCAGAGCTTCCCGAAGCGGCGATCTCGCTTGTCGCGACGGCGGATCGCGCCGCCGTTGGCGCGATGCTCGCGGGCCTCGACGGCAATATTGACGTGATCGTGCCGCGCGGCGGCAAGAGTCTTGTCGCCCGCGTGCAGCATGAGGCGCGCGTGCCGGTTTTCGCGCATCTTGAAGGCATCGTGCATGTCTTCGTGCATAGGGACGCCGATCTCGACATGGCGAGGCGCGTGCTGCTGAACGCCAAGATGCGGCGCACCGGCATCTGCGGCGCGGCGGAGACGCTGCTCGTCGACAGGGCCTGCGCCGCGACCCACCTTCAGCCGCTCGTCGCGACGCTGATCGATTCAGGCTGTGAAGTGCGCGGCGACGCAGCGACCCAAGCCGCCGACGCGCGGGTGAAGCCGGCGCGCGAAGACGACTGGCGCGCCGAATATCTCGACGCCATCATCGCGGCGCGCGTGGTCGATGGATTAGAGGGCGCGATCGACCACATCGAGACCTATGGCTCGCATCACACCGATTGCATCATCACGCGCGACGCTGGCGCCGCGGCGCGCTTCATGAATGAAGTCGACTCGGCGATCGTGCTGCACAACGCCTCGACGCAATTCGCCGACGGCGGCGAATTCGGTTTTGGCGCCGAGATCGGCATCGCCACGGGCCGCATGCATGCGCGCGGACCCGTCGGCGTCGAGCAGCTGACCTCGTTCAAATACCGCGTCTATGGCGACGGCCAGGTGCGGGGGTGAGTGGCGAAGCCAAATCTGAAGAGTGACTCTCCCGCGAGTGTGGGTCTTGAGGCGCTGAAAGGCGGCTCGGTCAGCATTTGATCAGAATTAATGACCAATGGCGCATTTGTTTTGTCTGGAGCGACTACCATGACTGAGCTGTTGCCCAACCCGACCCCGGGCGAAATTCTTGCCGAGGAATTTTTGAAGCCCATGGGACTGAGTCAGAATGCGCTCGCGCGCGCGATTCGCGTGCCGCCCCGTCGCATCAATGAGATCGTTCTCGGCAGGCGCGCGATCACCGCCGACACGGATTTGCGCCTGGCGCGATATTTCGGGGTTTCGGAAGGCTTCTTTCTTGGGCTGCAGGCGGACTATGACCTTATGGCCAGGCGCCGGCAGATCGGCTCCGAGCTCAGCGCGATTGAGCCGCGCGCCGCCTGAGAAGCTTGATCTAACCCATGCTTGCACCGCATATCGGCTCGATGGCTTCCGCCCCCGTCCGTCTCCCGCCTCACGCCCCCGGCATGCGCATCGGCCTCTTCGGTGGGTCGTTCGATCCGCCGCATGAAGGCCATGCGCTGGTCTCGCGCCTCGCGTTGACGCGTCTTCGGCTCGATCGGCTGTGGTGGATCGTCTCGCCCGGCAATCCGCTTAAGGACGCGCGCCAACTGCCGTCAATCGACGTGCGAATAGCGGCCGCAAAAAAAATTCTGCCCGATCCGCGGGTCGCCTTCACCGGATTCGAGGCTGAGATCGGCGCGCGCTACACATGCGACACGCTCGAATTTCTGCACGCGCATTGTCCGGGCGTGCGTTTCGTCTGGATCATGGGCGCGGATAATCTTTTGCAGTTTCATCGCTGGCGGCGATGGAAGGATATTGCGCAAAGCATGCCCATCGCCGTCATCGACCGGCCGGGCGCGACGCTCAAAGCCGCCAACGCCAAGGCGGCGGTCTATTTCAAGAGCGCGAGAGTTCCCGAGAGCGAGGCCGCTGTGCTCGCTGTGACGCCGCCGCCAGCGATCGTCTATTTGCACGGGCCAAGAATCGAGCGCTCTTCGACCGAGTTGCGCGCCGGAGCGCGTTCATAAACGCGCTCCGGTTTCTTGATTCGATGCATTTTCGGACGCGCCGGCTTCGCCTTCGGCGGAAAACGCTCCCGCTATTTGCGCTCGAAGAGCGGCAATATCCACCGCTTATAGGCCCAGAAGCTCAGAGGAATGCCGACGAAGATCGCGACCCACATCAGCGCCGAATTGTCCGTGCCGTGCTCGTAAAAACTGCCGCCCTCTGTGACCGACTGCGTATAGGGATTGCGCACGAAGAGCGTGATGGCGAATGAGCCGATGACGATCAGCGCGGTCGCGATGTAAAGGCTGCGCGGAATTTTGAACTGCGGCCCCAGCGGCTGCGCCGGCCTTTCGGGCATTGTCGGCGGGGTTTCCTGCGGCGGCGTGCCCTCGTCGTGGGGTTCTTCGGTCATGGGGTTTCTCTCCGATAATCGTCCTTGGCCCAATATAGGGCTGCTCTAGGTCGCCGCGCCATAGACGTCATAGGCCTCCGAGCGTTCAATTTTCGCCGTGATGATGTCGCCTGCGCGCAGCGGGCGCCGCGATGCGACAAAGGCTGCGCCGTCGATCTGCGGCGCGTCGGCCTTGGTGCGGCCCTTCGCGAGCGCGCCCGAGGGTCCGCCGCCCGGCTCGTCGATGATGACGGAAAGGCGCTTGCCGATCTTGCGCTTCATCAGCCGCGCGCTGATCGCGTGCTGTTTCTCCATGAAGCGCTTCCAGCGCGTCTCCTTCACGTCGTCGGGGACGGCAGGCAGGCCAAGCGCCTCGGCCGGCGCACCGGCGACAGGTTCATATTTGAAGGCGCCGGCGCGGTCGATCTCGGCCTCCTCCAGCCAATCGAGAAGATATTCGAAATCCGCGTCAGTCTCGCCGGGAAAGCCGACAATGAACGTCGATCGCAACGCGAGCTCCGGACACACGTCGCGCCATGCGAGAATGCGCGCCAGGGTCTTTTCATCATTTGCCGGGCGTTTCATGGCCTTCAGCACATTCGGCGCGGCATGCTGAAAAGGGATGTCGAGATAGGGAAGGATCTTCCCTTCCGCCATTAAGGCGATGACCTCGTCGACATGAGGATAGGGATAGACGTAATGCAGGCGCACCCAAAGGCCGAGATCGCCAAGTTCGCGCGCCAGATCGAGAAAGCGCGCGCGCACGCTACGGTCGCCCAACATGCTCTCGGCGTAGCGAATGTCGCGGCCGTAGGCGCTCGTGTCCTGTGAAATGACGAGCAGCTCCTTGACGCCGGCGCGCGCGAGCTTTTCCGCTTCGCGCAGCACATCGGCGGCCGGCCGCGAGACGAGGGGCCCGCGCAGATGCGGGATGATGCAGAAGGAGCAGCTGTTGTCGCAGCCTTCGGAGATTTTAAGATAGGCGTAATGTCGCGGCGTGAGCTTCACGCCCTGTTCGGGAAGAAGGTCGACAAAGGGGTCGTGGGCCGGCGCGGCGGCGCGATGCACCGCATCGACGACGCTCTCATATTGCTGTGGGCCGGTGATCGCCAGCACTTGCGGGAAGCGTTCGGCGATCGCTTCGGGCTCGGCGCCCATGCAGCCGGTGACGATCACCTTGCCGTTTTCGTTCAGCGCGGCGCCGATCGCTTCGAGCGACTCCGCCTTGGCGCTGTCGAGGAAGCCGCATGTGTTGACGATGACGACGTCGGCCCCGGCGTGGGTGCGAGTCAGCTCGTAGCCTTCGGCGCGCAGCCGCGTGATGATCCGTTCGCTATCGACGAGGGCCTTCGGACAGCCGAGCGAGACGAAGGAGACGCGCGGGGCGGCGCTCGGCGGCCTCTGTTGTTCCTGCATGGCGCCCCTTGCCACGCGGCGGCGGACTTTGCAATCGCGGGCTCGGCGTTACGCCGTCAGCGCGCCAATGAGAGCGAAGAGCGCGGCGGCGGCAAAGATGATAGCGTGGACCATAAACGCAACTCCGACGAGCACTGAATTGGTCTAGTTGCGCCCGCTTTAAGAAAGCGTTGACGGCCTCGTTTTGGGACAGTCTTTCGGCGCAGGCGCAAAAAAGCCAATAAGTCGGTGACGATGATGGCCCTCGCCGGAGTCAAAAAAGAAAAATTTGCGCTCGGCCTGAGCCGCTCTTAATGAATAGCGCCACGCTCACGAGCTTCAGCCACGCCGTCTCAGAAGGAAGCGCCACGTCTTGACGAATTCCATTGTTCTCGGAACCGGGTCTTATGCGCCCCAGCGCGTCATCTCCAATGCCGACCTCGAGAAAATCGTCAGGACGAACAATGAGTGGATCGTCAGCCGCACCGGCATCGAAGAGCGCCGAGTGGCCGCGGATCATGAGGCCACATCCGATCTGGCGGCGGCCGCCGGGCGCGAGGCGCTGCAGTTCGCTGGCGTAAAGCCAGACGACGTTGACATGATCATCGTGTGCACGGTGACAGGCGACACGCCGACGCCGTCCTGCGCGTCATTTGTTCAGGCGCAGCTCGGCGCGAGAAACGCCTTCGCCTTTGACGTCGGCGCCGCCTGCGCTGGTTCGCTTTACGGTCTTTCCATCGCCGACCAATTTATCAGAAGCGGCAAGGTCAAGCGCGCGCTGGTGATCGGCGCCGAGACCCTCAGTCGCTTCGTCGATTGGACAAATCGCGAGACCTGCGTGCTGTTTGGCGACGCCGCCGGCGCGATTTTGCTGGGCGCCAGCGAAGAGGAAGGGCGCGGCCTGCTCGCCGCCAGCCTGCGCACCGATGGCTCGATGACGGGCATTCTCGGCATCTATGGCGGCGGCAGTCGCCGCCCGCCATCAGCTGAAATGCTCGAAGACAAGGCCGGCAAAATCAAGATGCGTGGGCGCGAGGTCTATAAGGTGGCGACGCGGCTGTTGCCTGAAGTGGTCGGCGACACGCTCGAAGCCGCCGGTCTGACCGCAGCCGACGTCGATCACGTGATCGCCCACCAGGCCAATAAGCGCATCATCGAGTCGGCAATGCAGAATCTCGGCGTTCCGTTCGAGAAATGCTGGATCAACATTGACCGCTACGGCAATACGTCGAGCGCCTCGATGCCGATCACGCTCGATGAGGCGAATCGCGCCGGAAAGCTGAAAAAGGGCGACGTCATCGCGATGATGGCGATCGGCGCGGGAATGACCTGGGGCGGCGCAGTTCTGCGCTGGTAGGCGTTACCTTTCGCAGCCGTCCACACTCCAAGCTCCGCTGACGTCACGCAGGCTTGACCCGCGCTTTTTTCCTCCTTGCCCAATAAGTCTACTGATGCTAGTGATTTTATAGACTGTTGGAGAGGCGTCACCCATGAGCGAGAAATTGCAGAAAAGTCTGGGACTTGGAATTTTGGGGGGCTTGGTTGCCCTCACGGTGCTGGCGAGCGCGCATTCTCAAGCGGGCCAGACGTTCCTGAACGTCTCCTATGACCCGACGCGCGAACTCTATAAGGCGATCAACCCCGCTTTCGCGGCGGACTGGAAAGCCCGGACGGGCGAAACGATCGAAATTCAGGCGTCGCATGGCGGCTCCGGCGCGCAGGCGCGCGCGGTGATCGAGGGGCTGAACGCCGATGTCGTGACGCTGGCGCTCGCCGCCGACATTGACGCCATCGCCAGCAAGAGCGGCAAGATTCCGGTCGATTGGCAAAAGCGCCGACCGAATAACTCGTCGCCTTATACGTCGACGATCGTGTTTCTCGTCCGCAAGGGCAATCCGAAAGCCGTCAAGGATTGGGACGATCTGGCGAAGCCCGGCGTCGCCGTCATCACGCCCAACCCGAAGACGTCCGGGGGCGCGCGCTGGAATTATCTTGCGGCCTGGGGCTATGGGCTGAAGAAATTCGGCGGCGACGAAGCCAAGACCCAAGATTTCGTCAAGGCGATCTACAAGAACGCCCCGGTCATGGACACTGGCGCGCGAGGCTCGACGATCACTTTCGCCCAGCGCGGCATCGGCGACGTGCTCCTCGCATGGGAGAACGAAGCCTTCCTTGCGCTGAAGGAATTCGGCGCGGACAAGTTCGAGATCGTGACGCCGCCGCAGTCCATTCTGGCGGAGCCGCCGGTCGCCGTCGTCGACGCCAACGCCGACGCCAAAGGCAACAGGCAGCTCGCGGAAGCCTATCTCGACTTTCTCTATTCGCCGGCGGCGCAGGCGATCATCGCACGCAATTTCTATCGTCCCGTTCATCCCGAATATGCGGCGAAGGACGACGTAAAGAAATTCGCCAAGATCGAATTCATCACCGTCGATAAAAGTTTCGGCGGTTGGGCGGCGGCGCAAAAGAAGCATTTCGCCGACGGCGGCATTTTCGACGACATTCAGAAACAAGAGCTGACAAGGTGACCTCCCCGAGCCTTGTCGGCAAAAACGCTCGGCGCTTCACGGCGCCGAGCGTCATTCCAGGCTTCGGCCTGACGTTCGGCTATACGCTGATCTATCTCGGCCTGATCGTCCTCTTTCCGCTCGCCACGCTCATCTGGCAGTCATCGGGACTGGGATTTTCCGGCCTCTATGCGATCGCCTCGGAGCCGCGCGTCGCCGCGTCCCTGCGCACGACGTTCTTCATCTCCTTCGCGGCCGCGGTCGTCGATCTTTTCTTTGGCCTCATCGTCGCCTGGGTGCTCACAAGATACGATTTTCCCGGCCGTCGACTGCTCGACGCATTCGTCGATCTGCCGTTCGCGCTGCCGACCGCCGTCGCCGGCATTTCGCTTGCGGCGCTCTATTCACCCAATGGCTGGTTTGGCGCGCCGCTCGCTGACTACGACATCAAGGTCGCTTACACGCGCTGGGGCATTCTGGTCGCGCTCATCTTCATCGGACTGCCGTTCGTCGTGCGCACGGTGCAGCCGATTATTTCCGAACTCGAAGCGGAACTAGAGGAGGCCTCCGCCACTCTCGGCGCGGGCAGGCTGCAAACCGTCATCCGCGTGATGCTGCCGCCCCTGGCGCCGGCGCTGCTTACCGGCTTCGCGCTCGCCTTCGCCAGAGCCATTGGCGAATATGGCTCGGTGATCTTCATCGCCGGCAATATCGCTTACGTTTCCGAGATCGCGCCGCTGCTCATCGTCGTAAAGCTTGAGCAATATGACGTCCCGGGCGCGACCGGAATCGCGACGATCATGCTGGCGATCTCTTTCGCCGCGCTGCTTCTCATCAATCTGGTCCAGGCATGGAGCCGCAGGAGATTCGGCCATGTCTGAGATCGCGATCACGTCCAGCGGCCGCGGTCGCGGCGTCAAATTCCGGCCGGTCACGCACGACTCGTCGTTCGCGCGCTATACGCTTATTGCGACCGCGGTGCTGTTTCTCGCCATCTTCCTTTTTGCGCCGCTGGCGATCGTCTTCGTCGAAGCCTTCAGCAAAGGGATCGGACCTTTTCTGACCGCGTTCGGCGATCCCGACGCGCGCGCCGCGATCCGCCTGACGCTGCTCGTCGCGGCGATCAGCGTGCCGGCGAATCTTGTGTTCGGACTCGCGGCGTCCTGGTCGATCGCGAAATTTTCCTTTCCCGGCAAGAGCGTTCTCATCACGCTGATCGATCTTCCGTTCTCCGTCTCGCCGGTCGTCGCCGGCCTCGTCTATGTGCTGGTGTTCGGGGGCCAGGGCCTCTTCGGTCCTTGGCTCGCCGCTCACGGCGTGCAGATCATCTTTGCCGTGCCCGGCATCGTGCTGGCGACCATCTTCGTCACCTTTCCTTTCGTTGCGCGCGAACTCATTCCGCTGATGGAGGAGCAGGGCAAGATCGAAGAGGAAGCGGCGCTCACGCTCGGCGCCTCCGGCTTCAAGACTTTTCTGACCGTGACGCTGCCCAACATTAAATGGGGCCTGCTGTACGGCGTGCTGCTGTGTAACGCCCGCGCCATGGGAGAGTTCGGCGCCGTTTCGGTCGTATCGGGCCACATACGAGGCCTGACCAATACAATTCCGCTTCAGGTGGAGATACTCTACAATGAGTACAATAATGTCGCCGCTTTCGCGCTCGCGGTCCTTCTTGCAGGCTTGGCGCTTGTCACACTCGGGCTCAAGACGTTCCTCGAATGGCGCCATGCTGACGCGCTCTCCGGACGCGCTCGCCGCCACTGAGGGAAGTAAGCGCGGAACTTCCATTCGCATCGAGGGAGTCGAGCAGGATTTCGGCGCCTTTCCGGCCTTGCGTGACGTCAGCCTCGACATTCAGCCTGGCGAACTCGTCGCACTGCTTGGACCCTCGGGCTCCGGCAAGACGACGCTGCTGCGGGTGATCGCGGGCCTCAATTCTCCCGATCGCGGCCGCATCCTCTTCGACGGCGAGAACGCGACCAATCTGCCCGTGCAGGACCGCCATGTCGGCATGGTGTTTCAGAACTATGCGCTCTTCAAACATATGACCGTCGCCGACAATATCGCCTACGGTCTGAGAGTTCGTCCCAGACGCACGCGTCCCTCGCGGGCGGCGATCAAGGCGCGCGTCACGGAGCTTCTGCAGTTCGTGCAGCTTGACGGACTTGGCGGCCGCTTTCCGGCGCAGCTCTCCGGCGGCCAGCGTCAGCGCGTCGCGCTCGCGCGCGCGCTCGCCATCGAGCCGCGCGTGTTGCTTCTAGACGAACCGTTTGGCGCGCTTGACGCGCGCGTGCGCAAGGATTTGCGCCGCTGGCTGCGCGACATCCATAAGCAAACGGGATTGACGACGGTCTTCGTCACGCATGATCAGGATGAAGCGATGGAGCTTGCCGATCGCGTCGTCGTGCTCAATGAAGGCCGCATCGAACAGATAGGCACGCCTGAAGAACTTTACGATCGTCCGGCTTCGCCGTTCGTCATTTCGTTCGTTGGCGAAGCCGTCGCGTTGCCTGTCACCATCTCCGACGGCCATGTGACGTTCGGCGGCCGCGAATTGCACATCGACACCCACGGCTTGCGCAGCGGACCGGCGAGAGTCTTCTTCCGCCCGGCCGATATCGCCGTCGCAGCTGAAGGGAGCGGCGATCTTGAAGGTCGCGTCGAGAGCCTGCGACGCACGCCTGCCGGCGTTCGCGCCACGATCGCCATCGACGGCTACGATCAAACGCTCGAAATCGACTCGCCGCTCGACCGTTCGGCTTCGCTCGGCGGCCGCGTTCCGCTCTCGCTGGCGAAAGCCCGCATCTTTCCGGCGGACGAGAACGGCGACTATTTCAACGCCGGAGACGGGATTTGAGCCCCGCGCTTGCTGACGGGATCGATGAAAGACGCGCGACAAACGACTGGAATTCGGCGCTCTATCTGAAATTCGAAGCGGAGCGCACGCGCGCCGCCCGCGACCTGCTTGCGCACGTGCCTTACTGCGACACGCGAGCGGTTTATGACCTTGGATGCGGACCCGGAAACAGCACTCGGCTCCTCGCGATGAGCTTTCCCGACGCTGACATCATCGGAATCGACAAATCCGACAATATGCTATCGGTCGCTCGCGCGTGCACGCCGACGGCGACGTTTATCAAAGAGGACATCGCGCACTGGCGCCCGTCGGAGCCGGCCGATCTCATCTTCGCCAATGCGGCGCTGCATTTCCTTCCCGATCATCGCGGGTTGATGACAAGGCTTTTGAGTTATTTACGGCCCGGCGGACGTCTTGCGGTCCAGATGCCGAACAATACGCATGAGCTTTCGCACGCGGCGATGCGCATGGTCGCGGCGGATGGCCCCTGGGCGCCGCGTCTGCTGCCGATCGCCAAGTCGATCATGGTGCTCGGCCCGCTCGAGGAATATTACAATCTGCTCGCGCCGCTCTGCAGCACGATCGACATTTGGCAGACGGTCTATGTCCATCCGCTCGACGGCCCTGACGGCGTGGTCGAGTGGTTCGAAGGATCTGGCCTGCGTCCCTTCCTCGACTTGCTCGATGAACATGAGCGCGCAGAGTTTCTCACGCGCTACAGAGAGAGGCTCGCGCAGGCCTATCCGCGGCAACCGGACGGCAAAGTCCTTCTGCGGTATCCGCGCCTCTTCTTCGCCCTGCAGAAATAGGGCGGCGGATTAGGTCTCTGGTCGCTATAGCGGCGCCCAAACTTTCAAACTGTGACATTACCGCAACGCTTTCGCTCGATGTGCAGAGTGGTCTACTAAATCGATAGACAAAAAGCCAAGGTTTCGCTTTACTGCCTCTTGCGGCGTGGACGGAAAATGGTCGCAGAAGGGCAACCTCTGCGACCCAGAGAGAGAGCTGGAATGTCAAAGCGAAAATTAAACGGGCGGGCTGCATCGTTGCGTTTTCTGTGGCTATTTCACAACAGCGCAAGTCGAAAATCGAGTTGATTAAAACATGAGCTTAACAGATCGACCGTAACGGCATATCCGATATGTATACGGTTTACATATCGGTCCGTCGATCAAAGCGCCAACCGGAGTCCAGGTTAAGCGATACGGGACACAAGTCGATGTCGATACGCAAAAACAGCAAGAAGTTAAGATTAGCCGCGTTTGGCGCCGTTGTCGGCGCCGCCCTTAGCGTCCCCGAAATTGCGGGCGCCGAAGACAAAGCACCCTCGAAGGAAATTGCGGGAAATGGGGGGCAGTCGGATGACGGCGCAAAAGCGGCCGCGCCGGAAAAAAAGTCAGTGAAGACGAAGACCGATGGCAAGGGTGTCGCTGCTGGTCCCGGGGCGCCACCGGCGCCGCTGGTGAAGAAAAGCTACTATGTGCCGACGCGCGGCTATCGTTTGGAGCCGCAGCCCGACATTCCGCCTTATGTGCGCAATCTGGCTAAGACCTACAAGGAATTCGAAGGCGTCGACTGGCTGAACGTCGGCCTCGATTCGCGCGTGCGTTTTGAATATCGCAAGGACGACTATCGGCCGTGGACGAACACGACGACCAATCCGCCGACGTCGCAGCGCAAGTATTTTCCCAATTCGCTTTGGCTGTCGCGCACGCGGGCGTATCTCGGCGTGCAGAACATTCTCGATCCCTTTCGATTCGTCGTCGAATTTCAGGACTCGCGCGCCTACAACAGCATCTATGAATATCAAGGCCAGGAGATCAATCAGACGGAGCTCATTTCCGGCTATGGCGAACTTTTTTTCAAGGACGCCTTCGGCAAGGACGATCTCGGCAACGATCGGCCTCTAACGCTTCGCGCTGGGCGCTTTCACCTCGAACTGCTCGACCGCCGTCTGATCGCCGAGAATGAGTTCCGCAACACGACCAACAATTTTGACGGCTTCCGGATCAAAATCGGCAAGAAGGATAATGACTGGGACATTGACAGTTTCCTGATGCGGCCGGTCATTCGCTATCCATATCAATTCGACCGACCTGATTGGCAGAACTGGATCTATGGCAGCGTGTTCAGCATCCGGCGCTGGTCGGAATATGCGACGATCCAGCCCTATTTTTTGGGCCGCAAGCAATATGGAGATCCGCTCAACATCTCGAACGCGCTGAAGCTTCATCGCGACACTTATGCGCCTGGCCTGCGCGTCTACGGCGTGATCAAAGACTTTGATTACGACTTCGACATCAACAAGCAGTTTGGCGAAACCGGCGAGTTCCGTCAGTTCAGGAATGTCCAAAACGCCGTGCAGACGACGGTGCAGCATGACGCGATCGCCTATGCATTTGAGGCTGGCTACACATTTTCAGATCATCCGTGGAAACCGCGGATCAGCGCCAACTACGCCTATGGCTCAGGCAATAAGAGTCCCTTCGACAGCGCCAATCAGACCTTCGATATCTTCTATGGCTTCAACCAGCCATTCTCACGCAACGACTATATCGCCTGGAATAATATCAAAGCGCCCAAGGCCCGCTTAGAATTTTCGCCTTTCAAGGATCTCCGGATCGATACGGCGTTCAGCGCCTACTGGCTGGCGAGCGCGGCGGCGGCCTGGGATCGCGCCAATCTTTTTGCGCCGCTTGGCAACAGAGGCACGTTCATCGGCACGGAATATGATCTGCGTATCCGCTACAAACTGAATCAGTTCATCAATCTGACCGCGAGCTACGCGCGCTTCTGGCCGGGCTCCTTCACCTCGAGCTTCGCGCCGGCGGTCGCGCTGCAGCCGTACTTCCCGCAATCTTTCTCCGGACAGACCACGACCACGAATGGCCTGACCGGGCGGCCGACCGACTTCTTCTATCTGGAAGTCTCCGCCAACGCCTTTGGCGACGGCAATCCGATCACCAAGCCGCCGGCCGCGGATTTTATCGCTCTCTTCTCGCCTGGGGGGCCTCCGCCGCCGCCTGCGCCGCCGCCAAGCTGGTCCGACGTTTACGTCGGCCTCAATGGCGGCGGGGCGTGGTCGAGCCCGCGGTCGTTGGTGCAGCCCTGGCCCTTCGGCGCCGCCGCCGCAAGTCCAGCCGTGGCTGTCAGCGCGACGCCGATTGATCAGACGAACCATCTCGCCGGCTTCATCGGCGGTTTCCAGATTGGCGCCAATTGGAGGTTCGCCGACAGCTTCTTCGCCGGCGCAGAAGCGGATCTGCACGGCGTTTCGGGCAACACCGACACGCGGTGGCAAGCGACTCTCGCGCAGGGGGGCGGCAATAGTTTCGCCACCTATGCGCAGCGCACCGCGACGCTCAACTATCTTGGAACGATCCGCGGCCGACTTGGCTACCTCGTCACGCCGACGCTGGCCGTTTACGGCACGGGCGGCATGGCCTATGGCGGCGTAACTTCGAACGCCGCGATCTTCACCCGCCGCATCGGCGGGACGAACCAGACGCTCGTCAATCCGGTCTATCAGGATAGCTTGATCGGCTGGACGGCGGGCGGCGGCGCTGAATGGATGTTCACGCCCGAGTGGAGCGTCAAGGTCGATTATCTTCGCTACGATCTCGGCGCCGCCCAAGGGTTCAACTATGCGGCGCAGACGAACGGCTTTTACGCTTACGGCGCATCGAGCTCGACGCGCTTCAATGGCAACCTGATCCATGCCGGCGTCAACCGCCACTTCGATCTCATCAGCCTCGTAGAAGCAAAATAGGCTCAAGCTGGAGTACGACGCTGCGTCAGTTAAGGCAGCGTCAGCTCAGCTCTGTCGCGCGCTCCCGAGGGCGCTTCAGTCGCGCTCTCGCCTTCTCGACGGGCAGGCTCGCCCCGCGTCCAAAAATGAAAATCGCTCCCGCGCTCTCGAGCGCACGAGCTGTGCATTTTGTTCCTTTCTAGGAACATTTCTCAAGTTCCAGAGTTTTCCTTCGGCCGTGACAGGCCTGTACGCCGCCGCTACGCGTCGGCCATGGTTGCGTTGTTCGCAGCCAAAAGAAGCGAAAGCTGAGCAGGTTCGCCTCGGTTTGAAACTTTCCGTCGCCACGTCTTTTGGTGAAAGGATTGACCGATGGCTCCAGACCCCAATCCAGCTCCCAAAGGAAAAGAGCAGCCTCCATCCACAATCGAAGAGCTTGACGTGCTCTGGCTTACGGCGGGACTGAGTTGCGACGGCGACTCGGTCTCAATCACCGCCGCGAGCGAACCGAGCATAGAAGACGTCATCCTCGGAGCCATCCCCGGCCTGCCTAAAGTGCGCTTGCACAATGCAGTGCTCTCCTATGAGGTCGGCGATGATTTCATGCAGGCTTTCCATAAAGGCGCGCGGGGCGAACTCGAAAACTTCGTCCTTGTGGTTGAAGGCTCCATCCCAAACGAGAAGCTGAGCGGCGAAGGGTATTGGGCCGCGATCGGCACCGATGCGGCGACCGGAGAGCCAATCAAGACCACCGAATGGATCGACCGGTTGGCTCCCAAGGCGCTCGCTGTCATCGGCGCCGGAACCTGCGCCGCATATGGCGGCATTCATGCAATGAAGGGCAATCCTACGGGCTGCATGGGCCTTCAGGACTATCTTGGCGCCGAGTGGAAATCCAAGGCCGGTCTGCCAATCGTCAATGTTCCGGGCTGTCCTGTGCAGCCCGACAATTTCATGGAGACATTTCTCTACCTGCTTCGCCAGCTCGCCGGTCTGGCGCCGATGATTCCCGTCGACAGACTCGGCCGCCCGCGCTGGCTGTTTGGTCCCACCGTTCATGAGGGCTGTGATCGCGCCGCTTATTACGAAGAGGCCGATTTCGCGGAAGAATACGGCTCGCGCAAATGTCTGGTGAAGATCGGCTGCTGGGGCCCGGTCGTTCAATGCAACGTGCCCAAGCGCGGTTGGATCGCGGGTCTTGGAGGGTGCCCCAATGTCGGCGGCATCTGCATCGGCTGCACCATGCCGGGCTTTCCCGACAAGTTCATGCCGTTCATGGACGAACCGCCCGGCGCCCGCATTTCATCGGTTCTGATTAAGCCTTACGGCGTGCTGATCCGCAATCTGCGCAAAATCACCAATCACACGCTCAACAAGGAGCCGAAGTGGCGCAACAGGGAGCCGACCTACACCACCGGCTACGATCCTGATCGTCCAAACAAAACTCATCCACTCTAAAGTAGAGGACTGCGATCATGGTCGACTTGGCAACCCGTCCTGCCGCGCCTCCGAGCGCCAATAAAGCGTCGCCCAATCTCGTCGAAATGGATTGGGATCCAATTACCCGAATCGTCGGCAGTCTCGGAATTTTCACCAAGATCGATTTCGAGAACCGGCAGGTCGCCGAATGCCACAGCACATCGTCGATCTTTCGCGGCTACAGCATTTTCATGAAGGGCAAAGATCCCCGCGATTCCCACTTCATCACCAGCCGTATTTGCGGAATCTGCGGCGACAATCACGCGACGTGCTCGGTCTATGCGCAGAATATGGCCTATGGCATCAAGCCGCCGCCGCTCGCCGATTGGATCATCAATCTCGGCGAAGCAGCGGAATATATGTTCGACCACAACATCTTTCAGGACAATCTGGTCGGCGTCGATTTCTGCGAGCAGATGGTCAAGGAAACCAATCCAAGCGTTTGGGTCAAGGCGCAACGCACGCCCGCTCGAAACTCGGACGCTCATGGCTATCGAACGATCGCCGACATCATGACCGCGCTCAATCCATTTTCCGGCGAATTCTACCGCGAGACATTGATTGTAAGCCGCTACACGCGCGAGATGTTCAGCCTGATGGAGGGGCGCCATGTGCATCCCTCCACTCTTTATCCCGGCGGAGTCGGCACTGTCCCGTCGAACCAGCTTTTCACCGAATATCTGACGCGACTCGTGCGCTACGCCGAGTTCATGAAAAAATGCGTGCCGCTGCACGATGATCTGTTCGACTTCTTTTATGAAGCGCTGCCGGGTTACGAGGAGGTTGGACGTCGACGAATACTGCTCGGGTGCTGGGGCGCGTTTCAGGACCCCAACAACTGCGACTACACTTATAAGCATATGACCGACTGGGGCCGGAAGATGTTCGTCACCCCGGGCGTTGTCGTCGACGGCAAGCTTGTCACGACCGATCTCGTCGACATCAATCTGCAGATCCGCATCCTGCGCGGTCAGTCCTATTACGAGGACTGGGACAATTGCGAAACCTTCGTCAAGACGGACCCGCTGGGCAATCCGGTCGATCAGAAACATCCGTGGAATCAGACGACCATTCCGCGGCCGCAGAAGCGCGATTTCGACAAGAACTATTCCTGGGTGATGTGTCCGCGCTGGCTCGACAAGAGCAGCGGAGATCATCTGCCGCTCGACACCGGTGGAGGCGCCTTCGCGCGACTGTTCTCGACGGCTCTGGCAGGACTGGTCGACATGAACGGCTATGTCAAAGCCACGGGCGACAGCGTGAAGATCAATCTCCCCAAGACGGCGCTCAAGCCTGCAGTCGAGTTTGAATGGAAGGTGCCAAAGTGGAGCAACGCGATCGAACGCGATCGGGCGCGAACCTATTTTCAAGCCTACTGCGCCGCTGCGGCGTACTATTTCCTGGAGCAGGCCTTCACAGAGATTCAGGCGGGCCGCACCAAGACGTTTACGCCATTCGAAGTGCCCGATGAGGCGATCGGCTGCGGCTTCCATGAGGCGGTGCGCGGCGTGCTCTCGCACCATCTCGTAATAAAAGACAAGAAGATCGCCAATTATCATCCCTATCCGCCGACGCCGTGGAACGCGACGCCGCGAGACGATTTCGGAACGCCGGGACCCTACGAGGACGCGGTTCAGAACACGCCGATCTTCGAAGAGAATGGTCCGGACAAGTTCAAGGGCATCGACATCATGCGCGCGGTGCGCAGTTTCGATCCCTGTCTGCCATGCGGCGTGCACATGTATGTTGGCGGCGGCAAGACCGTTAAGACCACGCATTCGCCCATGTTCGGCGCGTCGCGAAAGCAGCAGCCATGAGTGGAGAGGCGCGCGAGACGGAGACGCTGGAGCAGTCGCTCGCACGATTGGAAAAGCTGATGGCGACGCTCGAGAGCATCGCCGACGCGACGGGGCGGGAGGCGGCGCGTGAGTTGCTCGCGCTCGTGCTCGATTTGCACGCCCGTTCGCTCGCGCGAGTCACCACAATCATTGCAGCATCGGATGATGGGGCCGCCATGCTCGAGAAGATCGTCGAGGATCGGGACCTCCGGGCGATATTGCTCCTCCACGGGCTACATCCGCACAGCGTTGAGCGTCGTCTACAGGATGTCATCGCGCGCATGCAGCCGCAGTGGAGGGCGCGCGGCCTCCACGTGAGCCTCATGAGCGCGAGTGAAGCCTTTGCAATGGTTCAGCTGCAAAGGAATGGCGTTGCTGAGCCTACCGACCAGTTGCGGCTGGAGATCGAGAATGCTCTCACCGACGCGGCGCCCGACCTCGACGATATTTTGATCGAAATGGACATGACAGCCCTTTACGCGGAGACCGCCGCCTAGAACATAAAGAGGCGCGAGAGCATGGAAAGAATAGAATCGGGGAATTGGGCGTCGCGACTGCGGCGCTTCGTGAGCGCGACGGAAGAAGAGCATTGCGAATTCTGCTCGAAGGCCATCGCTTCCCGGCATGCGCATTTGGTGGAGCGCGCGACGCGAAAATTCTTTTGCGCTTGTCCCCAATGTGCATTCCTCTTGGACGGGGGTGAGCGTTTTGCCGCCTTGCGGGCACGCGCTGATGCGCTCCACGATTTCGATCTGAGCGACGACGAATGGCAGGGCTTTCGTATTCCGATTGATCTTGCCTTCGTGTTCCGCAGCACGCCGACGCAAGGCGCCATCGCGATCTATCCAGGTCCGGCTGGAGCGATCGAGTCGCCTTTTGCCGCCGATGCCTGGTCGCGCCTGATCGCGGCCAATCCGACGCTGGCCAACCTGGATCCGGATGTTGAGGCGTTGCTTGTCAATCGAATGAATGGCGCGCGGGAATATTATCTCGTGTCGATTGATCGCTGCTATGCGCTCGTCGGGCTGATCCGAAGGCATTGGCGGGGATTGTCGGGCGGCGCAGAGGTCTGGGAGACTGTTCGCGACTATTTTACGAACCTGCAAGACGACGTCGAATCGAAGGACAGGGTTCATGGTTGATCTCGACTTTCGTATCGACGACGTCAAAGTCGAGAAATATTCGGCGGCGCCGCTGCTGCTGTTTGCGTTGCATGTCGTAAACAAGACGCCTGACCTGCCCATTCTCAACGTGATGTTGAATTGCCAGATTCGCATCGAGCCTGCGCGGCGGCGCTATGAGGGCGATGAGCACGATCGGCTTTCCGATCTTTTTGGTCACCCGTCGCGCTGGGGCGAGACGATGCGGAGTTTCCTTTGGACGCACGCGAGCGTTTCCGTTCCCGCCGTCGACGCTGAGCGCACAGTCGATCTGCCGGCGCCTTGCAGCTATGACTTCAACATTGCAGCGACCAAATATTTTCATGGTTTGGAGCAGGGCGACGTTCCGCTCAACTTTCTGTTCAGCGGCTCTATTTTCTACCGCGACAGCGAAGGCAGGTTGCAGATCGAGCAAGTCGCCTGGAGCAAGGAATGCGCGTATCGCCTGCCCTTAAGCGTCTGGCGCGCGATGATGGAGCATTACTATCCGCAGAGCATGTGGCTCTGCCTGCATCGCGACGCTTTTGAGGAGCTGGACCGTTACCGGCGCCGGCAAGGACTTCCAACATTTGAGCGCGCCTTGCAGGCGCTACTCGAAGCGAGCGCGGCGGAGGCGACATGAAACTCGACTCCATCAGAGCGATCGCCAACGCCGTTCTTTACGAGGGCTACATCCTTTATCCCTATCGGCCATCGTCAATAAAAAATCGTCAGCGCTGGACGTTCGGCGGGGTCTTTCCGAAGGCGTTCGATCAGCAAGGCGACGCCTCGCGCATGGGGACGCAGGTGCTCTTGCGGGGCGGAGAGCAGGCGGCGTTCAACGTCCATTTTCGTTTCCTGCAGGTCATGACGCGCGAAGTCGGACAGCTGACGACGCCGACGCGAGAGCTTCCGGTAGAGGGCGAGCCGGCGCTGACGCGCGTTTCGAGCTTCAATGTCGACGGTCAAGAGTTGCTGGCCTGGGAGGAGGCGATCGAACGGGAGATCGCCATAGGGCCGCTACGGCCCGCCGATATTCGAGGCGCCGCCAGCGTGACGCCATTCTGCATTAAAGGCGCGCGCGAATTCGAGCCAGTCCGAGATCGGAGCGGTCGCATCGTCGCCGCTCTCATTCGCACGTCGTACAAAATCCAGGGCGTCGTCGAAGCGAAGGCGGAGAAGCTCGCGCCTGATTTGTGGAAGCTGACGATCGGAATCGAGAACGTCACGCCGCTTTCGGGCGCGGTTCGTGAGGAACGCGCAGCCGCCCAACTTCGCGCTTTCGCCTCGACGCATGCGATCCTCACCGTTGAAGATGGCGCATTCATTTCGTTGCTAGATCCTCCCGACGATCTGCGTGAGGCTGCCGGGGAGTGCCGGAATGTCGGCGCCTTTCCGGTGCTGGTGGGGGGAGAAGACAACAGCGCTATGCTCGCGTCGCCGATCATCCTCTATGATCATCCGGCGATCGCGCCCGAAAGTCCCGGCGACCTCTTCGACGGCACTGAGATCGACGAAATCCTGACGCTTCGTATCCTCGCGATGACCGACGCCGAGAAACGCGAGATGGCGTCCGTCGACGCCCGTGCGCGCGCGCTTCTGGAACGCACGCATGCTCTGACCGCCGAGGACATGGCGCGGCTGCATGGCGTCATGCGCAATCACCCCTCTCAGGCCAGCCAAATTGAACCGCCGCCGATGGGCGGGGACCATGAGAAGCCTCGCCTCGTCTCGCTGCTCGAGAGCGGACGCAGTCTATGCGTCGGCGCCCGCGTGCGACTGCGCCCCAAATCGGGCGGCGACATCATGGATATCGCGCTCAAAGACAAGATCGCCGTCGTCGAGGCGATTGAGCGCGATTTCGAGGACCGGATCCATGTCGCGGTGACGTTGATTGACGATCCGGGCCGGGATCTCGGCGCGGCGGGCTTTCCCGGACATCGGTTCTTTTTCAGTCAGGAGGAAATCGAGCCGATCGTTGCGGGAGAGGGGCCATGACCTCGATCCTTGTCGCCTGCGTCGGCAACATCTTTAGCGGCGATGACGCTTTCGGAGTCGAGGTGGCGCGCCGGCTCGCACGGGTCGCGCTCCCGGACGGGGTAAGAGTCATCGATTTCGGCATTCGCGGAATCGATCTCACTTATGCGCTGATGGATGGCTACGACGCCGTGATTCTCGTCGATGCGGCGCAGCGGGGGGAAGCGCCGGGCGTCGTCTCGGTCGTGGAGCCGGATCCGGTTGAGATAGAGAATCCGGCACGGGAGGATCTGTCTCTGTCGCCGCATGAGCTTGATCCCGCGAAAGTTCTTCGTCTGGCGTCGGCGCTTGGCGGAAATTGCCGCCGCGTCCTGCTGGTCGCCTGCGAGCCGTTGACCTTCGGCGGCGACGAAGGCGTCATGGAGCTGAGCGCGCCTGTCGCGGCGGCGGTCGGCGTCGCTGCGGAGACCGTCGAAGAGCTGATTGAGGAGATGATGGCGGCGTAACATAACGCGATCGCGCTAGCGCCGCGCATCCGGTAAATGGAGAAATGTCATGAGCGGATGGGAGATTACAGGTATCGTCCTGGGGCTTATCATCCTCGGACTGCTGATCATGAATGCGAAGGACCTCTGGCGCTATATCAAGATCAGCAACATGTGAGGCCGACAGCGATCATGAGTTTTGCGGCGGTAGAGCCATCGCAGGCGCTTGAATTTCGGGTGCGCGGGCGTGTGCAGGGGGTCGGCTTTCGCCCGACCGTCTGGCGCATGGCGCGCGAACTAGGGCTTGCCGGCGAGGTTCTCAACGACGGCGAGGGCGTATTGGTGCGCGTCAGCGGCGACCCGTCGCGCGTCGCTGCCCTGCTTCGACGAATCGAACGAGACCCGCCGCCGCTCGCGCATATCGACAGCATCGAAAGGCTGCGCTACAGCGGCCAACTGCCACAGGAATTCCGTATCGCCGAAAGCATCGGCGGACCCGCACGCACCCAGGTCGCGCCGGATGCGGCGCTCTGCGGCGCATGCGCGGCGGAGCTGCGGGATCCAAACGAACGCCGCTATCGCTATCCGTTCACGAATTGCACCCATTGCGGACCGCGCCTCAGCATCGTGACGGCCATTCCCTACGACCGCGCGACGACCACGATGGCGCCATTCGAGCTGTGTGCGCCCTGTGCGGCGGAATATCGCAATCCGATCGATCGCCGTTTTCACGCTGAAGCGGTGGCCTGCCCGTCCTGCGGGCCGACTGCGTCGCTCGTTGCATTGGGCCAAGCGGAAGCGCCGCGCGACGGCGGCGCCGATGCGGTCGAAATTGCAGCGCGTCTTATCGCGCAAGGCGAGATCATCGCGGTCAAGGGACTTGGCGGCTATCATCTCGCATGTGACGCGGCCAATCCCGAGGCCGTCTCGCGCCTGCGGGAATTGAAGCGTCGTGACGCAAAGCCCTTCGCGCTGATGGCGCGCGATCTTG
Organism: Methylocystis sp. H62; assembly: GCF_015709515.1. Classification (GTDB taxonomy): domain Bacteria; phylum Pseudomonadota; class Alphaproteobacteria; order Rhizobiales; family Beijerinckiaceae; genus Methylocystis. Next base: position 206,943 of record NZ_JADNQZ010000058.1, read on the forward strand.
CCGTTATCCGTCGCTACTGCGCAATCGACGCCGTCGAGGAGCGCGCGCTCAAAAGCGTTGAGGCGCCGATTGTGCTGCTACGCGCAACAGGTACGGAGCGCCTGCCCGAGGCTGTCGCGCCTGGACTTGCCACGCTCGGCTTTATGCTGCCGACGACGCCGCTGCATTTGCTGTTGATGGAGCGGTTCGAACATCCGCTCGTGATGACGAGCGGCAATATCTCGGACGAGCCCGCCGTCATCGATGACGCGGAGGCGTGCCGACAGCTTGCCGAAATCGCCTCCTTCGCATTGATGCATAATCGCGCCATCGCCAATCGTGTTGACGACTCGGTCGTGCGGGTTATGAGCGGGCGGCCGAGGGTTCTCCGCCGCGCCCGCGGCTACGCGCCCGCGCCGCTGCGGTTGCCGAACGGCTTCGAGAATGCGCCAGACCTGCTCGCGATGGGCGGAGAGTTGAAGGCGACCTTCTGCCTGGTCAAGGACGGTCAGGCGATCCTGTCGCAGCATCAGGGCGATCTCGAGAATGCGGCGACGTTGGACGATTATAAAAAGAATCGGGCGCTCTATCAGAGCCTGTTCGATCACGCGCCGTCAGCGATCGTCATCGATCGGCACCCCGAATATCTGTCGTCGAAACTCGGACGCGCGGAGGCCGACACACGGGCCTTGCCGCTGATTGACGTTCAACACCATCACGCCCATGTCGCCGCCTGCCTTGCTGAGAACGGCCGACCGCTCCAAGCGCCGCCGGCGCTCGGGATCGTGCTCGACGGATTGGGCTTTGGCGACGATGGCGCGATATGGGGCGGAGAATTCCTGCTCGCCGACTATCTTGGCTATGAGCGGCTGGCGCGGTTGAAGCCGGTCGCCATGCCCGGCGGCGCACAGGCGGTGCGCGAACCGTGGCGAAACCTTTATGCGCATCTTAAGGCGGCGGGGGAATTCGATTCGACGCGCTGTGCGTCCAGCGACTGGGGCGCTTTGGACGGCAAACCGCTTGCGACGATCGACCGGATGATCGCCCAAGGCCTCAATTCGCCATTAGCCTCCTCTTGCGGACGGCTGTTCGATGCGGTCGCCGCCGCGATCGGCGTCTGCGCCGACCGTCAGGCCTATGAAGGCGAAGCCGGGGCGCGACTGGAGGCGCTCGCGGCCGCGGCGCCAAACGAGGCGCGCGGCTATGCGCTGAGGATTTCCGCGTCCGCGCTCATCGACATCGATGCGGCGCCGATGTGGCGCGCAATTCTCGAAGACCTCCGGCAGGGCAATTCGGCGCAAACCATTGCGCGCCGTTTTCACCTCGGTCTGGCGCAGGCGATCACTGAAGTCGCCGTGCGGCTGGCGGCTGCGCGACGCTTCGAAACGGTGGCGCTGTCGGGCGGCTGCTTCCAGAACCGCCTGCTTTTCGAACGCGTTTACGACGGTTTGTGCGAGGCTGGCTTCACGGTGCTCACACATGCTGACGCGCCCGCCAATGATGGCGGGCTCTCGCTGGGTCAGGCCGCCATCGGCGCCGCACATCTGATGAGAACCGACATGACAAGAGATGGAAAGGACGGCGCATGTGCCTCGGCATCCCCGGCTGCATCGTTAGCATAGACAATGCCGACGATCTCGTCGCGACCGTCGACGTGAGCGGGGTGCGCCGGCAGATCAACATCAGCTGCATCGTGGATGAAGCCCATCCTGTGGAGTCCTGCGTCGGCGACTGGGTGCTCGTCCATGTCGGTTTCGCGATGAGCAGGATCAACGCGGCGGAGGCGGCGGAGACACTCAGATTGCTGCAAGAGCTTGGCGAACTCCAAGCCGAACTTGAGACTATGCAAACGCTCACCGACGCAGTCGCGGCGGAGGAATAGGGATCGTGACCAGCAAGAGCGCATTGGAGGTGCTTTATCCGTTCCTGCATGGCAAGGAGCAGGATCCCGCCGCCGTCGATGCTGGGTTGCTACACTCTATTGAAGAGAAAGCGCGCGAGTCGCGCGAGACCAGCGTGAGGTTCTTCGCCGAGCAGGCGCCGGTGCTGCTCGACGCGGCGAAGGCGCTTGCCGCCGTATATCGACGCGGCGGCCGGATGTTCACCATGGGCAATGGCGGCTCGAGTTGCGACGCCTCGCATGTGGCGGTCGAGTTCCTCCATCCGATCACCGCCGGGCGGCCGGCGCTTGCAGCCATAAATCTTACCGCAGACGTTGCGATGACGTCCGCCGTGGGCAATGACGTGGGCTTCGAGCATATTTTCGTGCGCCAGCTGATCGCTCATGGTCGGGCGGGAGACGGGCTTGTCGGCCTCTCGACCAGCGGCAATTCGGCGAATCTGATCGCCGCCTTCGCCAAGGCGAAGGAGATGGGACTGACGACGATCGGTCTTAGCGGCGGCGACGGGGGCAAGATGGCCTCCGCGCACGTCTGCGATCACTGCCTTGTCGTGCCGACGACGTCTGTCCACCGCATCCAGGAGTGTCACGTCGCCGCCTATCACATACTGTGGGACCTCGTTCACACGCTGCTCGCCGACGATCGCGGCTCGGCCATAAGCAAGGACGTCGCGGCATGAGATATGTCGACGAATTTCGTGATCGGGCGAAGGCCGATGTTCTGGTCAAAGAGATCGAGCGGCTGCTTGCTCACACGGGGCGCGACCAGGATCGGCCGCTGCAGATCATGGAAGTCTGCGGCGGGCACACGCATACGATTTTCCGCTACGGCGTTGAAGGCATGCTGCCGAAATCCATCGAACTGGTGCATGGGCCCGGCTGTCCCGTTTGCGTGCTGCCGATGGGACGCGTCGACGATTGCGTCGCCATCGCCGAGCATCCAGAGGTGATTTTCACCACGTTCGGCGACGCTATGCGCGTGCCGGGCTCACGCAGGAGCCTGTTGCAGGCGAAGGCTGACGGCTGTGACGTGCGCATGGTCTATTCGCCGATGGACGCGCTGGCGCTCGCGCGCCAGAATCGTGATCGCGAGGTCGTCTTCTTCGGCATCGGCTTCGAGACGACCATGCCGTCGACGGCGTTGACGGTGCTGCAGGCGGAACGTGAAGGGATCAAGAATTTTTCGATCTTCTGCAATCACATCACCATCGTTCCAACGATCAAAGCGATTCTCGATAGTCCGGACCTGCGCCTCGACGGATTTCTCGGACCTGGCCATGTTTCCATGGTGATCGGCGACGCGCCCTATGAATTTATCGCGCGTTACTACAAGAAGCCGATGGTGATCGCAGGGTTCGAGCCTCTCGACATTTTACAGTCGATCTGGATGTTGCTGAGGCAAATCGACGAGGGACGCTGCGAGATCGAAAATCAATATGCGCGCGTCGCGCCAGCAGGGGGCAACGCCGTTGCGCTGCAGGCGGTTGCGCAGGTCTATGAACTGCGCGAATTCTTTGAGTGGCGCGGGCTCGGCTCGATCGATCACTCTGGCGTCAAAGTGCGCGACGCCTATGCGGGCTTTGACGCCGAGCGAAAGTTTGCCGTGCCCAATGCAAGGATCGCCGATCCCAAATCCTGCCAGTGTGGTGAGGTGCTCAAAGGAGTCATCAAGCCTTGGCAGTGCAAAGTGTTCGGTCGCGCCTGCTCGCCGGAGACGCCGCTCGGCGCGCTGATGGTGTCGTCCGAGGGCGCTTGCGCGGCATACTACCAGTACGGCGGCATAAAGCGGGGACGCGACGAAACGGAGGCGAGCGTCGCATGAACATGGTCTCCTTCCCACCCCGGCGTTCGCGCGGCACGGTGCATGTGCCGACCGTCACGCTTGCGCATGGCGGCGGCGGCAAGGCGATGAAGGATTTGATCGACGACGTGTTCGTCGAAGCCTTCGACAACCCACTGCTGGCGCCGCTCGATGATCAGGCGCGGATTGATCTTCTGGACCTCGCCCAATATGGCGACCGGCTGGCCTTCACGACCGACTCATTCGTCGTCGACCCATTGGTGTTTCCCGGCGGCGACATCGGCAAGCTTGCGGTCTGCGGCACGGTGAACGATCTCGCCGTTGGCGGCGCGCTCCCGCTCTATCTTTCCTGCGCTGTCATCATCGAAGAGGGCGTCTCGATCGATTTTCTGCGGCAGATCGCAAGGTCCATGGCGGCGACGGCGCAGGAGGCCGGTGTGAAGATCGTCACCGGCGACACCAAGGTCGTGAACAAAGGCGCCTGCGACCAGATGTTCATCACCACGACCGGCGTTGGCGTCGTCGCCGCAGGCGTCGAGCTTGGCGCGCATCGCGCAAGGCTGGGCGATGCGGTGCTCGTCAACGGGCTGCTCGGCGATCACGGCGCGGCAATTCTTGGGGCGCGCGGTGATATGGCGTTGCAGTCGCCGATCGAGAGCGACTGCGCCCCGCTGCAGGGCCTTGTCGCAAGCCTGCTCAATGCGGCGCCGAATACGCGGTTCATGCGCGATCCGACGCGCGGCGGCGTCGCGACCGTTCTCAATGAAATCGCCGAAGCCGCACAGGTCGCCATCGAAATCGACGAGGCCGTCACGCCGCTGCGCGATGAGGTGCGCGGCTTTTGTGAAATTCTCGGCCTCGATCCGCTCTATCTCGCCAATGAGGGGAAGATCGTCGCAATTGTCCCGCCCGACGAGGCCGAGCAGGCGCTCGAGGCCATGCGGGCGCATCCGCTGGGCCGACAGGCGGCCGTCATCGGTAGCGTCGTCGCGGGCGAGTCGGGTCGCGTCACCATGCGCACGATTTTCGGCGGCCGGCGCATCGTCGACATGCTGGTCGGCGAGCAACTACCGCGCATCTGCTAAAGGAGCCGACGTGCACGAACTCTCGATCGTTTGCAGCATTGTCGAACTGGCGTCGCAGGCCGCGCAAGGGCGTAGCGTGCGCCGCGTGATAATCGAGATCGGCAAATTGTCGGGCGTCGAGCCGGACGCTGTGGCTTTCTGCTTTCCGGAAGTCGCCCTAGGGACGCCGGTTGAAGACGCGACGCTGGACATCCGCGAAGTCGACGCCGAGGCGCGCTGTGATGTTTGCGGCGCTGAGTTTCCCACGCCCGACATGCTGTCGGCGTGTCCTTGCGGCTCTCGCCAGTTTCAGCGCCTGCGCGGCGAAGAGCTGAACATCAAAAGCATCGAAGTCGAGGAGGCTGCATAATGTGCACGAGCTGCGGCTGCCAGGGGCAGGGGACCACGATGACCAATCTGCAGACCGGCGCGCGCGCGGACATCGCGGCGCCCGAGCATGATTTGCTCGGCGAGGCCCATTCGCATGGGGAGCATGGCCACGGTCATCTTCATGGCGAACATCAACATGCTCATGATCATCATCACGGGCACGAGCAGGGTCATGCGCACGGGCATGATCACAGCCACGTGCATGCGCATGATCACAGCGATCACGATCAGGCACACGAGGAGACCCACCGCCGCCTCGAACTTGAAACGCGCATTCTCGCGAAGAACGACGCGATCGCCGCTAAATGTCGGGCATGGCTTGCGGGTCGCGAGATCGTTGCGCTCAATCTCGTCAGTTCGCCCGGCGCGGGAAAGACGACGCTGCTCGAGCGCGCCATCGCGGATCTTTCGGGCGCGCTGCCGCTGTTCGTCATCGAAGGCGATCAGGCGACGTCGAATGATGGCGAGCGCATTCGCGCGGCGGGCGCGCCGGTGGTTCAGGTCAATACCGGAACCGGGTGCCATCTCGATGCGGAGATGATCGCGCGCGCGCTTTCCGAACTCAAGCCGAGCGTCGGCTCGCTCCTGTTGATCGAGAACGTCGGCAATCTCGTCTGTCCGGCGCTGTTCGATCTCGGCGAACACGCCAAGGCGGTCATCTTTTCGACGACCGAAGGCGAAGACAAGCCGCTCAAATATCCGCATATGTTCAGCGCCGCGAAGCTCGTCATCTTCAACAAGATCGATCTTCTGCCGCATCTCGATTTCTCGATGGAGCGGGCGCGAGAGAATATTCTCCGCGTCAATCCGGATGTTGAGATCGTCGAAGTCTCCGCCAAGACCGGCGCGGGCATGCAGCAGCTCTACGACTGGATTCGCGCGCAGCGTACGGCGGTGAAGGAACAGGCGCTTGTGTAAAGACAGCGGTAAAGGAGTTCTTCCTAAATCGCTGCTTCTTTCACGTCGACGCTGACATCCAAATCTTGATCGCCGGCGCCGATGATCACGCCGTCAATCGGCGAAACATCCGCATAGTCGCGGCCGATGGCGATGGCGATATGGTCGTTGCCAACGACGATAGCGTTCGTCGGATCAAGGTCGAAGAAGCCAAATTCCGGCCCGCACCAAACAGACACCCACGCATGGGTTGAATCGGCGCCTTCCAGCCGCGGCTGGCCTGGCGCTGCGTAGGTTCGAAGATAGCCGCTGACATAGGACGCCGCCAGGCCAAGCCCGCGTAAAGCCGCGATCATGATATGCGCAAAATCCTGGCAGACGCCGCGACGGCGTTCGAACGCCTGCGCGATCGGCGTCGCAATATGCGTCGCATCCGGGTCATAGGCGAAGTCGGCATGGATGCGCTGCGTCAGTTCAATGGCGCCTTCGAGGATCGGCCGCCCGGGCGAAAAGCTTTCGCGTGCATAATGCGTCGCTGCGTCGAACAGCGGCGCAAAGCGGCTTGCGTAAATGTAATGGGCGGGAGAGGAGGCCGCGAGCGAGTCGGACGCGTAGGCGGCGTTCCTCACGATTTCCCAAGCCGGCGTCAGCGCCGGCGCAGGCGGCGGCGCTCGTTCGACTGCGACGCGCGCCGTAAGAGCGATCTGCAGCCTCGTGTGGGGCTTGAGGATGCGCGCTTCGCAAATTCGGTTCCCTTGAAAGTCAATCCTTTCATTGATGAATTCGGCCGACGGCGAGAGTTCGATGTGGCTGGACAGCAGTGTCTGGCCGCGATCATTGCGCGGGATCAGGCGCATGGCGCAGCGCGCCGAGGCGACCGGCGCGTCATATTTGTAGATCGTGCGATGGGCGATATCGTAGATCACGCGATCCGCGACGGCTGAGAATTTGCGGCGCCATCGGCGCCATGCGTGAAGTAGCGCTCGGCGATTTTATCGGCGAGAGTCATCAGACGTTGCTCAAACCCAAGAATGATCGCGGCGTCCAGGCGGCGCGCATCCTCCGACTCGAGCTCGGCGCGCAGCTTGACGGAGAGTCGCCGCGGCGGCTCCATGACTCCATCGTCGCGCAAATTTGGCAGCGCCGCGAGATGTTCGTCGATGCGCATCGCCTGGAAGAGGACGGATCGCGGATTGAACGGATCGAGCATGGCCATGTCGAGGACCGGCGCCAGTGCGGCGCCGGCGATGTAGCGGGAGCGATAGGTGATCTGCGAATCGAGCAGATCGAGCAGAGCGTCCAGCGTCTCGACCGTCGCGTCGTCGCCGGCGAACTGTCGGGCGAAGCGGCACGTCCCGACGGCGCGTTCGATTCTCCGCCCAAGATCGATAAAACTCCAGCCGGCGACGCGGTTGAAATTTTCGTCGATCAGTCCGGACAACGCCGCCAGCGTATGAAGCGATCGCTCCACAATTTCCAGCGCCTCGGGCTCGGTTATCGCGGCGGCGCCGGCGCGCGTCAGACGCGTTTCGATGCGTCCGATGAGCTGCCAGACATCTTGGGACAAGCGCTCGCGCACGATCGACGCCGCGCGTCTCGCATTGCGTACGACCGACAACGCGGAACCGTAATCGTCGGCGCCGGCTGCCGCGGACCATGCAATCTCAGTCGGGTCCATGTCCGGCGCGTCTTCGGGCGCAGCGCCCCAGGCGATCAGCAGTCGCGCAAGCCGTTCGATCGACTGGCGCCCTTGCAGATCGATGTGCTGAAGTTCGCCCAGCCGCGCCCCGAGCGACCGCACGACGCGCAACGTCGCTTCGGCGCGCTCGAGATAGCGTCCCATCCAGAAAAGATTATCGGCGGCGCGGCTCGGCAGGTTGCCGAGCGCGCGCACGATCGGCGGATCCTCGTCGGACGGCAGCAGAGTCGACCATTCGATCGGATGGCTCGTCAACACCCAGACGTCGCTCGATCGCGCGCCGGCGTCCATCGACACGGCGCGCGCATTAAGCCGGTTGGAGACTCGGCAGAATCCGCCGGGCATCACCTTCCAACCGTCAGCTGTCGCGGCGGCGAACACGCGCAAGGCGAAAGGTCTCGGCGTCAGCCTGCCGTCGGACCAAGCGGGCGTCGTGGAGAGCTTGACCTGTTCCTGAGCGACATAGTCGACGCCGCGCTGATTTATGGCGTCGATCAGACGCGCGCGCGCCTCGCTGGAGAGCGCGTGACCGAGCGCCTCACGACATTCGCCAAATCCCGGGAGCCTGTCGCTGAACGCCCCGCTGATCGCATAGTCGCTCAAGGCACTGACAACCTGGTCGCGTTCGCTTTCGCGTCCGCACCACCACGTCGCGACATTGGGAAGTTTGAGACTCTCGCCGAGCACGCGTTCAGACAGCTCCGGCAGAAAGCTCAACAGCGCGCGCGATTCGATAAGACCGGCGCCGGGCATATTCGCGACGACAACGGCGCCGCGACGGATGGCCTCGAACATCCCGGCGACGCCCAGACGCGATGCGGCGTTCTGCTCCAGCGGGTCGCACCAGTCAGCGTCGACGCGACGCCAAATCGCATCGGCGCGCTTCAAGCCGGCGATGGTGCGCACATGCAGCTTGCCATCGCTCATCACGAGATCTTCGCCTTCGACCAGCGTAAGGCCGAGATAGCGGGCGAGATTGACCTGCTCGGAATAGGTCTCGCTCCAAGGGCCAGGCGTCAGCAGGCAGATGCGCGGATCAACGCGCTGCGCCGCGCCGGAGATGCTCGCACGGAATTCTCGGAAAAACGGCGCGAGGCGCTCGACGTTCATGTCTCGATAGAGACTTGGCAGCGCGCGCGACAGGATCATCCGATTTTCTAAGGCGTAACCAGCTCCCGAAGGCGCCTGCGCGCGATCGCCGAGCACCCGCCAGGCGCCATCGGGCCCGCGCCCGATATCGGCGGCGTAAAAGCGAAGCCAGCGTCCGCCGGGCGGCGCGACTCCGCACATCGGTCGAATGAAGTCAGGCGATCCCGTGATGGCTGCGGCCGGCAGGGCGCCCTCAGCGACAAGCCGCGCCTTGCCGTAAACGTCATGCAGGATCTGATCGAGAAGTTCGGCGCGCTGTGCAACGCCAGTCGCAATATCGCGCCATTCTGATTCCGGGATCAGAAGCGGCAAACGCCCTAACGGCCAACTGCGCTCCTTGGTTTCTCCGTGGACCCGGTAGGAAATTCCCATGTCGTCGATGCGGCGGCCGGCCGCGGCGAAGCGTTGCTCAAGGCCGATATCGCCGAATGCGGCGAGCGATTCGAGGAATTGGAGCCAGTGCGCACGCGGACATCCATCTGGGTCGAGAAGCTCATCCGGCGCGTCGCGCATCGGCGCATATTGCGCGATCCAGGCGGCAACGCGCTGCGACGCCTTGTCCGTTTCAATGGGCCGCTCAGCGGACAATGCTCCTCCGAAGATCCAGCGTCAGCGGAAACTCTTGGCCTGGCTCCTCGCGCGGCGGATCGGCAGGCCCGGGCGTGTGCCCATGATCCTGAAATCGCGCCAAGCGCCGCGCTTCGGCTTCGTTACTGTTGACGGGGAAGGCGTCGTAATTGCGGCCCCCAGGGTGCGTCGCGTGATATACGCAGCCGCCCAGTGAACGCCTGCTCCAGCCGTCGATGACGTCGAAGGTCAAGGGCGCATGGACCGGCAGCGTCGGATGCAGGCCTGACGGCGGCTGCCAGGCCTTGAAGCGCACGCCCGCCACCGCCTCGCCGGGGACGCCGGTGTTGGTCATCGGCACGCGGCGTCCGTTGCAGGCGATGACGTGCCGGCCGGGAACGAGGCCCTTGGCCTTGACCTGCAACCGCTCGAGCGACGAGTCGACGTAGCGCACCGTGGCGCCATTCGCGCCTTCCTCGCCCATCACATGCCAGGGTTCGAGCGCGCCGCGGATCTCCAGATGAACGCCGCCGTGCTCGACGCTTCCGGCGAGCGGGAAGCGGAACTCGCGCTGCGCCTCGAACCATTCCTCTTCGAAGTCGTAGCCGGCGCGGCGCAGATCATCGATCACGCCGAGAAAGTCCTGCCAGACGAAATGCGGCAGCATGAATTTGTCGTGCAGCGCCGTTCCCCAGCGCACCAGATCGCCGTGCTGCGGCTCCCGCCAGAACCATGCGACGAGCGCGCGCAGCAACAGCTGCTGCGCGAGACTCATGCGGGCGTCCGGCGGCATTTCGAAGGCGCGGAATTCGACGAGCCCGAGACGCCCCGTCGGTCCGTCGGGCGAATAGAGCTTGTCGATGCAGATTTCGGCGCGATGGGTGTTGCCGCCGACATCGACCAGCAGATTGCGGAACAACCGATCGACGAGCCACGGCGGCACATAGCCTTCGCCGGGAGACGGCACCTGCGCCAGGGCGATCTCCAGCTCATACAGCGAGTCGTGGCGCGCCTCGTCGACGCGCGGCGACTGGCTGGTGGGGCCGATGAACAGGCCGGAGAACAGATAGGATAAGGAGGGATGCCGCTGCCAATAGAGCACCAGACTCTTCAACAGATCGGGGCGGCGCAGGAAGGGCGAGTCGGCCGCCGTTTTGCCCCCAAGCACGACATGATTGCCGCCGCCCGAGCCGATCTGTCGGCCGTCGATCATGAATTTGGCGGTCGTCAACCGCGCCTGCCGCGCGTCCTCATAGAGCGCGGTCGTCGTTTCGACGGCCTCCCGCCATGTGGCGGCCGGGTGAACATTGACCTCGATGACGCCGGGATCAGGCGTCACCTTGATCACTTCGAGGCGGGGGTCGTCGGGCGGCGGATAGCCTTCGATGTAGAGCGGCAGCCCGGTCGCCTTGGCGCTCTCTTCCACCGCCTCGAGCAGTTCGAGATAATCCTCGAGCGTTTCGACCGGCGGCATGAACACGCAGAGATTGCCGTCTCGTGGTTCTATGGTGAAAGCGGTGCGCACGGCCCCTTCGACAATGGACTGTTCATGTACGTCCTGGCGCGCGGGACCCCCGGGCGTCGCCCCGCCGGCCTGAATGCGGCGAAAATGGCCGGGTTCGGGCAGCGGCTCGCGGGGCGCGAAGGGATCCTGCGGATAGATGAACGGATATTCGCTTTCGGGGAGCTTGGGCAAGGATGCGACCGGGAGCCGCAGTCCGATAGGCGAATCGCCCGGCGCCAAGAACAGTTTTCCGCGGCGCAGCGTCCACTTCTCCGAGGTCCAGCGCGACTGTGACTCGGCGCGCGCATTCCAGCGCTGAATTGGTAGAACGAAGCCGGTCGGCTTGCTCAGGCCGCGTTCGAACACCCGCATCATGCGCGAGCGCTCCTCCGCGTCGTCGATCTTGGGATCGGAGGGATCGACATTGATCGGGAGGACGCTCTCCTTGACCATCCAATGCGCAGGATCTTCGTAAGCCGGCAAGGCATGTTCGGCGCCCACCCCGAGACGCTCGGCAAGATCGTGCACAAAGACTTCCGCTGCTGCCGTGGTCGCGCCTTTCGGCTCGGCGATATCGGCGATCAGTTGCGGCTGCGACCAAATCGGTTTGCCGTCCCGGCGCCAGTAAAGCCCGAAGGCCCAGCGCGGCAGGCTTTCGCCGGGATACCATTTGCCCTGGCCGTAATGCAGAAACCCGTTTGGCGCAAAGCGTTCGCGCAGCATGCGAATAAGGTCGTCGGCCCGCTCTCGCTTGGTGGGGCCGGTCGCCGCCGTGTTCCATTCTGGGGACTCGAAGTCGTCGATCGAGACGAACGTCGGCTCGCCGCCCATGGTGAGGCGAACGTCGAGCGCTTTTAGGTCCGCGTCGACGCTTTCGCCCAGGGCGTCAAGCCGGCTCCATGCGTCATCTGAAAAGGGCGCGGTGATGCGCGGCGCCTCATTGATGCGATCGACGCGCATCTCGAAACCGAACTCGACTTGGGCAGGCTCTACGAGCCCCGACAGAGGCGCGGCGGAACGATAGTGCGGCGCGCTGCATAGCGGCAGATGACCTTCGCCACAAAACAGTCCCGACGTCGCGTCGAGACCGATCCAACCAGCGCCGGGCAGAAAAACTTCCGCCCAAGCGTGCAGATCGGTGAAGTCGTGATCGGTTCCCTTCGGGCCTTCAATCGGATCGACATCGGCCTTTAACTGGATGAGGTAGCCGGAGACGAAACGTGCGGCGAGACCGAGCTTGCGCAAGATCTGAACGAGAAGCCAAGCGGAATCGCGGCACGAACCCGATCCCAGCGCGAGAGTCTCTTCCGGCGCCTGCACGCCAGGCTCCATCCGGATGACGTAGCGAATGTCGCGGTGCAGCCGCGCGTTGAGTTCGACGAGAAAATCAATTGTCCGCATTTTTTGCCGCGGAAGGCTTCGGACGAAGTCTTCCGTCAGAGGCCCGACGTCGTCGGGTTCAAGATAGGCGGCAAGCTCAATTTTCTGTTCGTCCGGATAAGCGAACGGGAATTCTTCCGCATAAGGCTCGATGAAGAAATCGAACGGATTATAGACGGCGAGATCCGCCAGCAGATCGACCTCAATCTTGAATTCGCTCGCGCTATCGGGGAACACCAGACGCGCCAGCCAATTCCCGTGCGGGTCCTGCTGCCAGTTTATGAAATATTCCGAAGGCGCGATCTTGAGCGAATAGCTCAAGATTTTCGTGCGGCAATGCGGAGCCGGCCGCAGACGGACGATCTGCGGACCTAGCGCGACCGGGCGGTCATATTTGTAGTGGGTGATGTGGTGAAGAGCGATCTGGATCGACACGTTAATCAGCGTCTCGTTTCAGCGCCATTCTCTCAAGAACTGGCGCAGGGCGACTGGGGGAGTTAGCGGGGCCGCGCCGCGCAGTGTCAATCTGAAGAGCCGCCAAAATGGCGGCTTTGTCCGAAATTGCGGCAATTAGCCTAGCAGGTGAATACGGGCTGCGCATTCAATTGGCGCCGGTATAGGATGCTCCGGAAGACCGAGTTCCCGAGCGACCGCCGCTCTGTCGTGACCAGGAACATTCCGCCCAGCAGCGCAGTTAAGGCCGCACGCGCGGTTCGGAAAGATCCTCCATGAAAGCCTTTCGATGCCAGGTTTGCCGCCAGAGCATACTTTTTGAGAACACCAAATGCGAAAGTTGCGGGCACACGCTCGGCTATTTGCCGAAGCATGGCGAGATGACCGCAGTCGAACCCGTCGGTAACGGATGGCGCGCGCACGCTGACGGCGCTCGCGAATATCGCTTCTGCAAGAACTGGGAGCTGCACGGATGTAATTGGATGGTCGAAAAGGGCGGTCCCTCGGAGTATTGCTTCGCCTGCCAGCATAATCGAACCGTGCCTGATTTGTCGGACGACAAGCGCCACGCCGCGTGGCGGAAAATCGAAGCCGCTAAACGGAGGCTCTTTTACAGCCTGATCAGACTGAATCTTCCTGCGCCAACGGCGTCCGAGAACGACGGCGAGCCGCTCGTCTTTGATTTCTTGGCTGAGGAGGCGTCGCAACGGCCGGTGCTGACCGGCCATGACTCCGGACTGATTACGATCGCTTTGAAGGAAGCGGACGACCCCGTCCGGGAAAAAATGCGCGATGAGATGGGTGAGCCCTATCGTACGTTGCTCGGACATTTCAGGCATGAGATCGGCCATTATTATTGGGATCGCATCGTGCCGCACTCGCAATATCTTCGGCCGTTTCGTGAACTCTTTGGGGACGAGCGGGAAGACTATGCCGCCGCCCTAAAGAGACATTATGAGGAAGGGCCTCCAGGCGACTGGCGACAAAAGCACATAAGCGCATACGCCTCTTGTCATGCATGGGAAGATTTTGCGGAAACCTTCGCGCATTATCTCCATATCGTCGACACGCTCGAAACCGGTCGTAGCGCGGGGCTCGTGGTGCGGCGGGACGACGGTTCTTCGGCGCGGGTCGAATTTGATCCCTACGGCTATCCCGACATCAATGAGATGGTCGATAGTTGGCTGGATATTTCGTTCGCGTTGAACAACATCAACCGATCTATGGGTCAGCCCGATATCTATCCCTTCGTGATTTCCTCGGTCGTGAAAGAAAAGCTGAGCTTTGTCCAAAACCTTCTCATGGATCACGCCCAGCGCCACGTCGCCGTCGCCGCGCCGCGCGCCGCGTGTTGCTAATCCATCCATTCGCGGCGCCAGGCCGGCTCGCAGGCGAAGCGCTCTTGAGCTTTGACGAAGCTGCAAGGGTCCAAAGACGATAGATCGGTTTGACGATGCGCCGCGCTCCTGCGATCAAGGCGGAAGGCGTGAGCCCTCGATGCGCGCCTGTGCGTTCAGGCGTAGGCTCGCGCTCCAGCGCCCGACCAGTCTTTGGGGAATCGGATGATTGTTTCGTCGGCTTCGGATTATCGAAAGGTCGCACAGCGCAAGCTGCCGCGCTTCCTCTTTGATTATATCGATGGCGGGGCGAACGCCGAAGACACCCTGCAGGCCAATGTCGCTGATTTGAGAGCGGTGAACCTCAGACAGCGCGTGTTGAAGAACGTTACCGGCCTCAGTCTCGCGACGGAATGGTTCGGTCAGCCTTCCGAGCTTCCCGTGATCCTGGCGCCTGTCGGGCTGAGCGGGATGTTTGCTCGTCGGGGTGAGGTCCAGGCGGCCAATGCTGCGGCGAAGAAGGGCATTCCGTACGTGCTGTCGACGCTCTCGGTCTGTTCGCTCGAAGAAGTCGCGTCGCAATGCGCCGCAGGAACCCTCTGGTTCCAGCTCTACGTGCTCAAAGACCGCGGATTCATGCAGTCGATGCTGGAGCGGGCCCAGCGCGCAGGCATAAACAAACTTGTCTTCACGGTAGACCTTCCCGTGCATGGATCGCGCTACCGCGACGCCCATTCCGGTCTGTCAGGGCCCATCGCCAGACCGCGGCGCTTTCTTCAGGCGATCGCGAAACCGGGCTGGTCCTTTGACGTGGGGATCAGGGGCCGACCGCACGATCTCGGCAACATCTCAAAATATCTCGGCAAGGCGACCGGACTGCAGGATTACATCGGCTGGCTTGGAAAAAACATTGATCCATCGATCAGCTGGTCGGACCTCGAATGGATCCGCGAGTTCTGGAAGGGGCCTTTGATCCTCAAGGGCATATTGGATCCCGAGGATGCACGGGACGCCGTGCGGTTTGGAGCGAATGGAATCATCGTTTCCAATCACGGCGGACGACAGCTCGACGGCGCGCTCTCAACGGTCAAAGCCTTGCCGCCGATCGTCGACGCCGTCGGAAGCGATCTCGAAGTATTTGCCGATTCGGGCGTGCGGTCCGGACTGGACGTGGTGCGCATGCTGGCGCTCGGCGCAAAGGGCGTCCTGCTTGGCCGCGCCGCCGCATATGCGTTGGCGGCGGCTGGACAGGAGGGCGTCGAGAATATGCTCGAGATCTTCGCCAAAGAAATGCGCGTGGCGATGACTTTGACGGGCGTCACTTCGATTGCGCAGATTGATCGGCGCATTCTTGCGTAATTAGCTTCACGCAAAAAGATCCACACGACCGTCGCCGAGCCGGTAAATTCCGCTCGCGATTTTGAAGCGCTTTTCATTGAAAGCGGCGCTGAGCAAAGGCGTTGCGGTCTTCAACGTCTCAACACATAGCCGCGCGTTTTCCATCGTCGCGTTTTCCAACGGATCGCCTGGTCGGCCGGCGACGGCTTTGACCGCCGGCGCCAGAGCAGCGACGAGCGAGGGAAGGTGGCCAGGCAAAGTCGTATGATCCTGTATCGAGGAAATCGCCGATTTAACCGCGCCGCAGGCTTCGTGACAGAGCACCAGAATCACAGGCGTCTTCAGCACCTCCACCGCATATTCCAAGCTCGCGATATTGTCCGGGTTCGCGAAGTTGCCGGCGACGCGAACGACGAAGAGATCTCCGCGCGAACTGTCAAAGGCGTATTCCGGCGCAATCCGGGAATCGGCACAGCTGAGAACCGCGGCGTAGGGATTTTGTCCGCCGACGAGGGCCTCGCGCTCGGCGAAGAAGTCGTGCCGTCTTGCGATACCCTTCTGATATCGCCTGTTGCCCTCCAGCAGCCGCGCCAACGCGTCGTCCGGACTCATCACATTCTCAGGCTTGGGCGGCGCGCTACTCGGCTTGGCTTGTTTCGACTTGGATTTTCGGCCCTGGGCGCTCGCGCTTCCAACGACCGTCAGCGCGCCCGCCGTGGCGGCGCCGAACACAAAGGCTCTGCGGAGCATTTTGCTTCCATGAACAATATCGGTAAAGCCACACGCCTGACACATACGCGATCCTCCGAGAGAGAAAACAACGCTCTGCACAGGCATAGCGCCACATCGATCGATATTGAAAGCGCCCACTCGAGCTCGGCCTTTTACCGCGGTCAAAGATTGCTTTGCCTTCAACGCTGACAAGAGCGCCATGCGAATAGCTGCCGCCGCCGAAGACGGATGGCGGGCCGATTGAGCAGGATCCGATGTGTCTTATTTACCATAAATTTTACAAATCGCCTCTTGCGGGCCCGCCCGGGAGCGTCGCTCACATTATGGCCGCAACCTAAGTCGACGCTAACCACGTCCGCTATGGACGAGTGGAGGCGTAACATGCGTCGGTCCCCTATGCGTGACCGAAAGGTCGGCGATGAAATCGGCGAATTGCTACGGCAAACGTACGACGACGTTCTTCGCGAGCCGCTTCCCGATCGATTACGTGATCTGTTGGAGGGGCTGGAAACGGACAGGCCGTTCTTTTTAGCGGAAGCGCGAGCGCGCGAAGACAGCGACGCCGCTAACACTCTCATAGAGCGTTGACGTCGTCGGCGCGTGGGTCGTCGATCACGGGCTCAAGTCATGTCAGGAGACCGTCGCCATTGCGCGAACTTGCCTCGGTATCATTGCAATTGCACGCGAAAAATATAGGAGGACAACATGTCGAGAAGAATTTTGACCGTCAGTATATGCGTCGCTGGCGCTTTGATTTCGGCCGCCGCGTTCGCACAAACAACGCCGGCTGGCCCGGACTGCGCCGCCCAGGCGACGGAAAAGAAGCTGCACGGCGCAGCGCAGAAAAGTTTTATGAGAAAGTGCGACAGAGACGCCGCTGCGAGCGCCTGCGATGTGGCTGCAACTGAAAAGAAACTATCAGGCGCAGCTCGGACGAGCTTCACGAAGAAGTGTGTCAGGGACGCTGCGGCGAAGCCCAGCGTCCACTGATTGCGTATAAATCAGGAGGTCGCTTCGTGTCGCTCAGTCATCAGCAAGGGCAAAGCGATGAATGAGTCCCCCGATGACGGCGCCGACAAGCGGCGCGACCCAGAATAGCCAGAGTTGTTCGAGGGCCCAGCCGCCGACGAAGAGCGCCTGGCTTGTCGAGCGCGCAGGATTCACCGAAGCGTTGGTGATGGGGATGTCGACCAGATGGATCAGCGTCAGCGCCAATCCGATGGCGATTGGCGCGAAGGCGACCGGCGCGCGACCTTCCGTCGTTCCCAGAATGACAAGCAGGAAAAACGCCGTCAGCACGATTTCCGCAAGAAGGCCAGACTGCCATGTGTATCCAGCGGGGGAATGTTCGTCATAACCGTTGGCGGCAAAGCCGTTGGCGAGCGAAAAATCAATGTTGCCCTGAGCGATCTTGAGCAGCACGAACGCCGCAAATGTCGCGCCGAGAAGCTGCACTATCCAGAAGGGTCCGACGTCCTTCCAGGAGAAGCGGCCGGCCGTCGCGACGCCGAGCGTCACCGCCGGGTTGAAATGGCCGCCAGATACGGGGCCGAAGGCGTAAGCGCCCGTCAGCACCGTGAGTCCGAAGGCGAGCGCCACGCCGAGAAAGCCGATGCCGAGCTGGGGAAAGCCGGCGGAAATCACCGCGCTGCCGCAGCCGCCGAACACGAGCCAAAAAGTCCCAAGAAATTCAGCGAGAAGCCTGCGTGGAAGAGAATGCCGCATTTAAGATCTCCATCGGTCGGGGGACGAATGAATTCGTGAATCGAAGGAAAGCTTAGCGCAAAGCCATGGTTTGATCGAGTGCCGACATGCCGCGGCAAGGTCAGCGAGGACCGGCTCGGGGTCCTAGATCCGAGTGTGAAAAAAACAGAATGTCGCACGCGGATCGGTAGAACACCTTATCCGCGAATGGGACGCGGGACGCCGACATGTCCTAATGGACATTCGAGCGCCACGCGGTCCCATCCGCCGGCGTCGGCGGCAGCGTCATATGTGCTTTGCAAAAAGCGCAGCAGTGTCGCATCTGGATGTTCGGCGTTTCGCACGATGTCGTAGGGCAGGATGAATTCCTTGAGATCCTGGCTAAAAAATGCGTCGTCGGGTTCAACCTTAGCGCGATCGAATCCAGGCGGCGCGGGATAGGCGTAGGAATAGAAAGCGGGAAAGTCGATCGAGCCGCCGCCAGGCCAAAAGCCCGCGCTGCTCACCTCATGCGAGTAAGCTTCGCGCACAACAACGTCCGCAAGATTTGGAACGCCCCCGGGATGGCGCGGCGCACGGCGACCAGAAAACCTGGTCACCGCCAAATCAAAACTGCCCCAAAAAAAATGCACAGGGCTGACCTTGCCGACGAAGCCCGTGCGAAAGGTTTTGAAGACGCGATCAGCTTGCACAAGCAATCTCCAAAAGCAGTTTGCATAGACAGGATCGTAGTCGGCATGAATCCGGTCCGCGGTGAAGGGAAGCGCATCTGATATCTCGTTGGGATGTTCGTTGATGCGCACAAAAATCCCCAACTCTTCGAGCCTGCTGAAAAGATGCGCGTAAAAGTCGGCGACAGTCTGAGATCGGAGCTGCATTTGGCGTTCGTCGCCATCGCTCGTGGTTATGCGAAGCACGTGATCTATAAAATCGAAATCAATCTGAAAGACGCTTGCGCCATATGCGATTGGCGACGTGGTGAGGCCACGCGTCGTCACATAAAGCGCAACGTGCCAGGAGTGGTTTTGCCAGGGAGTCAGCGACAACCGGATCTTGCCGACGATCTGAGTCCAGAGATGCAGAGTCGTATAGGTCTCTCGCCAAGCCAAGTAAGGCAACGCTGGCCAAGCGTTTCGCTCTGCTTCGCTCACCTTGGTCGCAGTCATTTAACGCGTCCCGGCTGCGTCGCCCTCCGCTCAAGGCGCGACCAATTTATGTACGCTGAACAAGCTTAGGTCATCTTTCCATACGCGCAGAGGGGTCCACCCCGCCGCCTGCGTGATCAGATGGAACTCCTCGATCGTGTATTTGTAAGCGCTTTCGGTGTGAATCGTCTCCGCTTCCCGGAAGCGAATTTTTCTTCCCGCCACCCAGACGTCCTGATCCTTCAAACTGACGAGATGCATCTCAATGCGTCCTTCGAAGGGCTCGTAGGTCGCCGCATGGCGAAAAGCTTGAAGATCGAACGTCGCATCGAGTTCACGATTGATGCGCGCAAGGAGATTGAGATTGAAGGCGGCGGTGACGCCATTTGCGTCATCGTAAGCCGCAACAAGCTGGCGAACGTCTTTTTTCAGATCGACGCCGATGATCAGCTTTCCGCGCGGCGAAAGCGTCTCTCGCATCGCGCGTAGCAACTGCGTCGCCTCCGCAGGGACGAAATTGCCGATCGTCGATCCAGGGAAAAATCCCAGCTTAGGCCGTGGCGCCAATTCGGGAGGAAGCTCGATCGGATGCGAAAAATCGGCCAGTAGCAGCTGAATATTGAGCCCGGAAAATCGCGCCGTCAGCCGCTCTCGGGCATCTCTGAGAGCGCTTTCCGAAATATCGATCGGCACATAAGCGTGTAGTCGCCGCATATGTCCCAGCAGGATTTCCGTCTTGATGCTCGAACCGGAGCCGAACTCGACGAGAACCGTCTCTCCGACCGCTCCCTCGATCATCTGCATCGCATTGGCTGTGAGAATCCCAACTTCGACTCTCGTGGGATAGTACTCGGGCTGCCGCGTAATGTCTTCGAAGAGCGCGCTGCCTGCGGCGTCATACAGGAAGCGACAGGGAAGACTCTTCTTCGGCCGGGACAGGCCCTCCAGGACGCTAACGGCGAAGTCGTCCGCTTGCCGCACGAGCGGCGCTGAGCGTTCCGAGGCCTTCGACATCAGGCAACCTCCGAAGCGAGGCGCAGGCCTAAAAACTGCCAACGCTGATGGGGATAAAAGAAATTGCGATAGCTCGGGCGGATGTGACCTTGCGGGGTCACACAGGAGCCGCCGCGCAACACATGCTGACCAACCATGAACTTGCCGTTGTATTCTCCGAGCGCTCCCTCGGGGGCGCGATAGCCCGGATAGGGCAGATAGGCGCTCTGGGTCCATTCCCAGACATCGCCGAACATCTGACGCGGCGACCCATTGGGTTCGGCTTCAGCCGGCAACGGGCGCAATGCAGCCCCCCTTTGAAGAAAGTTTCCCTTGTTGGGCGCTGTGGCCGCGGCGACCTCCCATTCGAATTCGGTCGGCAATCGCTTGCCAGACCATCGCGCAAAAGCATCGGCTTCGTAGTAGCTCACATGCGCAACCGGCGCGTCGAGGCTTAGCGGCTGCGATCCTTCGAGCGACAACTCAAACCACTCTTCGTCACGAAACTCCCAATAGAGTGGCGCATGCCAGTTTTCGCGCATGATCGCGGCCCAGCCATCGGACAGCCATAGGGTCGCGGTCTCGTAGCCGCCGTCGTCGACGAATGCCAACCACTCCCGGTTTGTGACCAGGCGGTCAGCAAGCCGAAACGGGCGCAGGAGCACATCATGGCGGGGGCCCTCATTGTCCCAAGCAAAACCCTTTCCCTGGTGACCGATCGGATAGACGCCGCCGGCAAAATCGATCCAGCGTAGCGGTTCGCTTGGCGCGGGAACGGAGCGTGGCTGCGGCGGGCGGTAGGCTGGCTTTAGGGGATTCGCAGCGAAAAGGGAGAGGATGTCTGTGAGCATCAGCTCCTGATGTTGCTGCTCGTGATTGATCCCAACCTCGAGCGTATGAATCAACGCTGGCGGCGCCTCGGTTTGATCAGCAAGGAGCTGCGTCAACGCCAAGTCCACATGCTGCCGATAGGCGAGAACGCGATCGAGCGACGGCCTAGTGAGAAGTCCGCGCTTCGGCCTCGGCTGCCGAGCGCCAAGGTGCTCATAATACGAGTTGAAGCAATAGTTGAACGCCTCATCGAATAGCGAATAGTCTGTTAGATACGGCGTCAAGACAAAGGTCTCAAAAAACCAGGTCGTATGAGCGAGATGCCATTTGATGGGGCTGGCGTCCTCCATCGCTTGGACGACCATGTCTTCGGCGCTGAGCGGAGCCGCAAGTTCGATCGAAAGCCTGCGGGTTTCAAAAAGACGATCGCTCAAGGCGTTGGAGGCGCTCGCCGAAAACGGCGAATCCGGAACCAAGGCTAATCCACCCATCAAGATCTCTCCAAGAAGCAAGCCGAACCCGAGCGGCATGCCCGGACAAGGTGAGCATATAGGGCGAGGCGATCAATCTAAGGTCCGTGCAGGGATTGATCCCGCTGATCAGTCATCGAGTTCAGGATAGTGACGAAATATACCTTGCTCGTTGAATTTCACCCTGCGATCGCTATCGAGGTATGCGCGAATGCGCGGGCGTTGTGCGACCATCATGCAAAGGGCGGACACGCGCGGCGACTTGGCGAGGATGGGTTTTGTTGTGTCGGGAAACGCATAGAGCAAGCCTTCGACGGTTTGGAATAGGGAGAGATCGACGTAGCTTAAGGTATCGCCGACGAGGTGCGCGTCGCCGTCGGGATTGCGGGCGAGGATCGTTTCGAACCAATCGAGATATTTTTGTATCCTTTCCTCGCGGAACCACTTCGCTCTGCGTGAGGCCTCGGGTTTCTGCTCCTCGTAGTACAAATCGCCGCCCAACGGGTGATGGGTGTCGTGAGCCTCGCCGACCAGGTCAGCGATCGTCAACTGAATTTGGTGAACCCAAAGTCTGCGCGCCGCGTCGCTCGGAGCGAGATCGTGACGATCTCCGAGATAAAGCAATATTGCGGCGGTCTGTCCGATGACCACCTGTCCGTCTTTCAAGAACGGCGGTGCGAATGACGGATGGGCGAGGTCGGTTCGCTCGAGAAAAGCCACAAGCGTCGCCTCGGCGTTTGGCTCACGCGCCATATCAATGTAGCTGGCGCCGGCCTCTTCCAGCACGAGCCTCACGAACTCTCCACGTCCCTGAATGCCGGGCCAATAATAGAGCTCATAGGGCATGACTGAGCCTGCAGTTTCTGCGGCGCTGGAAGTATCCAGCGCGGGAGGTCGTCTCGAACGTCAATCGCTTGATGGCCGCTTATGCTGCAACATATTCCCTGAGCCGCACACATCAAGGTGGCGCCGCTCTTTGATGTGCATGGAAGCCCCAACGCAGTCGCGCGGGTTCTCGCGGCCGGAGGGCGCGATGGATCGAAGCCACCAGCCAGGTCAAGCCGATTTTAGAACGATTCTGCCGGAAGACATCGACTGGAAACCCTTTCCCGGCTTTCCTCCCCAGGCGCGACTGGCCGTGCTTGTTGGAGATCCCGCACAAGCAGGGCCTTACTTGATAAGGGTCAGGGTGCCTTCGGGCGTGAAACTCATGCCGCATAGACATCCTGAAGACCGAGTCTACACGGTCATGTCAGGCGTTTTCTATATCGGCCTCGGCGATCGATTTGACGGCGAAAAGGTCAACGCCTATCCACCAGGCAGCGTCATCATTCTGCCCGGCGATACGGCGCATTTTCATTGGGCAAAGTCTGGCGAGTATGTCACGCAGGTGACGGCCATGGGTCCATTGGGACTCGAATATATGGACGCGAACGACGATCCAAGAAGCAAACTTCGCTGAACGCCTTGGGGACCGAGTAGCGCCAGCGGGCGCAAAAGCCCTTTAAGGACTCGCGATTTTCCATCGCAAACGCGCAGCTTCCAAATCAGTGGGCACATCAATGTCGATATGGGCGCCTTCATCAAGGACGAGCGCCTGCTTTTGAGAATCCTCGCAGTTCTGCAGCAAATGCTTGGCGCCCGGCGACCCAGAGAGCGACGCCAGCGAGGCGAAGAATCGCCGGGGCCACAAAACCGGGTTACGCTGCTCACCCTTTGACGTCGTTGGATAGGTGATCAAAGCGCCCCGGCTTTCAATAAAATCGGCCGTCAGGTCTTTGATCAGATCCGATGTCAAAAAAGGCAGATCGCCCGGCACCACAAACGCCCCTTGAACTTGCTGGCCGAGCGCCATGACGCCGACGGCGATCGACGATCCCATGCCGCTTTCCCAGTTCAGATTATGTGCAAATCGAAGCGGCAAGCCTTCGAGAGCGTTTTCGATCCGCGGGTGATCGCAGCCGGTAACGACGACAACTTCAACGCCGCTGCAGACGATTGCTTCGGCCACCCTGCGGATGAGCGGCTTCCCGCCAAGGTCGCAGAGAAGCTTGTTGCTCTCCCCAAACCGCTTCGAGGCTCCAGCAGCCAAAAGCACAGCTGCAATGTTCACCCTTGCCTCGTTGCGCGCGCGACCTTGACAATTTCAGCGAGAATCGAGACGGCGATCTCAGCTGGTCCCTTCGCGCCAATCGGCAGTCCGACCGGGGCGCTGATGCGCGCCAGCTCCGTATCGTTGAAGCCTGCGGCGACGAGGCGTTGCAGGCGCTTCGCGTGTGTCCGCGTCGAGCCCAGGGCGCCAATATACAGACAGTGCGAGCGCAGCGCCTCGGTGAGCGCTTCATCGTCAATGGCGGCTGCGTGGGTCAGAGCGACCACTGCGGTCCTTGGGTCGAGCCCCAAGGACTTCAGCGAGATTTCAGGCCAGTCGGTGAGACTTTTGAGATCGCCGAGGCGGTCGGCGCTGGCAAATGCGGCGCGCGGGTCGACGACGACGACGTCATAGCCAATGCGGTTCGCGAGATCAGCGAGGACTTGGCCGACATGCGTCGCGCCGATAATGACCACGCGAACTGGCGGGGTGAGCGCGTGCAAGAAGACCGGCGCATCGCCGAGAGAGAGAAGCCGACTTTCACCCGAAACGAGGCATTGGTCGATCTCAGTCGGCATCGGTTCCCCGGCGTCGAATAGGCGCCGCTCGCCGGTCGCAAGCGTCGTGAGCACGGCAAGCGACGTCCGCGCGCGGCGTGCTGAAAATACTCTGTCGAGAAAAGCTGAATCTCGCTCACGCCGCAGCGGCTCGACATAGATGCTGATAGCGCCGCCGCAGGGCAGGCCGGCCTTCCACGCCCGTTCCTCTCCGACTCCGAACTCCAGCAGTCTCGCCTTGTCGCGCGCCAGAACGTCCGCCGCTTCGGTAATCACGTCCGCTTCGACGCAACCGCCGGAGACAGAGCCCTCGAATTGTCCGCCTGGACCGATGGCCATTTGGCCGCCGACCGGCACGGGCGACGAACCCCAGGTGGAGACGACGGTCGCCAACGCCGCCTCTCCGAATTCCTGCAGCCGGCTGCGGGCGCTCGTCAGCGCGTCTCTTGCCCGGCCATGGTCTGGGACATAATTCATTTACGCCGCGTGGTTGCTCGTGGGCTGCCTCAACTCGAGCAGCTTATCGATGGTGATCGGAAGATCGCGGACGCGCACGCCGGTGGCGTGAAAGACTGCATTGGCGATCGCGGCGGCCGTGCCGACGATGCCGATTTCGCCGACGCCCTTCACGCCGAGCGGGTTTAGCCGATGCTCCTGCTCGTCGACAAAAATAACGTCGATGGCGTGGACGTCGGCATGCACCGGCACGTGGTATTCCGCGAGATTGTGATTCATGAACCGACCGTATCGATGGTCGATCACCGTCTCTTCGTGAAGCGCCATGCCGATGCCGCCGACGACGGCGCCAAGGATCTGACTGCGTGCTGTTTTAGGATTCAAAATGCGCCCCGCCGCGACCGCGCTGACGACGCGCGCGACGCGCAGCATGCCAAGCTCCTCATCGAGCCGCACCTCGGCGAACACCGCCGAATGCGCGTAATGCGAATATTCTTCCAAGGCGCGCTCATCTGGCGCCGCCGACACTTCCGACCTGATGGGTTCCTTGAGACCCATCACTACTTCCGACAGCGGCATGGCGCGAGAGGGATCGCTCGTCATTCGGATTTGACCGTCGACTATCGTCACATCCGCAACGTCGACGCCCTGGAGTGGTGAGCTATTGATCGCGCTTGCGTGCTTGAGAAGTTCTTTGCGTATGCCTTTACATGCCTCCACCACCGCTGAGCCGGCGGAGGCGGCCGTCCAGGATCCGCCTTCGACAGGAGCGCTCGGCAAATCGGAATCGCCAATTTTGACAATGACTTTGTCGAGCGGAAGGCCGAGCATTTCAGCGCCAATCTGGGCCAGAATCGTGTAGGTCCCGGTGCCAATGTCGGCCGTGGCGCAGGCGATTTCCAATGTCCCGTCAGGCGCGAGAATCGCCCTGGCGCTCGTCGGCACAAAAAACGCTGACCAAATCCCCGTCGCCATGCCGTAGCCGATCAGTTCGCGTCCCTCTCGCATCGAACGCGGCTCGGGCCGACGCTTGGACCAGCCGAAGCGCTCGGCGCCCTGCAGATAGCAGTCCTTCAACGCCTTGCTCGAAATAGGCCTGTTTTTGTTCTGATCCCTCTCGGAATAATTCTTGAGGCGAAGTTCTAATGGATCGACGCCAACCGCATAGCTGAGTTCGTCCATAGCGCTTTCAAGCGCATACATGCCGACAGCGCCGCCGGGCGCCCGCATGTCACAAGGCGTGAAGAGATCGAGCCGTGCAAGCCTCGACGTGACCGTCGAGTGATCGCATGAATAAAGCGCGCCAGACCAAACGACGGTGGGCTCCTGGTAGTCTTCAAAGCGAGACGTATTGGCGATCGCATCATGCTTCACGGCCACCAATCGTCCATCGTTCTCGGCTCCCAGCGTTAGCGTCTGGAGTGTTTGCGGACGATAGCCAAGCGTGAACATCTGCTGGCGCGTCAGCGTGACCCTGACCGATCGCTTGAGGCCAATGGCGGCGAGCGCCGCCATGAACAGCTGATAATTTGGCCTAAGACCGGCTCCGAAGGCGCCACCGACATAGGGAGACAAGACCCGCACTTTGTCCTTGGCCAGGCCGAATACGCTACACAAATATTCCTGGCAATTGGGCGCGCCCTGCGTTTTATCATAGACCGTGAGGCGGCCGTCGTTCCAAACCGCCGTGCTCCCGAAGGTTTCCATCGGGTTATGGTGCTCGACCGGCGTGCGATATTCTGTTCGAATACGCGTGGGCGATCGCGACAAGGCGCTGTCGACATCTCCGCGGGCGGGCGGATCCCAATCCGGCGCTCGCTTCTCCGGCGGCTCAAAAGCTTGGTCGATCTGCGTATCGAGATCGGTGACCGCCTCTTCAGTTTCATATCTTATATCGACAAGACTCGCGGCAAAGCGCGCAATTTCGAGCTCCTCCGCAACAACGAGCGCCACGGGTTGCCCCGAGAACAGAATCTCGCCGTCGTAAAGCGGGCGGAAGGGCGATCCCGGCGCGGCGACTTGATCCGTATATTTTTCATGCGAAGAGGGGAGGGAGGGCCTGTTGTCGTGGGCGAACACTTCGATCACACCGGGCACAGCGAGCGCCGCGCTTCGGTCTATGCTTATAATTCGGCCTTTGGCGACCACGCTTGAGACCACAACGCCATAGGCGAGGCCGGGCGCGCTAAATTCAGCGGCGTATTTCGCCCGCCCCGTGACCTTTGCCGGACCGTCAATTCGCGAGACCGGCTTTCCGATGCTGTTTGTTCCGACAGACATAGCGCGGACCTAAACGATCACTTTCACGGATTGGGACTGCGGCGTTCCGGCGGCCGCCTGCTCAAGGGCGCGGACGATCGCCCGCCGCGCAAGTTCGATTTTGAAGCGATTATGGGCAAAACCGATAGCGCCCTGCAAGATGATATCGGCTGCGCTGGAGAATGCTTTTCGATCAGCTAGCTCGCCCACGAGACTCTGCTCGGCGGCAGGAACGCGCCACGGCTTGTGGGCGACGCCGCCCAATGCGACGCGAGCGCAGGTAATCGCCCCTTCTTCAATCTTCAGAGCAGCAGCGACCGAAACAAGTGCGAAAGCGTAGGACAACCGATCGCGAATCTTCAGATAGCTGTAATGACGAGCAAACTTTTCGGATGGCAATTCGACCGCCGTTATGATCTCGTCACGAGCAAGATTTGTGTCGATTTCGGGCGTGTCGCCCGGCAAACGGTGAAAATCGGTGGAGTTGATGGCGCGATCGCCTTTCGCGCTGGAGACATGGACAACGGCGTCAAGCGCAGAGAGCGCGACGCACATATCCGAGGGGTGAACGGCGATACAGGATTTGCTCCAACCCAATATCGCATTCATGCGGTTAAAGCCTTCTGCTGCCCCGCAGCCCGACCCTGGACTTCGCTTATTGCAGGGAGTCGCGGTGTCGTAAAAATAGAGACAACGCGTTCGCTGTAATAAATTGCCGCCGGTCGAGGCCATGTTGCGCAGTTGAGGCGAGGCTCCCGCAAGAATGGCGCTCGAGAGAAGGGGATAACGCTGTGTGATGCGTTCGTCGTAAGCAAGATCGCTGTTGGGTACAAGAGCGCCGATCTTCAGGCCCCCTGTTTGCGTCTCATGAATTTCGTTAAGCGGCAGCCCTGTGATGTCGATTAAGCGCGTCGGTTGTTCGACGTCCTCCTTCATCAGATCGATGAGATTGGTGCCGCCCGCAATGAACTTCGCAGCCTGATGTTTCGTAATCTGGCTAAGAGCGTCGCCGACGTCGTTCGCCCGGACATAATCAAAATCGATCATGTCTGCGCTCCTTGCATGACCGCCTCGATCGCCGCCAGAATGTTGGGATAGCAGCCGCAGCGACAAATATTGCCGCTCATCAATTCTCTGATTTCATCACTCGTTTTCGCGCGGCCCTCGGCGATCAGTCCCACCGCCGAGCAGATCTGTCCGGGCGTGCAGTAGCCGCATTGAAAGCCGTCATGCGCAATGAAGGCGGTCTGAAGCTGATGCAGCTCGCCATTTTGCGCCAATCCCTCAATGGTGGTGATCTTGGCGCCGTCCTTCATGACGGCGAGCGTGAGACATGAAAGCACGCGTCGTCCGTTGATCAGCACCGTGCACGCGCCGCATTGGCCGTGGTCGCAACCCTTCTTGGTTCCGGTGAGGTCTAGATTTTCACGAAGGGCGTCGAGGAGGGTGGTCCACGGCCGCAGGAACACGCGGTGTTCCACGCCATTGACGTGCAAGTTCACCTCGAGCTTCGGCGGCAAGCTTCGCTCAGGAGGGTGCGATGTCGCCTGTGGTCTTCCCTGCATGGCTGATCCAAGAACGCGGAACTAGAACCGCCAGCATTAGGATTGGTTCCCTTGCAGCTTCAGGAGAGCATCGCAAATCAGATCGAGCGGAGAAGAGCACGATGGCTCGAAATGCTAGGTCATTTCTGTTCGACGCACGCGCCGTTGATCGACACCGTCATCTCGTGGGAGGCGGCGTTAACGGCATATAATTCCACAGCGCCGTTGGAACGGTTGATGTTGCCCCCCTGATTCTTCTTATTTTTGAAGACGTAATAGGCGTCATTCTTTCGAATGAGGGAAAAATTGCCATCAAGGGCGCTGACGTTAGTCAGCTTCACCGCAGCGCCTTTGATCTCAATGGAAAATGGCGCGGACTGGCTTGCGTCGCTCTGCTGAGCCGAGACTTCGCATTGATATGTCACCGGCGCATCTTCAGCGAAGGCCCAACCCGCGCAAAGCAAAGATATGATCGTCGCAACGCAGAGTCTTAATTTCATTTCGCAAGTTCCTTCTTTGGAAGTGTCGCCCGTCGCGCCGACGGCGTCGCTCGACCTCATTGGCGGGCAGCGCCATTGTCGCGAGATCGGCGCCATCCCACGTCGGAAAACGCATTTTGTATTCAATTCGTCCATTTGCTGAGCGTCTTTGAATGGTTCTCTCGCGCCAGGTTTCGTCGCGGGATCGCCCGTTTCGACCCCAGAATGATTTTTGCACGCCGAGACTGGCCGCGACGCTCAGAGGCTGCGCGGCGCTCTTACGATTCGGCTAGGGCCAAGTCCGGGATTTGACGAGAACCATTCCGTTGGTTTCTTCGAAAAACCACTTTAAAACAGCGAATTAGGATAGTGGTGGAGCCAGACGGAATCGAACCGACGACCTCTTCAATGCCATTGAAGCGCTCTCCCAACTGAGCTATGGCCCCGTTTTATTCGGACGCCTCTTGGGGGAGGCCGGACGGCTTGACGTCGTCGCGCGCTGTATAGTTCAGCCGCGCGTCGCCTGCAAGCCCGCTCAACAAGCCCGCTCAAAGAGGGTCGCCGCTCCGCCGTGGCCGGACCATCGAGGGGCGATCAAGAGCCGTCACGGTAACGGCTGCACGATGCGCGGCCCTTCGCGGGCAGATTGTCATGACGCGAACGCGCGCGCTCAGGTGAAGACAGAACTCTCAGCGCTTCTCTGCGAGAAAGGAATTCACGGTTTCCAAGAATTTGGCCACGGAAATCGGTTTCGACAAATAGGCTTCGCAGCCGCCCTGCAGGATCTTTTCCTCGTCGCCCTTCATCGCGAAGGCGGTGATCGCGATGACGGGAATGGCGCGCAGATCGTCGTCCTCCTTGAGAATGCGAGTGACTTCCAGACCGCTGATCTCGGGCAACTGGATATCCATCAGGATCAGATCCGGCCGATGGCTGCGCGCTAGGGATATCGCCTCGAAGCCGCTCTTTGTTTGCAGCGTCGCATGGCCGTTCGCTTCCAAGAGATCATTAAAGAGCTTCATATTGAGCTCGTTATCCTCGACGATGAGGATGGTCTTGGTCATTTCCCTTCGGCCCGTGTTTCCGTGTGCGATCGATCTCACCTAGCATAGGCGGATTAATGAAAAGCGCCAGAAATCCGCGCATTTCTAACGGTTGCGCGATCGGACCATGCTTGCGGGCAATTCGAGGCTCCTCTAAACGGTTCAAACCATAGGGCGCGGCCCGGAGCTGGGTCCATCGCCGCTTAGGCGAAGAGCTGCAGGTTCAGCAGCGCTCTCGCTCGCGTTGGAGGCGCGAGTCCATGACGCTTCTCATGCCGAAGCCCGAGCCGGCGATTATGTCGCGGCGCAATGAACTCATTGCGCGCCTCGGGGCCATGCTGCCGCCCGAAAGCCTGATCGTCGACGAGGTCGCACGTCGCGCCTACGAATGTGACGCCTTCACCATGTATCGGGCGCTCCCGCTGGTCGTCACGCTGCCGGAGAGCGTCGAACAGGTGCGCGCGATCATGGCGCTCGCCGCCGAGATGAACGTCAAGGTCGTGCCCCGCGGCGCTGGCACGTCGCTGTCTGGCGGTTCGATGCCGCTCGAAGACGGCATTCTTCTCGGGATGTCCAAGTTCAATCGCATTCTCGAAATCGACTATGAAAACCGCTGCGCGCGCGTGCAGCCGGGCGTGCAGAACCTGGCGATCTCGAAAGCCGTCGAAGCGCAGGGCTTCTATTACGCGCCGGATCCGTCGTCGCAGATCGCCTGTTCGATCGGCGGCAATGTCGCCGAGAATTCCGGCGGCGTTCACTGCCTGAAATACGGCCTGACGACCAACAATATCCTCGGACTCGACGTCGTGCTGATGGGCGGCGACCTCATCCGGCTCGGCGGCAAGCATCTCGACAGCGAGGGATATGACCTTATCGGCCTGATGACCGGCTCCGAAGGCTTGCTTGGCGTCGTCACCGAGGTGACGGTGCGTCTGCTCCAGAAGCCGCCCATGGCGCGGGGACTGCTGCTCGGCTTTGCGAGCGTCGCGGCGGGGGCGCGCTGCGTCGGCGCGATCATTGCGCGCGGCGTCATCCCCGCGGGGCTCGAAATGATGGACAAGGCGACAATTCATGCGGTCGAGCGCTTTCAGCCCTGCGGCTATCCGCTGGACGTCGAGGCGCTCCTCATCGTCGAACTCGACGGGCCGCAGGCCGAAGTCGATCATCTTGTCGGCGTCGTGCAGGATATCGCGCGCGAGGAAGGGGCGACCACGATACGGGCGTCGACCAGCGAGGCCGAGCGGCTGCAGTTCTGGGCCGGTCGCAAGAACGCCTTTCCGGCGGTGAGCTGCATCGCGCCCGACTATCTTTGCATGGACGGCACGATCCCGCGGGCGCGGCTGCCGGAAGCGCTCGCCGGCATGGATCGGCTCGCCAAAGAGCAGGGGCTGAGCGTCGCCAACGTCTTTCATGCCGGCGACGGCAATCTCCACCCGCTCATTCTCTACGACGCGTCGAAAGAGGGCGACATTGAGCGCGCGGAAAAGCTCGGTTTCGACATTTTGCGCCTGTGCGTCTCGCTCGGCGGCGTTCTCACTGGCGAACATGGCGTCGGCGTCGAGAAGCGCGACCTCATGGGCGAGATGTTCACCGAGGTGGATCTCGCGCAGCAGATGCGGCTCAAATGCGCCTTTGATCCGGAGGGCCGGCTGAATCCGGGCAAGGTGTTTCCGACGCTGCATCGCTGCGCTGAACTCGGGATGATGCATGTCTCGGGCGGTAAAATGCCCTTTCCCAACCTGCCGAGATTTTAGCAATGCAGTCCGCTTGCGCGACGCTCGACATCCGCGACGAGGCGGACGCGGTCGACGCCATTAGCGCGGCGAAGGCGAAAGGCGACTGCTGCGCGATCGTCGGCGGCGGCTCCAAGTCGGGGCTCGGCCGCTTCGCGCCGCAAGCGCAGGCGCTCTCCACGGCCGCGCTGACGGGCGTGACGCTCTATGAACCCGATGAACTCGTGCTCTCGGCGCGCGCCGGCGTTCCTCTGAGCGAGATCGAAGCGCTGCTCGATCAGCATGGACAGCAGCTCGCCTTCGAGCCCATGGATTACGGACGGCTGTTTGGCGCAGAAGCGGGCGGCGCCACCATCGGCGGCGTCATCGCGGTGAACGCTGCGGGCCCGCGGCGCATCAAAGCCGGCGCGGCGCGCGATCATCTGCTCGGGTTCCGCTGCATCACCGGCCGCGGCGAACTGGTGAAATCCGGCGGCCGCGTCATGAAGAACGTCACCGGCTATGACCTGTCGAAGCTCGTCTGCGGCTCTTACGGCACGCTGGCGCTTCTGACGGAGCTGACGCTCAAGGTGCTCCCGAAGCCGCAGACCGAATGCACGTTGCTGGCGATCGGCGCGGATGAGGCGGAGAGCCTCGCGCTGCTACGCCGAGCCACCGCGACGCCTTGCGAGCCTTCGGCGCTCGCGATGCTGCCAGCAGGCGCGGCTTTGGCGCTGGACGCCGATGCGGCCGCGATACGCCTCGAGGGTCCCGCCATTTCGGTGACGGCGCGCCGCGACGATCTCGTCGCGCGACTGGCGAGCGGCGGTCTCCGATTTGAGACGCTCGATGAACACGACTCCGCGGCGTTGTGGCGAGGTTTGCGGGACGCCGCGCCCGTCGCCGCCAAGGTCGGCCAAATCTGGCGCATTTCCGTTGCGCCGAGTGAAGGTTTCGCGGTCGTCGAGCGCATCCGCCGCACGGGCGCGCCCGTGCTCGCGCATTTCTACGACTGGGCCGGCGGACTGATCTGGCTGCGCCTCGAGGCCGCGCCCGACGCGCATGCCGCCGTCGTGCGCCGCGCGGTGGACGCCTGCGGCGGCCATGCGACGCTGATCCGCGCGAGCGCAGAGATTCGCGCGACAGTCGACGTCTTCCATCCGCAACCGGCCGCGCTTGCGGCGCTGACGCGCCGCGTCAAGGCAAGCTTCGATCCGGCGCATATTTTGGAGCGCGGCCGCATGCGCGCGGAGTTTTAAGAGACGATGCAGACGTTCTTCTCGCTGCAGGCGCTCGCCGATCCCGACGTGGCGGAGACGGAGCAGATTTTGCGCGCCTGCGTGCATTGCGGATTCTGCAACGCGACATGCCCGACCTATCTTCTCACCGGCGACGAACTCGATAGCCCGCGCGGCCGCATCTATCTCATTAAGGAGATGTTCGAGAAGGAGCGGCCGGCTGACGCGCGCACGGCCCTTCATATCGATCGTTGTCTGTCATGCCTCTCCTGCATGACCACCTGTCCTTCGGGCGTGCATTTCATGCATCTTGTCGATCACGCCCGGGCGCATATCGAACAAACATATGCGCGACCCTTCAAGGAGCGCGCCATGCGCGCGGCGCTCGCTTTCGTCTTGCCGCGTCCTTTTCTCGCGCGCCCGCTGTTTCGCGTCGCGGCGGCGCTGCGCCCCTTGGCGCGCTTGCTGCCGCGCCGACTCGCGGCGCCGTTCGCCCTGGCGCCGTCCAGCCTTCCGCCTGTTTCCAGCGTCGACGCCCCGCAGGTCTTCGCCGCGCAAGGCGCGCGCAAGATGCGCGTTGCGCTGCTCAATGGCTGCGTTCAGACGGTCATCGACACATCGATCAACGAGGCGACGATACGGCTCCTGACGCGTCACGGCGTCGAGGTCGTCGTCGCGAAGGGCGCCGGCTGCTGTGGGGCGCTGCCGCATCATCTGGGAAAGGTGGACGACTCGCTACGCTATGCGCGCGCGAACATCGACGCCTGGTGGCGCGAAATCGACTCTGGCGGACTCGATCATATTGTCGTCAACGCGTCGGGCTGCGGCACGAGCGTGAAGGACTATGGCCATATGTTCCGCAACGATCCGACTCTCGCGGACAGGGCTGCGCGCATCTCGGCGATGACGAAAGATGTGACGGAGCTGATGACTGAGATTGGCTTTGCGCTGTCGGTCGACGCGCCGAAACTTCGGGTCGCCTACCATTCCGCCTGCTCTCTGCAGCATGGGCAGAAGGTATCGCAAGAGCCGATCGCGCTGCTGGCCGCCGCGGGCTTTAATGTCGTCTCCGTTCCGGAGGGTCACATCTGCTGCGGTTCGGCGGGAACCTATAATGTGCTGCAGCCGAAGCTGGCCGATGAGCTGCGGTCGCGAAAAGTCGCAAATATCGAGAGCGTCGCGCCGGACATTGTCGCGGCGGGCAACATCGGCTGCATCGTGCAGATCAGGTCGGGAACGCCCGTCCCAGTCGTCCACACAGTGGAATTGCTCGACTGGGCGAGCGGGGGGCCGAAGCCTACGATGCTCGGCTAGCGCAAAAACCCCACGATATCCTTCACCGCATTCATGTTCTCGCGGGCGATGGCGCGGGCGCGTTCGGCGCCGTCGCGCAGCACGCCGTCGACATAGCTCTCATCCTCGCGAATGCGGCGCATTTTGTCGGTGATCGGCGCGAGCTTGGCGACGGCGAGATCGACAAGCGCGCTCTTGAAGCTTGAGAAATTGGCGCCGCCGAATTCGCCGAGCACATCGGCTTTGCTGCGGCCCGAAAGCGCCGCGAAGATGCCGACGAGATTGTAGGCCTCGGGGCGCCCTTCGAGGCCCTTTTCCTCGGAAGGTAGCGCGTCGGGATCGGTCTTCGCCTTCCTCACCTTCTGCGCGATCTGGTCGGCGTCGTCCGAGAGATTGATGCGCGAATAATCCGAGGCGTCGGACTTCGACATTTTCTTCGTGCCGTCGCGCAGGCTCATCACCCGCGTCGCGGGGCCGGAGATCAGCGGCTCGGGCAGGGGGAAAAAGGCCTCGCCAAAGCCGTTGCGCGCGATCGATTCCGAGAAGTCGTTGTTGAATTTTTGCGCGATGTCGCGCGCGAGTTCGAGATGCTGCTTCTGGTCGTCGCCGACCGGCACATGCGTCGCGCGATAGATCAAAATATCGGCGGCCATCAGCACCGGATAGTCTAGCAGGCCCATTGAGGCGTTCTCGCGATCCTTGCCGGCCTTGTCCTTGAACTGCGTCATGCGGTTGAGCCAGCCGATGCGCGCGACGCAATTCAACACCCAGGCGAGCTCGGCGTGCTCCGGCACCTGGCTCTGGTTGAAGACGATGTTCTCTTTGGGGTCGATGCCGCAGGCGATGAAGGCGGCGGCGATTTCGCGCGTGTTCGCCTTCAGCGCGATCGGATCCTGCGGCACCGTGATCGCGTGCAGGTCGACGACGCAATAGATGCAGTCGAAGTTCTTCTGCAGCTCGACGAATTTGACGATCGCGCCGAGATAGTTGCCGAGATGCAGATTGCCGGTGGACTGCACGCCCGAGAAGACGCGCTGAGGAAATGGGGACATGTGATTGGCCAAGGTTTTGGGTTTGGCCGGTCTTATGGCGAGAAGCGGGGGCTGAGGCAAGCGTGCTGTTTGCGAATAGAATTTGTCAAATGCCCCAGCCCCCCATCTCACTTCTCCCGCAAGCGGGGAGAAGTGGCGTTAGGCGTTGCGCTGAAGACCCCTCTCCCCGCTTGCGGGGAGAGGTACGGTGAGGGGCTTGTGCGATGAGCGCTGGCTAAATTGCGTTACAAAATAAACCGGCTCAAATCCCTGTTTCTGGCCAGATCGCCGATGTGCTCCTCGACATAGGCGCCGTCGATCACGATACTGTCGCCTGCGCGGTCGGACGCCGAGAAGCTGATGTCGTCGAGCACGCGCTCCATCACCGTTTGCAGACGCCGCGCGCCGATGTTCTCGACCGAGGTGTTCACCTGCACGGCGACCTTGGCGATCGCGTCGACGGCGGATGGCGAAAATTCGAGCGTCAGGCCCTCGGTGCCCAATAGCGCCGAATACTGCTTCGTCAGGCAGGCTTCGGTTT
The DNA here is from genome assembly GCF_015709515.1 of Methylocystis sp. H62. Classification (GTDB taxonomy): domain Bacteria; phylum Pseudomonadota; class Alphaproteobacteria; order Rhizobiales; family Beijerinckiaceae; genus Methylocystis. The sequence continues at coordinate 242,521 of NZ_JADNQZ010000058.1, forward strand.
CGGTGAGAATGCGGCGGAAGTCGTCTTCGTTGAGCGAAGCGAGTTCGACGCGAATCGGCAAGCGTCCCTGCAGTTCCGGCAGAAGGTCGGAGGGCTTCGCCACATGGAAGGCGCCGGAGGCGATGAACAGGACATGGTCGGTCTTCACCGTTCCATGTTTCGTCGCGACCGTCGTGCCTTCGATCAGCGGCAGTAGGTCACGCTGCACGCCTTCGCGCGAAACATCGGCGCCGCCGCGTCCTTCGCGCGCGCAGATCTTATCCATCTCGTCGATGAAAACGATGCCGTTGTTTTCGACCTCGTGGATCGCCTCGCGGACGCTCGCTTCCTGATCGATCAGCTTGTCGCTCTCTTCGGCGATCAGAGGTCCCTGCGCCTCTTTGACCGAGAGTTTGCGCGGTTTGCCGCGCTGCATCGCCTTGCCGAAAATATCGCCGAGCGAAAAGGCGGAGACGCTGGCGCCGGGCATGTTCGGCAGTTCGAACATCGGCATCGAGGAGCCCGACTGCGTCAGCTCGACTTCGATTTCCTTGTCGTCGAGTTCGCCCGCGCGCAGGCGGCGGCGAAACGTTTCACGCGTGCCGGGCGACGCGGCGGGCCCCACCAGCGCATCGAGCGTGCGCTCTTCGGCCGCTTGCTGCGCGCGCGCCTGCACGTCCTTGCGGCGGCGCTCCTTGACCATCAGGATGGCGACCTCGACCAGATCGCGCACGATCTGTTCGACGTCGCGGCCGACATAGCCGACCTCGGTGAATTTCGTCGCTTCGACTTTGATGAAGGGCGCATTGGCGAGACGCGCCAGACGCCGGGCGATTTCGGTCTTGCCGCAGCCCGTCGGGCCGATCATCAGGATGTTCTTGGGCAGCACCTCTTCGCGCATCTGGCCTTCGAGCTGCAGTCGCCGCCAGCGGTTGCGCAGCGCGATGGCGACGGCGCGCTTGGCGTCGCTTTGTCCAACGATGTAGCGATCAAGTTCGGAAACGATCTCGCGCGGCGAGAAGTCGGCCATGGGAAGTTCCTTCGGAACGGCATTAGGCAGTCGGCAGTCGTATCATCCCACTGCCGAACACCGACTGCCCTAAATCTTCTCCACCACCACATTCTGGTTGGTGTAGACGCAAATCTCGGAGGCGATCACCATCGCGCGGCGGGCGATGGTTTCGGCGTCGAGGGACGAATCGAGCAGGGCGCGACCGGCGGCGAGCGCGTAGTTTCCGCCCGAGCCGATCGCGGCCACCGCGCCCTCGCCGGTGCCTTCCGGCTCAAGCACGTCGCCGGAGCCGGTGAGCACGAGGCCGACGCTCTTGTCGGCGACGAGCATCATCGCCTCCAGGCGCCGCAGATAGCGGTCCATGCGCCAGTCCTTGGCGAGTTCGACGCAGGCGCGCATCAACTGTCCGGGATATTGCTCGAGCTTCGATTCAAGCCGTTCGAAGAGCGTGAAGGCGTCGGCGGTCGCGCCGGCGAAACCGGCGATCACGTCGCCCTTGCCCAAACGGCGCACTTTCTTGGCGTTGCCCTTCATGATCGTCTGGCCGAGGCTGACCTGGCCGTCGCCGGCGATCACCGTTTCTCCGGCTTTCTTGACGAGGATGATCGTCGTCGCGTGCATGGCCGCAAAGCGGTGTTTTTCGCTATCCATTCGCCTCATCCAGCCAGAGATGTGGAGCCGATGTAAGGTTTGGCGGCGATTTGAGCAAGGGCGGAGCGGCGAGGGGGCAGCCGCGCTATTCGCCAGTCGGGCTCGGATTTGATGCAAGACTCACTCGCGCGGCGCCCCGGCGAGCGGCGCGGGAAAATCCAGGACTTCACGCGTATAGGTCTCATGCACCTCGGAGAGAGGACGTTGATCGCGCGCATAGACGACGGCCGTGTGCTCGAAGAGGTCGTGCGGAATGGAGAGCGCGCCGCTGGCCTTTTCAGGCGCGGCCGTCGGGGCCGAGAGCTCCCAGCCCTCGGGCAAGGGCGACCAGCGCATCTTCATGTCTATGGTGCGACGGAACGGCTGCAGCGGTGCGATGGCCTTGCCGAAGGGCGTTTCCGTCGTCTCCAGCGTGCGGTTCATTTCGTCGGAAAGCCGCCCAGGCACGTACCAATTGTCGGCCTCGGAGAGCACGTGATCGCCGCAGGCGAGCTGCACGCGCCGGTAGTTCACCGGCTCCGCGTCGCTGACGTCGAGCCGCCGGCGCGTCTCCGCGCTCGGCTGCTGCTCGATTCCAGCGACGCGGCGGGCGACGATCTTGGGCTCCGCGGACATTTTGTGATCGGCGCACCATTTCTCGAGCGTCGCCGTCGCGCTGCGGCTTGCGAGCAGGGAGGCGTTGAGCGTTTGCATGAGCGCCAGCGCTTCGATGCGCGGCACGAAGCCGTCCCGCCATGGCTCGCCGGCGGCCGGAACCGATATCAATGCCGCTAGGGGGAGCGCGAAACCGAGCCCAAGTCGCATGTTATAAGTCTCCTTGCGCTCTTGCGGAGCGGCAGATTCTCGCCACGACTTCACGATCTATTCGTCCCCAACGGCCGAAGTCGCCGCCGGTGCGGCATTTAGCGTGTTCTTGATCCTTTGTCGCGAAGCTACAAGCGCCTATCGGCATCCGACTAATTGCCGTGGTTGCGCTTGGGTGAGGAATCAGCGCGAACATATGGACCATTCTCTTCTTTGGTTAGACCGATTTGGTTTAGGCCGATTTGCCGACAAACAAGAGTGAGTTGGCGCGCATCTCGCTTCTCCTTGACGCCCAAGCGGTTCGGGTGGCGAATCCAGGGCGGAGTTGCTACAAGCTGGCCGCTTGCGGCCAAAGTCGCCGGAAGCGCCGGCAGGGCCCAAGAAAAGGTTGGAAATGCGCAGCGCGACGATCGAGCGCAACACCAAGGAAACCAAAATCTCGGTCACCGTCGACCTCGACGGGGACGGCCGCTCGGATATATCGACCGGCGTGGGGTTTTTCGATCATATGCTCGACCAGATCGCTCGTCATGCGCCGCTGGATCTTGCCGTGCGCGCTGCGGGCGATCTGCATATCGATGGCCATCACACGGTCGAGGACGTCGGCATCGCCGTGGGCCAGGCGGTGGATCGCGCGCTTGGAGACCGCAAGGGCATTTCCCGCTATGGCGACGCGCATGTGCCGCTCGACGAGGCCCTGACCCGCGTCGTCGTGGACGTTTCGGGGCGGCCCTTTCTCGTCTACGAGGTCGCCTTTCCGGCGCAGCGGATCGGCGGCTTTGACACCGAGCTGATGCGCGAATTCTTCCAGGCCTTTGCGGTTCACGCCCGCGTCGGGCTGCACATCGAATGTCTGCGCGGCGTCAACAGCCACCATATCGCCGAGAGCGCCTTCAAAGGCTTCGCGCGCGCCTTCGGCAAGGCGGTGGCGATCGATCCGCGCCGCACGCAGGGGGAAGCGCCTTCCACCAAGGGAACGCTCACCGCCTGAAAAAAGGCGGGTGACGCCGACGAGGGGACGGCCGATGGCGATATTCACTATTTATTTTCCGCGGATGGCGCCGGGCCAGCTTCCCGCGCCGGACAAGATCGTCTTCTTGCGCGACGGGTTTTCCTGGCCGGCCTTTATTTTCGGTCCGTTCTGGCTTGCGTGGCGGCGCGCCTGGCTGGTCGCGGTCCTCTGGACGCTTCTTCTCGTCGCCTTGGCGCTTATCGCCTGGCAGCTGCGGGTGTCGCGCGACGCGATGTCCTGGCTGACGCTCGGACTCGCTGTCTGGCTCGGTTTCGAGGGGGAACGGCTCGTCGGCTGGAATTTGGCGCGTCGCGGCTACGTCGAGCAGGATCTCGTCATCGGCGATGACCTCGACGAGGCGGAGGCGGCCTACTTCCACCGCCATCGCCTTTCTGAGCCGACCGTGAAAGACGATGTCGCTGGGGGACTTGCTCCTTGACGACCGCGATCATCGACTATGGGTCGGGCAATCTGCATTCCGCCTTGAAAGCCTTTGAGCGCGCCGCCCGCGAGTCGCAGGCGCAAGGCGACATCTGCGTCACCAGCGACCCCGACGTCGTTCGCGCCGCCGAGCGCGTCGTGCTGCCGGGCGTTGGCGCTTTCGCCGATTGTCGCCGCGGCCTGATGGCGATCAAAGGTCTTTACGCCGCCCTGCAAGAGGCGGTCATCGACCGTGGCCGGCCGTTCTTAGGGATTTGCGTCGGCATGCAGCTTATGGGCGCGCGCGGTCTTGAACATGGCGAAACGCCGGGCCTCGGCTGGGTTCCGGGCGACGTCGCGGCGATCGCGCCTGCCGACCCGTCGCTCAAAATCCCGCATATGGGTTGGAATACGCTGACGCTGAGCCGGGAACATCCGCTCTTTGCCGGCGTGCCGACGGGAGAGCGTGGCTTGCACGCCTATTTCGTGCACTCGTTCCAGCTGGCGCCGACGTCGCCGGAGCACGTTCTGGCGACCACCGACTATGGCGCGCCGCTCACCGCGGCCGTGGCGCGCGACAATCTCGTCGGCGTGCAGTTTCATCCCGAAAAAAGCCAGAGGCTGGGCCTAGCGTTGATCGGCAATTTCCTGAGGTGGCGTCCGTGATTCTGTTTCCCGCAATCGATTTGAAGGAAGGTCAGTGCGTGCGCCTCGCGCAGGGCGATATGGACCGCGCGACCGTGTTCAATGACGATCCCGCCGAGCAGGCGCGCGCTTTCCAGCGAGTCGGTTTCGAATATCTGCATGTCGTCGATCTCGACGGCGCCTTCGCGGGGGCGCCGCGCAACGCCCAGGCGGTCGAATCCATTCTCGCCGCACTGACGATTCCCGTGCAGCTCGGCGGCGGCATTCGCGACATGCGCACGCTGTCGCGCTGGTTGGAAAAAGGCGTTGCGCGCGTCATCATCGGCACGGCGGCCGTCAAAGACCCGTCTTTCGTGCGCGAGGCGGCGCGCCTTCACCCGGGCCGCGTCGCCGTAGGGGTCGACGCCAAGAACGGTTTTGTCGCCGTCGACGGCTGGGCGCGCGCCACGCGCATGTCGGCGCTCGATCTCGGCAAGAGCTTCGAAGACGCGGGCGTGAGCGCCATCATCTACACCGACATCTCGCGCGACGGCGTTTTGACCGGCCTCAACATCGAGGCGACCCTGGCGCTCGCCGACGCCTTGACGATTCCCGTCATCGCCTCCGGCGGCCTCGCGTCGCTCGCCGACGTGGAGCGGCTGCTGCAGCCCGATTGCCGCAAGCTCGCCGGCGCGATCACCGGACGGGCGCTCTATGACGGGCGGCTCGATCCGGGGCAGGCGTTGGCGATGATCCGCGCGCGGGCGGCGGAGGACGCTTAGTGCTGAAGGCGCGCGTCATTCCCTGCTTGGACGTGAAAGGCGGACGCGTCGTCAAAGGCGTCAATTTCGTCGATCTGCGCGACGCCGGCGATCCGGTCGAATGCGCCATCGCCTATGACGCCGCCGGCGCCGACGAACTCTGCTTTCTCGACATCACCGCAAGCCATGAAGACCGTGGCATTCTGCTCGACGTCGTGCAGCGCACCGCGGAAGCCTGCTTCATGCCGCTGACCGTGGGCGGCGGCGTGCGCACGCTGGACGACATTCGCAATCTGCTGCTCGCCGGCGCCGACAAGGTCTCGATCAATTCCGCCGCCGTCGCCAATCCCGGCTTCGTTCGCGAAGCGTCGGAAAAATTCGGCGCGCAATGCATCGTCGTGGCTATTGACGCCAAGCGCGCTGCCGAGGGACGCTGGGAAATCTTCACCCACGGCGGGCGCCGCGCAACGGGGATCGACGCAGTGGAATTTGCGCGGGAGGTCAGCGAACGCGGCGCAGGCGAAATCCTGCTCACCTCGATGGATCGCGACGGCACGAAAAGCGGCTTCGACATCGCGCTGACGCGCGCCGTCGCCGACGCCGTGCAGGTGCCGGTCATCGCTTCGGGCGGCGTTGGAACGCTCGACCATCTCGTCGCCGGCGTCAAAGAAGGCCATGCGAGCGCCGTGCTCGCCGCTTCTATTTTCCATTTCGGCGAATATTCGATCCCGCAGGCGAAGCTGCACATGGCGGCGGCGGGGCTGCCGATGCGCCTCGACGGCCTGGAGGCGATGTGATGATGGCAAAATCCAGTTGCAGCGCGGGGGCGATGACCCCCTCCCTGTCCCTCCCCCGCTTCGCTTCGCTCGCGGGAGAGGGGACGCTAACGATCGGCGTTAGCGAAATCCCGATGAAGCGCGGAATCTGCTCCCTCTCCCGCGCAGCGGGGGAGGGTTGGGGAGGGGGGCTGTCTTGAGTTTCACGCTCGACGATCTCGCCGCGCTCATCAAAGCACGGCGCAATGACAGCGCCTCGACCTCCTATACGAAGACCCTGCTCGACGCCGGAATGCCGCGCATCGCCAAGAAATTCGGCGAAGAGGCGGTCGAAACGGTGATCGCAGCGATGGAGAGCGACCGAAGCGCGCTCGTCAACGAGGCCGCGGACACGTTCTATCATCTTCTGGTCATGCTCGAAGCGCGGGACATTTCGCTCGGCGACGTGTTGCACGAACTGGAGCGGCGCACGAAACAGTCCGGGCTTGCGGAGAAAGCCGCGCGTGGAGCAAAGGAATGACGGTGGCGGAGCTCGTCCCCAACAACGAGGCTCTTTCCCCCTACCGGCATTTTACGCGCGCCGAATGGGCGTCGCTGCGCGCCGATACGCCGCTGACGCTGACGCTCGATGATCTCGTCCGATTGAAGTCCCTCAACGATCCGATCTCGCTCGAGGAAGTCATCGAAATCTATCTGCCGCTGTCGCGCCTGCTCGCGCTATACGTCGCGGCGACGCAGGGCCTCTTCAAGGCGACGCAGCGCTTTCTCGGCGCCGAGGACGGCAAGGTTCCTTACATTATCGGGGTCGCGGGCTCCGTCGCCGTGGGGAAGTCCACGACGGCGCGCGTATTGCGCGCTCTGCTGTCGCGCTGGCCGAATACGCCGAAAGTGGAGCTCATCACCACCGACGGATTTCTGTTGCCCAACAGGATCCTTGAAGCCGAAAAGCTGATGGACAAGAAGGGCTTTCCGGAAAGCTACGACAACAAGTCGCTGCTGCGATTTCTTTCCGACGTGAAGGCGGGACGGCGCAACGTCTGCGCGCCGGTCTATTCGCACATGACCTATGACGTCGTCGAGGGCGAAGCGAGCTGCGTCGATCGTCCCGACATTCTCATCGTCGAAGGCGTCAACGTCTTGCTTGCGCCGCGCATGCGCGACGGCCGCGAAATTCCCTTCGTCTCCGACTTCTTCGATTTCTCGGTCTATCTCGATGCGCCCGAAGGCGTGCTGGAGCGATGGTATGTGGAGCGCTTCCGGCGCCTTCAGCAGACCGCGTTCCGCGATCCGAAATCCTACTTCCGCGTCTATGCCGATCTCGATGCAGAGGAGACGACGCGCGTCGCAAAAGACATATGGACGCGCATCAATCTCGAGAATCTGCGCCAGAACATCGCCCCGACCCGCCCGCGCGCGAGTTTGATCCTCACCAAGGACGCCGATCACAGGATCGAGGAAGTGTCGCTGCGCAAATTATAAGCTTCGCTTCGACGACGATGTGGAGTTCGCTTGCGTAAGGCTTATAGGGTAGGCGAATGATCGCGGGTCTGCAAACGCTTGTCTTTCTTCTCGCGGCGGTGGCGTTCGTCGCCTTCATCGCGTCGCGCTCCGGCGCCGCCGCGCCAATCCTGCTGGTCGCTGCCGGCGTGCTGATCGCCGTCGCCCCGGGCGTGCCCGCCCTTGTGCTGGAGCCACAATTCGTGCTGCTCCTCGTGCTGCCGCCGGTGATCTACATCTCCGCGGTCAATATGAGCTGGCGGGAGTTCAAATTTAATCTGCGGCCGATCCTTCTGCTCGCCGTTGGCTGCGTCGTCTTCACCACCATTTCCGTCTCGCTCGCGACGAAATGGCTGCTCGGCTGGCCGCTGGCCGTCGGTTTCGTGCTCGGCGCCATCGTGTCGCCGCCCGACGCCGTGGCGCCGCTCGCCATTGCGCGCCGCATGCAGTTGCCGCGGCGCATCTCGGTCATTTTGGAGGGAGAGGGTCTCGCCAATGACGCTACCGCGCTTGTCCTTTATCGCTTCGCGGTGGCGGCGGTCAGCGTCGGCTCCTTTTCGCTGGCGCAAGGAGGCGAGACCTTCACGGCGATTATCGCCGGCGAAATCGTGTGGGGCATTGGCGTCGGCTGGACGATGCTGCGGCTGCGTCGCTTCATGCGCGATCCGCGCATTGAAATCACTCTCTCGCTGATCACCCCGTTCTTGGCCTATTGGCCGCCTGAACATCTCGGCGGCTCGGGCGTCATCGCGACGGTCGCCACCGGCCTCTATATCAGCTGGAACGGCCCCAGATTGATCAGCGCCGCGACGCGCTTGCAAGGCGTGTTCTTCTGGGATTTCTTCCTTTTTCTGATCGAAGGCCTGGTTTTTCTCTTCACCGGCCTGCAGGCGCAGGCGCTTTTTGCGCGAATCCAAGACCATTCGCTGTACGAACTGACGACGTCCGCCGCGATCGTTTCGCTTGTCGTAATCGCGGCGCGCTTCGTGTGGACGTTTCCGATCACCTACCTGCCGCGATGGCTGATTCCGCCGCTGGCGCGACGCGATCCTTCGCCGCCGTGGCAGTGGCCGTTCATCATTTCCTTCACTGGCGTGCGCGGGATTGTCTCGCTCGCCGCGGCGCTGGCGATCCCGCTCGCCACCGCGGACGGCGCGCCGTTTCCCTATCGCGACTCGATCTTTTTTCTCACCTTCTGCGTCGTGATGGTGACGCTCGTCTTCCAGGGGTCGGCGTTGCCCTGGATCATTCGCAAACTCGGCCTCGTCAAAACCGGCATGAGGGAACGCGTCCTCGACCGGGCTGAAGAGCTGCGCGCCCGCCACGCCGCGATCGAGGCGTCGAGCGCAAAACTCGCGCGTTTTGGCGCGGAAAATGACGTGCCGGAAGAAGCGATGAACTCGCTTCTCGCGCAACAGGACTATTTTCTGTCGCGCGTACGCATGAAATGTGAGGCAAGTGAAGAACGCCGTGCGCTGACGGCGCTGCACGATGAGATCGAACTGCAGCTCATCGCCGAGGAGCGCAATCTGATCAACGGCATGCTACGCGAAGACAAACTTACCGACGAAGCGCGCCGCCGCATCGAGCGCGAACTCGATCTGCGCGAGGCGGACACGCTGAATCGGAGGAAAGAGCGGCTGGGGTAGGCGGCGCGGCGCGCCAAGAACGCGGCGCTCGGGAAACGTCAAGAGCCCCCTCCCTGTCCCTCCCCCGCTTCGCGGGAGAGGGAACGCTAACGATCGGCGTTAGCGAAATCCCGACGAAGCGCGGAATCTGCTCCCTCTCCCGCGAAGCGGGGGAGGGTTGGGGAGGGGTTACGCGTTCCCCACCGTGCGCAGCAGCGGCGGCGCGACATTTCGATGCGCCGCCTTGCCGTCGATGATGAGGCCCGAAGCGTCCGCCGAAACTTCGACGCTCGCGCCGTCGACGATCTCGCCGGCCAGGATGCGCTCGGCGAGCGTGTCCTGCAGCTCCTTCTGCATGACGCGCTTCAAGGGCCGCGCGCCATAGGTCGGGTCGTAGCCCCTGGCCGCCAGCCAATCGCGCGCCTTGGCGTCGAGGCGCAGCGTGATCTTGCGATCCTCGAGCAGCTTCTGCAACCGCTTGACCTGGATGTCGACGATGGCGCCCATGTCCTCGCGCCGCAGGCGGTTGAACAGGATGATCTCGTCGACGCGGTTCAGGAACTCCGGCCTGAAATGCGCGCGAACGACCTGCATGACTTCGCTGTGCACGGCGGAGGAATCTTCGCCCTCCTTCTGCATGACGAGGAATTCCGAGCCGAGATTCGACGTCATGATGATCAGCGTGTTCTTGAAATCGACCGTGCGGCCCTGGCCGTCGGTCAGGCGACCGTCGTCGAGCACCTGCAGGAGCACGTTGAAGACGTCCGGATGCGCCTTTTCGATTTCGTCGAAGAGCACGACCTGATACGGCCTGCGGCGGACGGCTTCGGTCAACGCGCCGCCTTCCTCATAGCCGACATAGCCGGGGGGCGCGCCGATGAGCCGCGCCACCGAATGCTTCTCCATGTATTCGGACATGTCGAGCCGCACCATCGCGGTCTCGTCGTCGAAGAGAAACGCCGCGAGCGCCTTCGTCAGCTCGGTCTTGCCGACGCCCGTGGGGCCAAGGAAGATGAAGCTGCCGATCGGGCGGTTCGGGTCCTGCAGTCCGGCGCGCGCGCGGCGCACCGCGGTCGACACGGCGACCACCGCGTCATGCTGGCCGACGACACGCTTTGCGAGTTCGTCCTCCATGTGCAGCAATTTCTCGCGTTCGCCCTCGAGCATCTTGTCGACCGGCACGCCGGTCCAGCGCGAGACGACCTGCGCCACGTCATTGGCGGTGACCTCCTCGTCGACGAGTGTGTCGGCTTCGCCTTCCGTCTCGCCGAGTTTCTTTTCGAGATCGGGAATGACGCCATAGGTGAGTTCGCCGGCGCGCTGATATTCGCCGCGCCGCTGCGCCTGCGCGAGTTCGTTACGCGCCGCTTCAAGCTGCTCCTTGAGCTTCTGCGCCGCGCCGAGCTTGTCCTTCTCGGCTCGCCAGCGCGTGGTGAGCGCCCCCGATTTCTCTTCGAGGTCGGCAAGCTCGCCTTCGAGCTTCGCCAGGCGATCCTTTGACGCGGTGTCCGTTTCCTTCTTGAGCGCTTCCTGCTCGATCTTCAACTGGATGATGCGCCGATCGAGTTCGTCGAGCTCCTCGGGCTTCGAGTCGATCTGCATGCGCAGGCGCGACGACGCCTCGTCGATGAGGTCGATCGCCTTGTCGGGCAGGAAGCGGTCGGAGATGTAGCGGTTCGACAGAGTCGCCGCGGCGACGATCGCGCTGTCGGTGATGCGCACGCCGTGATGGAGTTCGTATTTCTCCTTCAGGCCGCGCAGGATCGAGATCGTATCCTCGACGGTCGGCTCGTCGACGAAAACCGGCTGGAAGCGTCGCGCCAGCGCCGCGTCCTTTTCGACATGTTTGCGGTATTCATTGAGCGTCGTCGCGCCGACGCAATGCAGTTCGCCGCGCGCCAGCGCCGGTTTCAGCAGATTGGAGGCGTCCATCGCGCCATCCGCCTTGCCGGCGCCAACGAGCGTGTGCATCTCGTCGATGAACAGGATGATATTGCCTTCGGCGGCGGTGACTTCGTTCAGCACCGCCTTCAGCCGCTCCTCGAATTCGCCGCGATATTTCGCGCCGGCGATCAGCGCGCCCATGTCGAGCGCGAGCAGCTTCTTGTCCTCAAGCGACTCCGGCACGTCGCCATTGACGATGCGCAAAGCGAGACCCTCGACGATCGCGGTCTTGCCGACGCCGGGCTCGCCGATGAGCACCGGATTGTTCTTGGTGCGGCGCGACAGCACCTGAATGGCGCGGCGGATCTCCTCGTCGCGGCCGATCACCGGATCGAGCTTGCCCTCGCGCGCCGCTTCGGTGAGGTCGCGGGCGTATTTCTTCAGCGCGTCATAGGCGTTTTCGGCGGACGCCGAATCCGCCGTGCGGCCCTTGCGCAAATCTTCGATCGCGGCGTTCAGAGTCTGCGGCGTGACGCCGGCGGCGGCAAGAATTTTCGCGGCCTCGGAGTCCTTCTCCATCGCCAGCGCCAACAGCAGCCGCTCGACGGTGACGTAGGAATCGCCCGCCTTCTGCGCGATCTTCTCGGCGTTGTCGAAGAGGCGCGCGGTCGCCGGCGCGAGATAGAGCTGGCCGGCGCCGGCCCCCATCACTTTGGGCAATTTCGCGAGCGCGGCCTCGGTTTTCGCCAGCGCCTCGCGCGAGCGGCCGCCGGCGCGGTCGATCAGCCCGGCGGACAAGCCCTGCTCGTCATCAAGCAGGACTTTCAATATGTGCTCGGGCGTAAACTGCTGGTGGCCTTCGCGCGTCGCCATCGACTGCGCCGACTGAACGAATCCGCGCGCGCGTTCGGTGTATTTCTCAAAATTCATTTTTAGCCCCTCTGACCAGGAGGCGGCCCTTTCTTTTAAGCGGCGCGCCTCGCGTCCAAAATTTCTCGTTCAAGGCCCCTTGCGGCTGCCCTCGTGGTCGATATGGGAAGGGCTGCACGAGGTTAAAGGGGGTGCGGCGCGAAAGCGCGGACTCGACCGCAAGCGAAGATGCATCGATTAACCGCGCCTGTCCGTCCAAACCGCGCGCCATCCGCCATAGAGCGCGAGGGCCGCGAGCGACAGCGTCATCGCATAGACCAGTCCCGAGGCGATGAACCCAGCGATGGGACTGCCGTACATCGCAGAAATGTCAGGCGGCCGCTGCTCGGCGGCGGGGCTCAGATGCGCGAACCACAGCGCCACGGCGCCAAGAACGCCGATGACCGCCCAGAACCCCGCGCCGATCTTGCCGCGGAAATAGAAATACAGCGCGGCGCCCGTGAGCGCGTATTTCACCGAAAGAAAGGCGGCGGCGATCGCCCATGCCCTTGGTTGCGAGAAATCGTCGCGCAACAGGTGGTCGAGATCATGCGCGGCGGAAAACGCCACTGCGGCCAGAACGAGGACCGTGAGCGTCTTGTCCGGCATGGCTGGCTCTCCTTGCGAAACGGCGGCGCTGTTTTCGTGACGGCTGGGGAGGTGTAGGCAATTCGCCTCGACTTGTCACCGAACAGGGACGTCCATGCGACTCGCCTCTCTCTACCGCTATCCCGTCAAGGGCCTCTCGCCGGAGCCGCTGGACGCCGCCGATCTGAAGACTGGGGATTACTTTCCGGGAGATCGGCTGTTCGCGCTGGAAAACGGCGCTTCAGGCTTCGATCCCGCGGCGCCCGAGCATCAGCCAAAAATCAAATTTCTGATGCTGATGAGGAACGGCGGGCTCGCGGGTCTTGCGACGCGCTACGATGACGCGACAGGCGTATTGACGATCGCCAGGGCAGGGCGCGAGGTCGCGCGAGGGGATTTGCGGTTCGCCGAAGGGCGCCAACCCATCGAGGCCTTCCTGACTGGCTTTCTTGGGCCCGAAATCCGTGGCCCCGTGCGGCTTCTGGCGGCGCCCGACGGCTTTCGCTTCACGGATTCGAAGTCGGGATTCGTCTCACTCGTCAATTTGGCGAGCGTTGCGGCGATTGCGCAGGCGCAAGGCGCCGCGCTGGATCCGCTGCGGTTTCGCGCCAATCTCTATGTCGAAGACATGGACGCGTGGGCCGAAGCGGCGCTCTTGGGGCGAACCCTGTCGATCGGCGGCGCCCGGCTCGAGGTGCTCAAAATGACCGATCGCTGCGCGGCCATAGGCGTCGAGCCGGGCACGGGGCGACGCGACATGGATCTCGTTCAAACGCTGCGCCAGAACTTCGGCCACATCGATTGCGGCGTTTACGCGCGGGTGATCGCGGGTGGCCGGATCAAGGCCGGCGACGCGATCAGCTTCGACCCCGAAGCTTTCTGCTAGAACCGATCGGGCTCCAGCGGAAGTTCGCCCACCTGCGGCGATTCATCGTCCCGTGCGCCGCCAGCGACGTCATCCATCGGCGGGCGCGGGCGCCGGCGCCGGCGTGAACTCAAATGATAATTGACTCCGCCCTCGTTTTCACGCGGCGCATTCTCGCGCTCGAGAACGGGTTCCGCGCCCGCGCCCTCGCTGGGAACAGCGGCGCGCGCCACTGGCGCGGTGATGAATGAAGGAAGCGCCGTCCCTGGTTCGCTCTCGGCCGCGCTGGCCTCCGGGCGCGGCTGAAAGCGGCGGTCGCGACCGCGCTCATATCCCTGGTGGCGAGGACGCTCGCCGCCTTCGGCGTTTCGGTCCCGGTTAAACGGCGGTCGTTCCGGCCGCTGCTGCCGTTCCGGACGCTCCACGCGCTCGCCGGCGCGCATCTCGCCGATCGGGCGCTCCTCGAAAGGCTGGGGCTGCGGCTGCGGCTGCGAGAAATGCGGCTGCGGCTGTGGTTGTGGTTGCGACGCGAAGGGCGGCGGCGGCTGGAAAGCCGGGGCTGGGAGCCGTTCGGCAAGCGGCGCGAAACGGTCCGGAAGCGGGGCGAAATCGTCGTCGTCCTCGGAAGTGTCGACTTCCGCTTCCAGCTGCGGGCGCCCATAGCCGTTGACTTGCTGTTGCTGCTGCGCGGCGGCGATCAGCCGGAAATAGTGCTCCGCATGCTGCAGCAGGCTCTCGGCCATGATCGTGTCGCCGGAGGACTGCGCGTCGCGCGCCAGCTGAAGGTATTTTTCGGCGACATGCTGAGCCGTGCCGCGGATCTTCACGTCGGGGCCATTCGACTCATAGGACCGTGTAAGCGGATTTGGCCCTTTGCGGTTGTTGTTGGGCCGTCCGCGCATTCTCTTGTTTTGCCCTGGTCTCATCAAACTCCCCGAAATCTTGCTGCGCTCGGCCCCGCCTGCGCGGCGTTCCCAATAACGTCGCCGCTAAATTCCTTCGCCCGGCGCATGCGCGAACGGACAGGCGACAGCAATCCGTTTTCGGACCTCAAGCTTCGATAACGCTGTGCGCGAGTCGATTTTCCTCAAGTCGGCGCCAATCGGCGGCCCCACGTAGCTTTGCGCCAATTCCCCTCAGCGCAACGGCTTGACGTCCAACGCGATTGCATGCCTGCCTGCCGGATCGCAACGCTCCCGACAATCGAAGTGGTCTTCACTCCGGCGCTTTCATGTCGATTTCGACGTTGCTCCTGGCCGGTCGTTTCGGGCTTCCGTTCGCGAAGCGGAGCCAAAGCGTTCGAGTTCTTCTCGAAGTCGGCGATCGGCTGGACCTGGGGATGACTATAGTGGAGGGGGTGGCCGGCAACAAGGCCGAGCGCGGCGAGACGAGCCAAAAAAGCGGGTACTGTCGCCAATATGTCACGGCATTGGCGGGCCAAGCCGCGCCGCCACGACCCTCTCGTGGCCCCCAACGTCGCGCGCCACACGCTCGATGTTGAAGCCCTGGGCCTCCAACAGCGCGGCGACGCCGCCAGCTTGATCGAAGCCGACCTCGAACAGGACGACCGTGTCCTCGTCGATCAGCCGCGGCAGGTCGCCGATGATCTCCCGATATCGCTCGAGCCCGTCGGCGCCGCCGTCGAGCGCCAGCGCCGGATCATGGAGCCGCACCTCGGGATCGAGCCCTGCAATATCCTCGGTGCGCACATAGGGGGGATTGGACACGATAAGGTCGAAACGCGCCTGGAGCGCCTCCGCCCAGCGGCCGCGCACAACCGCCGCGCGGTCCGACAGGCCGCAACGGGCGAGATTTGCAGCGGTCGCCGCGCAGGCGTCCTGCGAGAGATCGACGGCGAGGGCGCGCGCCGCCGGAAGCTCGCTGAGGAGCGCGCAGGCGATAGCGCCCGAGCCGGCGCCGAGATCGAGAATCGAGAGCGGCGCGTCGCGCCTGTCCGCAACGACGCGCAGCGCCGTCTCGACCAGCGTTTCCGTGTCGGGCCGCGGATCGAGCACTGACGGCGCGACGGCGAGGTCGAGCGTCCAGAATCCGCGCTCTCCAAGAATGCGCGACACCGGCTCACGGGCGGCCCGTCGCGCCGCGTAGCGGGAGAGGGCGCGCGCCTCCTCGTCCGAAAGCGGCGCGCGCGGCGTCATGGCGAGTTCGAGCCGCGTCAGCCCCGTGGCGGCGCGCAGCAGGGCGCGTGCGTCCTCCTGCGCGTCATCGACCCCCCGCGCGCCAAGATAGTCCGCAACTGTCGCGATCGCCTGGGCGCGCGTCAGCGGATCGCTCGTTGCGGCTTTCCTCGCGCCCAGATTCATCTCTACCCCCGGCTGGCGAGAAGCGCCGTCAGTCTTTTCGCGAAAGCCGCTGCGTCGATGGGATGCTCGCCGTCGGCGACGCGGGCGAGATCGAGCAGCAGGAACTGCTCGTCGCGCGCCGCTTCACGCCCCTTTGCGCGCAACGCCGTCGCCAGCGCAACGATCGCTTCATGCCTCGGGTTGATCTCCAAAACCGGCTTTCCGAAGGCCGCCTGTTGTCCATGTTCGGCCAGAAGGCGGGACAATTGGCGATCGAGCCCGCTGTCGGGAGCGACGAGGCAGACGGCGCTGTCTGTCAGACGCGTCGAGGCGCGCACGTCGTCCACATATTCGGCAAGCGTCTCCTTGAGGGCCGCCAGCAGGTCGGCGACGTCGGCCGGCGGCGTCGCCTCCGTCTTGGCGTCCTCGACGAGCGCGATCGAATCGATGTCGGCCTGGCCCTGCGTGACGGATTTGAACGGCTTGCCTTCGTAGCCGAGCGCGCTCGTCACCCAGAAGGCGTCGACGGCGTCGTCGAGAAGCAGCACTTCGACGCCCCTCGCGCGGAATCCTTCAAGCTGCGGGCTGGCGCGCAGCCGCTTCATATCGTCGCCGACGAGATAATAAATCGCCGTCTGATTTTCCCTCAGATCGGCGACGTAATCCTTGAGCGTGCGGGTCTGTTCCTCGGATTTCGTCGAGGCGAATCGCGCAATTTCGAACAGAGCGTCACGGCGGCTCGGGTCTTCATGCAGCCCTTCCTTGAGCACGGAGCCGAAGTTCTTCCACACGTCCGCGAATTTTTCGGGCTCGGCGTCGGCGAGCTTCTTGAGTTCCTGCAAAATGCGGGTCGCGATGGCCTTGCCGATCGCGCCGGCGACCGGGCTTTTCTGCACCATCTCGCGCGAGACATTGAGCGGAATGTCGGCGCTGTCGACGACGATTCGCATAAACCGCAGCCAGGCGGGCAGCAGCTCCATGTCGCGCGAGATCAGCACGCGGCGCACATACAGCTTGGATTTGCTCTTTCGCGCCGGGTCGAAGAGATCGAAGGGCCGCGCCCCAGGAACGAAGGCGAGCACCGTATATTCGGTGCGTCCTTCGGCGCGCCAGTGGGCGATCAGCGCGGGCTCGTCCAGCTGACCGGACAATTGCCGGTAAAAGTCGACATATTGCTCATGCGTGATGTCGGACTTGGGCTTCGTCCACAGGGCGACGCCTTCGGCGATTCGCCGAGGCTCTTCGCCCGGCGCCGCGATGAGATCAATCGGCGCGGCGATCGCGCCCGAGTGCTCGCACACCACGCTTTCAACCCGCGAGCCGTCGAGAAATTCATCGCTGTCGGCGTTGAGATGCAGCGTGACGCGGGCGCCGACGGCGGGCGCCTCTTCGAGCGGCAGAGCCGCGATCTGATAGGAGCCCTTGCCGTCTGAACGCCACAGCCAGGCCAGATCCTCGCCGGCGCGCCGCGTCGCGACCTCGACGTGGTCGGCGACCATGAAGGCGGAATAGAAGCCGACGCCGAACTGGCCGATGAAGCCGGCGTCCTTCTCCTTCCCGAGTTTGTCGAGAAAGGCGCGCGTGCCCGAATTGGCGATGGTGCCGAGGGCGCTGATCAGCTCCTCGCGCGACATGCCGACGCCATTGTCGGCGACGGTCAGCGTGCGCTTCTCCTGATCGAGTGAAATCGTAACGAGCGGCGCGGCGGCTTGCGTGGCGAGTTTTTCGTCGGAAAGCGCCTCGTAACGCAGCTTTTCGCAGGCGTCGGCGGCGTTCGAGACGAGTTCGCGCAGAAAGACGTCGCGCTCCGAATAGACGGAATGCGTCATCATCTCGAGCAGCCGCGCGACGTCGGCCTCAAAACCGAAATTGGCGGCGGGTTGCGGATCGGCGGCGGGAGCCGCCGCGTCGACGGATGCGGCGTCGTCGGTCATGTTCTCTCCAATGAATACAAAAAGAGAAGGGGCGTCGCGGGCGACGCGACTGCGGCTCCTGAATTCGTCATTGATGAGGAATTTGCAAGAGGCTCGCCGGCTCGCCGGCCCATCGCGCCAGCTAAAGCTGGATTGAGCCAAAGCTAGACGAGCCGGCGCGGGAGCGAAACTCCCGGCCGGCCCGACCATCGCCACGACCTCTAAATCTCTGAACCGCACGCCTTCGGGGGGCTGGGGGGCTGACGAAACCGAAAACGCGTGGCCTCGAGCTGTCGAGGCAATGAACCTCATTTTGGGCGGCCCGTTTGGCTGGCAAGGGGCGCCATGCCGGCGAAAGTATGATTCTTCCCAGCCAAATCTTATCATCGCGCACGGACGCGAAGATTCTCGTCGTAAACCAGTCATTAAGTCTTGCCCGGCGCATCCTTGCGGGCCAACATGGTTAAGAGAGGTCGAGGAGAACGGGACGCATGGCGGAGTCGGAGACGACGGAGCCCAGCCGGGTTCGACCCGCGCTCGTCGTCGTGAACGGCGCTTCGCCGGACGCGGCGTCGGGAGGTCGGGGAGACAAGCGCGGCGTGGCGGTCTCGTTCAGCCGCCCGGAACTCAACGTCATCTTCAATCTTTACGGCGCGAAAGTCGCGCAGGGGGAATGGCGCGACTACGCCATCGACTTCACGCCGGCCAAGGCCGTGTTCTCCATTTTCCGGCGGGCGAGCGAGGCGCCGCTGTATCGAATCGAGAAGGACCCGGCGCTGGCGCGTCGGCAGGGCGCCTATGCCGTGATCGCAGCGACGGGGCTCGTGCTTCGGCGCGGACATGATCTCGCGCGCGTGGTGAGGGTTTTGGATCGCGCCTTAAAGCTCGTCGGCGCGGAATAGCCTCGCGGGAGTCCCACAAACCACCCCGGCTCAGAATCGATCGGCCCGATACGGCGCGGGATCGATGAAGGGCTGTTCGCCCGTCATCATATCGGCGAGGAGCCGGCCGGACACCGGCCCAAGCGTCAGCCCATGATGCGCATGGCCGAAATCGAACCATAGGCCGCGATGACGCGGCGCCGGACCGATAATCGGCAGCATGTCCGGCAGGCAGGGCCGCGCGCCGCGCCAGGGTTCGGGGTCCAGCCGTTCGGCGAGCGGAAACAATCGCCGCGCCGTCGGTTCGCAAACCTCGATCTGCACCGGCGTTGGCGGCGCGTCGCGGCGGGCGAATTCGGCGCCGCTCGTCAGCCGGACGCCGCGGCGCATCGGCGCCAAAAGATAACCGACGTCGGCGTCGAGGATCGGATGATTGAGCTTTGCGCCGTCCTTGGCGGCGTAATGCATATGGTAGCCGCGCTTCCAGCCGAGCGGAATCCGATAGCCGAGCGGTCCGTAGACGGCGTCCGACCAGGGGCCGAGCGCCACGACCGCGGCGCCGGCGACGAGCGGCCCTTGCGCGGCCTCGACGCGCCAGCGCCCGTCCGGCTCTTGTGAAAGGCTGCGCGCGTCGCCGGCGAGCAATCGCCCGCCACGTGCGACAAACAGATCGGCATAGGCTTTCGACAGAGCGGCGGGATCGATGATCGCAGCGGTGTCACGGTAATGGATACCGCCCATGATCGGCGCGAGATCGGGCTCCAGCGCCGCGACCCCGGCCGAGTCGAGCGTATCGATATGCAGATCATAGGCGCGCAGCCGCTCCGCGTCGGCAAGGCCGGCGGCGAGAGTCCGCTCGCTGCGATGCAGCTTGATCCAGCCGGTTCTGCGCAACAGCTCGCCGGCGCCTGCCTGCTGGATCAGCGCCTCATGCTCGCTCAGGCTGTGTTCGATCAGCGGGCGTCGCGCCTCAATATTTCGCTGCACCCTCTCTGGCGCGCTCTCGCGCCAATAACGCAAAAGCCAGGGCCCCACCGCCGGCATTGCCGAGACGTGATAACGCGCCTCCGGCAGAAGGTTCAGCGCATATTTGATGAGTTTCGCCGGATCGCGCGGGAACAGATAGGGGATGAGGGAAGAACGTTCGATCAGGCCGGCGTTGCCAAAGCTCGTCTCCTGTCCCACAGCGCCGACGCGATCGATGAGCGCGACGTCGCGGCCGCGCGCCTGCAGATGCAGCGCGGCGCTGACGCCGACGATTCCGGCGCCAAGAACGACGACATCCGTCGACTGCATGAATCCTCCAAGCTGGTCGCCCCATATATGGACTTTGATGCAACGCGCATGCTAGCGCCTCTCTTCTTCCACAAATTTTCAGGGCGCGCCGGATGATCCCCCGCTATTCCAGACCCGAGATGACCGTGATTTGGGAGCCGCAGACGCGGTTTCGCATCTGGTTCGAGATCGAGGCCTACGCCTGCGACGCGCTCGCGGAGATCGGCGTCATCCCGCGGGAGAGCGCCAAGGCGATCTGGGACAAAGCGGATTTCGTCACCTTTGACGTCGCGCGGATCGACGAAATCGAGCGGGTGACGAAACATGACGTGATCGCCTTTTTGACCCATCTCGCCGAATTCATCGGCGCCGAGTCGCGCTTTGTGCATCAGGGCATGACGTCCTCAGATGTGCTCGACACCTGTCTCGCCGTGCAATTGTCGCGCGCCGCGGATCTCTTGATCGCCGACGTCGAAGCGCTGCTCTCCGCGCTCAAAACGCGCGCTTTTGAGCACAAATACACGCCGACGATCGGCCGCTCGCACGGCATTCACGCCGAGCCGACGACCTTCGGGCTGAAACTGGCGCAGGCCTACGCCGAATTCACCCGCGCGCGGCAGCGGCTCGTTGAAGCGCGCAAGGAAATTTCGACCTGCGCGATTTCTGGCGCCGTCGGCACCTTCGCCAACATCGATCCGCGGGTCGAAGGCTATGTGGCGCATAAGATGGGACTGACCGTCGAGCCGATCTCGACGCAAGTCATTCCGCGCGACCGCCACGCGGCGTTTTTTGCGACGCTCGCCGTCGTGGCGTCGTCGGTCGAACGGCTCTCCATCGAAATCCGTCATCTTCAGCGCACCGAGGTGCTCGAGGCGGAGGAATATTTTTCCCCCGGGCAGAAGGGCTCGTCCGCCATGCCCCACAAGCGCAATCCGGTGCTGACCGAGAATCTGACCGGCCTTGCGCGGCTGGTGCGCGGTATGGCGATTCCCGCCATGGAAAACGTCGCGCTCTGGCATGAGCGCGATATTTCGCATTCGTCCGTCGAGCGCATGATCGGGCCCGACGCGACGGTCACTCTCGACTTCGCGCTGGCGCGCTTGACGAACGTCATCGACAATCTCGTCGTCTACCCCGAAAATATGCGCAAGAATTTGGAGAAGCTCGGCGGGCTCATTCATTCGCAGCGCGTGCTTCTGGCGCTGACCCAAAAAGGCGTCTCGCGCGAAGACGCCTACGCCATGGTGCAGCGTAACGCCATGCCGGTCTGGCATCGGGCGTTCGAAGGACGCCCGTCGCAAGAAAATAATCTCGATGGCGATTTCCGCACCCTGCTCGGGCAGGACAAGGATGTAAGCGCGAAACTATCGCCGTCAGAGTTGGACGCGCTCTTTGACCTCTCGTACCACTTCAAACACGTGGACGTGATTTTTGCGCGGGTCTTTGGGAAGGCATAGCGCCGCCGCTAATCTCCAGATATGCAAGCTGCAATTCTCTCGCGAAGGCGACCAGCGCGGCGGTGAAGAGCGCCATCGCCACGGCGAACAGCAATCCCGCGCCATACTCGTGGCGCACATGAAGGTAAGCCGCCCCGAAGCTGACGATCACGAGAACGCTCGTCACGATGCAGCTCGCCACGCCCCAATACATCGCGTAATGCATCAGCAAGCCGCGCTTTCTGAGGATCGGCAATTCAGCTTTCAGCTGGGCGTATTCGGCGCTGTCTGCGTCCATCCCGGCGATGCTTCTCGAACGATCGACGATGCGCTCCAACCGCGAGACGAGCACCGACAAGAGCTGCGCCTCGGCTGCAAGCAGAAAAGCGGGGCCAGTGACCTGCGAGATGACGTTGGAAAGCTGTTCGATGGAGGGCGTGTTGATGAGCATGAGGGTCTCGGAGAAAGAGGGTCTCGGAGCATGAGGTCTCGCATGAGGATCCAGCGCAGTTCCGATTAGGCGCGCCCGCCAGTCAAGCGCTACCGTGACGGCCAGCGCCATTTTGGCGACTCATGTTCGGGCGCGAGGGTCTCGCCCAGACGCTTCTCTAGCGCGATTTCGACGCAACAATGGTCTTTTCTCAGTTCCGAGACCAGCTGGGCAGAGTGCGACACGACGAAAAGCTGCGTCTTGTTGGAGACCTTGCGCATCAGCCGCGCCAGCGCGCCGATGAGATTGGGATGGAGGCTCGCTTCAGGTTCGTTGAACACCATCAGCGGCGGCGGGCGCGGCGTCAGCAGCGCAGCGACGAGCAGCAGATAGCGCAGCGTGCCTTCCGAGAGTTCCGCGGCGCGTAGCGGCCGAAGCAAACCGTGCTGGCGCATCAGCGTCTCCACGTAACCGTCCGATGCCGAAATATTGATCGTGCTGGATGAAAAGGCGTCGTCGATCGTCTCTCCCAGGCCGTCCGCGTCGCCAACTTCCAGAATGGTTGCGAGCGCCGCCGCGAGGTCTGCGCCGTCATCGGCGAGCGCGGGGGTGAAGGTGCCGATCTGCGGGCGTCGCGCCGGCGCTTCGCGGTCGGCGCGCAGATTGTCATAGAAGCGCCAGCTCCGCACCGTCTCACGCAAGATTGAGAGGTCATAGGCTTCGCGCAGGTCGGCGCAGTGCGTCATCATGCTGTCGACGCCGGCGAGTGAAGCCGCGGCCTGCCGCCATTCGCCATTTTCCCCGCGAATGCGTGCGCTCGGTCCCCGTCGCTCGGCGAAAAGATTAGCATGGCCGAGATATTCTCCGGTCCATTGCGCCTCGAGCTTGATCTGCGGATCGAGCGGGAAGGCCTCCGTAGCATTGGAAGTTGGACCGAGGTCGATCGCATAACCATAGGTCTTCGAAGCGAAGCCGAGCTTCACCGCCTTTTGCGACTGGCGCGCCAACGGCTCTATCGGCGTTTCGCCTGCTTTCATGGCGCGGGAGAATTTCTCTGGCCCAGCCCGAAGCGTCGAATTCAGTCCGCCCTCCCGGGCAAGGGATTGGATGATGCGCCCCTGCGCAACATCGGCAAGAAGGCGTAGCGCGCGATAAAGGCTGGATTTGCCGGCGCCGTTGGCGCCAGTCACGATGGTGAGCCGCCCCGGCGCAAGGACCAGATCGCGAATCGACCGATAGCCGGAAATTGCAAGCCGCGTGATCACCGAGCCTCCCTTGGGGCGAATATCCGATGGACGGGCGTGCAGGGGCAATGGCCGCCCTTCCAATAGGGAGCGCAAAGCCTTAAAGAGCGGGCATGATCTGGCTTATCTTCGCCTTGCTGACCGGCGCCGCGGTGATGGCGGTGCTGGCGCCGCTCGCCATGCGGAATGGGGCGCAGGATGAAAGCGCCGCCGACGTCGCCTTTTTCGAGGAGCAGATCGCCGAAATCGCGCGCGAGCGCGAGGAAGGTCGCCTCGACGCAACGGACGCTGAGGCCGCGAAGACCGAGGCGGCGCGCCGTCTGTTGCGCGCGGAAGCCGCGCCAAAGGCGCGGGTCGTCGCTTCGCGCAAACTCGCGCTCGGCGCGGCCCTCGCCGCCATCGTGGTCATCCCCGCCGTCGCGCTGATGCTTTATGCGCGGCTCGGCCATTCCGACATTCCGGACATGCCGCTGACCGCGCGGCTCGACTCCGCGCCGGACCGCAACGACCTCTCCGGCGCCGTCGCGCGCATCGAACAGCATTTGCGCGAGCATCCCGAAGACGGCCGCGGCTACGAAGTCATCGCGCCATATCTGCTGCGCACGGGGCGCGGCGAAGACGCCGTCCACGCCTATTCGGAGGCGCTGCGACTTTTGGGCGCAACCGCGGCGCGACATGCGGCGCTCGGAGAAGCGCGCGTCGTCGTCGCTCAAGGCGTGGTGACGCCCCAAGCCAGGAACGATTTCGAGGCGGCGCTCGCGCTCGACGCGGCGGCGCCCGAGGCGCAGTATTACCTCGGCGTGGCGGCGGCGCAGGCCGGCGAGAAGGACAAGGCGATCGCAATCTTTTCGAAGATGGCTGCTGACGCGCCCGCCGACGCCGCTTATCTGAAGGCGGTCAACGCCCAGCTCGCCATTCTGCGCGGCGAAGCAAGCCCGCCGGTCGTCGCGCGCGGGCCGTCGAGCGAGCAGGGCAAAGCGATCGCGGCGATGCCCGCCGACCAACGTCAGGAGATGATCCGCGGCATGGTGGATCGGCTGGCCTCGCGGCTCGAATCCAAGAGCGACGACGTCGAGGGATGGCTAAAGCTCATTCGCGCCTATAGCGTCCTCGCCGAGACCGAAAAGGCCAGAAAGGCCGTGACCGACGCGCGCAAGGCGCTCGCCAGTAAGCAGGACGACATGGCTCGCATCGAGGCGCTGGCGAAGGAGCTGAATATCGGAGGCTAGACGTTTTGCCTCTTCGCGAGAGCGGCCCTGCGGGGCCGTATGGGAGCGTTCAGAATAATGACGCGTAAGGGAAAGCGGCTGACGTTGATTGGCGGCGCGATGGCGGTTCTTGGCCTCGCCGCCGGGCTTATGCTGTTCGCGCTTCGCGACAATATCGTGTTCTTCTACACGCCCTCGGAGCTTGCGAAGAAGCAAACGGCCTCCGGCGCGCGGCTGCGCATCGGCGGTCTGGTGAAGGAAGGCACGGTGGTCAAGAATGGCCAAGATGTGAACTTCACGGTCACTGACAAGACGAGCGATCTTGCGGTGTCCTACACGGGCCTGCTGCCGGATCTCTTTCGCGAAGGGCAGGGCGTCGTCGTTGACGGCGTGCTGCAGCCCTTCGGCGGCTTTCGCGCCGACAGCGTGCTGGCCAAGCACGATGAACGCTACATGCCGCGCGACGTGGCGGACGCTCTAAAGAAGCAGGGCGTCTGGCAGGGAGAGACGAAGTGATGGGCGGCTGCCGTGTTCATACCTCCCCCTTGCGGGAAGCGAACGGGTGGGGGGCGATTTCACAGTCCCTCTGCGAGATCACCCCACCCCGAACCGCGTCGCGGTTCGACCCTCCCCGTCAAGGGGAGGGATATGCGCCCTTTCTTGCGATCCTTGGAAGGTCTGCATGATCGTTGAAACCGGACATTACGCGCTTGTCCTCGCGCTCGCCCTGGCGCTGGCGCAATTCGCCATCCCCTTCATCGGCGCGCGCTTGAATGACGCCGCGCTGATGCGCGTCGCGCGCCCCGCGGCGATCACGCAATTCCTGTTCGTCGCGCTCTCCTATGGCGCGCTGACCTACGCCCATGTCGTTTCCGACTTCTCGCTCGTCAACGTGATCGAGAACTCGCACTCGCTGAAGCCCTTCATCTATAAAATCTCCGGCGTCTGGGGGAACCACGAAGGCTCGATGCTTCTGTGGGTGCTCGTTCTCTCCTTTTGCGGCGCGCTGATCGCGGTTTTCTCCAACGCAATTCCCGACCGGCTGCGCGCCGACGCGCTCGCCGTGCAGGGGCTGCTCGGCGCGGCCTTTCTCCTTTTCATTCTGCTGACCTCAAATCCGTTCGCGCGCGTCGCGCCGGCGCCGTGGGAAGGGCGCGATCTCAACCCGATCCTGCAGGACCCGGGCCTCGCGATCCATCCGCCGCTGCTCTATCTCGGCTATGTCGGCTTTTCGATCGTGTTCTCTTTCGCCGCCGCCGCGCTCATTGGCGGACGCATCGACGCCGGCTGGGCGCGCGTCATTCGCCCCTGGACTCTCTTCGCCTGGATCGCCCTGACGCTCGGCATCGCGATGGGGTCGTATTGGGCCTATTACACGCTCGGCTGGGGCGGCTTCTGGTTCTGGGACCCGGTCGAGAACGCGTCGCTGATGCCCTGGATCGCCGGCACGGCGCTTGTGCACAGCGCCGCCGTGATGGAAAAGCGCGAGGCGCTCAAGGTCTGGACGATCTTTCTCGCGATCCTCGCCTTCTCGCTCTCTCTGCTCGGCACGTTTCTCGTGCGCTCCGGCGTGCTGACGTCGGTGCATGCCTTCGCGAGCGATCCCGATCGCGGCGTGTTCATTCTGGCCATTCTCGGGTTCTTTATCGGCGGCGCGCTGGCGCTCTTCGCGTTGCGGGCCGGCGCGCTGCCCGTCGGCGGCCTGTTTTCGCCCATCTCGCGCGAAGGCGCGCTCGTCCTCAACAATCTGCTGCTTTCGGCGTGCTGCGCCACCGTCGTCGTCGGAACGCTCTATCCGCTGGCGCTGGAAGCGATCACCGGCGAAAAGATTTCCGTCGGCGCGCCTTTCTTCAACACCGTGCTGGTCCCGATCGCGCTGCCGCTCGCCTTGCTGATGCCGATCGGCCAGATGCTCGCCTGGAAGCGCGGCGATCTCGCCGCCGCTTTGCAGCGGCTGCGCATCGCCTTCATTGTCGGCGTCGTCGCGACGGCGGCTTTCGGCGCCTGGTACGGAACGCCCTTCCTCTCCATCGTTACCGCCGGCATCGCGATCTATCTCGTCGTCGGCGCTTTGAGCGATCTCGCGCTGCGCGTGCGGGGAAGCTCGGGGCGCGCGAGCCTGAAGCGGCTCGCCGGGCTGCCGCTGTCCGTCTTCGGCACGTCGATCGCTCACGCCGGCATGGGGCTGACTCTGCTCGGCCTCGCCGCGACCGGCTGGGGCGTCGAAACCATCGTCGCGATGAAGCCCGCGAGCTTCTACGACGTCGGTCCCTATCAGATCGGCATCGACTCCGTTTCGCCGCGCCAGGGACCGAATTATTCGGAAGTCTATGCGGTGATGGCGGTGCGCAAGGACGGCGCGACGCTCGCGACGATCGAACCGGCCAAGCGCTTCTATCAGGCGCGGCGCATGGCGCGCTCGGAGGCGGGCATCGTGACGCTCGGGCTCGGCCAAGTCTATGCGGCGATTGGCGACTCTCATGAGGACGGAACGATCGACGCGCGGCTGTATTGGAAGCCGCTCGTGACGCTCATCTGGATCGGCGCGCTGATTATGGCGATCGGCGGCGGGCTGTCGCTCGCCGACCGGCGCTTGCGCATCGGCGTCGCCCGCCGCGCCGCCGCGCCAGCCTTGGAGCCGGCGGAATGAGCGTCGAAGCCCCCTCCCTGTCCCTCCCCCGCTGTCGCGGGAGAGGGGACCCTAACGATCGGTATTTGTCGGATGGCGAGAAATCGCCGAATCTGGCTCCCTCTCCCGCGAAGCGGGGGAGGGTTGGGGTGGGGGTCTTCATCGCGCTCGTTCTCTTCCCCCTGACCGCTTACGCCGTCACGCCGGGCGAAAGGCTTGCCGATCCGGCGCTCGAAGCGCGGGCGCGGGCGATCACCACGGAGCTGCGCTGCCTCGTCTGCCAGAACCAGTCGATCGATGATTCCGACGCCTCGCTCGCCAAGGATTTGCGCGTGCTCGTGCGCGAGAAGCTCAAGGAGGGGATGAGCGACGCGCAGGTGCGCGAATTCGTCCATGCGCGCTATGGCGATTTCGTGCTGCTCCGCCCGCCGGTGAAGCTCGGCACGCTGCTGCTCTGGGCCGCACCGCTGATCGCGCTGCTCGCGGGCGCCGCCGCCATCTGGATGGCGGCGCGGCGACGGGCAGGCTTCCCCGCCACGCCGGCCAAGGCGCTCAGCGAAGAAGAGCGCGCGCGGCTGAGGGCCCTCGGCGTATCGGACCGCGATTAGCGCTTCGCGAAGATTGCTTTTTTCCGTCCACCAGGCACAAAATGGCCTTCTTTAATAAGGGGTCATTTCAATGCCCGACAGATTGCCCTTTCTTAAGAGAGCGCAAGATCATCAGCGCCAATCAGAAAAATCGCTGGTTTTGCCCCCAATTGCCTCAGAAGCCGATGATCTCAAGGCGATTAAGAAAGCAGTGGAGGATGCAGCAGCTGTCAGTGGAGCGCTTTGGATTTCCTATCTCTTTGTTCTTTTTTACCTGGCCCTCGCAGCAGGCGCGGTAACCCACGTCGATTTGCTGCTGGAAAGACCAATAGACCTACCATTCTTAAATAACATTAAGCTTCCGCTGCTCGCCTTTTTCATACTGGCGCCCCTGTTGTTCCTGATCAGCCACGCTTATACGATGGCGCACTTCGTCATGCTTTCCGACAAAGCGAAACGGTTTCACAAGCTACTGCGGGAGCAAATCAAGAGCGGCGACAGTCATTCCGCGCAGGAGGCGCAGGCACATGGAATTCGCACCGGTCTGCGACGGCAGCTGCCGAGCAATATCTTTGTGCAGTTTCTCGCCGGCCCGGACGACTTTCGCGAGGGTGCTTTCGGATTGCTATTGAAATCTATTGCCTGGATGACGCTAGCCATCTTGCCAGTCGCATTGCTTGTGCTGGTACAGTTACAGTTTCTACCATATCACGACTGGCGAATCACCTGGCTGCATCGCTTCACGGTGCTTGCCGATCTTGGGCTGGTTTGGTGGCTCTGGGTGGAAATTCTCGCTGCGAGGGACGCCGAAACTAAGCAATTGCATTCACGCTTCTCTTTAGCCGCATTCAATCCATTTCAACGCCGAGCAACAGATTTCAGGATGTCGAACGTTCGGTCCGCTGCGTTAATGAGCGGAGCCGTCAGCGGGCTTGCAATATATTTCTCGTGGATAGTTGCTACCTTCCCGGGAGAATGGAAGCGCTATCCATACGCATGGTTTGCGATAATCGAACCCAAGGCAGCAACAAACTTTATATTTGGAGAAGTCCGCGCCATGGACGGGCTAACGACTGGAAGTTGGCCTTTAAATACTTTGCGGTTACCCGAGTTTAACCTTTATGACGCGTTAGATATGGATCACGAAAAACTGGATAAGAAAGAGCATTCTATCAGCCTTCGAGAGAGACACCTAGAGTATGCGGATTTCCTGGCGGCGGACTTCGGTAAAGGCGCAGATTTCCGTTGGGCAGACCTTGAAGGCGCATACTTAGTGGGGGCAAAGCTGACAGGGGCAATGCTCAGCTTTGCAGACTTAACTGGAGCTTCATTGGCTGTTGCAAAATTGCAAGGGGCACATCTAAACTTGGCCACAATTCAAGTTGCTTCGCTCGCTTCCGCTCACCTTGAGGGTGCCTTCCTAAGCGGAGCGCACTTGGAGGGTTCCCAACTTAGATATGCTGATCTTCAAGGCGCTTTGCTGTCAACAGCTCACTTACAGGCTGCGTCGCTTGAAAATGCAAATCTAAAGGGAGCAATTTTGCATTTCTCTGAATTGCATGGAGCATCGCTCGACAATGCTCAGCTTGAAGGTGCCTCTTTAGATAGCACACAACTTCAGGGAACCTCGCTAGTCGACGTTACTTTCAGGGCTGCTTCGTTACAGTCCCCTTATTTTTGGCGGGCCAATTTCGGAGAAAAATTTAGTGGCAAAGAACATGCGCCTATGCAGCTTAACAATCCGGATTGGAGTTCGGCGCAAATGGATGGCTCTCTGTGGAGCAGAGCGTCCTATACAGATTTGAAAGCCTTAATAGAAGGCTTTCCGGAGGGAAGAGTACGAACGGAAGCGCTTTCACGAATTGCTTGCCTCGCTTATAGCAATACTGACGAAAAGTGTCGCTATGCCCAATCGCCCGCGGCCGTTGCAAATTGGCAAGGCGAACTGAATAAGGCCCGGGGACCTGATCGTGAGAAGGCGGTGGGCGATATACTGCATGATCTCATTTGTGTTCGTGACGTAAACGCCATTTTCATTCTGCGAGGGCTTTTGCGAGACTCATATCGTGGCTTGTCTCAGATCGCAGCTGCCGGCGAAGGCGCTCTAGAACTAATCCAACTCATTCTGAACGGTAATCAGAATGGGGAGTGTCCCGTTTCAGCTCAATTGACGTTCGAAGACAAGTTGCAGTTATCAAAGCAAAAGGAAGAGTTGGAAAAACAGAAAAGGAAAAAACTGGACGAGGTAATGCTCCAACGTTCAACAGCGCCGAAAATACCTCCTGAGCCGGAGATATCTCCGCCGCCAGTTGACGAATTGTTTGGGGACCGAAGCAGAAAAACCGGAACACGTAAAGTGGCTCCCTTTTAAAAAACGAAACTGCTCGAACCCCTATCCAACGCACGCCCGCTGGACTATAGGGGCGGGACAGTTCCCGCCGCCCCGGCGCCTCTCAAGGAGCGGATCATGGCCCAGCATTACACGCCCCATTTCCACAATCAGCCCGGCGTCGCGCAGATCCGGATCGGGGCCAAGGAATTCATGTGCATCGGGGCGCTCCCGCCCTTCGACCATCCGCATGTCTATCTCGATATGGGCGCTGGCTCGGAGGCGATCTGCCCCTATTGCTCGACGCATTACGTCTACGACGCGGCGCTGCGCGGCGGCGCCGACCCGGCCGAATGCGTCTATCGCATCTCTGAAGACACCGCCGCCTGATAGAAGCTCGCGGGTGAACGCGCCGATCGTCATCGCCGGCGCGGGCATTGGCGGCCTCGCCGCGGCCCTGTCGCTGGCGCGCGCCGGCAAGCGCACGCTGGTCCTCGAGCGCGCGGCTCGGATCGAAGAGATCGGCGCCGGATTTCAGATCGCGCCGAACGCCGGCCGTATTCTCGCCAAGCTCGGGCTCGAGCCGGCCCTCGCCGCCGTCGCTCTGGAGCCGCAGGCCATCAATATTCGCCGCGGGCGGGACGGCGCCGTTCTGGCGCGGCTTGATCTTTCCGCCGCAAGAACCCGCTGGGGCGCGCCGTTCCGGCTTTTCCACCGCGCCGATTTGCAGGGCGCGCTGCTGCAGGCGGCGCTGGACAATCCGCAGACGCATGTCCGCGCCGGCGCCCGCGTCGGCGATTTCGAAGCGACCGCCCGAGGCGTTCGCATGCGCGTGCACACCCAGGACGGCGTCGAGGAAATCGAGGCGGCGGGCCTAATCGGCGCCGACGGCGTGCGCTCGAGCGTGCGCGGCCATCTCGTCCCGTCGGAGCGCGACGCGCCCGCCTATTCCGGCTGCGTCGCCTGGCGCGCGACGCTGCCCGCCGACCGGGTTCCGGCGGCGCTGCGCGTGCGCGAATCGCATCTCTGGCTGCTGCCGGGCGCCCATGTCGTGCATTATCCGCTGCGCGACGCCTCAATGATCAACGCCGTCGTCATCATCGAAGAGCCGCTGGAGGCGGAGGACGCCGGCTCAAGCCTGTCGCTTGACGGCGCCGCGCTCACGCGCCGACTCGCGCCGCGTAAAATCGCGGCGGAACTGCGCGACTTGATCGAAGCCGGCGCCTCCTGGCGCCACTGGCCTTTGTTCACGCGGCCGGCCCTGGAACACTGGACGCAGGGACCGGTGACGCTCCTCGGCGACGCCGCGCATCCGATGGTCCCCTTTCTGGCGCAAGGCGCGGCGCAGGCGATCGAAGACGCCGACGCCTTGGGCGAATCCTTCATGCGACTGGGCGCGACGGTGGAAACCGCCTTCGCCGCCTATGAGGGCGCAAGGCTTCCCCGCGCCGATCGGGTCGTGGGCGCGTCTCGTCGCCAGGGCGGCTATTTCCATATGCGCGGACTGCCGGCCGCGGCGCGCAATCTTGCGATCCGCGCGCTCGGCGGACGCGGCATGCTGGCGCGGAACGCCTGGCTGTATCGTTAGCGTTCGCGCTTCTCGGTAAGAACGCGCTCGATTCTCGGATCTGGCGCAAGCCACATCAGCGCCACGAGCACGTAAATCGCCAGCGAAATTCGTGGATCAATCAGCGTCAGCCCGATGGCGAGAAGATAAAGCACCACCGAAATCTTGCCTTTGACGTCGACGCCCAGCGCGCGCGCGAGCGTCGACTCGGGTCCGTGCGTCTTCAGAAGCATTCGGCTGAGGATGAAATAGGCGATGGCTGGCGCCAGCAGCGCTGCGCCATAGACCGCGACCGTCGCTCCAGCAAAATGGTTCTCCGCCATCCATGCGCTGGCGAAGGGAATGAGAGACAGCCAGAACAGCAAATGGATATTGGCCCACAGCACCCGGCCCGTCACATGCGACGCCGCCTGCAGCAAATGATGGTGGTTGTTCCAGTAGATGGCGATATAGGCGAAGCTCAAAACATAGCTGAAAAACACCGGGGCGAGCTGCGCGAGCGCCGCGAAGCTCGCCTCATGCGGCGGCTTCAGTTCGAGCACCATGATCGTGATGATGATCGCAATGACGCCGTCGCTGAAGGCTTCAAGCCGCTGCTTCTCCAAAGGTCTGCTCCAAGGCCGATTGTTTTTTCCGACGCTATACGCATTCGCGCGGGAATGCGCTCGCCCGTTTCCTGCTCGCCAACCGGGCGTCAGCCGGTCTCGCAACGGTCCCATTCCTCGGCCAGTGCGTAAACCTCTGTGACGAATTTGCGCTTCCACGAAGGCGCGCCGTCACACTCGCTAAAAAAAATTGCGCGCCGAGCGGGCGCGTTAACCGCCGGAACGGTCGCATATTAACCGGCGGTCCTCGAAGCTTAAGTGGGGTTGGCCGGAAGGGCCGAAAACGAAACGCCTGGCAGGAAAAAAATTGATGCAGTTCAGTGTGATAGGAGATCGCATCAAATTTTATGCATTCCCATAAGACGAAATTATACTTACCGAAGACCTCAGAAAATCTAAACGCGTTCGCGTAAAATGCGGCTGAAATACTTTCATCGAAAGCAAAACAAGAAAACTAACCTCGCCTCATGTCACGGAGGCGGGTTATGTTGGGCATCGTTAGCAAGGCGGTTGTGGCTCTCGGGATGGCGGGCGCGGCGCTTATCGCCGTCAATGCAAAAAGTTTCGCCGGACCCGAAACCGCGAGTTTCGCCACGCTTGGCGCCGAAACCAGCGTGCCCTACGGCTGGGTGGACTTCTGCCAGCGCTACCGGGGCGAATGCCAGAACGAGGAAACCGCGCCGCAGGAGGTCGAACTCACCGCCGCCGTCTATCGCAAGATCGCGCGCATCAACGCCTGGGTGAATGAGAATATCGACCCGATCGCCGACGCCGATCACTGGGGCGCGGTCGATCAGTGGGATTATCCGAGCGACGGCAAGGGCGACTGCGAGGATTTCGCGCTTCTAAAGCGCCGCATGCTGATCGAGGAAGGCTTTCCCCGGCAGGCGCTGCTGCTGACCGTGGTGAAGGAGAAAAACGGCGACGGCCATTCCGTCCTGACGGTCAAGACCAACCACGGCGAATTCGTGCTCGACAATCTTTCCAACGAGATGCGGCCCTGGACGCGCGCTCCCTATCGCTTCGTCAAGCGGCAGTCGCAGCAAAATCAGAACGCCTGGGTGGCGATTGGCCCGGCGACCAGCGCCCCGCTGTATGTGTCGCGGTGAGGCTGCTTTCAGCCGATCAGCGTCAGCCCGCTCGCGTAGCGTTGGCCGTTCTCCACATAATGTTTCGCCGAGTCGAGATGGCGGTCGCGCGCCGCTTCGTCGAGCGTGCGGATCGCCTTGGCGGGGGAGCCGACGATCAGCGAATAGTCGGGAAACTCCTTGCCTTCGGTCACGAGCGCATTGGCGCCGACGAGGCAGTTCGCGCCGATCTTCGCGCCATTGAGGATTGTCGCGCCCATGCCGATCAACGTCGCTTCGCCGATGATGCAGCTATGCAGGATGACGCCATGGCCGATCGTGCAGTCCGGCCCGATGACGAGCGGGAAGCCCATGTCGGTGTGGAGAATGCTGTTTTCCTGAATATTGGTGCGGGCGCCGACCGTGATCCACTCATTGTCGCCGCGCAGCACGCAGCCGAACCAGACATTGGCGTCTTCCTCCAGCGTGACGCGGCCGATGACATGCGCGCCTGGAGCCACGAAGAACCGGCTGGGAGCCGGCAGGCGCGGCGCGATTCCGTCGATCGTGTAAAGCGGCATGGGCGAAGCCTCCTAAAAAAGAGGCGCGACATTGCCATTTTCCCCCTTTCGCATGCAATGGCGTAGCGCATAAGCCGGCGCGATCTCATTCGGAAGTCACGGAAATTTGGACTATAAGCGGAAGGCGGGGTTTGATATTGCCCGCTGGCGCGCGGCCGGTGGGGACCTATCGCGCGAGAGCCGCTGTCGGAGGACGCCCACTGAGCGCCATCATGTTGCGGGATCGGGTTCGGCTGGCGAGCGTTTCCGCGGCGCGGGCGGCGGGCGCCTTCGCGCGAGGCGCCGCCGCGCCCTATCACCTCATGAAGTCGATGGCGATCGCGCCGCCGGAGCGGCTGCGCATCGCGCCTCCCGACATCAGAACCACCGATTCGACGGTCGCCGATCAGATCTACGCCGGCTATTTCTCCTTCGAGGGAAAAACCGTGCAGGCGCGGGGCGTATCGCCTTTTCTGGTCGCGCCGCCTTCCGAATGCTGGCGGCGCTCCCTTGCAGGCTTTTCCTGGCTGCGGCATTTGCAGGCCTCGGACAAGAGGGTGGCGCTGGCCACCGCGCAGGAACTCGTCGCGGATTTTCTTTCGCTTCCGAAAATTCCGGCCGACGATCCGGCGATGGAGCCTGCCGTCGTCGCGCGGCGCCTCCTCTCGTTTCTGTCGCAATCGCCGACGCTGCTCGACGGCGCCGACGCCGATTTTTATGACGCCTTCATGTTGGGGCTCGCGCGCAACGCGCGGCTGCTCTGGCGGGCGCTGGCCGGCGATGGGGCGCGGGGCGCCGATCGCGCCTTCTGCGCCATCGCGCTTGCCGAATTCGCCGTTTGCGCGGACACCGGCCGCAAGATCGCCCCGCATGTGTCGCGCGCGCTCAGCGCGGAGCTCGATCGCCAGATCCTCATTGACGGCGGCCATGCCAGCCGCAATCCGCAGGTCGCGGTCGACCTGCTGCTCGACCTGTTGCCATTGCGGCAGGTGATTGCGGCGCGTGGCCTGCAAACGCCGTCCGCCGTCCTGCGCGCCATCGACCGGATGATGCCGATGCTGCGGATGCTGCAGCATGGCGACGGCTCGCTGGCGCTGTTCAACGGCATGGGCGCGACGGCGCTGGACCGGCTGGCGAGCGCGCTCGCCCACGAGGACACGCGCGGCGCGCCGCCCGTCAACGCCCCATACGCCGGCTATCAGCGCATGGAGGCCGGCGACGCGCTGGTCATCGTCGACGCCGGCGGGCCGCCGCCTTTCGAATTTTCCCTATCGGCCCACGCCGGCTGCCTGTCTTTCGAATATTCGCTGGGAATCGAGCGGGTCGTCGTCAATTGCGGCGCTCCCTCGGCGCCGCATCTGGATGCGCGTGAACTGGCGCGCGCCACCGCCGCGCATTCGACGCTCATCGTCGGCGATCGCTCCAGCGCCCGCATCGCGCCGCAGAGCGCGCCACGCCGGCGCGCCGGGCGCGTTCTTGGCGGCCCACGCAACACGGCGGTCGAGCGCCGCCGTTTCGAGGGCGAGACGACGCTCGTTTTGTCGCATGACGGCTATGTGCGCGATTTCGGCCTTGTCCATCAGCGCGAACTGACCCTTCCGGCCGATGGCGCCGCACTCCTCGGAGTCGATCGGCTCATCGCTGCGGAGCGCGGTGGAAAACATGCGCAAGCAAGCGATTTCGCTCTGCGCTTTCACATTCATCCGCGCGTGCGCATCGCAACGAACGCCGACGGCGCAATCGAACTCACGCTCGCCGATGGCGAAATCCTCATCTTTGAAGCGCAAGACCTGACGCCGGAAATCGAAGACAGTATTTTCTTCGCCGCGCCCGGCGGCGCGCGCAAATGCGCCCAAATCATCGTGCGAGGGGCGGCGGCTCCCGGGGCTGAGATCGCTTGGAGTTTCCGGCGGCGCGCAGGCGCGCAGGTTCCTCCCCGCGGCAAGGTATGCTAAGCGCGGCGCCAGTCAGGAGTATGCAATGCCCGTCGATTTGCGCCACGTGGCGCGCGCGCTGATTTCCGTTTCCGACAAAACCGGCCTTGTCGAGTTCGCGCGCGTTCTGGCGACGCATGGCGTGGAGCTTGTCTCCACCGGCGGCACGCGCAAAGCGCTCGCCGAGGCGGGTCTCGCGGTTCGTGACGTGGCCGATCTCACGCAGTTTCCGGAGATGATGGACGGAAGGCTGAAGACTCTGCATCCCAAGGTGCATGGCGGCCTTCTGGCGATCCGCGAGAATCCCGAACATGAAGCGGCGATGCTCGCGCATGACATCCGACCGATCGATCTGCTCGTCGTCAATCTCTACCCCTTCGAGGCGGCGCTTGCGAAAGGCGCGCCGTTCGAAGAATGCGTCGAAAACATCGACATCGGCGGGCCGGCGATGATCCGCGCCGCGTCGAAGAATCACGACGACGTCGCGGTCGTCGTCGATCCCGATGATTACGCGATGCTCGTCGAGGAACTCGCGTCGACGACGGGCGCAACGCGGCTCGCGACGCGCAGGCGGCTCGCGCAGAAGGCGTTCGCGCGCACCGCCGCTTATGACGCCGCGATCTCCAATTGGCTCGCGCAGCAGCTCGGCGAAGCCTCGCCGCCGCTACGCGCCTTCGGCGGACGACTCGCCGAGCCGATGCGCTACGGCGAAAACCCGCATCAATCCGCGGGCTTCTATCTTACCGGCGAGAAGCGGCCGGGTGTCGCCACGGCGCGCCAGATTCAGGGCAAGCAGCTCTCGTACAACAACGTCAATGATACCGACGCAGCCTTCGAATGCGTCGCGGAATTCGATCCGGCGCGGACCGCGGCCGTCGTCATCGTCAAACACGCCAATCCTTGCGGCGTCGCGGAAGGCGCGACTCTTGTCGACGCCTACGCCAAGGCGTTGCGCTGCGATCCGATGTCCGCCTTCGGCGGCATCGTCGCGCTCAATCGCAAACTCGACGCCGACGCGGCGCGCGAGATCGTCAAGATTTTCACCGAGGTGATCATCGCGCCCGACGCTGACGAAGAGTCGATTTCGATCATCGGCGCCAAGAAGAATCTGCGTCTGCTGTTGACCGGCGGCGTTCCGGATGCGCGCGCGGCCGGCTTGACCTATCGCTCGGTTTCAGGCGGCTTTCTTGCGCAATCGCGCGATCGCGCCGTCGTTGACGAGATGAATCTGCAGGTTGTGACGCAGCGCCAGCCGACGGCCGAAGAGCTCGCGGATCTCAAATTCGCTTTCCGCGTCGTGAAGCACGTCAAGTCGAACGCCATCGTCTACGCGAAGGGCGCCGCCACGGTGGGAATCGGCGCCGGGCAAATGTCACGCGTCGACTCATCGCGCACCGCCGCGCACAAGGCGCAGGAGGCCGCGCGCGCGGCGGGGTTAACGGTGAGT
The DNA here is from genome assembly GCF_015709515.1 of Methylocystis sp. H62. GTDB lineage: Bacteria > Pseudomonadota > Alphaproteobacteria > Rhizobiales > Beijerinckiaceae > Methylocystis. The sequence goes on from NZ_JADNQZ010000058.1 coordinate 279,343, forward strand.
CTCGCGAAAGGGGCCGTCGTCGCTTCCGACGCTTTCTTTCCTTTTGCGGACGGACTATTGGCCGCGGCCGAGGCAGGCGTGACGGCCGTCATCCAGCCGGGCGGCTCCATGAATGATAAGGACGTGATCGCCGCGGCGGACGCGCAGGGTCTCGCCATGGTTTTCACTGGCGTGCGCCACTTCCGACACTAGCCATCGACACTAGCCATGCGCCGCGCGATCCGGCTAGAGTGGCGCTTGACGCGAAATGGAGTTCAAAAAATGCGTAAGTCTTTGAAACTGGCGTTGGGCCTCGCGTTGGTTGGCGCGCTTGCTTCGAGCGACGCTCTCGCGAAATCGAAACAACGCGCGCCTGTCGCGACGGGTCAGGTCACCGCGACGCAGGGCGACGATTTTCCGGTTCCTCTGCCGCATAATCTGACGACGGGCAAGGACTGGCTCGACGACGGCTCGGCGCCGGACGCGGCGAAGGGAAATCTGCAGCCCAATCGATACGCCAATGACAATTACTTCCTGGAGCAGCAGGATTTCTCGCTGCAAGATCCGCAGCGCTACAATGAAATCGGTCAGTATTTCGATTACGGCTGGTGAGCGGCGCCTCACAATGAAAAGGCCGGCGTAGGCCGGCCCCTTCCTGACGATTGGATCATGGCTGCGTCAGCACATCGGCACGGCGCGGTAGCCGATGACATAGCCACGGCGGCTATAGATCGGCTCGCGAACGTAATCGCAATCCGGCTCGCTCGCGGCCGCCGCCGCCACTGCGCCTAACGCGAGCGCGCCGCCCACGGCGAAAGGCGCCCAGCCATAGCCGTGATGATGCCATTTGGACCAGGCCAATGCCGGCGTGGCGCTCGCGACCGCCCCCAACATGACGCTGGCGGCGAGACTCGTAGAGACAATCTTTTTCAACGTAGACATGAGGTTCTCCTCGGCGTTCTCACTCGTCACTTGGCGAGTAGCCGCACTCTAGCGAGAGCCTGCCCCGACGTTCGTGCGTCGGCGCACAGGACGCATGCGCACGTCATTTCGGCGGCGCGCGTCTACGCCTCGCTTTGCGAGAGGAGTTTTTGCTGATGATCGGTCGTCAGCGCGTCGAAGATCTCGTCGAACTCGCCTTCCATCACGCGGTCGAGCTTATACAGCGTGAGATTGATGCGATGATCGGTGACGCGTCCCTGCGGAAAATTATAGGTGCGGATTCGCTCGGAGCGATCGCCTGAGCCGACCTGCTGCTTGCGATCCTCCGAACGTTCATTGTCGAGGCGCTGGCGCTCGGCGTCGTAGAGACGCGAGCGAAGAACGTTCATCGCCTTGGCTCTGTTGCGATGCTGGGAGCGCTCCTCCTGCATCATCACGACAATGCCCGATGGAATATGGGTGATGCGGATGGCCGACTCGGTTTTGTTGACGTGCTGCCCGCCGGCGCCTTGCGCGCGCATCGTATCGATCTGCAAATCCTTCTCGTCGATGTCGACGTCGACGTCCTCGGCCTGCGGCAGCACCGCGACCGTCGCGGCCGACGTGTGGATACGACCTTGCGTTTCGGTTTCCGGCACGCGCTGGACGCGGTGCACGCCCGACTCGAATTTCAGCCGGCCATAGACGCCGCGCCCGATGATCTCGGCGACGATTTCCTTGAATCCGCCAAGCGGGCCTGGGCTTTCGGACACGATCTCAATACGCCAGCCCTTGAGCGCCGCATATCTCTGATAGGCGCGGAAAAGATCGCCGCCGAACAGCGCCGCCTCGTCGCCGCCGGTGCCGGCGCGCACTTCGAGAATGACGCCTTTCTCGTCCGCTTCGTCCTTCGGCAGCAGCGCCAGTTTCAGCGCGCTTTCCGCCGCAGTAAGTCGTTCGTGTGCGGCCTCCGTCTCGCTTTCAGCCAGTCCGCGCATGTCGGCGTCGAGCGAGGCGTCAGCGAGCATGGCGGAAAGATCGTCGGATTCCTTTTGCGCCGCGCGATAGGCGCGAATCCTGTCGACGACCGCGTCGAGCGTCGCGCGTTCGCGCGAGAGCGCGACGAACGCTTGCCCGTCGGCGCCGACGGCGAGCTTGTCGCCGATCTCGTCGTAGCGGCGCAGAATGAGGTCGAGCTTATCTTGAGCGAACATGGGGAGGAGGCTTCCCGAGCAATGGTGAGGGCGACGGCGTGAAGAAAGGAGGCTCGCTACAAGGGCACGCCGCGCGCAATCGCATAATCGCGCAATTGCTCGCGCACCGACGCGCTACCGTCGTCCGCTGCGAGCAACGAGGCGAGATACATCTGCGCCTCTTCGAGATTGAGATTGAGGATCATTGACTTGACCGGACCGATGGCGGAGGCGGCCATCGACAGCGAGCGGTAGCCGATGCCGAGCAGCGCCAGCGCCTCGAGCGGGCGGCCGCCCATCTCGCCGCAGAGCGTCACCGGCGCGTTGTGCCGCGCGCCCGCCGTGACGATGCGCTCGAGCGCGCGCAGCACCGGCCGCGAGAGATTGTCGTAGCGCTTCGAGACGCGCGTGTTATCGCGGTCGGCCGCATACATATATTGCACGAGATCGTTCGATCCGACCGACAGAAAATCCGCGCGCTCGGCGATAAGATCGATTTCCCACAGGAGCGACGGCACTTCCACCATCGCGCCGAGCTCCAACCGCGTCGGCAGCGGATGGCGATGATGCGTGATGTGGTCGAGTTCCCGCAGCGCAATCGCTTTCGCCGCGTCAAATTCGGCGACATTGGCGATCATCGGGAACATGATGCGCAGATCGCGATGGGCGCCCGCCTTCAGCATCGCGCGTAGCTGCATGCGCAAAAGTCCCGGCCTGTCGAGACCGATGCGGATGGCGCGCCAACCGAGCGCCGGGTTCTCCTCTTCGATCTTCGCCATATAGGGAAGGATCTTGTCGGAGCCGATGTCGAGCGTGCGAAACGTGATCGGCTTATCCGGCGCGGCGTCGAGCACGGCTTTGTAGAAGCGATACTGCTCGTCCATGCGCGGAAAGCGCGGCGCGAGCATGAATTGCAACTCGGTGCGGAAGAGTCCGATCGAATTCGCGCCGGTCTCATGCAGATGCGGCATGTCGATCGCCAGGCCGGCGTTCATCTGCAGCCCGATTTCGACGCCGTCCTTGGTGACCGCCGGCACATCGCGCAGCTTGGCGTATTGCTCCTGGCGCCGCGCCCGCAGCCGCGCCTTTTCGGCATAGGCGCTCTGCACGTCGGGCTGCGGCCGGACATGCACTTCGCCGGTCGTGCCGTCGACGATGATCGGATCGCCGGTTTCGACGATGTCGATCAGGCCGGCGACGAGCCCCACGGTGGCGATGCCAAGCGCGCGCGCGACAATCGCGACGTGGCTCGTCGGCCCGCCTTCTTCCAGCACGAGGCCGCGCAGCCGCTTCCGGTCATAGTCGAGAAGCGCCGCCGGTCCCATGGTGCGCGCCACGATGATGGCGTTTTCCGGCACGCTGTCGCGATCGGCGACGTAGCTCTGACCCGTCAGCTGATGCAGCAGGCGGTTGGCGATATCGTCGAGATCGTGCAGGCGGTCGCGCAGATAGGGATCTGTCTGGCGCTGCATGCGCGCGCGCGCGTCGTTCTGGACGCGCTCGACCGCCGCCTCCGCCGTCAGGCCGGTCATCACCGCTTCGCGCAGGCGGCGCACCCAGCCGCGGTCATAGGCGACCATGCGCACGGTTTCGAGCACGTCGCGCGGCTCGCCGGCGGCGATGCGGTCGCTATGCGCGACGAGCTCGTCGATCGACTGGCGCATTGCGTCGATCGCATGTTCGAGCCTTGCGAGTTCAGAGGGCATGTCCTCGGCGACGAGCTGCTTGATCACGACGCGCGGCTCGTGCAGCAGCACATGGCCGAGGCCGACGCCTTCCGCCATCGGCGCGCCTCTCAGCGACGCCGGACGATAGAGCGCGAGATCGCGCGGGTCTTCGATCGCCTGCAATTCGCCCGAGGCGATGAGCTCGGCGAGCAGCATCGCCGTCGTCTGCAGCGCCTCGATCTCTTCTTCCGAATAAACGCGGCGCACCTTGTTCTGCACGACGAGCACGCCGAGCGTGTTGCCGCCGCGCAGGATCGGCACGCCAAGGAAGGAGTGATAGGCGTCTTCGCCCGTCTCAGGCTTGTAGGAGAAGGAGGGATGCTCCTGCGCCTCGGAGAGGGCCAGAGGCTCGGCGCTCTTGGCGATCAGGCCGACAAGTCCTTCGCCCGCGTGCATCGTGGTGAGATGCACGGCCTCGCGGTTCAGGCCCTCCGTGGCGTAAAGCTCCAAGCGCTGGTCGGCGCGCAGCACATAAACGGAACAAACCTCGGCGACCATATTCGCGGCGATCTGCACGACGATCTTGTCGAGCCGCGCCTGTGCGCTCACCGGTTCCGCGCTGATTTCGCGGAGTCGGCGCAGCAGAAGGCGAGGGCCGCCGAGAGCGCTTCGCATCCAATCCGTTCCCGTTTTCCTAGAACTTCGCGGGTTGGCACACCGCAAAAAAACCGCCATGCGCCTGCAGATTGCGACGGTGGCCTTCAAGCAGCGTATATTGGCGCCGTCCGCGCTCCGCAAGCGCGGCCAAGAAGCGCAGCGACGCAAGGAACATACCGTTATTGCAAAGCTTGGCGAATCGGCTTGCCGGCAGGGCCCGAAGCATCTACCACTTTCCGATCAAAGTCTGGCGATGACAGCCCGCCCACGCGCTTGGCGCCCGCCATCGGCCACGCCAGACGCGTTCTCCGAGCCTGCGGCATCGAGAAGAGAGTTCGTGCGTCTGAAAAAATACCTAATTGCGCTCTTTTTGTTCATCCTCTCGGCTCAGGCCGTCGCCATGGAGTCGGTGCGGGTGCCGCAAGGCGCGCGGGCGATTGATCTCACCAATGTCATCGAGAAACATTCCTCGCAGGGCGACCGGCTGCAGGTCTCGACCGCGCCGGGCTCGGACGGCATCGTCCGCCGTATCGAGGTCGGCGCCAAGGAGGCCGGCAGCCAGCCCAACTGGATCGTTTTCGCGCTCACTAACGACACGGATGAGCAGATCGAGCGCCTGATCGTCGCCCCGCATTACCGCCTGCAGGGCTCGGGCGTCATCTGGCCCGATCTCGGCTCGACGCGCATCAGCGCGATCACGGCCAGCCAGGGCTTTCCGCCCGAGGCCGAAGACGCCTCGGACGCCGACGTTTTCCGGCTGACGCTCGACCCCGGCACCACGGTCACCTATGTCGCGGAGCTGCGCACGCCCAACCTGCCGCAGCTCTATTTGTGGGAGCCCGCCGCCTATAAGGACAAGGTGACGAGCCTGACGCTCTACAAGGGCATCGTCATCGGCATCGCCGGCCTGCTCGCGCTGTTTCTGACCATCGTCTTCGTGGTGAAAGGCGCCGTCATCTTCCCGGCGGCGGCGGCGCTCGCCTGGGCGGTGCTGGCCTATGTGTGCATCGATTTCGGCTTCTGGGACAAGATTTTCGGCTTTGACGCCAACGCCAACCGCATCTGGCGGGCCGGCGCCGAAACGGTTCTGTCGGCGACGCTGGTCGTCTTCCTTTTCGCCTATCTGAACCTCAACCGCTGGCATGTGCGCGCCTGGCACGTCGCCGCCCTGTGGCTGCTGATTCTGTTGGACCTCGTCGGCCTGGCGGTGTTCGACGCGCCCGTCGCCGCCGGCGTTGCGCGCATCTCGCTGGCGACGGCCGCCGTCGTCGGCTTCGTGCTGATTCTCTATCTCGCGACGCATGGCTTCGATCGGGCCATCATGCTGATCCCGACGTGGTTCCTGCTGGCCGTGTGGGTCGCGACGGCGGGATTTGCGGTGGCCGGCTGGATCACCAATGATCTGGTGTCTCCTGCGCTCGTCGGGGGCCTGGTGCTCATCGTGATGCTGATCGGATTCACGGTGATGCAAAACGCCTTCGCCGCCGGCGGGCTGTCGCACGGGGCCATCAGCGACGTCGAGCGCAAGGCCCTGGCGCTGACCGGCGCCAATGAGATCGTGTTCGATTGGGACGTTCCGTCGGACCACATCTACGTCAGCCCTGAGGCGGAAGCGGCCCTCGGGCTCGACCGCGGCGGCCTCGAGGGCGCCGCCTCCTCCTGGCTCGATCTTCTGCATCCCTTCGAGCAGGACCGCTATCGCGCCTGCCTCGACGCCATTCTCGAGCAGCGGCGCGGCCGCATCAATCAGGACTTCCGCCTGCGCGCAGCGGACGGCCATTATCTCTGCTACCGGCTGCGGGCGCGGCCCGTCGTCGGCCCCGACGGCGAGGTGATTCGCGTCGTCGGCACGCTCAATGACGTGACCGACGAGCGCAACGCCCAGGAACGGCTGCTGCACGACGCCGTGCACGACAATCTCACCGGGCTGCCGAACCGCGAATTGTTCTTCGATCGGCTGGAGGCCGCGCTGATTCTCGCGCGCATGGAAAAGGACGTGCGCCCGACGATCCTCGTCATCGACATCGACCGCTTCAAGCAGATCAATGAGCAGGTCGGCATGGCCATGGGCGACAGCATTCTGCTCACCGTGGCGCATCGCCTGACGCGGCTGCTGCAGCCACAAGACACGCTGGCGCGGCTTTCCGGCGATACATTCGCGATCATCCTCGTTTCGGAGTCGCACGCCGACCACGTCATCTCCATCGCCGATTCGGTGCGCCGCGCGCTGTCTATTCCGGTGCGCTTCACCGACCAGGAGATCGCGCTGTTCGCCTCGATCGGCATCGCGCTCTACGATCAGCAGACGCATCCCGGCGCCCGCGACATGCTGGAAGACGCCCAAATTGCGATGCGCCACGCCAAGCGCTCGGGCGGCAACCGCATCGAAGTGTTCCGCCCGGCCATGCGCGCGCAGCGCTCCGACCGGCTGACGCTCGAAGCCGATCTGCGGCGGGCGCTGGAGCGGGGCGAGATCAAGGTGTTCTTCCAGCCGATCGTCAGGCTCGAGGATCGCACCATCGCCGGTTTCGAGGCCTTGCTGCGGTGGGATCATGTGCGCCTGGGTCGGCTCGAGCCTTCCGAATTCCTGCCCATCGCCGAGCAGACGGGACTGATCGTCGATCTCGGACTTCTGGCGCTTGAGCGCACGGCGCGCGAACTCGCGGCCTGGCAACGCGCGCTTGCTGTCGATCCGCCGATCTTCGCCTCCGTCAACGTCTCGTCGCGCCAGCTCCTGCGCCACGACCTCCTGCGCGACGTCAAAAGCGTGTTGATGCGCAATGATATCGCCAAAGGCAGCCTGAAACTCGAACTGACCGAGAATCTGGTGATGGAGAATCCCGAATATGCCGCGCAGATGCTGGCGCGCATCAGGGAACTCGGCGCGGGGCTGTCGCTCGACGATTTCGGCGCCGGCTATTCGTCGCTGGCCTATTTGCAGCGCTTCCCCTTCGACACGATCAAGATCGACCGTTCCTTCATCAAGCAGTCCGGCAAGGGCGCGCGCCCCATCATTCTGCGCTCGGTCATTGCGCTGGCGCAGGATCTCGGCATGGACGTCGTCGCCGAGGGCGCGGAGACCGAGCAGGACGCCATCGAGCTTTATCAGCTCGGCTGCGGCTTCGCGCAGGGCTATGCTTTCGGGCGCCCGATCAGCGCGCGGGATGCGAGGCGTCTTGTTGGCGCCGCGCCCGAAGCGGCTTAATCTTGCTCTTTTGCTCGAGCTTGTTCATTTAAGGTGATCAAGGCTGCGAATGGAAGCAAATCACGCCGCTGCCGAAACGTCGTAGCGGGGAATAACGATGCCTGCAGCGGAAAGACGGAAAGAACTAGAGAGTTCCGTCGCGAGGGTCTTTTCTCATGCATTTCCGCAGTTCAGCGAGGGCAGTGTCAGCTCGGCATTAAGGCACGTCGACACTCCGACATTAGCTAAAGTACAGCTGATTTTAAGTCATAACGTGGACGTTCTGAATCGTCCGGAGTTTCGCTCAACTGTTTCGACAGAGGCACCGCTAGCCGAGTCTGTCGGACACGAAGTAAATTCGAGAACTTCGACCAAAGCGCGTGTTGCGTTGCAGGAGCTAAAGGCGGAGCTCGATAGAGCATATGAAAATGCCGCGCCTCTTGCCGAAGACGTAGAGTTTGACGTCATCAAGTTTTTGCGGCGCGCTGTAGATGTCTTGGTGGGGAAGCCAACTCAGGCGAGCCTATTAGTTTTTGACGTCGGAGCCGCACCGTCCGAAAAATTTAAAAAAATTCGTCATTCCGTGCCGATGCTGTCGCTCGGCAACGTATTTTCAGATGAAGAGGTGCGCGACTTCGTCGCGCGCGTGCGGCGTTTTCTCGGTCTGGGTGATGGATCGCTGCGTTTCACCTTTGAACCAAAGATCGACGGGCTTTCCTGTTCGCTGCGCTATGAGAAGGGCCATTTTGTGCGGGCGGCGACGCGCGGCGACGGCTACGAGGGCGAAGACGTCACCGCCAATATCCGTACTGTCGACGAGATCCCACAGCGCCTGCACGGAGATCATTCGGACGTCCTTGAAGTACGCGGCGAAGTCTATATGACGCACAAGGATTTCGCCGCGCTCAATGCGCGGCAGAAGGAGCTGGGCAAGACACTCTTCGCCAATCCGCGCAACGCCGCCGCTGGCTCTCTGCGGCAGCTCGATCCGAAGATCACTGCATCACGACCATTGCATTTCTTCGCCTATGGCTGGGGCGAGGCCTCGGCGCTTCCCGCGCAGACGCAAATGGGCGTGCTCGAGGCGTTGCGCCGTTACGGCTTGCCGGTCAATCCGCTGACGACGCTCTGCGAGAGCGCGGAAGACATGCTGGCGCATTACCGGGCGATCGAAGCGCAACGCGCGACGCTCGGCTATGACATCGACGGCGTCGTCTACAAGGTGGATGACATCGCGCTGCAGGAACGGTTGGGATTCGTCTCGCGCGCGCCTCGCTGGGCGGTGGCACATAAGTTTCCGGCGGAGCGCGCTACAACAAGGCTATTAAAGATTGATATCCAGGTCGGTAGGACCGGTGCGCTTACCCCCGTCGCGAGGCTCGAACCTGTAACCGTTGGTGGCGTCGTCGTTTCCAGCGCGACGTTACATAACGAGGATGAGATTGACCGAAGGGACGTGCGTGAGGGGGATTGGATTGTAGTTCAGCGTGCCGGTGACGTCATCCCTCAAGTAATTGAAGTTCTGAAGGATAGACGACCAAAAAACACGAAGCGTTACAAGTTTCCGCACGAGTGCCCGATTTGTCATTCCGCTGCGCTGCGCGAACTCGACGCAAAAACTGGCAAACAAGAAGTCGTGCGCCGCTGCACCGGATCGCTTGTTTGTCCGGCGCAGGCGATCGAGCGCCTAAAGCATTTCGCCTCGCGTAACGCCATGGACATCGAAGGGCTCGGCGACAAGCAGATCGAACTTTTCTTTCAGGAGGGCCTCATCCGCACGCCCTCCGACATCTTCACGCTGGAAGAGCGGGACCGCGCGAGCCTCACAAAAATCAAGAATCGCGAAGGCTTCGGCGAAACCTCGGTGCGCAATCTCTTTGCGGCGATCGAGGCGCGCCGAAGCGTTCCGATCAATCGCTTCATCTTTGCGCTTGGGATGCGCCATGTCGGCGAAACCAATGCGCGCCGGCTGGCCCGCCATTTCGGCGACTTTGAATCGCTGCGCGAGACGGCGCATGATGCGGTCCCCGGCAGCGAAGCGCGCGCGCGCATCGATTCAATCGATGGCGTCGGCCCCGTGGTCGCCGAAGCGCTGCACGATTTTTTTGCCGAGCCGCATAATGAGCGCGAGCTCGACGCGCTTCTGAAACAAATCACGCTGGAGCCGATGCCGGCGGTGGCGTCCACATCGCCCGTCTCCGGCAAGACCGTCGTCTTCACCGGCGCGCTGGAGCGGCTCACGCGCGATGAAGCGAAGGCGCAGGCCGAGCGTTTCGGCGCGCATGTCGCGGCCTCGGTGTCGAAGAAAACCGATCTCGTGGTCGCTGGTCCCGGCGCAGGCTCGAAGCTCAAAAAGGCTGCGGAGTTGGGGATTGAAGTGATCAGCGAAGACGAGTGGTTTACGCGGACGGGGCAGGGGTAAAATTCAGCGCTCGTCGCAGATAGGGCGTTTCCCTCCCCTCGACGGGGAGGGTGGCTTGCGAAGCAAGCCGGGTGGGGTGAATTCTATTACCCCCACCCGATCGCCTGCGGCGATCGACCTCCCCGCAAGGGGGAGGTAGTGCGCGCCCTCACACCGCGCGCGTGCCGGGCGTCTCATCCTTCCGATAGGCGGTGCCGAACACATAGTCCCACCAGATCGCGTGAACGCCGAAGCCTTTCTCGGCGTCGCGGAAATGATGCAGCATGTGCAGGCGTTTCACCATGCGGGCGAACTCGGATTTCGGCTGCCCGTGATGCGTCCAGTAGTGCACGCAATCATAGATCACATAGCCCGTGATGAAGCCGGCCAGCGCCGGCCACGCGAAGGTCGCGCCAAAGAGCACGCGGGCGCAGACGAGCGCGATCAGCATGATCGGCGCCGAGAGCAGCGGCGGCATGACGAGCCGCAGCGGGTCGTTGGGATAGATGTGATGCACGCCGTGGATGAGGAACTGGAAGCGCGGCCCCAGCCCGAACGGCAACGCGAACACGGTATGAAAGAGATAGCGATGGCCAAAATATTCGGTCAGCGTCCAGCCCAGATAGCCGACGACAAGACCCAATACGACGAGCGTCGGACTGTTGAACGTGAGCGAATAGATCACCAGGCCGAGAATGATCGGGCAATAGACGATCACCGGCGTCAAATGATGCACCCGCGACAGTTTGTCGAGAAGATCGCTCTCGAAGAGGCGGGGCGAAGCGTCGAGCGCTTCCGTTCTTACGTCCTGCGTCATGACTTACTCCGCCGGCGCGACGACAGGCTCTACGCGCTCCGCCGCCTGCGTGACATTTTCCGACCGCGTGCCGAGCGAATAGGTCGGATCGAAGATGAAGGTGACGAGCAGCGCCGTCCAGGAACGATGGCATCGCAGATCGTCATAGAACTCCGGCGCCATCGCCTTCAGCTGAGGCAAACGATTCCACGGGATCTCGTGAAAATCGTGGTGTTCGTTGTGATAGCCGATGTTGAGCGCGAGCGTGTTGAGCGGCCCGTAATAGTCGAACGTCCCCTGGTCGGGGCCGAAGGCGAAATGCTCCTGCAGCCAGCGGGCGCTCAATGGATGCAGGCCGCCAACCGAGAACCAGAAGGAGAAGAAGAGATAGAGCAGCGCGTTCGGCCCGAACGCCCAGAGCACGAGAAGATCGAAGACGGCGATGACGGCGATATTGATATAGGTCCAGGTTCCCAAGATCGGCACCGTGCCTTTCAGACGCGACAGGCGCGCAAGCTGAATGACCGGGAAGAAGAAGAGCCAGACCGCCTTGCGCCAGCCGCTATTGCCGACCCATTCGACCTCCCAGCGGCTCGGAATGTCGGCGTCATAGTCATAGGCCGACAGATGCGAATGATGCTTGATGTGATAGCAGCGAAAGCCCATCGCCGTCGGAAAGGCGTTGGAAAGATCGGCGAGGATCGCCGTCCACTTGTTGGCGAGCGGGCTCTCGAAGACGCAATTGTGGATCGCGTCGTGGATGATAACGAAATTGGCGTGATTGGCGAAGGCGCCGACGCAGATCGCCATCAAGAGCGACAGCCACCAATAGGAAAGGCCGAGCGAACCCAAGATCGCGGCGATGACGAACTGACCGACGAAAATCGCCGCCGTGATCTTGAAGGTCACCGGGTCCTTGCCGAAGAGTTCGCGCACCTTCGGATATTTTTCGAGGATCAGCTTGCGCCGCTCGACATGCGAGCGGTCGGCGCCATTGGCGGTGACGGATATGCCATTCATGACGTTGCATCCTGTAGCTGAGTCGCCCTAACGCCGTCGCGCATACGCATCGCCTCGCCGCCATCGCCGGCGGTGAGGCGCTTTTCATAGATGCGATGAATCTTGTCGACCTTGCCGCCGAATATTTCGATCGGCCGGCGCATGTCGGCGTTGCTTTCCAACACCCATCCCGCTTCGAGATGCGGAACGCGGATCTTCGCGTGGCGCCGCCGCATCTCTTCGACCAGCGACAGGAAGATCGCGCCGCCGGTAGCGCTTTTTTGTAGCGTCTTGCGCGTGCCAAGAAGCAACAGCCGCGCCGATTTGAACTGATGCGAGCGGAAGCGCTTGAACGCGCGCGCCCAGCCGAAGGGGAACAGGCGTCCGTTGAGATCGGCGAGAATCTCATTGAGATTGGGAAGCGCGATCGCAAAGGACTGCGGAACGCCGTCAAGCTCGACGACGATGCCGAAATCCGCCGGCACGAGATATTGCAGCGCGTCGGCGTCGGAGTCGAATTCTTCCTTAGTGAAGGGCACGAAACCCCAATTTCCGCTCCAGCCGTCGTTGAACAGCTCGGTCATCAGCGCGGTTTCGCCCTGCTTCAAGGCCTTCATGTTCAACGGCCGGAGCTTCAAGCGATCGCGCCATTCGCGCCGCGTTGAAATCCGCGCCGGCTTGTCGCTCTCGTCGCTCGAAATGTCGAAGCGGTAGGACAAGAGGTCTTGCGCCTTCTCATAGCCCAGCGCCTCGAGATGGCGCGAGAGATAGGGCGGATGCCAGGGCATGAAAAACATCGGCGTCGCGTCGAAGCCATCGACGAGAAGTCCGCACTCCTTGTTGACCGACGGCGAGAACGGTCCGTTGATCCGCTCCGCGCCCTTGGCGCGCAGCCAGTCCTCGGCGGCCTGGGTCAGCGCGCGCACGACCTCGACGTCGTCGATGGCGTCGAGCGCGCCGAACTGCGCATTGGAGGCGCCGACCGGCGTGACGCTGGGCTTGTAGATCTGCGCCATGATGCGCCCGACCCACTGGCCGTCACGGCGGGCGAGAAATTTCTGCTCATCGACGAGCTTGTAATGCGGGTTGAGCTTATGCGCGAAGACGCTCCAGCGCTCGATGTCGAGCGGCGGCGCGAAGCCTTCGGCGCCGGCGTAAAGCAGCCGTGGCAGCCTGCAGAAGGTCGCAAAGCGCAAAGGGCCGTCGACCGGAAGAATCTCGATCCGCGCCATATGCAAGTCCTAGCGGCCGCTGGCCTTAATCGAAAGCGTCAAAGTGACGCGGATACGGCGAACGGCCTATCCGCCGGCCATGGCGGCGGCGACGATCTGATGCGCCTCTTCCGTCACCGGCGGCATGTCGCGCAGCATCTGGATGACGCCGCGGATTTCCGCTTCGCTGTGGTTCGCGGAGAAGAAGAAGCGCAGCCGCGGCCCGTCCTTCGGCACGCCGATGCGCACGACCGGCGGCACGTAATAGCCGTTCTCCAGCAGATGCTGCGACGCCCACATGGTCTCGACGTCGCTCGAGAACAGGATCGGCACGACGCCGCGGCCGATCGCCGGCCCGGTCGAGAATCCCGCTTCATGCGCCACGGTGCGGAAGAGCTCGGCGTTGTCCGCGAGTTTGGCGATGCGCCAGGTCTCTTCCTGCATCAGCCGCAGCGCGGTGCGCGCGGCGGCGAGAATGACCGGCGACAGGCCGACGCTGTAGACGAAGCCCGGCAGCGTATAGCGGAACCAGTCGATGACCTGCTTCTTGCCGCAGACATAGCCGCCGCAGGACGCGAGCGTCTTCGACATGGTGCCGACGATGAGGTCGATGCGCGCCGGATCGACGCCCTGATGTTCGGCGAGGCCGCGGCCCGTGTCGCCCAACACGCCCAGCGAATGCGCCTCGTCGACAAGCAGCCAGACCTTGTATTTTTCCTTGATGGCCAGGAGCCGCGGCAGGTCCGCGGTGTCGCCGTCCATGCTGTAGACGCCCTCCACCACGACGAGGACGTTGCGGTATTCCTCGCGGTGGCGCGCAAGCAGATGGTCGAGATGATCCAAGTCGTTGTGGCGGAATTTTTCGACCTGCGCCGACGCGCCGTCGGCGCCCGCGACGATGCTGTTATGCGCGAGTTCGTCGATGAAGATCGCGTCGCGCTTGCCGCTCATCAGCCAGGCGATCGTCGTGACATTGGAGAGATAGCCGGAGACGAGCGTCAGCGCGCTCTCCATGCCCAGAAACTCGGCGATCTCCGCCTCGAACGGCTTGTGCGTGGTGCGTTCGCCGCCGACAAGCCGCGAAGCCAGCGCGCCGATTCCGAGGCCGTCGATCTCGCGCTTTGCCTCCTCGCGGATCCGCGGGTGATTCGCGAGCCCGAGATAGTCGTAATTGGCGAAGCTGACGAAGTGCTTGCCCTGCGCCTCGAATTCGGTCCGCAGCCGGTCGATCTGGGCGAAGAACGGATCGCTGAACTCCAGCAAGGCGTTGCCAGCAAAACGGAATCGCCTTGCCGCGTAATCCTCTAAGCTCTTATGCTTCGTCACTTATTGGGCAATCCCTGAATACGGGCGCGCCGCGCGCTATTGGCGAGAACTTGGGCCGCTGAGCGCCCAAGAAAGGTCTGCGCTGCTTAGCATTCCCGTCCCGTCTGCGCCAGCGGGCGGCCAGGGCAGGGGTGGGCGATCGGGCGAAGGATTGTTTTCCTCACCCTCATCCTGAGGAGCCGCCCGCAAGTCGGGTTTACCCGACTTGCGAATTTAATGTCGATCTCGGGCAGGCCCGAGATCGAAGGCGGCGTCTCGAAGGACGAGGGTGAAGAAAAATGCACGAAAACGGGCTTCCTCGTCCTTCGAGACGCGCGCTACGCACGCTCCTCAGGATGAGGAAGCCCTTCACCCGATCGCCCTGCGGGGCCAGCGGGGCAGGGGGGCGCTTGGGGCGCGCGCGGCCGGGGCCATCGCCAAACACGCTCTCTGTCCGCCCTGTCTGGCGGAGTCGATCGCAAAGCTCTATGCGGAGCGCATGTCGATCGATGTCCCAGGGCCTGTTCAGCCGCCCGTTCAGCCGCCCGTCGATGGCGCTTTACGTCTTTGCGTCGATAATCTCGGCGTTTTGCGCGGGGGCAGGCGCGTGCTCGATCACCTGAGCTTTTCGCTCGCCGCCGGGCAGGCGCTGATCGTGACGGGTCCCAACGGCGCCGGGAAATCGACGCTGCTGCGGGCCTTGGCGGGACTCCTGCCGCGCGCGGGCGGCTCGATCGCTCTCGAAGGCGGGCCGAGCGACGTCGAACTGCCGCAGCAGGCGCATTACCTTGCCCATAGCGATGGGATGAAGGCGGCGCTGACGGTTGAGGAGAATCTCGATTTCTGGTCGCGTTATTTGGCCCAGGAGCCTGACCGGCGCAGCCGCACGGTCGGCGCGGCGCTCGGGGTCGTCGGCCTCTCCCATGTCGCCGCCGCGCCGTTCGGCGTGCTGTCCGCCGGCCAGAAGCGCCGTGCGGCCTTGGCGCGACTTCTCGTCGCCTTCCGGCCGCTCTGGCTCCTCGACGAGCCGCTGACCGCGCTCGACCGCGCCTCACGCGAAAAATTCGCGCTCGCCATGAGCGATCATTGCGGCCAAGGGGGATTGATCGTCGCCGCGACGCATGAGCCGCTGGGGCTCGAAGAGGCGGCGTCGCTTGCCTTGGGCTCCGCCTCGTGAGCGCGCCGCTTTCAGCGCTTTTCCTGCGCGAATGGCGCGTGGCGCGCCGCATCGGCGGCTCGGGCGCGATGGGCGTCGTGTTCTTCCTGACGCTCGTCGCGATCGTGCCCTTCGCCGTCGGGCCAGACCCCAATCTGCTTGCCCGCATCGGCCCGGCGATCCTCTGGATCGCGGCGCTGCTGGCGACGCTGCTCTGTCTCGACCGCCTGTTTCAGGCAGACGCCGAGGATGGCTCTCTGGATCTTTTCCATCTTTCCGAGACCCCGCTCGAATTGGCGGTGCTCGTCAAATGCGCGGCGCATTGGGCGGCGACCGGCCTGCCGCTCGTGATCGCCGCGCCGTTTCTGGGGCTGATGCTGCAACAGGAGGCGATGGCGCTCGTCGGCGTCGTCGCGACGCTGCTTGTCGGCACGCCGGCGCTCACGCTGATCGGCGCGATCGGCGCGGCGGCGACGGTGACAGTGCGGCGCGGCGGACTGCTGATGGCGCTGCTCGTGCTGCCGCTGACGATCCCGGTGCTGATCTTCGGCGTCTCCGCCGCGGAGGCGGCGAGCGGCGGCGCCGTTCCCTTCTATGCGCCCTTCGCGATCCTCAGCGCGATCACGCTCGCTGCTCTCGCGCTCTGCCCCTTCGCGGCCGCGGCGGCGCTGCGGTATCTCGGCGAGTAGGTCGCAGCGTCAATCGATGCACACGCGCCCGCTGTTCGAGCGGCCGGTGAGGCTCTGCGTATGATTGCCGCTGCCGCTCGTGACATGGACGAAGTTCTTCATCTGCCCGCGTCGTCCAAACACGCAGCGCTTGGCGTCGCCGATCTTGAACGCCCCCGGCGTCGTGCAGAAATTTGAGTCGCCGCGCCATTCCCTGCCGCCGCCGTGAGCATAGAAGAAGTAGTTATGCGGATCGGAGGTCTCGCTGCGCAGGACGACTCTTTCGCAGCCGCCGCAGGCGCGAAGCTTCCACCATCCCTCCGACGTGAATCCGCCGCGGGGGCTTACCCAGGCCGATGCGACGGTGATTTGATCGGGCGTTCTGTTGCAGACCGTAAAATCCGCCTTCGCGGGCGGCGCAAAAGCGCAGGATGCGACGGCGAGCGCGATCGAAAGACGAAAAGCATTCATTTCACTCTCCAAAAAATGAGCTTTGAAAAACGCGCGATAAGTCATCGACGCCCGCTTAAAGCAACTGACGCGTATTTCGCGCCGGCGCTCAACCGTCAGCTTGCGCGCGCCGGAAAAGCGGCGAGCGTAAAGGCGATCGCGAGCGCCAGGAGCAGCGCCAGATGCAGGGCGCGATTGCGCAATCTGGACATTTTAGTCTTCCTTCAAAAGAGACGCGCCGAGCGCAACAGGCCACGTGCGGCAAACATCATTTAAGATCGAAATAGCGTGCGGCGCCTCGTCCGGTTAGCTGAGAGAGGCGCAAGAAAGATCAGCGTCGCGGCGCAGCCGAGAGCTGAACGCCCGGTATGCAGCCCCGCCCAACTCTTCATGAGAGCGCGCCCGCTTCGCCTGGGTCGATCGCCATGAGCCGCTTGTTGATAGGGGCGCGACTTTTAGCAGCGTATAAGGCCAGTTCTCACTTTTCCGCCCATGTGGGCGCCCGCTTCTCCAGAAAGGCCGCGACGCCTTCCTTGGCGTCTTCCGCCAGCATGTTCTCGACCATCACGGCGCTCGCCAGTTCATAGGCGTCCGAAAGCGGCTTCTCGCGTTGAGCGTAGAACGCCCTCTTGCCGAAGCGGATCGCTTGCGGAGATTTTTGCGCGATGAGTCGCGCCAGCGCCAGCGCGCCGGCCCGCGCGCCATCGGCTGACATGCGGTTGACGAGGCCGATGCGCAGCGCCTCCTCGGCGCCGATGGGAACGCCGGTGAGAAGCATCTCCATCGCCTGCTTTGGCGCGACATTGCGCGAGAGCGCCACGGCCGGCGTCGAGCAAAAAAGGCCGATGTTGACGCCCGGCGTGCAGAAGCGGGCGCGCGAGCCCGCAACGGCGAGATCGCAGCTCGCGACGAGCTGGCAGCCGGCGGCCGTGGCCATCTCATCGACAGCCGCGACGACCGGCTGAGGCAGCGTCACGATTTTCTGCATCAGCGCCGAGCAGGCGCGCATCGTCCTATCGAAGAAGGCGCGGCCTCGGTCGGGATCGTTGCGATGCGCCGTCAGCTCCTTGAGGTCATGACCGGCGCAGAAGGCGGGGCCTTCCGCCTGCAGCACGACGACGCGAACGTCGTCACTGCCGGCAAGCGCGTCGAGCCGGCCCGAGAGAGCGTCGATCATCGCGAGAGATAGGGCGTTGCGCGAGGCGGGGCTGTTCAGCGTCAGGGTCGCGACGCCAGCCGCGGTCTCCAGCGTCACGCGCGCGGTTGATTCGGCGTCCAGGGTCATCGCTTCGAACATATAGCCCGGCGGCGGGAAACCAAAGGTCGCAAACCAAAGGTCCCGTGCCGCCATGCGCGATTTAGTAGAGGCCGCCGGTGCCGCTGCCGACCTGCTGATCCACGTCATGCGGCGTATCGAGCTGACGCGGGCCGCCGCCGCCGGAGTAGGAGTCGGGCGGCGCGGTTCCCGGCTTGAAGGCTTCGAGAATCGTGCCGGCTCCCGACGAACGCAGGCCGGAATGCACGTCGATGGAAATAAGCTTGATCCCCGGCGGCACACGGAACGGCGTATCCGGCTTGTCTTTGAGAGCCACCGTCATGAAGTCGCGGAAGATCGGCGCGGCGAACTGCGCGGCCTGGGCGTGGCTGCCGAGCGAGCGCGGCCGATCGTAGCCGATGAAGACGCCGACCGCGAGATCGGGCGAAAAGCCGATGAACCAGAGATCTTTGGCGTCATTCGTCGTGCCGGTCTTGCCGGCAAGGTGCTTGCCCACCGCCCGGATCGAGACGCCGGTGCCGCGCTGGATCACGCCTTCCATGATCGAGGTGATCTGATAGGCGGTGAGCGGATCGAGCACCTGTTCGCGCTTGTCGATGAGCTTCGGTTCGAGCTGATTTTCCCATTTGGCGGAGTCGCAGCCGATGCATTGCCGCTCATCGTGGCGGTAGAGCGTCTTGCCCCAACGATCCTGAATGCGGTCAATCAGCGTGGGCTTGATGCGCTTGCCGCCATTCGCCAGCATTGAATAGCCGGTGACCATGCGCAAAAGCGTCGTTTCGCCGGCGCCGAGCGCCATGGAGAGATAGGGCGTCATCTCGTCGTAGACGCCGAAGCGTTTGGCGTATTCGGCGATGAGCGGCATGCCGACGTCTTTCGCCAGACGCACCGTCATCATGTTCTTGGAATGCTCGATTCCGTAGCGCAGCGGATGCGCGCCGGTGCCGTGGCCGCCTTCGAAATTCTCGGGCGTCCAATAGGTGCCGTCCGCCTGCTGGATGGAAATCGGCTCGTCGAGGATTGACGACGACGGCGTATAGCCATTGTCGAGCGCCGTCGCATAGACGAAGGGCTTGAACGAGGAGCCGGGCTGGCGCAACGCCTGAGTCGCGCGATTGAACGACGATTGGTCGAAGGAAAAGCCGCCGACCATGGAGAAGACGCGGCCCGTATGCGGGTCCATGGCCACCATCGCGCCGGAGATGTCAGGGATCTGGCGCAGACGATATTGGCCGGCGCGTCCCGCGAGCGGCTCGACGTAGATCACGTCGCCCGTCGTCAAGGCCGTTCGCGGCGTGCGGCCGCTCCAGCGCATGCCTTCGGCCGTGAGAAGGCCGGTCTCGCGTTCGCGCGCCACTTCGCCGAATTTCTCGCGTCCCGGCTGAAGGCCGATGCGCGCGGCGTCGCCGGTCACATCGAGCACGACGGCGAGGCGCCATGGCTTGACGTCGCCAAGCGCGGGGATAGCGGCGAGCGTCACGCCCCAGTCGGAGGAGATGTCGATGTGGTTCATCGCGCCGCGGAAGCCATGCGCCTCGTCGTAGCGAACGAGACCGTCGGCCAGGGCCTTTCGCGTGAGGGCCTGCATCTTGGGGTCGAGCGTCGTGCGAACCGACAGCCCGCCCTCGTAGAGCTTCTTCTCGCTTTGTTGCTCCAGCAATTGACGGCGTACTTCCTCGGCGAAATAGCCCGCGACATAAGTGTTGGGCGAGAGAACGCGCGGATTGACGCCAAGCGGTTCCACCTTCGCCTTCGCGCCTTCGTCGGCGGTCACATAGCCGTCGGCGATCAGTCGATCGATGACGTAGTTGCGACGCTCGAGGGCGCGCTCGCGATTCTGAAACGGATGATAATTGCTCGGCGCCTTGGGAAGCGCGGCGAGATAGGCCGCCTCGGCGAGCGTGAGCTCATTGACCGATTTGTTGAAATAATTGAGCGCCGCGGCGGCGACGCCGTAGTTTCCAAGGCCGAGATAGATCTCGTTGAGATAAAGCTCGAGAATCTTGTCCTTGGGATAGGCCGCTTCGATGCGGAAGGCGACGAGCGCTTCGCGAATCTTGCGTTCGATCGAACGCTCGTTGCCGACGAGGAAGTTCTTGGCGACCTGCTGAGTGATGGTCGAGGCGCCTTGCACATGGCGGCCGCCCTGGGCGAGCACCGTCACGGCGCGCATCACGCCTTCCGGATCGATGCCGACGTGGTTGTAGAAATTCTTGTCTTCGGCGGAGATGAACGCCTGTTTCACCAGCTGCGGAATGGCGGAGCTCGGCAGGAACAGGCGGCGTTCATGCGAATATTCGGCGAGGATCGAGCCGTCGCCGGCGTGCAACCGCGTCGTCACTGGCGGCTCGTAGTCGCGCAGCTGGGCTGTGTCGGGCAGATCCTTGGAAAAATAATAGATCAGCCCGGACCCGGCGATCGCTCCGATGAGGAAAACGATCGTCGCGGTCGCGAAGACGAAGCCCAAAAACCTTGCGAGCATTCGCATGAAATATCACCCTTAGAGCGGCCGGCGGCTGGCGTCGGCTATTGTTTCAATGCCAAAGTCCGTGTCGCAACCGCGGGCGCCTGAGCCTGGCCGGCGCGCGAGAGCGACTCGTTCAGCTCAGATATAGTGAGCGATCGCACTTTTTGGGTCGCTTTCTTTCACAACGCCCGTTTGGATCATTCCACCGTTCGGCGAATTCCCGGCGCCGGCTCGCGGCGCCTTTGACTGCGAACGCCGCCGGTCACGAAATTGCCGCGACGCGAGAAGCGTTTATCCGCAAGTGTGTGACGCCGAGTCTGCGTTTCTCGTTCTTCGGCGGCTGCGACGCGCGGGCGATCGTGCGTCGCGACTGTCTCCATGTGCCGTGATTTTGTGTTTTATTGTGGGCGCGCCGCGCCCGAGGGCGCTTCAGCGGGGGCCCGCGCTTCACGGCTACGCGCGCTGATAAAGGCGTCAACAGCTTCGGCGGTTTTCTGCGCCGCGCGCTCGCGCCAGTCCTGGGACGTCAGCCGGGAAAGATCCTTTTCGCTCGAAAGATATCCAAGTTCGAGCAGCACCGAGGGGACGTCAAAGGCTTTGAGCACAACGAAGCCCGCCGAACGGCTTGGATTTTTGTTGAGCGCCCCGACTTCCTTCCAGAATGAGATCAGCGAATGCGAAAACTGGCGACTGTAGCCGCGGGTCTCGCGCCGCGTGAGTTCGAACAATATGTCGCCCACCTCTTCGGCGTCCGCCTTGCTTTCAAGTCCGGCGGCCTGATCCGCGAGATTCTCCTTCTCGGCCATCCGCGCCGCTTCGGCGTCCGAGGCGCGCTCGGAGACCGTGTACACGGTCGCGCCCTCGACGCGGGACGCGGACAGCGTGTCCGCATGAACCGAGATAAACAGCGACGCATTGTTTTCGCGACCGATTCGCACCCGCTCGCCGAGCGGGAGAAACATGTCGTGGTCGCGGGTTAAAAGCACGCGCGCGCGCCCGGTTTCCTGGATTTTGTCCCGCAGCGCACGCGCGAACTCGAGCACGACGTCCTTTTCCATTTCGCCGTGCTTGGAGGTTGCGCCCATATCGACCCCGCCATGGCCCGGATCGATGACCACCATGGGCTTGTCCGTTGGCGCTTTGGCGGCCGTCGCTGGCAGTTTGGGCGGTTCTGCGGGCTGCAGGCGCGCCTGTTCGGCGACGGTCGAAGCGAAATGCCCGGCGCTGGTCGGGGCGAGTTCGATGACGAGCCGCGGTCCGCCGACGGCGACCTCGCTGTCCGCCTTGAGAATCTTGGCGGGCCCCACGAGATCGATCACGACGCGCGAGCGTCCCGGCGCGAAGGTGCCATAACGATAGGATTTTATGAGCTTGTCGCCGGGCGACAGGCCGGCGTTCGCCTCCATGCGGAAGAGCACTTCCGGCAAATCGACGATGATGCGCGGCGGGTTCGCCACGGGATGGGCGGTCACCGGCGGCAAGCCGGTGAGATCGAAGAGGAGGCGGGAACGATCGGGGAGCGCCTCGATTCGCGCGGTCAGCGCAGAGACCTCCTTCTGCTGCTCGTCGGCGGCGGCGGGCCGCGCGCCCAGAGCCATGAGGAGCGCGGCCGCCATGACGATCAAGACGATCAACGGTCGTGGCGCTCCTGCACGCAAAGCTGTCCTCCTCACCCGTGTCCCCAAATTTCGCGCGGCGTTTCGATCCGGCGATTGGCATTTTGGAAGAGCGCCGTTAACGCATCGTTAGCTTATCTGAAAGCCGTCGATTCCGGGACATTTCTCCACGAATTTTTCGGTGAATAGCCGAGCCGGCGCTTGCACCGGCCGACTTCGACCGATATGTAAGGAGATAGCTGCGGAATTCTGCGGCGCGATATTTGCCGCAAATTGCGGCCGTCAAGTCGAGCCAACAGAATTTCGGACAGTTGCTTTCCGTTGCGCCGCCCCGTGCAGGTCGTGACGTTTGGTCGCCGCCACTTGGCGGTGCGAAAGGTTTTTTGACGATCTCATGGCCAGGACCGTGATAGGCGCGAGAGCAGTCGTTTCCTCCGTGTGGCTTGTCCGCGCGGAAGGGCGCAGCCTAGCAAAAAACATGTCCTCTTGGCTCGTTCGTCATTTCACGGGGACGAGGCGCGATGCGCTTTGTCCCGCCGGCTCCCAAGCCGGCAAGCGTATCGCAGGTCTCAGGCCTGTCTCCCTTATCCTCACAAGAAGCGTTCGCGCCGTCAGGATGCGCCAAAGAGCGGTCGCCGAGTCCCCTCGAGGACTCAGGCTTGCCCCGTCGGCGTTATTGCGCGCGACGCCGCAGAAGAGTTCCCCATGGCTAACAAGATGCTCATCGACGCCTCCCATCCGGAGGAGACCCGCGTAGTCGTTCTACGTGGAAGCCGCGTTCAGGAATTCGATTTCGAGGCTGCTGACAAAAAACCCCTGCGCGGCAACATTTATCTCGCGAAGGTCACGCGGGTTGAGCCGTCACTTCAGGCCGCTTTCGTCGACTATGGCGGAAATCGCCACGGCTTTCTGGCCTTCGCCGAAATTCACCCTGATTACTATCAAATCCCCGTCGCCGACCGTCAGGCGCTGCTCGAGGAAGAGAGCCGCGCCCATCAGCAGGCCGACGAGGAAGAGCGGGTTCCGCATGGTCGCGGGCGCCGTTCGCGCCGCCGCCAACACGAGGGCGCCGAGAAGCGTGCGAGCGCCGATGAGGCTGTGACGAGCGAGCCCCTCGACGACGCGGGCGCTTCGCCGATCGTCATTGAGGATCAGGCCGAAACTGGCTTCGCCGAATCGGCTGAGGAACGGTCCGAAGCCGCGCCGGAGTTCGCGCTCCAAGCTGAGTCGCAAGAATATCTGGAAGCCCGGCCAGTGCCCGCGGAGACCGAATCGAGGGGTCAAGACGTCGAGGCGGAGGAGCCCGAGGCCGGGAACGCCGAAGCCGCCGAGTTTCGGGCGGAGAGCACGGACGTTGAGGCCGAGGCGGGCGATCAACCGAGCGCTACGGCGCAGCATGAGCGGATTTCCATCGACCCGGCCGGTTTCGGTTCGGTCGAGACCGGCGAAGCCGAGGAGTTTGTCCTCGAGGCGCCGGAGCCTGACCACGAACTGAAAGCGCGCCGCCAGGACGAGCGCGACGAGGCGCGGGAACGCGCCCGCGAAGATTCGGAAGGCGAAACGGCTGAGGTCAACGCCCGCGTCAACGCCCCGGCTGAGGAGCATGACGAGGAAGAGCACGACGACGAGGACGATCACGTCGAGCACATCGGCGGGGACGCGATGGACGAGGCGCCCTATCGCGCGCCGCGCGCCCGTCGCCAGTACAAGATTCAAGAGGTCATCAAGCGCCGCCAGGTGCTGCTCGTTCAGGTCGTCAAGGAAGAACGCGGCAACAAGGGCGCCGCCCTCACCACCTATCTTTCGCTCGCCGGCCGTTATTCCGTGCTCATGCCCAACACCGCCCGTGGCGGGGGCATTTCGCGCAAGATCACCGACGGCGCGGACCGCAAGCGGTTGAAGGAGATCGTGCATGATCTCGAAGTGCCGGAGGGGATGGGCGTCATCCTGCGAACGGCCGGCGCGACGCGGACCAAGCAGGAGGTCAAGCGCGATTTCGAATATTTGCTGCGGCTGTGGGAGAGCGTGCGCGAATTGACCCTGCGCTCCGCGGCGCCGACCCTCGTCTATGAGGAAGGCTCGCTCATCAAGCGGGCGATTCGCGATCTTTATGGGCGCGACGTCGAGGAAGTCGTCGTTTCCGGCGAAGACGCCTATCGCGAGGCCAAAGACTTCATGCGGATGCTGATGCCGAGCCACGCCAAGAACGTGCGCCTGCATCGCGAGCCCTTTCCGATCTTCGCCGAAAGCGGCGTCGAGGCCCAGCTCGATGCGATGTTCTCCAACCATGTCACGCTGAAATCGGGCGGCTATCTGGTCATCAACCAGACCGAGGCCTTGGTCGCCATCGACGTGAACTCGGGACGTTCGACGCGAGAGCACAATATCGAGGACACGGCGGTTCGCACCAATCTCGAAGCCGCGGACGAAGTGGCGCGGCAGTTACGACTGCGGGATCTCGCGGGGCTGATCGTCGTCGACTTCATCGACATGGAGGAGAGTCGCAACAATCGCGCTGTTGAGCGACGCCTCAAGGACGCGCTGAAAAACGACCGCGCCCGCATTCAGGTCGGCCGCATCTCGCATTTCGGCTTGCTCGAAATGTCGCGCCAGCGCATCCGCGCGGGCGTCGTTGAAGGCTCGACAGTGCCATGTCCGCACTGTCTCGGCGCCGGTCACGTGCGCTCCACCGCTTCCGTCGCGCTGCACGTGCTGCGCGTGCTCGAAGAGGCGCTGGTCAAGAGCGCCGCGCATGACGTGACGCTGCGCACCCGCGCAGTGGTGGCGCTCTATATCCTCAACCAGAAGCGCGCCCATTTGCAGGAGCTGGAGCGCCGCTTCGGCGTCCACATCACGGTGGCCGCCGACGATACGCTGACGGGCGCGACCTATCATGCGCTCGAGCGCGGAGAACTCGCGACCGGTCCGCGCGTTTCGCAGCGCGACGCGCCTCTGCGGGTCGATTCGCTGCGCGCCGAACCTCTTGAGGAAGAGGCGCCGGAAGATGTGATCGGCGGCGAAATCGTCGAGGTGGAAGAGGAAACCGTCGAGTCGAACGGCGACCAGCGTGACGAGAACGGCGAACGATCGCGCTTGGGCGCGGAAGAAGACGCATCGCGCGGCCGTCGCCGTCGCCGTCGTCGAGGCCGTGGCGGCGGCGCACAGGGCGGCGAGCCCTTGCCGCCCGGCGCCGAGCAGCCGTCCGATGAAGGTCTTGCGATCATGGCGGCGATTGAGGGCGCGCCGGCGCCTGCCGAGGAGCGGTCTGACCGCCGCGGCGGCCGACGCGGCGGCGGCCGCAGTCCAGATCGCGGTTCAGATCGCGGTCCTGGCCGTTGGCGGCGATCCGCCCCCCTGGCCGAGGAATTCAAGGATCCTTCCGCAGTCTTCGCGTTCGACGAGGGTGGAGAGGACGCTGAGGCGCTGATCTCTCCGCGTGGAGCGCAGATGCCGGACTATCCGGAGCCTTTGCCGGCGCCGCCGCCGGTAAACGGCGCCGAGATTGCGCGGCCCCCCCAGCCGCCCTCCCAAGTGCGCTCAAGCGAGCCGGTCGCCCAGATCGCTCCGCCTCAGGCGGCGGCGCCGACGCCCGAGCCCGCCCCGCAGCCGGTCGCCCCGCGCGAGCCCACGGAAGTGGTCATTACGCAAGCGGACCCCGACCGCCCGAAGAAGGGCGGCTGGTGGCAGCGCGTGCGCACGCCTTTCGGAAGTTAGAGCGCTTCCCGATCACACGGACTCGTGTGATCGAAAAGGAATCGCTCAAAGTCAAAACGCTGGAGCAGGTTCTCATCGAAAAAGTCCGTCGACTTTTTTGGAACCTGCTTCAGGGCCGCAGCCAGGCTTCTAGGCGGGCGAGGCCCTCGCGCACGTCCGCCTCCGGCCCGGCGTAAGAAAGCCGCAGCGTTTTTGCGCCGCGGCGCGGATCAAAATCGAGGCCGGGCGTCGTCGCGACGCCGGCCTCGTGCAACATCCGCCGACAGAACCCGATCGAATCTTCGGTGAAACGCGAGATGTCGGCGTAGATGTAAAAAGCGCCGTCGGGCGGGGCGAAATTGTCCAATCCCAGTTTGGGAAGCCGGTCGAGTAGAAGCGCCCGGTTCCGCGCATAGGCGGCGCGGTTCGCCTCCAATTCGTCGCCCGCGTCGAAAGCGGCGAGGGCCGCCCGCTGCGACAAGGTCGGGGCGCAGATCGCCAGCGACTGCTGCAAGCGCTCGAGCGGACGCATCAATTCGGCCGGCGCGACAAGCCACCCGAGCCGCCATCCGGTCATCGCGTAATATTTCGAGAAGGAATTGATGACGAGGGCGCGTTGCGAGAACCGCAGCGCGGTCTCCGCGCGCATCTCATATTCGAGTCCGTGATAGATCTCGTCGGAGACGAAAACTATTTCGGCTTCGTCGCAGAAGGCGCAGATCCGCGCCAATTCATCGCCCGCGATCATCGCGCCGGTCGGATTGGCGGGACTCATGAAGAGCGCGCCGTGAAGCTTCCTGTCGCGATGGGTGGCTTCGAGCATGGCCGCGGTGGGCGCAAAGCGCGTCTCTTGGCCGACGTCGAGCAGGACCGGCTCCAAGCCGAGCGCCGAAAGGATGTTCGCATAGGCCGGATAGCCAGGCGCGGTGACGGCGATGCGCGCTCCCGGATCGAACGCGGCGAGGAAGGTGAGCAGAAAGCCGCCGGATGAGCCCGTCGTGGCGATGACGCGGTCGGGCGCGACCTCGACGCCATAGCGCTCGCGATAGTGGCGCGCGATGCGATCGCGCAGCGGCGCGTCGCCGAGAGCCTCGCCATAGCCGATCGAGCCGTGGGCAAGCGACTCGGCGGCGGCCTCGCGCACGCGGCGCGGCGCGGGGACCCCAGGTTCGCCAAGCTCCAAATGGATGATGCTGCGGCCGGCGCGCTCCAAGGCTTTCGCGTCGCGCAGCACGTCCATCGCCATGAAAGGCGCGATATGGGAGCGACGGGATGGGGGTAGGGGTACGTTCATACAAGCCTTCTATTGCTAATCTCAGTCAGGCGCACGCTCTGGCCGCCACGCGCCATATGATCTTGAGCGGCGCACGCCGCGTCAGGTCTTGATGGAGTAGTCGTGGCCACCAGCCGTGATTTCCGGCGCATCGCACTGTCGCTCGAGGGAACGCGCGAAGCGCCGCATTTCGACAGAACTGCTTTTAAGGTCGCGCGGATCTACGCAACTCTCGCCGCCGACGGGACTGACGGCCAACGTGAAACTGGCGCCCGAAGAGCAGTCGTTCAAATCCATGATGGCGCCGCATGCCTTTGCGCCTGTTCCCAACGCCTGGGGGCGGCAGGGATGGACGACGATTCTGCTCGCAGCGATGGATGTCTCGGAGCTGCGCGACGCGCTTGAAACGGCTTGGCGCCACGCCACAAAGAAAACGACCAAAAAGAAAAACAAATGTACGAATTAAGCGCCGCCGAGCTGATTCAGAGACTGTCGATCGCCCTGGCGATCGGCCTTCTCATCGGTCTCGAACGAGGCTGGACGTCACGCGACGAGTCGGAAGGCGAGCGCGCCGCCGGTCTTCGCACGCATGGGCTTGCCGGACTGCTCGGCGGCGTATGGGGCGCCATCGTTCAGCCTTACGGCGGCGTCGGCGTGGTCGCTTTGGCGATCACGCTTGTCTTCGTCGGCGCGTTGATCGGCGTCTATCGCTATCGCGAAAATGTTCATGATGAGACCTTTGGCGCGACGACCGTCGTCGCGGCGTCGCTAGCCTTTTCCCTCGGCGCCTTCGCCGTGATTGGGGACATACAGGCGGCCGCCGCCGCAGCGGTGGCGACGACGGCGATCCTGGCGCTCAAAGGGTTTCTCCACGGCTTCGTCAAGCGCATCACCTGGGACGAGCTGCGCTCCGGGCTGGCGTTGCTGGCGATGAGCTTCATCTTGCTGCCGGTTTTGCCGAATCGCGCCATTGACCCGTGGCAAGCGGTGAACCCTTTTGAATTGTGGCTGATGACCGTGCTGATCGGCGTGATTTCGTTCGTCGGCTACGTCGCCGTTCGAATCATCGGCTACCGCCGCGGCGTCGCAATCGCCGGCATGGCGGGAGGACTGGCGTCGTCGACGGCCGCGACAGCGGCGATGTCGCGGCTGGCGCGGGAACATCCCGAGCAGATTGGCGCTTCGGCGGCGGGCGCAATCTTCGCCAATGCGGTGATGGCGCCGCGAATCATCGCCGTCATCGCGGTCATCAATCCGACGCTCGCGTGGCGCTTGGCGCCGCCGGTCGTTGCGGGCGGCGTGCTCTTCGCGCTCGCCGGAGTCTTTCTCCTGCGACGAAGCGAGCGGCCTGCAGAATCGAGCGGCTTTTCTGTTGGCAATCCGCTGGATCTGATGGCGGTGCTGAAATTCGGCGCGCTCCTCGCGACCGTGATGATCCTCTCGCGGCTCGCGACTCATTTCGCCGGAAGCGCCGGCGCCTATGCCCTCGCGGCCATCTCCGGCATCGTCGACGTTGACGCGATCGGGTTGACCATGGCGCGGCTCGGCGCATCCGAGATCGGCATAAAGGCCGCGGCGGGAGCGGTGCTGCTGGCGCTGCTGTCGAATACGGCGTCGAAAGTCGTGATGGGCTGGGTTATCGGCGGCGCCGCGATGGGCCAAAGACTGGCCGCGGCTTCCGCTCTCGCCGTCGCCGGCGCGCTCGCGGCGTTGTGGTTGGCGGATTTCGCTCGCCTATAAACCGCGCTCGTCGAGAGCGACAGACTTCACCAGGGCGAATACGTCCGCGCCGACGGTCAGCCGCAACTCGTCGAGCGCGAGGCGCGTGATCGCCGAGACAAGACGGTCGCCGCCGATGAGCGTCAGCGTGACGAAGGCGAGGGCGCTCTCGGACGCATCGATCTTCTCGATGCGGCCGCGCAAGATCGTGCGCACGCTGGTGTCGCGGGGTTCGGACATCGCAAGCGCAACGTCTGTCGCGCGCATGACGACGCGCGCCTCGCGCTGCGTCGTCAGACGCGCAGCGATCAAGATCTCGCCCGCCGGATGGGCGAGCCGCGTGACGCCGTAAGC
Organism: Methylocystis sp. H62; assembly: GCF_015709515.1. Taxonomy (GTDB): domain Bacteria; phylum Pseudomonadota; class Alphaproteobacteria; order Rhizobiales; family Beijerinckiaceae; genus Methylocystis. Next base: position 308,328 of record NZ_JADNQZ010000058.1, read on the forward strand.
GTCGTCGACGGCGACGACGCGCGCTTTGAGCGCGTTGACCACGCCGAATCGGCCGCCTTCGACAAGACGGCTCGCGCTTGGCAGCACGTCGAGCGGCGCGCCGCGCGCGACGACATGGCCGCGATCGAGCACGACGGCCTCGTCGGCGATGCGCGTGACCTCCTCCGGCGCATGGCTGACATAGATGATCGGGATGTCGAGTTCGTCGCGTAGCCGTTCGAGATAGGGCAACACGTCGAGACGGCGCGCCACGTCGAGCGACGCCAGCGGCTCATCCATCAGCAGCAGTTGCGGGCGCGTCAGCAGGGCGCGGGCGATCGCCACTCTCTGTCGCTCGCCGCCGGAAAGCGTATCCGGCCAGCGCTGCGCGAGAGCGGCGATGTCGAGCATTTCGCAGATCGCGTCGCGGCCCGCTTCGGCCGCGGTGACGCGCGCGCGGGTCATTCCATAGTCGAGATTTCCTTTGACGGTGAGATGCGAAAAAAGGCTCGCGTCCTGGAACACCATGCCGAGCGCGCGGCGATGCGTCGGCACGAAGACGCCCCGCGCCTCGTCTTGCCAGACGTCGCCGCCGATCTTGAGAAGCCCGTCGGGCGCGCGCGCCAGCCCCGCCATGCAGCGCAGGGCGGTGGTCTTGCCGGAGCCGGAAGGGCCAAAGAGCGCTGTGACGCCGCGTCCCGGCAGCTCGAGGTCAACGTCGAGCGCGAAGCCAGGATAGGCGAGCCGGAAACGCGCGGCGATGGCGCCGTCAGCCATAGCGGCCGTTCCGTCGGCGCCCATAGAGCGCGAGCAGAACGCAGAAACTGAACAGCAGCATGCCCCCCGCGAGCCAATGTGCGCGCTCGTAGTTCATCGACTCGACCTGGTCATAGATCAGCACCGACACCACCCGCGTCTTGTCCGGAATGGCGCCGCCGATCATCAGAACGACGCCGAATTCACCGACCGTATGCGCGAAGCCGAGGATCGCCGCGGTGACGAGACCGGGTCTGGCGAGCGGCAGCGCCACCGTGAAGAAAGCGTCGAGCGGGCTCGCGCGCAAGGTGGCGGCGGCCTCCAGCGGACGATCGCCCATCGCCTCGAAGGCGTTCTGGATCGGCTGCACGACGAAAGGCAGCGAATAAAAAAGCGACGCCACGACGAGGCCGGCGAAGGTGAAGGGCAAAGGCGCGACGCCGAGGAACGCCGTGAGCCTGCCCAAGGGTCCATGCGGGCCCATGGTCAGCAGCAGATAGAAGCCCAGCACCGTCGGCGGCAGAACCAGCGGCAGCGCCACGACGGCGCCCAATGGACCTTTGAGCCAGGACCGCGTCCGCGCCAGCCACCACGCCAATGGCGCGCCGATCAGGAGCAGCAGACAGGTGACGATCGTCGCGAGCTTGAGCGTCAGCCAGATCGCCGCGAAATCTTCAGATGTCGGCATGTGAGACCTGCCGGCGAGCGGCGGCGGTAAGGTTAGGACAGGCGGAAGACGGTCAGCGTCCGCCTGTTCCACATTTTAGCGGAATCGTGCACGCGCGGAACGGCCTACCGCGCGGCCTGGCCGGGGGGCGCGAAGCCAAACTTTATCATGATCGTCTGCGACTGTCCGGTCTTGAGATAGTCGAGAAAGGTCTTCGCCAAAGGTTTGTCGGCGCCCTGGCGGGTCACGACATAGGCCTGTTCGAGTCGTGAATGCAGCGTCTCAGGGATCAGAGAATAACCACCTCTGTCCGCCGCCTGCTTGCTCAAAGCGATCGAAAGAGCGGTCAACGCGACATCGGCGGCGCCGGTCTCGGCGTATTGCGTCGCCTGCGAGATGTTCTCGCCGAACACGAGCTTGTCCTTCACCTTGTCCCAAAGGCCGGCGGCGCGCAGCACTTGTTCCGCGCATCTGCCGTAAGGCGCATGCGCCGGATTGGCGATCGCGATCTTGCCGATCTTGGGATCCGCAAGATCCTCCAAGCGCATTTTTGTCGCGTCGCGCGTCGCGCTCCACAAAACGATCCTGCCGACCGCGTAGGGCATGGGCTCGGTCGCCGCGAAGCCGTCCTTGCGCAGCGCGCGCGCATAGGCGATGTCGGCCGAAAAGAAAATGTCGAAGGGGGCGCCCTCGCGGATCTGCGTCTGCAGCTTGCCGGAAGAGCCGTAAATAACATCGACCTTGTCGCCCTTATGGGCGGCTTGAAAGTTGGAGACGATTTCCTGCAACGCGAATTTGAGATCCGACGCCGCCGCGATGGTGATTTCGCCGGCTGTCGCCGCGCGCAGCGGCGCGAGCGTCAACACAATCAGGCAACAGACGGCGAGAAAATCATGCAGTCGGCGCATCTACGCAGCTCCCAAGGTTTGATGGCTCGAGAGCATGCCTGTTGCGATGCGCCGGCCGCTGGACCCAATTGCCGGACCCAATTGCAAGAATCGTTCACACGGCTGCAGCGATCCACCGCGACAATTCGCCCTTGGGCGCGGCGCCGACCTTTTGCGCGGCCGCCTTGCCGTCCTTGAACAGAATGAGCGTCGGAATCGATCGGATGCCGAGCTTGCTCGCCACGGCAGGATTTTCGTCGATGTTGAGCTTGACGACTTTGATCTTGCCCTTCATCTCCGCGGCGATCTCCTCCAGCGCCGGGGCGATCATGCGGCAGGGACCGCACCATTCCGCCCAAAAATCGACAACAACCGGCTCGGCGGATTTGAGCACTTCCTGTTCGAAAGTGGCGTCAGTGATTTTCTGCGTGGTCATGGCCGGCCTTCCATTGGGCTTTTCGTTAGACGTGCGCGGAACGTAGGAAGCGCGCCATCGCCCGTCAAGGCGACGTCCCAAGCAGTTCAGGTTCTGACCGATCGGAATCATTCCGCGACGCTTAGCGATTCATTAAACGCATGTGTCGCAAACGTATGTGTCGCGCGTCGATAAAAACACCGCGCGCCGACAAAAAACACAAAGAGCGGGAAGGGCGTCCCGCCGCTCCCCGCTCTTTGGTACCCCGTCCTTAACCAAACTGAAACGCCAAGCTCCGAAGTCTTAAGTCGCTCCGATAGCCCCGTTCGCGCCGACTCATCTTGCGAGCCTCGGCGAACTGCGTTCTGTTCGGCGTCCTCCCCGACTTGGACCGTAGCTGGGCCTAATTCCTGCGACGCATACGACGCTTAGGCTTTTACCCCAACCAACCTGGCGAGCGAACACTAGGACAAAACGGGCGGACTGTCACTTGAAAAATGTGCAGTTTGACGAATTTTGTGATCGGGCGCCGCTGAATTAGGCGGATCACGCGGACCCAGCCTCAATGGCGCGACGCGATCACATTTGCGACGGCGCCGCGCTCGTTATTGCGCCGCGTTACAAGGGAATGTTGTCGTGCTTCTTCCAGGGATTCTCCAATTCCTTGTGCCGAAGCAGCGCAAGCGCGCGAGCGATTCGTTTGCGGGTCGAACGCGGCGTAATCACCTCGTCGATATAACCACGCTCCGCGGCGACAAATGGCGACAAGAAGCGATCTTCATACTCCTTTGTGCGCTGAGCGATCTTCTCCGGATCGCCGAGATCGGCGCGGAAGATGATTTCGACGGCGCCCTTTGCGCCCATGACGGCGATCTGCGCCGACGGCCAGGCGTAGTTGACGTCGCCGCGGAGATGTTTTGACGCCATAACGTCATAGGCGCCGCCGAACGCCTTTCGCGTGATGACCGTCACTTTCGGCACCGTCGCTTCGGCGTATGCGAACAGCAGCTTCGCGCCATGCTTGATCAGGCCGCCATATTCTTGCGCCGTGCCGGGCAGGAATCCGGGCACGTCGACAAAGGTGACGATCGGAATGTTGAAGCAGTCGCAAAAACGCACGAAACGCGCCGCCTTCTTGGAGGCGTCGATGTCGAGCACGCCGGCGAGCACGAGAGGCTGATTAGCGACGAAACCGACCGTGCGCCCTTCGATGCGGCCAAAGCCGATCACGATATTGCGCGCATGCGCATCCTGTATCTCGAAGAAGTCCGCCTCGTCGACAATCTTATGGATGAGTTCCTTGATGTCGTACGGCTTGTTCGGATTATCCGGAACAATCGTGTCGAGTGATTCGTCGAGCCGGTCCACCTCGTCGAAAGCGGGCCATTCCGGCGCCTCGTCCTGGTTGGAGGAGGGCAGGAAATCGATCAGCCTGCGCATCTGCAGAAGCGTTTCGACGTCGTTGTCATATGCGCGATCGGCGATCGAGCTTTTGGTCGTGTGCACCGAAGCGCCGCCGAGCTCTTCCGCCGTGACGGTCTCGTTCGTCACCGTCTTCACGACGTCGGGCCCGGTCACGAACATATAGCTCGTGTCGCGCACCATGAAGATGAAGTCCGTCATCGCCGGCGAGTAGACGTCGCCGCCGGCGCAGGGGCCCATGATCACCGAGATTTGCGGAATGACGCCAGAGGCCATGACATTACGCTGGAAGACCTCGCCATAGCCGCCGAGCGCCGCGACGCCTTCCTGGATGCGCGCGCCGCCCGCGTCGAACAGGCCGATGATCGGGGCGCGATTTTTCAGCGCCATGTCCTGCAGCTTGGTGATCTTTTGCGCGTGAGTCTCGGAAAGAGAGCCGCCGAAGACGGTGAAGTCCTTGGCGAAGACGAAGACGGCGCGGCCGTTGACCGTCCCCCAACCGGTGACGACGCCGTCGCCCGAGATTTTCTCGCCCTGATCCATGCCGAAATCGGTGCAGCGGTGGGCGACGAACATGTCGAATTCTTCGAACGAGCCGTGATCGAGCAGCAGTTCGATTCTCTCACGCGCCGTGAGCTTGCCGCGGGCGTGCTGCGCTTCGATGCGCTTTTGTCCGCCGCCAAGCCTCGCAGACGCGCGCCGCCGTTCAAGCCCGTCGAAAATATGTTTCATGTGCTGCCCTGGTTGCTGATTATGGCTGTGATCCGGCGCGTCTAGAGCTTGCGCGACCCAAGCCGCCAACGAGCGATGTCGGCGCCGGTCAGCACGTAAAGCTTATCGGGCGACGTTCGCTCGGCGAGCTTCACGAGTTCGGTGCTCACGCCCATCATCGCCGCGTAGCGGGAAAGCGTCTGGAGCATGCCGCCATCGTCATAATTTCGCTCGCGCACGAGTCCGCCCTCGGCGATGTCGAAACTCGTCGAATAATTGAACATGCGGTGAATGCCGACGCTGCTCTGCGGCGGGATCACGCGCCTCCTGCCGCCCATCAGCGCATAGACGCAGGCCGAATAGCAGCGGCCCGATACGAGCGCCATCGTGCGCGATTGATCCGCCCCGGGACGGGCGACGATCACCGCCATCCCGAGCTTGCGGATGGCCTGGCCGAGCTCCATCGAGGCGACGACCTTTCCGCCAGGCGAGTCGAGCAGCACAATTCCGTGCAGATTGCCGCCGCGAGCGTTTTCGCGCACGAAGGCGACGAAGGCGTCGGGCGTCTCCGGGCCGATTTCGCCTTGCGCCGCGATCACCTGTGGGCAGTTTGCGCCGCAGCCGCCGGAATTCACGCTGACGACGCGAAAGCTCATCTCTTCGGCATGCGCGAAGGTGGGGACGAAGGCGGCGACGCAGAGCGCAATGAAAACGGTTTTGATCAATCTCATCCGGGCGGCCTTCTTTGTCCCAGCAAGCTAAAGCGAATTCCTGGGCTTTGGAACACCAATTCCCGCGGCGAGCCCTGTGCCGTCTCGAGGGCGCCAGTGGTGGGCGGTGACGGTCTCGAACCGCCGACCCTCTCGGTGTAAACGAGATGCTCTACCAACTGAGCTAACCGCCCTGACATGATGCGCGCCCGCCGGGTTTTAAGGGCGGGCGCCGCGGGAGGCAAGCCGGTTCAAAAACTACGGCCGCCGGGGCTCCGACGGCCGTCGTGCGAACTTTCAAAAAACGCCTGCGACGCCAGGGCCTCGCGCGCTGAGCTACTTGGCTTTGTTGAGCGCGGCTTTCAGCGTCGCGCCGGGCTTGAAGCGGGCGCTCTTGGACGCGGGAATCTTGATTTCTTCGCCGGTCGCCGGATTGCGGCCTTTGCCGGCGGCGCGTTTCTTGACCGAAAAAGTGCCGAAGCCGACGAGGCGAACTTCGTCGCCCTTCTTGAGGGCCTTCGTGATGCCGTCGATGACGGCGTCGATGGCGGCGGCCGCCGCCGCTTTCGAGCTGTCCGTCTCGCTCGCGACGTGCTCAACGAGTTCCAATTTGTTCATGGCTTTTCCTTCTCCTTCACTGCGAGCCGCCCGGCGTAAGAATGCGCGACCTCGAATCGGCGTTGCGCAGCGATGGCGAGTGTTGGTCGCGAATCGCAGGAAAAGCAAGGCTTACCGGCCGCCAAAGGCCAGGAATCGCTGGTTTTCCGGGGGAAATGGCGGCTCTGCCGCGAAATGCTCATACAATCTGGGGGATGCAGCGTGCATCAGCCGCCCAAAAGCAAAGAGCCCCGCTCTGGGGGAGCGGGGCTCTTGAGTGTGTTGTACGATCTGCGATCAGTGGGCGCGGACGCCGGTGCCGTCATCGTCGCCGACGGCATGTTTAGCGATCGCGGCGGCGTCTTCCTGCCATTTGATCGGCGTCGGCTGGGAGATCAGCGCGTGCCGCAGCACATCTTCCATGCGCGCGACGGGCACGATTTCCAGGCGGTTCTTCACCGCGTCCGGAATTTCCGCCAAATCCTTGGCGTTCTCCTCCGGGATCAGCACTTTCTTCAAGCCGCCGCGCAGCGCCGCCAGCAGCTTCTCCTTCAAGCCGCCGATCGGCAACACGCGGCCGCGCAGCGTGATCTCGCCGGTCATGGCGATCTCGCGCCGAACGGGAATGCCGGTGATGATCGAGACGATGGCGGTCGCCATCGCCACGCCGGCCGACGGTCCGTCCTTGGGCGTCGCGCCTTCCGGCACGTGCACATGGAAATCGCGTCGGTCGAAGACCGGCGGCTCGACGCCGAAGTCGACCGCGCGCGAGCGCACATAAGACGCCGCCGCGGAGATCGACTCCTTCATCACGTCGCGCAGATTGCCCGTCACGGTCATCTTGCCCTTGCCGGGCATCATGACGCCTTCGATCGTCAGCAATTCGCCGCCGACTTCGGTCCAGGCGAGTCCGGTCACGACGCCGACCTGATCTTCGAGTTCGGCCTCGCCATAGCGGAACTTCGGCACGCCGAGATAATCGCCGATGTTCTCGCTCGTGACGAGGATCTTCTCCTTCTTCTTGAGAAGGATTTCCTTCACCGCCTTGCGCGCGAGATTGGAGAGTTCGCGCTCCAGATTGCGAACGCCCGCTTCGCGCGTATAGCGGCGAATGATGGTGAGCAGCCCGTCGTCGGCGACCATCCATTCGTCAGGCGAAAGGCCGTGCTTATGCACCGCGCTGGGAAGGAGGTGCCTGCGCGCGATCTCGACCTTCTCGTCTTCCGTGTAGCCGGCGATGCGAATGATCTCCATGCGGTCCATCAGCGGCGCCGGAATATTGAGCGTATTCGCCGTCGTCACGAACATCACATTCGAAAGGTCGTAGTCGACTTCGAGGTAATGGTCGTTGAACGTCGCGTTCTGCTCCGGGTCCAGCACTTCGAGCAAGGCCGACGACGGATCGCCGCGGAAGTCCATGCCCATCTTGTCAATCTCGTCCAAGAGAAAGAGCGGATTGGACGTCTTCGCCTTGCGCATCGACTGGATAATCTTGCCGGGCATTGAGCCGATGTAAGTGCGCCGATGACCGCGGATTTCCGCTTCGTCGCGCACGCCGCCCAGCGACATGCGCACGAAGTCGCGGCCCGTGGCCTTGGCGATGGACTTGCCGAGCGAGGTCTTGCCGACGCCAGGCGGCCCGACGAGGCACAGGATCGGTCCCGTCAGCTTGTTGGCGCGGCTCTGCACGGCGAGATATTCAAGGATGCGCTCCTTGACCTTCTCGAGGCCGAAATGCTCGGCGTCGAGCACTTCCTCGGCCTGTCCGAGATCCCGCTTCACCTTGGAGCGCTTGCCCCACGGGATCGACAGGATCCAGTCAAGATAGTTCCTCACGACGGTGGCTTCGGCGGACATCGGCGACATCTGCCGCAGCTTCTTGAACTCGGCCAAGGCCTTGTCGCGCGCTTCCTTTGAGAGCTTGGTGTTCTTGATGCGCTCCTCGAGCTCGGCGAGATCGTCCTTGCCGTCCTCGTCGCCCAGCTCCTTCTGGATCGCCTTCATCTGCTCATTGAGATAATATTCGCGCTGCGTCTTCTCCATCTGGCGCTTGACGCGCGTGCGAATGCGCTTCTCGACCTGCAGGACCGAGATCTCGCTCTCCATCAGCGACAGACATTTTTCGAGGCGGCGCGCGACGCTGACCGTCTCAAGCACGTCCTGCTTCTCGGCGATCTTCACCGACAGGTGAGATGCGACCGTGTCGGCGAGCTTTGAATAGTCGTCGATCTGCGTCACCGCGCCGACGACCTCGGAAGAGACCCGCTTGTTGAGCTTCACATAGCTTTCGAATTCAGCGATCACCGACCGGCCGAGCGCTTCGACTTCCACCGGAGAGGCGAGATCGTCGGCGACAACTTCGGCGTCCGCTTCGTAATAATCGTCCGCGCGCGTATATGTGCGAACGCTGGCGCGCGCCACGCCTTCGACCAGCACCTTCACCGTGCCGTCGGGCAGCTTCAGAAGCTGCAACACCGAGGCGAGCGTGCCGATCGGATAGATCGCGTCGGCCGAGGGATCGTCGTCGCCGGCGTTCTTCTGCGTCGCCAGCAGAATGAGCCTGTCGGATTTCGTCACCTCTTCAAGCGCGCGAATGGATTTCTCCCGCGCGACAAAAAGAGGAACGATCATGTGCGGAAAGACGACAATGTCGCGCAGCGGCAGCACCGGATAGCTTTCGATGGTTCCGGGGGTGACGGCGTCTCGCTTTTCGTTCGACATTCTTTTTGTCCTGTCCTTGACGCGTCCCGCTAAAGCGGCGGCGCGAGACCGCAGGGCGATTTTTGGGTTTAGGCCGCGAATACGGTCGCCCGCCGATTTCGCGCCAATTAAAGACCGCCGGCGGATGCGCCCGACGGCCCCGTTAACGCAAATGGTTACGCGAATAATTGATTCAAGGCGCTGCGGCGCCCAAGCTTAAACCGGCGCGCGGCGTCGCCGCCGCATAGCTGCTTCGTCTTCGCGCGTCAGGCGCTCGTGCCGCTCTTTTCGCTGCGTTCGGCGTAAATATAGAGCGGCCGGGCTTTGCCCTCGACGACTTCCGGTCCGATCACAACCTGTTCGACTCCCTCCAGACCTGGCAGATCGAACATCGTATCTAGCAAGATTCCTTCCATGATCGAGCGCAGGCCGCGCGCGCCGGTATGGCGTTCGATCGCCTTGCGCGCGACGGACGAAAGAGCGTCGTCCTGGAAGGTGAGCTCGACGTTTTCCATCTCGAAGAGTCGTTGATACTGCTTGACCAGCGCGTTCTTGGGCTCGGTGAGGATCCGCTTGAGCGCGTCCTCGTCGAGATCCTCGAGCGTCGCAATGACCGGGAGACGGCCGACGAATTCGGGGATGAGCCCGAATTTCAGCAAGTCTTCCGGCTGCACTTGCCTAAAAATGTCGCCGGTGCGCCGTTCGTCGGGCGACTGCACGGTGGCGGCGAAGCCGATCGAGGTGTTGCGTCCGCGGGAGGAGATGATCTTTTCAAGCCCGGCGAAAGCGCCGCCACAGATGAACAGGATGTTCGTCGTGTCGACCTGCAGGAACTCCTGCTGCGGATGCTTGCGGCCGCCCTGGGGCGGCACGGAGGCGACGGTGCCTTCCATGATCTTCAACAGCGCCTGCTGCACGCCTTCGCCCGAAACGTCGCGGGTGATCGAAGGATTGTCGGACTTGCGCGAAATCTTGTCGATTTCGTCGACATAGACGATGCCGCGCTGGGCGCGCTCGACATTATAGTCCGACGCCTGCAGAAGCTTGAGAATGATGTTCTCGACATCCTCGCCGACGTAGCCCGCTTCGGTCAGGGTCGTGGCGTCGGCCATGGTGAACGGAACATCCAGGATGCGCGCCAGAGTCTGCGCCAGCATGGTCTTGCCCACGCCGGTCGGTCCGATCAGCAGAATGTTGGACTTCGCCAGCTCCACGTCGCCATGCTTGGTGGCATGGTTGAGGCGCTTGTAATGGTTGTGGACCGCCACCGAGAGAACGCGCTTGGCCTGGGACTGGCCGATGACATAGTCGTCCAGAACCTTACAAATTTCCCGCGGGGTAGGAATGCCGTCGCGCTGCTTGACCAGCGAGGATTTGTTCTCCTCGCGGATGATGTCCATGCACAGTTCGACGCATTCATCGCAGATGAACACCGTCGGTCCGGCGATGAGCTTACGGACCTCGTGCTGGCTCTTGCCGCAAAAGGAGCAGTAAAGCGTGTTCTTGGAATCGCCGCCGCCGACCTTGCTCATATTGCTCTCCTATCGGGCCGGCCTGCCGGGCGAATCGGCCCGAACACCTGTGTTACCGGCGCCAGACTAACAAAAAGTGGAAGCGGCTGGCGTGCCCGTTCCCATCCAGTTTCGGTCGTCAGCGACGAGCGCCCGAGAACCATGACTAGTTAGTGTATTTTACACGACGGCCAAATTGCAACCTTCGCCGGAAACTCTGTCGAAGCAAGAAAGGCGCCCTCGCCGGCAGCTCAGGCGGTAACGATCTTGGGAACTCGATTGAGCCGTAGCCGATAGGCGTCCGGCATGCCGCTTCCAAGCAAGGGGCGAAGATACATCCGGAAGGCGTCGGTGACGTCCGTGCCGCAGGGGCTAATGTATTCGTCCGGCATGACTTTTGTCTTTCCAGCGATCGCTTCAAGCGGCGTCAACTGATAATCGACCGAATAAAAGCCGGTCCGGTGGATCGTCACCGAGCCGTCGCGGTCGCCCCAAATGGCGTATTGCACGGCCTTTTCGCCGACCTCGCGCGCCTCGCGCTGGTCGACGTCGGAAACGCAACCGACGAAGCTCCTTTGCACATAGCCGAATGTATCGGCCCGCACCCGCTTGAATCCGAGCCTGTCCTTCACGAGGCGGGTGAGTTCGTCGGCCAGCGCGCCGCCGCCGAGATGGACATTGCCGTGATCGTCGCGCTCCACGGCCGTGGCGAGCTTTTCGGCGATGGGGGTATGGTTTTCGTCGCAGACGCCTTCTGACACCGCAACGACGCAGCGGCCGTATTTCGTCATCGTCGCCTTAACGTCGGCGAGGAATTTGTCGATGATGAAGGCGCGCTCAGGGATGTAGATGAGATGCGGGCCGTCGTCGGGGAATTTCTTGCCGAGCGCCGAGGCGGCGGTCAGAAAGCCCGCGTGCCGGCCCATGACGACGGCGATATATACGCCGGGGAGAGCCCAATTGTCGAGATTGGCGCCGGCGAACGCCTGCGCCACCCAGCGCGCCGCCGAGGGAAAGCCGGGCGTGTGGTCGTTGACCATCAGATCGTTGTCGATGGTTTTTGGAATGTGCACCGTCCGCAGCGGATAGCCGGCGCTTTGGGCTTCCTGCGAGACGATGCGCACCGTGTCCGAGGAATCATTGCCGCCGATATAGAAAAAGCAGCCGACCCCATGCGCGCGCAGGACGCGGAAGATTTCCTGACAATATTTGAGATCCGGCTTGTCGCGCGTCGAGCCGAGCGCCGAAGACGGCGTGCAGGCGACGAGCTCGAGATTATGGGTCGTCTCCTGCGTGAGGTCGACGAAATCCTCGTTGACGATGCCGCGAACGCCGTGGAAGGCGCCATAAACTCGCTCGACCTCGCGAAATTTGCGGGACTCCAGCACGGCCCCGACGAGCGACTGATTGATGACGGCGGTGGGGCCGCCGCCCTGAGCGACGAGCACTTTAGAAAAATCAATGGCGGTCACGACAAGCTCCTGGAAACCCGCGGCGGCCGCTTTCTCGCGAACGCGAGACGGCGGCGCTCCAACCGCGCTGCGCTTATATTCTCAGGCGCGAGGCGGTTCAAATCGTTCCGGCCGCTCATCCGAGGACGTGCGCGCGCAGACTTTGGCGAAGAGTCCATCGTAATAGGGCGGCACCGGCGACCATTCGTCTTTCGGCGGATAGGGCTTGGTGATGTTTCCTTCGCCCATCTGGCCCTGCCGCCAGCCGCCGCCTTCGGACCTGTATTTCCGATTGGCGCAATCGAGCGACACTTTCTCGATTTCCGATAGCCCCTTTTCGGCAAGGCCGAACGCCGCGGCTTTTGGCGAGGCGGCGTTGTAATCGGTGAGCGCGTCGACCGTGACGATTCCGTCGGGCGAGGTCCGACGCGAGCCGGCGTCCAGATAGACGGTCGAGAAATCGTCCTTGGAGACCTGCACCCACTCGGCGCGGGCCGATGCGGAAGACGCCAGCGTCGACAGGAGAGCCGAGACGCTGATCTTCCACATCGCCGCCCGCATCCCCGGCTTAGACAAGAGCGCCGTGGCAATGCTTATATTTCTTACCCGAACCGCAAGGGCAGGGCTCATTGCGGCCCACCTTGCCCCAAGTGGCGGGATTGGTTGCGTCGCGCGCAACGGGCGCCTCGCTGACCGAGAGCCCGCGCGCCGAGAAATCGGCCCCCGCGAGACGCGTATTGAGATCATCGAGCGCAAGCTGCGCGCCGCCGCCGATCAGCGCCTCGGGATTGGGATGCGACATTTCCATCGGCGGCAGCTCCGGCGGCGCGGAAGGCGGGGCCTCGAAGGACACTTCCACGCGCATCAATTGCGTGGTCACCGTTTCATCCCACCGCGTCATCAGGCTTTTGAACAGCTCGAGCGCTTCGGACTTGTACTCGTTAAGCGGGTCGCGCTGCGCCAGGCCGCGCCAGCCGATCACCTGACGAAGGTGGTCGAGCGCGACGAGATGTTCGCGCCACAGCGTATCGAGAGACTGCAGGACGACCTGCTTCTCGATCATGCGCATCAGCGGCTCAGTGTTCTTTTCGACGCGCTCGGCGTAAGCGGCGTCGGCCGCCTCGAGCAGGCGCTCCTTGAGCTCCTCGTCGGCGATGCCTTCTTCCTTCGCCCAGCCGACGACCGGCAGATCGAGATTGAGCTTCGCTTTGACGTCTTCCGCCAGCCCGTTCACGTCCCAGGCCTCGGCGTAGGCGTCATGCGGAATGTGCAGCGACACCATCGCGTCGACAACATCGGCGCGCATGTCGGCGGTCTGCTCCTCGACGCTCTCTTCGTCCATGATTTCGCGCCGGCGCTCGAAGATCACCTTGCGCTGGTCGTTCATGACGTTGTCGAACTTGAGGATGTTCTTGCGGATGTCGAAGTTGCGCGCCTCGACCTTATGCTGCGCCTTCTCGATCGCCTTGTTGATCCAAGGATGGACGATGGCTTCGCCCTCCTGCAGGCCGAGCTTCACCAGCATCGAGTCCATGCGCTCGGAGCCGAAGATGCGCATGAGATCGTCCTGCAGCGACAGGAAAAATTTCGAGCGGCCAGGGTCGCCCTGACGTCCGGAGCGGCCGCGAAGCTGATTGTCGATGCGTCGGCTCTCGTGGCGCTCGGTGCCGATGATGTAAAGGCCGCCGGCGGCGATGGCCTTCTCCTTGAAGTCCGCGACTTCCTCGCGGATCTCGGCTTCCTTCTTGGCGCGCGCGTCGCCTTCGAGCCCGGCGCATTCCTGCATCACGCGCATCTCGACGTTGCCGCCGAGCTGAATGTCGGTGCCGCGGCCAGCCATATTGGTGGCGATGGTGATCGCGCCGGGCACGCCGGCTTCCGCGACGATATAGGCTTCCTGCTCGTGGAAGCGCGCATTGAGCACCGCGAAAAGCTTCGACGGCTTGCCGGACCGCGCCGCTGCGTAGAGTCCCGTCAGCCCCTTGGGATCGGCGAAGTCGATCATCGTATAGCCCTGCGCGAGCAGGAACTCCGCCAGCTGCTCCGACTTCTCGATCGACGTTGTGCCGACGAGAAGCGGCTGCATGCGCCCGTTTGCGTCCTGGATTTCGGCGGCGATCGCGCCGAGCTTTTCCTTGGCGCTGCGATAAACCTCGTCATCTTCATCGAGCCGGCAGACGTCGCGGTTCGTCGGAATTTCGACGACGTCCAGCTTGTAGATTTCGGCGAATTCATTCGCCTCCGTGGCCGCCGTGCCGGTCATGCCAGCGAGCTTGCCGTAGAGACGAAAGTAATTTTGGAAGGTGATCGACGCGAGGGTGACGTTTTCAGGCTGAACCTGAACGCGCTCCTTCGCTTCGAGGGCCTGATGCAGGCCTTCCGAATAGCGTCGGCCCGGCATCATGCGGCCGGTGAATTCGTCGATGATGACCACCTCGCCCTTGCGGACGATGTAATCCTTGTCCTTCTGGAAGAGCTTATGCGCGCGCAGCGCCTGATTGACGTGATGCACGAGCGTCACGTTGTGCGCTTCGTAAAGCGCGCCTTCCGTCAGTGCGCCGGACTCGGTCAGCAGCTCTTCCATATGCTCATTGCCGGCGTCGGTCAGATGAACCGTGCGCTGCTTCTCGTCGAGCTCGAAGTCGTCGGCGTTGAGCTTGGGCACCAGCTTGTCGATCGTATTGTAGAGATCGGACTTGTCGTCGATGGCGCCCGAGATGATGAGCGGCGTGCGCGCCTCGTCGATGAGGATCGAGTCGACTTCGTCGACGATCGCATAATTATGTCCGCGCTGAACCATCTGCGAGAACTCATATTTCATATTGTCGCGCAGATAGTCGAAGCCGAATTCGTTGTTGGTGCCGTAGGTGATGTCGCAGGCGTAGGCGGCGGCGCGATCCTCGTCCATGAGGTCATGCACCACGACCCCGACGCTCATGCCGAGAAATCTGTAGATCTGCCCCATCCATTCGGAGTCGCGCTTGGCGAGATAGTCGTTCACCGTGACGACATGGACGCCTTTGCCGGCGAGCGCGTTGAGATAGACGGCGAGCGTGGCGACGAGTGTCTTGCCTTCGCCGGTGCGCATCTCCGAGATCGCGCCTTCGTGCAGCACCATGCCGCCGATGAGCTGGACGTCAAAGTGGCGTTGGCCGAGGGTGCGCTTGGCCGCCTCGCGCACCGTGGCGAAAGCCGGAACGAGCAGATCGTCGAGCGACTTGCCGGCGGCGTGCTCTTCGCGGAACTGGCGGGTGCGATCCCGTAGCTCATCATCGGTCAGCGCTTCGACGTCCGCCTCCAGGGCGTTGATCGCGTTGACCTTCGGCGCGTAGGTCTTAAGCCGGCGATCATTCGCCGTGCCGAAAATCTTCTTGGCGAGTGCGCCGATCATTCTTGCGAACCTTTCTCCCGCGCAGCGTCTGCCGCCTTCTCGGCGCGCCGGGGAATGGCGGCCGGCGGAACGTCACATAATGCATGAATAACATACGCCTGCGACATCGACCCAATGGCGGCGGGGCGCCGAGACCGACGCGGCGTTTCCGCGCGAGAGATAAGAGCCGCCGGAAACCTTGTCAATGAAGGGCCTTTCCCGCGTTAAGGCGCTTCATCGATCGGGCGCAGGGGCGACGGCATCGCGCCCGACTGCATCAGCCGCAAGAATTGCTTTATGCCGACCGGCTCATTGCCGTTCGGGTGCACGAGCACGATCGAGCCCGGGCGGGGCCTTAAGCCGAGCGCCAGCCAGGAGTCGGCGCCGAGCGCGATGAGATGCCGGCTGCGGACGTTCTCCAGCAGCGCGGCGTCGGCGACAAGACCTGGAAAGCGGAAAAAAACCGACGGCGTTTCGCCTTGGGCGATGATGAGCTTCTCCGTCTCGAAAATCTCGCGATCGACGTCCACGCCCGGCCGCAGGAAGTAATTCCGCCCGTCCGGAAGGCGGCGAACATAGGGATGGCTGAAGGAATGATTGGCCCAGGCGATGTCGAGCGCGCCGCTGCGCGCCTTCTCGCGCAGCCAGGCGAAGTCGGCGCCGTGGCGGGCGATCCAGCCGCCGGAGACGGCGAGCATTACGGGCGTGCGCGGCCCCTGCGCGGCGAGTTCTTCGAAAAAGGCGCGGTCCAGCGGCTTGCGGCTCGGGCAGAGGTCGCCGGTCACAAAGGCGCCGCCGCCGGCGCCGTGAATGAGGCCGGCGTTGACGAGCGCCGGCGGACGCGCCGGGTCTTGCGGCGGATGCAGCGCTTTGAGATAGCGCGTCTCGGCCTGCGCCGCATCGCTCGTCTCCTGGCAGCGCCAGCAGGCGGCGCGCTCCAGCGACGTTTGTAGCGACTGTGGATCGACGGTCAGGATCAGCGGCGTCCCGTCGACGCTCATGCGCCGGATGGCCAGCCGCGCTGCGCCGCTTTCGCTCGCGCAGCTCTCGAAAACCGGCGCATAGGCGCGCACTCGCTCGCGCGTCGGCGGAACCCCGGGCATGATCTCGACCGGAGCGCAGGCGCTGTCTTCACCGCGCGCCGTTGCGGCGCCGGCTACGCATGTCCACAATAGCAGAACGACGACCCGTCTCACGGCCCGATCATGATAAAAAAAGAAGAGATTGAGAAGCTCGCTCTGTCGATCGAAACGGCGGAATCAGCGGAGCTTGCGGCGCGTCTCGGCGCGGCGCTTGGCGAACGTTTCGGCGTGCGGGACGAAACGCCTTTCTCCATTCTGGCGCGCGGGGAAGATGGCGCGCTGATCGGCGGGATCAATGGCCTCATCCATTGGCGATGGGCCTATGTGCGCCATCTCTGGGTGGCGGAGTCGCGGCGCGGCCAGGGCCTCGGCGCCCGGCTGATGGGGGAGGCGGAGCGCCTCGCGCGGGACCGTGGTTGCGTCGGCGTCTATATCGACACATTCGAGAAACGCGTCGCTGCATTCTATGAGAGGCTCGGCTTCGCGCGCGCGGGCGAAATCGCGGATTTTCCGCCGGGCCACAGCCGCATCTCCCTAAGCAAGCTTTTCCGATGACTGAGATCATGACAGCCATGGTCCTGCTGCGGCCCCACGCGCCGCTCGTCATGGAGGAGCGGCCGACCCCGTCGCCCGGCGTCGGAGACGTGCGGCTCAAGGTTGAGGCCTGCGGCGTGTGTCGCACCGATCTCCATGTCGTCGATGGCGAACTGACCGAGCCGAAGCTTCCGATCGTTCCGGGCCACGAAATCGTCGGGCGCGTCGAGGCGATCGGTCGCGGCGTGAGCGGTTTCTCGCTTGGACAGCGGGTCGGCGTTCCCTGGCTTGGCCACACCTGCGGGCATTGCCCCTACTGTATGAGCGCGCGCGAAAATTTATGCGACGATCCGCTCTTCACCGGCTACACGCGCGATGGCGGCTATGCGTCGCATGCGGTCGCGGATGCGTCCTACTGCTTTCCGTTGCCGGAGACTGGCGATCCGGCGACGCTCGCGCCATTGCTCTGCGCGGGCCTCATCGGCTGGCGCACGCTGAAGATGGCGGGTCCGGCGGAAGCGATCGGCATCTACGGCTTCGGCGCCGCCGCCCACATCATTGCTCAGGTTGCGATCGCTCAAGGCAAGCGCGTTCACGCATTTGTGCGGCCGGGCGATCAGGCGGCGGCGGAATTCGCGCGCTCGCTCGGCGCGGCCTCGGCGCAGGATTCCGACGCGCCCTCGCCAGAGCCGCTCGACGTCGCGCTGATCTTCGCGCCCGTCGGCGCGCTCGTTCCGCGCGCGCTCGCCGCGACGAAAAAAGGCGGCGCGGTCGTGTGCGGCGGCATTCACATGAGCGACATTCCGAGTTTTCCATACGCGCTGCTTTGGGAGGAGCGACGACTGCTCTCTGTGGCGAATCTTACGCGCGAAGACGCGCGCGAGTTTCTTGCGCTCGCGCCGACGATTCCGCTGAACATGCATGCGACGCGCTATCCTCTGGCGCAGGCGAATGAGGCGCTCGCCGATCTGCGCGAGGGTCGGCTGCAAGGCGCCGCGGTGCTGATTCCATAGGACAGCGCTGCATTAGACTTTGACATGTTTCCCGTCATTGCGAGGCGCGACAGCGCCGAAGCAATCCACGCTGTTGCGCGATTCTGGATTGCTTCGCCTTCGGCTCGCAATGACGACGCATAACGCCTGCATCATTCCCGTGAGGGCAATGCGTGGCGGGACTCAAAGGCCTTTCTTATTTGGGCGGCGATGATCGCCGTGTCTTTCGACGCGTCGATCTTGATCCATTCGATTTCGCCGCTCGGCTTCTCCATCTGCGCTTCGAGCACGTCGCGCGTCGCGTCCGACACGTCGTTGACGCGCGCATCGACGCGCGCCGCGCGCCGGTCGAGATCGAGATCGAGCCAGACCCCGAGGAACGGCGCTCGCGCACGCTCCGCCGCGGTTTTTATTGCTTCGCGATCTTGAGAACGGTCGAAGACGGCGTCGACGATGACGGGCCAGCCGCGCGCGGCCGATCGCGCCACGGCGTCGAACATTTCGCCATAGACCTGCGCCGACACGGCGCTCGCGTAGGCTTCCTGCGGAAGACGCGCGGTCGGCGCGACGCCGAAGAGCCGTTTGCGCATGCGATCGCTGTTGATGACGCGCGCGCCGGGCGGACTACCGATGCTCGCGGCGAGCGCCGCGGCGACGCTCGATTTTCCTGATCCGCTCAGCCCCCCGATCGCGATGACGGCGCCTGTGGCCGGCGCGAGCAGCGCCATCGCCAAATCGAAATAGAGGCGCGCGCGTTCCAAGTTTTGCTGCGACGCCTCGACATGCGCGCGGATGGCGGCGCGCAGCGACATGAAGAAGGGAAGCAGCGGCAGGCCATCAGTTTCGTCGCGGGCGTCGAGATAGCGGTTGAACGCCAGATTGGCGCAGCCGAACGCGCCGACCCGCCAGAGATCCATCAGCAGGAAGCTGACGTCATACAGCACGTCGATCGTCGCGATCTCGTCGTCGAATTCGAGACAGTCGAAGAGCGTCGGGACGCCCTCGAACAGACAGATGTTGCGTAGCGTCAGATCGCCGTGGCAGCGGCGCACCTTGCCCCGCGTCTTGCGCGCGTCGAGAAGAGCCCCTTGCGCGTCGAGGGCTCCGTTAAGCCGGGCGATAAGCGAACCGATTTGTTCCGCGCTTGCAGCCGCCGCATTGCGCAAGCTCAAAGCCGTATCGTCCAGCGTTCGGCGCATCGCCGCCGCGCCGCCCTTTTCATAGTTCGGCGCCGCCGCGTCATGGGTCTTCGCGATTTGGCGCGCCAGGGCCTCCACCATCACGTGCGTCAGGCGGCCGTCCTTCGCAATCTGCTCCAAGAGGTCTTCGTCGGCGAAGCGCCGCATGACGACCACGGCGTCGATCATCTCGCCCGCGCCGTCGAGCGCCAGCCGGCCGTCCCTCTCGCGGGTCACGCGATGCGCGCCGAGATATAGTTCGGGCGCGAAGCTCGCGTTGAGCGTCGCTTCCCGCGCGCACATCTCCCATCGGCGGCTCGGCGTCGAAAAGTCGAGATAGGGGAAGCGCACCGCTTTCTTCAGCTTGTAGGCGCGCGTTCCGCAGAGCGCGACGACCGAAATGTGAGTCGTGACGATTCGCTCCGCGCCGCCTTCGAGCGAGGCGAGAAAGCGCACGACTTCATCTTGCGCGCCAAAATCCATATGGAGTCTCGGAACTCGCGCCCACTGACGCCGTGCGTGAGGCGAACCGTCCCCCGCGGCCGCCTTGGGTTTGATTGAGCCTATTCCATGCCGAGCGCGGAAAGATAGAGGTCGAGGATTTCCTCCTCCTCCTCCCGCTTGTGCTTATCCAAACGGCGTATCGACACGATCTTGCGCATCACCTTGGGGTCGAACCCGGTCCCTTTCGCTTCCGCGTAGACATCCTTGATGTCATCGCTGATCGCACGCTTTTCCTCCTCGAGCTTCTCGATCCGCTCGATGAAGGCGCGCAAATGTCCGCCGTCGACGGCGTTGCTGGTCATGTGCAATTCCCGAGGCTGCTCCGGGCGGGCGGGGCGCGCGCCGGCTGGGCGGGAGCCTTGCGACAAACCAGCGGCGCTCGTCAAGGCGGCAGGGCCACTAATCCCCGAATTCCGCACCCCGAGCGGCGCACTTGAAACCGGCCTTAAGGTCGCCGATCTTTGGCGGGCCACCAGAAAGGCCGTAAATTGATGACCGAGCGGGATCCCTTTTCCAGTCGCGAGCGCCCCATGGCCCCCATCGGGGCGCGCGCCGCGCCTTACATACCGCCACAGGCGCTCGAGGGCGTGCGCACGCGCCGCATCGGCGCCGTGATGCTCGATTTGATCCTCGTCTCCGGCATGTCGGCGGCGCTGTTCGTCGCTCTCTTCATCCTCAGCGCCGGATTGTCGGCGTTCATCCTGCCGCCTCTGTTCCCGATCGTCGCCTTTTTCTACAATGGCCTGACGGTGTCGGGGCGGAGGATGGCGACGCCCGGTATGGCCTTCATGGACCTGGAGATGCGCACGATGGACGGAGACCCGGTGCCGTTTCTGCAGGCGGCCGTCCACGCCGTGCTGTTTTATGTCACATGGCTGTTCCCGCCGCTGCTGCTCGTTTCGCTGTTTGCAGGCGACAAGCGCTGCCTGCACGACATGCTGGCGGACGTCATCGTCTTGCGGCGCTCGTCTTAAAATCCGCAACTTCGACGCCGAATCTGCCCTTGGCGCGCGCCGGGTGGGCGCTCTAGATAATTTTTGGGATTTGGGATTTTAGAGCGTGACGAAAGAGCCGCGCGACGCGCCGCAATTCTATCTGACCTCTCCGGCTCCGTGCCCCTATTTGCCGGGCCGCGAGGAGCGGAAGGTTTTTACGCATCTGATCGGGCTGCGCGCGCCGGCGCTCAACGACACGCTGACGCAATCCGGCTTCCGTCGCTCGCAGACCATCGCCTACCGCCCCGCTTGTGAGCAGTGCCGAGCCTGCGTGTCGGTGCGAGTCAAGATCGACGAATTCACGCCGTCGCACGGCATGCGTCGCGTCCGCCGGCGTAACGCCGAGCTTGTCATCGAAACACGGCCGGCGCGGGCGACGCAGGAGCAATACGCCTTGTTTCGCCGCTACGTCAGCGCCCGCCATTCCGACGGCGGAATGGCCGACATGAGCATGATCGACTATCAGATGATGATCGAAGACAGCCACGTCGACACGCGGCTCGTCGAATATCGTCTCGCCCAAGGCAATGGCGAGAGCGGCGCGCTGGTCGCCTGCTGCTTGACCGACCGGCTCTCGGACGGGCTGTCGATGGTCTATTCCTTCTATGAGCCTGAACTCGAGCACAAATCCCTCGGGGTCTTCATGATTCTGGATCATGCGGAGCGCGCCCGCGCCTTTGGTCTGCCGCATGTGTACCTTGGCTATTGGGTCGAAGGTTCGCGCAAGATGGAATATAAGTCGCGCTTCCTGCCTCAAGAGCGCCTGGGCATGAGCGGCTGGGTCCGCGTGGACTAGCCGCAGGAATGGGCTAAGGCTTGGCGGCGGCCGTTCGCCGCGCGCCGGCAGGCCACAAAATCGCCGGACTATTCGCGCCTTGTTAACGTCGAAGATGCACAACTCGATCGAAAGAGCCGGCGCGGTCCTCTAGGCGGCGTCGTCTTTCGGCTTGACCGCCGGAGCATGCATCCGGCGATGCGATTGGAGCGATCTGTGCGAGAATCCGCAATTTTCCAGTTTGCCGGCGCCGCGCTCGTCCTTGGCGCGGTCGCTCTCACGCCCGCCGCAGCCGCCTGGGACCAGGACGGACAGGCTGAATGGGCGCAGCGCTATGACGCCGACGCCCGCTTGACCGTGTCGCGATCGACGACCCCCATCCTGTCGACTCATACGGTGGCCGCCACGGAAGCGGCGATCGAGCGTTTGCGCGAAATCGCGGCCAATGGCGGCTGGCCACAGGTGCCGGGCGGCCAACAGCTGCGGCTAGGCTCGAACAGTCCGGCGGTCTCGGCGTTACGCCGCCGCCTGATCGTTTCCGGGGACATTGGGGCCGAAACCGGCGCGAGCCCGGTGTTCGACTCCTATGTCGAAGCGGCGGTGCGCCGGTTCCAGGCGCGCCACGGCATCATTTCGACCGGCGTCGTCAATCAGCAGACCGTTCAGGCGTTGAATGTGCCGGCCGAAACCCGGCTGAAGCAGCTCGAGACCAATCTGGTGCGTCTGCGCAGTTTTTCGCACGGCCTCGGCAACCGCTACGTCACCGCCAACATCCCGGCCGCGTCGGTCGAGACAGTCGAAAACGACGAGGTCGTCACCCATCACATGGCGGGAGTGGGCAAGATCGACCGCCAGTCGCCGGTGATGCAGACCAAGGCGATCCAGGTCAATTTCAATCCGTTCTGGACGGTGCCGGCGTCGGTGATCCGCAAGGATCTGATCCCCAAGATGCAGGCGGATCCAAACTATCTCAACGCCAATCACATCCGTGTCTACAGCAAGGACAATCAGGAGCTGCAGCCCGAGCAGATCAATTGGCGCTCGCTCGACGCGCTTAATTTCCGCTTCCGCCAGGACATCGGCGGCGACTTCAACTCGCTTGGCGTCGTGCGCATCGACATCGCCAACCCCTACGGCGTCTACATGCACGATACGCCCGCTAAAGGCGTTTTTGGCGACGACTTCCGCTTCGTCTCTTCGGGCTGCATCCGGCTTCAGAATGTTCGCGACTATGTCGCCTGGCTGCTGAAGGAGACGCCCGGCTGGGACCGCGACCATATTGACCAGGTCATCGCCTCAGGCGAACGCGTGGACGTCAAGATCACGCCGGCCGTGCCGGTCTACTGGGTCTACATTACGGCATGGGCGGCGCCGGACGGCGTCACGCAGTTTCGCGACGACATCTACCAGCGCGACGGCCTCGGCGTGCGGTCCGCCGGCGCCGATACGCCGGCGCCGGTGGTGCAGGCGGCGCGTCCGGTGCGCGGCGAAGGGCTGTTCCCGAGCGATGACGACAGCTATTTCGAGGAGCGCACCCGGTAAAACTGCGGCCCTATTGCGCCGCAGCGGCGCTGCGCGAAGCGCGCCAGGTTCCGCCGCAAAGGTCGGTAGACGATGACCAAGGCCCGGAACCCATGCCGCCCCGCAGCGTTCCGTGGAAGCGCACGACCCGCTCGCCGTCGCCGGTGAATCGCGCCACGATGGTGCCTTTGTCATCGACATAGCCCCAAATTGAGGCAGCCGGCCCTGGCGCCGCCGCGATTTTATTGCCGACGATGTCGAAAGACGGCGGAATGAGACTGCGACACTCTCCAACGGTCGTCGTCGCTTCGATATTCCATCTGCCGTTTGGATCGCCGACCCGGCCGGACAGGGCTTGTTCGTTGTTGGCCTTTTGGCTGCGCGGCTGCTTGGCGGACGCTCCCGCGGCCGCTAAGCAGACCGCAAGCGCCAACGCTAAAATTCTCATTTGGCCTCCGAAAGCGCGCGCCGCAGCGCGCCGTGCATGTCGCAGCCCGCGTAGATGAACTCCATCACGCCCGCATGGCGCAGACGCTCCTCGAGTTCGCCCGGCCGGCCGGCGAGATAAAGCCCTGCGCCTGCGCCCCTTAGCGCCAGCGCCGCCGTTTCCGCCGAGTCTCCGTAGATCCTGTCGGACGAACAGAGGCAAGCGAGTTTGGCGCCAGACTCCCGGTAGGCGTCGACCAATTCGGTCGTGGTTTCCGTTTCAGGTCCAAAAACCGCTTCGACGCCGCCGGCTTCAAAAAAGTTCTTCGCGAAATTCGCCCGCGCGGTGAATGCGGCGACGGGGCCGAGATTTGCGAGAAATATCTTGGGGCGATCGCCTAACTCGGCAAGGCGGACGTCCGACTCTTCACGCAAAAGCTCGAAGGGCTCGGCGAGACGGCGCGGCGCGAGCGGAGCGCTCTTTCGCGCGCCAGTCGGCGGCTCAATGGTTTCAGCCGCAGCGTCATAGGGCGCGAGGACGTCGAGCGCCCCCTCGTGAATGTCGGGAAACTGGTTCGCGCCGGTGAGCTTATCCTTGGCGCGCGCGACGTTTTTCGCCCGCAACGCGGCCGCTTCGGCGACTCCCGCCTGAAACACTCCCGTCTCCAACGCTGTGGGAAGGCCGCCATCGGCCTCGATCTGCTGAAAAAGTCCCCACGCCCGCGCGCACAGCGCGTCGGTCAGCGCCTCGAAGCCGCCTGCGCCGCTCGTCGGATCGTCGACGGCGTCGATATGCGATTCGTCCTGCAGCACGAGCTGGGTGTCTCGCGCCAGTCGTCGCGCGAATTCGTCGGGGGCGCCGAGCGGCTGGGTGAAGGGGAGAACGGCGACGGCGTCGGCGCCGCCGATCGCCGCCGAGAACGCGGCGAGCGTCCCGCGCAAAATATTGTTCCATGGGTCGCGCCGCGACATCATCCGCCACGCTGTCTCGGCGAAGACCAACGCTGGTTTGGGAGAGAGGCCGCAGGCCTCTTCAACGCGCGCCCAAAGGCGCCGCGCGGCGCGGAATTTCGCCACGCCCAGCAATTCGTCGGCATCGGCGCAGAATCGAAACGCGATCAGTCCGCGCGCTGCGTCGAGGTCGACTCCGGCGTCCGCCAGCGCGCGTAAATAGGCGAGCGCCGACGAAAGCGCGAAAGCCAGCTCCTGCGACTCGGTCCCGCCCGCCGAATGCACGACGCGGGCGTCGGCGACGGCGGTCGCGTAAACGAAGCCGGCGTCGGCGGCCGCCTTCACGTCCCGCGCGAAGTTCTTGGATGCTTGCGCCCAGGGGTCAGCAGCGAATCCGTGCCGCGCCTGCGCGCCCAGCGGATCGAAGCCCATCGAGACGCGGGTGAGCGACGGTTCAATATGTTGGCGATCGACGAAACGCATGAGCGCCTGCGCGGCGCCAGGCGCGCGCGGCGACGAGTCGAGCGACAGCGGAATGCCGTAGTCGAGGCGAACATTGGCGAGCGCGTGAGCGATGGCGTCATCGTCGTCGCCAACGAGCCCCCCGCCGTAGGCGCCGATCGAGCCGGCGAAAACCAGATGCAATCCGTCGGCGCCGCCGTCGAGGTCCTGCAGCGCCAAGCGGTTGGCGGCGTCAGCGTTGGGGACGTCGACGCGCGCGAGAATCGCCCAGCGGCCGGGGTTTTTGCGCAGGACCGGGAAGGGCGAACCAGCGGCGCGAGCGTAGATGGGCTCAAGGGAAAGCCCGTCGTAGCTCTTGGAGACGAGCGTTTCGAAGGACGCGCCTTTAAGCGCCCGCTCAACAAGGGTGCGCCACTGCGCGTCGGTGGCCTGCGGAAACACCCCCGCCAGCGCCGTCTCCTGTCCCGTCATTTTCGCTGTCGCCCTCCGTTGTTTCGGGCGGCGTTTTCGCATGAAGCGCTCCGCCGGGCCACTGCAAATCGGCCGGGAGCGCGGCGGGCTTTATTTTCGAGGCCAAACGCCTTAACCAGTGCCGACTGCGCCCGAGGGCGGGAACGGGGCGCTGGAGCGAGAAGAGCCAGAGGCGGGCGGTTCTGGCCACGCGCCCGGAATTAAGGCGTCGGATCGGCGCCGCCGCGTCAATGCGTCGCGCGCGAGCGCGGGTTGTCGCCGGGCGGCGAAGAGCCTGAAACGGAGGGATTCGTGACTGATAATCCGCAGGACAAGAATCAGCTCGTCGACGAGATCATCGAAGTGATCGCGTCGGAAGGCATGGTCGACAAAAGCAAGATCACCCCTGACGCGTCGATCGAGAGCCTCGACCTCAAATCCGTCGACATCGTTATGATTCTCACGGCGCTCGAGGAAAAGTTCAACGTCTACATCCCCATGGACGGGTCGCTGCAGGAAGCCAAGGACGTCAAAAGTCTGATCGAGGCGATCGCCGACCACATCCAGAAAGAGCGCGAGAAGCAGTAAATGGCATTCTCGCGAGCGCGGGCCGAGGGGCGCCGCGTCGTTATTTCTGGCATGGGCGCGGTCTGCGCCTCTGGAGTCGGCGCGCAAAAGCTATGGGAAGCGGCGCGCGACGGCGTCGCCCAGATACGTCCGCTCAAGACGGAGCGCCCTTATGACGGGCGCATCAAGATCGCGGCGCAGGTCCCCGACTTCAATCCCGCCGACTATATCGAACCCAACGTTCTTCCGTTCTGCGATCCCTTTACGCAGTTCTGCATCGTCGCCGCCGACGAAGCGGTGGCGCAGGCGGGTTTCGGACGCAAGGACGTCGCCGGGCCGAGAACGGCCGTCATCATCGGCTCCGGCATCGGCGGCATGACGACGATCGAGGACGGCATCTACCGCTATTACGTCGAAGGCACGCGGCCCGAGATGTTGAGCGTTCCCAAGCTCATCCCGAGCGCGGCGCCTGCGACGCTGGGGATGCGCTATTCTTGCCAAGGCCCGACATTCGCGATCGGCAGCGCCTGCTCCTCGGCGTCGCAGTCGATCGGACTTGGCATGCAGATGATCCGACAGGGCCTTGTGGACAAGGCCATCGTCGGCGGCGCCGAGGCTTGCGTCATCAACGCGACGATCCGCGCGTGGGAAGGCCTTCGCGTGCTGAGCCCGAATTTGTGCCGCCCCTTCTCCAAAGGCCGCAACGGCATGTCGCTTGGCGAAGGCGCGGCGGTTTTCGTTCTGGAAACGGAGGAGGCGGCGCGGGCCCGCGGCCACGCGCCCCTATGCGAACTCGTCGGCTACGGCACGACGAGCGACGCCAAGGACCCCGTGCGGCCGGATCTTGAAGGCGCGTCGAGCGCAATCGCTTTGGCGCTCGAAGATGCCGGAATGGCTCCGCGGGAGATTCATTACGTCAACGCGCACGGCACCGCGACCCACGCCAATGACATCACCGAAGCCGAAGCGATTCTGCGCGTGTTTGGCGATTATGGACGGGTCGTGCCGGTCTCGTCCACGAAACCTATTCACGGCCACGCGCTCGGCGCCAGCGGCGGCTTGGAGCTCGCGATTACGATAAACGCGTTGCACGAACAAATCGTCCCGCCGACCATCAACTTCCTGGAGCACGATCCGAGGTGCCCGCTCGACGTCGTCCCGAACGCGGCGCGCAAGCACAAGATCGACGCGGCCATGTCGAACTCCTTCGCCTTCGGAGGGATCAACGCCGTGTTGATCGTGCGTCATGCCGTCTGACCCGCCGCTTGCGCTGGGACCTTTTCGGTTGCGTGTCGATCCGGCGCGCGCCGCGGCCTATGCGCGCGAGACCGGCGGCGATGGCGCGAGCGTTCCGCTCGCCTATCCGGCGATCTGGCTCGCCGAGCCTTCACTTTTTTCAGTTGTGCGCGACCTGTGCGCGAAGCGCGACGTCGTGCCGGTGCATGAGTCGCAGAGCTTTTCCTATGACGCGCCGCTCGTCGCGGGCGAGAGCTACGACTTGAGCGTCACCATGAGCAGCGAGGAAACGCCGCCGCGTCTGACGATGGTCGGGACAGTCGCAACGCCCCAAGGCGAGCCCTGCGCACGGATCGAAACCATATTGCGGCTCGTGCCGCGCGCGGGATTTGGGAGCGCGTCATGAGCGACCCCATCAAAGTCGGCGACAAGCTGCCGGAGAGCGTCATTGGTCCGTTCGACGCGCCTTCGCTTGCGCGCTACGCCGAGGTCTCGGGCGACGCAAATCCATTGCATCTCGACGACGCCGTGGCGGCGGCGATCGGGCTTGCCGCGCCGCCGGTACATGGCATGAAGCTCCTGGCCGCGTTTGAACCAATGCTGAGGGCGTGGCGCGGCGACCTCGTCATCTCTTCCATCGCCGGGAAGTTCGTGCAACCGATCCTGCGCGGCGAGACCGTCAGGCTGTCGGGGCGCGTGCTGCGCGCGACTGAAAACGAGATTTTCGTCCGTCTGGTGGCCTATGGCGCGGCGCGGGCGCCCGGCATCGTCGGCGAAGCGACCTTGCGGCCGGGGCCAACCACATGAACGATCGGCTGCGCCGCAGGGCGGGGCGCGCATATGGCTAAGAGCGCTGTTCGGGTTCTTATCACCGGCGCCTCAAGCGGCATCGGACGCGCCTTGGCGCTCGCCTATGCGAGCGAAGGCGCAAGCCTTGTCTTGCTTGGCCGCGACGCCGAGCGGCTCGAGGCCGCCGCGCGCGCCTGTCTCGCGGCCGGCGCAGAGGAGGCGGAGACTCACATCGCCGATGTGCGGGATCGCGAAGCCATGGCGCGCATCGTTCGATCTGCGCATGAAAAGCGCCCGATCGACATTCTGGTCGCCAACGCCGGCGTCGCGACGGGCCTTTCGCCCGGCCAGCTTCTTGAAACGCCCGAGGCGGTCCGAGCAATGCTCAAGATCAATGTCGAGGGCGTCTTCAACACGGTCGAGCCGGCGATTGTGCCGATGTGCGCCCGAAAGAGCGGCAGGATCGCCATTGTCGGCTCGATGGCCGGCGTGCGCGCGCTCCCGCATTCGCCGGCCTATTGTGCGGCGAAGGCGTGCGTGCACATGTGGGCGGACAGCCTACGCGCCCAGCTCGCAGCCCATGGCGTGCATGTCGCGCTGATCGTGCCAGGGTATGTGAAGACGCCCATGTCGGCGCGCACCATCGTGAAGACGCCTTTTTCGGCGCGCGCCAAAGAAACGTCAGCGTCGGCGGGCGTCGAATCCTGGCAACCCGGCGCCATGTCCGACGCAGAAGCCGCGCGCATCATCAAGAACGGGCTGGAACGCCGCCGCAACGTCATCGCCTTTCCGCGTTACATGTATTGGGCGATGCGCCTCTTCTCGCTCTTGCCGGCGGCGCTCGTGGACGGCGTCATGCGCCAGTTTCCCGCCGAAGTCCCAGAGACGCCGGAACGGGAGATTTCGTGACGGCCTACAGCGTCCTCGCGTGGGCCGCAGGCGCCTATTGGACGATCGCCGTCGTGTTGCTTGTCGTCTCTGTCGCGGCGACGGTCGCGCAGCCCTGGCTCGCCGCGCGCCGCGCCACGCGCCGCGACCAGCCGCCGGTCTCGATCGTGCTTCCCGTTAAGATGCTCGAAGACCAGTTCGACCGCACGCAAGAGTCGGCGCTGACGCAGCACTACGGCGATTTCGACGTGACCGTCTCCGCAACCGACGTCGAGGGGCCGGCAGTCGAGCGCATGCGCGCCATTCTCGCGCTTCACCCGTCTGTGCCCGCGCGCATTCTGCGTTCGACAGCGAAATTCGCCGTCAGTCCGAAGGTCGACAATCTTTATGCGCCGTTCATGCAGGCGACGCACGACGTCATACTGATGAAGGACGCCAATGTGCTGCTCGAGCCCGACGCGCTGGCGCAGCACGTCAGGCAGCTGACGGACGAGGTCGGGCTGGTCTGCGCCATTCCCTATTGCGCGCGCCTTGAAAATTTCGCCGCCCAAGTCGAGGCCGCGATCATTAACGGTCCGCACGCCCGCATGCTGTTTCTCGCCTCGGCGCTGGGGCAGGGGCATGGCGTCGGCAAGATTATGTTGTTTCGACGTTCGGACTTCCTGCGCGCGGGAGGCTTTGACGCGATTTCCCATACGGTCGGCGAAGACAACGCCTTGGCCAAAGCGATGCGGCGGATCGGCAAACGGCCGGTGTTTTCTCACAGGCTGGTGCGCCAGGAACTCGGCGCGCGCCTGTTCGAAGATGTTTACCAGCGGCAATTGCGCTGGAGCGTCGTTCGCCGCAGCAATGAGCTCATCTCCTTCCTTGCCGAGCCAATATGCCAAGCGGTTCCAGCAGTTATCGCTTCGGCGCTCGCGGCGCCGCTCGTCGGGATCGCGCCAATTGTCGCCGGGTCGGCGACGCTTATGCTGTGGTTTGCGCTTGAGACATTGCTTTCCGTGGCCAAAGGATGGCAGTTATCGTGGGCCGCGCCCGCGGTGTTTGTGGTTCGCGAGGCGACGATGCTGGCGGTCTGGTTGAACGCCTGGGTCACTGACCAGGTGGTTTGGGCGAAGGACAGCGTGAATGCGCGCGCCGGGGCGAAGCCCTCGCCGGTTCCGCACGAAGAAGGATAGGCCGTTTGCTGGGGCTTTTTCAATTCCTCGTCGACTCGGTCGCGATGGTCTGCGCTTCGATCCTGATGGCGATCGGAATCGGCTATCTGATCGTCATCGGCCGCTTCTGTTATGACCAGCTGCGCGGCGTGCGCGATCCCGAAGCGCCTGCCATCGCAGACACGGATCTGCCGCGGGTCGTGCTTCAAATTCCTGTCTTCAACGAGCCGCTCGTCACCGAGCAGTCGTTGCGCTGCGTCGCGCTCCTCGATTGGCCCAAGGACAGACTGCGCATTCAGCTTCTCGATGATTCGACGGATGAGACAAGCGCTCGGGCGGACGCGGTGGCGGCGGAGCTGCGCATCGGCGGCGCGGTGATCGACCATGTGCGGCGCGCCGATCGCTCGGGCTTCAAGGCGGGCGCCTGCGCGCATGGCCTGACGCTCACCGACGAACCCTTTGTCGCCATGCTCGACGCCGACTTCCGTCCGCCGCCCAACTGGCTCAAGCGAACGGTCCCGCTTTTTTTGACCGACGAGCGCATCGGCTTCGTGCAGTCGCGCTGCGAGTTCCAGAATTTCGAGAAAAACTGGCTGACGCGCGCCCAGGGCCTCGTGCAGGACGGCCATTATCTCGTCGAACAGCGCTCACGCGCGCATGCGGGATGGCTCTTTCAATTCAACGGCACCGGCGGAATCTGGCGACGCGCGACGGTCGAGGACGCCGGCGGCTGGTCCGACTATTCGCTCTGCGAGGACCTCGACCTCACCGTGCGCGCGGCGCTCCAGGGATGGCATGGGCTTTTTGTCTCGGAGCCGGCGATTCCCGGTCAGGTGCCGGAGGGAATCCGCGATTTCCGCCGCCAGCAAAGGCGATGGTCGAACGGATTCGTGCAGGTCGCGCAAAAGACCGTCCTGCCGATCTGGCGTTCGCCATGGAGCCTGACGCGCCGCGTGATGGCGATCTCGCTAATCGCCCATCAGATTTTCTTCCCCACAGCCGCCATCGGACTCATCGCTTTCGTCCTTGGCGTGATCCTGCACGGATCGCTCGCGCCCTTCGCCGGGATGTTGGAGATCATCGGAATCATGACGGTCCTGGTCGCGCTCGGC
This sequence comes from Methylocystis sp. H62, assembly GCF_015709515.1. Taxonomy (GTDB): domain Bacteria; phylum Pseudomonadota; class Alphaproteobacteria; order Rhizobiales; family Beijerinckiaceae; genus Methylocystis. The sequence goes on from NZ_JADNQZ010000058.1 coordinate 339,123, forward strand.
ATCACGCTGCCGCCCTATCTGGCGCTCAAGCGCGGGACCCTCGCCGATTATGTGAAAACGGTCGCGTCGATTCCGCCGCTGATGATCTATCTCGCCTTCGCCAATGGCGCGAAGATTCTCCAGACCCTGCGCGGGCGCAAGTCGACGTTCAAGCGCACGCCCAAGCTCGACCATGAGGCTGCGACGCCCATCGACGCCGAGGTGGAGTAGGGCGAGGGCCGGTCGCGGTCACTCCAGCCGCGCCGGGGCCTCGAAGGCGCCGGCGTCGGTGACGATCGTGAGCGTCGCGTCGGCGGCCTTGGCGGGCGCACTGCCGGAAAAAAGCTTAAGCTCGAAGCCATCTCCCGCGCGCGTGCTTTCAATGAAGAGCGGCTCAGCCGCTTCGGCGAAGACGTCCTCGGCCTTGCCGGGTCCAAGGTAGCGCAGCCGCCACGACCCGTCCGCGCTATTCCGCGAGACTGCAAAGCGCTTCTTGGCCTCGGCCGCGGTGAGTTTCCGTGGCACCAGCCGTTCGGCTTCGGCGATCGCCGCCGCATGAGGCGAAGCGCCGTCGCGCGGCAGCTGCAAAGACAGATCGGCGCGCGCCGGCAGGCAGATCTTGCCGCAGGAGGCGTAGTCGAGCACGAGATTGAGCGTCACCGGCGCGTTGGGATCGCGCGGCGTCACCTTCAACGGCAGGACGACTCGCGCATCGTAGCCGGCGACGATGGTTCCGGCCTCGTCGATATGTTTCGGCGCGGGAAAGGACGGTTCGACCTTGGCGACATTGACCGATTTCGAAAAATCGAAGGCCGGCGCGGAGCCCGCCTCGCCAGGCTGGCGCCAATAGGTGATGGTTTCCGGCGCGAGCGCGATCTCGACGGCGGCGCGGTAAGCCCCGCCCTGCAGAGGGCCGGCGGACAAAAGCCGAGCGCTCGACGCCGCGCCCTTTACGACGGAAGACGCGAAGGCTGTGTTCTCGGCGCGCGACGCCGCCGGAAAGCTCTGCGCCAGCGTGACGGCTAGGGGCGCGTAGAGAAAGAATTTTGAGCGCATCGTGATCCTTCGGCGCCCCCGGTCCCCCAGTCAAGGCAGTCAGTTACGTCATTTGCGCCGCTTGTCCTGAGGACGCGGCGGGCGTAGCATGACCCTATGAGGCCGAGCGGCAAGAAGCAAGATTTCGCGGAGAGGGTGAGCGAGCGCCGCAGCGGTCGTCCCGACGAGCGCCGCTTTCTTGACGGCCAATTGCTGATCGCGATGCCGAGCATGTTGGATCAGCGCTTCGCGCGCTCGGTGATCTATCTCTGCGCCCATTCCGAAGAAGGCGCGATGGGCATCGTCGTCAACCAGGCGGCACGTGTGCGCAATTTTCCAGATTTGCTCGTGCAGCTGCAAGTGATCGCGCCCCAGGAGCGCATCAGCCTGCCCAGCCGCGCCGAAGACATCCAGGTGCTGTCCGGAGGGCCGGTTCAGACCGACCGTGGTTTCGTGCTGCATACGCCGGACTTCTTCCTCGACAATTCCACCTTGCCGATCGACGACGGCGTCTCGCTCACGGCGACGATCGACATTCTGCGCGCGATCGCGGCGGGGCGCGGTCCGGACCGAGCGCTGCTGGCGCTCGGCTATGCGGGTTGGGATCCGGGTCAGCTCGAAGAAGAGATTCAGCGCAATGGATGGCTGAATTGTCCGACCGATCCCGCGTTGCTGTTCGATCATGACCTCGAGACGAAATATGCGCGCGCGCTGCGCTCGATCGGCGTCGATCCACAACGGCTGTCGACACACGCGGGACACGCCTGAGCACCGGACTCAGAGTTGGTCGAAGGCTGGCGCGTAGTCGACCTGTCCCTCCTTGGCCGGAAGCTCGCCGTTGACCGCCAGGGCCTGAAAACACGGTCCCGCATATGGCGAGCTAAAGCCGACTGCAAGCTCGGGTCGGAATCCGAAACGGCCGTAAAAGGCGCCGTCGCCCAATACAAAAATTGCGGGCCACTGGTCTTTCTGCACATGCGCCAAGCTCCAGTGCAAAAGCGTGCTCGCGACGCCTTTTTGGCGATGCGTCGCTGCGACAGCGATAGGACCGAGCCCTAGAGCCGGGAAGGGTGCCCTCATTCTCGACAGGGCGACATAGCCGATGATGTCGCCGTCGATGGCGGCGACGCCGCCGAACACCAAGTCGCCTGCCTTGCGCAGCGCCTTGACGAGATCGGCCTCCCCGGATCGGTGGAAAGCGGCACGAAGCAAGTCGGTTATTTCCGGATGATCGTGCGGCGTCTCCTCGCGAAGATTTGCGCTTCGGGTCATGGCGCGGGGTTGCTGTGGAGATGGTGGATGGCGTCAATACGCCGCTCGATTTCAGGCGTGATCCTGAACTCCACCGACGCGAGGTCGGCTTTGAGCTGCGCCATCGTCGTCGCGCCGATAATATTCGATGTCACGAAGGGCCGGGACGTCACGAAGGCGATGGCGAGCTGCGCCGGATCGACTCCAAGATCTTGCGCGAGCGTCAGATAAGCGGCGATCGCTTTTTCGACTTCCGGCTTCTCATAACGCTGCGCGCGCTCAAACAGCGTCGTGCGCGCGCCGGGCGGCCGCGCGCCGCCCTGATATTTGCCGGTGAGGTATCCTTGCGCGAGCGGCGAATAGGCGAGCAAACCGACGTGCTCGCGCTCAGCGAACTCAGTGAGCCCGATCTCGAAGGTGCGGTTGACGAGGTTGTAGGCGTTTTGAATCGAGACGACGCGAGGCCCGAGGCCGAGTTCCGCAGCGCGCAGAAAGCGCGCCACGCCCCACGGCGTTTCGTTGGACAGGCCGATGTGCCGAACCTTGCCGGCCTGGACGAGCCGCGCCAGGGCTTCGAGCGTCTCTTCAATCGGAATTTCGTCGCGTTTCGTCGGCCGTCGATAGACCGTGCCGCCTGCGCCCCAAAGCGGTAGCGAACGATCCGGCCAATGCAATTGATAGAGATCGATGTAATCGGTCTGTAGCCGCTTCAGTGATCCCTCGATCGCAGAGTCGATATTCTTGGCGTCGAGAACCGTTCCGACGCGCCCCGGACGCAGCCAGTTGGCGTCGCCGCGGCCGGCGACCTTGGTGGCGATGATCGCCTTGTCGCGGTTCTTACGTGCGGCGAGCCAACTTCCGATGATGCGCTCGGAGGAGCCTTGAGTTTCTGGCCTCGGCGGAATGGAATAGATTTCCGCCGTGTCGATGAAATTGACGCCGCAATCGAAGGCGTAATCCAATTGCGCATGGCCTTCGGCTTCGCTGTTCTGCTGTCCCCACATCATCGAGCCGAGACAGATGGCGGAGACGGAGAGATCGCTGTCCCCGAGTTTGCGGTATTCCACGGCGCCCGTCCTTTAACGAAGCCATTCGCTCGACTGCAGCTCGAGCCGCAATTCGAAGCTTTGAAATTGGGTGAAGATTGGCGACAGCCATGCTTTGAGCGCCGCGCGAACCACGAGCGACATTCCTGCGGGCGGCTCCCGCATGAAGCGGGACAGCGACAGATCGACGTCGTTGAGCGCGCGCGCGATCGGCGCCTCAAGACTCGGGATCACGAATTTGCCGCTCGCTGGATAGCGCGCAAGAATCGCCAACGAGTCGGCGCCGAGCGGCGAGGCGCCGCGATTGTGGATGACGTTCATCATGAGATCCGGCCAAGTGGTCTTGAGGACGAGCGCGCTGTTCGCCGCGCTCTCCGTGACGTCCGTCTGAAAGAGCACGATCGGCTCCACGCCGCGCCGCCGCGCTTCTTCGAGAAAGCCAATTTCGGCGATGGTCGCGAACAGACGCTCATAGGAGCGATGCCAGACGTCGACGATCTTTGGCGTCTCGTCGGCGACGAGCAGGCGGTCGAACAGCGAAATCTGTCCCTTGATCTCGCTAACGTCGACGATGCGCGTCGCTTCCGGAAAGAACACTGCATAAAGCGGCTCCCGGAAATCCGTGTCAAAGCCTTCCACGTCGACATTGCGCGACAAATAATAATCGGTCAGCAAACGCGCCGCTGTCGTCACGCCTGTTCGCGAGTGCGGCGAGCAAACGAAGAACGCAAGAGTGCGAGGCGCCATGTGGTCTTCGCGGAGACGATGCGCGCCGCCGCGACCTCTATCGCCTCTTATCGCCGACAAGATCGAGAAGGCCGACCCGTTCGAACTCGTCGGCGACGCGCGCCAGCCAGGTGCGGACATAGCCGCGCAACACGAACGAATGCTCCGCCGGGCGACCCTGCGCGTCCTGATTGCCGATGAATGTCGAGAACGGCGTGCCGGATAGCTCGACCTGCTCGTAGGCAAGTTCGCTGAGCTTGGGAATCGTGATCTCGCCCGAGGTGACGACATGCTCGAAATATTTCGCGTGCGTTTGTGGATCCCATTCGAAGAAGGTCGTGTCGTTGACGTGATTCTTCACCATGAAATAATTGGCGTCCGCGACGTAGGGCGCGATTTCGGCGATCTCCTCCAGCGAAGCGATGGAGGGCCCGATCACATGCAGCAGCACGAAGCGGAATTCGCCGCCTTTCACCGCATCGAAGAAGCCGATTTCGTCGAGCGCCCCGAGCGCCGGGCTCAACCCGCCGGCGCGCACGTCGATGACGCTGACCTTGGCCTGCGACGTGTTCAGCGTGTCGATGATCTTCATCTGGTCCGAGGGTTCGGTCAGATCGACGATCATCGTCTCGTCAGGGTGGAAGCGGTGAAGCGTTCCGCGCGGCGTCTCGGTGTCGAACGCCCGCGTATGGATGTCATTGAGCGAAAGAAAATCGAGGATGGCTCTGGCGATCGTGGTTTTGCCGACGCCGCCCTTGTCCGCGCCAACGACGATGACCGCCGGGCGCGCGGCGGCGTTCGCGGCGACGGCCGGAGCCTCGGCCTTACGCGGCCGGCTTTCCGGCTCCCGTTTCGCGGGCGCTTCCCTGGTGATTTTGACCGGCTTCTTGACCATGGGTGCTCCTATCGCATGTCGCGCTGGCGCCGCTGTTTATGAATGACAAGCGCTCAACAAACATGGTTTTTAGCGCTTGTCATGCTCTGTTTCAGCTAACGGCGGATGGCGCTCCAATTGTGACGCGCTTAAAACAACACGTGAAATATGTAATTAAACACAAGCACCACAATATGGTCGTGAATTGACATTCGTGCGGTTTGGAGGTTTATGCGTTCGAAATACAGAACGTCCGTGGCTGCTGGCTGGCGCGGACCAGGTCGGCGCGTCAAGGCATGAGCAATATCGAGAATATCGTCGCGCGGCGGCCCGCCGAATCGTCGCAGCAGAGTCTGCCGACCCTGCACGTCGAGGATCGCAGCGGCGTTGTCCATGAACTCGAAGCCGTCGAAGGCTGGCGGCTGATGGAGATCTTGCGCGACCATGGGGTCGGCATGGACAACACTTGTGGCGGCGCTCTTGCATGTGCGGAGTGCCACGTCGTTCTCGACGCGGAATCGGCCTGCCGCGTGCCGCCGCCGCGCGAAGAGGAAGTCGAAAAGCTCGATGAATTGCCGATGCTTTACGAAAACTCGCGTCTCTCCTGCCAGATCATCTGGTCCGATGAGATGAGCGGCCTTCGGCTAAAGCTGGCGCAGGAAACGTGATGCCCGTCTTCAAACATCCCCAGATCCTGATCGCGTCGAATTTGACGGACGGCGAAGTGGTGTTTCTCGGCCCCTCGGGCTGGGAGCGCGACCACCGTCGCGCGCGCGTCGCGCGGAAGGCCGACGAGGCCGCCGCGCTCGAAGCCTTGGGCAAGGGCGACATTTCAGCCAATCGCGTGGTCGACGTCTATCTCGCCGACGTCGAGATCGGGAGCGACGGCGCGCCGACGCCGTTACATTATCGAGAGAAGATGCGCGTGAAGGGACCGAGCGTTCGCCTTGATCTCGGCAAGCAGGCGGGCGAGGGCGCGCTATGACGGCGGTCGATCTGCGTGTGGCGCAGCGGCCCAATGCGCCGATGACCACCTATCGTTACGATGAATATGACGCGGCTTTTGTAAGCGAACGCGTCGCGGAATTTCGTGAGCAGGTCAATCGGCGACTTTCCGGCGCGCTGACGGAAGAGGAGTTCCGCCCGTTCCGGCTGATGAACGGACTCTATCTGCAGCTACACGCCTATATGCTGCGCGTCGCCATTCCCTATGGCACGCTGACGGCGCGGCAGATGCGCCGGCTCGCCGATATCGCGGATAGATGGGACAAGGGCTACGGCCATTTCACGACGCGCCAGAACCTCCAATACAATTGGCCCAAGCTCGTCGATACGCCGGACATTCTGGAATCGCTGGCGGACGTCGAGATGCACGCCATCCAGACGTCGGGCAATTGCATTCGCAATGTGACGGCCGATCACTTCGCCGGCGTCGCGCCGGACGAGATCGAAGATCCTCGGCCGACCGCCGAGTTTCTCCGCCAATGGTCGAGCCTGCATTCGGAGTTCTCGTTCCTGCCGCGCAAGTTCAAGATTGCGGTGACAGGCGCCGCGCATGATCGCGCCGCCATCCTGGTGCATGACATCGGCCTGCGCGTTGTCAAGAACGATACGGGAGAGATCGGCTATCAGGTCGTGGTCGGCGGCGGACTCGGCCGTTCGCCCTTTATCGGCAAGGTCGTCGGCGACTTCGTGCCGCGCGAGGATCTGCTCGCCTTTCTCGAGGCGATCCTGCGCGTCTATAACCGCTTCGGCAGGCGCGACAACAAATACAAGGCGCGAGTCAAAATTCTCGTCCACGAGAAGGGAATTGACGAAATCCGCGCCGCGGTCGAAGCCGAATTCGCGGCGATGGACCGCTCGGCATTCGACCACGACCCTGAGGAGTTTGCGCGCATCGCCGCTTTCTTCGCGCCGCCGCCCTATGAGTCGCTGCCGGCGACGTCCGCCTTGCTGCGCGCCGCGAAACTGGAGACGCCGGCTTTCGCCAATTTCGTCGATGTCAACGTCGGCGCGCACAAGATCCCCGGCTACGCCATCGTCACCGTTTCGTTGAAGCCCATCGGCGGCGTTCCAGGCGACGCGACGTCCGAACAGATGCGCGTGCTCGCCGAGGCGAGCGAGCGCTTCGGTTTTGGCGAGCTGCGCGTCAGCCATGAGCAAAACATCATCCTGCCGCATGTGAAGCAGGACGATCTTTTCGCCCTGTGGAGCATGCTCGACGCCGCTGGTCTTGCGACGGCGAACGCCGGTCTCGTCTCCGACATCATCTCGTGCCCCGGTCTCGACTATTGCTCGCTCGCCACCGCGCGCTCGATTCCCATCGCGCAGGCGATCTCGAAGCGCTTCTCCGACATGTCGAGGCAGCGGCGCATCGGCAAACTCGGCGTCAAGATCTCAGGCTGCATCAACGCCTGCGGTCATCACCATGTCGGCGCGATCGGCATTCTCGGCCTGGAGAAGAAGGGCCAGGAATCCTATCAGATCACGCTCGGCGGCGACCCGACCTTCTCCGCGTCGATCGGCGAAATTCTGGGACCTGGGGTCACCGCCGAGCAGGTGCCCGACGTCGTCGAACATCTCGTTGACTACTATCTCGCCGAGCGCGAGGAGGGCGAAGCCTTCATCGACACCTGGCGCCGGATCGGTCATGCGCGGTTCAAAGACGTTCTGCGTCGGGAGGGCGAAGATGGCGCTGATATCTGACGGCCGCTTCATCGAGGATGCATGGCGCCGACTTGCCGACGAGGAAGCGCTGCCGAAGACCGGCAAGTTCATCGTGTCGTTGCCGCGACTCGAACATGCCGTGGAGGTCCTCGGGCCGACGGCCACGTTCGGCGTGATCATTCCGAACACGACGGAACCGTCGGCGCTCATCGCGGCCCTGCCGCGGCTCGACCTCATCTCGATCGCTTTCCCGGCTTTCGCTGACGGCCGCGGCTTCTCTTTGGCGCGCCTGTTGCGGCGGGCGGCGTTCAAAGGCGAGTTGCGGGCCAGCGGGCGTCTCGTCGCCGACCAATATCCGCACGCGATCGGCTGCGGCTTCGATACGATCGAAATCCCCGACGATCTGGCCGAACGCCAGGACGAAGGACAGTGGCGCGCCGCGCTCAACGCCTATTCAATGAGCTATCAGCGTGGCTACGCCGGGCGCGGCTCGATCCTCGAAGCGCGCCGAAAGGCGGTGCGTTCATGAAGCCTTCGATCCCCGAAACGCTGGCGCCGCGACTGGCGCCGCTCGATCTCGATCATCGTTTGCTGCTCGTGCGCGAGTTCATTCCCGGCCGGATCGTCTTCACCACGAGTTTTGGCGTCGAGGATCAGTTCATCGCGCATTCGATCTTCACGCAGGGCCTCGATATCGACGTCGCGACGATCGACACGGGGCGGCTCTTTCCCGAAACCTATGAGCTGTGGGAGCGCACCGAAGCGCGCTATGCGCGGCGTATTCGCGCGGTTTACCCGCAGGCCGCGCCGCTCGAAGCGCTCATCGAGGAGCAGGGGATCAACGGCTTTTATAAGTCCGTGGACGCGCGCAAGGCCTGCTGTCATGTTCGCAAGGTTGAACCGCTGTCGCGGCTGCTCGAGGGTGTTTCCGGCTGGGTGACGGGGCTTCGCGCGGATCAGTCGCAGGCGCGCGCCGAGGCGCCGCTCATCGCCTTCGATGAGACGCACAGGGTGCTCAAGCTCAATCCGCTCGCAGATTACACGCGCGACGCGGTCGTCGCCGCGGTCGAGGAGTTTTCAGTGCCGATCAACGATCTCCACGCCAAGGGATTTCTATCGATCGGCTGCGCGCCGTGCACGCGCGCGGTGCTGCCCGGTGAGGACGAACGCGCCGGACGCTGGTGGTGGGAAGAAGACAACAAGAAGGAATGCGGCCTGCATGTCGGCGAAGACGGCGTGTTGCGTCGCGGCGCGCCGCAGGAGGCGAGCCTATGACGGCGCTTGCGACACGTTCGCTGGGCCATCTCGATCGCCTCGAGGCCGAGAGCATTCATATCATGCGCGAGACCGTCGCCGAGTGCGAACGGCCGGTGATGCTCTATTCGATCGGCAAGGATTCGGCGGCGATGCTGCACGTCGCCATGAAGGCCTTTTATCCCTCCAAGCCGCCGTTTCCGCTGCTCCATGTCAATACGACCTGGAAATTTCGCGAGATGATCGAGTTTCGCGATCGTCGCATGAAGGAGCTTGGCCTCGAACTCATCGAATATATCAATCCCAGAGGGATTGAGATGAACATCAGTCCCTTCGTTCATGGCTCGAAGCTGCACACCGAGATCATGAAGACCGAGGCGCTGAAGCAGGCGCTGGACAAGTATAAATTCGACGCCGCGTTCGGCGGCGCACGCCGCGACGAGGAAAAATCCCGCGCCAAGGAGCGCGTGCTGTCCTTTCGAACCGCGCAGCACCGCTGGGACCCGAAGAATCAGCGCCCCGAATTCTGGCGTCTCTACAATACGCGAAAGGCGCCGGGCGAGAGCCTGCGCGTCTTCCCGATGTCTAATTGGACCGAGGCGGACATTTGGGACTACGTCGCGCGCGAGAACATCCCCGTTGTTCCGCTCTATTTCGCCAAGGAGCGGCCGGTCGTGCGCCGCAGCGGCACGCTCATCATGGTCGACGACGCCCGCATGGAGCTCGCGCCCGGCGAATCGATTGAACATAAGATGGTGCGCTTCCGCACGCTCGGCTGCTATCCGTTGACCGGCGGCATCGAAAGCGATGCGGCCAGTCTCGAAGAGATCATTACGGAGATGCGCGAAAGCCGCTCCTCGGAGCGCCAAGGGCGGCTCATCGACCACGACGGCTCCAGCTCCATGGAGCAAAAGAAGCAGGAAGGATATTTCTGACATGCACGGCGCCGTCGCTGCCGCATCGCCGTCGCGCGCGCCAGCGCGGTTGGTCGGCGAAAAGCCGCTCTTGCGGTTCATCACCTGCGGCTCGGTCGACGACGGCAAATCGACGCTGATCGGTCGTCTACTGTACGACGCCGATCTTGCGCCCGACGACATCATCGCGGCGCTGGAAAGCGATTCGAAAAAGCATGGCACTCAGGGCGAAGACCTGGATTTCGCCTTGCTCGTCGACGGGCTTGCGGCCGAGCGCGAACAGGGCATCACCATCGACGTCGCCTATCGCTATTTCGCGACCGACAGGCGCAAGTTCATCGTCGCCGACACGCCGGGCCACGAGCAATACACCCGCAACATGGCCGTCGGCGCCTCAACCGCGGAACTCGCCATTCTGCTTGTCGACGCGCGCAAGGGAATTCTGCCGCAAACACGACGTCACAGCGTCATCACCTCGATGTTCGGCGTCCGCCATGTCGTCGTCGCCGTCAACAAGATGGATCTCGTCGGCTACAGCGAAGAGACGTTCCGCAAGATCGAAGCGGATTTTCATGCCTTCGCCGACCATCTTCGCTTCGCCTCCATCCATGTCGTGCCGCTTGTCGCCAAGGATGGCGATAATCTTGTCCACCACAGCGCCAATATGCCCTGGCACGATGGGCCGCCGCTGCTCTCCTATCTTGAGGGCGTCGCGGTGGAGGACGCCACGCGGATCGCGCCCTTCCGCATGCCCGTGCAATGGGTGAATCGGCCCAATCTCGACTTCCGCGGGTTCTCCGGCTTCATCAGCGGCGGCAATATTCAGCCGGGTGACATCGTGCGCGTTCTGCCTTCGGGGCGCGACACGCGCGTCGCGAGGATCGTGACCTTCGACGGCGATCTCGAGAGCGCCGTTTCCGGCCAATCGGCGACCCTCACGCTCACCGAAGAGATAGACATTTCGCGCGGCGATCTTTTGTGTTCGCCGGTCTCGCCGGCCAAGACCGGCGATCGTCTCGAAGCGAAGCTGTTGTGGCTGGTGCGTGAGCCTCTTGTCGTCGGCAAGAGCTATCTCTTAAAGCTCGGGACGAAGACTGCGCCGGCCGCCGTGACTACGGTCGATGCGCGAATCGACATCGAAACCGGCCTGCCGCAGCCGCTTCCTGAAGGGTCGACGCTCGCCTTCAACGAGATCGGCGGCGCGCGCCTGTCGCTCGAGACCGTGATCGCCTGCGATCCCTATGGCGAGAACCGCGAAACCGGCGGATTCATTCTCATCGACCGCATCACCAATGAAACGGTTGCGGTCGGCATGGTCAAAGCCGTCGCCGCATCGAACGGCCGCGTCGCGCCGCCGCTGGCGGAGCTCAGCTACGCCTCCATGGAAGGACTGCCGCTGGCGCGGGAGTCGTTTCGACCGACCACGACGCGCAGCCTGGCGAAGGCGCTCACCTGGCTCCTGCCGGCGAGCATATCGACCTTCCTGATCGTCTACGCTTTCGTTCAGAGCGCCACACTCGCCGCCGAAATCACCGGCGTTGAAATGATCGCGATCTTCGCGCTCTATTATCTTCATGAGCGATTCTGGCTGCGACTAAATTTTGGACTCGCGTCGGGAGAAACGCGCAGCGGCGACGGTCCGGGCTTGTGATACGAATCGCGATTGACCAGTTTGGTGGGCCTGTCATTCCCGGCAGGACGAAGGCCTGACCGGGAATCCAGAGCCAACTCAAGAATGTTGGTCTTGCTCTGGATTCCCGATCGCGCTTCGCGCGTCGGGAATGACCCCCAACTGGTTTAGACGGAAATCATACGCGCCCTCAGTGCGCTTCGTCCCAATTGGCGGCGGCGCGGGCATCGACTTTCAGCGGCACGGCAAGATGGACGGCGGGCGCAGGCGCCTGCTCCATGACGCGGCGCGCGAGTTCGATCGTCGCCTCGGCTTCATCGTTCGGCGCTTCGAAGACAAGCTCGTCATGCACCTGCAGAAGCATCTGCGCCGATAGTCCGGCGCGTGCGAGCGCGTCATCCATCCGTACCATGGCGCGTCTGATGATGTCCGCGGCCGCGCCCTGGATCGGCGCGTTGATCGCCGCGCGCTCATAGAAGGCGCGGTCGGACGCATTGGCCGATGAGATGCCGGGGAAGTGGTAGATTCGGCCAAAAATCGTTGAGACTTCGCCTTTTTCGCGCACCGTCTTGCGCGTTGAATCCATGTAGTCGCGAATGCCAGGAAAGCGCTCGAAATAGCGCTTGATATAGGCGCTCGCCTCTTCACGTGGAATGCTGAGCTGATTGGCGAGGCCGAAGGCGGAAATGCCGTAGATGATGCCGAAGTTGATCGCCTTGGCGCGGCGGCGCGTTTCGGGCGGCATGTCCTTGATGGGCACATTGAACATCTCGCTCGCCGTCATCGCGTGAATGTCGAGATTTTCGGCGAAGGCGCGTCTGAGCTGAGGAATGTCGGCGATATGGGCGAGCAGCCGCAACTCGATCTGCGAATAATCCGCAGAGATCAGCACATGGCCGGGCGCCGAGACAAAAGCCTTGCGGATTTTGCGGCCGGCCTCGTTGCGTACGGGAATGTTCTGCAGATTGGGCTCGGATGAAGAGAGCCGTCCCGTCGTCGTGGCGGCGAGCGCATAGCTCGTGTGCACGCGACCGGTCTCGGCGTTGATATAGCCGGGCAGGGCGTCGGCGTAGGTGCTCTTGAGCTTGGAGAGCTGTCGCCAATCGAGAATGCGGCGCGAAAAATCATTGCCGGCGACGGCGAGGTCTTCGAGAACGCTTGCGGAAGTCGACCAGGCGCCGGTCGCCGTTTTCTTCGCGCCGGGCAACCCCATCTTGCCGAAAAGTATGTCGCCCAACTGCTTGGGCGAGCCAAGGTTGAAACTCTCGCCGGCGAGTTCGAAGATCTCGGCCTCGAGACGCGCCATGTCCTGCGCAAATTCGCCTGAGAGCCGCGACAGGGTCGCGCGCTCGACCATGACGCCCCTTCGCTCCATGCGCGCGAGCGTCGCGACCATCGGCCGCTCCAATGTCTCGTAGACGGCAGTCATGCGCTCGGCCAAGAGCCGCGGCTTCAGCACGCGCCAAAGGCGCAGGGCAATGTCCGCCTGTTCCGCGGCGTATTCCGTCGCCGCCGTGAGCGCAGCGCGGGCAAAGCCGAGGAAATTGCGGCCCGCGCCGGCGACGGAGGCGAAGGTCAGAGCGTCATGGCCGCAATAGTTTCGCGCCAACTCTTCGAGACGATGGTCGCGACGTCCGGAGTCCAGTGCGTAGGACATGAGCATGGCGTCGTCGATCGGCGCGACGTCGATTCCGTAGCGCGAAAGAACCAGCAGATCATGCTTCATGTTGTGCGCGATTTTGAGGATCGCGGCGTCCTCAAACAATGGCTTTAATCGCGCGAGAGCCGCGTCGAACGGGATCTGTCCTTCGATCAAATTGGCGCCGGAAAAAAGGTCGGCCGAGTCGCCCGAGCGATGCTGAATCGGGATATAGCAGGCGCGTCCCGGCGCGGTCGCCAAGGAGACGCCGATGAGTTCGCAACGCATCGGGTCCGGCAAGGTCGTTTCGACATTGATCGCGACGAGTCCTGCGCCAACGGCTTCCGTGATCCAGTCATCCAGACGTTCGGTCGAGACGACCGTCTCATAGCTGGAGCGGTCGATCTTGACCGCCTTCGCTTCGGCGAGACGCGCGGCGACGAGGTTCGCAGGCGTGAGGGCGTCGCTTGTCGGCTTCTCGGCGCGGTGCGGCGCTTCAGCAGCAGGCGACGCGATCTCGGACACTTCGCCGTCGCGCCCGCGCCAGCCGGCCGCGCCGACATAACCGGGATCCGGCTCGATATCCTGCGCCTGGACCCCATACATTTCAGCGACGCGGCGGGTGATCGTCGTGAACTCCATCGCCTGCAGAAAAGCGATAAGCTTCGCCGCGTCGGGTTGATGAAGGCCAAGCTCTTCGAGCGAGGTTTCCAGAGGGACGTCGCGCACCAGTTCGCAGAGCGTTTTTGAAAGAAGGATGCGCGCGACCGCATCCGGCTCGGTCAGCGCCTCGCGTCGCTTCGGCTGCTTGATGCCGGGCGCCTTAGCGAGCAGCGTTTCGAGATCGCCATATTCGTTGATGAGCTGAGCCGCGGTCTTAATGCCGATGCCTTTTGCGCCCGGCACATTGTCAGTGGAATCGCCTGCGAGCGCCTGCACGTCGACGACCTTGTCCGGCGTCACGCCGAAATAATCGACGACCTCGGCGTCGCCGATGAGGCGTTCTTCGCGCGCGCCTTTCGTTCCGGCTATTCCCGAGGCGGGGTCGTACATTCTGACGCCGGGACCGACGAGCTGCATCAGATCCTTATCGGCCGAAACGATCAGCACGTCCGCGCCCTTGGCCTGCGCCTGCGTCGCATAGGTGGCGATGAGATCGTCGGCCTCGTAGACGTCCTGTTCGATCGGGGTGAGGCCGAAAGCGCGCACGACGGCGCGCATCAGCGGGAATTGCGGAATGAGATCGTCCGGCGGTTCGGAGCGATGCGCCTTGTAGTCGGGATAAAGGTCCTTTCGGAAGGAATGCTCGCTCTTGTCGAAGATGATGGCGAGATGCGTGGGCGTCACGCCGGCCGCGCCTTCGCGCACGAACTGCAACAGCTTCGTGCAGAACAGCCGGACGGCGCCGGTCGGCAGCCGGTCGGAGCGATAGTTATATTTCGCATCCTGTCGGATCGACTGGAAATAGGCGCGAAAGACGAAGGAGGAGCCGTCGACGAGGAAGATGTGGCTCCCGGGGCCGACGGGCTTATGCGTGAGGGTCATGCGCCTATCTTAGCGGCGCGCGCGCGCCGCGTCATGACGCGGGCGCCGGAAACCGCCCGTTTGACCGTCGCCGGCGCCAAGCCTAGAAGATCGCATGTCCCACAACAGTTTCGGCCATCTTTTCCGCGTCACCACCTTTGGCGAGAGCCATGGGCCGGCGCTCGGCGCGATCGTTGACGGCTGTCCGCCGAAAATTCCGCTGGATGCGGAGGAGATCCAGGGCTTTCTGGACAAGCGCAAGCCGGGACAATCGCGCTTCACCACGCAGCGGCGGGAGGCCGACGAGGTAAAGATTCTTTCGGGCGTTTTTTCTGACGGCGATGGCCGACAAGTGACGACCGGCGCGCCGATCGCGCTCGTGATCGAAAATACTGACCAGCGCTCCAAGGACTATGGCGAGATCGCCGACAAATATCGGCCCGGCCACGCCGATTACGTCTACGACGCGAAATATGGCGTGCGGGACTATCGCGGCGGCGGGCGCTCGTCGGCGCGGGAAACCGCGGCGCGAGTCGCCGCCGGGGCGGTCGCGCGCAAGGTGATCGCCGGCGTGACGATTCGCGGCGCGCTGGTGCAGGTGGGTCCGCACAGAATCGATCGCGCGCATTTCGATTGGGCGGAGGTCGAGCGCAATCCGCTGTTTTGCCCCGACGCGCGCGCGGCGGAACTATGGGCGAACTATCTCGACGACGTGCGCAAGGACGGCTCTTCCATCGGCGCGGTGATCGAGATTGTCGCCGAGGGCGTTCCGGTCGGTTGGGGCGCGCCGGTTTACGGCAAGCTCGACGCCGATCTCGCCGCGGCGATGATGTCGATCAATGCGGTGAAGGGCGTCGAGATCGGCGCGGGCTTCGCCGCCGCCGAGCTGACCGGTGAAGACAACGCCGACGAAATGCGCGCCGGAAAAGGCGGACCGCAGTTTTTGTCCAATAACGCCGGCGGCGTGCTCGGCGGCATTTCGACAGGCCAGCCCATCGTCGTGCGCTTCGCGGTGAAGCCGACGTCGTCGATTCTGACGCCGCGCCGCACGATTGATCGCTTCGGCAAGGAGACAGACATCGTCACCAAGGGCCGTCACGATCCCTGCGTCGGCATTCGCGCCGTGCCGGTGGGCGAAGCGATGATGGCTTGCGTGCTCGCCGACCACTTCCTGCGCCATCGGGGGCAGGTGGGGTGACGCTTGAAACGCGGTTGACTCGGCGAGAGGCCGGCGTCGACTCGGCGGACTATCTGATTAGCGAGCGATTGCAGACCAGAGCGAAGCAATGGCGCATTGTTTTGTCTTGCATCAAAAATCGACGCGTCGCTTCGTCGCACAGGGTTTTCGTCACCTCGCTTGACCGCGCCCATGATTGAAACCTAAGTTCGGTGCTTGGAACCCGAGAGGCCACGGTGGATCCAATCTTCCAGCGGACACGTCAGCGCGCGCGCATTTTTGCCGCGCTCATCGCCTTCCTTATGCTCGCGCAGACCACGAGCACGGGCGCCGTTGCGCTGGGAGAAGGCGTCGCTTTCGGAACGGTCTGCGCGCCGCAGGATGCGGTGAGCGGCGAGCCGCCACTTTTCCCAAACGAACGCCATCGCCACGGATTTTGTTGCATTCTTCACAATGGCGCGCTGGACGCGCCTCCTTCCAAGCCTGTTCTTTCGACCGCTCTGATTTTTCCGAGTGAGGCTCATTCGCCTCCGCTGGAGACGTCCAGTCAGGCGCCGCGCATCGAGCCACGGCGCGCGCCACAATCGCCACGAGCTCCTCCCCGCGAGGGCTGAAGGTTTTCTCGCGCTGAAATTTCAACGCAGCCGCCATCCTTACGATGGCGACGTCGGCGAGAGCGCGTTCGCGACGAATCTTTCAAACGATCCTGCCGCCACCGCTGCGAGAGCAGAAGCGGCGACCGCCACGCGCGCATCAAACCGTTCGAAGGGGCTTTCATGCCCCGCAAAAACAGTCTTTTGGAGATGACTTATGAGCATGACAAAAACAGAGGCCCGTTCCGCCGCCCGAAGCGCTGAACGAATTATCGACACCAGGCCCGTTCTTATCGGCGTTCCGGCCTTGATGCTGTTCGTGGCTATCCTGCGCCTCTACGAACAACTTTTCGCCTGGAGATTTGGTCTCGATTCCTTCTCGCCAGAGTTTCAGCTCTACTGGATGGGCCTGTTGCAATTTGCGATTCTCGCGTCGTGCTCGGGCGCGATCGGCCTTGTCGGCTTTCTGTGGCGCACGCGCGATCGCGATCTGGCGAAGTTAGGAGCCGCAGCCGAAATGCGACGGCTCGTTTATCTCGTCCAGTGGCTGCTCGTTTTCTCGCTCGCCCTGTTTTGGGGCTTAAGCTTCTTTTCGGAGCAGACGGCTGTCTGGCACATGACCGCCGTGCGCGACACCGATTTCACGCCGAGTAATATCATCACCTTCTATATTGCATATCCGCTCTTTGCGATCATCGGTCTCGGCGCGTTCTTCTATGCGAAAACGCGTCTGCCGACTTTCGCGAAGGGATATTCTCTCGCCTTCGTGGTTCTTGTCGTCGGCGTCTTCATGACGATCCCGAATGTGGGATTCAATGAATGGGGTCACACGTTCTGGGCGATGGACGAAGGCTTTGCAGGTCCGCTGCACTGGGGCTTCGTCTTTTTCGGCTGGATGTCGCTGGCGACGTTCGGCGTCGTGCTGCTGATCCTTGGCCGTCTTCGCGAGCTCCTCGGCGCGGATGCGCTAGAGCAGCTCTATCGACGTTAAGTTCGCCCGGCGCATCAGCCGCATATTGCGAAGCCGGCGCCGCTTGTTGGAGCGGCGCCGGTTGCATTCCCAGGTTCGTCGTATGTGCGGAGGCCGACGCGTCCATGTGGCTGACATCTTGCTCACGGCAATGCGTGCTGCATCAGAAGAGCCGGGAATGAGACCTCCGAGTCGAGAGGGATATCTGCCCCCGTTACGGTTTTGAAGCCTAACGCCTTGTAAAAATTTTCGGCGGCGAACGTCGAGCAACAATGAAGTTCGCTTACGTCTCGAGCCTTGGCGTCGATGCAGCACTGATTCATAATGGAACACCCGACGCCCAAGCGGGTCCAGTCGGGATGGGTCGCAAAATGGCGGATATGCGCTTCCCCTCGGACGATCTTTGCAGTTCCTGGACGCTCAAGCGACCAGCCTCCGCAGCCGATGAGTTCGCCATGGCTGCTCTGCGCGACGTAGAAGGCGCCAGAGGCGAGGAGTGTTGGATTCGCCTTTGTCATGAAAGGCAAGGCTCGCTCGAGCAAAGCCCTTTCGTAATGCGACGCCAACAGAGTTGAGTAGCTCGCCGCTAGAAGGGCGCTCACCGAGTCTGCATCAGAGGGGGCAGGGAGCGGAGAGCCTTACGATATAGGTCACTGTCGCGACCATTGCGCCAAGAGCCGCGGAGCGCCGCTAAGCGGCGAGATCGGCGACGACCGCATCGAGCACCGGAAAACCTTCGGAGCTCACGCGCAGCCTGTTGTCGCGGGTGAATTCGACCAGCCCGTCGCCGATGAGTTCGCTGATGCGCGATTGCGACAGGCGCTTGCCGGTCAGCAGGAAATAGCGCTGCGGATCGACGCCTTCGCGCAGCCGCAGCCCCATCAGCAGGAATTCGTCGCCTTCCTGCTCGGACGAGAGCAATTCATCCTCGATGATGCCGTGGCCTTCGGTCTCGACGCAGGTCAGCCACATCTCGGGATGCCGCTCGGTGGACTGGGCGCGCCGACCGCGCGGCGTGACCACCCGCCCATGCGCGCCGGGACCGACGCCGACATATTCGCCGTAGCGCCAATAGACCAGATTGTGCCGACACTCCGCGCCGGGCCGCGCATGATTGGAGACTTCGTAAGCCGGCAGGCCGGCGCGGGCGGTGACTTCCTGCGTGACGTCCCAGAGCGCGCGCTGCGTTTCGACGTCGGGCAACGCCATCTTGCCGGCGTTGACCATGCGCTCGAACATCGTGTCCGGCTCGATCGTCAGCTGATAGAGCGAGACATGCTCGGGCGAACGGGTGAGCGCCAGCTCCAGCTCTTTTCGCCAGGCGGCGGCCGTCTGGCCCGTGCGGCCGTAGATCAGATCGAAGGATGTGCGCTCGAAGACCGAATTGGCGACGTCGAGCGCCATGAGGGCTTCCGCGACCGAGTGCTGCCGCCCGAGGGCGCGCAGGTCGATGTCGTTCAGAGCCTGCAAGCCGAGCGAGACACGGTTGACGCCTGCGGCTTTGAAGCCCTTGAAACGCGAGGCCTCGACGCTCGTCGGATTGGCTTCGAGCGTGATTTCGCAGTCCTTGGCGAGGGGCCAGTGGCTCGAAATCTGGGAGAGAATGGCTTGAGCCGTCGAAGGCGCCATCAATGACGGCGTGCCGCCGCCAAAGAAGATCGAGCGGACTTCGCGCCCGGGCGTCAGCGCGGCGCGATGCGCAAGCTCCGCGCTGAAGGCCTCGACGAAGCGGTCCTCGTCGACGTCGCCGCGCCTCACGTGGCTGTTGAAGTCGCAATAGGGGCATTTCGACAGGCAAAACGGCCAATGGACATAAACGCCAAAGCCGGGGTCGAAAGCATTGCGAATCGGTGTCGCCATGGCCCTTTATCGCACGGAACGACGGGAAGGGCACGGCGATGGGGGCCGGCATCGGATAAAGGCTGGGCGTTTGCGTACCCCTCCCCTTTACGGGGACGGGTGGGGAAAAATTTCGCTTGAGGACGTGAGGTTCCCCGCCCGGCGATCCCGCCGCCAAGTTTACGCAGATTGCGTAAACTTGGCTGGGATCGCCGACCTCCCCGCAAAGGGGGGTATCTCGCGCCAAACATTGGGATCGTGTGAGATCGTATGATGGCGTTTTGGGAGGTCTTGCGGTTCTGGCGGAGGACGCCGGTGGCTCAACAGCCGGACCCAGCGATGCTGGCGATCGCCGAGGCGATCTCCCGCAATCTCGCGGCTCTCGGCCTCTATGTCGACGCGCGGCCGTACGGGCGCGGGTTCTTTGAAATCAAAGCGTCGACCTCCTCGAAATTGATCACCACGCCCGAGGGGACGGAGGCGTCTGGGATCGCGCTTTTGCTCGCCGGCGCCTATGAGCCGCCGTCGCTGGTTTTCGAACAGATCAACTCTTTGCAGCGCGGCTTGGGGCGGGCGATGGTGGAGGCCGTCATCGCCGGGGTAAAGGAGCGTCCCGGCGCGTTCCAGCTGCTGCGGGTCAATGATCTCTCGCCGCGCTTGCAGGACGGGCGGCGATGGTGGGAGCATGTCGCCGCGGCGCATCCGGAATTCGATTGGGTGATCACGCATGAGGAGCCGTTCGGAAGTGCGCCTAGGACGTGAGCGGCGGGGTTTTGACGCGCTGTCTTTTCTCCGCTCAAGGCATGCCGCACGGCGCTCGGCGCCCGCTGTCCAAGCTGTGCAGACAGTGAGCGAGATCGAAAACGCGCCCGATTTCTTAAGGAAGCGGCAAACGCTCGCGGCGCTCGTGGCGGAGTTCGGCTGCGACGTCAGCAAAGTGACCCTCAGCCCACAGAAAAAGACGTTCAACTATCTTGGCCAAAGCTTCACTTCGGAGGGACAGTCCTTTCCCGACGGCCGCATTGAAATCTATTTCGACCCGAACATGAGCCACGCGCGCCTTGGCTGCTGCCTTGCGCATGAACTGCAGCATGTGCGCTATTTTTTTGTGCGCGACGCCTATCGTGCAGAAAAGTCGGACGGACCTCTGCATCGCCGCTTCGCCAAATATACGCCGAAACTGCTCGCGGCGCAGCGCGGCGTCTCCAATTATTCGAACGAACATTGGGACGCCTGGAAAGGCGAAGCGCCGCCGAAGCTCTTCTCTCTCGAATTGGAGGAGGGGGAAAGCGAGCCCATCAATGAGACGATCGCGGAGGTCGCCAAGGCGCTCTACAATTGGGGGCCGGACGTGCGCATCAACGCTCTGTGGAAAGAGCTGCACGACGCGATCAATGAAGAATATGCCGCGCTGCGAAGCGCGTAGGGCGCCGCACATTCACGGCTTGCGTTCACGTTTGAGCAGCTCGCGTTTGCGCTCCACGCCCCAATAGTAGCCGGAAAGTGCGCCGTCGCTGCGCACGACACGATGGCAAGGAACCGCGAGCGACACCGGATTGGCCGCGCAGGCGCCCGCCACCGCGCGCGTCGCCTTCGGCGCGCCGATGCGTTTCGCAATGTCGGCATAGCTCGCCGTTGCTCCCGCCGGAATGTCGCGCAGCGCGGCCCAGACGCGCTGCTGAAAGGCCGTGCCGCGCATATCGAGCGGCAGATCGAAAGATGATTGTGGCCGCTCCACCATGCCGACCGCCGCGGCGACATAGCGTTCGAACGACTCATCGCCGCCGATGAGAGTCGCGCGCGGAAATCGATGTTGCAGATCGCGCAGCAGTTCTTCAGGGTCGTCGCCGAGCGAAATGGCGCAAACGCCCTTCGTGCTGGCCGCGACGAGCACCGCGCCCAGAGACGATTGGCCGATGGCGAAGCGAATGGCTTCGCGCGGCGCCCCGGCGCGATAGGCGCTTGCCGTCATGCCCAACGTGTCCTGCGCCGTTGCGTAGAACCGCGCGCTTGAATGATAGCCCGAGCCATAGATTGCATCTGTCACGGTGCGGCTTTCCTTCAGTTCTTCGTGCAGGCGCGTGCGCCGGTGCGCCTGAGCATAGGCCTTGGGCGTGACGCCACAAATGCGCGAAAACAGTCGGTGGAAGTGATAGGAGCTAAGTCCGGCGCCGCGCGCCAACTGCGCGAGCGTCGGCGGCGCTTCGGCCGCTTCGATCATTCGGCAGGCCCGGGCGATCTTCGCTGCATCCTGTTCCTGTTGCGGCGGCGCCTCTGGCCGACAACGGCGGCACGGACGAAACCCTGCCGCCTCCGCTTCGGCGGCCGTGGCGCAAAAGCGCACATTGGCGCGCTTCGCCGGCCGCGAGGGGCAGGAGGGACGGCAATAGACGCCGGTCGTTTCGACGCAATAGTAAAAGTCGCCGTCTCGGCGCGCATCGCGCGCGACAACCGCCGCCCAGCGCGTCTCATCGAGGTCGAGCGAATGTGCCTGCGTCGGGTCGTTCGTCTGCATGTCGCGCATCATCGAACTTTTGCGCCCACCGCCGCAATGCGTTTCTTGCTGTCAAATCGAAATTGGCTGACAGTCCTTGGACGGTCCTAAGAAGCGAGCGGACTGGAAATGGCGCGAAAAAGTTACGACGCCGCCTTTACGCGCCGGGCGGCGATCGCCGGCGCCGGCGCAAGCCTTGCCGGCTTCCGCGCGCGCGCTGCAACAGCCTCGACCCTGCTCGTCACGCACCGTGCGGCGCTGGCGCATGACATGGGGCCGGCGCATGTCGAGCGGCCGGAGCGCCTTCGGGCGGTTCTGCGCGCGCTTGACGACCCGCGCTTCGCCGGCCTCATGCGCGCCGAGGCGCCTTTAGCGGCGCAGGAAACTTTGTTGCGCGCGCATAGTTTTGAACACCTCGCGCATCTTGCGCAATCGGCGCCTGCAGAGGGATATGCGCATATAGGTCCGGACATCGTCATGAACGGCGCCACGCATGAAGCGGCGCTGCGCGCAGCCGGGGGCGCGCTGGCGGCCGTCGATGCGGTGATGCGCGGCGACGCCAAGAACGCGTTCGTCACCATGCGGCCGCCGGGACATCATGCGACGCGCGATGCGCCGATGGGCTTTTGCTTTTTCAATAACGCCGCCGTGGCGGCGCTGCGTGCGCGCGCGGCGCATGGCGCGTCGCGCATCGCCATCGTCGATTTTGACGTGCATCACGGCAATGGCGTGCAGGAGATTTTCTGGAGCGATCGAAACGTGCTTTACGCGTCGACGCATCAGATGCCGCTCTATCCCGGAACTGGCGCGGTGAGCGAAACCGGCGCGCATGACACGATCGTCAACGCGCCGCTCGCAAAGGGCGACGGCGGCGCGCAATTTCGCGAGGCGCTGGCGTCTCGCATTCTGCCGCGTGTCGAGGCGTTTTCGCCCGATCTCATCATTCTTTGCGCCGGATTCGACGCCCATCTTCACGATCCGCTTGGCGGATTAAGATTCGTCGACGAAGATTTCAGGGACGTCACGCTGCGCGTGATGGAGATCGCCGCGCGACGTTGCAAGGGACGCATCGTCTCACTGCTCGAGGGCGGCTATCGGCCGGAAGATCTCGCGCGCAGCGCTGCGGCGCATGTCGGCGCCTTGATGGAAGCGTGAATCGGTTTGCGGTTTGTCCTTCCCGGCGGACGTAAGTCCGACCGGGAATCCAGAACGACTTCCAAAATGCTTGTTGCGACTCTGGATTCCCGATCGCTTCGCTTTAAGCGAAGCGTCGGGAATGACATCAGCCAAGCCGCGCCGCCAGCTTGCTCCACAAGGCGTTCTCCGCCTGGAAGATATAATCGAGCCGCGCGCTGGTGACGCTTTTGGCGCCTCGGGCGATCAGCCAGTCGGCGAGCGCCGCAACCTTTTTCGCCGGGCAGGAGAACGTCGCTGACCCGTCGTCGATGTCGCGCAATCCGGCGCCGAAGTTCGCTTCCGCTTCTTTCAGGATATGTTCGCTAAGCGTAGGCAGGCTTGCGCGCACGTCGCGGGTCGTGCGCGCTTCTTCTTCCGCGGCGATGCGCGAGAGAATGACGCGCGCCGCTTCGCGCGCCGCATTGTCCCAAGGCGCCGTCAGCGAGGCGACGAGATTGGCCTGCGAGCGCAGAATGACGCCGTCCTCGATGATCTTCAACGCATTCGCTGCGAGCGTCGCGCCTGTCGTCGTGATGTCCACGATGAGATCGGCGGAGCCTGCGGCGGGCGCGCCTTCGGTGGCGCCGGAGCTCTCGACGATGCGATAGTCCGATACGTCATGAGTAGCGAAGAAGCGCCGCGTTGTATTGATGTATTTCGTCGCGACGCGCAGCCCGCGGCCGTGGCGCGCGCGAAATCCATCGGCGACGTCGGCGAGATCGCTCATATAGCGCACGTCGATCCAGGCTTGCGGAACCGCGACGACGACATTCGCGGCGCCAAAGCCCAGCGGCGCGAGAAGCTCCACTTTCTTGTCGGCGTCGGCGATCTCCTCGCGCACCAGATCCTCGCCGGTGACGCCGAGATGGGCTTCGCCCAAGGCCAGCCGGCGCGTAATCTCGGAAGCGGAGAGATAGGCGACTTCCGCGCCTTCGACTCCGGCGACGGCGCCGCGATAGTCGCGCGCGCCGCGGCCTTGCGTCAGCTCCAGACCGGCGCGCGCGAAGAAGGCTGCGGCGTTCTCCTGCAGCCGGCCTTTTGACGGGGAGGCGATGATGAGTTTTTGCGCGGGCGTCATCATGCTTGTCTCGCGCTCGGGGAAAGACGGTCGATCCAGATGGCGGCGCCGACGGCAGGGATGTCCGACGCCGCGCCGAGCGTCTTGAGCAGTCGGTCGTAGCGTCCGCCGCCGATCACCGGCGCGCCGTCGCTGGAGTGGCGGGCCTCGAAAACGAAGCCCGTGTAATAATCGAGATGACGCGCAAAACTTGCCGAAAAGCGGATCTCGTGAATCGTAAGGCCGCGCGCGCTAATGGCCTCAGCGCGCGCGTCAAACGCGTCCAGCGCGGCGGAGAGGTCAAGCTGCGCGTCGGCGGCCAGTCGACGCATGGCTGCGGAAGCTGACTCGGGCGCGCCTTCGATGGCGAAAAAAGTCTCCGCCAGCGCGCGCGTTTCGTTGGAAACGCCCGCGCCTTCGGCGAGCGTCGCCTGATCGAGAAAGCGTTCGGCGATTTCAGCCGCGCTGCGGCCGCCGACGGCGGTGATGCCGGCGATCGACAGCAGATCCTCGACGAGACGGCGCGCATCCGACGGGTCGACTTTCGTCAGGGCCGCCAATACGCCCGACTGTTCCGATCCGCCATTGCGTTCGGGCGCCGCAAAAATATCGGATATTCTCTGGCCGCGCGCGTGCCCGGCCGCCAGACGCCGGCGCCAGACCGGCGGCATCTCAAGCCGTTCGAGGAAGGCGGCGACGAGACCGGCGTCGCCGATCAGAACCTTGAGCGCCGTCGCGCCGACCGCCGCCGCGGCGTCGAGGGAAGCAGCCAGAATTTCGGCGTCCGCGGCTTCGCGGTCCGGGCGGCCGAAGCTCTCCAGCCCGGCCTGCAGAAACTCGCCGTCGCCCGTCGCGCCATGTTCAGGCGCCCGAAAGATCGAGCCCCCATACGCATAGGCCGCCGGATCGCCCGCCCGAGCGGAGGCGAGGTAATCGAGGCAGACGGGAATCGTATATTCCGGCCGCAGACAAAATTCAGCACCCGAGCCATCGCTCGTCAGGTAAAGCCGACCGCGGAAATCCTCGCCGGATCGATCCAGAAAGACATGCGCCGGCTGCAGGAGGCGCGGCTCGCAGCGTGTGAACCCCTCGCGCGCGAAATGCGCAAGGATGGCCGCAAGGCTCGTAGCTTCGCGTTCTGCTGAAGTGGCGGTGACGGCGTTCAAGCGCAAATCCCTCGAATTTGCGCTCTCTTTAGCAAGTGCGCCGCGCGCGCGCACCCCTGCTCCGGGCGAAAGGTGAACGCCGTAAGGCAAAGGCCGCGGTCCGGAGCCTTGCATCCCGCGCGCTCGTCTGCCAAATAAGGGGTCGGGAGGTTGGCGGTGGACGCTTCACTCGCCAACCGGGTCAGGTCCGGAAGGAAGCAGCCCTAACGAGCTTGGGCGGGTCTTCGTTCAGCCTCCCACCTTCTTCGGCGAGCAGCGAATGGCGTGGCGCAATATACTGCGCTGTTCGTCGCTCGTCTGCCGCCGGATGGATGCAGATGGACCACGAGCACGATCCGCCGAGGCCATCGCTGGGGCCCGATGACGGACCTTCGCTGTTTGGCGCCGATCAGGCGCCGCCGTTGGCCTATCGCGTGCTGGCGCGCAAATATCGACCGACCACCTTCGCAGACCTGATCGGCCAAGAGCCGATGGTGCGCACGCTCGAAAACGCCTTCGATCTCAACCGAATTCATCAGGCCTATCTGCTCACCGGCGTGCGGGGCGTCGGCAAGACGACGACCGCCCGCATCCTCGCGCGCGCGTTCAACTATGAACTGCCGGCAGGAGACGCGCGGCCCGCGATCAATCAGCCGACGATCCATATGGAGGAGCTCGGCGTCCACTGTCAGGCGATCATCGACTCGCGCCATGTCGACGTGCTCGAAATGGACGCCGCCTCGCACACGGGCATCGACGACATCCGCGAGATCATCGACAACGCCCGTTACCGCCCGGTGATGGCGCGGACCAAAGTCTACATCATCGACGAAGTGCACATGCTCTCGAAGGCCGCGTTCAACGGTCTCTTAAAGACGCTCGAAGAGCCGCCCGAGCATGTGAAGTTCATCTTCGCGACGACCGAAATCGACAAGGTGCCGGTGACGGTGCGCTCGCGCTGCCAGCGCTTTGATCTGCGCCGCATCGACGCCGGTCTGCTCGCCAATCATCTGCTTGGCGTCTGCAAGGCCGAGGGCGTCGCCATCGAGCCGGATGCGCTCGCCATGATCGCGCGCGCGGCGGAAGGCTCGGCGCGCGATGCGCTGTCCTTGCTCGATCAGGCGATCGCCTATGGCGCGGGGCATTCGGGGGGCGGCGCGATCGCCGCCGAGGATCTGCGGCTGATGCTCGGCGTCGCCGATAAGGCGCGAATCATCGACCTTTTCGAAGCGGCGATGTCGGGCGATATCGCCAAGGCGATCGCCATTCTCGAAGATCAGTATAACGGCGGCGCCGATCCGGCGCAGGTGCTGCTCGAACTCGCCGAATTCACGCATCTCGCGACGCGCCTGAAGCTTGCGCCGGAGACCGCCCAGTCGGCGGCGCTGACGCCCGAAGAGAAACGTCGCGGCGAAGACGCGGCGACGCGCCTTTCCGTTCCCACGCTCACGCGCGCCTGGCAGATCTTGATGAAAGGCGTCGACGAATTGCGCGGCGCGCAGCGACCGTTGGCGGCCGCCGACATGGTGCTCGTTAGGCTCGCTTACGCCGCCGACATGCCGTCGCCGGCGGAGACGCTGCGCCGCCTGGGGTTTGGCGAGAACGCATCGAGCGCCGACTCCGCGGCGCCTTCAACGCGAAGCGCAGGGCCCGCCGGACCCGCCGCTGCGCCGCAAGCGCGCAGCGGCGGCCAGGGACTCGCGCCCGCGCCGCGCGCCGCTACGCCTCAGCCCACTGCAGCGCCGGCGCCAAGATCTGCAACGCCGGAACCAGGACTCATCATCGAGAGCTTCGACGCGCTTGTCGCGCTCGCCGCGCAGAAGCGGGACATGCGCCTCAAGATAGGGCTCGAATCCGAAGTGCGGCTGGTGCGGTTTGAACATGCACGGATCGAGTTTGAGCTTGCGCCGGGCGGCGCGCGTGAACTGGCGTCGACTCTGATGCAGAGGCTTCAGGCCTGGACCGGCGAGCGCTGGATGGTGTCGGTCGTCGCCTCCGGCGGCGCGCCGACGCTCAAGGAACAGCGCGACGCGGAGGAGCGCAAGCGCCGCTCCTCGCTCGAATCAGATCCGCTCGTTGCGAGCGTTCTTGCGCGTTTTCCCGGCGCGCAGATCGTCGCCGTTCGGGGCAGGGACGAGGGCGCGGCGTCCACCGAAACGCTCTATGATGACGCGTCGCCAATCGAGGAAGACGACGGAGAAGCGCAATGATGGACTTCATGGGCCTGATGAAGCAGGCGCAGCAGATGCAGGCCAAAATGGCCGAAGCGCAGCTGGAGCTCGAACAGACGGTCGTCGAAGGCGAGGCGGGCGGCGGCATGGTGAGGGTCGCGCTCACCGCGAAAGGCGGGATGAAAAGCATCTCCATCGACCCCAGTCTGTTGACTCCCGACGAGAAGGAAATTCTCCAAGACCTGATCCTCACGGCCCACATGCAGGCGCGCGCCAAAGCCGAGGAGGCCATGGCCGAAAAGATGAAAGCGCTCACCGGCGGGTTGCCGTTGCCGCCAGGCTTCAAACTGCCGTTCTGATGCGTATTGCTGCGATTCTCGCGTTATGGCCGGCCTTGAGCCGGCCATCCTCGTGATGACGCCGCGCAAAGCTTCCAATGATACGTAGCATTCTGACGTGGATGCCCGCGACAAGCGCGGGCGTGACGCGAAACCACATGAGGCTTTGATCCGGCTATGGCGGAAAAGGTGGCCGGTCCCGAGATCGAAAAGCTCGTCCAGCTCCTGGCCAAATTGCCGGGGCTCGGTCCGCGATCGGCGCGGCGCGCGGTGTTGCATCTCATCCGCAAACGCGAAGAACTGCTGGCGCCGCTCGCCGAAGCGATGCGCATCGCTCAGGAGCGCATCGTCCTTTGCTCGGTCTGCGGCAATATCGATACGAGCGATCCCTGCACGATCTGCCGCGACGCGCGCCGCGACGGGTCGATCCTGGTTGTCGTCGAGACGGTCGCCGATCTCTGGGCGCTGGAGCGGGCAGGGCTGCTCAACGCGCGCTATCACGTGCTCGGCGGCGTGTTGTCGCCGCTTGACGGCGTCGGCCCCGACGATCTCTCCATCGCCAGCCTCGTCGCGCGTGTGCGCGGAGAAGAGACCAGCGAAGTCGTGCTTGCGGTCAACGCAACGGTCGATGGACAGACGACCGCGCATTACATCGCCGATGTGCTGTCGCCGTCCGGCGTGAAGGTGACGCGTCTCGCCCACGGCGTGCCGGTCGGCGGCGAACTCGACTATCTCGACGAGGGAACGCTTGCGGCGGCGCTAGAGCGGCGGACGGCGTTCTAAAGGGCGTCTTTGAGAGCCGTCATGGCTGGCTTGACACCGCCATCGAGCGCAGGAAGCGATCACTTCGCTGCGGTTTTCGATGTGATGATCTTTTCCCAATCCTCGACGCCGATCTCGCCGGTGTATTTGTCGCCATTGACGAAGAAGGTCGGCGTCGAGTTGACGCCAAATTTCTCGGCGGCGCGATTACGCACCTTGTTGACGTTCTCGTAAAGCGTCTGATCCTTTAAGACGGCCTCGAACTTCTCCTGGCCGATCCCAGCCTGTTTCAAGACATTGGCCAAACCGTCGAGCGGCTTGTCGGAGAAGGCCCAGTTCTTCTGCTGCGAGAACAGAAGATCGACCGTCGCGTCACGCTTGTCGCCGAGTTCGCGCGCTAGCATGAAGGCGGCCGTCGCGAGCGGATCGAGCGGGAACTCCCGCAAAATGAATTTCGCCTTGCCCGTGTCGATGTAGTTCTTCTTCAGCTCCGGATACACGTCGTGATGGAACGCCGCGCAGTGGCTGCAGGTCATCGAAGCATATTCGACAATCGTCACGGGAGCGTCCGCCGCGCCTTCCACCACGTCGGGCAGAGCGTTCGGCGCCATCAGTTCGTCAATTGCGACCTTGCCCGAAGCAGACTTTTCGGCAAGGGCGGGCATTGCGGCGAGGAGCGCGCAGGCGGCGCCGACAAGGAAACGACGACGGGGCATAAAAGCGAAGGGCATGTGCGGTCCGTAACTGTTGCGACGCCAAAGACCATATCGTCTTCGACAATTGTGGCAAATCAAATCTGGCGAGCAGAATGGGGGCCGCTAACCGGGCGCTACAGCCCGTGTTTCGGCCGAATGAACCAGTAAAGCACGCCTATAAAAGCGAGCACGACGCCGAACCAGAAAACGACGTCGCCGAGCATCAGGTCCCTCATGGTGTAGCTTAGAACGCTGACCAGCAAGCCGCCGATCGCGATCCAGAGGGGACGCTGACCGCGTTCCTTTTCCGCCGGCCGCTTCTTCGATAGCCCGGACACGTGCCTCTCCTTCTGCGATCCCTTGGCGCGGCCGTTTTTCAAACGCTCGCAAGCGATGACGGCGCTTTTGCGCGTTAGACTTTCCGATTGCGGACCCACAGTCAACAATTCGGGCATAAAAAAACAGCCGCTCGAAGCGGCTGTCTTCTTCACATTGCTGCGCGTCGAGGTTAGCGCGAATAGAACTCGATGACGAGGTTCGGCTCCATCTGCACCGGATAGGGCACCTCCGTCGCATGCGGCACCCGGACGAGCTTCGCGGTCATCTTGGAGTGATCGACGTCGTAATATTCCGGGGCGTCGCGCTCGGCGAGCTGAACCGCCTCGAGAACGGTCACCGCCTGTTTCGAGGCTTCCTTCACCTCGATCACGTCGCCGACCTTCACCTGATAAGACGGAATATTGACGCGCTTGCCGTTGACGCGGATGTGGCCGTGATTGACGAACTGGCGCGCGGCGAAAACCGTCGGAACGAATTTCGCGCGATAGACGATCGCGTCAAGGCGCCGCTCCAAAAGGCCGATCAGATTATCGCCCGAGTCGCCCTTCAACCGGATCGCTTCCGCATAATATTTGCGAAACTGCTTTTCGGAAATATTGCCGTAATAGCCCTTGAGCTTCTGCTTGGCTTTAAGCTGCGTGCCATAGTCGGAGAGCTTGCCCTTGCGCCGCTGTCCGTGTTGGCCGGGGCCATATTCGCGGCGGTTGACCGGGCTCTTCGGCCGGCCCCAGATGTTCTGGCCCAGGCGGCGGTCGAGCTTGTATTTTGATTCTGCGCGCTTCGTCACTTTGACTTCGTCCTCTCATCATCGCGTTTGTTGCGTGCGAGAGGCGACAGACGAAAATCGTCCGGAGCCTTGCGCTCGGACGTCGTCCAGAATCGCGTCTCTCGCCGCCCCCGGCCAGCGCCGGGGCATCAAGAACGCGCCCTCCTCTGCCGTCATAACGGCCGACAGGCGTTTGCAGCAAACGCCACGGGTGCTGGCCTGGCGCGAACGGGCCGCGTCAGGCTCGTGGGGAGCTAAAGGAAAGCGCCCCTGAAGTCAAGATTTATGGAAAAAAGCCCGACTTACGGCCACCAGAACGGGAAACCCTCGTCGTAAGGCACGATCATGCTGGCGTTATAAGGCGGCCGCTGCGGAAGCGTCTCCTGCATATACCAGCTACGCTGGTTGCGCTCGATCGGATCGTGATTGAGGTAGGTCTGCTGGACCATGTAGCGGTTGGTGCTGCCGACCGGCACCTGGGTGCCGGGATCGAGCCAGCTGCGGCGCTGGATGTCGATCGGACCGCGGCCGCAACACGCATCGCCCGAGGCGACGCGATAGCGAGACTTGGCGAGCGCATCGCCCGCCGCGAACAACACCAGACAGGCGAGCCCCGCCGACAGCACTCTATTCTTGCGCATCACGATCCCCTTTGGACTGAACGCCTAGGATCATAATAGCGGATCGTTTCGCAAAAGCGAATTAAAGCGGGCTTTTCCCGCTAGCAATCCGCCGTCAGGGTGAATGCGGACTGCCTAGCGCGTGATCTCTGCGCCTCGGCGCGATGGCCTCGCATGCGCGCGGCGCGCGCCCTGCGCCGGACGCGCGGCGTTCTTTTGCGCTGGGATGGTCGCGGTCAGGTCGTCGCGCGAGATGTTGCCGCAGCCAATGGCGCGCGTCGACGCCGCTTGCGCGAAGAAGTCGTTCAGCGCCGGATTATCCCGACTCGCCGTGTAGTTGATATGGTCCAACATGCAGCCGAGCGCGACCCGGTCGATCGGTTTCGCCGATTCGCCGCATGCCAGTCCGGCGATTTCGAGAGCGAGCTTGCCATCGATGAAACGTGCGGCAAGGCAGCTGCGTTCGCTCGCCGCGACGCCTTCGGATGCAGTTTGCGAGAGCCGTATTTCGGCCGTCTCAAACGCCCCGAATTTGGTGATGAGCGCGCTCGGCTGGCCGATCTTCGCGACGTTAAGGCCGGCCTGGGCGGCGTGTCGGGTCATGTCGAGGAAGAAATCCGACGACTTTTCCTTGTCGACGATGTCCTGATGAATATCGACGCGCATGAAGGGCGCGCCCATGGCGAATTGCCCCACGGCGATCGTGTCGATACGGCCGGAGCCGTTCTCGCTGTCGCGCACGGCGAGCGTTTTTTTCTCCCGGTCGAATTCCGGCGCGGCGATGTCGAATGCGCTGAAGGGCTTTGCCATCAGCGCCGAGGCCTCGATGGCTTCGACGGAAACCTTGGTGGAAATCTTGCGAGATGGCGCGACAGAAACGCGCGGTTGTTCGACGTTCTCCGCGACTTTCGGTTCTGGGATCTGAGGTCCGCGCGGAAGAAGGACGAGTGCGGCGAGGAGAATGAGCGTCGCGCCGACGCCTATTCCGATCGCTGCGCGAACGCCCGCCGGGCGGGCGCGCAGCGGCTGCGCATAACGCCTGTAGTTGGGGTCGAATTCGGCAACGCTCATGGGACGCGACTCCGGCGGCCCGCGGCGGCCGCGGGCGGAAAACACGCCGACTTTGCCCAGTCGTTTCAGAAGTTAGCGTTAACGGCTCTGCGCGAATTGGGGTTTGGTGAATGAAAGGTTTACGCGAGGCGCAAAGAAAAGCCCGCGCCTTGCGGCGCGGGCCTGAAACTCGCGGTCGAGGAGATCTTACTCCTCGTCGTCCTTCTTGGCTTTCTTGGGCGTCTCTTCGCGGGCTTTGAGCGCCGCGCCAAGGATGTCGCCCAATGAAGCGCCGGAGTCGGCCGAGCCATATTGCGCGATGGCCTCCTTCTCTTCAGCGACTTCGAGCGCCTTGATCGAGACGGAGACCTTGCGGGCCTTGCGGTCGAACAGCGTCACGCGGGCGTCGACCTTCTCGCCGACGGCGAACCGTTCGGGGCGCTGGTCGGCGCGGTCGCGAGCGAGTTCGCTGCGCTTGATGAAGGTGGAGAGATCGGTGCCGGTGATCTTTACGTCGATGCCGGAATCCTTCACCTCGATCACCTCGCAGGTGATGACGAGGCCCTTTCTGAGCTCGGCGCCTTCTTCGGCGCTGACGGAAGCGAACGGATCGCCCGCAAGCTGCTTGACGCCCAGCGAGATGCGCTCCTTCTCCACGTCGACGTCGAGGACCTGGGCGTTGATCGTGTCGCCCTTTTTATACTCCTCGATGACCTGCTCGCCGGGACGGTTCCAGTCGAGATCCGACAGATGGACCATGCCGTCCACGTCGCCGTCGAGCCCGATGAAGAGCCCGAACTCGGTCTTGTTCTTCACTTCGCCAGAGACGGTCGAGCCGATCGGATGCTTCTCGGCGAAGGCCTCCCACGGATTCTGCAGGCACTGCTTGAGGCCCAGCGAGATTCGGCGCTTGACCGGATCGACCTCGAGCACCTGAACGTCGACTTCCTGGCTCGTCGAGACGATCTTGCCGGGGTGGACGTTCTTTTTCGTCCAGCTCATTTCCGAGACATGGACGAGGCCTTCGATGCCAGGCTCCAGTTCGACGAAAGCGCCGTAGTCGGTGATGTTGGTCACGCGGCCGTGGAATCTGGCGCTGATCGGATATTTCGCCTCGATGCCCTGCCAGGGATCCTCGAGGAGCTGCTTCATGCCGAGCGAGATGCGGTGCGTCTCGTGATTGATCTTGATGATCTTCACCTTGACGGTCTGACCGATGGTCAGCACCTCGGACGGATGATTGACGCGCCGCCATGCGATGTCGGTGACATGCAGCAGGCCGTCGATGCCGCCGAGATCCACGAAGGCGCCGTAGTCGGTGATATTCTTCACGACGCCGTCGATCACCTGTCCCTCTTCGAGGTTGGCGACGATCTCGTGGCGCTGCTCGGCGCGGCTCTCTTCGAGCACGGTGCGACGCGAGACGACGATATTGCCGCGCCGGCGGTCCATCTTCAGGATGTGGAACGGCTGCGGCACGTTCATCAACGGGCCGACGTCGCGGATCGGTCGGATGTCGACCTGGCTGCGCGGCAGAAAGGCCACGGCGCCGTCGAGGTCGACGGTGAAGCCGCCCTTGACCTGATTGAAGATGACGCCCTCGACCTTTTCATTGGTCTCGAAGGCCTTTTCGAGCTTGACCCAGCTCTCTTCGCGGCGCGCCTTGTCGCGCGAAATGACGGCTTCGCCGAGCGCATTCTCGACGCGCTCCAGGTAGACTTCGACCTCTTCGCCTACTTGCGGGGCGGGGTCGCGGCCATAGCCGGTGAATTCCTTGATGGCGACGCGGCCCTCGGTCTTGAGGCCAATGTCGATGACGGCGACATCCTTTTCGATGGCGACGACGCGGCCCTTGATGACGGAACCTTCGAAGGCCTCGTTCTGGCCATAGCTTTCATCAAGCAGAGCGGCGAAATCTTCGCGCGTAGGCGCGCGATCGGTCGTGGCGGACATATGTTCTCCTGAGAGCCCAGAGAGGGCGGCGCCGGCAAGGGTTAGCGTTGCAGATCGGCTTTCGGTATCGGACGTCCCCCGCGGCTAAAACGCGAGGCTGGACGAAAAGTTCGCTAAGCGAACTGCCGGCGCGGCCCGATGTCGAAAACCAAAGCGAATGCCCCGGCTTGGTTACCGAGGCGGGGCCTATCTACCAGCGGCGCGCCGCCGTCGCAAGCGCGCCAAAAAGAAAACAGTCGGCGCCGCCTGCCCAAAGTCATGATATTGCACTGCAATAAGTTAACAATATACTGTTTTAATATAATAATCATAACTCAAAAAGGCTGATTTGTTGGCGAATTTCTCCCTAGCGGAATCGCAGCCGCACGCATAGTCTGCGCCGACTGCCAGGCTTCGGCGCGCCGCAGAACGTCAGCGGCGGCGAATTCGCCGATCGACAGGGGCGCCGGGACTTGGCCGAAGACCAGTGAACTTCGCCCTCGCCGTCCAGATGGCGAGGGCGTCGACTTCCCGTCGTTGCGATAGGGATATAAAGAGGAGAAAGAGATGAAGACGAATATTATTTCAGGTTCGGCTCTCGCCGCCGCCGCCGTCGCCCTTGCTCTGAGCGGCGCATCGGTTGCGCCCGCCTACGCGCATTCCGCGAAGTCGACCCACGCGAAGACTCATTGCGGCGCCAAGGGAAGCTGCCGCCACATGGCCAAATGCCACCACAAGGCGCAGTGCCACCATCACAAGGGCCGCTGCAACATGAAGAGCCGCTGCCACAGCAAGTAATCGCCTTGTGCGGGGGCGGCGGCTACAGCCGTCCCCGCCACGCCGATGCGGCTCCGGCATGAGCGGCGATGCCTGAGAGGGAAGACGTCATGGAAAAGCCCCCGCCGCTTGGCTACGGCTTGGGCCTGCGGCCGATCTATTATGAAGAGATCCTGTCGTCGCGCCCGCCGATCGACTGGTTCGAAATCATTTCTGAAAACTACATGCTCGCCGGCGGGCGGCCGCTGGCGATGCTGGATCGGATACGCGCCGATTATCCCGTCGTCATGCATGGCGTCTCGATGTCGCTCGCCTCAACCGATCCGCTCAATTTCGACTATTTGCGGCAGTTGAAGGCGCTCGCTGAACGCATTCAGCCGGCATGGGTTTCAGATCACGTCGCCTGGACAGGCGTTCATGGCGTGACGCTCCACGATCTGCTGCCCATTCCCTATACGCGCGAGTCGCTTGCGCATATTGTCGAGCGCATTCAGCGGGTGCAGGATTTTCTCAAGCGCCGGCTGGTTGTTGAAAACGCCTCGACCTACGTGTCCTTTGTCGATTCCGAGATGAGCGAACACGAGTTCGTTCGCGAAATGGCCGAGCGCGCCGACTGCCTGTTGCTGCTCGACGTCAACAATGTTTTCGTTTCTAGCTTCAACCACGGCTTCGATCCGGTCGCTTTCATCGATGGCGTTCCGGCCGATCGCGTCGTGCAATTTCACATGGCCGGTCATACCAATAATGAGACTCATCGCGTCGACACGCACGATCAGCCGGTCTGCGATGAAGTCTGGGCGCTCTACGAGCACGCGCGTCGGCGCTGCGGCGACGTCTCCGCCATGATCGAGCGCGATGACAACTATCCGCCGCTCGCGGAGCTTTTGGACGAACTCCAGAATATGCGCGATATCGACGCCCGCATCTCAAAAGAGCGAGCGCTCAGCGCAGCATGAAGCTCGCAGATTTTCAGTCTCTGTTTCAGCAGCGTGTGCTGGCCGGCTCTGGAGAGGCGGACGAGCCTCTCCTGAAAAAATTGCGTCCGTCGCCGCGCGGCGCCGCGCCGGAGACGCTGCTGGACGTCTATCAGACGGGCTACCGCATACGGCTGGCGGACTTTGTTTCGCAGGATCACCCGGGGCTTCGCGCGATTCTCGGAGACGAGGCGTTTGACGCGCTGGTCGACGACTACATCGACCAATGTCCGTCGCGCGATCCGAACGCGCGCTGGTTTACGACCGGACTGCCGGACTTCATGCGCGAAAACGCGCGCTGGCGCGACGATGCTGCGGCCGTCTCCATGGCGCTGTTTGAGCGCGCCATGGTCGACGCCTTCGACACAGCCGACGAAACGCCGTTGACGGTGCAGGCGCTGGCGGGATTTGCGCCCGACGATTGGGCGCGGCTCGCCTTCGAATTCGATCCGAGCCTGACGCTGCTCGAGCTCGTCGCCGGCACGATCGAGGCTTACGGCGCGGCGATCAGCGAGGAGGCGCCGGCGAAAGTCGATAAGCCCGCGGCGGGCGAACACATCGAACATGCCGCCGTATGGCGCGTCGATGATGAATCCGCCTACCGCCAGCTCGAGCCCGACGAATATGTCGCGCTTTCCGAAGCGCGCGCCGGGCACGCCTTCGGGGACATCTGTCAGATGGCCGCCTTTCAGCAGGCTGGCGAGATTGCGCCAGAGCGGCTGGCGCAATCTTTGTCGAGCTGGTTCGAGGACGGCATGATTATCGGCGTGCGCGTCCGCGAGGACGACGATCAAGCTTCGAACACGCCCTCAAGCGCGTAGTGCTGGACGCTCTTGCGGTTGGCGATGAGTTCGTCGGCCGTCGGCTCGCCCTTCATGGCGCGAGAGATCGCGAGCTTCGTCGCTTCGTAATTGGTGCGATAGAGATCTTTCTTGTCGAGCTCCGCATGGGTGGCGCACCGCGGATCGAGCCAGACCATGATGATCATGCAGAGCTCGTTGAGCTGATCCTTGGGGAGAATCCCATCGGCGACGCAGTCGACGATGGCGTCGCCGGTCGCCGCTTGCACGACGCCGCCGAGAAGCTCGACGTAATCTTCCGATTTGACCGTCATTTTGGTGGTCATCATCGTCGCCGGCCGCACCTGCTGGTTGAGGTCGCGGATGACGAACATGCGCGGATGGCCGGCGACTTGGCCCGCCATGCTGGCGAAGGCGTGCCCGACCGGGCCCTTGACGTTGCCGATCATCACTTCCGGCATGGCGTCGGTATATTGTCCGTCCGCGGCCAGAACCGTCGCTTCGCCCGTCGCTAGCCAGATATGCTCGGTCATCGTCGTTCCTCTTGCGTTGATCGAGGGCTCGATAGCATCGCGCGCCGTTGCATGGAAGCCGCGATCCTCCTGCTGAGCGGCGTTGCCGCCGCATCGGCCGCACGTCATGATAGGCGGCGCGCGCCCTCAATATGCACGCTTCGTGAAGGGGAACCCTGTGACAGACGCTTCAACTCGGTCGTTACGGCTGTGCGCCGCGCTTGTTGCGGTTGCCTCCGTAGGAGCCGCAACCTCGGCGCACGCCGGTTGTCCGCGCGCGCGTTCACAAAACAGCGACGTCGCGACGACGATCACCTTCGTCAATCAGTCGGGCGAATATCGCGGCATCTATTGGAAAGACTTCTCCGGAAGCGACAAGAGTTATGGCGGTCTTAATCCTGGAGAGCGCAAAACGATCAGCACCTATCTGACCCATCCGTGGGAAATCACCAACGGACCGGGAGATTGTTTGCAGCTCGTATTTCCGCGTCCGGGCGGCTCAATCGTGCGCCTGACGGCGCGCGGTCGGCGTGCGCAGCATCCTTCTCAGGGCGAGTAGCGATGGAGAATCGCAGGGGAAACCCCGTCGAGCGTTTCATCCGGCGCTAAAACGATTTCGCCCTTTTGCCGATCCTTGCGGCCAGCGCCTCTCTGTCTCGCGCGAGCGTTTCCACCAATCCGCGCTTGATGCGCGTGACCAGCCCTGGCCCCTCATAGATGAGCCCCGAATAAAGCTGCACCAGCGTCGCCCCGGCTTCGATTTTGGCGAGCGCCGCTTGCGCGCTGTCGACGCCGCCGACGCCGATCAGCGGAAACTGTCCTTCAACGCGCAAAAATGTTTGCGCGAGCATGCGCGTCGAGAGGTCGAACAGCGGCGCGCCGGAGAGGCCGCCGCTCTCCTTCGCCAAAGGCGAGTGCAGCGTTAGGGGCCGCGAAATCGTCGTGTTCGACACGATCATGCCGTCGATGCGCTGATCGCGCGCGACGCGTACGATGGCGTCGAGCTGTTCGAGCGTGAGGTCCGGCGCGATTTTGAGGAGCAGGGGCCGCCGAACCGGCGCCGCGTCGCGCGCCTCGGCGACACGCGCCAGCAAATCTGAAAGCGCCGCCGGCTCCTGCAGATCGCGCAGGCCGGGCGTATTCGGCGAACTGACGTTGATCGTGAAATAGCTCGCGACGTCGGCGAAGGCGCAAACGCCCGCGACATAGTCGGCGACGCGATCGCCAGCGTCCTTGTTCGCCCCGATGTTGACGCCGACGATTCCTCGCCGGGCGCGCTTCGACAGGCGCGCCAGCGCCAACGCATGACCCTCATTGTTGAAGCCATAGCGATTGATGACCGCGTGGTCCTCGACGAGTCGAAAGGCGCGCGGCCGCGGATTGCCGGGCTGCGCGCGCGGCGTGAGCGTGCCGACTTCGACGAAGCCGAACCCCAAACCGAGCATCGCGTCGGCGACTTCGGCGTTTTTGTCGAAGCCGGCCGCAAGGCCGATCGGATTGGGAAAGTCGAGACCGAAGGCGTGAATCGCGAGACGCGGATCATTCGCCGGCGGCGGCCGACAGGGCAGCAGTTTCAGCGCGGCGATCGTCGCATGGTGCGCCGTTTCAGCGTCGAGCAGACGCAAAAGCGGCGATGCGATCGCGAAGGCGTCCGTCATTTGTGGAGGCTGGAAAAATCATGCCGTCCGTCTGCGCCGAGGAGCAGCGGCTCGACGTTCGCCACCGTCTCGAGCGAAAGCGGCGCATAGAGATGCGGGAAGAGCGCGCCGCCGCGCGACGCCTCCCATCTGAGCGCGTCGCCGAGCGCGGCGGCGTTCACCGCGACGAGCAGCAGATCGGTTTGGCCGGCGAAATATTTCGCCGCAGTTTCCTCGACCTGATCCGCGGCCGAAAAATGAATGAAGCCGTCGGCGAGATCGACCGCCGCGCCGCTAAAGAGGCCGGCCGCTTCCGCCGCACGCCACTCGGACTGCGAAACGATTTTGTAAATATGCGTCACCGGCCCACCAGCCTTTGCTCCACGCGCCGAGTCACTCCGCGGCGCGCGGGGTTCTCTGCGCAGCGGCCGCCAGCGCGGCGCGGCGCGGCAGACGCGCGATCATGCCGATGAGCGCACGGTCGGAGAGCGCCACCAGCCGCTCGCCGCGGTTCAGCCAATTGACGGCATCTTCGATCGTCTCGGCGTCGGCGATCTTGGTTTCGGCCAAGGCGCGGTCCGCGCTGATCTGCCCGCGCTGCCTCGGGCGTCGCGTCGGCAGCCAGCTTTCATGCAGCGCGCGCAACTCGGGATCGGCGTGGAGCGCCAGCAGACCATTGACGTCATCTTCGCCGGCGCGCGCCAGCGCTTTTGAGAGCGCCTTGCCGCGTTTGGCGATCGGCGGCGTCGTGGTTTCTTCGGGAGTCGTCAGCACGCCGGCGCGACGAAACATCAGGCCGAGCCAACGTTGACTCGTCGCCCAGGAAATAACGATCGCGAGCACGAGGCCGGCGATCGTCGGCGACATCCAGGCGACGAGCGAGGGCGAAATCATGAAGCCTGCGACGAGGCTTAAGACGCCCAGCGCCACGTGCCATATGTGGCGGCGGACGATATCGGCAAACGGCACGGAGCCGTCGTCGCGGCGCTGCGGATCCCAGCCGGTGTCGAAGCCGAAAACGATGTGCAGCACATGGCCGGTCTGGATCAGCATCATGATCGGCGCCAGCAGGGCGGACAGCACAACTTCGAAAAGGGTCGAGATCAGCAGCATGATCACGCCGCCGGAGCCTTTGCGCGTTTCCGGCTCATAGATCGCGACGATCAGGCCCAACATCTTGGGGGCGAGCAGAATGCCCATCGTCAGTCCGAAGAGTTCGAGCGACCGTTCGGCGTCGAACCGCGGGAAGGTCGGAAACAGCGCAAATTCGCCGGTAAAATATTCCGGTCGGAAATAACTCGCCTGGAAGACGATGACGATGCCGATGAGAAGTTGCAGCAGCCAGAGCGGCGACGTCAGATAGCCGAAGATGCCGGTGAGAAAATGCTGCCGCGACGCCCAGTGGAAGCCTTTGCCGCTCAACACGCGCGCATGCTGCAGGTTGCCCTGACACCAGCGGCGGTCGCGAATCGACAAATCGATCAGCGAAGGCGGGCTTTCCTCATAGGAGCCGCCGAGCGTCGGCGTCATGTAGACCGCATATCCGGCGCGGCGGATAAGCGCGGCTTCGACAAAGTCATGGCTCAGGATATGGCCGCCCCATGGCGGGCGGCCGCGCAGGTCGGGCAGGCCGCAGTATCGGGCGAAGGCTTCGGTGCGGATGATCGCGTTATGCCCCCAATAATTGCCGTCGCGGCCCATCCAGGCCGTTAGGCCCATCGCGATGACGGGGCCATAGATGCGCGCGGCGAATTGCTGGACGCGGGCGAACAGCGTGTTCCGGTTGATGATCAGCGGCAGGGTCTGAATGATGCCGCTATCGGGGTCGGCCTCCATGGCGGCGGCGAGCTGGACGATAGTCGGCCCGCTCATCAGGCTGTCGGCGTCGAGCACGACCATGTGCTTATAGGCCCCGCCCCAGCGCGAGACGAAATCTTCAATATTGCCCGCCTTGCGTCCGGTGTTCTTTTCGCGCCGTCGGTAGAAGATTCGCGCCTGTGGGCCCAGCCGGCGGCGAATGCCGATGAAGGCGCGCTCTTCGGCGACCCAGATGTCGGGATTGGTGGTGTCTGAGAGGAAGAACCAATCGAAATGCGCGCCAAGGCCGGTCGCTTGCACGTCTTCATAGATCGTCTGCAGGGCGGCGAAGACGCGGCTCGGCGCCTCATTGTAGATCGGCAT
Source organism: Methylocystis sp. H62 (assembly GCF_015709515.1). Taxonomy (GTDB): domain Bacteria; phylum Pseudomonadota; class Alphaproteobacteria; order Rhizobiales; family Beijerinckiaceae; genus Methylocystis. The sequence continues at coordinate 379,667 of NZ_JADNQZ010000058.1, forward strand.
GACGACGGCGGTGGTCTCGGCGAGCGCCGTCGGCAGAGCCGGGCGCCGGCGCTGGCGCATCAGCAGAGCGAAGCCAACGACGCAGCTCGTGAAGGACAGCGCGATCCAGGAGAAGTTCAGCACGAACAACCCCAGCAGTGCCCACTTCAATGTGGTCACCCCGCCGACGTCGACGACCTTATACATCTCGTGAGCGCCATAGGCCGTCAGCGCCAGACCGCCGCCAAAGGTGACAATCCTCGCAAGCCATGGCGTGCGCCACAGCCAAGGCGCTTCGGCTTTGCGCTGCTGCCGTTTGTCGAATTTAAAAAGGTTTTGCGCCGGCATCGACAGCCGGCTCTCGAGCGGAGTCGGCGGGGCGGCGGCGGGATCGGAGCTGGCGGTCCGCCATTCGCTTGCCCGCGGCGGATCGTCTGAAGGAACGAGGGTCACGACGTCCATCGATAAAGCCAGGTCTCGCTGATCGGTCGCTCGTCGGACTGCAAAACGAGCCGAAGCTCGCAGTAGTTCTCGCCGGCAGGGTCTACGTCGAAGGCGACGCGGCAGGACTTTGCCGACGGATTCAAATAGGTCCGAATATTCGTCGCCAATCCCGGAGAGGTCGTCAACGCCGCTTTCAGCTGCGTTGTGCGTTGAGGGTCCGCCAACACGTCGCCGGAAAAGACGACAATAAAACGGCGGAGCTTGCCGCCCGGCGCACGGCCCGAGCGCGCGCGCATGGCGATCGCCAGCGGCGGCCGCGTCGGCGGCTCCCAGCACCAGAACTGCCGATAGGCGAAGGACGTCTCCTTGCCGGCGACGAGAGCGGTCTTGGGCCGCCAATAGGCGACGATATTGGCGTTGATTTCGGATTCGGAGGGAATTTCGACGAGCTGCAGGGCGCCTTCGCCCCATTCGCCGAGCGGTTCGACCCACAGCGAGGGACGGCGTTCCCAGTGCTGCTGGTCGTCCTCATAGTCGTCAATGTCGCGCTGCCGGATCAGCGAGCCAAAGCCCTGCGGATTGTCGTCGACAAAGGAGGAGAACTGCAGACTTTCGCGGTTCGACACGGGTCGCCAGAGCCATTCGCTTTGGCCGCTGAGCATCTGAATGCCGTTGATGTCGGCGACCATCGGCCGCCAATCGTCGAGCCTGGGACGGTCGAGCGGCGTAAACAGCGAAGCCCCGGCAAAACCGGCGATTCCCAAATGATCGACCGCCGTGCGCGGATAGAGAGTCAATTCGGTGTCGATAAGCGTCGCCTCGCCCGGCCGCAGCGTGAAGCGATAGACGCCGGCGACGCTTGGCGAATCGAGCAGAGCATGGATGACGAGCGCGTTGTCGCTGAGCGCGGGCTTTTCGATCCAGAAGCTGCGGAAGGCGGGGAATTCCTCGCCGCGCGGATCGGCTGTTCGAATGGAGAGCCCTCGCGCCGTCACGCCGAGATTCTGCCCGCGCGCGACGGCCCGATAAAAGCTCGCCCCCTGGAATATGGCGAGCTCCGCCTCGGCGCCGCCATTTTGGGCGTGAAGCACCCGAAAGCCCGAAAAGCTGAGGTCGGGAAGCGTCTCCGGGACATTGAGCGCCCCATAGTCGAAGCGGCTCGCCTCATAAGGCAGTCGCGCGGCGGCGCCGTTCTCCACGACGTAGATATCCACAGCAGCCGCAAAAATATGGCCGCGGTGAAGCGGCTCGATGCTGAAACCCGTGTTCTCGTGACGCCAAATCGCCGCGTCGGGCTTCGTCTTGATCCCGACGAATTGTTCGTAGGAGAGATTGGCGAAAGGTTCGGGCAGGTCGGTTCGCGGCGGCGTATACGGCTTTGCGGCCAGCGCGCGGGCAAGTTCGACCACCATGTCGCGCGAGAATGGCGCAGGCTTTTGAACCGTCGGGGGGGCTGCTTGACTGGCGGTCCCCGCGCTTGACGGCGGCGGAACGATTCCCGCCGCGATTGCGCCCAAGCCCGCTTTCAAAACATCTCGACGTTCAAACATGAGCTACCGAAGGAGGCCGATCCGCGCGGTCCATGAACGTGTGATTGAGCCATTTTGCGGCGCTGCGCTGGCGACAGCCCCTCTATACAAGAAAGCTAAGGAGACAAAATGGTTTTCTTGGCGGTTTTTGAGGGCTGCGCGCGAAAGCCGCGGCGGCTTGCGCTCCGCCGCTCGAATCTGCCAGAACCGCGGCCTGAGCGGCGTCGCGACGCCGGCTCCTTACGCCACGTCTAGCCTTTGGGCGCCATATGCCGACAGAAAGAAGCGCGCTCGCGATCGTCCTTGCCGCCGGCGAAGGCACGCGGATGAAATCCGACCGGCCGAAGGCGCTGCACGAGGTCGCCGGGCGCTCGATGCTTGGCAATGTGCTCTCGAGCGCCATGTCGGCGGGCGTCGGCAGCGTCGCCGTGATCGTCGGGCCGGGTCGCGATGACGTCGGCGCGGAGGCGCGCCGCTTTATCCCCGAGGCGGAAATCTTCGTGCAGAGCGAACGACGCGGCACGGCGCACGCCGTTCTCGCCGCGCGCCAAGCCATCGCTAAAGGAGCTGACGACCTCCTTGTGCTCTTCGCCGACACGCCGCTCCTGACAGCGCCGACGATCGGCGCGTTGCGCGCCGCCCTTGCCGAGGGCGCCGCCGTCGCCGTTCTGGGCTTTCAGGCGTCCAACCCCTTCGGTTACGGACGGCTGCTGCGCGACGCCGCGGGGCGCCTGGTCGCCATCCGCGAGGAGAAAGACGCAAGTGACGAAGAACGCGCGGTCACGCTCTGCAACGGCGGTCTGATGGCGATCGACGGGGTAGAGGCGCTGCGCCTGCTCGAAAAGATCGACAACAAGAACGCCAAAGGCGAATTCTATCTCACCGACGCGGTGGAGCTCGCGCGCGCGGACGGACTCGAAACGAGAGTCGTCATCGCCGACGAAGCCGAAGTTCTCGGCGTCAACGACCGTATGCAGCTCGCGCAGGCTGAGGCCGTCGCGCAGGCGCGTCTTCGCCGCGCCGCCATGGCGGGCGGCGCGACGATGATCGCGCCGGAAACCGTTTTTCTTGCGGCCGACGCCGTGATCGGCCGCGACGTCGTCATCGAGCCGCATGTCTTCATCGGACCCGGCGTCGAAATCGCCGACGGCGCCGTGATCCACGCCTTCTCGCATCTTGAAGGCGCGCGCGTCGGCGAACGCGCCAGCGTCGGTCCCTTCGCGCGCCTGCGGCCCGGCGCAGCTCTTGCCGAAAAAGCCAAGGTGGGGAATTTCGTCGAGATCAAGAACGCCAATGTCGCGCGAGGCGCCAAGGTCAATCACCTGTCCTACATCGGCGACGCCGACATCGGCGCCAACGCCAATATCGGCGCAGGAACCATTACCTGCAATTACGACGGGTTCCTCAAATATCGCACGACGATCGGCGAAAATGCCTTCATCGGCTCAAACTCGTCGCTTGTCGCGCCGGTGACGATCGGGCAGGGCGCCTATGTCGGCTCCGGCTCCGTCATCACCAAAGACGTTGCGCCCGACGCGCTTGCCGTGGCGCGCGGGCGGCAGATGGAAAAATCGGGGTGGGCGGTCTCGTTTCGTATGGCGCAGGCGGAGAAGAAGGCGAAAGGAAAATAACGGTTCGGGTTGAGTCAGACTAATCCGTGCCCGGCTTTGCAGGTTCGAACACGCGGCCTGACAAAGGACGCCCGATCGCATGAAAGGTGAAACTCGTGAGAATCCTTGCGTCAGCCATGATTTTGCTCGCTATTGCAGGCTCTGTATACGCGCAGGCCGATCAAAAAATTGATCGCATGACCGTAGACGCCGCGGAAACCTTCACGAAGGACAGCCTTCGATGGACAGACGAGCCGATCCTTCCCAAAGGCGCCAAAAGCGTTCTGCTCGTCGGCGATCCAAGCAAAGCTGGCGTGTTTATCGCCTATCTGAAGTTTCCGCCGAACTATAAAATCCCACCTCATTCGCATCCCTTCGCCGAGGTCATCACCATCCTGAGTGGGAAATTAGGGAATGGCATGGGCGAAAAATTCGATGCGCAAAAAGGCGGTGTGCTGAATGCGGGCTCCAGTTTCGCCTTGCCGGCGGGTCATGCGCATTTTGTCTGGACGACAGATGAGGAAACGCTCGTTGAGTTGATCGCGACCGGGCCATGGGGCATCGCCTATACCGATCCCAAGGAAGATCCGCGCAAGGAGAACAAGTAAGCGCGTCCCTGTCCCTGATCCCGTCTCGCTCCCGCGCCCATCCGCTCAGGCGGCTCTCTTGCTATTATGCTCTCGGAGGTCGTCATGTGCGGCATTGTGGGAATCATCGGAACAGGTCCGGTCGCCGGGAAAATCGTCGAATCGCTCAAGCGTCTCGAATATCGGGGCTATGATTCGGCCGGGATCGCCACTCTGGAGAACGGCAGGCTCACCCGTGTGCGGGCGAGCGGCAAGCTCAGGAACCTCGAAGAGAAGCTCGCAGCCGCGCCGCTCTCAGGCGCCATCGGCATCGGCCACACGCGCTGGGCGACCCATGGCCGCCCCACCGAGAACAACGCCCATCCGCACGCCAACGACCGCGTCGCGGTGGTTCATAATGGGATCATAGAAAACTTTCGCGAACTGCGCGCCGAGCTGACGGCGAAAGGCCATGTCTTTTCGAGCGAGACCGACTCGGAGGCCGTCGTCCATCTCGTCGCCGACCAGCTGCGCAACGGCGCGACGCCGGAAAGAGCTGTCGCGGCGGCGCTGAAGCGGCTCAAGGGCGCCTTTGCGCTGGCCTTCCTCTTCGAGGGCGAAAACGATCTTCTGATCGGCGCGCGGCGCGGTTCGCCGCTCGCCGTGGGTTGGAGCGACGAAGGCGTCTATCTCGGCTCCGACGCCTTGGCGCTCGCGCCATTCGCGACGTCCATCGCCTATCTGGACGAAGGCGACTGGGTGACGCTGACGCGCGAAGGCGCGCGTTTCCATGACGCCAATGACAATCTCGTCGAGAGGCGCTTCCAGCCGCTGCTGGCCGGTTCCTTCCAGGTCGATAAGGGCAACTATCGCCATTTCATGGCCAAGGAGATCCACGAGCAGCCGGAGGTCGTCGGCCGCACGCTCGCACATTATCTCGATCTCGCCGAGGGCGTCGTGCGCCTGCCGTTCGAGTTCAAATTCGATCCGCGGACGCTGTCGCGCGTGACCATTTCGGCCTGCGGCACGGCCTATTACGCCGGCCTCGTGGCGCGTTACTGGCTTGAGCGCTTTGCCCGTCTTTCGGTCGAAATCGATATCGCGTCGGAATTTCGTTACCGCGAGGCGCCGCTGCCCGAGAATGGATTGACGATTCTGGTCTCGCAGTCGGGTGAAACCGCCGACACGCTCGCGGCGCTGCGCTACGCCCGCGAGCAGGGCCAACACATTCTCTCGATCGTCAATGTCGAGACCTCCACGATCGCCCGCGAGAGCGACACGGTGGCGCAGACATTGGCGGGACCGGAGATTGGGGTCGCCTCGACGAAGGCCTTCACCTGTCAGCTCGCGGTTTTCGCTTGTCTGGCATTGGCGCTGGGCCGCGCGCGCGGCGTTCTGAGCAAGGAGCGCGAACGCGAACTGGTCGCCGAACTCGTCGCCGCGCCAGGGCAGATGGCGCAGGCGCTCGCCCATGAGGCGCAGATCGAACCCGTGGCGCGCGACGTGGCGCGGGCTTCGAGCGTGCTCTATCTCGGGCGTGGAACCGCTTTCCCTTTGGCGCTCGAAGGCGCGCTGAAGCTCAAGGAGCTTTCCTATATCCACGCGGAGGGCTATGCGGCCGGTGAACTGAAGCACGGGCCGATCGCGCTGATCGACTACGCCATGCCGGTGATCGTGTTGGCGCCCCCCGACGCGAGCCTCGAGAAGACTGTATCGAATCTGCAGGAGGTCGCCGCGCGCGGCGGTCACTTAATCTTGATTGGCTCGCCGCACGCGCGGGATGCGGCGGCGGCCGAGCTCGCCGGTTTCATTGAAATGCCGGAAAGCGTCGCGGGCCCGTTTGCGGTCATCGTCTACGCGGTTCCCGCGCAGCTCCTCGCCTATCACGTTGCGACATTCATGGGCAAAGACGTGGATCAGCCGCGAAATCTCGCCAAGAGCGTGACGGTGGAGTAGGGCGCTTCAGCCCCTCTTGATGGTTTCGACGGCGCTCAGCGCTTCGACGATGGCGCTCTCGACCGCCGGCATGCCCTGTCCGTCGGAATGGGCGAGCAGCACATTGCCGAAGCGCTTCGGCAGCGCACGCATTGTCGCGACGATCCCCGGCGCAGCGATGAGGTGATGGTGGCCCCAGCGCGTCAGCCGCACCTCCGCGAGCCGCGCCCTGCCGAAGGCCTCCGGCATGAAACGCCGCAATTCTTCAACGATCGGCGCGGCGAAGGTGGCGCCGTCGCCGGCGAGGAGGCGCGCCCGCCCCGCGCCAGGGTCACGGAACGGCGCGTAGACGGTCAGGACGCTGTGATCCTTGGGCCGCTCGGCGGGGGGCAGGACCGCCGTCGCGCTGATCGCGTCGCTGAAGTTCTGGGCGCCGAGCGCCCAGCTGTCATAGGGCAGCTCTTGCGGCGTCCCCTCGAAGCAGCAATTGGCGACGAGATAGCTGCCCTGCCGCAACCGGGTCATTTGCGCCGTCGCCGCAGGATCGACCCCGCGCAGAATACGGCCGGCGAAAAAGTAAGGCGCGGCGACGACCGCCCAGCGCGCCTCGAGACAGCGGGGCTCCCCAGGATGTTGCGCGTCGAACCAGCCCACGCGGGCGTAGCCGCCTTCCGCCGGCTCGATCGCGTAAACCGCGGCGCCGGTGACGATGCGTCCTTCGCCGGCGCGCGACAGGCGCGCCGCCATAGCGCGGGCGATCGCGCCGTTGCCTCCGGGGAAGGCGTAGATCGGCGCGTTGATCTCGGAAAGAAAATTGACGCCCGCATAGGCGGAGATTTCGGCCGTAGGCGCGCCGAGCGCCGAGAGGCAGTAGGCGTCGAGCAGGCCGAAGAGTTCGGCGTCGATATGCTCGCGCCGGAGGAAGTCGAGGAGCGACAGCCCGTCCAGGGCAAGCGCGGGCGCCGACGCCTCGGCGATTGGTATCTTGGGAAAGTCCGGACTCTCGCCGAGGCGGCGCAGAAGTTTCTTCAGCCGCTCATAGGCGCCGCGCCATTCCCCGTCCCTTGGATCCCCCGCGCCGGCGACCCCCGACAGCGCTCTGTCGACCGGTTCGCTGACCGGGCGCGGCGCGAGGCCCAGCGTCTCGTAAAGCGCCATGAAAGGTTTTGATATATCAACGATATATGCTGATCCGAGCGCATAATCGACATCGCGCCAGCGGCCCGATTTGGCGACGCCGCCAGGATCGGACTCGCGCTCAAGGACGAGCACGTCGCGATCCCGTAGCAGCGCCGCGACGGCGAGGCCGGCTATTCCGCCGCCGATGACGACGACGTCGACGCGCCGCTCGGGGGCCGAAAGCGGCGCGCGCCAAAGCCCGTCGCGGATAGCGTGCATCGGCGCGAAACTGTCGCCCGTCCATTCGCCCAGTCGATAGGGCGGCTCTTGCGCCGCTTCGGCGCTCGGCAGGACTAGCTGCGTCGCCAGCGCGCCCAGACCAGCGATGGTCGCACGACGCGTCACCATGGCCGCTTCCAAAGACAATAAGCTCGATAATGCATGCTGTTCCAGTGAGGGTGAGCGTCGCCATTGACAGGGGGCGGGCTGAACTGGTCTATGCGGGCGACGCCGCGCCCGGCGCGAGAATGCTCGATCGGCGCATGATCTTGTCCCAGTGACGGCTCGCGCTTTTCGAAATCATGGTCTGAACCTAAGGACGCGCCGACACTTGCTCGCCTCGATCCCTCCCGTCTATGTCGCGCCCTTCGAACGGGCTTGGCGCAACCGGGAGCTTATCCGCGCCGTCGTGCGGCGCGAGTTCATTTCCCGATTTCGAGGCTCGGCGCTCGGACCGCTCTGGGCGGTGCTCTCGCCGCTGTTCATGCTGCTCACCTACACGGCGCTGTTCTCGATCACGGTGCCGCAGCTTTCCGCTGGCGTGAGCGTCACCGACTACGCAAGCTCGATTTTCATCGGGCTTATTGTCTTCAATCTGTTTAGCGAACTCGCCTATCGGGCGCCAATGCTTCTGCACGAGCATGTCAACTTCGTGAAGAAGTCGATTTTCCCGAGTGAAACCATCGCCTGGACGGCGACGATCCGGGCGTTCACCTACGGCGGCGTGGGCTTTGCCGTCTACATCGTCTTCCGATTGCTGACAGCCGGAAGCATTCCCTTAACGATCTTGCTGACGCCGTTTCTCATCGCGCCCTTTTTCCTCTTCATCATCGGCGTCGTGTGGTTTTTGATGGCGCTCGGGGCGTTCACGCGCGACGTCGCCCATATCATGGCCTCCATCGTGCCGGTGCTCATGTTCGCGACGCCGATCTTCTATCGCCTGGACCAGATCGCCGCGATGTCGAAATCGGCCGCCTTCTGGCTGCACTTCAACATCGTCGGGGATTACATCGAGATGCTGCGCTCCATTGCTCTTGATGGAACGCTTCCAAACGTCTTCGGCTATCTCGCGCTTGTCGCGGTCTCCTACGCCGTGTTCCTTGGCGGCTATCAGTTCTTCATGCGCTACAAATCGGTCATCGTCGATGTCATCTGAGCCCTCTATCAGCTGCGCGGGCGTCGGCAAGGCTTTCCAGCTCTATGCGCATCAGAACGACCAGCTCAAGCAGGTCCTGTTTGGCCTATGGAAGAAATTCTATAAGGACAAATGGGTCCTGCATGACGTCAATTTCACGGTCGAGAGAGGCGAGCGCGTCGGCATCGTGGGACGCAATGGCGCCGGCAAGACAACGCTTCTGCAGATTCTGTGCGGCATTACCCAGCCAACGAAAGGCGATTTCAGGGTCAGCGGCCGTATCGCGCCGATCTTGGCGCTCGGCTCGGGCTTCGACGGGCTGCTGACGGGGCGCGAAAACGCCCGCATCGGCGCGGCGATCTTGGGGCTGTCGCGCAAGGAGGTCGACGCCTGCATCGACGACATCGCCGCCTTCGCCGACATCGGGTCATTTTTTGAGCAGCCGATGCGCACCTATTCGATGGGCATGATCGCGCGAGTGGCTTTTGCGATCTGCGCCCACGCCAAAGCCGACGTGCTGATCGTCGATGAAGCGCTATCGGTCGGCGATGAAATCTTTCAGCGTAAGTGCGAGAAATACATCGCCGAATTTGCCAAAACCGGCACCATTTTGATGGTGTCGCACGATCTCAACTTTCTCGCCTCTCTGTGCAATCGCGTGCTCTGGCTCGAGGGCGGCGTCGTGCGCGAGATGGGCGATCCGCAGAAGGTGGTCGCGGAATACCGTAAGGCGATGCGCGCCGAAGAGGGTCAGGCGAGCGGCGTCGCGTAGACGTCCCGCGCGGATGAAGCGCGTGCGTCGAACAGGCGCTTGGGCTTGGGGCTGCGGTTGAGCCGGGCAAGAAGCCAAAGCGAAACGCCGACTTCGGCGAGCGCGAGCGCGGCAAGCAGCAAGACGAACAACCCGCTGATGCGCAGAAGCGACTCAAGCGCGACGAGAAAGCCGATGTGCACGGCTGGAACCGCAATCGTGGCGAGGCCGCCCGCCGCTCCGCGCCGCCCAGTGATATTCCCGAATGTCAGGACGAGGGCCATCGCAAGGAGCGTATGGGAGATCGCGAGCGCCGGCACGCCGAAACGCTTCGCCGCCTCCGCCGTCCACTCGCCAAGCTGGCGCGGATCGCGCCGCGCGGCGGCGTAATTGGCGAGAAAGGCGCCGGCCGACAATTCATAGACGCCGCGCCAGCCCCGGTCGGGCAGCGATGCGCTGCCCTGCATCGGCAACGCCATGGCGTATTCATCGAAACTGGCGATGCGCACGTCGCCTGTCGTCAATGAGCGCGTCTGGATGCTGCCATTGGAGAGCGCGACGATGACCCCGGATTCATTGCGTCGAAATTCGGCGCGCGCCGCCGTCACCGTCTCTTCCTGCATCTTTTCGATCGAAAGCTGACGCACGAACAGATTGACCGCAAGGTCTGGCGTCTCCCAACGCTCGATGTAGAGCGTCTTCACGCCATTGTCGAAGGTGTAGAAACGCGCCGCGTCGAGCATGCGATGGTTGAGCGAATTGCGCACGACATTGAGCACGTCCTGCATGCCGCTCGAATAGTAGGGCGCCGCGAAATTGGCGAGCAGATAGCCGAGGACGACGACGCCGGCCGCCAAGACCAGCGCCGGGCGGCAGATGGCCCAGACGGAAAGGCGCAGCGCGTAGAGAACGGCGATCATGCCTTCGCTCGCCATGCGGCCGAACTCGAGCGCGGTGGCGACGCCCACCGCCATCGGCAAAGTCACGTAAGCCACCGTCGGCGTCACCCCGATCAAAGCGGGAATGACAAGGCCGCCGCGCACCGCAGCGGGCGGCAGTTGGTAAAGCAGATATGACAAGACGACGGGAATGGAGAGTGCGAACTGCACGATAAGCACGCCCAACCCGATGCGCTTGAACAGATAGCGGAACAGCAGGCGCGGCATGGGGGGCTCCGCGCTATCGCTCGGCGTCGCGCCGAGCGGCAAAGAAAATCCGCATCGCGACGCCTAAGCGGCGGAGCGGCGCGCCGGCGCAAAGGCGCGCACGATGCGAAACGCCGCCGCGCGTCATTGCTTGAACCTCGCCCAGGCGGCCTGCGAATAGTGCGTCCACGCCTCATCGAACACGCCATTCTTCGGCAGCGCTGTCGCGCCGGCCCAATGCGCGAAATAGATTTCCTTGCCTTCGTAGTCGACGGGCTTGCCGTTCTTAAATTCGACGCCTGGCGCTTTGTAGAAGCTTTCGTGGGAGGCGCCCGCGATGACGTTCGGCAAAAGCTCGATTTTCAGGCCGCGGCGGTGCGTGACGAAATTGACGAGCGGCTGGGCGAAGAGCTGACCGCGCTTGCGCACGTCATGGAAAATGACGGCGTCGTCGCGGACGGTATCCATGAAATCGGACAGCTTCAGATATTGGTTCGAGGTGACCCAGAAGCCGTCATTGAAAAGGAGCGCGTCCTTCAAAAACGGATAGTGGTCGCGCCGGTCGTTGTAGACATATTCGAAGCTCGGAGAGGCGACGATGAACTCCGTCTTGCCTTTGTCCAAACGGCCGAACAGCGGCGTGAAGTCGCGAAACAGAATGACGTCCACGTCGACATAGACGACTTCATCGAGCGGCAGCGCGAGCGCTTGCAGCTTTCTTAGCCGACGGCGGTTGGTGTTGAAGATGCCGGGGTAAAGTTCATGCGAGAGCTTGTCGATTTCGGTCGGCTCTTCGCCGACGTAATGCGCCCCGTAAATTTCCGCCGCGCGGCGCGTCATGACGACATTGTCGTCATAGGGAATGAGATAAAGCGGCAGCCCGGAATTGGTGTCTCGGTAGCTTTCGAGAAAAGGCAGCAGCCAGTCGATGATCTTGTCGTTGCCGACGATGGCGACGCCGTAGCGCTTGGCAGGGGCTGGGGTGGGCGCGGGGCTGGCCGCCGCGGCGCCTTCGGGCGATAAGACTGGATTTGGAACGCGAAGCCTCATATAGGGGATGTATTTGAAAATGTCGGGCAAAAGCAAGGGGCGGCTCGGTATTGAGGAAAGATGCGGGTCGGGACGCCTCAATGTGAAACAGCAGCGATGCGGCGCGCCTGAGCGGCCGAGCGCGCGGTTTTCCTAAGCTATTTGAGAACGATCGACCATGTTGCAGCACGATGTCTGATACGATGAGCCATATTTCGTCATCCGCGGCGCGCGGGGCGCAGACCGCAGGCGCGCAGGCGCGGCCTTTTGCCGGCAAAACCGTGGCCGTTGTTCATGCCGCCTGGCACAGTTGCGGCAGTTATCAGGTGAACGTCAGTCAGATCGCCGCCTATAAGGCGCTTGGCGCGCGCGTCGTGTCTGTCGCGATGATGGACGATCTCGCGCGCCCTCCGCCGCTCGGCGGGCGCTGGCCAGCCTATATTGAAGCGTCGCGCGACATCGGCGCCGACCGTCGATTTTATTCGGGCGCGCCGTTCTCCGCCTTGGCCTCTCGACTGCTTGTCGATGGCTGGTGGCGGCTGATCCACGGCGATCAGGCGTCGTGGCTCATCGAACTCGCGAAGCGCGCGCCCTTGCCCGAAGGATTCGAAAGCGAGTCGATCGACTTCATCCACGCCAATCATTACTTCACGCTGCCCTTCGCGGAACGGCTGATGCGCGGCCGTAAAGTTCCGGTCGTTCTGGAGACGCAGGACATTCAGGCGCGCCAATATGTGTTGCGCAACAAGGGCGGATTCTTCATTCCGCCCTATGCGACCTACGGCGGCATGCTTGAGGTCGAACTCGCATGGATGCGCCGCGCCGATCTTTGCGCGCATCTCAATGAGGAGGAGCATCGCGATTTCCAAAAGCTCCTGCCGGAGTTGCGACATGCGCTCATTTACCCGGCGGTGGCGTCGGCGCCCTTGGCGCGCGGCCGCGACATCATCATCGTGGCGAGCGACAATTACGCCAATTACATGAGCCTCCGCTGGTTCCTGCAGGAGGTCATGCCCTTTGCGGGCGACGCCCGCGTCGCGATTTACGGCAATATCGACGGCGCCATGAAGAGACGCGACGCGGCGCTCTATGAGTCGCATCGCGCCTTGTTCAAGGGCCGCGTCGACGACATCGGCGCGGTCTACGCCAACGCCGGCTGCGTGCTGCTCCCGACCGTTGAAGGCCACGGCCTGTCGATCAAGGCGGTCGAGGCGCTATCTTGCGGCGCGCCTCTCGTCGCGACGCCGCTGGCGTTTCGCGGCATGCAAGTCGATCCCGCCAAACTCGGAAATGTGGCTCTCGCCGAAAACGCCAGGCAATATGCAGCCTTATGGCGCGAAGCCCAGGCGCGCGCCGTCAGCGGAGAAGCCGCAGAGCCGGAGCGAAGCGACACGCGCCGCCTGTACGAAGACGCGTTCAGCCCAGAGGCTTATGCGCGCGCTCTGGCAATGGCCGCCGCAGCGCTCTAAACTGACGCGGCAAGAGCGCCAAATTCGTCGCTTGCGCGATCGCGAGCATAGACCGTGCTTCTTTGGTCGGCGCCTGCGCGCAAACGCGCCATGTTGCAGCAGTTCCGCGCTAAAGCGATTGTCGGGGCAGTCGAACTCTGCTTAGGCTGCGGTTCGCGCCAGCTGGAGGAACGGGTTGAGCGTTGCATCGAGTGATTGCTTCGCCTGCGCCCAACGTCCGCTTCTTGGCCGGCGCGTCGCGCTGATCCACCCGGCTTGGCACTCTTGCGGCACCTACCGCGTCGTCCTTGGCCAGATCGCCGCCTATCGCGCGCTGGGAGCGGAAGTTTTTCCGATCGCGATCAGTTCCGATCCAGGCTTCGTTCCGGGTCGGAGCTGGATTTGGAAATCCTTCAACCAGGCGACTCCCGAACTTGATGGCGACCCCCGCTATTACGGCGGCGCGCCGTTCCACGCGATGCTCTCGCCCCAATTTTTGCGTGACGTGTTGTGGCCCTATCTCCATGGCGATCAGGCGGTGGTTCGTCTTGGCATGGCGGAGCGCGCGCGGCTGTCGCCCGGCATCGAGGGCGCGACGTTCGATCTCGTTCATTGCAACCACTTTTTTCTGATGCCGATTGCGCGCCGTCTTGCGGGCGGCGCGCCGATCCTGCTCGACACGCATGATTTGCAGGCGCGGCAGTTCGCGCTGATCAACGAGACAAAGCTCTGGCTTGCGCCGCGCGCCTCCTACGAATCGATGCTCGCGCAGGAACTTGAGGCGATGCGCGGCGCCGATCTGCTGCTGCATCTCAATGCGCAGGAGGCCGAAGACTTTCGCGCTCTAATTCCTGAAAAAGCGCATGCGCTGCTCTATCCCGCAACGCCTGAGGCGCCGACCGGTCCTGGCGGTCCGGACATCATTCTTATCGCGAGCAACAACACCGCCAATGTCGAAAGCGTCATCTGGTTTCTGCGCGAAGTCGCGCCGAAAGCGCCGGGCGTCGCCGTGAAGATCGTCGGCAATGTCGACGCGGCTGTGCGCTCTAAGGCGCCAGAGCAATATGCCGCCTATAAGGACTGGTTTCTGGGCCGGGTCGAAGATCCCGGCGTCGTCTACGCGAACGCCCGCCTCGCGCTGCTGCCGACAATCAGCGGCACTGGACTTTCGATCAAGACGGTCGAAGCGCTGTCGAGCGGCCTGCCGCTGATCGCCACCACCCAGGCGATGCGTGGGATGGATGAGGAAGCGTTGCGCCTTCCTGGCGTCGCCATTGTCAGTTCGGCTGAAGAATTCGCCGACGCGTTGAACCGGGCGGCGGCGGTCAGCGCGCCTTTGGACGAAGCGGGGCGGCGCGGCAGCCCGGCGCGCCGCTATTACGAGTCGCGGCTTTCGCTCGCGGCGTACAAGGCGAGCCTCGGCGTTCTCGCGGCCGCGCTGATCAGCGCCGGATCTAGGGAGTAGATTCAGGAAATCAGTAGGTTGTGGGGAGGTGTGTCTCATCGGCAACGGCGCCCGAAAAACGGCGCTATGACCCTTGGCGCTAATTACGTCTTAGGTTTGATGGTGATACTTTAGCATTCGAAACTGCCGTTCGTCCCGAGAGGACGAGCTCATTGGAGGCGCCTCGAATGACTTTCAGAACTTTTATTTTTGGCGCCTTCGCGTCAGTTTTGGCGGTCAGCGCCGCTTCGGCGGCTGACCTTCCGAGCTACAAGGCTCCGCCGCCGCCTCCGCTTCCGCCGCCCTTCAGCTGGGAAGGCTTCCATATCGGCGTCAGCGGTTCCTATGCCGGCGGCGTCTCCAGCCAGTATTCGAACCTTTACGCGCTGCAGCCCGGGTCGTTCCTAGTGTTCCCGACGTCGAATTCGATCGGCACGAGCGGATACATGGTCGGCTATCAGAATGGTTATAACTGGGTGTTCGCCAACCGTATCGTGGTCGGCTACGAAAGCGAATACAACTACGCCAACGTTCGAGCGACGAATACGAACGGCTATTTTACCGGCGTCGGCGCCAGCAGCCGTCTGCAGTGGTTCGGCGCGGAGCGTTTACGCTTCGGTTACGCCTTCGGCCGGATCCTCCCCTACATCACCGGCGGCTTGGCCTACGGCAAGGTGAGTCCCTACGGCCAGCAATGGGCGAATGGATCGGTGTTCCCGTCCAGCCGGGCCCTATGGCAGGCGGGTTTCACCGTCGGCGCCGGCGTGGAATACGCCGTTCTCGACAACTGGACCGTCAAGGCGGAGTATCTCTTCACCCGCATGAAGGGCGCATCCGGCGCAAGTATCGGCTTCCCCTTCGCTTACCGCGTCACCACCGGCAACAACCTCGACACCCACATCGCGCGCATCGGCGTGAATTATCAGGTCAAGAGCTTCGGCGCGCTGATCGGCATGCCTGAACTCGGCCTCTGATCGACTGTCCTCCCCGACGTCGACAAAGCCCGGCCTTGCGGCCGGGCTTTTTTTGTTGGGCCTTCGATGTGATATTCTCAAGATATGATCCGCAGCGGCCCGCTTACCCACACATCGGCTCTCAGTCTCGTGCAACTCAGCGAGCGCTCCCGCGAAATTTTCAGGCATATCGTCGACACCTATCTCGCCTCGGGCGATCCGGTGGGCTCGCGCAATCTCGCCCGGCTCCTGCCGATGACGCTGTCGCCGGCCTCGGTGCGCAATGTCATGCAGGATCTGGAGGAGCTTGGCCTCATCTATGCGCCGCATACCAGCGCCGGACGTCTTCCGACCGAACTTGGCCTGCGTTTTTTCGTCGATTCCATGCTGCAGATCGGCGACGTCGAGGAGAACGAGCGCGCGCGCATCGCCGCCGAGGTCGAAGCGGCGTCCAAAGACCATGATTTTCCCGGCGTCCTTGCGGAAGCGACGAGTCTGCTGTCGGGACTGACGCGCGTCGCCGGCGTCGTCGTCGCGTCCAAGGACAATGTGCGGTTGAAGCAGATCGATTTCGTGCGGCTCGAGCCGGAGCGGGCTCTGGTCATTCTCGTCGCCGATGACGGATCGGTCGAAAACCGCGTGATTCCCGTCGCGCGCGATCTTCCGGCGTCCGCGCTGACGGAAGCCGCCAATTATCTGAACGCGCGCGTCTCCGGACGGACGATCGCCGAAGCTCGCGAGAACATTGAGGCCTCGCACCGAGCCGCGCAAATGGAGCTCGACGAACTCGCCGCGCGGATTGTCGAAGCCGGACTGGCGACCTGGGCGGGCGCGATGGGCGAATCGCGCCAGCTGATCGTGCGCGGGCAGGCGCATCTTCTCGAGGACTTGACCGCCGCCGTCGACCTCGAACGCGTTCGACTCCTGTTCGCCGATTTGGAAACGAAGACGGAAGTCATCGATCTGCTGGAGCGGGCGGAGCAGGGCGAAGGGGTCCGCATCTTCATCGGCTCGGAGAACAAGCTGTTCTCGCTTTCAGGCTCATCGATGATCGCGGCGCCGCTGCGCGACAGCGAACGCCGGATCATCGGCGCGCTCGGCGTCATCGGCCCGACCCGGATCAACTACGCGCGGATCGTTCCGATGGTCGACTATACGGCCAGGGTCGTGGCGCGCGTCATCGGCGGATAAAGCGCGCGCCGCGTCGGTCTCCAAGCGCAGACAGCGATAGCGTTACGAGAAATTTTGCGGGTCGACGTCGATCTGAACGCGCACGCCGCCTCGCTCCTTCGGTCCGGCCGCGAGCATGTCGCGCAGAAAAGCCTGCATGTCGGCGCTTCGCGGTCCTTTGGCCAGCAAGCGGAATCGGTAACGGCCGCGGATGAGCGCAATGGGCGCTTCCGCGGGACCAAGCAGCGCGATTTCATCCTGCTCGGGCCAGGCGCCGGGCGCAGCGACTCTGTAGCGCGGCGATGGCGGCAGTTCATGCGCCGTGCGCGCGAGGGCGCGCGCATGCGCTTCCGCCGTGGCTGCGTCCTTGGCGGAAACGATCAGCGCGGCGAGACGGCCGAAGGGCGGCAGTCCCGCCCGCTCGCGTATGGCGATCTCCTGTTCGTAGAACTTTTCCGCGTCTCCCGAGAGAAGCGCCGCGATCACCGGATGCGCCGGGTGAAACGTCTGGATCAGCGCGTGGCCGGGCTTGTCGCCGCGCCCGGCGCGCCCTGTGACCTGATTGAGCAGCTGAAATGTGCGCTCGGCGGCGCGCGGATCGCCGCTGCCCAAGCCCAGATCCGCGTCGACGACGCCGACAAGCGTCAGATGCGGAAAATTGTGGCCTTTGGCGACGAGTTGGGTGCCGATGACGATGTCGAAGCTCCCCTTTGCGATCTCCTCCAGTTCGCGCCGCAGCCGATCGGCGCCGCCGGGAAAATCCGAGGAGAGGACGAGTATGCGCGCATCTGGAAAGAGCGTCGCCGCTTCTTCGGCGAGCCGCTCGACGCCCGGTCCGCAGGCCGCGAGCGAGTCCTCGGCGCCGCATTCAGGGCACGCGTGCGGACGACGCTCGATATGGCCGCAATGATGGCACATCAGCGCACGCCGAAAGCGATGCTCGACGAGCCACGCGTCGCAATTTTCGCAGCGGAAGCGATGGCCGCATGTGCGGCAAACCGTTAGCGGCGCATAGCCCCGCCGATTGAGAAAGAGCAGCGCCTGCTCGCCGCGCGCAATCGTTTCGCCGACCGCCAACGCCAGCCGGGGCGCGATCCATCGGCCGCGCGGCGGGCCTTCCTTGCGCATGTCGATCGCTTCCAGCGTCGGCATCAGCCGCGCGCGCGCCCGGGAATCGAGTCGCAGATAACCGTACCGCCCGCGCATCGCGTTGACGCGGGTTTCGATGGAGGGCGTCGCCGAGGCGAGAACGATCGTGGCCTCCTCCATCCGCGCGCGCACGACCGCCATATCGCGCGCGTGATAGCTGACGCCGTCGTCTTGCTTGTAGGCGCCTTCATGCTCCTCATCGACGACGATCAGCCGCAGATCCGAAAAGGGCAGGAACAGCGCCGAGCGCGCGCCGACGACCACTCGGACTTCGCCCGTCGCGCAGCCGCGCCAGATGCGCGCGCGTTTGCGCGCCCCGACGCCGGAATGCCACTCGGCGGGCTTTTCGCCGAAACGGTCGGCAAAACGCTCAAGAAATTGAGTCGTGAGCGCGATTTCCGGCATCATGACGAGGGCCTGTCCGCCGGCCTCCAGCGCCTGGGCGATCGCCTCGAAATAGACCTCGGTTTTACCTGAGCCGGTGACGCCTTCGAGCAGAAAGGGCTTGAACGCCCGCGGTGAAAGCGACGCCTTCAGCGCATCGGCGGCGTCCTGCTGC
The DNA here is from genome assembly GCF_015709515.1 of Methylocystis sp. H62. Lineage (GTDB taxonomy): Bacteria > Pseudomonadota > Alphaproteobacteria > Rhizobiales > Beijerinckiaceae > Methylocystis. Next base: position 397,911 of record NZ_JADNQZ010000058.1, read on the forward strand.
GCGGGCTCCAAAGCGGGCGCGGCGAATAGAGGGTCGAGCGGCGGCGCGATCGGCTGCGGCGGCCCGGCGATCGCCTCCAGCGCGCCCTCGTCGACGAGCGCGTCGATGACGCCCAATGAGCAGGCGGCGGCTTCGGCAAGCGCTTTCTTGGCGAAAGCGACGCCGCCTTCCGCGGCTTTGAGGACGCGGGCGCGCGTCGGCGTCAATCGTTCCGGGACATTGCCCGTCGCGCGATAAAGAATACGCGGCGCCTCGGGCCCGGCGTCTTCGGCCGCGCGTGTGGCGAGCCGTAGCGCCATGCCGCGGGGGCTAAGCGTGTAGCGCGCGAGCCAGTCTATGAAGCCGCGCAGCTTTTGCGAAAGCGGCGGCCGGTCGAGACGGGCGCTGACCGTCTTGAGATTCCCCCCAGGGCCCGAGCCGCCGTCGATCGACCAGACGACGCCGTAAGCCTCCCGGCGCCCGAGCGGCGCCGTAACGCTGTCCCCGGGGGAAAGCTGCATCGCCGCCGGGGCGAGGTAGGAATAGGTCGAATCGACCGCGACGGGCGCCAAGATCTCGACGACTCGCGCTCTTTCGTCCTCGTCCTGCGCCGCGCTCATGCCCAGGGCTTAATCCATTTCGGCTTCAGCGAAAAATTTTCTGGAACGAAGCGGCGTGCGACGGGGTTCGAGTATCTCAACGCCTCCACGGAGCCTTCGATGGAAAAATTGTCGCGCATCGGTCTGTCAGCGCTTGTGACGGGAAGCGTCGCAAGCGTCATCTCCACCGCCGCCCTCGCCGCCCTCGCGACGCTCGAAGGCAGGGGCGCGCTGGAGCCCACCAACGCCACCAGCCATTGGCTTTGGGGGCGCAAATCGCGCGGGCGGCGCGACGTCGACGCCGCACACACGGCGGTGGGCTACGCGACGCATCACGCATCGGCCGTCTTCTGGGCCTTGCCCTTCGAGGCCTGGCTCGCGGTTCAGCCGCCGCGCTCAACCTTCGAACTGATCGGCGATGCGGCGATGATGTCGGGAATAGCCGCCACCGTCGATTATGGCGTCGCGCCCAAGCGAATCACGCCCGGTTGGGAGTTCGCCTTATCGAACCGCTCGATGGTCGCGGCCTTTGGCGCGTTGGCGGTCGGTCTGGCCTGCGGCGCGGCGGCGTCTCGTGCGCTTCTGGGCGGAGAAGAGCTAGAGCTAAGGTAGCGACCCAGCCTCCCGTGGGCGCTGGCTTAGCGCGTAATCAGTCGCGAGCCGCGATTGCCCGTCAGATAGGTCGCGATCCAGCTGATCGCGACAAGGATGCGGCTGCGCAAATTCACCAGAAAATAAATGTGCACGACGCTCCAGAAGAGCCAACCCGGAAAGCCGGTCAGCTCCAGTCGGCCGAGTTTGACGATCGCAGAGTTGCGGCCGATCGTCGCCAAATTGCCGTAGTCCCGGTAGCGGAAGGGTTTACGCGGCGAGCGCCCTTTCAGACGGAGTCGGATGGCGCGTCCGGCGTATTTTCCCATTTGCTTGGCGGAAGCGGCGAGCGCCGGAACCGGCGCGCCATCAGGACCGGTCAGGAGAGCGAGATCTCCAATCGCATAGACGTCGGGAAGGGCGGGAACCGTCAGGTCTTCGCACACCGGAATGCGTCCGGCGCTATCGCTTTCAACGCCCAGCCAGTTCGCCGCGGGCGACGCCCGCACGCCAGCCGCCCAGAGAATCACGCCGGCGGGAATCTCATTTTCTCCAGCGACGAGTCGGTCCTCGAAGATCTGGTCGACGGGCATGTCCGTGCGCACGTCGACGCCCTTTGCTTCGAGCGCATCGCGCGCGTAGTCCGAAAGCCGTTCGGGAAAGCTTGCAAGAATGCGGGGCCCCGCCTCGAGCAAAATGATGCGCGCGTTCCGTGGATCGGCGCGGCGAAACTCCGGCGGAAGCGTTCGCCGGGCGAGTTCGGAAATTGCGCCGGCGAGTTCGACTCCTGTCGGACCGCCCCCGACGATGATGATGGTGAGCAATCTCTCGCGCTCGACCGGATCGACGCTCACTTCAGCGCGTTCGAAGGCGAGAAGCAGCCGGCGGCGGATGAGCGTCGCGTCTGAGATGGATTTCAGCCCCGGCGCCAAACCTGCCCAGTTGTGACCGAAGTAGGAGTGGGTGGCCCCTGTCGCGACGACGAGGCAGTCATAGCCGATCTCGCATTTGTCGGTCTTCACGACTTTTCGGGCGACGTCGACGCTCTCAACCGTGAGCATCAGCACGGTCACTTCCTTTTGGCGGCGCACGATGTGGCGTATCGGCCAGGCGACGTCAGGCGATGCAAGGGCCGCCGTCGCGACCTGATAGAGCAGGGGCTGGAAGCAATGATGATTGTTGCTGTCGAGAATGAAGATGCGCGCTCCGGCGCCAGCAAGCGCCTGCGCAGCCGCAATCCCGGCGAAGCCGCCGCCGATGATGACGACGCGAGGTTTGGGCTCGGAGGCGCTGCTGTGCTGCATAATGAACCGTCCCCGGCAGGCGAGTCGTCAATTGGGCAGCCCGCCCATCGCGACTCAAGATTTAAGCCATCAAAGGCGCCAAGGTTCCAGCCTCCGCGACGCCGTCTCGCCGCCATCCGAGGCAAAGCAACAAACTCAAACGGCGCAGGGCTTGACGCGAGTGCGGTCTCAACCCGGATGGAAAAATGATCAGCGGTATGGATCGAGAAGCGTACGCTTCAGCTTGGGAGAGCCGCGACGCGCAGCATGCGCATCGCGGCCCATCGCATTATTGATTTGCCGCCTTCAAATGAATGAGCGCGGTTTCGGCATGACGGACGCCTTTGTCAATCCGACTGGCGTGGTGGGTGCGCTTGGCCGTCTTGAGCGCTTGGCTGAGATGCTTCATCGCCGTCTTGATGTGGCCCTTGGGGTCTTCCCCGCTGGCCGCCTTGGCGTGATCCCAAGCGTTATGCGCATGCTCGGCGAAGGAGGAGGCGTTATGCTGCTTGCCTTCCTTGATCGCCTCATTGGTCTCCTCGATCGCCTGAGTCAGATGCTCGCTATCGCTTCGCGCCAACGCCATATGCGGCGTCACGAGAAAAGCGGTCGCGACGGCTAAAGCGGCGAAAATCGAACGACGTGACAGCATTAATATTCTCCCTTATCGCACTTCTCTTTGATCTCGGCCCGGCGCCCCTCAGCATTAGCCAAGGCGAAGAACCAATTAAGAGATGGCGACTATTGCTTAGCTATCCAAGGCGACGTTTTGACGCCGTTCTTGCATTCCGTCGCGAGGGCGCCTATCCCTCAAGAGGCCAGTCGGCTGGACGGCCGCTGCCGAAACGCAGAGGAAAGTCCGGGCTCCACGGAGACACGGTGCCGGATAAGGTCCGGCGGGGGCGACCCCAGGGATAGCGCCACAGAAAGCAAACCGCCGCGTAAGCGGTAAGGGTGAAAGGGTGCGGTAAGAGCGCACCGCCCGGACGGCGACGTTCGGGGCACGGCAAGCCCCGCCGGGAGCAAGACCGAATAGGGGCGACGGAAGGCCTTAAGCGCGAGCTTTTTGCCTTCAACCCGTCTCCGGGACTGTCGCCCGGGTTGGTTGCTAGAGGCGGACGGCAACGTCCGTCCCAGAGGAATGGTCGTCACGTTCTGCAAAGAACGTACAGAACCCGGCTTACAGGCCGACTGGCGTTTTAATCAGTGGAATTTCATAGAGGAGATAAGCGGTCGAGATAGATTTCGCGAAAAAGCGGCGTCGGCCGGATCAGAAAGCTTCGCGTCATTCTGCTTGCGCCGCCATGAGGCCGCCAAATTCGCGCCACCGTAAACGCTCCCTTAACGATAAAAAAGCCTAATAAGACCGGTTGCCGAATTCGGCGCGTGGCGACCAGCCTGCTTCCGACGCCTCGCGGGTTTCATGTCGATCCAGACCGCCCAGCCGCAATTGAGTCGTCTCGACGAGCCAGAACTCGCCGGACGCACAGCGTCGCGCCGCCGATCCTCTCGCGCCGCGCGCCGCCTGGTGAGGAGCATGATTATGACGTCGGCGCCGCATATTCCGGTGCTGCGCGAGGAGGCGATCGCCGCCCTCGGCGTCCATCGCGGCGGCCGCTATATCGACGCCACCTTCGGCGCCGGCGGTTATACCCGCGCCATCATGGCGCAGCCGGAAACGCGCGTGCTTGCCTTCGACCGCGATCAGACCGCCGTTAAAGCCGGTCAGCCGCTTGTCGACGAGATGCGCGGACGCTTGACGCTCGTTGACGCGCGCTTTTCTCAACTCGAGGATGTTGCGCGCGCGCAAGGCTTTGCGCCGCTTGACGGCGTCGTCTTCGACATCGGCGTCTCGTCGATGCAGTTCGACCAAGCCGCGCGCGGCTTTTCCTTCCGCGCCGAGGGCCCGCTCGATATGCGCATGGAGGGGCGTGGGCGCAGCGCCGCCGACATCGTCAATGAAGCGGATGCGGAGACGCTCGCGGACATCTTGTATTTCTATGGCGAGGAGCGCGCCGCGCGGCGCATCGCCCGCGCCATCGTCCACGACCGTGAGATCGCGCCTTTTCAAACGACAAGAGCGCTGGCCGAAATGATCGCGCGCGTCGCTCCCAATCGCGCCAGCGACATTCATCCGGCGACCAAAAGCTTTCAGGCGCTGCGCATCGCCGTCAACGACGAGCTTCAGGAATTGCTGAAGGGGCTGCTCGGCGCTGAACGCCTTCTCGCCGCAGGCGGTCGGCTCGTCGTCGTGACGTTCCATTCGCTTGAGGATCGCATCGTCAAACAGTTTCTCGCCGAACGCTGTGGTCGCGGCGAAACCGGTTCCCGCCGTCTGCCGGGCGAACCCGCGCCGCCGCAGCCAAGTTTCGTTTGCGAAGGTCGCCAACCGGTGACGCCGACGCCCGCCGAGACGGCGGCCAATCCGCGCGCGCGTTCGGCCAAACTGCGCTACGCGACGCGCACGGCGGCGGCGCCGTATCCGCTCGACGAAAGGCTCGCGCGTCTCGCTCGCCTGCCCGATCGCGACAAGGGAAAAGCCTGATGCTGCGGCTCCTCAATATACTTGCGGTTCTGGTGCTCGTCGGTTCGGCGGTTTACGCCTATTCGATCAAATATCAGACGAGCTATCGCGCCGAGCAGATCGCAAAGACCAAGATCGAGATCAGGCAGGAGCGCGATGCGATTGCGGTGCTGCGCGCCGAATGGGCCTATATGACCCGACCGGAGCGCATTCAGCAGCTCGCCGACGCTTATCTGCCCGGCATGAAACAGCTTGAAGCGACCCAGATCGTCGCCGCGCAATCGCTTCCCGAGAGATCGCCGCGTATCGACTCCATCGGCAATAAGCTTGACGCGCTCGGATTGAGCATGCCAGCGACGCCACCCGTCCCCGGCAGCGCGCCGACGACCACGCCCAAAGCGCAGGGACAAAGCCAAGAGCGACGCAAGCCATGACGCAGACGATGCGCGACACGCAACCTTCGCCGCCGCCGAGCGGCAGAATTCGCGCGTTTCTGCGCGCCCTGTTTTCGACGAGTCTTGCGCTGAGCGCGTCGCGCATGCGGCTCGCGGCGCTGGTTTTTCTCGTGCTCTACGCGGTGATTTCGATCAAGCTCGTCTATCTCGCATTTAAGCCGGAGGCGGCGACGTCGCGGCGCGCCGCGGCGGAGGCGGTCGCGGCGTCCCGCCCGGACATCATCGATCGCAACGGCGAGGCGCTCGCAAGCGACGTCAAGGTGATGTCGGTGTTCGCCGAGCCGCGCCGCATCATCGACAAGGACGAAGCGACCGAGCTGTTGACCGCGGTTTTGCCTGGCCTCGACGCCCGCGAATTGCGAGAGCGGCTCGGCTCCAAGAAGGGCTTCGTTTGGGTGAAGCGCGAGGTGACGTCGCATCAGCGCGACGAAGTCTTCCATCTCGGACTGCCGGGCGTCGGACTGATCGCCGAAAATAAGCGCGTTTATCCCAACGGACCGATCGGCGCGCATGTGCTCGGCTTCGCCAATGTGGACAATCAGGGCATCGCCGGCATCGAAAAATACATCGACGGGCAGGGTCTCGCCGATTTGCACGGCGCCGGCTTCGGCGTAACGCCCGAGGAACTCAAACCCGTGTCGCTTTCGCTCGACATTCGGGCCACGCATGCGTTGCGCGACGAACTCGAAAAGGGCGTCGTTCATTTCAAAGCGAAGGCAGGCGCCGCGGCGATCTTGGACGTTAACACCGGAGAGGTGATCGCGCTCGCGTCGCTTCCCGACTACGATCCGAACAAGCCGACGGAAGCGCTCGATCCGATCCACATCAACCGCATGAGCGTCGGCGTCTATGAGATGGGCTCGACCTTCAAGGCGCTGACCATCGCGATGGCGCTCGACTCCGGCAAGGTCAATCTGAATTCACGGCTCGACGCGCGCGGGGTGCTCTCTTTCGGGCGCTTCAAGATCCATGACTATCACGCGCAAAATCGCGCGCTCACGCTGCCAGAGGTCTTCACCTATTCCTCCAATGTCGGCACCGCGCGTATGGCGATGGGGCAGGGCGTCGAGCGGCACAAGGCGTTCTTGCGCAAGATGGGCCAGCTCACGCGCATGCGCACCGAACTGCCGGAAAGCGCCGAACCCATCGTGCCGAAAAACTGGGGCGAGTTGAACACCATGACCATCGCCTTCGGGCATGGCCTCGCAGTGGCGCCGCTCCAGGCGATGATGGCCGTCGGCGCGCTGATGAATGGCGGCTATCTGATCACGCCGACCTTCATCAAGCGCAGTGAGGAGGAAGCGAAGTCGGGCGCCGAACGCGTCGTGAAGCCGGAGACGAGCGAGGCGATGCGTTATCTCATGCGCCTCAACGCCGAAATCGGCACGGCGCGGAAGGTGAACGTCCCCGGCTATTACGTCGGCGGCAAAACCGGCACCGCGGAAAAGGTCGTCAACGGCCATTATTCCAAGAGCAAGCTGTTTAACACTTTCATGGCCGTCGCGCCGTCGGACAAGCCGAAATACCTGTTCCTGACCATCATGGACGAACCGCAGGGACTGCCGGAAACCGGCGGCTACGCCACGGCGGCCTATAACGCCGGTCATGTAACGGGCGAGATCATCGAGCGCGTCGGTCCGATTCTCGGCCTCGCGCCGCGTTTCGAGCCGCCGCACCAGCCTTTCCCTCTCCTCGCCAAATTGGGTTATGGCTATGCCAATGTTCCGGCCCGCGGCGGCGGAGGGCATTGATGCTGCTTTCCGAACTGCTTGCGACGCCAGACCTTGAGCCCGCCTTGCGCGGGCTCAAGGTCTCCGGCCTGACGGCGGATAGTCGAATGGCGCGCGGCGGCTTTGCCTTTTTCGCCATCCCGGGCCACGCCGGCGACGGCATGTCCTATGTCGCCGACGCGAAGTCGCGCGGCGCCTGCGTCGTCGTCGCGCAGCGGAGAGCTGACAGCCCGCTGCCGCTTGTCGTCGTCGATGACGTTCGGCGCGCCCTGGCCCTCGCCGCCGCGCGCTTCTTTTCGCGTCAGCCGTCGACGATCGCGGCGGTTACGGGAACGAGCGGCAAGACGTCGGTGGTGGCCTTCTTGCGCCAGATCTGGGCCGCGCTTGGACATGAGGCGGCGTCGCTCGGCACCGTCGGAATCGTCGATTCTCGCGGCGCGCATTATGGAGCGCTGACGACGCCCGGACCCGTCGAACTGCATAGAACGCTGGACGAACTTGCTGGACGGGGCGTGACGCATCTCGCCATGGAGGCGTCGTCGCTCGGGATCGATCAGCGGCGGCTCGACGGCATGCGCGTCGACGTCGCGGGCTTCACCAATTTCTCGCGCGACCATCTCGACCATCACGCCGACATGGAGGAGTATTTCGCCGCGAAGATGCGGCTCTTCGACACGCTGCTGCACCCCGGCCAGACGGCGGTGATCGACGCGGACAGCGACATTGCGTCCCGCGTCATCGACATTTGCCGCGCGAGGGGCCTCACAATTTTGAGCGTCGGTTCGAAGGGAGAGACGATAAGGCTCCTTTCGGCGACGCCGTCCGCCTTAGCGACGTCGCTGCGGCTCCGCCATAATGACGCCGACTATGAGGTCAATCTGCCGCTTGCCGGCGCCTTCCAGGTCTCGAACGCGCTCGTCGCCGCCGGGCTGGCCATCGCCAGCGGCGATGATCCGGGGCAGGTCTTTGCGGCGCTCGACGCGCTCAAGGGCGCGCCGGGACGGCTCGAACTCGTCGGCCAGCGTCATGGCGCGCCGATTTTCGTAGATTACGCGCATAAGCCCGACGCGCTGGAGAAAGTGCTCGCCACTTTACGGCCGCTGACAAAAAAACGCCTGATTGTCGTCTTCGGGTGCGGCGGCGATCGTGATCGTGGCAAGCGCCCGCTGATGGGAGACATCGTCGCCCGCGCGGCCGATGTCGCCATCGTCACGGACGACAATCCGCGCAGCGAGGACGCCGCCGCCATTCGCGCAGAAATTCTCGAAGGAACCCGTAGCGGCGCGGCGCACATCATCGAGATCGGAGACCGGCGCGCGGCGATCGCCAAGGCCGTCGCGGGGCTTGAAGCGGGCGATGCGCTCGTCGTGGCTGGAAAGGGCCATGAAACCGGGCAGATCGTCGGCGACAGCGTTTTGCCTTTCTCTGATCATGAGGCGATTGCGCAGGCGCTCAAGGAGAATCATCCATGACCAAGAGGCCGTTATGGTCGGGATTGGCGCTGGTCGGCGCGCTGCGCGCGCGCGCGAGCGGCGGCCTTGCGCGCGAAGCCACGGGCGTTTCCATCGATACCCGCACCCTTCAGCCCGGCGATCTGTTTATCGCCATCAAGGGCGAGACGCGCGATGGTCACGACTTCGTGCGAGCGGCTTTTGAGAAGGGCGCGGCGGCGGCGGTCGTCGACGAAGCGCATGCGGCTGAGTTTTCAGGCGCCGGGCCGCTGTTCGTCGTCAGAGACGTGCAGCAATCACTCGAGTCGCTCGGCGCGCGGGCGCGTGAACGAAGCGCCGCCTTCATCGCCGCCGTCACCGGCTCCGTCGGCAAAACCTCGACGAAAGACATGATCCGGCTGATGCTGTCGCGTTTCGGCGAAACGCATGCCTCGACGGCGTCTTACAACAATCACTGGGGCGTGCCGTTGACGCTCGCCCGCATGCCGGCGGAGTCGCGCTTTGGCGTGTTCGAACTCGGCATGAATCACGCGGGCGAGATCGCCGCGCTCGTCGCTCAGGTGCGCCCCCACGTCGCCGTCGTGACCCGCATCGCGCCGGTTCATCTCGAATATTTCGGATCAATCGAGAAGATTGCGGACGCCAAGGCGGAAATCTTTTCCGCGCTCGATGGCGGCGTCGCGATCATCAACCGTGACGATGGATTTTACGAGCGTCTCGCCGCGGCGGCTGCGCCGACCGCCAGCCATGTCTTTGGGTTCGGCGAGACGGATGGCGCGCATGCGCGGCTCCTGTCGTACGAGCCTGCCGGCGAAGGCGCGCAGGTCGAGGCGGAAATTCTCGAGCGGCGCCTGCGCTTTCGCATCGGCGCTCCCGGCAAGCATATCGCCATGAACGCGCTCGCGGCGCTGCTCGTGGGCGTCGTTTTCGACGTGGATTTGGAGGAAGCTGCGGCGGCCTTCGGCGAATTCACGCCGCCTTCGGGACGCGGCCAGCGCGAAAAAATAGCGACGCCAGAGGGCGCGTTTACGCTTATCGACGAAAGCTACAACGCCAACCCGACCTCCATGCGGGCGGCGCTGCAGCTGCTCGGCGGCGCGGCCACAGGACCTGGAGGCCGGCGCATCGCCGTGCTCGGCGACATGCTGGAGCTCGGGCCTCAGGCGGCTGAACTGCACGCGGAGCTCGCTCACGACCTCATTGGCGCGAACGTCGATCTGCTATTCACCTCGGGGCCATTGATGTCACGCTTGAGTTACGCTGTGCCTGATTCGATGCGCGCGGCGCATCGGGCGACGGCGCTGGAGCTGGAAGAGGCCGTTCTCGCAGCGGTTCGTCCCGGCGATGTGGTGATGGTGAAGGGCTCCAATGGTTCGCGGATGGCGCGGATCGTCGCGGCCTTGAAAAGCGCATTCGCCCCCGAAATGGTGAACTGAGGAGAGACGATGCTGACGCTGCTTGCGGACTTCTCTTATCTTTACAGTCCGCTAAACGTCTTCCGTTACATCACTTTTCGCGCTGCTATGGGGGCGGCGACCGCGCTGTTCTTCGTCTTCTTCTTCGGACCGGGCGTGATCGCCGCGTTGCGCATCAAACAGGGCAAGGGCCAGCCGATCCGCGAGGACGGACCGGCTTCGCATCTTGTGACCAAAAAAGGCACGCCGACGATGGGCGGCCTGATGATCCTCTCGGGGCTGGTCGCGGCGACGCTGCTCTGGGCGAATTTACGCAATGCCTATGTGTGGATCGTGCTCTTTGTCACCGTCAGCTTTGGCCTCATCGGCTTTTATGACGACTATCTCAAGGTCACCAAGCAGTCGCACGCCGGCTTCTCGGGCAAGATGCGATTGGCGCTTGAGTTTATGATTGCCGGCCTGGCCTGCTACGCGCTGATGGAGACCGGCGGCGACAACATGACGAAGCTCGCCATCCCCATGGTGAGAGGCTATGTCGCGACGCTGGGTCCGCTCTTCATCCTTTTTGGCGCTTTCGTCATCGTCGCCGCGGGCAATTGCGTCAATCTCACCGATGGACTCGACGGCCTCGCCATCGTGCCGTCGATGATCGCCGCCGGCGCCTTCGCGATCTTCGCCTATCTCGTCGGCAATTCGATCTTTTCGAATTATCTCGGCGTCAATTACGTGGCGGGCGTCGGCGAATTGACGATCGTCTGCTCGGCCTTCATCGGCGCAGGGCTCGGCTTTCTGTGGTTCAACGCGCCGCCCGCCCAAATCTTCATGGGCGACACCGGCTCGCTGGCGCTGGGCGGGCTCGTCGGCTCCGTGGCGGTGGCGGTGAAGCAGGAGTTCGTGCTCGTCATCGTCGGCGGCCTTTTTGTCATCGAAGGCGCCTCAGTCATCATCCAGGTGGTCTATTACAAGCTGACCGGCAAGCGCATCTTCCTAATGGCGCCGATCCATCATCATTTTGAACACAAGGGCTGGAAGGAGCCGCAGATCGTCATCCGCTTCTGGATCATCGCCTTCGTCCTGGCCCTGATGGGCCTCTCGACCTTGAAGCTGAGGTGACGATGACGCCGATCGAGACGTTCAAGGGCAAGCGCGTCGCGCTTTTCGGATTAGGCGGTTCGGGCCTGTCGACGGCCCGCGCGCTGATCGCCGGCGGCGCGCAGGTCGCCGCCTGGGACGATGGCGAAGCCGGCCGACTCAAGGCCGTCGCGCAAGGCGTAGCGCTCGAGGATCTTGCGGTTGCGGATTGGAGCGGCTTCGATGCGCTCATTCTCTCTCCCGGCGTGCCGCTGACCCATCCCGAGCCGCATTGGACGGTGCAGGCGGCGACGGCCGCCGGAGTCGAGATCATCGGCGACGTCGAGCTGTTCTGCCGCGAACGCGAAGCGCGCGCCGGGGGATCGCCCTTCATCGCCATCACCGGCACCAACGGCAAATCGACCACCACGGCGCTGATCGCGCATATCTTGCGCGAGGCCGGCCGCGACGTTCAGCTCGGCGGCAACATCGGCGTGCCGATTCTCGACCTCGAGCCGCCGTCCGACGAGCGCATTCACGTCATCGAATGCTCGTCGTTCCAGATCGACCTCGCGCCCTCGCTGGCGCCGACCATCGGCGTGCTGATCAACATCACGCCGGACCATATCGATCGTCACGGCACAATCGAAAATTACGCAGCGATTAAGGAGCGGCTCGTCGCCGCGGCGGAGGTGGCTCTGGTCGGCGTCGACGACGCTTATTGCCATGCGGTCGGCGCGCGCCTCGTTGAAGCCGAGTCCCCCGAGCGGCGCGTCGTGCCGGTCTCCGGGAAGCGTGCGCTCGACTGGGGGTTCTATGTCGAGGATCGAAGCGTCTATTTCCGCGAGCAGGGACATCCGCCCGAGGAGGCCGAGCTGATCGGTTCGCTAGAAGGCGCACGCGCGCTTCGCGGCGCGCATAATGCGCAGAACGCCGCCTTCGCCGCCGCCGCCGCGTGGGAGTGCGGACTGGACGACGATGAGATCCTGCGCGGCCTGTTGAGCTTCCCCGGCCTGCCGCATCGGATGGAGGAAGTCCGGCGCATCGAGCGCGCGCTGTTCGTCAACGACTCGAAGGCGACCAACGCCGACGCTGCCGAAAAGGCCTTGGTGAGCTTTACCGATATCTACTGGATTCTCGGCGGCCGATCGAAAGAGGGCGGCGTCGAACCGCTGCGTCCGCATTTCTCGCGCATACGCAAAGCCTATCTGATCGGCGAGGCGGCGGGCGATTTTGCGCGCACGCTGGAAGGCGCACTGCCTTTCGAACATTGCGGAACGCTCGACGTCGCGACGACGCGCGCGGCGCTCGATGCGCTTGCCGAAGGCGCCCCCGAGCCGGTCGTGCTGCTGTCGCCGGCCTGCGCCTCCTATGACCAATTCGCCAATTTCGAGGCGAGGGGCGACGCGTTTCGCGGCGTCGTTGAGGGGCTTCCCGCCGTGATCGCGGCGCGAAAAGGAGAGCTGACATGATCTCGCGCGCCGAACGATCGTTATTCTCCGACTGGGCGTGGACAGTGGATCGCTGGCTGCTCGCGAGCCTCGCCCTGCTGATCGTCGCCGGCCTCGTCTTCGCCATGGCCGGCAGCCCGCCCGTCGCGGAGCGGCTGCATCTGCCGACCTTCCACTTCGTCAACCGGCAGGTGCTCTATCTTCTGCCGGCGCTCGTCTTGATGATCGCGACGTCGTTTCTTTCGCCGCGTCACGTGCGCCGGCTGGCGCTCGTGATCTTCATCGTCTCTCTGGCGCTCGTCTTCGCCACCATCTTCTACGGTCAGGAAGTGAAGGGCGCGAAGCGATGGATCTTCGGCGTTCAGCCCTCGGAATTCTTGAAGCCCGCCTTCGTCGTGCTCGTCGCCTGGGCTTTCTCCGAAGGGGCGCGTCGCAAGGATGTTCCAGGCAATCTGATCGCGCTTCTGCTGCTGCCGATCGCGATCGCGCCGCTGATGCTGCAGCCTGATTTCGGCCAGACGATGCTGATTTCGATTGTCTGGGCGGCGCTGTTTTTCATGGCCGGCTTGCACTGGATCTGGGTTGTCGGATTGGGCGGGCTTGGCGGCGTCTCGGCGCTGCTCGCCTACAAATTCGTGCCGCACGTCCACGCGCGCATCGAATCCTTTCTGGAGCCGCCGCCGCCGGTCGCGGGCGTGCCCGCGAATTTCCAGTCGGAGACGGCGCTTGAGAGCTTCATCGCCGGTTCGTGGTTCGGCAAGGGCCCGGGCGAAGGGGTCATCAAGCGCATCCTGCCCGACTCCCACACCGATTTCATCTTCGCCGTCATCGGCGAGGAATTCGGCGTCCTTGTCTGCATCGCGCTTGCCGGGGTCTTCGCCTTCGTCGTGGTGCGGGGGCTGTTCTCGGCGGCGCGCAACAGCGATCCCTTCTGTCGTTTTGCGACTGCAGGACTCGTGATGCTGTTTGGCCTGCAGAGCTGCATCAATATGGCGGTGAACGTGCATCTCATGCCCGCCAAGGGCATGACGCTGCCCTTCGTCTCCTATGGCGGCTCTTCGCTTATTTCGCTGTCGCTCGGCATGGGCTTTCTGCTCGCCGTCACGCGCAAGCGGCCGCGGTCCCGCGTGCTGAGTGAGCTCGCCGCGACGGGCGCGCCCGCCGCCGCGTGATAAAAGCCTCGGTATGATCGATTCGCCGATTCTCCTCGCCGCCGGCGGCACCGGCGGCCATCTTTTTCCGGCCGAGGCGCTCGCGCATGCGCTCGCCGCCCGCGGGCTGGCGGTGGAGCTCGTCACCGAGGAGCGCGCCCTGCGCTACGGCGGCGGCTTTCCGGCGCGCGCCATGCATGTGATCCCCGCCGGCACGCCGCGGGGCGGCTCGCTGCTGGCCAAGGCCCAGGCGGTCGCGCGTCTCGCCCTCGGCACGGCGCAGGCGGCCGCGCTGCTGCGCCAGGTCAAACCGGCCGTGGTGATCGGTTTCGGCGGCTACCCGACCGTCCCGCCCTTGCTTGCGGCGTCCTATCTCGGCGTGCCGAGCGCTTTGCACGAAGCGAACGGCGTCATGGGCAAGGCCAATCGCTTCCTCGCCGGCCGCGTCGACAGGATCGCCGCCGGTCTGCCGACTCTCGCCGTGCCGCCGGCCCTGCAAAGCAAGGTCATCGTCACCGGCAATCCGGTGCGTCCCAATGTGCTCGAGGCCGCCCAGACGCCCTATCCAAGCTTCGATAACGGAATCTTCCGGCTGCTGGTCGCCGGCGGCTCTCAGGGCGCCCGCGTCATGGCGGACATCGTGCCGGCGGCCGTTGCGGCGCTCCCCGATGCGCTGCGGGCGAAAATCTCCGTCGTTCAACAGGCGCGTCCCGAAGATATCGCGCGGGTCGAGGCGATCTACGCCGGCGCTGGGGTCGGCGCCGAGATTGCGCCCTTTTTCGCGGACTTCCCGGCGCGGCTCGCTGCGGCGCATTTCGTCATCACCCGCGCCGGCGCGTCGACGGTCTCGGAGCTTGCGGTCGTCGGGCGACCGGCGATGCTGGTGCCGCTGCCGCATGCGCTCGACCAGGATCAGGCGGCGAACGCCGCCTTTCTGGAGCAGGCTGGCGGCGCGGAAACCGTGCGGCAGAGCGACTTCACGCCGGAATTTTTGACACGGCGGCTTTGTGACCTCATCCATGCGCCGGCGCAGCTTTCCGCGCGCGCCGAAGCCGCCGGGCGGGTCGGCGTCGCCGACGCCGCCGATCGGCTCGCCGATCTGATTATCGATGTGGCGCGGATAGGCGCTACGAAACGGAGCTAGGAATGAAACTGCCGAAAGAGTTGGGCCCGATTCATTTCGTCGGCATCGGCGGCATCGGCATGTCTGGTATCGCCGAAGTGCTGCTCAATCTCGGCTACAAGGTGCAGGGATCGGACGCGGGGGAAAACGCCAACGTCAAGCGGCTTGTCGACAAAGGCGCGACGATCAGCATCGGACATGACGCGAAAAATCTCGGCGACGCCGCCGTCGTCGTCGTCTCGACCGCAATAAAGCGCGACAATCCCGAACTTGTCTTGGCGCGCGAAAAACGTCTGCCGGTCGTGCGTCGCGCTGAAATGCTGGCCGAGCTGATGCGCCTCAAGCAATGCGTCGCCATCGCCGGCACGCATGGCAAGACGACGACGACCTCGCTCGTTGCGACGCTGCTCGACGCCGGCGGCCTCGATCCGACGGTGATCAACGGCGGCATCATCAACGCCTATGGCACGAATGCGCGTCTTGGAGCCGGCGACTGGATGGTGGTGGAGGCCGACGAAAGCGACGGCACGTTTCTCAAACTGCCGGCGGACGTCGCCATCGTCACCAATATCGATCCCGAACATCTCGACCATTTCCATACATTCGACGCGATCAAGGAAGCCTTCCGCAACTTCGTCGAGAATATTCCCTTCTACGGCTTCGCGGTGATGTGCCTCGATCATCCGACCGTGCAGGAGCTCGTCGGCCGCATCGAGGACCGCCGCGTCATCACCTATGGCGAAAATCCGCAGGCCGACGTGCGTCTGCTCGACGTCGATCTCGAGGGCGGCGTGTCGAAGTTCAATGTGCTGCTGCGCGACCGCAAGACGTCGCAGGCGATCTATCTCGAAAATCTCGTCCTGCCGATGCCGGGCCATCACAATGCGTTGAATGCGACGGCGGCGATCGCCGTCGCCAATCAGCTCGGCCTGTCGCCCGAACAAATCCGCAAGGCGCTTGCCGGCTTTGGCGGCGTGAAGCGGCGCTTCACCAAGACCGGCGAATGGAACGGCGTGCAGATTTTCGACGACTATGGACATCATCCGGTCGAAATCGCCGCCGTGCTGCGCGCGGCGCGCGCCTCCACCAAGGGCAAGGTCGTCGCGCTGATGCAGCCGCATCGCTATTCGCGGCTGCAGTCGCTTTTTGATGCATTCGCCACCTGCTTCAACGACGCCGATGTGGTCATCATCGCTGATGTCTATTCCGCAGGCGAGCAGCCGATACCGGGCGTCGATCGCGACGCGCTTGTGTCCGCCATCAAGGCGCATGGCCATCGCCGCGCGATGGGGCTTCCCTCTCCCGAAGTGCTGGCGGCGATGGTTCGCGAGATCGTCGCGCCGGGTGATTATGTCGTGTGTCTTGGCGCCGGCAATATCACGCAGTGGGCCTATGCGCTGCCGGAGCAGCTCGCGGCGGGGCAGGGGAGTTGAATTTGCTCTTGCCCCCTCCCTGTCCCTCCCCCGCTGAGGCAAACCGGGTGTTCCCGGTTTGCGCATCGACTCCGAAGTCGGCAACAGCCGACTTCGAACGGACCCTAACGAGCGGCTCTTGCGCAATCTGGATGAAGCGCGTGGCCCGCTCCCTCTCCCGCGAAAAGGGGGAGGGTTGGGGAGGGGGCCCGGCATGACTTCCCCGACATTTCCGTCAACCGGGTGACGAAGGGACGTGAATTTATGTGGCATGATTTGACTTCCGCAGAATCGCTACTACATTCGACTACATCGTAGTCAGTCCTCTCCGAATCATGAAATCCGCCGCGCCTACGCCCACATCCGTTCGTCTGACCGACGAAACGCGCAAAATCCTTGACGAGGCGGCGCGGCGCACGCGCCGTTCGCGTTCTTATCTCGTTGAGGAAACGCTGAAGCAGTTTCTTCCGCGCATCGTGCAGAAGGAGACCCAGCCTTCGCCGCAAGAGCGCATTCGTCGCCTGAAGGAGCTGGAGGGAATCGGCCACCGGCTTGTCGGACCGCAATCCATTGAGGAGATCGACGCGCGCATCCGTGAATTCCGCGGCGATGAATGAGGCGCTTCCGCTCGAAGGCGGGCGGGCCTATTTCGACGCAAACTCGGTCATCTATTTCATCGAGGCGAATCCGGAATTTTATTCGAAGATCTCCAGCCTCTGGTATGCCCTGATTGAACAAAACACGACCTTTGTCACCAGCGAAATCTGCGTTGCGGAATGCTTCTACGGCGCCTTCAGACGTCAGAGTCAGGTGCTCGAAAACGGTTACGATCGACTGTTCTTCGAGGAGGGGACTTTCGACATTCGGCCTGTGGACATCGAAACGCTCATCGGGGCGGCGCGCCTCGGCGCCGATCTCGGCCTAAGACTGATAGACGCTGTGCATTTTCGAACGGCGTTGGCCGCGCAATGCGATATCTTCGTCACCAACGATCGCCGATTCCGCTCGAGTCATGGCGTGCGCGTCGTCCAAATCGCCGAGCTGTGACGTAGCGTCGATCAAGCCGAAAGCCGCAGATGACCTTCGCCGATCTTTCCCACGATATCGCCCGCTTCGCGCCCGAGCTGCGCGGAAAGATATCCGCCAATGAGCCGCTCGCGCCTTACACATGGTTTCGCGTCGGCGGGCCGGCGCAGATCCTGTTCATGCCGGCGGATGAGGCCGATCTTGCCTATTTCCTCGCGCGACTGCCGCGAGAGATTGCCGTCACCGTCGTCGGCCTTGGCTCCAATCTGATCGTGCGCGACGGCGGCGTCGAAGGCGTGGTCATACGCCTGTCGGCCAAGGGCTTTGGCGAGATCGTCGTCGAGGACGGCTGCAGGCTTCGAGTCGGCGCCGCGGTTCCCGACGTGAAGGCGGCGCGCGCGGCCGCCGAAGCGGGCGTTGACGGGCTGACCTTCTATCGCGGCATTCCCGGCGCCATCGGCGGCGCGCTGCGCATGAACGCCGGCGCGCATGGCGGCGAAACCAAGGACGCGCTGATTGAAGCGCGCGGCGTCGACCGCGCTGGCGACATCCGGGTCTTTGGCGTCGCCGACATGGGCTATGCCTATCGCCATTGCTCCGCCCCCGACGACGTGATCTTCACGCAGGCGCTTTACCAGGGACGTCCTGGCGATCCGGCGACGATCATCGCCGAGATGGACCGCATCACGGCGGCGCGCGAGGCCTCGCAGCCGATCAAGGAAAAGACCGGCGGCTCGACCTTCAAGAATCCCGACGGCGAAAAAGCATGGCGGTTGATTGACGCGGCCGGCTGTCGCGGACTCGTCGTCGGCGATGCGCAGGTCAGCGAGATGCACTGCAATTTTCTCATCAATCGCGGCCGCGCGAGCGCCGCCGACATCGAGGCGCTTGGCGAAGAGGTGCGCCGGCGCGTGCGCGAGACGAGCGGCGTCGAACTGCATTGGGAGATCAAGCGCATAGGCGTCGCTTGAGATGAATGGCGCAATGAGATTGCGTCGCCGTTGCTGAGATCTTAGCGTGGACGCCTGAGGAGATTCCCGCCGTGCCGCCTCGAAAAAAATCGCACCGATCCTCGGACGCTACTGAAACGGCGGCCACGTCGAAAAGCGGCGACGAGCAGGGACCGAAGAAGAGTCCTTCGGTCGAAGATCGAGTTTCGCCAGCGTCAGGCGCGTTAAGCGACTCGCTCTGTCCTTTCGCCATATTCACCGAATGGGCTTCGGAAGCCGACGAAGCCGCCTATTCGGATCTCTAGTTGGCATTTTTCAAGTCGAGAGCACATGACCAAGCACGTCGCCGTTCTGATGGGCGGACTTTCCGCCGAACGCGAAATTTCATTGCGCTCGGGCGAGGCCTGCGCGAAAGCTCTTGAAGAGCAGGGGTTTCAAGTGTCCCGCGTCGACGCGGGACATGACGTCGCGAATGTCCTTGCGGCGCTCAAACCGGACGTCGCCTTCAACGCGCTCCACGGCAAGTTCGGCGAGGACGGCTGCATTCAGGGCGTGCTGGAAATTCTGCGCATCCCCTACACGCATTCGGGCGTGCTCGCCTCTTCGGCGGCGATGAAAAAGGATGTCGCGAAGACGGTGATGGCGGCCGCCGGCGTTCCGACGCCAAAAGGGCGCGTTCTGCACAGGCTGGACGCCGCCAAAGCGCACGCGCTGCCCCTTCCTTATGTCCTCAAGCCCGTCTCCGAAGGCTCCTCCTTCGGCGTCTTCATCGTTAGCGAGGGCCAAGAGCATCCCCCGCAGGAATTATGGCGCGAGGATTGGACTCATGGCGACATGATGCTTGCGGAGCAATTCATCGCCGGGCGCGAACTCACATGCGCCGTCATGAACGACAAGGCGCTTGACGTGATCGAAATTCTCGCGGCCGACGGCGGCTGGTACGATTATCACGCCAAATACGCCAAGGGCGGCTCGAAACACGTCCTTCCGGCAAATCTTAAACTGAATATTTACCAAGAGGTCCAACATTTGGCCCTTGAGGCTCACCGAGCTCTCGGCTGTCGCGGCGTAAGCCGCGCGGACTTCCGATACGACGACCGCCCCGGAGGTACGGGCGAACTCGTCGTGTTGGAGGTGAACACGCAGCCGGGAATGACGGAGACCTCGCTCGTGCCAGAAATGGCGGCATACGCAGGTTTTTCATTCGGCGAGTTGGTCAGATGGATGGTGGAAGACGCATCCTGCGATCGTTGAGAGAGTCATTTTCGGCTCGGCACTCGCTCGTCCCCATCGTTCCCGGAGAAGCCCCATACGCCTTGGCGGCGGTCGCCGTTGCGACCATCCCGCCGGCAGCCGTTCCCGCCGCCCCCGCGGCGGTCGCTCCGCGCGCGTCGGCGCGAAGAACCCGCGGTGAACGTCTCCTTTCGCGCCTCGCCTTGCTGGGCCGTCCCGGCGTCGGCGCTCTGGCGACGCTTGCGCTCTTCGCCGCTATCGGCGCGGCGGGATTTGTCGAGAACGGCGGCTACGCCGCTCTCGTCGCAAGCGAGGGTGAGCTCTACGACATCGCGGCGCGCGTCGCCGGGTTTCCGATTTCCGCCGTCACCATCACCGGTCAATCGCGGTTGACCGAACGCGAACTTCTCGAGGCCGCGGGCGTCGGGCCGCGAAACTCCTTGCCTTTTCTCGATGCGACGGCGGTGCGCGACCGGCTGATGCAGGTCCCCCTCGTCAAAACCGCGCGGGTGATGAAGCTATACCCCGATCGCCTGGTCGTCGCGATCGAAGAGCGGCAGCCAAGCGCCTTGTGGCAGCGCGACGGACGCGTCGCCGTCATTTCCGAAGACGGCGTGCCGATCGATGAGTTGCGCGACCAGCGCTATCTCGGTCTGCCGTTCGTCGTCGGCGAGGGCGCGCAGAAGCGTCTGCTCGAATTTCTCATGCTGTTGACGAAGGCTGGCGACCTTGCGCATCGCATCAAGGCCGGCGTGCTCGTCGCGGGACGCCGCTGGAACTTCGAGGTGACGAATGGCGTCACGGTGAAACTGCCGGAGATCGATCCATCCGGCGCGCTGGAGACGCTCGCGCGGCTGCAGCGAGAGGCGCGGATCCTCGACAAGGACGTCATGTTCATCGACTTGCGTATTCCCGACCGCGTCAGCGTCAGGCTGACGGAAGAGGCCGCTGCGGCGCGCGAAGCGCAGCTTGCGCCGCGCAAGTCGACCAAGAGTGGTGGTTAGCTGCATGATTTCTCCTGGTGTCCCACCGCGCATGAAGCCGCTCTCGCCGCGTCGCTCCGCGACGTTCGCGGCGCTTGACGTCGGCACGTCGAAGATCGCCTGCCTGATCGCGCGGCTGACCCCGCTTGGCGTGGTCGCGCCCGGCGATTGGCGCACGCATCGCGTTCGCGTCGTTGGCATTGGCCATCAGCGCTCTCTGGGCGTGAAGAACGGCCTCGTGGTCGACATGGACGCCGCCGATGCCGCGATCCGGCAAACCGTCGACGCCGCCGAGCGCATGGCCGGCATGCAGGTGGAGCGCGTCATTGTCACGGCGTCGGGCGGCCGACTGTCCTCGCAGCATTTTCAGGCGAAACGCGTGATTGGCGGCCGTGAAGTCGCCGAACACGACATTCATCGGGTTCTCGAGGCTTCGGCCGCGCATCATCTCCAGCGCGGCCGAGTCGCCGTGCACTCGCTGCCGACGGGCTTTTCGCTCGACGGCGTGTCTGGCATCCGAGAGCCTAAAGACATGATCGGCGAAGAGCTGGCGGTCGATCTCCACGTCGCGACCTGCGATCAGGCCGCCGCCCGCAATCTTCTCGTCGCCGTCGAGCGCAGCCATCTCAGCGTCGAAGCCATGGCCGCCGCGCCCTATGTCGCCGGACTCTCCACGCTCGAACCCGACGAGGCAGAAATGGGCGTCGTGGTTATCGACATGGGCGCTGGATCAACATCCGTGGCCGTCTTCGCCCGGGGCGAGATGATTCACCTGGACGCCGTCACGCTTGGCGGCGCCCACGTCACGATGGACATCGCGCGCGGACTCGACGCGCGGCTCTCCGACGCGGAGCGGCTGAAGACCTTTCACGGCTCGGCGATCGCTTCGACGTCAGACGAGCGCGAAACCATTTCCTTCGATCACGTCGGTGAGAGCGATCACAAGGCGCATGCGCCTAAATCGCATCTCGTGCGCATTATCCGCCCGCGAATAGAGGAAACGCTGGAGTTCCTGCGCGATCGCTTGGCGAAGGCCGGCCATCCGAGCGGTCCTGGCCGTCGTATCGTGCTGACGGGCGGCGCCAGCCAGCTCACAGGCGTCGCCGAGGCGGCGCGCCGCATTCTCGGCGGACAGGTTCGGGTGGGACGTCCGATCGGCGTCGAGGGCTTGCCGGATTCCTCCAAGAGCCCCGCCTTCGCGGCCGCGGCCGGGCTGCTCGTCTATCCGCAAGTCGCCGCGCACGAATATTTCGAGCCGCGCCGGATCGAGCGCGCGGCGACGGGAACTGACGGATACATCTCGCGCGTAGGGAGATGGTTAAGAGAAAGCTTCTAGTATCGCGTGAAGTGATTCTTTCGACCCGGCGCGCCCTTCGACGCGCCGGGGGTGATTGCCAAGGACGACGCGTTCGGCGACCGGGCGTCCAAGGGCGAAGGACAACGGGCGCCGAGTTGTGAACGCATTGGTGAGAGGCCTGGCAGATGACGATCAACCTTAAAGCTCCCGAACTCAGGGAATTGAAGCCCCGCATCATGGTTTGCGGCGTCGGCGGCGGTGGCTGCAACGCCGTCAACAATATGATCACCTCTGGTCTGTCGGGCGTCGATTTCCTTGTCGCCAATACTGACGCCCAGGCGCTCGCGTCGTCGCAGGCCGAGCGAATCATCCAAATGGGCCTGCAGGTGACCGAAGGGCTGGGCGCTGGCGCTCAGCCGGAAGTCGGCCGGGCCGCCGCGGAAGAAGCGCGCGAAGAAATTCGCGAGCATCTCTCCGGCGCGCATATGTGCTTCGTCACCGCCGGCATGGGCGGCGGCACCGGCACGGGCGCCGCGCCGGTGATCGCGCAGATCGCGCGCGAAATGGGCATTCTCACCGTCGGCGTCGTGACGAAGCCGTTCCATTTCGAAGGCCAGCGTCGCCTGCGCATCGCCGAATCGGGCATCTCCGAACTGCAAAAATGCGTCGATACGCTGATCGTCATCCCGAATCAGAATCTCTTCCGCATCGCCACGGAGAAGACGACCTTCGCCGACGCCTTCGCCATGGCCGACCAGGTTCTCTATTCGGGAGTCGCGTCGGTTACGGATTTGATGGTCAAGGAAGGCCTCATCAACCTCGATTTTGCTGACGTCCGTTCGATCATGCGCGGCATGGGCAAGGCGATGATGGGCACCGGCGAAGCCACGGGTGAAAATCGCGCCAATCTTGCCGCGGAAGCCGCGATCGCCAATCCGCTGCTTGACGAAGTGTCGATGAAGGGCGCGCGCGGCCTGCTGATCTCGATCACCGGCGGCCACGATCTGACGCTCTACGAAGTCGACGAGGCGGCGAGCCGTATTCGCCAGGAGGTCGACGAGGACGCCAACATCATTCTGGGCGCGACATTCGATTCCTCGCTTGAAGGCGTGGTGCGCGTCTCCGTCGTCGCGACGGGCATCGACCTGACCGCGATCACGGCCGATGATCCGACGAGCGAATCGCGTCTCGCCGAGGCCGCCGAGCGCCTGCGCGCCCAGTTGCAGCAGGCGCGCGCCCAGCAGGCGCCGGCCGTCGAGGCCGCGCCGGTTCTGCGTCATCGCGAAGAGCCACACGCTGCCGCGGGCTATTATTCTGAGCAGGCGCCGCCGCATGGCATTTACCTCGAGCCGGCGCCGCCGCGTCTCGCCTATGGCGAGCCGAGGTACGAAGCCGAGCGTCACGAAGCGCCGGCGGTCGCCTATGTGCCTCCGGCGCCCGAGCAGCCGCGTGCGCCGCGCATGCCACAGATCGAGGATTTTCCCCAGCCCATCCAGGAACAGCTACGTCAGCAGATGGGCGCTGGCGACCCTCGTCGCAAATCGATTTTCGAGCGCCTCGCCTCCTTCGGGGCGAGCCGTCAGGAAGATTCGATGCATGGCTCGATGCATGGCGGACCCGCGGCGCCGGCCCCGCGCCCGCAAATGGCTCCCACAGGCCAGCCTTCGGCGACACACGCCGAATATGGCAAGCGACCGGCCGCTCCGGCGCCGGTCGGCGCCGGCGGACATGCTGCGCTCGATCCGCACGGTCGTCGCGCCTTGCAGCCGCGCCCGTCCGAGGAGGATCATCTGGAGATCCCGGCCTTCCTGCGTCGCCAGGCCAACCACTGAAGACATTCTCGACAACCGGAAAAGGCCCGCCTCGCGCGGGCCTTTTCATTTTGGCCGCCGGGTCTTGTAACAAACTGTAAGAAAGCGTGACTGGAGCGTCGGCGCCCGGATTTGCTATCGTTCGTCCGGGCTTTAGGGGAGGGTTGCGCCATTCTTTCGGATTCACGCCGACCTGCGTTGCGCGCGCGCCGCGCTGCGCGTCCCGGGAGCGCGGCCGCGCCAGCGGTTCAGCAGACACTCGCACGAAGCTTCACGTTAACCGGCCAGGGCGTGCATGGCGGTCGTCCCGCCAGCATCACGCTCGCGCCGGCCGGCGCTGACGTTGGGATCGTTTTCAGCGTCGCCGGAGCCGATATCGAAGCGCATTGGTCGCGCGTCGACGCATCGACATTGCGCACACAGCTCGCCGGCGACGGCGCAAGCGTGTCGACGGTCGAGCATGTGATGGCCGCGCTTGCGGCGCTTCGCGTCGACAATGCGCTGGTTTTGCTCGAAGGCGACGAGGTTCCAGCGATGGACGGCTCGGCGCGAGACTTCGTCTTAGCGATCGACGAGGCCGGCGTCGTGGCGCTTACTGCGCCTCGGCGCGTGTTGCGCGTCGTCAATCCGGCGCGCGTATCCGACGGGGCCGGCTGGGCGGAACTGCGGCCGGCAGAATCCGGCCTCCATCTGGATGTGGAAATAGCCTTTCCCAGTCCAGTCGGCCGCCAACGCCTGGCGCTTGATCTGACGCCCGAGACGTTCCGGCGCGAACTGGCCGGCGCTCGCAGTTTCGGATTCCTGCGCGACGCCGAGCGGCTGTGGCGTGAAGGTCTGGCGCTCGGCGCCAATCTCGACAATACGCTCGTCTTTGACGCGCGCGCCGCGATCAATCCGCAGGGGGAGCGTTTCGCCGACGAAAGCGTACGTCACAAGATGCTCGACGTCGTGGGCGATCTGGCGCTGGCCGGGGCGCCGATCATAGGCGCCTTCCGCTCCTATCGCGGCGGCCATAGCCTCAACCTCGCGCTCCTCGAAGCTGCGGCGCGCGCGGGCGCCCTGGCGCTCGAATTCGACGGCGGGCATAACGAAGGCGTGAGTGCGACAGGCCGAAGCCTGTCGCCATAATCTCGCCAGATGGAAGGTTCTTCTTTCAGCCGACCGCAAAGGCGGGATCGGTGCGCCGTCCGCCGTCAGGGCAGGGCAAGGGCGTCCAGCAACGATTTGGCTTTATTGAGCTTAGAGGGCGCCGGGACCGCGCGAGCGTCGCGCAGCGCCGCAATGGGGCAACACATGTCGGTTTTCGATCGTTCAATCAAAGTGTTGGCTTTGGCGTCGGCCTTGTCGATCGGCGCGGCGCCGGCGCGCGCCGACCTCATGGACTCGATCACCAGCGGTTTCGGTCTCTTTGGCAGCGGCGGGACGAAATATCAGACCGAGGTCACGCCCGACATTCCGGCCGAGGATCTCTATAACGCCGGTCTGGCGCGGCTGAAGGCCAAGGATTACGAGGGAGCAGCCAAGAAATTTGGCGAATTGGAAAAGCAATATCCGTCATCGGACTGGTCCCGCAAAGGGCTGCTGATGACGACCTTCGCTCAGTACGAGCACCCCAAATATGACGACGCCGTGCAGTCGGCGATGCGCTACATCGGACTTTATCCGAACTCCGCCGATACGCCCTATGTCTACTATCTCGCGGGCATGTCCTTCTATAATCAGGTGCCGGACGTCATGCGCGATCAGCAGTCGGCTGAGAAGGCGCTGGAGGTTTTCACGCAGCTCGTACAGAAATTTCCGAAGTCGGAATATGTGAACGACGCCAAATACAAAATGCAGGTGACGCGAGACCAGCTCGCCGCCAAGGAGATGAACGTCGGGCGCTTCTATCTGCTTCGCAAGAATTCCCCCGCCGCGATCAACCGATTCCATGACGTTCTCGGCAAATATCAGATGACGCGCCATACCGAAGAGGCGCTCTATCGCCTCACCGAAGCCTATCTCGCGATGGGCGTCACCAATGAAGCGCAGACCGCCGCCGCCATCCTGGGACATAATTACCCGGATTCGCAGTGGTATAAGGACGCCCACGCGCTGCTGCAAAGCGACGGTCTCGAGCCGCACGAATACACAGATTCATGGCTCTCGAAGATCGGAAAGTCGCTCCACGCGAATCTGGCCGTCCTCCAATAGTCGCGCCTGGATGAATGCGCCGGCATGCGCGAGCGCGCGCCGGCCCTCCTCAAGCCTTGCATTCCATAAGTGCCACGCATGGATCATGCGCGGCCAGATCTCCAGCGTGACCGAGACGTCGGCGGCGCCGGCCGCAGCGGCGAGTCGCGTCGAATCGGCGAGCAGCGTTTCGTTTGAACCCACCTGAATCATGAGGGGCGGCAAGTCGCGGAGGTCGCCAAAAAGCGGCGAGACGCGCGGATCACGGCGATCGACTCCCGCCGGGACGTATGCCTGCGCGAGGTCCTCGAGATAGGCCTTATGCAGCAGCGGGTCGGCGTCGTCTTTCGTCGCCAGCGTTTCGCCGGAGAGGGTGAGATCGGTCCAAGGCGAAACGAGCCAGGCGCAGGCGGGGAGCGGCTCCTGGAGATCACGCAGCCGCATCAGCAAGGCAAGCGTCAGGCCGGCGCCGGCGCTGTCGCCGCCGACCGCGATCTGGCGCGCGGCAAATCCCTGTTCCCGAAGAAATCGCCAAGCCGCGAGCGCGTCGTCATAGGCGGCGGGAAACGGATGCTCGGGCGCCAGTCTGAACGCGACGGCGAGCGTGCGAGCGCCCGCGGCGCGTCCGGCTTCAGTGGCCATGCGGCGGTGGCTGACGATCGAACCGGAGCAGTAGCCGCCGCCATGGAAGAACAGCAGCGCGCGCGAGGGGTCGCTCGTTGGCGCGCAAGACCATTCGGCGGCGATGCCGTCGATCGACGCCGGCTCCAACGAGATATCCGGCGCGACCGGCCAAACGGCGCCGACTTCCTCGATGCGGGCGCGCCGCGCCGGCCAGCCGACGGGTCGCGGTTTTGCGCTCAGCAGGGCGCGAATGTCGTCGATGCCAAGATCGGCCATAAAATCTCCGTTTGGAAAAGGGCGCTGGCGACTATAATCGAGGGCCGTCCGCGCGTCGCCGGCGCGCGGCTTCCGGCGCATGTGCGCGCCCAGGGCATTTGAGCAACGCCTCATGCTGGTCCGTCTTTCCATTCGCGACATCGTGCTGATCGACGCGCTCGACCTGGAATTCGCGCCGGGTCTGACGACGCTCACGGGCGAGACCGGCGCGGGAAAATCGATTCTGCTCGACGCCTTCGGGTTGGCGCTCGGGGGGCGGGGCGACGCGTCGCTCGTGCGCGCCGGCTGCGAACAGGGCCAGGTGACGGCGGCGTTCGATACGCCGGCCAATCATCCCGCTCATCTCGCGGCGCGCGAATTCGGATTGGCGAGCGAGGACGAGCTGGTGTTGCGCCGCGTGCAGGCGGCGGACGGCCGCACCCGCGCCTTTGTGAATGACCAGCCGGCGACGGCGCAGGCGCTGCGCGCGATTGGCCGCGAACTCGTCGAGATTCATTGTCAGCATGACGAACGCGCGCTGGTCGATCCGAATGCGCATCGCGCGCTCGTCGACGCGCATGGCGGCCTTATAGCGCAGGCCAATGACGTGCGCGCGCGCTATGGCGCGTGGCAGGCGGCGCGCCGCGCGCTTGTTGAAGAAGAAGCGCGCATCGCCAAGGCGCGCGCCGACGCAGAATACCTACGCCATGCGCACGCCGAGCTTTCGGAGCTGGCGCCGCAGGCGGGCGAGGAAGAGACGCTCGCCGAACGGCGGCTCTTCATGCAGCGCGCCGAAAAGGTCGCGTCGGACATATCCGATGCGCTTTCGGCGTTTTCGAATGACGGGTCGCCGGCGCGCGAAATCGCTCAGGCGGCGCGGCGGCTGGAGCGGCGTCTGACGCAGGCGCCGCAACTGCTGGATGCGCCGGCGCGCGCCTTGACGCAGGCTGTCGACGCCTTGGGTTTCGCCGAGGAAGCGCTCGAGCGCGCGCTCACTGAGACGAAATTCGATCCGGCGGAATTGGAGCGGGTCGAGGAGCGGCTGTTCGCGCTGCGCGGCGCCGCGCGCAAGCATCAGGTCGCGGTCGCCGACCTTGCGAAGCTTGAAGAAAAATTCGCCAATGACATCGCCGCGCTCGACGCCTCCGAAGCGCGGCTCGTCGCGCTGGGGCGCGCGCTTGCAGACGCCAAGCAGTCCTATGACGAGACGGCCTTGGCCCTGTCCGCGGCGCGCCGCGCAGCGGCGAAGACACTCGATGCGCTGGTTGACGCCGAGTTGAAGCCGTTGCGGTTGGAGGGCGCGCATTTCTCGACGCAGGTGACGAGCGACCCGGAGTCCGCCGGGCCGGAAGGAATCGACCGCGTCGAATTCTGGGTGCAGACCAATCCGGGCTCGCGCCCCGGTCCGCTGACCAAGGTCGCGTCGGGCGGCGAACTCGCGCGCTTCATGCTGGCGCTGAAGGTCGTTCTCGCGGACCGCGGCTCGGCGCCGACGCTGGTTTTCGACGAAATCGACACGGGCGTCGGCGGCGCCGTGGCCGACGCCATCGGTCAGCGGCTGGCGCGTCTCGCCAAACGCGCCCAGGTGCTCGCCGTCACTCACGCGCCGCAGGTCGCCGCGCGCGCCGGCCAGCATCTGCGCATCAGCAAGGGCGCGCCGGCGAAGACCGGGAAGGACAAGCGGGTCGCGACCAGCGTCGCCGTGCTGGCCGAAGGCGAGCGGCGCGAGGAGATCGCCCGCATGCTGTCAGGCGCCGCGATCACCGAGGAGGCGCGCGCCGCGGCCGCGCGGTTGCTGGAAGGGGCGGGGTAGACGGCTATTCAATGGAAACATGCTCCGCTTAAGCCGCCCTCTGGACGCTTGTGGCGTATGGAACAAGGAAGCCTGCCGCGTGTTTCTCGAAGTAAGGCGTGTCTGCGTTTGCCAAGCGCACTTCTTCGGATCTAGATGTCCGCGTCGGCAGACAGCGCCCATCCAGGAAAGGCGATGTCTCAATCCGCCGAATCAGTTCTTGCCGCCAGGCGAGACCAGATGTTTCCCGTCTTGACGCAGGCCGACATCGACCGCCTGCGCCACTTGGGCGAGGAGCGGAGCTTTCAAGCCGGGGAACACATTCTAAAAGCTGGCGAGGTTGCTCCCGGGTTGATCGTGATCCTTTCAGGCATAGTGGAGGTCACCCAGGGTTGCGGGCCCGACCAGCGCGAAACGATTGTGACACATCACGCCGGGCAGTTCGTCGGAGAGCTGGCGCAGCTCTCCGCGAGTCCGGCGCTCGTAGACGCTGAAGCCTTGGAGCCGGTTAAAGCCCTCGTCATTAGATCGGACCGACTGCGCGACCTGTTCATGCAGGAGGCCGAGCTAGGCGAGCGCATCATGCGGGCTTTGATCCTGCGGCGCGTGGGCTTGCTCGAAAGTGGTGCGAGCGGACCGATCATAGTTGGACGCGCCAATAACGCCGACGTTTTGCGTTTGGATGTCTTCCTCGCGCGAAACGGACAACCACATCGCGTGCTCGATCCTGAAAGCGACTCTTGCGCTAGGACCTTGATCGAGCGTTTTGCTGTGGACGAGCATCATTTGCCGATCGTCCTTTGTCCGAATGGCAAGTTGCTGCTTAACCCTGGCGAGCACGAACTTGCTCGGTGCATCGGCCTCGTCCGCCCGATCGACCCGGCGAAAACCTATGACGTGGCGATCGTGGGCGGTGGGCCGGCGGGATTGGCGGCCGCCGTGTATGCCGCCTCCGAGGGCCTGGAAGTCATCGTTCTTGATCGCCGCGCCTTTGGCGGACAGGCGGGCGCTTCTGCTCGTATCGAAAACTACCTAGGATTTCCAACCGGGATTTCCGGAATGGCGCTAATGGCGCGCGCCTTCAATCAGGCGCAGAAGTTTGGGGTGGAAATGGCGATACCAGATGAAGCCCGGCAATTGGGTCAGCATACGGCGGGAGACGGAAAGAGGTATTTTTTGGCTGTTGGCGATGACGAGACCTTGCACGCTCGTGCTGTTGTGTTGGCGAGCGGCGCGCGTTATCGCCGCCTCGATTTGCCAAATTTGGCGTTATTTGAAGGATCGTCCGTGCATTATTGGGCCTCGCCGATAGAGGCCAAGCTGTGCCGCGGCCAGGAAGTGGCGCTCGTCGGGGCCGGCAACTCCGCAGGGCAAGCTGCGGTATTTCTCGCCGCCCATGCAAAGAAGGTGTGGCTGCTGGCTCGGCGCGGAAGTCTCGACGAGACCATGTCTCATTATCTTGTGAAGCGCATCACGGCTCAACCAAATATTGAAGTAGTGACCCTCGCGGAAGTTACGGGGCTGGAAGGAACTGAAGGCAATCTCGAGACGGTGCGATGGCGTGACCGCGCGAGCAATCAAGAAACGGCACGCGCCATAAGTCATTTGTTTCTTTTTATCGGCGCGGATCCAAATACCGACTGGCTCGCGCAATGCGATATAGCTCTGGATGAAAAAGGGTTCGTGCGCACTGGCGATGACAGTGGCGAAAAGCGTCACGCCCTGGAAACGAGCCGCGCTGGCGTGTTCGCCATCGGCGACGTGCGCGCGGGATCTGTCAAGCGGGTCGCCGCCGCCGTCGGGGAAGGTGCCCAGGTGGTTGCTGCACTCCACGCTTATCTCGCCCGAAGCGGCGGCGCCGCCGAAGTGGTCGCTTCAACCACGAGGTCCTGATGTCCGAGGAATGTCCGCACGTCGCCGGCATCCGTGACGTAACGCCAAGCGCGCTCGGGTGCGAGGAATGCCTGAAGATCGGTTCGGCGTGGGTGCATCTTCGGCTTTGCCGGATCTGCGGTCATGTTGGCTGCTGCGACAGCTCGCCTCATCGGCACGCCACTAAACACTTTCACAAGACTCGCCATCCTATCATCGAAGGCTACGATCCGCCGGAAGGATGGGGCTGGTGCTATGTCGATCGGATCGTTCTGGATCTCGGCCACCGGACTACGCCGCATAATGGACCAATTCCGCGCTACTACTGAAGCGGATTGGGGCGTCGACATCGGCGCTTAAAAATCGGCTTTGCTTTGGTGACAAAGGCAGCCGCAGGATTTTTCTTCACCAGTTGGAATGTCCGCTTTGGGTCAAATCGAGCCATTCATCATCCGCTCAACGGGGCGACTGCTGCGGGTCGCGAGCCGAAATTCAAGCTGATAACCTACCGCCTTTTGGAAGGCGGGTTGACCTCACAACGACTCCGGCCAGCGACGCGCGCCATGATAGATGCGCAACATCTGAAGCGCGTTGTCCTTGACGCGATAAGGAACGCTGTAGGGCGTCTTGTCGATGACGAATTCGCGCGTTCCAGGCACGCGGCCGGGGCGGCCGATATGCGGATTCTCCGCAAGAGTCGTCTCGACCCTTTCGAGAAGGTGAAGGGCGACGCGTCGCGCAGCCGCGGGATTGTCCCGCGAAATGTATGCGCGTAGGGCGGCAAGATCGTCGATCGCCTCGGGCGACCAGATGATCTTCACGGGCGGCGGGTTTCGTCAGGCGTCTCCCAGCTCTCGATCCAATGGCGCACGTCTTCATGTTCGACGCCGCCGCCGCGATCGAGAGAGCCCAGGGCTTGGCGAATTCCAGCGACTTGCCACTCGTTGGCGTCGAGATATTCGGCGATGGCCTCGGCCGTGATAAAGGAGCGGCTGCGGCCCGTGCTCGCCGCGAGGCTGGCGAGCCGCTTCTTGATCTCGGGACCGACCCTCACGGTGAAGGTCTCGGATGTTTCGCGCTTTGTGCGCTTGATCTTTGCCGCCGGTGATTGCATGTACACAGCATAACACACGGCCTGTCGGCGACAATCGTCGTTCAGCGATATCCGGGAGGACGGCGGGTCGCCTTTCGTTGCCTCCTGTCCCGCGCTGGCCTAAGAGAGTGCGCCATGCAGAATGCGCCTTTGCTCATGCCCGCCGCGGACACGCTTGCCGAATTGCGCGACGAGATCGACCGGATCGATCGCGACATGCATCGGCTGCTGATGGAGCGCGGCGAGATCATCGACCGGCTGATCGCCGTGAAGCGCGCGCAGGGCGTCGGTTGCGCCTTTCGACCCGATCGCGAGGCGCAGATGATGCGCGCGCTGGTCGAGCGTCATCAGGGGCTCCTGCCGCTCGACGCCGTCGAAGGCGTTTGGCGCGTCATCGTCTCGACCTTCACCTATGTTCAGGCGAATTATTCGGTGCATGCCGATGATTCCGGCGGCGACGCGCAGATGCGCGATTCGGCGCGCTTCCACTTCGGGTTCACCGTTCCCTATGTCGCGCATCACGGCGCCGGCGCGGTGATCGACGCGGTCGCCGCCTCGACCGGTGATCTGGGGATCTTGCGCGCGACGGGCGGGCTGTCGGATGGCGCCTGGTGGATGCGCCTCGTTGGCGAAGACGCCCCCAAGATCATCGCGCGTCTGCCTTTCGTCGAGCGGCCCAATCATCCCGCGGGTCTGCCGATGTTCGTCGTCGCGCGGCTTCCGGCCGACGCGATGGCGCAAGGCGTGACGCTTTACGCGGTCGGCCTCGCGCGCTGGACGCATGCGCTGCCCGGGGCCTTCCAGACGCTCAACGGCGAGATCCTCGCGAGCGCCCCCCATCCGGAAGGGCTCGCGCTGCTTGTCGCGGCCGCCGGCGACGCTGACGCCCAGTCCTTCGCCAAAGCGTTGGCCGAAGCGGGGGTGGAGGGCGCGCGCGTCGACGTGATCGGCAGCCATGCGATGCGCTTCCAGCTTAACGATGCGCGCAGCGGCGTCTTCGCGCCAGGCGATTGATCATGACCAAGCCCACCCCCCGTTCAACCGTTCTCGCGATCGACGCTTACGTGCCCGGCAGGAGCGCCGCGCCGGGCGCCGCGCGCGTGTTCAAATTGTCGGCCAATGAGACGCCGCTCGGGCCTTCTCCGCGCGCGGTGGAGGCCCTGCGCAACATGGCCGGCGAGATCGCGCTGTATCCGGAAGGCTCCTCGCGCGCCCTGCGCGAGGCGATCGGCGCGCGTTACGCGCTCGACCCAGACCGGATCATCGCCGGCGCCGGCTCGGACAATCTTCTGGAGCTACTTGCGCTCGCCTACATCGGGCCCGGCGACGAGGGCGTTTACAGCCAGCATGGGTTCCTTGAGTACAAGATCGTCACGCTCGCCGCGGGGGGAACGCCGGTCGTCGCTCCCGAGACGAACTACACCGCGGAAGTTGACGCGCTGCTTGCCTGTGTGAGCGAGAGAACGAAGATCGTTTTTCTCGCCAATCCGAACAATCCGACCGGCACGTTTTTGCCCGCGAATGACGTCTCGCGGCTGGCGCGTTCGCTGCCCGCGCATGTGCTGCTCGTGCTCGACTCCGCCTATGCCGAATATGTCCTGCGCGAGGATTACGAGGCGGGCGTCGCGCTGGTCGATGCGCATGAAAATGTCGTGATGACCCGCACCTTCTCGAAAATCTACGGCCTTGCGGGCCTGCGCGTTGGCTGGGCCTACGGACCCGCGCATGTGATCGACGCGCTGAACCGAATCCGCTCGCCCTTCAATGTTTCGAGCGCGGGTTCGGCAGCGGCGATCGCCGCGCTCTCGGATCGCGCGCATCTCGACGCAGCGATCGCGCATAATGACCGCTGGCTGCCGTGGCTCTCGCGAGAAATTTCCGCGCTCGGCCTCGACGTTCTGCCGAGCGTCGCCAATTTCGTCGCCATACGTTTCCCCGACGCGCCGGGATTGACCGCCCTCGACGCCGACCGCTTCCTCATGTCGCGCGGCTTAGTGCTGCGCGCCATCGGCGCCTATGGCATGGGGGAATTCCTGCGGCTCACCGTCGGCGCGCAGGAGGCGAATGAACGCGTCGTCGAAGCGCTTGCTGAATTCATGCAGAGCGCCCGCGTGCGGCAAGACGCGCAAGCAGGCGTTCATGGCTGATCCTGTATGTGAACGCCTGGCGTTGATCGGCGTCGGACTTATCGGCTCGTCGATCGCGCGCGCGGCGCGCGAGTTCGGCGTAGCGCGGCATGTCGCCGTGATGGATTCGTCGCCGCAGGTCGTCGGCCGCGCCAGCGAACTCTGCCTCGCGGACATTGCGACACAAGATTATGCACAGGCGGTTGGTGGAGCCGATCTCGTCATCGTGTGCACGCCTGTCGGCGCGTGCGGCGACGTCGCACGAAGCCTCGCGCCGCATCTGGAAAAAGGCGCCGTTCTTTCCGACGTCGGCTCGGTGAAAGGCGCCGTCGTCGCGCAGATGACGCCGCATCTTAGCGAGCCTTCGCGCTTCATTCCCGCCCATCCGATCGCCGGCACGGAGTTCTCCGGGCCGGACGCAGGATTCGCCACGCTGTTTCAAAATCGTTGGTGCATTCTCACGCCGCCCGAGAACGCCGGCGCCGCAGCGGTGGAAAAGCTCAGGACATTCTGGATGCGTCTGGGCGCCAATGTCGAGACGATGAGCGTCGCGCATCACGACGCCGTGCTCGCGCTCACGAGCCATCTGCCGCATCTCATCGCTTATAATATCGTCGGCACGGCGGATGACTTCGGCGATGAGACTCGCTCCGAGGTCATCAAATTCTCAGCGTCCGGCTTTCGCGATTTCACGCGCATCGCCGCGTCGGATCCCATCATGTGGCGCGACATTTTCCTCGCCAATAAGGACTCGGTGCTCGAGATGCTCGGACGCTTCAATGAAGATCTCAGCGTGCTGCAGCGGATGATCCGGCGGGGCGACGGGGAGGGGCTGCTGGAGTTTTTCTCGCGCACCCGCGACATCCGCCGCTCGATCATCGAGCAGGGTCAGGACACGGCTGCGCCGGATTTTGGTCGGCGCGTTGAAGGGCGGTGAAGCCCGTCTCTCTAAGGCCCGACCGACGCGGGGATCACATATGACCGAAGCGAATTTCGACGCGCTGCGCGCCGCCTTCGAAAACGCCGTTCCCGGCTATGACGCGTTGCGACGCAAACTCATTCCGCATTTCGACGCCTTTTATGGAACCGCGCTGGACCTTCTCGAAGAGGCCGTCGGCGAGGGAGAATTTCGATGCGTCGATCTTGGCGTCGGCACCGGTCTCTTGTCGGAAATGATTCTCAACCGGTTTCCCGGCGCGCAGGTCGAAGGCGTCGATCTCGCGCCGAAGATGCTCGATGCGGCGCGCGAACGGCTCGCGATTTACGGCGCGCGCCTGCGCCTGTCGCTCGCGGACTATGCAACCGCGCCGCTCCCGGGGCCGCTCGACGCCGTCGTCTCGGCGCTCTCCATCCACCATCTCGATCACGAGGCGAAGCGCCGGCTCTTCAGGCGGATTCATGATGCGCTGCGACCCGGCGGCATTTTCGTCAACGCCGATCAGTCGCTCGGCGGGACGCGCGAAATCGAGGACGCCTATCAGCGCCGATGGGAAGCGGATGTCCAAGGCTCAGGAATCGCCGGCGATGATTTTGCGGCGGCGAGAAAGCGCGCGGAACTCGATCTCAGCGCGACCTTTGCAGATCAGATCGCCTGGCTCGAAGACGCGGGATTCCGTTACGCGGATATTGGCTGGAAGCGCCATCGCTTTACGGTGTTTTACGCGCGGCGCTAGCGTCGTTTTGCGGCGCGTGGCCGATGCGCAAGGCGTCGCCGGCGTTGCTCGAGATGAATTGCTGCAGCTTGCCGGAAAGGGCCGCCAACACCCAGGGCAGCTGAACGTCGATGCGCAGCAAATCTTTCAGCACCGTGATCTGCGCCGTCGCCGTCTGACCGAGCGCCGTCACGCGAACCGTCCCGACGTCGCCGGCCCAGGTGACTTCGGAATGCGCGACCTTGTCCACATATTCGCGCTGCATTTTCGCCAGCTGTTCGGAGACGCGGGCTTTCGCCGCTTCGACGCCGAGATCGTGCGGCACTGTTACGGTGATGGCGTTCGACATAGGCTTCCTCCACTCGCCCCAATGTAGGCGCCCTCTGCGGGGATTAGAAGAATGGCGCGGCTAAAGGCGATGACGAGGATGACGATGTCTCGCGAGCGTGTACGTTTTACAGTCGAGGTTACGCTCGCTCTAATGTTGAGCGGTGTCGCAACTTCCGCTGGGGCGCTCGATGCGCCCACGCCGCCACGGCGTCCGGAATTTCAGACCGGCCCCTTACCGGAGGCAAAACCTGCCGTCGGCGCCCAGCCGCAGCAAGCTGCGCCCCAGCCCGCCGAGGATTGCATGGCGAATCTGCGCGCAGCTGGCGTCGCTTTCGAACCCGCCGAAGCGCCTGCCGGCGCGCTTGACGGTTGCGCGGTCGAGGCGCCGGTCCGTATTCTCTCAATCACGGTCGGCGTACGGCGCGTTGTGGTCAATGCAAAGCCGCTGCTGGCTTGCCCCTTCGCGCTGCAGTTTTCCGATTACGTGAAAAATTTGCTGGCGCCGCTTGGCGCCGGCATGACGGGCGCATCGCTCGTCGCGATTGACACAGGTCCAGGCTACGAATGCCGCGGCCGCAATCATGATAATGGGGCCAAGCTGAGCGCGCACGCCAAAGGGCTCGCTCTTGATGTCGGCGCATTTGTTTTCTCGGACGGTAGAAAGATCGCCGTCGACGTTCAGCCGGATGCTCAATCGACCGCTTACGTCAGAGGGCTACGAACGGCGGCGTGCGGCTGGTTCACCACGATTCTGGGCCCTGGATCAGATCCCTATCACGCAAGCCATCTTCATTTCGACATCGAGCGCCATGGATCGACTGGCGGCTACCGCATTTGTCAGTGACCGCGCGCTCCTGGCCTTCGCATGCTGTCAATTCGCCGATGCAAGTAGGCCGAGACGCGTCAGCTCGTGCTCGCGAATGTTGCGGGTGATCGGATAATAGCCGCCCTTCTTCGCCTGCGTCTGACCATCTCTCGAAAGAACATATTTGACGAATTCGCCGCTGAGCGTGTCGATCGGCTTCTTTGGGTCCTTCAGCAGGTAAATAAAGAGACCCCGCGCGAGCGGATATTTGCGCGAATACGTGTTGTCGAAGGAGGCTTCATAGCAGCTTTTGCCCGACGACAGCGGAACCGCGCGAACTCCCGCCGTCTTGTAGCCGATGCCGGAATAGCCCATCGCGTATTTGTCCTTCGTCACTTCGCTGACGACGGCTTCAGAGCCAACCTGCATATGTACGGTGTCTTTGAAGTCAGCGCCGGCGAGGGCATGCTGTTTGAAATATTTATAGGTGCCGGACAAAGCATTTCGACTCTGCAGAGCAATGGGCTTAGCCGCCCATTCGCCAGTGAGGCCAAGTTCGCCCCAGGTCAGGATGCTCTTGCCGCCGCCGCTTTTCGGGTCGGCGGCGAATACCCGCTCAATTTGCTCCATGTTGATGCATTGGAGCGGGTTGTCCTTGTGGACATATATCGCCAAGGCGTCGATCGCGACCAGAACCGCCGTCGGCTTGTAGCCATATTTCGCCTGGAAGGCCCCGATTTCATCGGGATTCATCTGCCGCGACATCGGCCCAAGCTGGGATTCTCCCGAGAGGAGCGCCGGCGGCGCCGTGTTCGAACCCTTGCCGACAAGTTCGATCGAGACATCCGGGTAGATCGATTGAAACCCTTCGGCCCAGAGCTCCATTTCGTGATGCATCGTGTCCGAGCCGACCGACCTCAATTTTCCCGACAGGCCGTTGACGACCTTGTAGGGGGAGAGCTCCAGATCGAGCGCGACAGCGCCGGCGCTTAAAACCACGAAAGCCGCGACGGCGGCGGAGAGGGCTCGCAGTTTCATGGCTTTTCTCCGTTGCATCAAATCATCGCGGCCGAAACCACCTCGCCGCGGCAAGCGCGCGATCGACGTGGAGACGGCGTGGGATGGCCCGCGCGAATGTTGTGTGAATGCTCTTGCTTTCGCCGCAATTTCGCTCGGCGAAATGACAGGCGCATGACGCCTATGCGACAGCGCGGCCGCGCGACGCGCAGCTCGAGAAAAAGCGCAAAAAAAAACCGGAAGGCGAGGCGTCGCCTTCCGGTTTGACGTGATGTCGCCGCTGCGCGAAGGCGCGGCGGCCGCGTCAGTGCGTCAGTAGCTGTAATACATGTCGAATTCGACCGGATGCGGCGTCATCTCGAAGCGCATTACGTCCTGCATCTTGAGGTCGATGTAGGAGTTGATGAAGTCCTCGTTGAAGACGCCGCCGACCGTCAGATAGGCGTGGTCGGCTTTGAGATTATCAAGCGCTTCGCGCAAGCTGCCGCACACCGTCGGGATCGCCTTCAACTCTTCCGGCGGCAGATCGTAGAGATCCTTGTCGGCCGGCGCGCCCGGATCGATCTTGTTGGCGATGCCGTCGAGGCCCGCCATCAGCATGGCGGCGAAAGCGAGATAGGGATTCGCCGTCGGATCGGGGAAACGAACTTCGACGCGCTTCGCCTTCGGATTGGAGCTGAAGGGGATGCGGCACGACGCCGAGCGATTGCGCGACGAATAAGCAAGCAGCACCGGCGCCTCATAGCCCGGAACCAGACGCTTATACGAGTTGGTCGACGGGTTGGTGAAGGCGTTCAGCGACTTTGCATGCTTGATGATGCCGCCGATGTACCACAGGCACTCCTGAGAGAGGCCGGCGTATTTGTCGCCTGCGAAGACCGGCTTGCCGTCCTTCCAGATCGACTGATGGACGTGCATGCCCGAACCGTTGTCGCCAAAAACCGGCTTCGGCATGAAGGTCGCCGACTTGCCGTAGGAATGCGCCACCTGATGGATCGCATACTTGTAGATCTGCAGGTGGTCGGCGACCGTGACGAGCGTCTCGAACTTGAGACCGAGTTCGTGCTGGGCGGAGGCGACTTCGTGATGGTGCTTCTCGACCTTGACGCCCATGGCCGCCATGGCGGCGAGCATCTCGCCGCGCATGTCCTGTCCGGCGTCGACCGGCGGCACCGGGAAGTAGCCGCCTTTGGTGCGCACGCGGTGGCCGAGGTTGCCGCCTTCATAGGCCGTGCCGCTATTGGAGGGCAGCTCGGTCGAATCCAGCGTGAAGCCCGTATCGTAGGGCTCGGCTGAAAAGCGCACGTCGTCGAAGACGAAGAATTCGGCCTCAGGACCAAAAAAAGCCGTGTCGCCGACGCCGGTCGATTTCAGATGCTCCATCGCCTTCTTGGCCATGCCGCGCGGGTCGCGGTTGTAGGGCTGGCCTGTCGCGGGCTCGACGACGTCGCAGACGACGGAGAGCGTCGACGCCGCGAAGAAGGGATCCACGGAGATGGAATTCAGATCCGGAAGGAGCGTCATGTCCGATTCATTGATCGCTTTCCAGCCGGCGATCGACGAGCCGTCGAACATGATGCCTTCGGTCAAAGCCTCTTCATCGACAATCGAAACGTCGAACGTCACATGCTGCCACTTGCCGCGCGGGTCGGTAAATCGGAAATCGACGTATTTAACGTCGTTGTCCTTGATCTGCTTAAGAACGTCCTTGGCCGTTGTCATGTGGTTCGATGCCTCTCTTTGCTGATCTTGCTGTTTAGCTGCTTTCGAATTGGGCGCGGCAGAGCGTCTGAAGATGTTGGCGAGAAAGCTCATGGGGCGGGGGCTCAGTGCTAGATGGCGTCAGCGCCGGTCTCGCCGGTGCGAATACGGATCGCGCCTTCGACGTTGGAAACAAAAATCTTGCCATCGCCGATTCGGCCCGTCTGCGCAGCCGTGCGAATGGCCTCGACGGCGCGTTCCACGGCGTCGTCCGCAAGAACGATCTCTATTTTTACTTTCGGAAGGAAATCAACGACATATTCAGCGCCGCGATAGAGCTCAGTGTGCCCTTTTTGACGGCCAAAACCCTTCGCCTCGGTGACCGTGATGCCCTGGAGGCCCGCCGCCTGCAGCGCTTCCTTCACTTCATCGAGCTTGAATGGCTTAATGATCGCCTCGACCTTTTTCATCAAATCCCCCGCGCGCTTAGCTTAAGCCCCGGCCCGCTAGCGACTTTGGCTCTGCTGAAGAGCCGTCGAGCTTCTAACATTGCCGCCCTGGTCGCGCCATGGCCAAAGTTCCGGCGCCAAACTTAGACTTGGCGCCTCCGAAATATACCGTTTGCATATAATTTAGGCTAAAGGCTTAGTAATTAGGCGCGCCCGCGATCGTCGACGACCGCGGGCAGATCTTCCCGGGCGCCCCATTCCGACCAGGAGCCATCGTACACGGTAGCCGGCGGTCGGCCCGCTGCAGCGAGCGCGAGGCTGACGATGCAGGCGGTGAGCCCGGAGCCGCAGGTGGCGATGACCGGCGCGTCGGGATTGACTCCCGCGGAGGAAAAGGCCGCTTCGAGCCCGAGCTTGTCTTTCAGTCTTCCGCCTTCGAGGACAGTGCCGAACGGTAGGTTCAGCGCGCCAGGCATGTGGCCGGCGCGCAGGCCAGGGCGCGGCTCAGGGGCCCATCCGTGGAAACGCTCCGCGCCGCGGGCGTCGACCACTTGCGGTCCGCCGAGATCAAGCGCGCGCCGCACGGCCTGCGCGTCGGCGACCAGACTCGCGTCGAAGTGGGGCGTAAACGCCGCTGGCGCTCGCCTGCGCGCCTCGCCCTGTTGGAGCGGACGGCCTTCGGCCTGCCACGCGGGAAGGCCGCCCGCAAGGATCGAGACCCTTTCGACGCCGAAGACAGTAAAAGTCCACCAGAGACGCGGCGCCGAAAACAGGCCGACGCTGTCATAGACGATCGCCTGCATGCCGTCGCCGAATCCGAGCCGGCGCATCTCCGCCGCGAAGACTTCGGGTTTCGGCAACATGTGCGGCAGGTCGGTGGACGGCTCGGCGACGGCGTCTATATCAAAGAATTGCGCGCCGGGAATGTGCCCTGCACGGAACTCGGCGCGCGCGTCGCGGCCGGTCGCCGGCATGTGCCACGACGCGTCGAAGACAACGAGATCGGGCGCGTCGAGACGTTCGGCGAGCCACGCGGCGGACACGAAAAGAGAGGCGGGGTCGATTATACGCGTCATGGCTCGGCTCGCTGATCCTGACGCTGCTTGCATCCGGCGGTGCGGCGTTCACAATACGCCGATTCGATTCTCACGCCATCAGGCGCTTGACCGACATGCTCGACATTCCAGGCAAGGCCTGCGGCTCCTGCTACTTCTGCTGCAAGGTTCTTGAAATCGAAGAGTTCAAGA
Organism: Methylocystis sp. H62; assembly: GCF_015709515.1. GTDB lineage: Bacteria > Pseudomonadota > Alphaproteobacteria > Rhizobiales > Beijerinckiaceae > Methylocystis. The sequence continues at coordinate 438,581 of NZ_JADNQZ010000058.1, forward strand.
AGCCCGCAGGCAAGCTCTGCGAGCACTGCGCGCTGACCGGCGGCTGCGGCGTTTATGACACGCGTCCGGACGTGTGTCGCGACTACTACTGCCGATGGAAAGATGAGCGCAGCTTTTCGTCGCAACTGCGGCCCGACAAGGTCGGCACGCTGCTGATGGATGACCCCGACAGCGACGAATACCACGCGGTCTGCGACCCGGAAAAGCCGTTTTCCTGGCGCAATCCTCTCATATTCAAGCATCTTGTCGCCGAGGCGAAGGCGGGACGGCTCGTGGTCGCAAAGGCGGGGTTGCGGGCATGGCGCATTTTCGAAGACGGACATTGGCAAGAATGGGCCTGAGCCTCACAGTCGCGCGCGCCATCAATTCGACCGAGAGGTCGAGTGCGGTAGAAGAATGGGCTGCAACAAGCGATACGCTCAGGCCATGAGCGCCATCAACCGACTTTCATGTCTTTCGGCGCGCGGCGGCTGCGCCGCCGCAGCGATGTCGTTTGCGCTCTGCGCGCCCGCCGCCGCGGAGATGCTCAAGGCGCATTACGCCCTGAGCCTCATGGGGCTCTCCATCGGCAGCGCATCCGCTTCCGGCATCGTCGACGCGCAGAACTACCGCGTCGAGATCTCGATGCACACGACAGGGCTCGCCAATCTCATCAACAACGCCAAGGGCGCCGCCAGCGCCAGCGGCGGCCTGACCGCCGGCGGTCCGTCCCCGGCAAATTACGCCAACACGACCTCGAACAGCGATGAGACGCGTACGGTGCGCATGTCGCTCGTCGGCAATGCGGTGCGCGCGGTGGAAGTGAGGCCCGCGCCCTGGGACGCCGAAGCGCGCGTGCCGGTGACGGAAAGCGCCAAGCGCCACATCGTGGATCCGGTCAGCGCGCTCATTATGCGCGTGCCGGCTGGAGAGGAGCTCACAGGGCCCTCGGCGTGCAACCGAACCATTTCCGTTTTTGACGGCGTGACGCGTTTCGACGTAGAGCTCGCCTATGCCGGCGCGCACACTGCGCAAACGCGCGGTTACGCCGGCCCCGTCACCGTGTGCTCGGCGCGCTATACCCCGATCGCCGGGCATCGTCCCGACAGCTCCGCGACACGCTACATGGCGAACAACAACGACATCAGCGTCTGGCTCGCGCCGCTTCCGGACGCGCATGTCGTAGTGCCGATTCACATCGCGATCGGCACCGCCGCCGGCAAACTCGTCATCGACGCGTCGGAGTTCCAGATCGAGCAGCGCCGCGCCGATGTCAGGCGCTGACCGGTTTCGGCCGATTTCACTGGACGCGAACTTCCTTGGTTTTTTTCCGGTTCATGCGATCGGATTCATATTCGAGATATCTGACTTCCAGAGGGTCGGCGCCTTTGTTCGGGCGCAGACAAAATGAGGGTCGCGGCGAAAAGCCTCCGTCCTGCGCCTCGAAGCAATCCGAGAAGCGCACTTCGCATTGAAACATGGTTTCGCTTTTTGGCGCCGCCCGCGCCACTACGGCGCGCGCTTTCTCGATCGCTTGCTTGCAGACGTCGGGGTTGAAGCCCCATGCCTCACAGTCGCTTTGCGTCGCCATATACTTGCCGTCGGCGGAACAGACGGGCGAGCGTCGAAACGCGTAATAGGCTGAAAATCCAGCGGCCGCGACAGCGACCGCGATGATGAAAAACTTGAACATCGGACGTCACGCTCGCGAGATGGACTGTTGCCGCGATCCGATAGATAGTCTTCAGCGCGCAGCGGCGGCAAGCGTAAACTGAGCCCTTGTTTGAGGTTTGATGCGGCGATGCAGCGCAGCGGCCGCCCTGTCGATCGCTTGACAGCGCTTTGCGTCTGCAATACTCCGAAACGACCGCATTTCGGAACCGCGGCCGAGAGAGCTGCGAGCATTATGGCTCTCCGGGCGCGGCTAGGGCCGAATAGCGATGCAGACGCGTTCCCGCCTAGGTGAGGTCAACGTTGAACCAAGACCGAGGTGGGCCGGCGTCAGCCAAGCTTTCCACTTGACCAATTCGACGAAGAAAGCAACGCCGCAATCGCGGATTGCAGCCTGAATCTCGGCTTGTGGCGAAACGGCAGTGTGTGTGACAGAAGGAGGAAACTATGGGCGCTATTCTTGAACTGACGAGCTATGCAGCGACCCCGGTCGGCATGATCGCGATCATCGTCATCGGCGCGGCCGCGTATTTCGCCGCCCGCTGGGTGTTCAACGACTAAAACAAGCTTCACTAAGCTTTCAAAGCGCGGCGCGCTGGCCTTGGCCAGCGCGCCGCTTTTTTTTTGTCGGTTCGCCAGCGCGCCGGCCCGCGCAAAGAGGCTTGCATCCGTGGGAGCCTGCGGTATTGTGGCTTACGCCCCACCTCTAACGGGCAGGGTAAGCCGACCCGCCGAGCCCCAGGATTGCGGAGCGTCTGAGGCCATAACGTGGCGATCTTGACCAATATGCTGCGCTCCGCGCGGCGGCGGAGGCTGAATGGCTCCTACCTCTTCGATTAGGGCCGCAAATGACCACAGGGACGGCTCGCGCGCCGCTCGGCCCATTGGCGCCGACGGCGTCCGCACGACAGCAGAGGCGGATCGCATCGACGTCGCCATCGCCGACAAGAGCCCGCTGATTCTCGCTGGGCTCGACAAGCTGCTGTCGGACGATCGCCGGTTCACGCTTGTGGCGAAGCTGACGGACGGCGAAGAGTTCCTCGAAGCGGCGCGTCAGCAGAAATTCACCATCGCCGTCATCGGCTGGCAATTGCCGACGCTGCACGCCCGCGACGTCCTGCGCGCGCTGTCGCGTCAAGTCGCGGCGCCCAAGATCGTCGTCTACAGCGGCACCAATGATCCGGCGGCGCCGGCCGAGACTCTGCAGCTCGGCGGCGCAGGCTTCGTTTCAAAACGGGCGCCGCCGGAGCGGCTCCTCGACGTGCTTGCGGCGGTGGCGGCGGGCGACATGGTGTTTCCCTTTGTCGACATCCGCAAGATGCGCAGCGATCCGCTGGAAAATCTAACCCTGCGGGAGCGAAGCCTGCTCTCGGCGCTCGGCTCCGGGCACACCAACAGCCAGCTCGCCAAGGATTTCGGCGTCTCGATCAACACGATCAAATTCCATTTGCGCAATCTTTTCGAAAAGCTCGACGTGCGCAATCGGGCGCAGGCGATCGCGCTCTTTTTGGAGATGAAGCACGGCGCATATCCAGGCGGCGCCGGCGGGCGCAGCATGGAGCCCGGGGGCTCGTCGCGCGGACGCCGGCATCGCAACGACTAGACGACCCTCAGCGCACTATGGCGCGGGAAACAGCGCGTCGCTTTTGCCGAATAGGCGTTGAGCGACTAATCCGGCCCATTCATGCGCGGCGAACTCGACGAGTCCGAGGGCTTTCGTCGCAAAGCGCGGAAATTCGAGTCTGGAGTCGCCGCTGGTGCGATAGTCGACCGGATAGGCGATCACGTCGAAACCCGCTTGTCGAAACGCCCCGATGGCGCGCGGCATATGGATGGCCGACGTGACCAGAAGCCAGCGCTCGCCGGGTTTGGGAAGAAGCAGATCGCGCGTGAAGATGGCGTTCTCATAAGTGTTGCGCGAGCGGCGTTCATAGAGGACGTCCCCCTGATCGAGTCCGAGGTCGCGCCAGAAGCGCTGCACGGCGTCGGCTTCAGAGTAGGGCGATGCCTGCAGCGCGGCGGAGCCGCCGGTGAAGACGAGCCGGGCGCTCGGATATTTGCGCTTCAGCGATATCGGCGCAATGAGTCGTTCGGCGGCGTCGACCACTGTGGGGCGGTCGCGGCTGGCGCTCAGCCGCTCGTCGATCGCGCCGCCGAGCACGATGATGCCGTCGGGCGCGGGCATGTCATGTGGCGGCGGCGGAAAGCGCGCCTCCAGCGGACTCGCCAACAAGCCGCCGAGCGGCCCGAAGGCCATCAGCAGCAACGCGAACGCGCTGACGGTCGAGAGCGCGCGTCCCCAAGTTTTCCAGCGCGTGAACAGCAGCATTGCGCCGATCACGGCGACGATCATGAAGAAGTGAAACGGCGCGAGAAAGAACCCGATAATCTTCGAGGGCAGAAAAAACATCAGTCCACGCCCCTCCTCGGCGCATCACAGGCGCAGGCGTAAGCGGCGTTCTTGCGCCGCTTCGCTCTGCGGCCAACGTCGGCTCGATCACATATTCGGATAGTTCGGTCCGCCGCCGCCCTCCGGCGGAACCCAGGTGATGTTCTGCGCCGGGTCCTTGATGTCGCACGTCTTGCAGTGCACGCAATTCTGCGCGTTGATCACAAAGCGCGGATCGCGTTGCGTCGCCTCATCGGCATAGACGACTTCGTAGACGCCCGCGGGGCAATAGAGTCGCGCCGGCTCGCCGTAGATCGGGAGATTGCGCGCGATCGGAATCGCGGGATCGGCAAGTTTCAGATGAACCGGCTGATCCTCCTCATGATTGGTGTTCGAGACAAATACCGACGACAGCTTGTCGAAGACGAGTTTGCTTGCGCGTTTCGGGTAGACGATCGGCGTGACTTCCGAGAGCGGCTTTAAGGTCTCGTAATCGGCCTTGCCGTGCTTGAGCGTGCCAAAGAAGGAAAAGCCGAACAGCTCATTCGTCCACATGTCGAGGCCAAAGAGCGGCGCGCCGACATAGGTGCCGTATTTCGACCAGAGCGGCTTGACGTTGCGCACCGGCTTTAGGTCGCGGCCGATCTCCGAGGCCCGCCAGGCGGCGTCATAGGCGTCCACCGAGTCATGGGCGCGGCCTTCGCCGATCGCCGCCGCGATATGATCGGCGCAAAGAATGCCCGAAACAATGGCGTTGTGGGACCCTTTGATGCGCGGCACGTTCATGAAGCCTGCGGCGCAGCCGACCAGCGCGCCGCCCGGCATGACGAGCTTTGGCACGCTCTGCCACCCGCCTTCCGTCAGCGCGCGCGCGCCATAGGAAAGACGTTCGCCGCCTTCGAGCGTCGGCGCGATCATCGGATGCGTCTTGAAGCGCTGAAATTCGTCGAAGGGGGAGAGAGTCGGATTTGAATAGTTGAGATGCACGACGAAACCGATCGACACGAGATCGTCGTCGAAATGATAGAGGAAAGAGCCGCCGCCGGTGTCGGCCGCAAGCGGCCAGCCGAAGGAATGCTGCACAAGTCCATCCTTGTGCTTCTCCTTCGGAATGCGCCAAAGCTCCTTGAAGCCAATGCCGAATTTCTGCGGCTCGCTGTTGGCGCAAAGGTCGTATTTCGCCAGCAACTGCTTGGTGAGCGAACCGCGCGCGCCTTCGGCGAAGATCGTATATTTGCCTTTGAGCTCCATCCCGCGGGTGAAGCTGTCCTTGGGTTTGCCGTCGCGTCCCACGCCCATGTCGCCGGTCGCGACGCCGACGACTTCGCCCTTGTCGCCGTAAAGCACTTCGGCGCCGGCGAAACCGGGATAGATTTCGACGCCAAGGTTTTCCGCTTCCGACGCGAGAAAGCGGACAACATTGCTCAGCGAGCCGATGAAATTGCCGTGATTGTTCATCAGCCGCGGCATCAACATATTAGGAATGCGAATGCTGGCTTTTTCCGACAGCAACAGGAAATGGTCTTCATGCACTTTCGTCTTCAGCGGCGCGTCGTCGCGCGTGCGCCACTCCGGCAGAAGCCGGTCGAGGCCGATCGGATCAATGACCGCGCCGGAGAGAATATGCGCGCCGGGCTCGGAGCCCTTCTCGATGACCACGACGGAGAGATCCGGCGCAACTTGCTTCAAGCGAATCGCCGCGGCGAGGCCAGCCGGGCCCGCGCCGACCACGACCGCGTCATATTCCATAGATTCGCGTGGCGGCAGCTCCGTATCTTCAGCCATTTTCAATCCCTTTTGCCTTTTCTTGGAGGCATTCTAGCCTTTTTGCCGGCGCCGCGGCAAAAGGAGTTGCGCCTTCGGGAGGGGCTTTGTTGGAGGCGCCCTCGCGGCGAGGTTCGTCGCGCGGCGGGGAAGGTGCATAATCCGGCCATGCTCGATCCGTTCTACGCCCCCGCCGCATGAAGCGTCTCGCGGTCTTCATCGCGCTGGCGCTCCTCGCCGTCGTCGTTTGGCGCGTCGCCTATCGTCCGGCGACTCCCGCCGATATCTTTCTGGGCTATGTCGAAGGAGAGATGCTCTACATCGGCCCTTACGAGACCGAGAGGGTCTCGAGCCTTGCGGTTTCGGCCGGCGCCCAGGTCAAAAAGGGCGATCCGCTGTTCACGATGTCGACGACGCTTCTCGATCGCGTGCGCGACGAGTCCTCGGCGCGCCTCGCCCAACTTGAGGCGCAAGTCCAAAATCTGCAGGCGGCGATCAATCGGCCCGAGCAGATCGCCGTTCTACAGGCCGCGCTGGAGCGCGCCGAGGCCGCTCTCCAGTTGTCCCGCGCGGATTATGACCGGCAGCGAAAGCTCTACGCCGAAGGCCATGTCGCGAAGGCCGCGCTCGATCGGGCGGAGATGGCCCGCGCCCGCGATGAGGCCAGCGTGAAAGAAGCGCGCCGGCAAGTCGAGGCGGGGCGCATGGCGAGCCGTTCGCAGGAGATCGACGCCGCGGAAGCAAGCTTGAAGCAGGCGCGCGCGCAACTCGACGCGCTGAACATCCGCATCAAGCGCCAGAGCGTGGTCGCGCCCGCGGACGGCGTCGTGCAAGACGTTTTTTTCCGCCCCGGCGAGATCGTCAACGCTGGTCAGCCGGTCATTGCGCTATTGCCGCCCGAGAATCGCAAAGTGCGCTTCTTTGTTTCCGAGCCGGAGCTGCCGAAGATCTCGCTGGGCGAACGCATGCGCGTCACTTGCGACGGCTGCGCCGATGATCTCTTTGGGCGCGTCAGCTTTATCGCCAGCCGGCAGGAATATACGCCCCCCGTGATCTTCAGCGACAAGGAGCGCGCCAAACTCGTTTTCAAGGCGGAAGCGCGCCTGGAAGGCGCGGCGCGCGCGCTGCCCCTTGGCATGCCGGTCGCCGTCAGGCCGGCGCCCGAGCCGACGGGAACGGCGCAATGAGCGTCGACAGCGACATCGCGATCGACGTGCGCGGGCTGACCAAATACTTCGGCGCCAAAAAGGTCGTCGACAATTTCACGCTGCAGGTGGCCCGCGGTCACATCCAGGGCTTTCTCGGCCCGAACGGCAGCGGCAAGACGACGACGATCCGCATGCTCTGCGGCCTGCTGACGCCCGATTCGGGCGAGGGCGAATGTCTTGGCTACGACATTCGCCGCCAGCAGGAGGAGATCAAGCGCTATGTCGGCTACATGACGCAGGGCTTTTCGCTCTATCGCGATCTCACCATTCGCGAAAATCTGGAATTCGTGGCGCGGGTCTACGGTCTCGAAGCGCCGGAGGACGCGGCTCAAGCGGCGCTGGAGCGCCTGGGGCTCGTCGCGCGCGCCGATCAGCTCGCCGGCGAACTGTCCGGCGGCTGGAAGCAGCGGCTGGCGCTTGGCGCCTGCATTCTGCCCGGCCCATCGCTGCTCCTCCTCGACGAGCCGACCGCCGGCGTCGACCCCAAGGCGCGCCGCGACTTCTGGGACGAGATCCATCATCTGGCGACGCAGGGCTTAACGGTGCTCGTTTCGACGCACTACATGGACGAAGCGGAGCGCTGTCACCGGATCGCCTATATCGCCAATGGGCGGCTGCTCGCTTCGGGCACGATTCCGGAGATTATCGCCGGCGCGAATCTCTCGACTTGGGTGGTGACGGGCGAGGGCCTCGATCTGCTCAGCAGCCAATTGAAACGTCAACCCGGCGTGGACATGGTTGCGCGCTTCGGCTCGGCGCTGCACGTCGGCGGGCGCGATGAAGCGGCGATGGCGCGCGTCGCGGATCGCTATAGCGCCGAGGGCGTTCATCGTTGGAGACGCGACGAGCCATCGCTCGAAGATGTGTTCATTGATTTGATGACTCGCGCTGGAGCCGACCGGTGAGCACGCAGGAAGGCCTGCCGAGCGTCGTCCCCCGTCCGGCGCGACGCGGCGCGCTCGCCCAGTCCTGGCAGCGTTTCGTCGCGATGTTCGTCAAGGAGTTCATTCAGCTTCGGCGCGACCGGCCGACCTTCGCGATGATCGTCGGCATTCCAATCATTCAGCTGATGCTCTTTGGATATGCGATCAACACCGATCCCAAACATCTGCCGACGGCCGTGCTGACAGGCGATGATAGCCCGATCGCGCGCGCGCTGATCGGCGCCTTGCGCGCCACCGATTATTTCAACATCAAATATGTCGCGCGCGGCGAGGCCGACGCCGACAAATTGATCCTCTCGAACAAGGTGCAGTTCGTCATTCAAATTCCGCCCGATTTCTCTCGCCAGCTCGTCCGCGGCGAAAAACCGGGACTGCTTCTCATCGCCGACGCCACGGACCCGACGGCGACCTCGGGCGCGGTCGCCGCCGCGCTCGGCGCCGCGACTCAGGCGCTCGACCGTGAACTGACCGGACCGCTGGCGTCGCTTGCGCAGAATGCGCCGCCTTACGAGATCCGCGTGCACCGGCGCTACAATCCCGCGGGAGAGACGCGGCGCAATATCGTGCCCGGACTGATCGGCACGATTCTCACCATGACGATGCTGATGTATACGGCGATGTCGGTGACCCGCGAAATCGAGCGGGGAACGATGGAGGCCTTGCTCGCCATGCCGGTGCGCCCGGTCGAGATCATGCTCGGCAAGATCGCGCCCTATGTCGTCGTCGGCGCCGTGCAGATGTCGACGATCCTGATCGTCGCCTCCTTGTTGTTTCAGGTGCCGGTGGTCGGCTCGCTCTTTACGCTCAGCGCGCTGACTCTGCTTTTTATCGTCGCAAATCTGTCGGTGGGCTACACTTTCTCGACGGTCGCGGTAAATCAGCTGCAGGCGATGCAGATGACGTTCTTCTTTTTTCTGCCGAGCATGCTTCTGTCGGGCTTCCTTTTTCCTTTTTACGGGATGCCCATCTGGGCGCAATATACGGGTGAGGCGCTGCCGCTCACCCATTATCTGCGCATTGTGCGCTCGGTGATGTTGAAGGGCTCTAACTTCGGCGATCTCGCCGTCGACGCCGGCGCGCTTGCGGCCTTCACGCTTGTTGCGATGAGCGTCGCGGTGATGCGCTTCCGGCAGACGCTCGACTGACGTTGACGGCCCAATTTTCGGCGGCTTAACATTGGCGTGGAGACAAACAATGTCGGAAATGCAAGACGCGGAAACGCGATTCAACATCATCATGAAAATCGCCGCCGTCGCCGCGGTGCTGCTGACCGCCTATTACATTTGGTCCTTCTTCGTCAGCAGTCGCTATGAGGCGCTCTGCGGCGCCTCCTATTGGGAGCTCGACAAAAAGCAAGTCGACGCCTGCGTCGATCGGAAGAAGGAACTCGAAAAGTAGAGCATGTCCGCGTCGCGCGTCGCTTTCTAGAAAAGAAAGGCGAGGCTCTGCGCAAAAAAGCCTGCGAACAGCAACAGACCGGCGTCGCGATTTGAGCGGAACAGGCGCAGAGCGGTGATGGGCGCCACATCTTGTCGGGTCTGCGCGGTCTGCCAAGCGAGATGCGTCGCATAGGCGGCGATTCCGGCATAGGCGAGCCATCCGCCGCCCGCCAGAAAAACGGCGAAGGCGGCGCATGCGGCGGACGCGGCGTAGAGCGCGCCAACCGCCAATTGCACGCGCGGACCAAACAATCTCGCCGTGGAGCGCACGCCGACGATCGCGTCGTCACGCATGTCCTGAAGCGCGTAAATCGTGTCGAAGCCGATCGTCCATGAGATCGCCGCCGCATAGAGAAAAAGCGCCGGCGCGCCGAGTGCGCCCGTGCAGGCCGTCCAGCCGAGCAGCGCGCCATAGGCGAAGGCTAATCCGAGGATCGCCTGCGGCCAGGACGTGAAGCGCTTGGCGAAGGGATAAATCAGCACGATCAGCGGAGATATCAGCCCAAGCGCGATCGTCAGCCCATTGAACGACAATAGCACCGCGAGCCCAACGAGGCATTGGGCGACGAGGAAGCGCATCGCCGCCGCAGGCGTCGCGCGCCCGCTCGCGAGCGGTCGTAGACGCGTGCGCTCGACTTTGGCGTCGATCTCGCGATCAACGTAATCATTATAGGTCGAGCCCGCGCCGCGCATGGCGACGGCGCCGATAAAGAACAGCGCAAGATGCAAAAGATTCGGCGCTTCGCGCAGCGACGCGGAGGCGAGCGCGCTGGATTCCCAGCAGGGAAGCAGCAGCAGCCACCAGCCGATGGGCCGATCGAGACGCGCAAGCTGGATGTAAGGCAGGAAGGCTGGCGGCGCGCGGCGCAGTAACGGATGATCCGCGATTGCGTCGGGCAGCGCGGTCGCTGCCGCCGAATCGCCGCTTCGCCTTATGCTCACAGGCTCACAGCGGTCCGGCAGGCAATTTTGGCGGCGCCATCATGCCGCCGCCGCCCCCAGCCGCCGCTTGATCGCGCATCTCTTTCATCTTCGCTGCGGCCGCGCAGGCCTGCGACGCGAAGCCCTGAGTCTTGGCGCGCGCTTCCTTGAAGCCGTCGGCGACATTGTCAGGAATGTTGCACCATTCCTTGTTTTTGGTGATGTAATTCATCATCTCGGTCTCGATGGCGACGAGACGTTTCGCTGCGGGGCAGGCGGCTTCGGGATCCATCTTGCCCTTGCCAGCCTTTCCGAGCGTGTTGAGCGCCTCGATTCCCGACATGCGCTTCTCGGTAAGCTTCTTGAAGTCTTCCTGACAGGCTTGCGCATGCGCGCCGGTCGAGGCGAGCAGCATCGCAAACAGCGAAAGTCGCGCGACAGCGCGAGAAATATCGACAGCGCCGATAATCATATGTCTTGGTCCGCTCATCAGGCTAGCAGCATTACCAGCAGGCTTGCCGGCGACGCAAGTTTTGGCGAACCTGCACGCAACAAAGCGGCGGCTTCATGGCGAGCGCGCCCTGCGCTCGCGTCTCCGCTTGGGAAGTCATTGTGTCAGCTTACGATTTTTCTGCGCAGCGCTTGTTCGTTCGTGACGATCTCGCGCCGGATGTCGAACTCGCGCCTTCAGCTGAGGCGGCGAACTATCTGCTCAATGTCCTGCGCATGCGGGAGGGCGCCGCGATCCATGTCTTCAATGGCCGCGACGGCGAATTTCGCGCGACGCTCGCGAACGTCTCGCGACGCTCCGCAAGATTGCGCGTCGGCGAGCGACTGCGCCCCCAGACCATACGCGCCGACCTCGATTATTGTTTCGCTCCTCTAAAGCAGGCGCGGCTCGACTACATGGCGCAGAAGGCCACCGAGATGGGCGCCGGCCGTCTCCTGCCAGTGATAACGCGCCGAACGCAGGTGCGCCGGCTCAATTCGGGGCGGCTCGAGTCCAATGTCATCGAGGCCGCCGAGCAATGCGGCGTGCTGGCCGTGCCCGAAGTCGCAGCCGCCGTCGAACTCCAAGATTTTACAGCGCGTTGGCCGGCGCGGCGGCTCTTGGTTTTTTGCGACGAACACGCCGCGCTCGCCAATCCATTGGACGCGCTCCACGGCCGCACGGCGCGCGAGGGCGTGAGCGTGCTCATTGGACCGGAAGGCGGCTTCGATGACGCCGAACGCGCCGCCATCGCCGGCCTGCCGAACGTCGCGCGGCTTTCGCTCGGACCGCGCGTGTTGCGCGCGGACACCGCCGCCGTCGCGGCTCTGGCGATCGTGCAGGCAGCAATCGGCGATTGGGTCGCGGACGGCCGCCGTCTAAACGAAAAATAAATAAATAGAAAATAAAGCGTAATTCTCACACGGCGCCGACAGGTTTCGCCTGTGAGCGTCCAAGACACGATCCTGCCACGATGTTTGGCTCTAGTTGGATTGCAGCGCCGGGATGCGCCGCTCGAAGGCGAGGAGGTTCTCGTCGCCGCCAGCGCGTTCACGGCGTATCGAGACACTGTCGGGATCGCAAGGCTCCTGAAATCTCGCGCGACGCGCGCGAACTTTCGGAAATGAGGCCCTAACTCATGACCCTAGACAACATCAGCCGCAGCGACCGTCTTCTGCCGGCAGGCTTTTTCGGCGTCATCGCGCTGACGGCCATCGCCGTTTCGCCGGCGCATGCCGATAATGTCAGCCAATGCGCGCGATATGGCGCCGATTATGTCGCCGTCGCGGGGTCAAACGGTTGTGTTCGGCTCGGCGGCCACGTCCGCGTCTCTATGCCTCGCACCCCCGTCGCCCCATTGGGTTACACGGATATGCGTCGTGGTGACGGCATGCAGCACGCTGCTGCGCGCTCCTCGCTGCCGCCGATGGCGCCCTTCGGGCTGCACGACCTCTTCCCGCGCTAACCCGCGCGTCGGCGCCGGCCCCCGATACTATTGCGGAAGCACGCAATCGGTGAAGGCGGCGTCGATCGACTGTCCCCACCCGCCGTAATAGGCGTCCAAGCGCCGCTGGGCCAAGGTGCGTCCGTCTTCGATAATCGCTTCGAGGGGCGCGAGAAAAACGCTTTCGTCGCGTCCTTTGGCGTCGAGGCGGGCGCGTTGGCGCAAGCCGCCTTTCGCCAGCGCGAGAACGTCGCGCCCGACCTCGCGCAGGCTGCGGCCCTCGATTTTCGCATCGAGCGCCAGACCGGGCACATCGGCGCGTAGCGCCTGGCGGGCGGCGGCGCTCCATCCCTTCGTCAGTTCGCGCGCCTGATCGAGCGCGGCGGCGTCATAGAACAGACCGGCGCAAAGCGCGGGAAGGGCGGTGAAATGGGCGCGCGGGCCGGCGTCCGCGCCGCGCATTTCGAGATAGGTCTTTAACCTCACCTCCGGAAAGATCGTCGAGAGGTGATTGGCCCAGTCGGACATTGTGGCGCGCTCGCCGGGCAGCTGCTGAAGCCGCCCCTCCATCAAGTCCCGAAAGCTCGCGCCCGCCACGTCGTGATAGACGTCGCCGCGTTTGACGAAATACATCGGCACGTCGAGCGCATAGTCGACGTAGCGTTCGAATCCGAATCCCTTCTCGAAGGCGAAGGGCAGCATGCCGGTTCGGTCGGGATCGGTGTCGAGCCAAATATAGGACCGTTGCGACAGCCGGCCCGTCGGCTTGCCGTCGAGAAATGGCGAGTTGGCGAACATCGCGGTGATGAGCGGCTGTAAAGCGAGGCCGACACGCGTTTTTTGAACCATGTCGGCTTCGTCGACGAAGTCGATGTTGACCTGCACGGTTGCGGTGCGAAACATCATATCGAGCCCGAGCGCGCCGACTTTCGGCATGTAGGCTTGCATGATGGCGTAGCGCTGCTTGGGCATGGTCGGCGTCTCCGAGCGCGACCATTTGGGGCTTGCGCCCAGATCAAGGAAGCGCACGCCAAGCGCGCGGGCCACCGGCGCAAGGGCTGCGAAGTGCGCGTCAAGCTCGTCATGCGTGGCGTGAACGTCGGGCAGCGGCGCCCCGGAGAGTTCGAATTGTCCGCCGGGCTCGAGCGAAATCGCGCCGCCGCCATCGGACTGATAGAGGCCGATCAGCGCGTCCCGGTCGAGGATGGGCGCCCATCCGAGCGTGTCGCGCAGGCCCTCAAGCAGCGCGCGCACGCCGCCCCGGCCCCCGGCGCCCTCATAGGGGACCGGCGAATCGTCGGCCGCATAGAAGGGGATCTTCTCGTGCTCCGTGCCGATAAGCAGCGGCGCGCCGCCGGTCTTGGAACCGGCTTCGAGCCATTCGACCAACATGTTGCGCGACGTGATCGGCGTCGTGTCGGATACGTCGCGGGCCATCTACGGGGAGTTTTCCGTGTTCGAGGAGACGCGCGATTGCGGCGCGGGATGCGCCTCGCGGGTGAAGGAATCGCGCCGATGGATTGCAGGAAAGCGGGCGTTGCGCAAGCCTGCGCCCGCGCCCGCGCGATCCGAGGGCGTCATGGAGGTTTAGAACTTGCGGGCCGTCCGAGGGCTTGGCCGGCCGGCCGCTTAGCGCTTGCCGAACATCTGGCCGAGAATGCTCTCGAAATCCGAGCGCGCGCCGGCGGTTTCGCCGCCGCCGCCGCCGCGGCCGATCTGCAGCGTCTTCTTGATCTCTTCGATCGCCTGCTGAACCGACGCCTGATCCATGCCGTCCGGCAGGCCCTGAGAGCCGGCCCCGCGCTCCCTGTCGAGGTCAAGCGGCCCGCTGCGGCCAAAGCCGCCGGCGTCGCCCGTTGATCCGCCGTAGGGGTCCGGCGTCGGTCGGCGGCCGCCGCCTAGCAGCGATCCCAATATCGAGCCCAAGAGGCCGCCCAGCAGGCCGCCGCCGCCAGTTGCGCCGCCTCGAGGCGTCGGCATCGGCGCGGGTTCGGGCTGCGGCGTGCGGGCGCCGCCGCCGAGCATCTGCTCCAAAATGGAGCCGAGCGCGCCTGAACTGACGAGTTGGCCAAGCACGCCGCCGAGGCCCCGGTTGCTCACATTTTTGAATAGTCCGCCGATGAGCACCGAGACGAGCACCGGCAGCAGTTGCGAGAGAATGTCCGGACGCAGCCCCGACTCGCGAGAGGCGACCTGAACGACGCGCCCGGCGGCCGCCGGAGAGCCGAAGAGATCGGCGAGCAGCTGTCGCGACTGGGCCAGAGAGTCCACGTCCTGCGCGGCGCCGGGGTCGTCGAAGGCGGCCGCGCGCAGCGGGGACGCGATATCGCCCAAAAGCTTTTCGAACAGCGCCGGCTGTTCGGCGGCGTTGCTCAGGCCGACTTCGAGCGCGGGCGCGAGGGCTTTGATGGCGCTGTCCATCTGTTCGTCGGAGAGGCCGAAGCGCTGGGCCAGATTGGAGACCAACTGGCCGCCTTGCGCGGACTGCAAAATCTCGTCGAGATAGGACATGCGCAGCTCCGTTCACGCGAGCCCGGACGCCGAGCCCGCCGTCATGGTGTCACAGTCGGGAGGTCGCGCCAATCGGTTGCGGAGTTGGAAACTTGTTGCGGCGCACTGGCGTCAACAACGCATTGTCTGCGTTCGCCGATGGGTCTCCCGCAGCGGATCCGCGCCGCGTCGGCGGCTTGACACCGTCGCGCATGCGCGACATTGCTTGCCGGCATTCAGCCGGGTGATCCGGATGGCCGCGTTTGGCGCTTGAGCGACTCGCCGCCTTGCGCCGCCTCTGCCAAAAGGCGCGAAGATGAACGTTCACCCCCGGCCGACCAAGCCGCCGCTCAAGATACTTCTTTGCTCGCCGCGCGGCTTTTGCGCCGGCGTCGTGCGCGCAATCGACGCCGTCGAGCGGGCGCTGGCCAAGTTTGGCCCGCCCGTTTATGTGCGCCATGAGATCGTCCACAATCGCTACGTCGTCGAATCGCTGAAGGCGAAGGGCGCGGTTTTCGTCGAGGAGCTCGACGAAATTCCGAACACGAACGCGCCGGTGATCTTCTCGGCGCATGGGGTCGCCAAAGCAGTTTCGGCCGCAGCGGCGGGGCGCGGACTCCTCGCCATCGACGCGACCTGCCCGCTCGTCACCAAAGTGCATCGAGAGGCGGAAATTCACTGGCGGCGCGGCCGCCGGGTGTTGCTCGTCGGACATTCCGGCCATCCTGAGGTCGTGGGCACGATGGGACAGCTGCCGGAAGCGGCGGTGGTGCTGGTCGAATCTGTGGAGGACATCGGGCGGCTCAAACTCGATGACGAAACGAATCTGGCTTATGTGACGCAAACGACGCTGTCGCTCGACGATTCCCAAGAGATTGTCAGCGCGCTGATGAAGCGCTTTCCGAAGATCGTTGGCCCGCACAAGGAAGACATCTGCTATGCGACCACGAACCGCCAGGCTGCGGTGAAGGAGGTCGCCCCGCATGTTGAGGCCGTGATCGTGGTCGGCTCGCCCAATTCGTCGAACTCACAGCGGCTGCGCGAGGTGGCCGAGCGCGCTGGCGCGCCGGCGCAGCTCGTGCAGGGACGGGGTGAGATCGACTGGGAGATTTTTGGCAACATATCGTCGCTCGGCATTACCGCCGGCGCGTCCGCGCCCGAAGTTCTGGTTGAGGAGATCATGGACGCATTTGCCGAACGCTACGACATTGTCGTCGAAACCATCTCCAGCGCCGACGAGAACGTGTCCTTCCCTCTGCCCAAGGAGCTGCGGGCGATCGCCTGAGGGCGGCCCGCAGTGAACGGTCGGCGCCCATGGCCGTCTACACGCAGGTTGACGACGAGGAGCTGATCGCGTTCCTCGCGACATATGATCTCGGGCCGCTGCTCTCCTGCAAAGGCATCGCCGAGGGCGTCGAAAACTCCAACTATTATCTCCATACTGGCGCCGGCAGCTTCATCCTAACGCTTTACGAGAAGCGTGTCGCTGAAGCCGATTTGCCATTCTTCCTGAACCTCATGGAACATCTTGCGGCGCGGGGCGTGACCTGTCCGCTGCCGGTGAAGAACCGCGCCGGACTCGCGCTCGGGCGCCTTGCCGGCCGACCCGCCGTCATCGTCACCTTTCTGGACGGCTATTCGATCCACCATCCGGAGACCGCGCACTGCGCCGCGCTTGGCGCGACTCTCGCGCAACTGCACCTCGCCGGCGCCGATTTCGCGCAGCGGCGCCGCAACGCGCTTTCCGTCGAGGGATGGCGGCCGCTTTTTTCGACGTGCGCGTCGCGCGCGGAAGAGGTCGCGACGGGATTGGGCGCGCTCGTCGACGCGGAACTCGATCATCTGGAGCGGGAGTGGCCGCGCGACCTTCCGAGCGGCGTCATTCACGCCGATCTCTTCCCTGACAATGTTTTCTTTCTCGGCGAGCGCATCTCGGGGCTGATCGACTTCTATTTCGCCTGCACCGACGCCTACGCATATGACCTGGCGATTTGTCTCAACGCCTGGTGCTTTGACGTCGAGAATCGCTATCAACCGGACAAGGGCGCCGCGCTGCTCGACGCCTATCGGCGGCTTCGGCCGTTTTCGGCCGCCGAGATATCTGCCTTTCCCACGCTCGCGCGCGGCGCGGCGCTGCGATTTCTGCTCACGCGCTACGTCGACTGGCTGAATGTGCCGGCAGGCGCGCTGGTGCGTCCCAAGGACCCACGCGAATATCTCGCCAAGCTGCGGTTTCACCAATCCACCCCTGACGCGCGCGTCTATGGCCTCGGCTCATGACGCGCGGCGTCGAGATCTGGACGGATGGCGCCTGCTCGGGAAATCCGGGTCCGGGCGGCTGGGGCGCGATTCTCCGCTTTGGCGATCGCGAAAAAGAGATCAACGGCGGCGAGCCGCTCACCACGAATAATCGCATGGAGCTGATGGCGGCGATCATGGCGCTTGAAACGCTCACGCGTCCTTGCGCGGTCGATCTCCATACCGATTCGCAATATTTGCGCAGCGGCGTCACCTCATGGATCGCCGGCTGGAAAGCGCGCGGCTGGCGCACCGCCGACCGAAAGCCGGTCAAGAACGTCGATCTGTGGCAAAGGCTGGAAGCGGCGGCGGAGCGGCATGACGTCGGCTGGCATTGGGTCAAAGGCCATTCGGGCCATGACATGAACGAGCGCGCCGACGAATTGGCGCGCGCCGGCATGGCGCCTTTTCTCCCCGGCAGGCCGCCGGCAAGCGCACGCCTTTCATCAAAGTAGCCTTGTCGAAGAGCGGGCGAATCCTATTTCAGAGTCGACCGGAACTCTTCTTCGCCTTTGGGGAGCGCGGCGCGGCCGCGTTCCCCATTTTTGTTTGCCATCATATTGACACGTCGCCGCGCAAAAGGACCATGTGCGGTTGAGTTAAGCGCGTCTTTGCTGATTCTCTCTTCGATGGGGGGCAAGACGTCGATGCACCTTTCCAAAAAATGGTGGATTGGACTGCCGGTCCTTTTTGGACTGGTCTATTTTGCGCAGGGCGCTGTGGCGCCTCGTCTCGAGGACGATCTGCGCGCTGCGATCTTGTCGCGAGTCGCACGGTCGCCTGACGCGATCGACAGGCCGGAGGTCCGCGTCGCGGGCCGCGACGTCGTTCTTGCCGGCATTTCGCTGTCGCGTGATGTGAAAGCTCAGCTTTTGACGACGCTTGGCGTTGAAACGCCGGCGCGTCGCATCATCGATGCGACGCAGCCTCTCTCGCGCGCGACGCCCTTCGTGCTGAGACTCGAACGCCGCGGCGGCAAGGCCATAATCTCGGGCAACGTCCCGCCGACCGGCGCGCGCGAAAGGCTGCGCGCCGAGATAGCGGCCCTAGGCCTGGAAGTGTCGGACTCCGCCGCCTACGCCGACGGCGCGCCGCAATCCTTCCCCGAACTCGCGTCCTTCGCCGTGCGCCGCCTCGCCGAACTCGATCCCGCATCGACGACGATGACCGACGCGACTCTGGCTGTTTCCGGCGAGGCGCGCAGCGCGGCCGATTACGACAAGGCGCTCGCCGCGCTCAAGGCGTCGCCATTTGGCGAGAGCGCGGTAAAAGTGGCAGTGTCGCCGCCGCGTGTTTCTCCCTATGTGTTTTCAGCGGCGGCGCGCGACGGCGTCATCAGCCTCTCCGGCCATTTGCCGAGCGACGATCTGCGCAAGCAGGTCGTCGCCATGGCGGCCGCGGCCGGCGCCGGCGCCGCGGTCAGCGATGCGATTCAGCTCGGCGCCGGCGCGCCGGCCGGAGACTTCGCCGGCGCGCTTGCGTTCGCGGTCGGCGAACTCGGCAAGTTGTCGCAAGGCAAAGTCGCGGTATCCGACGGCAGGATCATCATCGAAGGGCAGGGGCGCCAGAACATATTGGGCGAGACGATCCGCGCCGATGCAAAAGCGCGGTTGCCTTCAGGATTTGAGATCGCGCGGCTCGACGTCATGGCGGGGCCGATGACGCCATATGTTTTCGGCGCCCAGCGCGCCGGCGGAGACGTTACGCTCACCGGCTATGCGCCAGATGAGGCTGTCCGTAATCGCCTCGTCGAAACAGCGCGCAGGAATTTCTTCGACGCGAAAGTCGTCGATCGGCTCGTTATCGCGAAAGGGGCGCCGCAAAACTTCGCGGAAGCGACGGATCATTCCCTTGCCGCATTGGCGCGGCTCGACGAAGGCAAGCTCGCGATCAGCGACTTGAATATTTCACTCGCGGGCGTCGCGCGTCATCAGAGCGCACGCGCCGAGATCGCGGCGAGCTTCGCCGATACGCTTCCACAGAGTTTCCGCGGCGAGGCGCAATTGTCGACCCGCATCGTCGGCTCGCCGCTTGTTGCGAGCCAATGTGGCGCGGCGCTCTCAGAGCTTCTCGCCAAATCGCCAATCGTCTTTGTGTCCGACGATTCAGCGATAGCCGCTGAATCCGCGCCTGTCATCGATGCGATCGCCGCGACGGCGCTACGCTGCCCGGGCGCCACTCTCGAAGTCGCGGCGCACACCGATAGCCTCGGCATCGCCGAAGTGAATGTGGGGCGCAGCAAGCGTCGCGCGCAGGCGGTCGTCGATCGCTTGGCGAAGGCCGGACTCGATCCGTTGAGAATAAGCGCCGTCGGCTATGGCGGCGAGCGCCCAATCGCTTCCAATGACAGCGACGAAAATCGCGCGCGCAATCGGCGCGTCGAAATCGTCGTCAAGTAGCGCCAGAGAAGGAGACGGCAGATGTCCTACTTGCTGACGCTTGGCTGGCCTTGGTTCGCCGCCGCCTGCGGGCTTGGCGCGCTTGCCGGCTATGTGACGACCTCGCCGGCGAAGGACGCCCCCGCGGCGCCCGGCTGGAATATTATCGCGATCGCCGTGACGCTCGGCGCGGGCGCAGCCGCCTCCTGGCTGGGGCTCCTTGACGGGCGCGCGGCGCTGACGATGGACGTGTTGCTGATCGCGGCGCTCGCTTATCTCATCGGCCTGCCGGTTGGCGGCGCGCTCAAGACGACACAGGCCGCGCCCGCTTACGCCGCCAAGCGGCCGATCGTTGTATTGCGCGGCGAGGCGCGCGACGTTTACGAATCGACCGTCGCGCCGTCGCCCGAACCGCAAGATATGCAAGATGAGCAAAATGAGATTGTCGCGACTGCGCAGCCAGAGACGGCGACGAGCGTTGAGCCGGCGCTAGAGGCGGCGGCTTTAGCCGCCAAGGCGCTGAATGGAAAAGCCGCGCAAATGCGCGCGCCGAGCGGCAAAATGGCGCCGGGCGCGCCGCCTGCCGCGCTTCCCGCGCCACGCGACAGCGCGCCGGATGATCTCGCAAAAATCAAGGGCGTCGGACCAAAGAGCGTCGAGAAGCTGCACGCGCTCGGGGTTTTCCATTATGATCAGATCGCCGGCTGGAGCGACGACAACGTCAAATGGATCGAGGCGGCGCTCGGCGCGGCGGGGCGGGTGAAGCGCAACGGATGGGTCGAGCAGGCGCGGGCGCTGAGCGGCGGCGCTTTAGCTGATCGCAACGCCGACGCGGCATAAGCGCCGGCAGAAGGACGAGTTCGTGCGTATGCGTATGGGTCTGAGCTTCGTCCTCATCTGCGCCGCGTCATTGTCCGTCCAAGACCTCCGCGCGCAAGACATGCTGCAAGGCGTCGATCTTGCGCAGCCGGCCTATTCCAAATCCGAATTGACGCGCGCCGACGTCGAAGCGGCGCTGCTGCATCGCAAGAGCGGGAACAAGGTCGATCTCTCGGAAAAAAGCCTCAACGGCCTCGATCTTTCGGGACTCGATCTGCACGGCGTCGATTTTCACGCGGCCCGCATGAACAAGACCTCGCTCGCCGGCGCACGGCTCGACGACGCGATCCTCGATCAGGCCTGGCTGATCGAAGCCGACCTCACCGGCGCATCGCTGAAGGGGGCGCACGCCTTCGCTGCGCAAATGCAGCGCATAAGGGCCGACGGCGCCGACTTCGCGCATGCGCGTCTGGCCGGCGATCTGACCGGCGCATCGGCGCGCGGCGCCAATTTCAGCGAGGCGGATCTCTCCGCCGACATGAAGAACCAGTCGATGGGATTGATGCGCGCGGTGCTGCGCTCGGCCGTGCTCGAAGGCGCGCGTTTTCACAAGGCCAATCTCGCGAGCGCCGACCTGCGCTTCGCGCGCGCCGCGGGCGCGGATTTTTCCGAGGCGAATCTGAAGGGCGCCGACGCCGCCGGCGCGGATTTGACCGGCGCAAACTGGGCTGGCGCCAAAACCGAAGGTCTTGATCTCGATTCCGCGCAGATCGACCTCGCTGCGAGCGCCGCGCTCGCAGGCGCGCAAAACATTGATCGCGCCCGCGTGAAATGACGCGCGAAATTATCCGCATCGGCGTCGATCTCGGCGGCACCAAAATCGAGGCGATCGCGCTCGACGCCGCGGGCGAGACGCTGGCGCGTCGCCGCGTCGCGACGCCCGCCGATGATTATGGGATGATCCTGAGCGCCGTCGCGACCCTCGTGCGCGAGATCGAATCCCATATCGGACGGCGCGGCGCCGTGGGCGTCGGCGCGCCGGGCGCGATCTCGACGCATACCGGCCTCGTGAAAAACTCCAACACGCCCGTCGTCAACGGCAAGCCGCTCGACGTCGATCTCGCGCAGGCGCTTCGACGCCCGGTGCGGGTCGCCAATGACGCCAATTGTTTCGCGCTGTCGGAGGCGATCGACGGCGCCGGCCGCGGCGCCGGCGCGGTGTTCGGCGTCATTCTTGGCACGGGAGTCGGCGGCGGGGTCATCGTCAACGGCAAGATCCTCGAGGGGCGCAACCGTGTCGCCGGCGAATGGGGCCATACGCCGCTGCCGTGGATGACGCCGCAGGAATATCCGGGGAACCCCTGCTTTTGCGGGCACAGCGGCTGCATCGAGACGTTTCTTTGCGGCGCCGGCCTGTCGCGCGACTATGAGCAGCGCGCCGGCGCGCGCCGCCCTGCGGCCGAAATCGCCGCGCTTGCGGAAGCCGGCGACCCCGCCGCGCGCGCAAGCCTCGACTGCTATCAGGATCGTTTGGCGCGGGCGCTGGCGGTGGTCGTCGATCTCATCGATCCTGACGTGATCGTGCTGGGCGGCGGACTTTCCAACATCTCGCGGCTCTATGAGGGGCTCGCGGCGCGCGTGGGGGAGAACGCCGTCACCGACGCCTTTGATACGAAAATCCTGCCGAATGCGCATGGCGACTCGGGCGGCGTGCGCGGCGCCGCATGGCTATGGGGCGCCGGCGAGGACGAATAAGCTGGACATATTGAGGCCGCCGGAGCGCGCCTCGCGCGCCGCTTGCGCCGTCGCCGTTCCCTCCGGCCTCGCGCCGGTGTATGCGGAAGGCATCGCGGCGGCTGCGGCGAGCGTGAGAGGGAGTTTGCGATGGGCGCCGCCGGAGATCCGCAGAGTCACGGGAAGAAGCCGTGCGCCCATTTGGCTTTTCTCGCCTCGGGCGCGCCGGAGGCGGAGGACTCGCGCCAGCGCCTGATTGAAAAATACGGCGACTGCCCGCCTGAGGAGGCCGATTGCATCGTCGCGCTGGGCGGCGACGGCCTCATGCTGCGCACGCTGCATCGGTTCATGGACGCCGGCAAGCCGATCTACGGCATGAATCGCGGCTCCGTCGGCTTTCTGATGAACCAGTATCGCGAGACGGGGCTGCGCAAGCGCATCGCCGAGGCCAAGCCTTCGATCATTCACCCCTTGCTGATGCATGCCGTCAATGTGCGGGGCGACGAGTTTTCGGCGCACGCCATCAATGAGGTGTCGCTGTTGCGCCAGACGTCGCAGATCGCGAAGCTGCGCATTCTGGTCAATGGCCAGGAGCGTCTGCCGGAGCTCGTCACCGACGGCGTGCTGGTGTCGACGCCCGCCGGCTCGACCGCCTACAATCTTTCCGCCAATGGTCCGATCCTGCCGCTCGATGCGCCGCTGATGGCCTTGACGCCGATCTCCGCCTTCCGCCCGCGCCGCTGGCATGGCGCGCTGCTGCCCGACCTCGCAAAGGTGCGGATCGAGGTCCTCGAAGCGGCGAAGCGGCCCGTCTCGGTCGTCGCCGATCATGACGAATTCCGTGACCTTGCTTATGTGGACGTTGTGATGGACCACGCCACCAGCCTGATCCTGCTCCATGATGCGGGCCATTCGCTGGAAGAACGCATCCTGCGCGAGCAGTTCGGATACTAGGCCCAATGACTGATTCAGCGATCAAACCCTTCCGCCGCCACGTCTTCGTCTGCGTCAACGCACGCGACGGCCGATCCGCCTGCGAGGACCACGGCGCAAAGGAGGCGCTGGCCAAGGTGAAGGAAGCGCTCAAGGCGCTGCCCTTCGCCAAGCGCGACGGCGTGCGCCTGTCGCAGTCGGGCTGCCTCGGCCAATGCGAGCACGGCCCCGTCGCGGTCGTCTATCCTGGCGGGAAATGGATCAGCTATGCGTCGACCGACGAGCTGATCCGCTTCGTTCTGGAGGCGATCGAGGCCCCGGACTGATCAGCGGCCGGGCGGAGCGTGCTAAAAGGGATCCGACGTCTTCCGGAACAAGCCCAGCTCGCATGCGCTCCTGTTTGATCCTTGAATCCGACGCCAGCGATGAGGATGTCGTGGCGGCGCTCGTTTGCGGCGCCGATGCGCTTTTGTTGCGGCTCGGACCCTGCGCGGAGGACGCGGCGCGGCGCAGCGCCCGCGCGCGCGCCTGCGCGTTGATCAAGGAGGCGCGAGGCAAGGAAGGGCGAGGCAAGGAGGCGCAGGGCAAGCGCGCGGCGCCGCAACTCTTCGTCGAAGTCGCCCCTCTCGACAACGAGCTCATCGAAGCCGACCTCGACGCGCTGTTCGGTCCGGGACCGGACGGCGTCTTTCTGACCTCCTGCGACGGCGCCGCGAGCCTGCAGCGCATGTCGGTGAAGCTCGCCGTGCGCGAGGCGCAAGCCGGCCTCGCCGATGGGGCGACCAGGATCGGCGCCTTCGCCGGGGGCGATCCCGGAGCGGCGTTGGCGTTGCGTTCCCTTGCCGGCGCTTCGCCGCGTCTCGCGGCGCTGGCCTTCGACGACGCCGGGCTGCGCGCGGCGCTGGGCCTCGCCTGCGGCGACGGCGCCGCCATCCAAATGGCGCGGGCGGCTGTCGTTCTGGCGGCTGCCTCGGCCGGCGTTCCGGCGCTTGCCGCGCCCGTGCAAACCGGGGAAACGGAGGCCTATGCGGCGGCGCGCCGCGACGGTTTTCAGGGGGCGATGGCGCTTTTTCCCGGACAGATCGCGGTCATCCACGAACTCTTCCCGGCGGTCCAGAATCGACAAAGACCGCA
This sequence comes from Methylocystis sp. H62, assembly GCF_015709515.1. Classification (GTDB taxonomy): domain Bacteria; phylum Pseudomonadota; class Alphaproteobacteria; order Rhizobiales; family Beijerinckiaceae; genus Methylocystis. The sequence goes on from NZ_JADNQZ010000058.1 coordinate 462,616, forward strand.
ATCCTCGGCATAGACAGGTCGATGAAAAAAGTCCGATGGGACGTGCTTGGCCAGGCCGCCGCGGCGGCGCTCGCCGGCGCAGCGCTTCTCCCTGAGCCGACGCAAGCGCAGCAACAGCCCCCGCGCCGTCCCCATCCGCCGCATAGCGCCGGCGAAGCGGCCGGACCCGCCGCGCCGCCAACCGAAAGACGAGCGGCGCTGCGGCTGAGCGCGACGCTCGCCGCCAATGACCAGCAGCCGGTCCACTCGGGCCTTGTTTGGCGTGTCTTCGAGGAGAGCGCCCTGCCGGACGGATCGCACAAGCTTGTGGCGCAGTCGGAAGAGGCGACTCCGACGCTGCCGCTGCCCGATGGCGCCTATATCGTCCACGCCGCCTATGGGCTTGCCGGCGTCACGCGCCGCGTCGCCATAGAGGGCGGCAATGTGTCCGAGCGGATCGTTCTGAACGCCGGCGGGCTGAAGCTGATCGACAAGCTGGGCGACGCGCAAATCCCCGCACAGCGGCTGTCAATTTCCATTTATGTGCCGGAACGCGGCAATTCCGAAGCGAAGCTCATTCTCGCCAACGCCAACTCCGATGACGTGATCTGCCTCCCCGAGGGCGCCTATCACGTCGTGTCCACTTTGCTCGACACGGGGCAGGGCGCCCAAGGCGGGACAAACCAGACCAACTCCGTGGTTACGGCGGATTTGAAAATCCCGGCCGGAAAGCTGATCGAGGCGACCCTGCGCCATCGCGCCGCGACCATGACCTTGAAGCTCGTCAAGCAGCCCGGCGGCGAGGCGCTCGCCAATACGAGCTTCTCGGTGCTCACGCCGGGCGGCGACGTCATCCGCGAGATGATCGGCGCTTTCCCGTCGCTCGTTTTGGCCGAAGGCGAATATGTCGCCATCGCGCGCCACGAGGGCAAAACCTATCAGGGCACTTTCCGCGTGCAGTCGACCAAGGACTCGGACGTCGAAATTCTCATGCGCGATCAGCCGCGCACTCACGCAAACGACGAACTTCCACAATAAAAAAGCCGCCCGGCGGACCGGGCGGCTTTGCTTCGGATCGCTTGAAAACTGCGTTCTAAAGGAGCGTGAAGGGAATGATCACGTCCATATTGAACATGCCCTGGTTTGAGCTCAGGCCGTTGCGGCTGAAGAACGGCGTGGTGCCATTGACGGTCGTGTCCCAACGCAGCTCCGGCCGGATGATCAGGCCGGTGATGTAGGGCATCTTTGGCAGTTCCGGGGTGATCGTCATACCGAGCGTGAAGGCGAGATAGCTCGTGCCGGAATAGACCGGCCTGTTGGCGTAAAGGCCCGTTCCCAGGTTCTGGCTGATGCAGGACGGACACCAGAAGCCGTGCGCCAGATTGACCGCGTCGTAATAGCCCGGATAGGCGCTGACGAAGAAGTTGTTGTTGTCGCGATAGAATTCGGCGCGCCCGTTGAGCTTGAAGATATCGTTGATCTTGTAGGAGAAATATTGCGCGATGCCGAAGGCGCGCGCGCCCATCGGATAGGCCGGCGCCGTTCCCCAGAAACCCGTGCCGGTGATGGCGTTGGCCGCGCCCCAGGCCTTTTGCGGCAGGCCGAAGGAGCTATTGTTCCAGCCGCTTTCCAGCATGAAGCTGATGTCGGTGATGAACGTCAGATTCTCGGTCGCCTTCCAGGTCGTCGTGAGGTTGTTGAACGAACGGATCGCCGTGTTGACGTTGCACGCGCAGAGGCCAGGGGCGCCGAAACCGCCCTGGTTGACTGGCCAGCCCGCCGTCAGGGCGTTGGGCCAACCGGTCGCGGTGAAGGGGAATCCGTTGGCGAAACCGACGGGCCAGCCGACGCCGAGCGGGTCGGTCTGCCTCTGGTTCTCGGGACCGGTATGGGTGATCGCCATAATGGTCAGATTGCCGTCGAGCAGGTTGAAGCCGAAACCGCCGTGAAACGAGGCGGCGGCGTTGTTGTCCCCAGGCCAACCAAGGCTCGTGTTCACGCCGCTGGTCACGCCCGTATAGACGTCGAGCCAGGGCTTGACGTGGGTGGTGAGCATTGCGCCGGTGTGAATAAACGGACCGTAGTTGAAGATGTAGGAGTGGCTGTAAAACAGATTGTCTTTCGCCGGGATCACTTCCGCGCCGTTGTAGGTGGCGAACATGCCCACCTTGAGGTCGACGCCGCCTTCGCTGATCGGGCTAATCCACGGAAAATGCGCCTGGACATTGGCCTCGATCGGTCCGATCTGCGTGCGCGAGGCGATCGCATAATCGAGAACGCCGAGGTAGTGGTTGTAGCGCATGTCCTCGCCGATCATGCCCTGGAACTTGAAGCCGAAGTCATAGCCTTCGGCCTTCGGATCGAGCGGACGCTGCACGGTCAAGAGGGCGCCGTTGAACGTCGGCCAGTTGGCGCGGTCCGTATAGAGGTGGCCCCAGTTCAGCTTGTTGAACGGCTGATTGAAGTTGAGGGCGATGCCGCCTTCGATGTAGCCGTCGATGGTCAGCGTATCGAGCCATCCCGGCGTCGGCGCCACGGCCGGACCCTTGACGATCCGGCCTTTCTTGACGCGCGCGGCCGCAGACGGAGGCGCGGGTTGATTCTCTTCGATGAGAGTCGGGTCGACCTCCATCAACTTCGACTGAGCATGCGCAGCGCTGGTGATGCTGGTTGCTAGCGAGAGTGCAGCGACGGTCGAAAGATAGGGCCACTTCATAGCTGGGAACTCCGTCTGGGAGGCGAGATCTGATTGATATCACTCGCGAGCGGAGTTCCGTTCAAGCCCAACGTCCGCGCATCTGCTTAATCGTTAAGCAAATAATGCCCTGACGAATAATTGTTCTAATTAGTGTGGCGGCAATGTCACAATTTTTGATGGTTCCAGGGCGGTCGATGCTGATTTCGCAGCGCCTCTCGTCGTTAAAAAGGTGACAAATGTTCGTTTCTTGACGAATCACGATCAGTTCCGTCCAGACCGAGGCTTGCCTCTCTTCAAGCGCCGCCCTCTTTAGTAAGCGTGGCAATAGGCGGGCGCGCACGGCGCGGAACAGGAGAGAGCGACATGACGGAAGAGGGGCGCAGTCAGCCCGCGGGCCCCGACTTCACGCAGGGAGTCGCTCCCGCCGAAATTTCCGAAGGTCGCCCCTTGCTTGGTCATGTGGCGGGCGAGGACGCCGTGATGGCGCGACAGGGTGACGAATTCTTCGTGATCGGCGCTCATTGCACGCATTATCACGGGCCCTTGGCCGAGGGGCTCGTGGTCGGCGGCTCGATCCGGTGTCCCTGGCACCATGCCTGTTTCAGCCTGCGCAGCGGCCGCGCGTTGCGCGCGCCCGCCTTTGATCCGCTGCCGCGGTGGCGGGTCGAGCAGGCCGATGGAAAGGTGTTTGCGCGCGAAAGGCTGCCGGATACGGCGCGCCCGGAGCGTAAGGGCGCGGCCGAGCCGCGCGGCGTCGTCATCGTCGGCGGCGGCGCCGCGGGCTTCGCCGCGGCGCAGATGCTCAGGGCGGAGGGTTATGACGGCATTCTGGAGCTGATCAGCGCCGATGTGGCCGAGCCCTACGATCGGCCCAATCTCTCGAAGGACTATTTGGCCGGAACCGCGCAGGCGGACTGGCTGCCATTGCGCGACCCGGCCTGGTATCGAGACAATGGCGTGCAGCTACGTCTCGGGCAGCGCGTCGTGTCGCTCGATCCGGCGGGCAAGCGGCTAACGCTCGCTGACGGGGCGGCGCTGTCTTACGACGCGCTGCTGCTCTGCACGGGCGCCTTTCCCGTAAAGCTGCCGACGCCGGGGGCGGAACGGAGCCACGTTCATTATCTGCGCTCGCTCGCCGACGCCGACCGTCTCATCGCCGCCTGCGCCGGGGTCCGCCGCGTGGCGGTGATCGGCGCGAGCTTCATCGGCCTTGAGGTGGCGGCGTCGCTGCGCGCCCGCGGTCTCGACGTGCGCGTCATCGCGCCCGAGGAGATACCAATGGCGCGCATTCTCGGCCCCGAAATCGGCGCGCATGTGAGAAAGCTCCACGAGAGTCACGGCGTCATCTTTCATCTCGGGGACACGGCGACGGAAATCGGCGAACGCACGCTCACTTTGAAAAGCGGCGCAACCTTGGACGCCGATCTCGTGGTCATCGGCGTCGGCGTGAAGCCGGATCTCTCGCTCGCCCAATCCGCCGGCCTCGCCGTGGACCGAGGCGTGCTCGTCGACGAATATCTGCAAACAAGCGCGCCCGATATTTACGCCGCCGGCGACATCGCCAGCTGGCCCGACAAGATCACGGGCGAGAGGATACGCGTCGAACATTGGGTGGTCGCGGAGCGTCAGGGACAGACGGCCGCGCGCAACATTCTCGGCCGCAAGGAAAAGTTCGACGCCGCGCCGTTCTTCTGGAGCCAGCATTACGATGAAGCGATTTCCTATATCGGAAACGCCGCGTCGTGGGACCGGCTGGAGATTTCAGGCGATCCGAACGCCGCCGACTGCGCCGTTTCCTACTTCAAGGCCGACAGGCTGCTGGCCGTCGCGACGATCGGTCGCGACTTCGACAATCTGCGCGCCGAAGTCGTTTTTGAAGCGCGCATCGGCGCCGAGCCGCCGGAATCGATCGAATAGGGTTCGAGCTATTCGAAGCGTCCGGAGGCGTGGCTGAGCATGGTGTAGACCTTGCCGGCGTCGCCGGTCAGCAGGTCGAGCGCTTTCGAGCCGTCGTGGTCGCCGCGGCTTGTCTCGATGAGCAGATCCTCGAAGTGCTGGACGTAGCGATCGGCGGTCGTGCGAAACGCCTGATCGACGCGATAGCGGCGACGAATTTCCTCGAAGGTCTGATGGCCTTGCGCGGTATAGAGACGGCGACCGAAAAGTCCGCCCTTCTCGCCGCGCTGATAGCGGCGCCAAAGCTCCGCCACGGCGGCGTTGTCCACCATACGCGCAATGTCGAGCGTCAGGCTGTCGAGGGCGCCCGCCGTCGCCAAGGACCGCGCCTGGCGCGGCGGTTGCGGCGCGGCGTCGTCGAAGGAGGCGCGCGCTAGCAGGTTGCTCAGCCAGCCGCCTTGCGGCTCGCGTGTCGGCTCCGCCGTGCGATTCTGCGCGAGGCGTGGCGCTGCGGGCTCGGCGCGCACCGCCTGATCCACGACCGGCTGACGGAGCGGAGGCGCGCTCTGTTCGGCGATGTCATAGACGCGGCCCGAACGCGCCACGATGTCGGTGAGTTCGTTCAGCGCCTTCACCTGATCGCCGACGACCCGCCGCAGCGCCGCCGCCTGCTCCGCGGTTTCGCGCGGAATTTCGGTCGCGCCGCGGCGCACCTCCTCACGTGTCTCCTCGATCTCGCGATGAATGTTGCGCGCGAGGCCGCGAATATCGTCTGTCGCGGCGTCGAATTTCGAGCGCGCGTCGCCGAAGAGACGGGTGATCTCTTCATTGGTTTCCGAGAAGGCGGCGCGCAGCGCCTCCGACGTCTGTTCGCGTTCGCCTTCCGCGGCGGCGCGCACCGCTGCAAAGCGCGTCTCGATCAGATCGGCGGTTTGCCGGGAGGTTTCGCTCAGCTCTCCTCCAAGGTCGCGCGACCGCGTCTCGATCGAGCGGAACGAACGGTCCATCAGTTCGCTGAACTGTGTCATGGCGCTTTCAAATTCGGCGCGCCGGCCTTCGATGAGCGTCACCAGATCTTCGAGCGAGCGGCGGCGGGCGGCCATCACCGCGTCGAGCGCCTCCTGGCTTTGAGCCAGCTTTTCTGCGCTCTGCGATAGCGTGTGCTGTCGTTCGTCGAGCGCCGCGACAATGGCGTTGGCGTCCTGCATCGTGCCGCCCGCGACGGCGCTGATATGTTCAACTTGCGTCGAGGCCTCGTTGAGGGCGCCGTGGAACTCGGCAAGGCGCTTGCCAAGTTCATGTTCGAGCGTGACCAGATTTTTGCCGGTCGTGTCGATGACCGCATGCAGCGAGGCATTTGTCTCGCCGAGCGTGTCGAGCAGGGTGGGCAGCTCGGCGCGGATCTTTTCGTTTGTCTCCAGCAGCGCTGCAATCGAAGTCTGCGCGCTGGTCTCCAGCGTCAGCGCCAGCGCCTCGCGAGAGGCGTCCAGCGCATTCGTCAGCTCATCGCGCTTGACGCCGAGGCGTGAGACAAGGGCGGCGCTGCTATTTTCAACGGCGGTCGCCACGAGATCGCCGATCGTCGTCAATTCCTGGGCGACGGCTCCGCCGCGCGCGTCGAGCACGGTCTGCATCTGCGTGAGGCGCTCATCCAGCGCGCCGCTGATCTCCGCGACGCGTTCGGCGAGCGACTGGCCGAGATCGCCCGTGCGCGCATGAAGCGTCGTGTCGAATTCGTGTCGCGCGACGGCGAGAACGTCTTTGATGTCTTGCAGACGGGCGCCGATCGTGTCCACGACCAGTCGGCCTCCTTCGTCGATCTCCGAAGAAACGGCGCCGAGCCGGCTGATCACATTGTTCTCAAGCAGCGCGATGCGTCCGTCGAGGGTCGTCTCCAGCTCCTTCGCGTGTCCGCCCAGCGCTTCGTTGATTTCCTCGGTTCTGGAGGCGATCGTATGGGCCAGTTCGCTCGAGCGCGAGAGCAGCACCCAGTCGACGTCCTTGATCTTTGCGTCGAGCGTTTGCATGACCTGACGGCCGCCGTCCTCCATCACCCGCGCGACTTCAGCCGCGTGTTTGGAGAGCGCCTCCTGCAGCATCTGGCCGCCGACGCCCAGGCCCGCGTCAACGCGGCCGACCAGTTCGTCGATGCGGTCCGCCGCCTCCATTGTTCTGGCGTTGGCGACGTTCTCGAAGGCTTCGATCTTGTTCGACATCGTCGACGCGATGTCGATCGCGCGCGCGCCAAGCTTTTCGACCAGATGGCCGCCTTTGTTCTCGATTGCGCCGTCGATTTCGGCCAGTCTCGCGCCGATCTCATCGGCGAAATGGCGAGAATTGTCGCCAATCCGGGCGTTGTAATGCTCGACCTGCGCCGAGAGCCTTTCGACGAGCGCGCCGCCCTGCGTGCGGATGGTCTCATCGAGCGACTGCAGCCGGTCGTCGATCCGATGCGTAATTTCTTGCGCCTGCACGTCGAGTCGAGCGGCCGCGTCCATCGTCCGCGTCGTCAGATTGTCGACGAGCTGCGTTCCCTTGCCGCCGATCACGTCTTCGACGACAGCGAAGCGCTGAGTGAGTTCGGCGCTGAGGCGTTCGGCCTGCGCGCCGACCCGGTCGGCGAGTTCGCCGCCGTCGCGAAGCAGCGCATTCTCGAATTGCGTGAGCTGTTCGCCGAGCGTGACCGCGATGCGTTCGCCATGGTCGGCCAGCGAGGCTACGACGTCCTTGCTTTCTGACAGGACGGCGTTCTCGAAGGCGCCGAATCGATCGTTCACCAGTTCATGCAGCCGCTCGCCCTGCGTGGCGATCGCCAGAACGGCGTCGCTCGCCGTATTGGAGAAGCGCTCATGCATCGTGGCGGCGTTTTCGGCGAGAGCCGAGGAGGCGTCCGCGACGCTTTGGCGTAGCTTGTCGCGCAACGCCGCGCCGTGCGTCTCGAATTCCTGCAGCGCGAGTTCGCGCGTCGTCTCCATGGTTTTGGCGACGAGCATTCCCGCCGTCTCGAGCGCGTTGAGCCGCTCGTCGAGCAATTGGTCGACGCGCGTCGCATGTTCGCCGACGACGGACGCCACGCTTTCACTGTGACGCTTGACGGCATCTTCGAAGGAGCCGAGCTTTTCGGCGAGGTCGACTTCGGCGCTACCGGCGTGCTCCGCCAGGCGCTGCGCGATCTCGCCGCCCTGGCGCACAAGCACGTTTTCGATCGCTTCAAGACTCTGCGCGACAGCGTCGCTGACCTGTCCGCTGTTGCGGGCGAGGCTGTCTTCGAAGGCGACGAGTTTGTCGCCAAGTTCTGCGGCGGCGCGCTCGGTGCGGGCCGCGACCCGGGCCGCCAAATCTTCGCCCTGGCGCGCGACGACGTCTTCGAACGTCGACAGACCTTCCGAAAAGGCCACCGTCGCGCGTTCGCCGTGCTCGCTGACGCGCCGGGTGATTTCTTCGCTGTGACGCTCGACGGCTTCTCCGAAAGCGGCGAGCTGCGCCGAGAGGGTCGATGCGGCGCGTTCACCGCGCTCGCCGACGCGCTCGGCAATCTCGTCGCCGTGGCGGCTGATGGAGGTCTCAAAGGCGGTGAGTTGCGCCGAGAGCGTCGATGTTGCGCGTTCGCCTTGCTCGCCGACACGCTGCGCGATCTGTTCTCCGTGGCGCGTGACGGCGTCTTCAAACGAGGCCAGCTCAGCCGCGAGCGTCGACGTCGCCCGTTCGCTCTGTTCGCTCACGCGAAGGGCGATGTCGTCGCTGTGGCGCACGACTGTCTCTTCAAAAGCGGCGAGCTGCGACGTCAGCGTCGACGTCGCCGTTTCGCCATGTTCGCTGACGCGCTGCGCGATTTCCTCGCTGTGGCGCGCGACCGTATCCTCAAAGGCGGCGAGCTGGGTCGCAATGGCGGACGTCGCGCGTCCGCCATGTTCGGTTACGCGCGTCGCGACGTCGTCGCTGTGCTGCGTGACCGCTTCCTCGAAGGCGGCGAGCTGAGCCGATAATGTCGCCGTCGCGCGCTCGCTCTGTTCGCTGACCCGTTCGGCGATTTCGCCGCTGCGGCCATTGACCGACTCTTCGAATGCGGCAAGCTGCGTGGAGAGCGCCGACGTTGCGCGCTCGCTGTGTTCGCCGACGCTCTGCGCAAGTTCCTCGCTGCGCAGCGCAACCACCGTTTGGAAGGCGGCGAGCTGCGTCGCGACGGTCGTCGCGGCCCTCTCGCTGTGTTCGGCGACGCGCGAGACGACGTCCTCGCCGTGCCGCGCGAAAGTGTCCTCGAAGGCGGCGAGCCCGTCCGAAATGACGGAGCTGACGCGATCGCCATGTTCAACGACGCGCATGGCCGCTTCGGCGCTGTTGCGCACCACGGCGTCTTCGAAGGCGGCAAGCCGCTCGGCGAGAGTGGTCTCGATCTGCAGCCCGCGTTCGGCGATCCGTTCCGCCACTTCGCCGCCGCGGCCGAGCACGGTCTGTTCGAAGGCCTGGAAGTTATCGGCGAGCGTTTCATTGACTCGGTCGCCATGCTCCCCGATCGCCGACACCGCTTCGCTGGCGGCGGCGACAAAACGCGTCTGCACGGCGTCGACCTGTTCGACAAGCGCCGTCGAACTCTGGTTCAGGCTGCGCGAGACTGAGTCATGAAGCGCTTGTCCGCGCAGCTCGAATTCGTTCTGCGCCTTCTGATGCGTGTTTTCGAGCAGGCCGACGATTCGGGTTGCCGCCGTTTCGAATGTCGTTTTAGCGTTTTCGACATGTTCGGCGACGCGGGTCGTCAGCCGTTCCTGAGTCTCGGCGAGCGAGCGCTCAAAGGCGCCGCCCTGCGTCTCGATTGTTTCGCGAAGCGCGCCGCCGGTCTCCGTGAGCTGCGCGACGATCCGCTCCCCCTGGCCGCCGATCGCCTCGGAAAAACTCGCGCCGAGCTCTTCGAATCTTTCGAGCACATCTTGGCCGCGCGCGCCGAAATCGCCGGCGATCGCTTCGCTCGCGGCTTCCAGCTTGCGGCCAACTTCCTCGACGCCGTCGGCGAAACGGCGGCTGACGTCCTCGCTCGCGCCGGTCACTTTCTGCGCGACTTCGTCGCCGGTCTGGGTCAGCGCGATCAGCACTCTTTCGCCGTGACTGGACAAAGTCGATTCAAAGGCGTCGCCTGCTTCGTCAAGCGCGAGCCGGATCTCCTCGCCCTTGGAGCCGAGCGAGGAGGTGACCCGCGCGCCGGCCTGGCTCACCGCTTCCGCGAGATGGACCGAAGTTGTGGCGAGTTCCTGAGACAGCGTCTCGCGCGCGCCAAAGAGCGCCGTGCGGGCGTTGTCGGCGTTGACGACAATCGCTTCGCGTTCGCGGGTCAGTTCGTCGATGAGAAGCCGAATGCGCCGTTCATTCTCGGTGTAGGAGCGCTCGAGGTTGGTCACCTCGGTGCGCACGATCACTTCCAGTTCGCCGGCCCTTGCGAGCGCGCGTTCGATTCCGTCTCCCATGGAGGCGGCTTCGCGCCGGATCGCCTGAGAGAGCGAGACGACTTGTTCGGTGGCGACCGTTTCCGGCTCGATGAGCCGGATGGCCACTTCGGTCATGGAGTTGGCGATGAGCCGCATTTCATGCGCGCGGCGCGCCATCAATCCGGTGAGGAAGAGAAAAACGAGAGGCGCGAGCAGCGCGGCGAGCGTCAACACCGGCTTCGGCGCGAGCGTCAATCCGTTGGAGTCGAGGATTTCGCCTTGATGGAAATAAACATACAGGGCCCAGCAGGCCGCCCACAGTCCCATGGAGGCGAAGGTGAGCGCCATGATCGAGCGGTTGGGCTTGATCTGCAGCGCCTGCCGCAACTCGCCGACCGTGCGGCGGTCGTCGTTCGCGGGCGCAAGGGCGGGCGCCATCGCTGCGGTCTGCGGTTGAACGCGGTTCTGCTGTTCGCCGTAAGCGGAGGCCGGCTTTCTTTGGTCCCCGGCGTGCGCTTCCGCTCTCGGGCTCTGGGGCGGGCCGGACCGGTTGTTCGCCTCATCCGCAGCGCCTGCGGCGTCCGGCGGCGCGCCGATATCCAGCGCCTCCTCGATCGCCGTCAGCGCGGCGGACGCCGCGTCCTGGATCTTTCCCGATGTCGCCATTCGTCGTCTCCAGTGGCGCAGACGCGTCGCGCCCGGCCGATTTCACGGCCCACCGCTCAGCGACCGCCATTGAATAAAGATTAACCAAACTTTACAGCCCAATCCGGGCAATTGAAACATGCGCGCGGACCGTATCGGGAAACTTCGTTAACGCGCCCTTCAGGATCGACGCGGCAGTCTCGACGCTGGGGGCAGTTTGCCAGACTTTTACCGGCGGACTGCAAAACGAACCGGTTTGCGATAGATATCAAGGGGAACAGGAATGGGGATGGCGAAACTGGCGGACTCCACGTTTCTTAATTGCCAAGCTCAGCCGCAGCCGTTTTCCGAGGTCGACGGGGAGGCGCCGATCGACCTTGTCCATCTCTCGCGGCAGACGTTCGGCGACCATGATCTCGAACGGGAGCTGCTGGGACTTTTCGACGCACAGGCGGCGCAATTTGCGAAACGTTTGCGCGCGCTCGCCGCGCCGGGCGACGCCGACTGGCGCATCGCGCTGGCGCATACCGTCAAGGGGTCGGCGCGGGCGATCGGCGCCTTTGAGGTGGGGCGCGCGGCGGAGGCGTATGAACAGGCGCTGCGCGGCGAGGATGCGAGCGTCGCCGAGAAGGCCGAGATGCTGGGCGCCGCCATCGGACGCGCGCGCGGCGCCATCGCTTTATTGCTGGGCGGCGCCGCTCAGAACGGCCCCACGGGGAAATATTTCAAATAAAGCTCGGCGAAAACGCCGCGCTGGGCGAGGCGGGAGAGCGCATAATCGAGCGCCCGGCGCAGCGGCGCGTTGCCTTTTTTCACGGCGATGCCGACGCCCTCGCCGAAATATTTCGGATCGGTGAAGGGGCCATCCCGAAAAACGCAGCAGCCGGCCGCCTCTGCGCCGTTCAGCCAGTAGGAAAGGGCGATGGCGTCGCCGAAAACCGCCTGAACGCGGCCGTTCTTTAGCGCGTTGCGGGCGAGGGCCGGCGTTTCGAACGTCACCAAGGTCGAGCGCGGATAGAAGGCTTGCAGAAACGCCTCGTGTCGCGAGCCCGCGACCACCGCGATCGGACGATCGGCGAGGGCGGCGGGAGACGCCGACGTCAGGGTCGTGTCGGCCTGCATGGCGAACCGGCCGGGCGTCAGCATGTAAGGCCCGGAAAAATCGACCTGTTTTCGAGTGTCGTCGTTGATCGAGAGCGAAGCGATGATGGCGTCGCCGCTATTGTCGTTGAGCGCGGGAATGAGCAGATCCCACCGCCGCCGCTGGATCGTGCAGGCCGTGTCGAGTTCGATGCAGATCGCCCTGGCGAGATCGATATTGAAGCCGGCGACCTGTCCATCCGAAAGCAGAAAATTGAACGGCGGATAGTCGTCCTCGGTCAGGAAGCGGATCTGGCGCAGTCCGGAGACGTCCGGCTTTTCCGGCGTGCGGTTGGGGTCCCAGAATGAGGGCGCATTCTCGGCCGGCGGCGTCGACGCGGGGGGCGCCGGCGTCGGCGGCGCGCCGTCAGCCGCCGCAGCCGCGAAGCTGGACGTCAGCAACAGCGCGGCGAGCGCCGCACGGATTGAGGCGAGAAGACGGGTTCGGCGCGGCTGAGGGAGACGGCGCATAAAAGGATTGCTTGGCCCTTGCTGGAGGTCGATAGTCGCGCGCAGGCTGCTGCGCTCGCCGGATTTATTGCATGAATTTTGTGCCGATCGATAGTGTTGCCGCCTCTGCTTCGCAGATCAAGGACGAACTTCCTCCTCAGCCTTTCAGACGCCGGGCGCTCGCTGACTCCTCGGCCATTCGCCGGCCGTCGCCGTCGCGCGCGACCGCGTCGAGATCCATTCCCGTCGAAATCGCCTTTCTTTCGGGGCATGGCGTGCCGGAGCAAGTGCTGCAATTCGCCGCTGCGACGGCGCACCGCCAGGGCGTTTGCGCCGACGAAGCGCTACTCGCCGAAGGGCTCGTCTCCGAGGATGTCTTCTATCGGGCGCTGGCGAAGCATCTCAGCGTCGACTTCGTCGACAGTCTTGTCGACGTCGCCCCGTCAGGCGTTGCGACGGCCGAATGCGGCTACGCGCGGGTTCGGGACCCGTCGAGCGGGTTTCTTTGGCTGTTCGCGCCGAGCGGCAGCGGCGTCTTTCGGTTGATGAGCGCGCGGCGTGCGGCAAGAGGCCGGCCGCTTTTCGCGATCACCACCCGAACGCGGTTCTTGGAGGCGGTGCGTCGCGCCGATCCCGCCAACGCCGCGCGCGACGCGGCCTTTCTCGTCGAGCGCGTCGATCGAGACTTGTGCGCGCGCGGCGGTCTGCGGCGTGGTCAGGTGGGACTGCTGTTCGTCGCGCTGATCGGAATGGCCGCGAGCCTTTACGCGCCCTTCTTCTTTCTACGCCTTGCATCGGCCTTGCTCCTTGCAAGCGCATTCTTTTGCGGAGCGTTTCTGAGGCTTTTCGCCTGCGCGGCGAGCCTTCAACGCTGCGCAGACGCCGAACTGCTCGAAAGCGAGGCGCAACTGCCGATCTACACGATCGTGCTTGCGCTCTATCAGGAGGCCGCCGTTGCGCGCCAGCTCGCTCGGGCGATTGACCGCTTGGATTATCCGAGAGCCAAGCTCGATATAAAATTCGTTATCGAAGCCGACGATGAACCAACGGCTGCGGCGTTGCGCTCGCATCCGCCGCATGCGCCGCATGAGATCGTGGTTGCGCCCGAGGGCGCCCCGCGCACCAAGCCGCGCGCCCTCAACGTCGCCATGCCGCTCGCTCGCGGATCGCTCGTCGCGGTGTTTGACGCGGAAGATTTGCCTGAGCCGCGGCAATTGCGCCGCGCCGCGACGCTCTTCGCCGCCTCGCCGCCGAGCGTCGCCTGTCTGCAGGCGAGCCTCGCCATCGACAACGGCGAGCTAAATTGGATGACGGCGATGTTCGCGCTTGAATACGCGGCGCTTTTCGACGTCTACAACAAGGGCCTCGCAGCGATGCGAATGCCGCTCTTTCTCGGCGGCACGTCTAACCACTTCCGCATCGAGGCGTTGCGCGACATCGGCTTTTGGGACGCATTCAACGTCACCGAGGACGCGGATCTCGGCCTGCGGCTCGCGCGTGCAGGCTTTGAGGTGCGGACATTCGCTTCGCAAACCTTCGAAGAGGCGCCCGCGGTCTTCGGCGCGCTGGTGAAACAGCGCACGCGCTGGTTTAAAGGCTGGATGCAGACATTCATCGTGCATTGCCGCCGGCCTATGCGGCTTTTCGTCGATCTCGGTTCGCGGCGTGCGATCGCGGTCCTCGCCATGTTCGCCAGCGGATTGTTTGGTCCTTTGCTCGGCCCGTTCCTGGCGGCGCGCATGGCCTATGATGCGATCTTTGGGGCTCTGTTGGCGCCGGTCGCGCCATTAGAAGTCGCCTTGAGCACGCTGTGGTGCTGTCTGGCGATCGCCGGAGCGATCTCCCTGATTTTGCCACTCGCCATGGGGATGCGCCGGCGCCGCCTGACGCGGTTTCGCCGTGCGCTTATCTATCTGCCGCTGTGGCTGATGATGCTGAGCATCGCGGCCTGGCGCGCGCTTTATGAACTCTGGCGGCGTCCCTTCCATTGGGAAAAAACCGAGCATGGGCTGACCCTGCGCGGCGTTGTCGAAGCGGAAAAAGACGTCGACCCATTCGTCTCAAGAAAAGAGCCACTGTTTGATCAGGAAGCCGGCGCTTAGCGCCTTGCCGTAATGCTCGTGCAGCGCGACATGACTCATGCCGGCGCGCGGCAGATCCGATTTCTTCAAACGCTTGAAGAAGGGAATGAGCACGTCCTCGAAGTTCGCCACTGTGTATTTTCCGCCATGGCGGTCGGCGACGCGCTCGGCGACATTGGCGAACAGCAGCGCCAGCGCCTTGAACAAGGCCGGATGGGTGATCTGCTCATCGGCGTTGTGCAATCCGAGACCATGTCGGCAGGCGCGCAAATAGGCGTTGAGCACCGCGTAGACTTCCTCCGCCCGCGCGTCGACGAATGCGCCTTTGATCGAGCGCAGCGCGGCGTTGAAGGTGACGCGCGAAATCGTGCCCTTGCGCCGTTCCGCCGGACTGAGCAGGTCCTTGAGCGCGCTGTCGTCGCGTGTGTGAAAAAGATCGAAGACATCGTGCAGCAGCGCGTCGGCTTTCGTCTCGACTTCCGAGAGGCGGCGGATGTCGAGCAACAGCTCATTGGGCACCGGCCGCTGCTTGGTGTTGATGTCCATGAACAGCCGGCATTCTTCCGAACGCTTCAGCTTGTTGTAGATCACCACCGGCACGTCGACGGCGCGCTTCGCCAGCTTGAAGCCGAAAACCCGATGTTGGCCGTCGATGATCAGGAAGGCGCGGGGGTCCTGCCGGAATGTCAGCGTTCCGGCGGCGCGGTCATAATGCATATGCGCGCGCGACTGCGCCGACAGCACGACGGCGCCAGGAACCGTGCCGAATCCGGCGTCGATATATTTGGCGATGGACTTCGCGCGCTTTGGATCCAGCAGGCGCTGGAAGCCCTCTTCCGGATTCTCGACCCGCGGTTCGACCGTGCAGGTTTCGGCGAGCAGGCTGCTCGGGAGCACCAGCGCGTAAAAGCGGTGCGCGCCTTGAGAAACGAGTTGCGCCGGAACGGTGATTGGCGTTTTGCTGGCGGCAGAAGCGGAGGAACTGCGCAATTCGGCCCCTGCGTCCGGCAATGGGGCGGATTCGGCGATATCGCTGAGCGTGTCCCGATCCATGTTCTGATCCCTCGGAAGCGCGAACTTTTGACAGCGTTCGCGACAGCTGACTCGACGAATCGACCGGCACTCGGACAAAAGGCTAAGCGGGAAAAGGCTTGGGGGCAAGATGGGTTGAGGGCGCAAGGCAGGGTTTATCTTCGGAATTTCGATCCGACGCCGTTGCGGCCGCGGCCGCGATGCTCTTTTTAGGCCGCGGAAAGGGGAGTATTGCGGAAAGCAATGTTGTCGAATACTTGCCGTGCTGTAAGATGAACACTCGCGATTATCGGGAGCGCCACAGTGTCCGTGCCGATTGAGACAACCCCGCGTTTTGCAACAGGCGTTCCGGGGCTCGACAGGGTTCTTAACGGCGGACTTCCGCGCTGCGCTCTTATTCTCGTTGAAGGCGCGCCCGGCAGCGGCAAGACGACCATGGGGCTCCAGTTGCTGATCCAGGCGGTCCGCGCGGGGGAAAGCTGCCTCCTCGCGACGAGCGCCGAGTCGCCGCAACAGTTGCGGTCGATCGCCGCATCGCACGGATGGAGTCTCGAGGGGATCAATATCACGGGCCTGTCGGAGCCGCCCAGCGCGGAAGAGGGGCTCGATTACACGCTCTTCCCGGAAGCGGAGGTCGAGATCGGCGAGACATTCGACCATCTTTTTTCCGAAGTCGAACGGTTGAAACCAAAGCTGCTCGTGCTCGATACGATCTCGAGTCTGCGTGTTGTCGCGCCCACGGCGGCCTTCCATCGGCGCCAACTGAAACGTATTCGCGACTTCATGGCGGCGCGCGACTGCACGACGGTGATGCTGGACGAAGCGTCGACGACGGAAAAGGATCTCCGCAGCAAAACTATGTCGGACGGCATCATCGAACTGCGGCAAAAACAGTCTTCGTACGGGGCCGACCGGCGCGCATTGCGCGTGAGCAAACTGCGCGGCTGCAGCTATGTGAGCGGCTCACACGACGTAACGATCGCCACCGGAGGGCTGACCGTGCATCCTCGCCTCGTTGCACAGAGCTTTTCGAGCCTCGTGGGGGCTCCGGCGCTCGGCTCCGGCAACGCACAGATTGACGCGCTTGTCGGCGGGGGGCTTCCCCGGGGTTCGAACACGCTTATCGCGGGGCCTGCAGGCGTCGGAAAATCAACCATATCATCGCTCTACGCGATGGCCGCGGCCAAGCGCGGCGAGAAATGCGCCCTTTTTCTATTCGACGAGAGCGAGGAGAGCTATATCGGCCGCAGCGAGGGATTGGGCCTAGACATGCGCGCTGAAGTCGAAGCCGGCCGCATTGAACTCAGGCATCTTGATCCGGCCGAACTGAGCGTCGGTGAGATCGCCGACCTGGTCGTGGATCGAGTCGAGAAGCGGGACGTGAAGCTCGTCGGGATCGACACGCTGAACGGCTATCTGCAATCCGCGATGGAAGAACCGAGTGTTGTTCTTCACATCCGGGAGTTGCTCTCCTTTCTGAGCCGTCGTCAGATTGTCACCATCATGACCCTGACCCAGCACGGAATTTTCGGAACGGAGCTCTCTTCGCCGCTGGACTTCAGCTTCCTGGCCGACAATGTGTTCCTGCTTCGTTATTTCGAGCTTAACGGCGCGCTGCACAAGGCCTTGTCGATCGTCAAAAAGCGTAGCGGCCAGCATGAGCACACGATCCGGAAACTGACGATGAGAGCGGGGGGCGTCGACGTCAGCGAGCCGCTCACAGGCTTTACCGGCGTCCTGACGGGGACGCCTGTGTATCATCCTGAGTCCATCGTTTCGATTCCATGATGACGGAGAGTAGCGCAGCGGATGTCGGCCCGAGCGCCGAGGATAGCCTGCGCGTTCTGATTTTGACGCCAACGGGACGCGACGCCGCCCTCGCCGAAGGCTTGCTCAATCATAGCGGTCTTTCCTGCTACGTTTGCAGCAACCAAGAAGAACTGCGCCAAGAGATCGCGAAAGGCGCAGGCTGCGTTCTTATGGCGGAAGAGGCATTGCCGAGCGATCGCGCGGTGACCTGGGATGATTTGATCGGTCTAGAACCGGCGTGGTCTCAGTTGCCCGTCGTGTTGCTTCTCGCCCGCGGCCACGCTCAAAAAGACCTGGCGTTGCTACGAAAGCTCGAAAAGCGCCCTAGCATCGGCTTCATCGAACGCCCTGCGCAGAAGCGCTCGCTGATCAGCGCGCTCAAGAACGCGATTGACGCCCGTCGACTGCAATACGGCATTCGCGATGCGCTGGAAGCGCTGCAGACCGCCAATCGCCGCAAGGACGAGTTCCTCGCCGTGCTGGCCCACGAGTTGCGCAATCCTCTCGCTGTGATTTCCGCGGCGGTTCACATCAAGAAGCGTCGCTCCGCCGACAGGGACGACGACATGCTATCGGCGATCGAGAGGCAAACTCAACAGCTCACGCGTATCGTCGACGACCTTCTGGAAGTTTCGCGCATCAGCCGCGGCAAGTTAGAGCTTCACAAGGAGCGCGTGGATCTTGTCGCGCTCGTGCGCGAAGTGTTCGAAAAAGGGGCCGACAAACTTCAGGCCGGGAAACATCGCAAACAATTTTACGCGCCCTCGACAGAGCTTTTCATCGAGGGGGATCCCATTCGACTCGGTCAGGTTTTTTCGAATCTTCTCAACAACGCGGCAAAATATACAGCGGACGTCGGCGCGATCGACGTCACGGTGACGCAGGACGGTCGTTTCGCGGTGGTCATCGTTAAGGATACGGGCGTCGGCATTCCGCCCGAAATGATCACGCGCATTTTCGACATCTTTACCCAAGTCGATCGCAATCTCGGAAGGGCTCAAGGCGGGATTGGCGTCGGTCTATCGCTCACCCGCAGTCTTGTAACGCTGCACGGAGGCGCAATCGAAGCCCGAAGTGGTGGCGCGGATAAGGGCAGCGAGTTCATTGTTCGGCTTCCATTGAGCGAAGCGCCGGAGGCGTCGAACGTTGAACCCGCGCAAGATACAAATGAGCGCCGCGCGGCCCAGACGAAGGTGTTGGTCGTGGACGACGACCACCTTGTCGGCAAACTCACTGGCGAACTGATCGCCTCCTTCGGGATGGAGGTGCAGGTCGTTCCTGGCGGGGCAGAGGCGCTGGAAGTGATCCCGAAATTTCAGCCCTGCATCGTCTTTGTCGATCTCGGCATGCCCGGGATGGATGGTTACGAGACTGTCCGGAGGATCAGACAGCTTCCCGGCGGAGATTCGCTGTTCATCGCGGCGTTGTCGGGGTGGGGCCAGGCCGAGGACTTTGAGCGAAGCGCCCAGGCTGGATTTGACCGGCATTTTGTTAAGCCGATCAAGATCTCAGAACTGGAAAATTTGTTCGCCTCGGAGTTACCAACCTGAGCAGATGAGTCCGGGCGTGTGCTTCACGTCGGCTGAGCGCCATGCGAGCTCTTGTCGCCGTGCGCGCTGTCGTCAGCTACGGAGGCCGGGAGCCTCCTGGCCCGTGCGCGCCACATACTCCGTGTAGCCGCCGCCATAAACGTGAACGCCGTCGGGCGTCAGTTCCAGCACCCGATTGGATAGCGCGGCCAGGAAGCGCCGGTCGTGGGAGACGAACAACATGGCGCCCTCATATTGCGACAGCGCGGTGATGAGCATTTCCTTGGTCGCCAGGTCCAGATGGTTCGTGGGTTCGTCCAGCACGAGAAAGTTCGGCGGGTCGTAAAGCATTTTCGCCATGACAAGTCGCGCTTTCTCGCCGCCCGACAGCACCCGGCATTTCTTCTCCACATCGTCGCCGGAGAAGCCGAAGCAGCCGGCCAACGTGCGCAGCGAGCCCTGTCCTGCCTGAGGGAACGAGTCCTCCAGCGACTGGAACACGGTGCGCTCGCCGTCCAGCACCTCCATGGCGTGCTGCGCAAAATAGCCCATTTTCACGCTGCCGCCCTGGGCGACGGCGCCGTCGTCCGGCAGCGAGGAGCCCGCCACCAATTTCAGCAGCGTGGATTTGCCTGCGCCGTTGACCCCCATGACGCACCACCGCTCATTGCGGCGCACTTGAAAGTTCAGTCCCTCGTAAATTCTCCGGGCGCCGTAGCTTTTGTGCACGTTCTTCAGGGTGATCACGTCGTCGCCGGAGCGCGGCGCCGGCGGGAATTCGAACAACACCGTCTGACGGCGCTTGGGCGGCTCGACCCTGTCGATCTTCTCGAGCTTCTTCACGCGGCTCTGCACTTGCGCGGCGTGCGATGCGCGCGCCTTGAACCGCTCGATAAACTTGATTTCCTTGGCGAGCATTGCCTGCTGACGCTCAAACTGCGCCTGCGCCTGCTTCTCGTTCTGCGCGCGTTGTTGCTCGTAGAACACGTAGTTGCCGGCATAGGACGTCAATGTTCCGCCGTCGATTTCCACCACCTTCGTGACGATGCGGTTCATGAACTCGCGGTCGTGCGACGTCATCAGCAGCACGCCCTCATAGGCTTTGAGGAATTCCTCCAGCCAGATCAGGCTTTCCAAGTCGAGATGGTTGCTCGGCTCGTCGAGAAGCATGGCGTCGGGGCGCATGATGAGGATGCGGGCGAGCGCCACGCGCATTTTCCAGCCGCCCGACAGGGCGCCGACGTCGCCGTCCATCATCTCCTGCGTGAAACTCAGGCCCGCGAGGATTTCGCGCGCGCGGCCGTCCAGGGCGTAGCCGTCCAGTTCCTCGAAGCGCCCCTGCACCTCGCCGTAACGCTCGATGATTTCGTCCATGTCGTCCGCCCGGTCGGGATCGACCATGGCGTCCTCCAGTTGCTTCAGCTCGGAAGCCACCGCGCTGACCGGACCGGCGCCGTCCATCACCTCGGACACGGCGCTGCGCCCCGACATTTCGCCGACGTCCTGATTGAAGTAGCCGATGGTCACGCCGCGATCGACGGCCACCTGGCCCTCGTCGGGGTGCTCCTGTCCCGTAATCATCCGGAAAAGCGTCGTCTTGCCGGCCCCATTGGGACCGACGAGGCCAACCCTCTCGCCCTTCAGGAGCGTCGCGGAGGCCTCGATGAAGAGGATCTGGTGACCGTTCTGTTTGCTGATGTTTTCGAGACGAATCATGTGTGCAGGGGACCCGGGAAGGAAAGTTTGGGTAGCCATTAGGCCATGCAGCGCGCCAGCGGAAGAGCATTCCGAATCGCAAACACCGTTGCCTAAGCCTTGACGGGGAACGTCCGCTCTCGGTCAAAAATCATGAACCGCGGGGCGAGGGCGGCGCCGCCTGCTCTCGGCGCGATTTCAATCGCTCGTGCGCGAAGACCAGGTCGCGTGGGAGACGCCGTCGAGCGCAGCGAGCGCCTCGACCACGGCGTCAAGCTGTTCGCCCGTCGCGCTGGACGTCGCGAGGGTCGCGACGATCTCGACGTCGTCTTCGCGCTCGTTCTCAGCAATGTCCTGGATCGGATAAGAGGCGGCTTCGAGCCGCTCGATCAAAGTGTCCCGAATGGCGTCGCGTCGGGCTTCGCTCGCCGTGACGCGGACGTCATAGATCGCTTCGGTCGCGGTTTCGTCGATCGGCGAACGTTCGATCAGACGCACAAGCGGTCGAAGGAGGGTGTTGCCAGCGAGCACGAAACCCGCGAGCAATAGGGCTTCCGCCGGACGGTCGGCGCCGGCGAAGCCGCCGGTCACCGCCGAGCACCAGACGGTCGCCGCTGTGCTCAGTCCGCGGATATTCATGCCTTCCTTGATGATCACGCCAGCGCCGAGAAACCCAACGCCTGACGCCACATAGGCCAGCACCTGGGTCGCGCCCTGATTGCCCATGAGCCGCATGCCGAGATCGACGAAAGCGGACGCGCCGAGCGCGACGAGAGCGTTAATCCGCAACCCGGCGGTGCGCTGCCGATACTGGCGCTCCGCGCCGATCGCGGTCCCGAGAACGAACGCCACGAGCAGCGACACAAACGTATTGAGAATTTCCGCGCCGTCGAAATTTGCAATGGCGTTCATGGCCTAAATCCATTGGCGTTCCGCTGCTCGGCTTATAGAAGGCCGGAGGAAGCTTGTCGCGGCCGACGCCGCGGTCTTGCGGAATGTTGACCCTGAGGCGACGCTCCTGTATGAAGACTGCGCTGCGCCGCAGCATGAGGCGCTCCAGCCGCGTAGGTTGACGTTTTCGTCGACGAGCTGTCGAGCGCCCCCTTTTCCCACGCCGAGGCCCGTTACGCGGGGCCGACTCTTTTTTGGTCCTGAGCTGGCGCTCTCCGCGCCGGTTCTCGTGGCTCGAATCGACAACTGAAAGCAACAATCGAAGTGATGACATTCTCTGATCTCGGCTTGAACGAGATCCTGCTGCGCGCGCTTGAGCGCGAAGGCTACACCACGCCGACGCCGGTCCAAGCGCAGGCCATTCCCGCGCTCCTGCAAGGTCGCGACCTTCTCGGCGTGGCCCAGACCGGCACCGGCAAGACGGCGGCCTTTGCGCTGCCGATCCTGCACCGGCTGCTGGCCGATAAGCGGCGTGCGGCGCCCAACACGGCGCGCGCGCTGATTCTCGCGCCGACACGCGAACTCGCGGCGCAGATCGCCGACAGTTTCCGCTCTTACGGGCATTTCTTTCGCCCAAGCGTCGGCGTCATCGTCGGCGGCGTGTCGCATCGTCCGCAAAATGAGATGCTGGCGCGCGGCCTCGACGTTCTGGTGGCGACGCCTGGGCGTCTGCTCGACCATCTCGGCAGCGGCCGTTTGAAGCTCGGGACGACCGAAGTGCTCGTTCTCGACGAAGCAGACCATATGCTCGATCTCGGATTTATCGTTCCGATCCGCCAGATCGTCGCGAAATTGCCGAAGCAACGCCAAACGCTGCTGTTCTCGGCGACAATGCCGCGCGAGATCTCCGCGCTCGCGGACGACATGCTGCGCGATCCGACGAAAGTCTCGGTGACGCCGGCGGCGACCACCGCTGAGCGTGTCTCGCAACATGTCTATCTGGTTTCTGGCGGCGCCAAGCGCGACCTGCTGGTGGAACTGTTGAACGACCGCGAGATTTCGCGCGCGATCGTGTTTACGCGCACCAAGCGCGGCGCCGATCGCGTCGCGCAGCATCTGGAGAGCGCCGGCGTCGGCGCCGACGCGATCCACGGGAACAAGAGCCAGAGCCAGCGGCTGCGCGCCCTCGACGGTTTCCGCAAGGGCCGCACGCGGGTGCTTGTCGCGACCGATATCGCCGCGCGCGGCATCGACGTCGACGGCGTCACGCATGTCGTCAACTTCGAATTGCCGGAAGTTGCAGAAGCCTATGTGCATCGCATCGGCCGCACGGCGCGCGCCGGCGCGACCGGTCAGGCGATTTCGCTTTGCGACAATGGCGAGCGGCCGTTGCTGCGCGCCATCGAAAAGCTGACGCGTCAGACGCTTGAGTTCACTGACCGGCGCGCCGAAGGCGCCCGCCAGGATGACGGCGACTCCGCACGTCCGGCGCCCAAGAGGCCGAATTCGCCGGCGCCGCATCGAAACGGCGCGCAGCATCCTCGGCGCGATGGGCAGCGTCCCGCCCCGAAGCGCGCCGACGGGCCTGCCAACAACGGCCAGAAGCGGCGCGCCAATGGCGGCGCGCGGTACAAGCAGGCGAGCCGCCCGCAGGCATAAGGCTATAGTCATGGCCGTTCCGAATCGAGGACGGCCATGCTCTACGATCTGCTCATTGTCGGCGGCGGGATCAACGGCTGCGCCATCGCCCGCGACGCCGCCGGCCGCGGCCTCGCCGTCAGACTCGTCGAGCAGGGCGATCTCGCGCAGGGCACGTCGTCCGCCTCGACGAAGCTCATCCACGGCGGTCTGCGCTATCTCGAGCTCTATGAATTTCGCCTGGTGCATGAAGCGCTCGCCGAACGCGAACTGCTGCTCGCCGCCGCGCCGCACATCATCTGGCCGTTAAAATTCGTTCTGCCCTATGAGAAGGGGCTGCGGCCCGTCTGGCTGCTGCGTCTCGGACTTTTCATTTACGACCACCTTGCCCGCCGCAGGCAGCTCGAAGCCTCGCACATGGTGACGCTTTCGCAGGATGCGCTCGGCGCGCCGCTGCGCGCCGCTTACCACGTCGGCTTCACTTACGCCGATTGCTGGGTGGACGATTCGCGCCTCGTCGTGTTGAACGCGCGCGACGCGGCGGAACGCGGCGCGACGATCAGCGTTGGCGCTAAGCTTGTTCACGCAGCGCGACAGGGTGACCGCTGGCGGGCGACGCTCGCGGATGGCGAGACGATTCAAGCGCGCGCGCTGGTCAACGCCGCCGGTCCCTGGGTGTCGCAGGTGATCGAAGACGCGCTGCGCATCCCGTCGCGCAAACATGTGCGGCTCGTGAAAGGTTCGCATCTCGTTCTGCGCAAGCTCTTCGAGGGCGCGCACGCCTATATTCTGCAGAACCCTGATGGCCGCATCGTCTTTGCGATCCCCTATGAGCAAGGCTTCACGCTTGTCGGCACCACGGACGTCTCCTATGACGCTCCGCCCGGCGCCGTGGCGATCAGCGACGCAGAGACGGACTATCTCCTCAATTCGCTCAATCATTTCTTGCGCGTTCCAGCGACCCGCGACGACATCGCGTCGAGCTACGCGGGGCTTCGGCCGCTTTACGACGACGGGGCGCTGAATGCGTCGGTCGTGACGCGCGACTACGCTTTCGATCTCGATGCGCCGGAAGATTCGGCGCCGTCGCTGTCGATCTTCGGCGGCAAGATCACCACGGCGCGCCGGCTCGCCGAACATGCGCTGAGTGAACTCTCGCGCTTTCTTGCCGCGCATGGCGAGCCCTGGACGGCGGACGCGATGTTTCCCGGCGGCGACATGCCGCAAGGCTTCGACGGCTTTCTTGCCGATCTCAAACGCGACAAGTCCTTTCTTGGCGATGCGTTGGCGCTGCGCCTTGCGCGCGCCTATGGAACGCGCGTCTTTCAGATGTTGAAGGATGCGCGCGCGTTGAGCGATCTCGGCCGCGACTTCGGCTGCGGCCTCACCGAGGCGGAGATCGCCTATCTGCGCGAAAAAGAATGGGCGCGGACCGCCGACGACATTCTGTGGCGTCGCTCCAAGCTCGGGCTTCATATGAGCGACGCGCAGCAGGGAACGCTGCGGGAGTTCATCGGCGCCTGACCCCCTCCCTGTCCCTCCCCCGCTTCGCAAACCGGGTGTTCCCGGTTTGCGCATCGACGCCGAAGTCGGCAACAGCCGACTTCGGATGGGAGAGGGGACCCTAACGATCAGCCTTTCGCGAAACGGAGTTTCTGGCCTTCGGCGAAATGTGGATGACGGGCGCAGCCTGCTCCCTCTCCCGAGAAGCGGGGGAGGGCTGGGGAGGGGGCGTCGCGCGCTGATAGCGAGGTTCACTCCCCAAGCGCCGCATGCGACTCGTTCACCGAAGCGCCGCCGTCGATCACGCTTTTCGCCAATCCAGGCGTGGCGATCACGATATTTTCGGCAAAGAAGCGGGCAAGCGCGGCGTAGCGCGCCGCATGCGCATTGGCTTCGCGCCGCGCGCGTTTCGCGCCCTTGACGAGCAGCGTCGCGCCGCGCGCCAGCGCGAAGAGGCGCAGATAGGGCGTCGCGCCGGCGAGCGCGCCGGCGAGTTCGGCTTTCGGGAGAAACGCGCTCGCCTGCGCCAGCGCTTCGACAGACTCGCGCAACGCCTCGCGCGCGACATCGGCTTCGCTCGCGATGGCGCGCATGTCGTCGATCTCGCGCGCGAGCGCCACGCCGTCGCCGCCGCGGATCTTGCGCGTCACGAGATCGATCGCCTGAATGCCGTTCGTGCCTTCGTAGATGGCGCAGATGCGCGCGTCGCGCATGAGCCGCGCGACGCCGGTCTCCTCGATATAGCCCATGCCGCCGAAAACCTGCACGGCGAGCGACGTCGTCTCATTGGCGATATCGGTCGAAAACGCCTTGGCGACGGGCGTCAGCAGAGAAGCGCGCTCATGCGCCGCCGATGCGCGCGCGGGATCGCTGTCGCGATGCGCGCGATCGATCGCGGCGGCCGTCTCGTAGCAAATCGCCCGCGCCGCCGCCGTTGAACTCGCCATGGTCAGCAGCATGCGCGCGACGTCCGGATGCTCGATGATCGCGCTCGTCTCCTTGGCGCCGGGCGCGCGGCCCTGCTTGCGCTCGCGCGCGTATCCGAGCGCCATTTGCGTCGCGCGTTCGGCGAGCGCCACGCCTTGCAGCCCGACGGAGAGGCGGGCGTTGTTCATCATGGTGAACATGCAGGCGAGGCCCTTGTTCTCCTCGCCGAGGAGATAAGCGACCGCGCCGCCCTCATCGCCATAGATCATGGTGCAGGTCGGCGAGCCATGGATTCCGAGCTTGTGCTCGATGCCGGCGCACCGCACATCGTTGCGCCGCGTGGAGCCGCCCGTTTCGTCGGGCAGGAATTTCGGCGCCAGAAACAGCGATATGCCGCGCGTGCCGGCGGGCGCGTCGGGAAGGCGCGCAAGGACGAGATGCACGATGTTCGGCGCAAGATCGTGCTCGCCATAGGTGATGAAGATCTTCTGGCCGAACAGGCGGTAGGACCCGTCGGGCGCGCGTTCGGCGCGCGTGCGCATCAATCCGAGATCGGAGCCGGCGCCGGGCTCAGTGAGATTCATCGTCGCGGTCCATTCGCCGCTGACGATTCTGCGCAGATAGGTTTCCTTCAGCGCGTCGCTGGCATGCGCCTCCATCGCCTCGATCGCGCCATGGCCGAGCAACGGGCAAACGGCGAACGCCATGTTGGCGGCGTTCCAGATCTCCGTGCAGCCGGCGTTGAGCAGGGCAGGGAGATCCAGCCCGCCATAATCCTCGCCGGCCGCGATGGCGTTCCAGCCGCCATCCTGCCATTGCGCATAGGCTTCACGCCAGCCGGGAGGCGTCGTGACGGCGCCATTGGCGTATGTCGCGCCGATGCGATCGCCGATCTGATCGAGCGGCAGCAGAACCTGTTCGGCGAATTTGGCCGCCTCGGCCAACGTCTGTTCGGCGACGCCGTCGGCGAGATCGCGGTAGACGCCATCGGCCTCGATCGCGCCGTCGCCGGCCGCGAGGCGAAGCGCAAAAACAATGTCGTCGAGCGGCGCGCGATAGGTCATCCGATTTTCTCCAATCCGAATCGTTGCACGGAATCTAGCGCGCCAGCGCGAACGCGCGGGCTATCTCCTCTATGTGCGTCAAAACGCATATTTTCCCTCATGGGTCGGGCATTCGCAGAGTATGGGGAAGAAATGGAGCTTCAATTACGAGGAGCGGGCGGCGACGGCGCGCGCGGCGCACCAGGAAATCGGCCGCACTTTCGCGCGACTCAAGAATCGCAATGACGAGAACGATCCTGCCACGATCGCCTGGAAGGCGGCGATCGCCCGCTTTCGTGACGCACTGCGCCTCGCCTATCCGGGTGATTTCGGAGAGGATATCGAACGACTGAAAGCAGGCGACGCGCGTGGACTCGAGGGCGTGATTCGCTTTCTTGAAGCCGATCCTATGTTTTTTGGCTCTGGCTACGCCAAGGCCGATCTCATTCGTTTCATCAACCGCATGGCGCTGACCGAGCATCAGGCGAAGCGCCTGCGCGCGGTTGCTCTCTCGATCGTCGAGCGGCGCGCGTCGCAGGAATTTCGGCGCTATTGCCGACTGGCCGCAAAGGTCAACCACCCAGGCTTGCGAGAGGAGCTGCGGGTTCGAGCGGCGTGCGGCGATCCCGCCGTCGCACGGCGGGCGGGCTGGATGCTCGCCTATGTCGAATCGCCGCCTTGCGCGCCGCGCGCCGCCCGGTAAAATCGGCGGATCGTCAATTCGGCGGATCCGAGGGACAAATGCCGCTTTTCGCCTATCGCTGCAGTGACTGCGCGCATCAGTTCGAAACTCTGTCGCGTTTCGACGAGACCCCCGAGTGCCCCGCGTGCGGCGGCGCCCATGTCGAGCGCCAGTTGTCGCTCATCGCGCGACCCACCGCTGGCGGCGAGTCTGCGGAGAGCTGCGCCGCGATGGCGGGGGGATCGCCCTGTCCGAGTTGCCCGGCGTTAGCAGGCCAGATGTGACGTCGGCGGCGGCGACTCTGCTCGGAGCGCGTCGCCTGGTTGTTCCGGCCAACGGAATTGAGTTCGAGGTTTTCGAGGCCGGCGCGGGCGATCGGCTCGCGCTGCTCCTGCACGGCTTTCCCCAGCACGCCGTCATGTGGCGTCATCTTGTCGGACCGCTCGCCGCCGCCGGATATCGCGTTTGGGCGGTCAATCAGCGCGGCTATGGCGCCACGACGCGCCCCGTGGAGAAAGACGCCTATTCCCTCGAGGCGCTGACGGCCGACGTCGCGGGATTGATCGACGCCGCCAATCCCGCCTCGGTCTCGCTTGTCGGCCATGACTGGGGCGGTTTCCTCGCCTGGGTCGTCGCCATTCGCAAGCTGCGGAAGATTGACGCTCTCGTCATTCTGAACATTCCGCACCCCCTGTGCTTCCGGCGCGCGCTCGAACAGGAATGGAGACAAAAGCTGAAGTCCGCCTATGCGGCCTTCTTTCAGCTGCCCTGGCTGCCTGAACGGCTGCTGTCCGCGCGGCGCGGCGCGGGCGCCGCGTGGCTGATGGAACGGGCCGCAGGCCGGGACGGCGTTTTTTCGAAAGCGGCGATGGATATCTACCGCGCCAATGTCGCGGCGCCGGGCGCGGCCCGCGCCATGCTCAATTGGTATCGCGCCGCGGGCCGCGACATTCTGGCGGCGGAAGACCTCGAGGCGCCGATAGATGCGCCGACGCTTGTGGTTTGGGGACTTAATGATGCGGCGCTCGGCGAATCCTGTCTTGACGGCACGGAACGCTATGTTCGCCATCTCCGGATCGAGCGGCTGCCAGGCGTGTCGCACTGGACCCCCGAAGACGCGCCGGAAAAAGTTAACGAGCTGATTTTGGGCTTGCTTTAAAATATTCAGCGCTCGAGGACGCAAAAAGCAGCGTGTGGGGGCCAGTAATGGTTGACTTGGCGCGCTGGCATGGGAATCTGTTCAATGGTCCCGGACCCCTGCGTCCGGCGGTCGCTGTTTTGCGCCTTTGGCTCAGCGGCCGGCTTTCGACCAAGAGAAGGAGATGATCCATTCGCCGTCCAATGAAGAGCATCGCAGCCCCCCAGAAGGAAGGGCCGCGCATCAATCGGGAAATTCGCGCGCGAGAAGTGCAGCTAATCGATTCCGAGGGGAAAAATCACGGCGTCATCCAATTGCCGGACGCGCTGGGCATCGCCGAAGCGGCGGGACTCGATCTCGTCGAGATCGCGCCCAATTCCACGCCCCCCGTCTGCAAAATTCTTGATTACGGGCGTTTTCGCTTCGCCGAACAAAAGAAGGCCGCCGAGGCCCGCAAAAAACAGAAAGTCGTCGAGGTTAAGGAGATAAAGCTTCGGCCCGGCATCGACGACCATGATTACGGCGTGAAAATGAAAGCGGTGCGCCGCTTCTTCGAAGAAGGCGACAAGGTTAAGGTCACCCTTCGCTTTCGTGGCCGCGAAATCGCGCATCAGGACATTGGCTATCGGCTTCTGTCCCGCGTGAAGGCTGAGACCGCCACGTTGGCCAAAGTCGAACTCGAACCGTCCATGGAAGGACGGCAGATGGTGATGGTGCTGGCGCCTCGATAGCGCGCGTCTCGCCGCAAGGGCAGGGCCGGGCTGCGGCCGAGGGGTGGCGATCGCTATGTTTAAATCTTGGATTCGCACTCTGACCGCGCGTCGCGCTTGCGTTCTCGGGGCCGCGGCGCTGCTTGCTCTGAGCGTCGCGCCGGCCAGAGCGCAGCTTGTTCTCCCGGGTGCGGTCGCCCCGACTCCCGAAGGGACGGTCGCCAGTCCCGGACAAGCAAAGAAAAGAAGCGTCGGCGGCGAGATGGGAGCGGCCGCGGGGCCGGCCATCATGCCGAAGGCGCCCGCCGAAGACGCGATCGTCGGGAAAATCATCAAACGCGATGGCGAGGGAAGCGCCATTGAATTCTCGCGCGCCGGAGCGGACCTGCAGGTCGCCAAGCTCACGCTCGTCGGGGATGATTTGCGGCGCTCCGGCGAAGCCTGCCGAGTCGAAGTGGCCGGAACGCCGTTGAAGCTCACGGCCCGCCAGAGCGAGACCGGATTGCGGCGCTATCAGATCTCATTTCCAGCCTGCGCTTTCACGTTCGACGTTCTCGACGGCGCGATTCTCGTCACCAACGAGGGCAAGGCTTGTGAACTGAAGGACGCGGGTTGCCGCGCCGATCCCGAGGGTCTCTGGGGGATGAGCGCGGATGAAATCGACCCCAAGAAGGGGGAAGAGATGCTCGGCGCCCGCGCGCGCGTCGAGAAGACGGTGCGAAGCACGTTCCGCGCGCTTTACGATCAGTACAAGAAGGAAAAAGCCATCCGCGACTTCATTGTGAAGGAGCAGGCGGGCTTCTCCTCCTGGCGCGAGGAAGTGTGCCGGTCCTATGCGCGCGAGCCGGATTTCGGCTATTGCGCCTTGATACTGACGGAAGCCCGCGCCATCGCGCTCGGCGCGCAGCTCGCCACTGGCGTCAAACTGCCGCCTGGGGTCGCCGAAGAGGTCGCGGCGGAGAACACGAAGAAGGACGCGAAGAAATAGTCGCGGCGCCGACGTCGCCAGACTAATCGTCGTTCAACCGCCCCTGCGCATCAACATGCCGCGCCCTGGATCATAAGCGAGGATTGCCGCGACCAGGAACGCGCTGGTGTAGGCGAAGACAATCGCGAGCGAGGTCCACGCGACTTTTTCATAAAAGGCGAAGCGGATCAGTTCGACCGCATGCGTGAACGGATTGACCTCGCACACATAATAGAGCCAGGGGCTCGACTCCTTCACGCGCCACAGCGGGTAGAGCGCGGAAGACGCGAAGAACATCGGAAAAATCACGAAATTCATCACCCCGGCGAAGTTTTCGAGCTGCTTGATCAGCGACGACAGCAGCATGCCGAGCGCGCCGAGCATCAGGCCGCTGAGCGCGAGCGCCGGCAGCAGGGTGAGATAGCCCCATGTCGTTGGCGGCTCGATCTCCCAGAAATAGGCGATCACCAGGAAGGCGTAGA
This sequence comes from Methylocystis sp. H62, assembly GCF_015709515.1. Classification (GTDB taxonomy): domain Bacteria; phylum Pseudomonadota; class Alphaproteobacteria; order Rhizobiales; family Beijerinckiaceae; genus Methylocystis. The sequence continues at coordinate 492,968 of NZ_JADNQZ010000058.1, forward strand.
CCTGCAGTATCGAGACGGCGACGCCCGCCAGAAGTTTGGAGCCGAGCAGAAACCAGCGCGGAAAGGGCGAGACGAGCAGCGTGCGCATACTGCCCATTTCGCGGTCGTAGACCATCGAGAGCGAGGACTGCATGCCGTTGAACAGCTGGATCATCGCCATCAGGCCCGGCGCGATATAGACCTCGTAGAGAACGTAAGTTTCGTAGGGCGGGATGATCGAAACGCCGAGCACCTGCCGGAAGCCCGCCGCGAAAATGAAGAGCCAGACGAGCGGGCGCACCAGCGCCGAGACGAAGCGTTCGCGCTGATGCAGAAAGCGTAAGGCTTCGCGCCAGACGACGCCCGAGAGGCAGATGAAATATTGGCGAAGGGTGAAGCCTCTCGGCGCAGCAATTTCGCTCATGCCAAAAGCTTCTCCTGACCGATCCCGGCGATGCGCGCGAAAGCGTCGCCAATATTCGCCGCGCCTTGCGCCGCGACGATCTCCCGCGCCCGGTCGGTCGCGAGCACCTTGCCCTGATGCAGAATGACGACCTGATCATCGTCGGCGATCTCGTCGACAAGATGCGTGGTCCACAAAACGCCGAGATTCTTTTCCCGCACCAGCTCGCGAACAAGCGCGAGGAGATCGGCGCGCGCCTTGATGTCGAGCCCGACCGTCGGCTCGTCGAGAAGCAGCAGCCGCGGATCATGCAGCAGCGCGCGGGCAATTTCGACGCGGCGCATCTGTCCGCCCGACAACGCGCGCGCCTTGTCCTTGGCGCGGTCTGCAAGGCCCGCGCGCGCCAGCGCCGCCTGTCCGAGGCGGCGCGCGTCGATCGGGCCGACGCCATGCAGGGCTGCGTGGTAAAGGAGATTCTGCATCACGCTGAGTTCGAGATCGAGCGTGCGCGCCTGAAAGACGACGCCAAGCTGGCGTAGCGCCGCGCCCGGCTCGCGCATGACGTTATGGCCGAAGATCTCGATCTCGCCGTGGCGCGCGGCGTAGAGCCGCGTGATCAGCGAGAACAGCGTGCTTTTGCCCGCGCCGTTTAATCCAAGCAGCGCCGTGAAGCTGCCGGCCGGGACGGAAAAGCTGACGTCGTCGAGCGCCTTGCGCGCGCCATAGGAATGGCTGACGTTTCTGATCGCGAGCGCGTCGGTCATTGCGGCGCTCCGACAGGATTGTCATTCCCGGCATTCGCGACGCGAATGACCGGGAATCCAGAGCCACGGCCAACAGCGCCGATCGCGGCTCTGGATTCCCGATCGCGCTCCGCGCATCGGGAATGACATTCGTGAAGACCCACACTCATTGGGGGGCCACGACGACGCCCCAGGGGAAGGCGCCGACCGGGATCGACTTCACCACTTTGAGCGATGCGACGTCGATCACCGAGACGTCGTTGGAGACGCCATTGGCGGTGAGCAGATATTTTTCGTCGGGCGTGAAAGCGAGGTGCCAGACGCGCTGACCGACGAACAGATATTTTTCGATTCTTTTCGTCTGCGCGTCGATCACCGCGACGCGATTGGCTGGCCCCAACGCGACGAAGGCGCGTTTTCCGTCACGCGTGAATGAAATGCCGATCGGCTGGATCGCCTCTTTCGACATCGCCGGAATGTCGAAGGCGATCTTCTGCTTCAACTCGCGTTTCACGGGATCGATGATCGCGACGGTGCCCCCGACTTCCGATGAAACCCACAGCTCCGAACCGTCCTTCTTGAACTCGGCGAAACGCGGCCGCGCGTCGACGAGAATATTCGCGACGATCTGTTTCGACTGCGTGTCGATCAGATGCGCCATATTGGTCGTTTCCGAGGTGTTGACGAGCAGTTTGCCGTCGGGACTGATGGCCATGCCCTCGGGTTCGACGCCGACGGGAATGTCGCCGATCATCTCTTTCTTCTTCACGTCGATCAGCGTGACGAGATTGTCGTTTTCGTTCGAGACATAAATCACGTCGCCATCGGGACTGAGCGCCAGAAGCTCGGGATCCGGGCCCGAGGGCAGCTTGCCGGTGATTTTTAGCGTCTTCGTGTCGAGCACTTGAATGGCGTCGTCGTCGCCGGCGCAGATATAGAGTTCGGAGCCGTCCTTGTTGAGCGCAATGCCGCGCGGGCGTCGGCCGACCTTCACGGTCGCTGTCGCTTCCAGCTTCTCCGTATCGAGGACGGTGATGGAATTGCCCTTCTCGTTGCTGACGTACGCCTTGTAGGCGTGGGCGGGCGTGATCAAAGTTGCGAGCAGCGCCGCGACCCACAATCCCCTCCCTGTCCCTCCCCCGCTTCGCGGGAGAGGGGACGCTAACGATCGGCGTTTCGCGAAAAGGAGCGAGAGGCCGAATCTGCTCCCTCTCCCGCGGCAGCGGGGGAGGGGTGGGGAGGGGGCGTTCTTCACTTCAATTTGCATTTCGACTCCGGCTGATCGACTCCAAGCGTGTCGAGTTCGCTCGTTTGATGGAGAAAACCTTCCTGCGGCGAAACCGAGACGATCATCCGTCCGTCGGAAAGCAGGATCGGCTGGCGCAACTGCTGGTTCCAGGGCCTCAGCGTCAGCCGCACGCCTTTGAACGCGGCGATCGAGAAGTCGTCGCCGAGCAGGTAGAGGCGGAGCTTCTCGGGGTCGTTCGACCCGGTGCGCGTTGCGGCTTCGCCAACCATCCGCATGGCGAGCCACGCTGCATTGTCTCGCGCATTCATCAGGCGCCTGAACGTCTTGGTGAAGCGGTTTTGCAACTGTAGCGCGCCCCATTGCTCGTGGGAGGGGTCCCAGCTTGTCGGCATTAGGCCGCCTGACCCTGCCACCGGACGCGGGTCCCAGGTGCGGTAGGGAAGATAGCCGCCAAAGACGTCGCTCTCGTCCGCGGCGACCAGCACGTCATAGGCGGGCGCGTTCTGCGTTAGGACCGGGATCTGCCGCTGGGTCTGCACGGAGCCGGAATCGCTGCGGCGTCCGCCGCCGGTGTCTTCATAGACGCGTTCCTCGACGATCTTCGCGCCAAATTTCTTGGCGCTGTTGCGGAAGGCTTGCGCCAAAAATTCGTCTTTCGGATGCGAGCCCTTGATGAGGAGCCAGCGGCGCCATTGCTTCCAGATGAGATATTGCGCGAGACCATCAGCGAGCATCGACCGCGTCGGCGCGACATGGATGACATTGGCGCGGCAGTCCGCCTCGCGAAGCCTGTCATCCGTCGCGGAGATATTAAAAAGCACGGCGCCTTTCGACTTCGCGCGCTCGGAAGCGGCAAGCAGACGTTCGGCCGAAAGATCGGCGATGATGAACAGCGCGCCCTTGTCCAGGAGCGCGTCGAGGGCCGCCACGACGTCATCGCCGTCATCGCCGTCCTCGAGCCTGGCGTCGATCGCCTCGAACGTCTGGTTGGTGAATTTGCCTGTGGTGTTGTTGTCGGCCGCGCCCATCAGCGCCCCCGCGAGCGTATCGTCGGCGGCCGGAATATCGAGAATGGAGAGGGTTTCTCGGGCGTGCGTTTCCCGCAAGACGCCGACTTTGACGTTGACCGTTTCAGCCGCGACCGGCGCGGCGAAAAGCATGAAACAGAAGGCGGCGACCAAGCTTTTCATATTGCCTAGATGGCCGCTTTGGCGCGCAGGATCAAGTTCTTCAGAGCCCGCGCGCCTTCCTCGATTCACCGTGTCACGCGCAGCAGCGCCTTACCCTTCTTGGATGCGAGCTCCTTGGCGTCGAGCGTGCCGTCATTGTCGGGATCCGCATCCTTGAACATGACGGACACCATCGTCAGAAATTCGTCCTTGGACAGTGTGCCGTCATTGTCAGGATCGGCCGTCTTGAAAGCTTTCTTCGAGACGCGTCCCTTCATCTCTTTGAGGTCGACCGTTCCGTCAGCGTCCTTCTCGAGACTCGCAAAGAGATCAGTCGCAGACTTATTGATTTCCTTGAGATCGACAGTTCCGTCATCGTCGGTGTCGAGCGCGGCGACGGGGGCGGTCGCCTTGGCGAGCGCGGGCGTCGCCGGCTGCGCTGTGACGCCAGCAAGCGCGAGCGCGCCAAATATCAATGCTTTCTTCATGTGCGACTCCTTTTGGGTAAGGCCATCGCACGCAATATAGCGCGGGCGCCGCCGAGCCGGCTAGCGGCCCGCGACATTCCTGCTCTCTGGCGTCAGTAGGTGATCTTCACGCCCCCATAGACGCCGAGCGGCGGCCCGATCGAGACCATGCGCGGATTGTTGAAGGCGAGGAAGGAGATGTCATTCGTGTCGAAAAACGTGCCGAAGCTGCGCGCGCGGGTGTTGGTGGCATTTTCGAGCAGGCCGTAGACCTGGATGTTCGGGCCAAGCTGATAGGATGTGCGAAAATTGAGAATGCCGTATGACGGCAGCCTTCCGGCGAGGTTGATTTCGTCGCCGCGAATATACGGACCGGACGAATATTGAAAGTCGGCGCCGACTTTCCACAGCGGGGTCACGGCGAAATCAATCCCGGTCTTGAAGCGGTGACGCGGCACTGATGTCAGATTTGCGCCAGGCGTCACCAGGATGGAGCCGCCGGTTCCATAAATCCCGGTCAGCGGATTATCGGGCGCGCCGAGCACGATCGTCGAGCGGAACGTCGCATCCGTGTGCGTGTAGTTCAAAAAGGCGTTCACCCTTTCGGTCGTGTAGCGGAACGACGATTCGACGCCTTGGCGTAGAGTCGTGCCGGCATTGGTGAAATAGCCGCGGCCGTTGATCGAACTCGGCACGCTCAGAATGTCATTGAAGCTATAGGTGCGGAAGACGCCAAGGCTCCAGTTGAGATTGCCGGGCAGCGCATCGGCATAGGCGGGCAGGACCGTCGGAACGGCAATATCCCCCCGAAAGCCCGCTTCGATCGTTTGCGCCTCCACCTGCTTCAGCGGCGGATCAGCGACGAGGAAGTTGTCGATCAGACAGGGTCGGTTGGGATCGGCGCAGCCGAGTTCGAGCGGCGTTGGCGCGCGGTTCGCCTCGGAGTAGCTGGCGTAGGCGGAGACGTTCGGCAGTATTTTGTAGGTCAGGCCCGCGACGGGATTGATGCGGGTGAAGACGCCATTGCCGTTCAGCGTCGTTCCTCTCATGTCGTAGAGCGCGATGTTGGCGCGGTTGAAGCGCGCGCCCGCTGTGACCTTTAGATCGTCGGTAACATCCAGCGAGTCGAGCGCATAGACGCCGAGATAATCGTTCGCCGCGCGCACAGAGACGCTGGAGATGCCGGTCGCCTGCTCTTCGACAATGTAGCCGAACCCCCCGACGACGAGATTGGGCTGAATGATGCCCAGTTCCTCATTGGCGGAGAAGGCGGTCCAGCCATGATCGTAGCTGACGCCAAAGGTGATCTTGTTGTGGAAGCCGAAATAGACATCGTCGTTCGTGGCCTGCACCGTGCCGCCGATGGTGCGCGAGCGCGTCCAAGTTCTATCGATCGCCCCCAGAGCGACCTGCCCGTTGAAAAAATTGGGGATGTTTGTGTCGCCGGCGTCGCTCTCGCAGAGCGACTCGTCGGCTTCACATTCGAACTCCGTCGTATTGCCGTCGACCCTCGCCTGATCGAAGGCGCGGTAATGCATGTCGCCAAAGAGCTTCCAGGTCGGCGTCGCCTGAAACACGCCATTGATGTCGAACATCGAGAGCGTGTTCTTGATCGTCTGCGGCGTCGTGAAGACCGCGCTTTCGTCGAGGTTGGTGAGATCGACCGGCGCCGGCCCTGAAACGCCGAACTTATTATTGGCGAGCGTCACATTGGCGTGGATCTCGCCGCTCTCGCCGCGGTAGCCGACATCGCCATAGAAGCGCTTGATGTGCGCGCCGGAAAACTGGCGGTAGCCGTCGTCGCCTAAGGCCTCCATCGCCATGTAGGTGGCGAACGGCCCAGAGATGAGGCCGTGCTGCATCGATGCTTGGCGACGGCCGCGGCTGCCGAAACGACCGTCGAGCTCGAACCCCTGCCAAGTGAAGCCGTTTTTCATGTCGAGCGTAACGGCGCCGCCGATGGCGTTGAGGCCGAACAGCGGGTTGCCGGTGACGAGCGTGAAGCGATCGATCGCCACGCTCGGGATCATGTCCCAATAGACGTTGTCGCCCCAGGCTTCGTTGATGCGAATGCCGTTCTGATAGACGGCGAGGCCTTGCGGCGTTCCCGCGATGGGCGAGGCGACGAAACCGCGGAAATCGACTTCGGGCAGGAAGGGGCCGCCCGCCACGTCGTTGACGGTGACGCCGGGCGCCTGACGAAGCAGGTTGTCCGTGAGGCTAAACGCGCGCGTATTCTGCAGCTCGTTGCCGGTGATCGTGTAGGTCGCGGCTGGAACAGCGTAACGCACGATGGGAGACGCCGGCGGTGCGGGCGTCGCTGGCGCTGACGTCACCGACGCTCTCCCTGACGGCGCGCGTTGGGTCGAGGGCGTCGTCTGAACTGGCGGACGCGCGGTCGAACGCAGCGGCGCGCCTCCTACCTCGATCGTCGGCAGCGCCTGCTGCGCGCGGGCCGTTGTGGCGATGGAGGCGCAAAGCGCGATCAGCGAAACCTGTTTGACGTAGCGCATGAGAGACCCGGAATTCGAACCGTGTTTGAACGAGTTATATCGACGCGGCGCGCGGCCGGTAGGGGCCAGAGACGACAAACCGGCAATATTTCCCGTCTGTTGCACGACGGCTACACTTCTGAAAAATAACGGAAATCTGCGGATACATTCCCGTATAATTCGGGAAGATATCCCGACACGCGCGACGAGGGCGAATGGCCGTGCGCTCCAGCGTCAACAGCCGAATGCGGGCGGGATAAATGTGTGTGTCCGCCGCAAAATTGCCGTCGAGCGCGTCGAACACGTTGGCTCGCAGGCCCCTATCGGCTCGCGCAGATCGGTTAAGTCGTCGCCGAAACGCCAGTGGTTTTCCGCCGCAAGGGCAGGCTCGCGATCAGCACCGCAAGAATTCCCGTGATGAAAATGCCGTCGAACGTTCCTGCGCCGCCAAAGGAGACGATCGGCGTCCCGATGCCCTCTATCTTATCAAGATTGAGCAAATCGGCGCCGATGAGCGTGCCGAGACTGCCGCTGACATAGGCGACCGGCGCGGCGCAATCGCGCGACAACAGAATCGCGAGCGCCGCAGACAGTAACGGCGGCGCCAGGATCGGCACGCTAATGCCGGCGCCGGGCACAATCCGCGCAAAGTAATGGACGACCACGGCGACGATCGCTGTCGCTAACGCCGCCACGATCCAGATGCGATTGCGGGCGAGCAGATAGATCGAAAGCAACAGTGGAATAACGGCGCCGCCGACATTGACGGCCAATATCATTCCTGGCCAGTCGACGACTTCTGGAACGACATAGCGCCCGCCAAAATCGTCGATCATTTCTTGAGGAACGAGGCGTTCTTGCGTGAAATGCGCAACCGGAATGTTCACGTAACTTCCCAGAAGCGATGCGAATAGGAGGAGCGTCGCATATTTGGAGCTCAGGCCGATGCGGCCGAACGCATAGCGAAGCACGCCAAACTGGATCAGCAGGAACAGCGCGATGAGCGCGCCCGTGAAGATCGCGTAGAGGATGGGCGGCAGAGGGAGGTAATCGACATGCTGGGAGTACACGCGCGACCCCATGGATGCGGTGCGTCGACCGTTAAGGCTCATATAGGGGCGACGCGACGCCGGTCGAGTTGAGTCTCAGTTAGGCGAAGGGCCAGGCCGAAGCGAGACGGCGCGCGCCCTTAGCTTGACCCTCACGGGAGCCCGGCGGCGTTTGGCCGAAGCGGATGATCGCCCGATCTAAATTTTGGCGATTGTCTTCAAATTCATGGTGGACAGCACAATTACGCGATTGTCGGGCGTTCGCGATACGGCCCAAAAGCAGAGTCCTGCGCGAAGCCGCATCTTGCGCGGCGAAGATTTGAGGAGAATGCCGGTGAGCGAGCAGCTCTCGAACTTTCCCGCGCACGTCGTTGCGATCGTCTGCAAGGGACGCGTGACGAAAGCCGATTATGACGCCGTTCTGGTTCCGGCGGTTCGAGATGCGCTCGAGAAACATGACAAGGTCAGGATCTATTACGAAATCGCGCCTGACTTTTCGGGCTTTGATCCGGGCGCGATGTGGGAGGACTTTAAGGTTGGCATGGAGCATCTGACGCGCTGGGAACGGGTCGCGCTCGTCACGGACGTTGAGTGGATCAAGCACACGATGCAGTTTTTCAGCTTCATGATGCCCGGCGACATGAAGGCGTTTCCGACCTCGCACGCCGATCAGGCGCGCGATTGGATTGTCGCTCAGTGACGCGCCGCTCCGCCCTCGCGCATCGGCAGCGACGCGGTTAGCCGCGCGCCGCCCTTTGCGTCGTTCGCAAGCGTGAGTGCGCCGCCGAGCGCGCCGACTCGTTCGCTCATACCGCGCAAGCCGAGACCGCTCGAAGACGGGGAGCGCGCTGCGTCGAGGCCGGCCCCATTATCCCGCACGACGACATGCAATGCGCCCTTCGACCGTTTGACGGCGACCTCGACCCGATTGGCCCCCGAATGCTTTAGCGCATTGGCGAGCGCTTCCTGCACGATGCGATAGGCGGTGAGCGCGGTCGCCTCTTCGATGTCCCCGGAGGCGCCGTCCAGCGACAGCGCGATGGCGACCTTCGGATTGGCGTCACGCCAGCCTTGCGCCAGAGCCTGTAAGGCGTCGCCTAGCCCCATCTCCTCGAGGGCGGCGGGACGCAGCCGGCCCAGAATGCGCCTGTTGACCTGTTGCAGAGCGGCGATCTGCGCGTCGATGCGAGCGCAATCTTCGCCCAGACGCGCCGGCTCGACCCCAGGGGCGGCTGCCCGGCGCGCCAATGCGCCGACGCCGGCGCGCACGGTGAACAGAAAAGGGCCGATCTCGTCATGCAGGTCGCGCGCGATGTCTTTGCGCTCTTCGTCCTGCACATGGATCATGCGCCGCACGAGCCTGCGATTTTCTTCGTCGAGCCGTTGCAGCGTCGCCGCCAGCGCGTTGATCCGTTCGGCGATGATGACGAACTCCGGAGAGCCATCGGCGGGAACGCGCATCGAATGTTCGCCGTGCTCGAGACGCTGCAATCCTTCCGCGAGCGTCGCGACCGGTCGCAGCGTTCGCGACACGGCAAGCGAGACGAGCGCAAAGGCGGCGACGGCGATTCCCGCGCCGCCGATCGCGAGCCAAACGATCTCCTGCCAGATTTCAGCGATCTCATCCGCGGGATTGGGCGCGATGATGATCGCGGACCCCCGGCCGGTTTCGATTCGGCTCACAGCGGCGTTCGGCAGCACGAGCCGGGTGAACCACTGCGGCGCGCGGTCGACGTCCTCCCGAGCAGGCGTCTCCTCTCCAGCGAGCGTGACGCGAACATGGCGCAGCCGCCGCGCGTCGGCGAGAAGTCGCGCGATCTCCGCCTGCGGGTCTGGCGCCGCGTCAAGTCGCGTTAGCGTCGCTTCTACGAGTTCGCGCGCAAGGCGCGTCGCGCCGTCGGCTTCGGCGCGAACGCGCGCGCCCGCATGCAATACGAGCAGGCCGACGCCGAGCGCCAGTCCCAGCGCGAGCACGACGCCGAGCAGCAGCGACAGGCGAAGGCGCAGGGAGAGCCTTCGAAGCATGGGCCAATTCTCTAGAGAAGCGTGCGACTTTACGATAGGCCCCAATGCCTGCAATGTTTTGCCGCCTGCCGTTGGCAGGCCCGGGATACTTGGAGCCATGACCGATTATGCGCGTTCTTATCGTCGACGACCATCCGATCATCGTTTCCGGCTGCGCGGCGATGCTCGCCGGTGAGGGCGACATCGACGTCGTCGACGCGCGAGACGCGGAGACGGGTCTTGCCGTGTTCGTGGCGCAAAAGCCCGACGTGACAGTCGTCGACATCGGCCTGCCGGGGGTTTCGGGATTCGAGTTGACGCGGCGGATTCTCGAGACGGATCCGCAGGCCCGCATCGTCGTCTTCAGCATGAACGACGACCCGATTTTTGCCGCGCGCGCGATTCAGATGGGCGCAAAGGGCTATGTGACGAAGAACGACGATCCCTATCTCTTGCTCACCGCCGTGCGCGAGGTCGCTTCCGGCGGCGTTTTTCTGATGCCTAAAATCGCCAATCAGCTTGCCTTCGAGAAAAGCGGCGCCGCGGCCAGCCCGCTTTCGGCGCTGAACGCGCGGGAATTGGAGATCTTGCGGATGCTCGGACGCGGGCTCGGCATGGCGGAAATCGCCGACGCGACTCAAGTCTCCTACAAGACCATCGCCAACAGCTGCTCGATCATGAAACGAAAGCTCGGCGCCCGCACGCCGATGGAGCTGATGCGCATCGCGCTCGAACACAAGCTGACGTGAGAGGCGTATCCCTTCTCCCGCATGCGGGAGTGTCGCGAAGCGACGACGGATGAGGGCCCTCACCCGGCCCTTGCTTTGCAGGGCCACCCTCTCCCGCGAGCGGGAGAGGGGACGCGCGGCCTATTTCGTCTCGGCGTCCGGATAGGGCTCCGGCGCAGAATAACTCGCCGGAACCGGACCGGTGAGCGCGCCGAGAAAAACAACAATGTCGGCCGCGTCTTTGTCCGAAAGATCCTGTCCGAGCTGCGTCTTGCCCATGATTTTCACAGCTTTGGTCAGATCGTCGACCGACCCGTCGTGAAAATAGGGCGCCGTCCGCGCGACGTTGCGAAGGCTCGCAACCTTGAACAGATAAAGGTCCGCGTCATTCTTGGTGACGTCCGCGCGGCCCTTATCGAGATTGGCGACCCCGGTTTCCTTCCAGTAGTCAGTTGCAACTCCAAATTTTTGGAAGGAATTGCCGCCGACGCCAGCGCCATCGTGGCAAGAGGCGCAGCCCAAATCGATGAATTTGCGCAGCCCCGCCGCCTCTTGCTTCGTCAGCGCCGAAGCGTCGCCCCCAAGGAAGGCGTCGAACTTCGAGGGCGTCAGCAAGGTGCGCTCGAAGGCGCCGACCGCGACGCCCCAATTCTTCGAGTTGATGGGGTCCTTGTCGCCGGGGAACGCCTTGGCGAAGGCGCCGGCGTAGGCGGGAACCGCCTTGAGCTTGCTCATCGCCGTCGCCTGATCGGGATTGCCGAAGCTCGCCGGGCCGAGCAGCGATTTTTCCGCCTGGTCTTCGAGCGACTCGCGATCGCCGCGCCAATGCTGTTTGAAATTCAGCGCGGCGTTGAAGATCGACGGCGCGTTGCGCGGATTTTCCTTTCCGAACACGCCGATCGCCTTCGGCAGCCCGTCGCTCGCCTGCTTGTCGGGCAAATGGCAATGCGCGCAACTGACGTTGCCGTCCATCGACACGCGGTTTTCGAAAAACAATCGGCGACCAAGCTCGATTCGCGCCGCCGTTACCGAATCATTGCCAGGGGAGGGAACGACGATCGGCTGGAAATTCTGTTTCGCGTCCTCAAGAAGCGTCTTCGCGTTCGGAGGTTCCGCCTGGGCGGTCGCAGCGATGAATAGGAGAGAGACGAGGGCGATGAAAAAAGAAGGCGCGCGCAAAATCGACGCTCCTGTTTGCGGCCAGTCGTGTCGCCGACGCGGGCCGAAATGATTCGAGCCGGCGATACGAAAAGCGCAGCCGCTTTGCGCAGCGCTCTTCTTGCCGGCTCGATTTTTGGAATTCGTTGGCGCCTTCGACGAAGCGAAAGGCCGCGCCGAGATTTAGATCTCGGCGGACTCGTAGCTGGTGATTTCCATGCCGACGCAGACTTCGACAATCACGGGAGTCGTCCAGGCCATTTTTTCCTCCGTATTAGGACTCTTTCCGGCTCTGCCTGCTTATGTGGCGCGTCGCGCCCGCAGGTTTAAGCTCGGCGCAGCATTTAACATGATCGCCGCCGCTTCGCAAATGGGATGCGGCGCACAAAATCGGCCGCTTGCGACAACAGCTGAGCGCTTCTGTGGGGCCTCGAATGCAAATGACGCAGGCGAACGTCTCGACAGTCGCCGTGACGGCTGATAGGCATAAGCAAAACACGGAAGGGAGCCGCCCGGCTCGGCGAGTAGGCGCTAAAAAACAAATGGATAGCGTTCACTTCGCCGTCAAGCTTTCAAGCTTGGCCAGGGCAGGTCGCAAATCGGGGTAGGAATGGAGACAGCAACGCTCGACGGCAAGGCGATTGCGCTTGGCGACGCCTATCGACATGCCGGCAAAATTCTCAAGGAAGCGGCCTTTCCGCTCGTCGCCGGCCTTGGCGCCGACGTCGCCGGCGCGCGCGCCGCGATCCTTTTGGCCGAGCGGCTGAAGGGCGCCTTCGACCATCTCGCGTCGCGCGAAACGCTCGCCGATATCGACGTCAAGCGTTCCTTCGGCATGTTCACGACGACGGCGAATGAGGCGCGGCTTCGCGGCGACTGCGTCGTGCTGATCGGCCCGGGGCTGACTCAAGCCTGGCCTGGAATGCTGGAGCGCCTTGCGCTTGCCGAGCCGCCGCGCCGCGGGGCGCAAGCGCAGCAGCCGCGCAAGGTGATCTGGGTCGGGCCGGAAGGCGACGAAGCGAACGCCATCCCTGGCGCAAAGGTCATTCCGGCCTCCGTGCAGGAGCTTTCCGGCGTGCTGGCGGCGTGGCGCGCCCGCTTCGGCGGACGGCCGGTGGCGCTGGGCGCCGAAAAAGTCGCGCTCATCGACGGCCTCGTGGAGACGCTGCGAAGCGCGCGCTTTGGCGTCTTCGTCTGGTCGGCGTCGACGCTCGATCCGCTGGCGATCGAAATGATGCAGGCTTTGGTGATCGAGCTTAACGCGACGACCAGATTCACCGGGGTCCATATCGGTGGCCGCAGCGGCGCTTCGGGCGTGACCCAGGCCGCCGGCTGGATGACGGGCTTTCCGCCGCGCACGGGCTTTGGCCGTGGTTATCCGGAGCACGACCCCTGGCGTTTTGAGAGTTCGCGGCTTGTCGACAGCGGCGAGGCCGATGCGGCGCTGTGGATTTCCGCCTTCGACGGCGAAAAACCCGCCTGGTCCCGCGCCGACATCCCGCTCATCACGCTTGCGCCGGCGCAGGCGGCGCCGCCTCGCGGGCTGTTCATTAAAGTCGGTCAGCCCGGCGTCACGCATGACGCGGTGCTGATGAGTCAGGAAACCGGCGGCATGACGCTGCGCAGGGCAAGCGCGCCGACGGACGCGCCGAGCGTGGCGCAGGCGATCGGCGCCATCATGGCGGAAGTTTCGGAGGGCGCATGGCGCTGACAGTTTTGCGCGGCGGCCATATCGTCGATCCGGCGACCGGCCAGGACGCGATCGGCGACGTGTGGTTCGAGGACGGCCGCATCGTCGAACGGCCCGAAGGGCGCAGCGCCGACAAGGAGATCGACGTCTCCGGCCATATCGTCATGGCCGGCGCAATCGACATCCATTCGCACATCGCCGGCGGCAATGTGAACACGGCGCGACTGCTGCTGCCGGAACTGCATCGCGCGATTCGCGCGCGGCTCGCCGACACGCCGCTGTCGACGGCCAAATGGTCGAGCTACGAGACCGGCCGTCTCTACGCGCAGATGGGCTTCACCACGGTCGTCGAGCCGGCGATGGCGCCGCATCACGCGCTGCAGACCCATCTCGAATTCAACGACGTGCCGATCATCGACAAGGGCGCGCTCACCGTGCTCGGCAATGATGATTTTCTGCTCGGCATGTTGCGCGACGGCGAGAAGGATGGCGCGATCAACGATTATGTCGCGCAGACCGTCGAGAACACCCGCTCGCTTGGCTTGAAGTGCATCAATCCCGGCGGGGTCGAAGCCTTCAAGGAGAACATGCGCGTCTTCGGGCTTGACGACGTCGTGCCCTTTTACGGGCTGACGTCGCGCCAGATTTTCCAGGCGCTGCAGAAGTCGACTCAGGCGCTGGGCATCGCCCATCCGCTGCATCTGCACATGAACAATCTCGGCCTTGCCGGCAATATCGACACGGCGCTCGCCACGATCGACGCGGCGCAGGGGCTGCCGCTCCATCTCGCCCATGTGCAGTTCTATGCCTATGGCAAGGAAGGCAAGAACGGCTTCTCGTCGGCCGGCGCGCTCTTCGCCGAGAAGATCAACGCCAATAAGAATGTGAGCGTCGACGTCGGCCAGGTGATGTTCTCGGACACGGTGACGATCTCGTCCGACGTTCTGAAACAGTTCAACAGCCTGCCCGGCGCGATCCCGAAGAAGGGCGCGATCTTCGATGGCGACGCCAATGGCGGCGGCATCGTGCCCTACGTCTACAAGATTTCGAACTACTACAACGCCATCCAATGGGCGGCGGGCCTGGAGCTGTTCCTGCTCATTGAAAATCCCGAGCAGGTGTTCTTCACCACCGACCATCCGAACGGCGGCCCCTTCACAACCTATCCGGAGCTCTTCGCGCTGCTGATGAGCGCTGATCTTCGCGCGCAGCATCTTGCGCGGCTTCCGGCGGAGGTGCTGGAGCACACCACGCTGCCGTCGATTTCGCGCGAATACACGCTTTACGAAATCGCCCAGATGAGCCGCTCCGGCGCCGCCAAGCTCTTTGGTTTTGTCGATCGCGGCCGGCTCAGTCCCGGCGCCGTCGCCGACATCGCCGTTTATAAGCCCGGACGCGACGTCGCCGGCATGTTCCGGCGCGCGGCCCTCGTGTTCAAGGATGGCGCTCTCGTCGTGCGCGATGGCCAAGTCTCGCATTACACGCGCGGCAAGACGCTGCATATTCGCCCGCGCTACGATGGGCAGATCACGAAGCGCCTCGATTCCTATTACGACGAGCTTTACGGCCTGCCGCGCAGCATTTTCGACGTGCCCGACGCGGCGCTGCCGCACAAGGACGCCTTTGCGGAGGTTCCATGCCGGATATAATTCGCAACGGCGTGACGATAGACGACAATTTCGCCGAAGCCTTCCCGATGAGCGGGACGGGCATTCTGATCACCGCGCCGAACGCCAAATGGGCGCGGCAGGCGGCGTTGACGATGACGGGCTTCGCCACGTCGGTCATCGGCTGCGGCTGCGAGGCCGGAATCGATCGCGAGGCGCCACCCGAAGAAACGCCGGACGGACGTCCGGGCGTTCGCGTGCTGCTGTTCGCCATGTCGTCGAAAGACGCGGAGAAGCAGCTCGTCAACCGGCTCGGCCAATGCGTGCTGACCTGCCCGGGCTCCGCGGTCTATTCGACGGTCGCCGGCGAATTCGAGATCAAGGTCGGCGACGCGCTGCGCCAGTTCGGCGACAAGTGGCAGATGTCCAAGGTCGTCGACGATCGTCGCTACTGGCGCGTGCCGGTCATGGACGGCGAGTTTTTCTGCGAAGGCAAGGTCGGCCTGACCAAAAAATCCGTGGGCGGCGGCAATCTTTTGATCATGGGCGCGGACTGGGACAAGACCATGCGCGCGACAGAGGCCGCCGTCTCGGCGATCGAATGCGTCGCCGACGCGATTGCGCCGTTCCCCGGCGGCATCGTGCGCTCGGGTTCAAAGGTCGGTTCGAAATACAAGGGCATGAGCGCGTCGACCAATGACGCCTATTGCCCGACATTGCGCGGCGTCACCAAAAGCGAGCTCGACGCGGATATCGGCTGCGTGCTCGAAATCGTCATCGACGGCTTGACCGACAACGCGGTGCGCGAGGCGATGCGCGCCGGGCTTCACGCCATTATCGAGATGGGGCCGGAGCAGGGCGCCACGCGCGTCGGCGCCGGCAATTACGGCGGCAAGCTCGGACCGTTTCATTATCACCTGAAGGAATTGCTGCCGTGAAGCCCTTTATCTTCACGCTTCGCCAGGAGCCGCCGCAGCGCGTCGATCTCTCGGCGCTGACGCCCGACCGCCTTGCGGGAAAATCTGTCGCGCAGATCGAAGCGATCGAGCTCGGCGTGACGCGGATTTCGACGAAAGTCGGCGACCTCTTCAAAGTCTCGGAAGGCGATCTGAAGACTGTTCGCTATGAGGGCGGCTCTTCCCGCTTCGATCTTCTCGGCGCGAAGCTTCTGCCTGGCTTTGCGATTCATGTCGAAGGCGACGTCGGGGCGCAGTGCGGCCGTCTGGCCAAGGGCGGCAGGATCACCGTCGCCGGGAACGCCGGCCCGCATGCGGCGTCCGGCAACCTTGGCGCCGAGATGGAGATCAAGGGCGACGTCGGCGATTTCCTCGCCGGTCCGCTCGCGGGCGAACTCGCTGGCATGGCTGGCGGGCGCGTCATCGTGCGCGGCAAGGCGGGCGAACGCGTCGGCGACCGGCTGCGCCGCGGCATTCTCATCATCGAAGGCGACGCCGGCGAAGATCTCGGCGCGCGCGTCATCGCCGGCACGATCCTGGTTTTGGGCGTGGCCAAGGGGCGCGTTGGCTATCTCAACAAGCGCGGCTCGATTGTGCTCGCCCGCGGCGGCTGCTTCGGTTCGACCTATGTCGACTGCGGCGCGCATGAGCTGACGTTCGCACGGCTTTTCGCACGCTCTCTCAGGGATCATAGCGCCTCGGCCGCCGATCTCCTGTCGCGCAAGCTGCGCCGCTATGGCGGCGACACGGCGGTCTATGGCAAGGGCGAGATATTGACCCCCGACTGACGGGCATTACCCTTGCTAAGAAGCGAAACGCCCTTGAGCGGGCGCTTAGCAAGGAGATTGCGATGAATTTCGTCGAACTCATCCTTACTGTCTGCACGTTGGCGCAGCCCGCCGCCTGCGACGAGCGCAAGCTCGTCTTCGAATCGACCACGGGCTCGACCAGCAATTGCATGATGCAGGCGATGCCATATATCGCTCAATGGTGCGGCGAACACCCGCAACTGACGGTTACCAAGTGGCGTTGCGCGCGGCCGGGAGCGGAAGGCGACAAGATCTGATCGAGCCCTGCGGGCGCGGTCGGTTCCATGGCGAATGAATCGAAAACACGATCGGCCTGCGCCCTTTGCGGCGCCATACGCGCCTCCCGACGAGCGCTTCGCTGAAGCCTTTCTCGGGTCGCGTCCGGATGCTGCGACGCAACGGGTCGTAGAAGAAGTTGCGCTGAAGCTCGTGCGCGGCATTCGCGCTCAACGTGATCCGCTTGGCGGCGTCGAAGATTTCCTTCACGAATTCTCCCTCTCCTCGCGGGAGGGGCTGGCGGTGATGGCGCTCGCCGAAGCGCTGCTGCGCGTGCCGGACGACGCGACGGCCGATCAACTCCTCGCGGATAAGCTCGCCGAGGGGGATTTCTCCCATCACGAGACATCGAGCGACGCGCTGCTCATTCAGGCCTGCGCCTTCGCGCTGGGACTTTCGGCGCGTATCGTCGACGTCGCGGAGCCGCGCGGGCTCATTGCCGACCTCGCCCGGCGTCTCGGCCTGCCGGCGCTGCGCGCCGCCGCGCGTCAGGCGATGCGGCTGATGGGCGCTCATTTCGTCTTTGGCGAAACCATCGAAGCGGCGATCAGACGGGAGCAGGGACGGCGCGAGCGCTTCTCTTATGACATGCTTGGCGAAGGGGCGCGGACGGCGGAAGACGCCGAGCGCTATTTTGAGGCCTACGCCCACGCCATTCGCGCCATCGGCGACTCGGCCGGAAGCTCCGGCCTCCCTGTGCGCCCTGGAATTTCGATCAAACTTTCGGCGCTGCATCCGCGCTATGAGGCGATTTCGCGCGAACGCGTCTTGCGGGAGTTGCCGCCGCGGTTGCTCGACCTGGCGCGCCTTGCCAAGGATCGCGATCTCGTTTTCACCATCGATGCGGAGGAGGCGGATCGACTCGAACTTTCGCTGGACGTGTTCGTACGCGTCGTCGAAGACCCGTCGCTTTCCGGCTGGGGCGGATTCGGGCTCGCGGTGCAGGCCTATCTGAAGCGCGCGATGGCTGCGATCGACTATGTCGCCTCGCTCGCGGAAGCGAACCATCGGCGCTTCATGGTGCGTCTCGTCAAGGGCGCCTATTGGGACACCGAAATCAAACGCGCGCAGGAGCGCGGTCTCGCCGATTATCCCGTGTTCACCCGCAAGGCGATGACCGATCTCAATTTTGACGCCTGCGCGGCGCGGCTCTTCGATCAACCGCGTCTCTTCCCGCAAATCGCCACGCATAACGCTCGGAGCGTCGCCGCCGTTCTGACGATGGCGGGCGCGCGGCGCGACTTCGAGTTTCAGCGCCTGCACGGCATGGGCGAGTCGCTCTACGAGTCGCTGGCGGAAATGAGCGACGCCGCCGTTCGAATCTATGCGCCGGTCGGTCCGCACCGCGATCTTCTCGCCTATCTCGTGCGGCGCTTGATCGAGAACGGCGCCAACTCCTCTTTCGTCGCGCGCGCCGCCGATCCCGAGACGCCGGAGAGCGCGCTCGTCGCGGACCCTTATGACGCGCTCGGCGCGCCAAATCGCGCGCGTCATCGGCGTCTTCCGCTGCCGAGCGAAATTTATTTGCCGCAACGCGCCAATTCAAAGGGCGTGGAGTTTGGCGATCGGACCGCGCTTGCGGCGCTGATCGACGAGACGCGCGCGCCAGCTCCGCCGCCTGACGCGCGACCGAGCGTCGAGTCGCGGGCTGCGGCGCGCCCGGTCCTGTCGCCGATCGACGGCGCAGTTGTCGGTCATGTCGTCGAAGCGGATGAAGCTGCCGCGCATGCTGCGATCGCGACGGCGGCGCGCGCCTTCCCGGAATGGTCCAGGACTCCATTCGAGACGCGGGCGCGGATGATCGAACGCGCGGCCGATCTCATTGAGGCGCGGCGCGGGCCGTTGATCGCCTTGTTGCAAAGCGAAGGCGGCAAGACTCTCGACGATGCGCTCGCCGAGGTGCGAGAGGCGGCCGACCTTTGCCGCTACTACGCCGGTCAGGCGCGAATTCTCTGCGCCGACATGCCGCTGCCTGGACCGACCGGCGAAGCCAACATCCTGCGCCGGCATGGGCGCGGCGTTTTTATCTGCATTTCGCCCTGGAATTTCCCGCTCGCGATTTTCATCGGTCAGGTCGCAGCGGCGCTGGTCGCGGGAAACAGCGTCGTCGCCAAGCCCGCCGAGCAGACGCCGCTCGTCGCCGCCATGGCGATCGAACTCCTGCGCGATTCCGGCGTTCCGAAGGATGTGCTGCAATTTACGCCGGGCGATGGCGCGATTGGCGCCGCGCTTATCGCCGATCCGCTGACCGCCGGCGTCGTTTTCACGGGCTCGGTCGAAGTTGCGCAGCGGATCAATCGCGCGCTCGCCGAGCGAGATGGCGCGATTGCGCCGCTCATCGCCGAAACCGGCGGCATCAATGCGATGATCGTCGATTCGACGGCGCTGATCGAACAGGTCGTCGACGATGTCATGACGTCTGCGTTCCGATCGGCGGGCCAGCGGTGCTCGGCCTTGCGGCTCTTGTGTGTGCAAGAGGAGATTGCGCCTGCCTGTCTGGAGACGTTGATTGGCGCTGCGCGCGAGTTGCGCGTGGGCGATCCGCGCGAGATCGGCGCGCATGTCGGGCCGGCGATCGACGCCGAGGCGAAGGCCAAACTCGACGCCTATCTTTTGCGTCAGCGCGCAGCCGGGCGAATTCTCTACGCTGGCGTTGCGCCTTCGACGGGAACTTTCGTCGCGCCGCACATCGTCAGGCTTGATCGCGTCGATGAGTTGCAGGAAGAGATCTTTGGGCCCGTCTTGCACGTCGCGACGTGGCGTTCGGATCGCCTGCCGCAACTTCTCACGGACATCGAGGCGGTCGGATACGGGCTCACGATCGGCATGCATACGCGCATCGAGCAGCGCATTCGCGCGTTGTCGCGCAAAGCGTCAGCCGGCAACATTTACGTCAATCGCAACATGATCGGCGCGGTCGTCGGCAGCCAGCCCTTCGGCGGGTTCGGCTTGAGCGGCACCGGCCCAAAGGCGGGCGGGCCGGATTATCTCCTGCGATTCCTTCACGAGACGACGCTGACGATCAACACCGCATCCTCTGGGGGCGACGCAGGACTGCTGTCGCTCGGAGAATCCGACGAGTGATCGCGACAAATTGGCGCAAAATCGCTGCTTGAAGTCACGCCTCTGACGCTCCACGTCCCTAACGTTTCCACGTCGATCGTCAGCGCCATTGCTGCTGAATTTTCGGTTGCTTGGCGATCGTCCGTTCATGAGGGAGATCAGCATGGCCGAACAAAGCAAGCTGCCGGCGTCAAGAGAGTCCGCGCAGGCCGGCGTTTTCGATTGGCATCCAATCGAATCATTCCGGCGTCAATTCGATCGCCTGTTCGACGAATTTCCGTCGCGCCGAAGCCTCGCCGACTTTCAGCCGTTCGACCGGATGATGTCGCAATGGTCAGCGAGCCCCCCTGTCGATTTTGTTGAAAAGGACGGTGGATACGAGATCACCGCCGAACTGCCGGGGCTCGATGAAAAGAGCGTCGATGTGAAGCTTGCGAACGGCGTCTTGTCGATCTCGGGCGAAAAGAGCGAAGAAAAGGAAGAGAAAAAGGAAGGCTATTTCTGTTCAGAGCGCCGATATGGCTCCTTCCGCCGCGCCTTTCGGGTTCCCGAGGGAGTCGATGTGGACAAGATCACGGCGGATTTCGAAAAGGGCGTGCTGAGAATCCAGCTGCCAAAAATGCCCGAGTCCAAGAAGGAAGAAAAGAAGATCGAGATTGCAGCGAAGTAGCGTTCCACTAGCCGCGCTGTTTAAGCGCAGCCTCTAAGATCGCAGGCCGGCGCGTCCGTGCGGAGCGCCGGCGACTTCGGGCTTGTGCGCCGGCCGGCGCATCAGGCGCGGCAGAACGAGATGCGGCAACACGCCCTCGCGAATCACCGCGCGCCGCAGCGGCCCGAGCGCCGCCATCGCGATGAAGCTCGCGCCGCGCAGCAAATCCACCGGCAGATAGGGAATGATGAGCGACCGGTTGAGCAGGTCGACGCCATGCGTTCTGAAGCCGATGTCAGCGCGCCGGTGACGATCGTAGCGCGCAAGCGCCCGCGACAATTCGCGCGGGTTCTTGAGATCGACGCTGGCGAGACAATCCTCGAGATCGGCGACGTCGCGCAGACTAAGGTTCAGCCCTTGCGCGCCGATCGGCGGAAAAATGTGACATGTCTCGCCGACAAGCGCGAGGCGGCCCGTGGCATGTTTCGACACCTGCATGCCGCCCATGCGGAACTGCCCGATGTCGCCTTCGATGCGCATCGCGCCTAGTTCCGACTTGGCGTAATCCTCGATTTCATATTCGAGCTCTTCGCGGGGCTTTGCGAGACGTCGCCGTGCGTCGGCGACGCTCATCAGCCAGACGAGACTCGAACGATTCGGCGCGTCCTCGCGCGCGGGCAGCGGCACCAGCGTGAAAGGACCCGAGCGCGTGTGATATTCCGTCGAGACATTTTCGTGCGGGAACTCGTGGCGCAGCATCATGGTGAGCGCGATCTGCGGATAGGTCCATTCCTTCACGTCGATGCCGGCGACCGCGCGGGCGCGGCTGTTGCGCCCATCCGCCGCAACGATAAAGTCCGACTGGAGCCGGCGTCCGTCCGCAAGAACGGCGACGGCGCCGTCGCTGTTGAATTCGTAATCCGCGATATCGGCGTCGACGAACGCGATTTCAGAACGGCCGCGGCAGAGATCCAGCAGGATCGCGACGAGGTCATCGTTCGACACATTGACGCCGAGCGCCGGCAGACCGATTTCGCGCGCCCGCAGGCTGAGTTCCGGCACCGGCAGAAACTGATCGGTGTCGTCGATCATGTGGATCGCTTCGACGGCGCAGCCGCGCGCTCTGACGCGCTCCAATGCGCCGAGCGCATCGAGAAATCGGACGGACGATTCGAACAAGGCGACGGTGCGGCCCGGCAGCGGGGGCGGAATGCGCCCGGCGAGCGTCGTTTTGAATCCCCCGCGCGCGAAGGCCAAAGCCGCCGCGAGCCCGGTCGCCCCGGCGCCGGCGACAAGAATGTCCGATCTGGTGTTTTCGTGCGCCGCTGTCATCTCATTCGTCTCCTGCGCCTGTTATAGCGGGAGAGTCTTCGGAGTGCGAGCAGGATGGCTTTGGCTGGGCGCGAGGGCGGTGGTAGGCTGACGTCCCGCTTCTCCGGTCGCCGCGCCTCGTGACGTCTTCTCGCCTCATTGGCCTATCTGTTCACCTGTTCACGGCGAGCGGCGCTGCGCTCGGCCTGATCGCGCTGTTCCTTGCGGCGGACGGCCGCTTTGCGGCGATGTTCGCCTGGCTTGGCGCGGCGCTCGTCGTCGACGCCGTTGACGGAACGCTGGCGCGGCATTTCAGAGTGACGGAAACGGCGCCCTTCATTGACGGCGTCGCGCTCGACCTCGTCGTCGACTTTCTCAACTATGTGGTCACGCCGCTCGTGGCGCTATGGCGCTCCGGTCTTTTGGATCCGGCGCTCGTCGGCCCCGTTTGCGCCGCGGTCTGCGCCGGTTCGGCGCTCTATTTCGCGGATCGGCGAATGAAGACGGCGGACTACTGGTTTCGTGGATTTCCGTCGCTTTGGAACATCGTGGTCTTCTATCTTCTCGTGCTGCGGCCGCCGGCGGGCGCAAGCCTCGCGGTCGTTCTCATGACGGCGGCTGGCATGTTCGCCCCGGTGGTCTTTGTTCATCCGCTGCGCGTGAAGCGGCTGCGGCTTGTGACGCTCGTCGTCACTGGCGTCTGGGGCGCGGCGGCGATCGCGGCGGTCGCGCAGGATCTTGCGGCGGCCTCCGTGCTGGTAAAGGCGGCTCTGGTCGTGACGGGGTGCTATTTTCTGGCTTTGCCGCTTTTTCGTGAGGGCGGCGCGATCGCGAAAGGAGAGGTCGATGGTTAAGGCGATTCGCGTGCATCAGCCCGGCGGGCCGGATGCGCTCGTTATGGAAGACGTCGATCTGCCGGCTCCGACCGCCGACGACGTGCAAATCCGCCACGCCGCCATTGGCGTCAATTTCATCGACGTCTATCGCCGTACCGGCGCTTATCCGGCGGAATATCCGTTTATCCCCGGACATGAAGGCGCCGGCGAGGTGATCGCCGTCGGCGAGAATGTGAAGAACTTCAAGGTCGGGGATCGGGTCGCTTACGTCGGCGCGCTTGGCGGCTATTCGGAGGCGCGCAACATCGCCGCCGGCTCAGTGGTCCATCTGCCGAAATCCTTCAGCTATGAGCAGGGCGCGGTGATGATGCTGAAAGGGCTGACGGCGCAATATCTGCTGCGCAGGACGTTCAAGGTTGAGAAAGGCCATCGCGTTCTCGTCCATGCCGGCGCCGGCGGCGTGGGGCAGATCCTCTGCCAATGGGCGAACGCGCTGGGCGCCAAGGTGATCGCCACCGTCGGCTCGCCTGAAAAGGCGAAGATCGCGGAGCAAGCCGGCGCCAAGCATACGATTCTTTATCGCGAGGAGAACTTCGTCGAGCGCGTGCGCGACATCACCAAGGGCAAGCTCTGCGATGTCGTTTATGATGGCGTCGGGCGCGCGACCTTTCCGGCATCGCTCGATTGCCTGAAGCCGTTCGGCATGTTCGTCAGCTTCGGCTCAGCTTCCGGTCCAATCGCAGCGTTCGACCTCGGTCTTCTGGCGCTGAAAGGATCGCTTTATGCGACCCGCCCCTCGCTTTTCACCCATATCGCGCGCCGGCGCGACTATGAGGAGATGATGGACGATCTCGTCCATGCGGCGAAGCGAGGCTTCGTGACGATCGCCGAGCCGGCGCGTTTTCCGCTCGCCGACGCCGCCAAGGTGCACGAAGCGCTCGAATCGCGCGCCACCAGCGGGTCGATGGTCCTTATTCCCTGATTTCGCCATAAAGCGACCGGCGAAAGCAGGGCTCAACAGGCCCTCCGGCGACAAACTTGACATGTGTTGCAATTTGAGCACTGGCCCATTGATGCGCTTCGCAACGCTCTGTTAACTTTGCCGAATCAGCCGCCGTCCGAGCGCTTCTCGAGGCTCGGTCCGGCAGGTTTTCCCCGCTTTTTGCGCCGCTTCACGGCGCGTCGCTCATTTCGTCCTACGCTTTCGGCGCAAATCGATTATGCTTTCCTTGTTCCGGCTTTGAGGTTCCTCCCGCCTCTCGATTAGCCCGAACCGCCTTCCAAAGCCCGGCGTTTGAGCCGGGCTTTTTTCTTTGCCTCGCTCGGCAACCCCGCAGTTTCTATTGCAATTTTTCAGCAAGAGCCCCATCCTTGTGTGGCGGCCGGCTCTTCTACGGGCGTTGGGGCCGCGAAGCATGAGGGTTGCAACGCTGTCGACAGGTGTTCATCCGGGTGCGGCTCCTGGTCCGCTCCGACCGGAAATTGGCGCAAGCGCCCAATTGACCGGCTCAATCGTGCAAAAGGTTCTCGCCAGCCTGGACGAAACCAAGGCCGAGGACATCGTCTCCATCGATCTGCGTGGAAAGACGGCGCTCGCCGATGACATGATCATCGCGACAGGCCGTTCGACCGTGCATGTCGGCGCCATAGCCGACAGAGCGATCAAGGCGCTCAAAGCGGCGGGCGTCGTCGCCCCGCGCGTCGAGGGCCTGTCCCAGTGCGACTGGGTGCTGATCGACGCCGGCGACGTCATCGTCCACATCTTCCGGCCCGAGGTGCGCCAGTTCTACAATCTTGAAAAGATGTGGGGCGGCGACCGACCGCTGGAGATTCGCCTGGTCTGATGGGGACGGACGCAAGCGCGAGCCCTTGGGATCGCTTGTACCTTCTCGTCTCGCCTGGCGTCGGATGAAACTGGGACTGATCTGCGTCGGCCGCCTGAAGGCGGGTCCCGAGCGGGAGCTTTTCGCGCGCTACGCCGAGCGCATCCGCGCTTTGCGGCGGCTGGGCCTCGAAGGTCTCGAACTCAAGGAGATCGACGAGAGCAAGGCCGCCGGAGCCGAGCGGTCATCGCGCGAAGCGATGGACCTGCTGGCGGCGCTGCCCGCCGAATCACGACTTGCGGCGTTTGATGAACGGGGCAGGGCGGAGACGAGCGCGGCCTTCGCGAAATTCATCGCCGCAGAACGCGACAGCGGCCGCAAGTCGCTGTGGTTTGCGATTGGCGGCGCCGAGGGCCTCGACGAGAGCGTGCGCGCGCGCGCGACCGCTGTTTTCTCCTTCGGCGCGATGACGCTGCCGCATCAGCTGGCGCGCATCCTCGCGGCGGAGCAGATTTACCGGGCGATGACGATCCTCTCGGGGCACCCGTATCATCGGGAGTGAGGGAAGCGCGCGGGTTGCGACGCGCGATTATTCGATGGGTTCCTCGATGACGGGCAGGCCCGACACATCCTGCGTTTGCTGCGACAGGTCATAAGTCACGGTTGTGATTTCGGGGCACCTTTTGCAAGCTGCTTCGCCCTCCTGGAAATGCCAGCGGCACTCCTTCCGGATCGCGCATGGCGGCAAACTGGCGACCGCCGCAGGAAGCATTTTCACGACTCGCGACGCCAATTGGCAATCGGCGCCGTCGAAGTGCGGACATTTATGCTCAGCGCAGGTCGCCGCGAGCCGAAACACTTCGGTCGGCTTTAACGGGGCGGATAGGGCAAGGACCTCGGGCGTCGCAGGAAAACGTTCGTTCAAATATTCGACGACGGGACTCGGCCCGCTTTGTTGAACGACGCCCAAGACCATCGCTCGATCCATGCCCGGCTGCGCGCTCGGACAAAGTTTCGACATGGTCTTTGATCCACCAGCTACTTCTGTTCGAGATGAATAATTTCCGGAAGGACGGGGATGCCGACAATAATGTGGCGACCAATGGAATAGACCGCGCCGCCACGTTCGCCGCCATGTTCGCCCGCGAATGCTCCCAGATGGCCTGCGATGTCGTTGGCGAGCGCCTGAGTCTCGGCAAGCGTGACCTGTGAAGCGATCGCCTCCGGAACGGGAATGCCGCGAA
Organism: Methylocystis sp. H62; assembly: GCF_015709515.1. Taxonomy (GTDB): domain Bacteria; phylum Pseudomonadota; class Alphaproteobacteria; order Rhizobiales; family Beijerinckiaceae; genus Methylocystis. The sequence goes on from NZ_JADNQZ010000058.1 coordinate 518,673, forward strand.
TTAAATACGACACCGAAATGGCGTTAGGCGCCTCCAGTTTGAATTTTGAATGTTTCTCGCTCGCGGCCTTCACGGCGGCCTGAACGGATTCGGTGAACTTGCTTAAGGAAATGGAAACGGGCTTTTTCATTCCGAAACCTCTGCGTAATGAAACTTACGGGCAAATCCGACAAGGCAAAAAGATCGTCGTAGACAGCCGAGCCATCAGCAACGCCAAGCTAAATTGGACGCACGCAAAATTGAATGTACCTTTGGATACATGCGCGCGCTTTTTACACGCGTCGCTTTCATCCGCGGTTTCGTTCACATCGAGTCGGCGCGAATTCTTATCGCGCCGCGCGCTTCTAATGCACCGTTCGCCCGTGCATCTCGCAACCGAGCCCGGCCGCGCGCGCCGCCTCCTGCACCTTGTCGTGGGCCTTTTTCACCTTGTCGAAATCGCCGCGTAGCGCCTTGAGCGCGTTGCGCTCCTGACTGATTTCCTCGGCGGTTCGGAACGCCAGTCGACGCAGGAGCGGCAAGGGCGGGCACCAGCCCTGCAGCGCGTGCTGGAGAAGGAAGCCGCTCACCAGAACCGGCAGCGCCAGCCAGCGGCGATCCGACGTCAAGCCGAGCGCAAGTCCAGCGAGCGCCACGGAGGCGGCGTTGGCTTCGAGCGCCCGCTCGATATCCCACTCCCGGTCGAGCTCCTCCAGACGGTCGTCGATCTTCTCCGGGTGTTTGGCGAAGTGAGACAGCCGCGCCTGCGTTTCCTTACGAATGGCGCGATTGATGTCCTCATCGGTGTTTTGTGCAACGCGAGCGACCGTGGTCGGCATGCATTCTACCTCCCCTTATTTGTTTCCAACCGAAAAGGCGGCTCGAAGTTCCTGCTCGCGGGCCGGCTGGCCGGGCCTTTACCGCCCCGGCGGCATGCGCTAAACCCCGGCGGTAACGAGCCCCGGCGTTACCGCGCGGGGCTTTTTCTATTTGGAGATCGAGATACGGCCATGGCGAATGTGGCGGTGGTCGGCGCCCAGTGGGGCGACGAGGGCAAGGGCAAAATCGTCGACTGGCTGTCGCTCGAGGCTGACGTCGTCGTGCGCTTCCAGGGCGGCCATAACGCCGGGCACACGCTCGTCATCGACGGCGTGACCTATAAGCTCGCGCTGTTGCCCTCAGGCATCGTGCGGCCGGGAAAGCTTTCCGTCATCGGCAATGGCGTCGTCGTCGACCCGCATTTCCTCGTCGGCGAGATCGACCGGCTGCGGGAGCAGGGCGTCGCCATTTCGCCGATGAATCTCAAGATCGCGGAAAACGCGCCGTTGATCCTCTCGCTGCATCGCGAACTCGACGCGCATCGTGAGGAGGCCGCTGGAAACGGCGTCAAGATCGGCACGACCAAGCGCGGCATCGGCCCCGCCTATGAGGACAAGGTCGGGCGCCGCTCGATTCGCCTCATGGATCTCGCCGAGCCTGATCTGCTCGACGACAAGATCGCGCGCGTGCTCGCGCATCACGATCCGCTGCGGCGCGGCTTGGGCCTGCCGCAGGTCGACCCCGCCGCGCTGCGCGAGGAGCTCCTCTCCGTCGCGCCGCGCATCCTGCCGTTTATGGACGCGGTGTGGGAGCTGCTCGAAGACAATCGCCGCGCCGGAAAGCGCATCCTCTTCGAGGGCGCGCAGGGCGTGCTGCTTGATGTCGACCATGGCACCTATCCCTACGTCACGTCGTCCAACACCGTCGCCGCCTCGGCGGCGAGCGGTTCGGGGCTAGGGCCCGGCGCCATCGGCTATGTGCTCGGCATCGCCAAGGCCTATACGACGCGCGTCGGCGGCGGCCCGTTTCCGACCGAGCTTCATGACGAGATCGGCCAGTTGATCGGCGACCGCGGCCGCGAATTCGGCACCAACACCGGACGGCGGCGCCGCTGCGGCTGGTTCGACGCCGTGCTGACCCGCCAGGCCGTGAAGACGTCCGGCATCAACGGCGTCGCGCTGACGAAGCTCGACATTCTCGACGGTTTCGACGAGATCAAAATCTGCACGCATTACATCCTCGATGACAAGCGCATCGAGCGCCTGCCGGCCTCGCAGGCGGCGCAGGCGCGGGTGCAGCCGGTCTATGAAAGCTTCCCCGGTTGGAAGGAATCGACGAGCGGCGCGCGCTCCTGGGCGCATCTGCCGGCGCAGGCGATCAAATATGTCCGCCGCGTCGAGGAGTTGATCGAGGCGCCGGTCGCTCTGCTCTCGACAAGCCCCGAACGCGACGACACGATCCTCGTGCACAATCCGTTTCAGGATTGAGCGCACACCCTCCTTTCGCAAACCGGGTGTTCCCAGTTTGCGCATATAGAATGGCCAAAGTCGGCAACAGCCGACTTTGGCAGGGGGAGCGTCGGCGCGAAGCGCCGGGGTGGGGTGGAGCCGCGTCGTAAAAGATTGTCGTTAGATGCGCGGTTCGGTGCGCGCTTCTGACCGACTCATTCGGGGTGTCCCCACCCCGCATTGCTTCGCAATGCGACCCTCCCCCTTCAGGGGAGGGTGAGTTACGCGCTACGCGGCCGCATGGGTTGCCTGAACGGCCATGTGCGGCGCGGGCTTGCGTCCCCCCGGGCCCTTCGCCATATCGGGCGAAGGAGGAGAGGATATGGAACCACCCAATCGACCTTGTGAGTTCGCCTTGCGCCTGCATGCGCTCGACAGTGAAGATCTTTCGCTCCTCTCGGCGCATCTGCAGGACGCGCTGGTGCGCGTCGGCGACATCGCCTTTCTTGCCGACAAGCGCCGGTTCGCCATGGTCGGGTCGCGGTTCGACTGGGCCGCTGAACTTGACGGCCGGCTGGAGCGCTGCCGCTGCGGCCTCCATTTCGAGGGCGTGCAGCGCGTGCGCTGCCAGCGTATCTGCCGCGACCAGCCCGACGCGATCCTCGAACTTCTGGCGGTCACCTTCGAGCCCGACCCCGAGCCGCCGTCGGGCGTCATCCGGCTGTTTTTCGCCGGGGGCGCGTCGATCGCGCTCGACGTCGAATGCGTCGAGGCGCAACTTTGCGACGTCGGTCCGCGCTGGAAGGTCGCCGCCCGGCCGAGCCATGATTTCAGCGGCGAACTTGACGAGCACGCTCCCCGAGGGCCATGACAGCCGGACTTCCCGGCTGGAGAGGATCATGACCCTGCGTTTGGACGCTGCGGCGCCCGATTTCGAACAGCGTTTCGCGTCGCTGCTCGCTATGAAGCGCGAGGCGTCGCAGGATGTCGACGACACAGTGCGCGGCATCATCGAGGACGTCGTCGCCCGCGGCGACGCGGCGCTTGTCGACTATTCCAAGCGCTTCGACCGCATCGACCTTGAGGCGACCGGCATCGCCGTCTCCCGCGAGGAGGTCGCCGCGGCGGAAGCCAAATGCTCCGCCGAGCAGCTCGCGGCCCTCGATCTCGCGCTCGATCGCATCACCACCTTCCACGAGCGGCAGAAGCCGCAGGATCTGCGGTTTCGGGACGCCGCCGGCGTCGAACTCGGCTGGCGCTGGACTCCGCTCGACTCGGTGGGCCTCTACGTGCCCGGCGGCACCGCCGCCTATCCGTCTTCCGTGCTGATGAACGTCGTGCCGGCGAAGGTCGCCGGCGTGAAGCGCATCGTCATGGTGGTTCCGACGCCCGGCGGCCATGTGGAGCCGCTGGTGCTCGCCGCCGCCAAGCGCTCCGGCATCGACGAGATCTATCGCGTCGGCGGCGCGCAAGCGGTGGCGGCGCTGGCCTATGGCACGAAGACGATTGCGCCCGTCGTCAAGATCGTCGGCCCGGGCAACGCCTGGGTGGCGGCGGCGAAACGCCGCGTCTTTGGTCAGGTCGGCATCGACATGATCGCCGGCCCTTCTGAAGTCCTGATCCTCGCCGACGCGACCGCCAATCCCGACTGGATCGCGGCCGATTTGCTTGCACAGGCCGAGCATGACGAATCCGCGCAGTCGATTCTGATCACCGACGACGCGGCGCTGGCCGACGCGGTCGTCGCCGCCGTCGAACGGCATCTCTCGACGCTTTCACGCAAGGAGATCGCCGGCGCCTCCTGGCGCGACTATGGCGCGACGATCGTCGTGAAGACGCTCGCCGACGCGCTTCCGCTCGCCGACCGCATCGCCGCCGAACATCTCGAAATCATCAGCGAAGACGCCGAGGACCTCGCCGCGCGCGTTTCCAACGCCGGCGCCATCTTCATCGGCGCCTATACGCCGGAAGCCGTCGGCGATTATGTCGGCGGCTCGAACCATGTGCTGCCGACGGCGCGCTCGGCGCGCTTTTCGTCGGGTCTGAGCGTGCTCGACTTCGTCAAGCGCACGTCGATCCTGAAATGCGACGCTGACTCGCTGCGCGCCATCGGCGCCGCCGCCGTCACCCTCGGCGAAGCCGAAGGCTTGCAAGCCCATGCGCGTTCGGTGTCGATCCGCCTCAATCAGCTCGAGGCGTGAGGGTGGACTCAAGCGAGTCGAAGCGGCTGATCTCCGTCACGCTCGACGAAAACTCGATCGGCCGCGGCTCGGCGGATCAGGAGCATGAGCGCGCCATCGCGATCTATGATCTCATCGAGGAAAACAGTTTCGCGCTGATTGGCCATCACGGCGGACCTTATGACCTGCTGATCTCGCTCGTTGACGCCAAACTGGTTTTTAAGATTTGCGACGCGGACGGCGTCTGTCTCGTCACGCACATTCTCTCGCTGACGCCCTTCAGGCGCATTCTCAAAGATTATTTCATGATCTGCGAAAGCTATTACGCGGCGATCCGCCATGCGACCCCGAGCAGGATCGAGGCGATCGACATGGGGCGTCGCGGCCTCCATAACGAAGGCGCGCAGCTGCTCCTTGAACGCTTGAAAGGCAAGATCGACACCGATCAGGATACGGCGCGCCGCATCTTCACGCTGATTACGGCGCTGCACTGGAAGGGCTGAGCGCCGCGCTCGGTCGCCAAGGATGAGAGCGCTGCGCGGCGCAGCGCTCGGCGCTGTCACATTGTCATCATGGAATCATCCGCATGGGCAAAAGTAATTCGGATCATTTCGCCGAGCTGCGGCTGTCGATGGAAGCGGACGGGGGCGAACTGCTCCGCGCCTTCGTTCGCGAAGCGTCGCTGGTCGAAGGGGTTCCGCCGATGACCGCGAGCCTGATCGCCGCCGACGCCGCGCAAACATGGCAGATTCTATGCGGGTCGCGCACGAGCGCCGAGCGCGCCGCGGTTCTTCTGTCCTCTTCCAAGGGCGAGGCGCGCGCACGGATTCTGCTCAACGGCCATTCCCGGTTTTCCGCCGTCGTTGGTTCGCTCAGCGCGCAGCTGCGGCGAGATGCGGGATTATCCTACCGGGAACGCGGCGTCGACGGATGGGAGATCACGATCTATCGCGGTTTCGACCCCTCTCGTGAAGCGGCGGAACATAACGAAGAGCCGATTTCCGAAGCCGCGGAGACCACGGAAACGGTGCGGATCGACGTGCCGCAGCAGAGCGATTCGGCGGCGATCGCCCGCTGCTTTCTGGCGGTCTACGGACACAATTACGTTCACCGGGAAGTCTTTTCTCCGCATCGCTATTGGCGGAAGGTCGAAAGCGGAGAGCTCATTCCGGTCGTGACCCGCGATGCGCGCGGCGAGGTCATCGGCCATGTCGCGCTCGAGCGCGAGCCCGGCGCGGCGATCGCCGAACGCGGCGAAGCGGTCGTGCTTCCGTCGTACAGGGGACGTCATCTCCTGGAGCGCATGACGGAGCGGCTGACCGACGAGGCCGCCAAGCTCGGGCTCGTCGGGATCTACGCCGAGCCGGTGACGACGCATACATTCTCGCAGCGCAATGACGAGCGGGCTGGCATGCCGACATGCGCGATCCTGCTCGGGGCGGCGTCCGAGTCGCTGCATTCCAAAGACTTGCCTGTGCCGACGGCCGGACAGCGCCAGAGTTTTCTGCTGACGTTCCGCTTCCTGGCGACGGCGCGGGCATGCGAGATCGTCGCCCCTCCGGCGTATCGCGACGTCATGACGACGACATACGGCCGTCTCGGCGTTGGCGTTTCGCTACGCGAGAGCGGAACGCCAACAGAGACTCGGTCGATGACGAGCGTCATGGTCAACCCATGGGGCTATGGCAGGATTCGCTTCGAGACGATTGGATCGAACGCCAGCATTGAATTGAGCCAGGCGGTGAGCGACGTCAGCGGCCTCGGCGCGCGCGCCGTGCAGCTTTCCGCGCATGTCGACGACCCGGGCTTGCCGCTCCTGGTTGAGAGCGCGCGCCGCCAGGGATTTTTCTATTGCGGGCTGGCGCCAGCCTTCTCCGAAGGCCGAGATCTGCTGCTGATGCAGCATGTGAGCGAGCCGCTCGACATCAATGAGCTGCAATTGTTCACGGACCAGACGAAGGAGCTTGCGGCGTTCATCGAACGAGACCGTCAGTCAGCGCAAAGCCAGCGATGAGAATGCGTGAGCAACGTGGCGCGCCCCCAATCCATTCTTTTCGCCTGCACGCTGAACACGGTGCGATCGCCCATGGCGGAGGCGATCGCGCGGTATTATTTCGGCCGCGAAACCTATTTCGCTTCCGCTGGCTTGAAGCGCGGCGCCCCTGACCCCTTCGCCATCGCGGCGATGGACGAGATCGGCGTCGACATTTCAGCACATAAGCCGCACACGTTCGAAGATCTCGAAGATTCCAATTTCGATCTGATCGTGACGCTGTCGCCCGAGGCGCATCACAAGGCGCTGGAGTTTACGCGCACGATGGCCGTCGACGTCGTCTACTGGCCGACGCCCGACGCGACCGCCGCGCAGGGCTCGCGCGAGGCCATTCTCGACGCCTATCGCGACGTGCGCGAGCGGCTGACAGCGCGGATCAAGGATCTGCTCGGACACGGTCCGCCGCTGAGCGGATGATTACGTGTCTGGTGTCTTCCGCTACGTCATTCCCGACGCGCGAAGCGCGATCGGGAATCCACAGTTGCGACGCAGAGAGGATTTGCTCTGGATTCCCGGTCAGGCCTTCGGCCTGCCGGGAAGGACAACCGGTTGCGTTTAGAGAAAACTCAAAGAGACTGCTTCATCTGCGCGCAGAAGCGCTGCGCAAGGGCGATCAGCGCGCGGTCCGAGCCGCGTCGGCCGATGAAAGAGAGCGCAACGGGCGCATCGCTCGTCGGAAGGGGAATGCTGATTTGCGGCAGGCCAAAGAAGCTCGCGATCAGAAACAGACGCATCATCTGATAGCGCTTGGCGTCGAGCGTCTCCTCGCTTTCGGTGAGCAGCGGCGCGCGAAACGGCGCCGTCGGCGACACGAGAAAGCCTTGCGAATCGAGGAGCGCGTCGATTTTCTTGCGCGCCTCCTCGCGGAAGCTTTCAGCGGCTTTCTTTTGGTCGGCCGTGACTTTCGCCGCATAGGCGAAACGCTGCTCGACGCCCTTGCCGAACGTCGGGCTGTTCGCCGAAATCCACGCGCCATGCGAGGCCCAAGCCTCGAAGGCCTGCATGTTGCGGAAATGTCCGAGCGCCGTCTTAAAGAAGTCGTCGCCGAGCGTCGCTTCGCGCCAGGAGCCGAACGCCTTCAGAGCGTCGACGGGATCCGCCGCCGCCGAAGCGAAATCCATTCCGACTCCCGAGAAGGCGTCGGTGAGCAGCACGGCTTCTTTGAGCTCGGCGTTCTCCGCGTTTTCCGGCAACAACGCCTCGCCGACAGAGGCCATGACGCCGATGTCGCGGGCGAACCAGCCGATGGCGTCGAAGGACGGCGCAAGCGGAATGATTCCATCCATCGGCGCTGCGCCGTGCGATGTGCGGAAGCCAAAAACCCCGCAGAACGCCGCCGGCGCGCGGCAGGAGCCGGCGGTGTCGGTGCCGATGGCGAAATTGACGAGCCCGGCGGCGACCGCGACCGCAGAGCCTGAAGACGAGCCGCCGGGGTGCCGATTTTGCGCGGCCGGATTGATCGGCGTGCCGTAATGCGGATTGGCGCCGAGCAGGCTATAGGCCATCTCGTCCATTTGCGTCTTGCCGACGAGCCGCGCGCCCGCATCGAGCAATCGGGCGACGACAGGGGCGTCGCGCTCGGCAGGGGCGTGGGTCGCCGCCCACTTCGGATGGCCGTTGGCCGAGACGTTTCCCGCGACGTCGATGTTCTCCTTGACGACGAAGCTCGCGCCGGAGAGGCGTCCCGGGCTTTCCGTGCTCCGGTTGAGAACGACGGACAGCGCGCCGAGATCGTCCTTCATCGCGGCATCCTTCCTTCCGGCGGGTCTATAGGCGGGCGCGGCGGGACTCCAAATAGCGCCTGATGGGCGCGACTATACTGAAGAATGTGGCGAGACAAAATGCAGACGCCGCGGGGAGACTGCTGTTGCGCCATTCGCAGGCTTACGCCAGATTGTCCGCGCGGCGTGCGACCATTGGAGACGCAACATGGATGAGTTCGGCGGGGGCTTTATACGCAGCGTCATGATTGGCTTTGCGCTGGCTTTGGCCTTTTCCATCATCTACGTCTGGTACACGCGATAGGAGACTGTCGCGCGTCTGGGGACGGTCGCGCGGCGTCAGAAGATCAGCGGCTTGGCGATCATCAGCCATATGATCGTCATAACGGCGCCGAACGCCGGAAAGCCGAAAGCGAACCACCACCAAAAAAATTGATGGTAGATCGGCGGTAGCGGCTGGTTCGCCGCTACCGCGGCTTGTGCGATATCGCGGATACGCATCTGCATCCACACGACAGGCAACCAAAAGGCGCCGGTCAAAAGATACAGCGCGATTGACAGCGCGACCCAGCCTTCCGTGAGCGAATAGCCGGCCAGCCAGGTGAGCGCGACGCCGGTGATGGGCTGAACCACCACGGCCGAAGTGGTAAAGACGAAGTCCGCGATCACAACGATGCGCGCCACCCCGGCGATGACCGGCACGGAGCGGGAGAAATGCGCCATCAGCATGAAGAACGCGATTCCGGCGCCGGTGCCAAGCAGAACTGCGGCGCCGATGATGTGAATGTATTTGAGGAGGAGATAAATCACCGGTCGTCGACGATCGCCAGAGAAACGACGTTGAGCACCATCACCGACCAGATCTTCAACATCGGACCCAGCGGCTCCCTCCAGAGTCGCGGCACGAGGATGGTGCCGAGGATGAGGTAAACGAAGGATAGGACGAGCGCGGCGAGGAGCGCAATCTTCGATGTGCGGCGAAAGGCGATGGCGACGCCGATAATAAGATCGGACGTGGCGCCCGCGATCACGGCCAGCGGCACGATCGGGCCCGACAGTCCGCCCTCGTACAAAAGCCCGAGCCCAATGTCCCATCCCGGTCCGTAAGAGACCAGTGCTGTCGAAATCCAGAACAGCGCCGTAACGGCGAAAATGAGCGGCTTGAGCGCATAGATCCGCGCAAACCATTTTTCGCGCACGTCGGCGGGCTCGGCCATAAGCGCCGTTTCAAGCGACTGCGGCTTGATGCCCGTCATGTCTGTCCATTGCGTGGGATCGCCGATGGCGCCGCGCACCATTTCCTGTTTGGCGATGCTGCGTATCGGCGTGCGCCATCCGAGCCAGGCGAAGAAATCTCCGAGGCGATACATCCAGTCGATCAGCCGGTCGGGGACGTCGACGAGCTGGGCGGGACGCGATCCGAGCCATTTGCGATAGATCGCGACGACCTCATTGAAGGTCAGGCGCTGCGGTCCGACGAGTTCGAGCTCCACACGCGCGGGCGCTGAGGGCGCGAGAAAAAAAAGCACCGTCGCCACGACGTCGTCGAGCTGGACGATCTGCAATTCCCCCGCGTCCCGGAAGCGGGGGAGGACCGGCAACGCCGCCAGGCCCCGAAACAGTGCGCCACCGCCGTAAGCTCTGCGCCCCAGGACCACGGAAGGCCGCAAGATGACCCAGTCGAGTCCCGTCGCCTTTAGGGCGGCGTCGCCTTCCGCCTTGCTCTTTGAGAATTCGCTCGGCGTCTCGCGGTCGACGCCGACGGCGGAGAAATGAACGACGCGTTTGACGCCTGCCTGTTCGCAAGCCGCGAACAAGGTGGCTGGGCCGTGGCTATGCGCGGCGTCAGTGGAATCGGAGCCGCTTCCGCCAAGCACCCCCGCGCAATTGACGACGGCGTCGACGCCAACGAGATGGGGCGTCCATTTCTGCGCGGAGTCGACGCTTCTCAGATCGATCGACACCCATTGCGCCTGAGGAAATTGTCGCCGGACATTGGCGCGTCCGCGCGACACGGCGATCACTGCATGGCCGGCCGAGAGAAGTTTTGCGAGGATGCTTGAGCCGATGAGGCCGGTCGCACCAATCAGAAGGACTTTCATTGGCCCGCCTTGGCTGGTCTAACAGAACATTGATCATGCGATGCGCGCGAGACGAAACGGTCGTCACTGCCGCAAGCTATGGTAGAGTTTTATATAGAGCGTCTCCCGAACAAGGCGTCTGCGTAAAACGCGCCGAGTTCAAACCGCCGCTAGCAATCCGTGTCGGCAAAAGTAGCGCATAAGCCGACGCCGACCACGCCGCCTAGCGCAGCATTTTATAGATGATGCCGAACAGGCTGGCGTTGACCGTCGCCAATAGGAACAGGATCAGTGCCGTCTCCGCGAGCCGAGGCATGGCGCGCCTCACATATTCAGGTTGCGAACCGCAAGCTACCTAACGCGGCTGCGCGCAGCGACAATGCGCATGCGGACGATCTCGCGCAGGAATTTTGAACGACGCGCCGTCCTGATGCGCGTTCTCGAGAGGGTGGCCAGCGTAGAGCTGCGTCGTGGCGTTCCGTGCGGGGCTTGCGTCGAGCCGCGCCGCCGGGGCGCCAGTTTCCACTTGAGATGACGTGAGCGAGCGGCGCATCTCGCAAGGCGCGCACGCCCTCGAGACGAGCCGTGATGTTTCTGCATCACTGCTGAGAAAAAAATGCATGAGAGAATGGCGCGCCATTTCATCGGCTTGCCGACACGCAATTTGACGCGTACTCTTGGAGAAGTTCTCGCAGGGCGCGGTCAAGCCGGCTGATGGCGCTCGCGCCCGCTCGGCATGACCCTTCGCAGTGATAGCCCGAGTTTGCTGCGGAGTCGGCGATGTCATTTCGCTTACCCTTGGTCTGCTTTCTTAGTGCAATCTTTGCGGCGCCGCCTTCGTTCACCGCACTGGCGCAAACCGCGCTCCCCACAATCCAAGTCGGCGGACGTCGGGCTGCTCCAGCCGCCCGTTCTCACGCGCCCGCGCCAGGACCCGTAGCGCGCGCTCGTACGACTCCGCAGCCGCCGCGCGCTTCGCCGGTCGTCGCTGCGGTCAGTCGACCACCGGCGGAGCCTTCTGGACCCCAGCCGCCGCCGATCACAGCCTCAAGCGAAAAGTTCTTCACCGGCAAGGAGGTCAACGCGCTGCCTTTCGCGCGTCCCGGCGACGCGCTGGAGATCGTGCCCGGACTCGTCGTCACGCAGCACAGCGGGGAGGGCAAGGCGAACCAGTATTTTCTGCGCGGCTTCAATCTCGACCACGGCACCGATCTGGCGCTCTATCTCGACGGCATGCCGCTCAATATGCGCACCCATGGCCATGCCCAGGGTTACGCCGACAGCAATTTCCTGATTCCCGAACTCTTGTCTTACGTGCTGGCGCGCAAGGGCCCCTATGACGCTCAAGACGGCGACTTTTCGTCGGCCGGCTCGATTTACATGCAGTACAAAGACACGATCGACAAAGGCTTCTTTCAGGTCATTGGCGGCAGCTTCGGTTACGCTAGAGCTCTCGCCGTCGCCCCTTACCGAGATTTCGCCGGCGGCTCCGCCTATGGCGCGGTCGAAGCGCAATATTACAACGGTCCCTGGGAGCGCGGCGACAATATGCGACGCCTCAACAGCGTGTTGCGCTGGTCGCGCGGCACGCAGGAAGACGGCGCCTCCGTCACCTTCATGGGCTACGCCAACAAATGGTATGGAACGGACCAAATTCCGAGTCGCGCGGTCAGCGCCGGGCTGTTGTCATTATGGGGCACGATGGACCCAACCGCCGGCGGCGCGACGTCGCGGTTTTCGCTCTCGTCGCGCTGGAGTCAGGTCGAGGGCGATCAGGCCACGCGCGTCGAAGCCTATGTCGTCCATTCGACCTTGGATCTCTACAGCACTTACACCTATTTCCTGGCGCATCAGAATTTTGGCGACCAGATCCGTCAGTTCGACGATCGCACGCTCGTCGGGGTCAACGCGCAACATGCGATCAGATGGGCCGACGTGAATGGCGCGCCAGTCGAGACCCGCGTCGGCTTTCAGGGCCGCTACGACGACATTCGGCTTGGCCTGCAGGAGAGCGTGCGTCGACAGCTCTATGACACGCTCAGCAACAATGCGGTCGGCGAAGGCAGCATCGGCCTGTGGACCGATACGGCGGTGCGCTGGACGCCCTGGCTGAAGACCGTCGCCGGCGCGCGCTTCGACTATTACAACGCCGCCGTCAGCTCCCGGCAGACGCTATTGGACGCGCCCAAACTCGCGGCGAGCACAGGTCTGCCGGCGTTCCTTCTCACCGGACCGTTCAATCAGGGCGTCAAGAATGCGGCGCTGTTCAGCCCGAAGCTCTCGATCATCGTCGGCCCCTTCTACAAGACGGAATTCTACGCCAATTACGGCGAAGGCTTCCACTCGACCGACGCGCGGGGCGCGGTGCTGCGATTCTCAACATCCGAACTTGCGGACAATGAGGGCTTCGTTCAGGCCGCTTCAATTCCGCTGCTGGTGAAATCACGCGGCGGCGAGATCGGCGCCCGCACCAAATTCATCGAGGGACTCGATTCCAGCATCAGCCTGTTCTGGCTCAATCTCGAATCGGAGAACCAGTTTGTCGGCGATAGCGGCACGACGATCTTCGGTCGCCCCAGTCGCAGATATGGCCTCGAACTCGCCAATAAATACGCCCCGAACAGCTGGATCAGATTTGATGGCGATGTCGCGCTCGTCCAGGCGCGCTATCGCGGCGTCGACGTTGCCCAGACCTTGGCGTGGCTCGATTTGCTCGCGCCGGACGCCGTGCCCTACGGAACATTTCTTGGCAATGCGCCGGGTAATTATTTGCCGAATGCAATAGCGGTGACGGCGATGGGCGGATTGGAGCTCGGCGAGGCGACCGGATGGTTCGGGGCGCTGAAATATCGCTACTTCGGGTCCAGGGCCTTAACCGAAGACGGCTATTTCAACTCTCCTGCGACCGGCACGTTGAACGCGCGACTTGGCTATCGATGGGCTGACGGCTGGCGGCTGCAGGTCGACGCCTTCAATGTTTTCGATTCGCGCTCCGACCAGATCACATTTGCATATGGCTCGCTCCTGCCGAGCGACCCTCTTTACGCGCAATGCGTCGCAGGCGTCGCTCCCGCCCAGGTTTGCGGCGTCGGCGTCATGGACCGCCATCTCAAGCCGCTCGAGCCCGCCGCTGTGCGCGTGACGCTGGGCGGCCCGCTCAACTTCGACGCTTCACTCGCCGGTTTGCCCGATCGCGCGGAGCTTTTCTCTCAGCTGCCGAACTGATCGCCGCCCGAATGGTCGGAGTGGCGGGATTCGAACCCACGACCCCTTGTCCCCCAGACAAGTGCGCTAACCGGGCTGCGCTACACTCCGACTCGCGCCGTTATAGTGAGGCGGCGCGGCGCTGGCAACGCCTGGGTCGCTATCGCTTGGTCAGTCTGAGCAGGCGTTTGCATTCTTCGATCTCGGCCAGCGCCTCGCGCAGGATTCGCGTATGCGGCGCGGCAAGGGGACGCGGTTCGTTAGGAGCCGAAGGCGGCGCCCGTGGCTCGTCAAGTTCGACGGCGGGAGCTGCGTCCTGGGCGTCGATTCCGGAAAGATCGGGGTCTAGCGCGCGAAGAGCGGCGCGTTCGTCGGTCGAGAGGGCGGCGTCCGTCTCGTCTTCGTCTCGCGCTGACCCGATTCGTCCCTCGCTCACGCCCGGACGGGAAGGGGAGGGAGTCCCGGACACATCCCCTTGGCGGCGTCCGGCGCCCGCCAGGACCGCCTCGACGCCAGCCTCCTTGAGGATGCGCTGCACGCCCCTGATCGTATAGCCTTCGTCGTAGAGCAGACGGCGGATCGCGATCACGAGTTCAATGTCGCGCTCCCGGTAGAAGCGCCGCCCGCCGGCGCGCTTAAGAGGATTGATCTGCTTGAAACGGGTTTCCCAGAAGCGCAGCACATGCGCGGGAAGGTCGAGGCTCGCCGCGACCTCGCCGATCGTGCGCATCGTTTCATCGCTCTTGCGCGACACCTGATCCCTCGACTCAAGCCGCGCTACTCTAACATCCGCAGCGGCGCAGTTTTCAGCCAAATTGACCCGACTCGCCGGAGACGGCCGCGGGGTGTGGACAAGCGAGGGCCGCATCCCTTAACTGGCCGCGTCATCCGCCTCCCAACCCTCGGCGTCTCATGGAAGATTGGCTGCACTTTCCCCAACCGGTCCCGGCGATCAGGCACCATGCGACCGAGGCGAACGCCCGGGCGGTGCGCAACTGGCTGTGGCTCGTCGCGGGGCTGGTCTTTTTGATGGTCATCGTCGGCGGCGCGACCCGGTTGACCGAATCGGGCCTATCGATCGTACAGTGGAAGCCCGTCACGGGCGTGCTGCCGCCGCTGTCCCAGCAGGAGTGGCAGGAGGCGTTCGATGCCTACAAGCAGATTCCGCAATACAGGGAACTGTTCCCGGACATGGATGTCGCCGGGTTCAAATATATTTACGCCTGGGAATGGGCGCATCGTCTTCTCGGACGCTTGATCGGCGTCGTTTTCGCTGTCCCGCTCATATGGTTTTGGGCGACCGGCCGCCTGCCGCGTTCGGCCAAGCCGAAGCTCGTCGGCATTCTCGCGCTCGGGGCCCTACAGGGCGGCGTCGGCTGGTGGATGGTCGCATCCGGCCTCGTCAATCGCATCGAGGTGGCGCAGGAGCGCCTTGCGATCCATTTGCTGCTCGCCGCGCTGATCTTCTCAGCCTGTTTATGGGTGGCCGGCGGCCTCGGACCGCGCGCCGCCTCTCTCGTGCATGGGGGCGCAGGTCGGCTCAAAGGGACCGCGCTGACGATCCTGGCTTTTGTGTTTCTGCAGATTTTCGTCGGCGGCCTTGTCGCGGGACTGCGGGCGGGACTCGTCAATAACACTTGGCCGCTGATGGACGGCGTCTTCATTCCTTCGGCCGACGTCTTGTGGCGATTGGAGCCGGTCTGGACCAATCTCGTCGACAACCCGGTCACCGTCCAATTCTTCCACCGCATGATCGCCTATCTGATCTTCGCTCTGGCGCTCGGGCATCTTCTGGATGCGTGGATGAATGCGGAAGGACGCGCGCGCCGCGGCGCCGTGATCCTGTTCGGCCATGTGCTCATGCAGATCGCGCTTGGCGTTGCGACATTGGTGCTGGTCCAGCCCCCCTTCGCCGGCGACCCGCATCTGGCGCTGGCGCTCGCGCATCAGGCGATCGGCATGGCGGTGTTGGGCGTCGCGACGCTGCAGGCGCGACGTCTTGTGCAAGACGTGATCACGAACTGAGGCGGCTGGCGTGCAGAACATTGCGATCCTTAATCTTCCCGGGCCTGAATTTCTCAACGTCTTCGGCCTCGTCGTCATCCTCGTGCTGGCGGCCACTTACCTTTGCATTCGGCTCGCGGATCGCACCGATCGCCGCGCGCCGCCGCCCGTGCCGCAGAACCCCGACGCGATGGAGGTCGCCTTCCTGCAGGGCGGCGTCAATCAGGTCATCCGAACGCTGATCTATGATCTTGCGCAGCGCGGCTTCGTCGTCCTCGCCGCGGAGGATCACGTGATTCCTGCAGACAAGCAGCCGGAGCCGGGCGAACTCAACGCCATGGAGACGCGGCTGCTCGAAGCCGTGCAGGCCAAGCCGAAGGCGCATGCGCTGTTCGAAGATCGCGGCTTGCGGCGCTGGCTGCTGGAACAGCTCGCGCCGCTGCGCGCCAAACTCGCCGCGGAGGAGCTGATCAAGCCCAAGTCCGTGAAGGTTTGGCGCCGGCGCGCGCAGATCGGTGGAACGCTGATCATCGTCGGTCTGGCGCTTGCCAAGATCTATGTCGAATGGACGGCGGGCGCCGTGAATGTCGCCTATCTGGTCTTTCTCGCAGCTGCGTCGGTCGCGTCGCTTTTCGCGCTCGCCTATGTGCTGACCAGAACCCACGCGAGCCGTCGCGGCCACGCCTATCTTGACGCAATGCGGCTTGCCTATGGCGGCCGTCTGAAAGAGGCCGTCGGTCACATCGGATCGCCCGGACCCGAAGCGCGCGCGTTCCACGGCGCCGCGCTGTTTCTCATCGGCCTTTATGGATTCGCGCCGCTCAAGGGCACGACGGAGGCGATGTTCGCCGAAGCCTTCAGTCGCGGTTCCGGAAGCGATGGCTCCGATTGCGGAACAAGCTGCGGCGGCAGTTGCGGCGACGGCGGAGCGAGCGATGGTGGCGTCCGCGATTGAGGCGCCGCCCCTTGGGTCCGGACTCGGCTATCGTCCGCAGTTTCGCGCCGATCTCTTCGCCCGACGGGAGGATGTCGATTTTATCGAGATCATCGCCGATCATTATCTCGACGCATCGAAAGAAAAGCTCGCTGAACTTGAGCTTTTAAGAGCGCATTTTCCGCTCGTCGCGCATGGTCTCGATCTCTCGATCGGAAGCGCGGACGGCGTCGACTCATGCTATCTCGATAAAGTCGCCGCGCTGATCGAACGCATCGATCCGCCCTGGTGGAGCGAACATCTTTGCTTCACGCGCGCGGGCGGAATCAGCATCGGCCATCTTGCGTCCCTGCCCTTTACGCAGGAAGCGATCGACGTCGTCGCGCGCAATGTCGAAATTGTGCGCAGGCGCATCAAGACGCCGCTGATTTTGGAAAACATCACTTGCGTGGTGCGCATTCCAGGCGGCGAAATGGACGAGCCTGAATTTTTGTCGCGCACGCTCGACACGACCGGATGCGGTTGGCTGTGCGACGTCGCCAACATGCATGTGAATGCGACGAATTTCGGCGCCGATCTCGAACGCGACTTCGAGCGCTGGCCATGGGACAGGCTCGTGCAAATCCACTACGCCGGCGGACGCGAGCGCGACGGCCTATTGATCGACAGCCATGACGCCGCGACGAGCGATGCGGTTTGGCGGCTCTATGAGCGCGTCATCGCCCGCGCGCCGGTCAAGGCGGTCATTCTCGAGCGTGACGAAAAAATGCCGCCGTTTGGCGAGCTCATCGATGAAGTGGCGCGCGCGCGACGCGCGCTCGTGGAGAACGGGCGATGGGGTTAGCCCAGACGCAGGCGCTGCTCGCGCGCCTGTTCACCGACGATGATCTGCGGCGGGAATTCTTCGAAGCGCCGATCGCCGTGGCGATGCGTTTCGGCTTGAGCATGCATGACACCGAGCGCCTCGCCGGAATCGACAGGCGCGAAACGGAAGTCTTTGCTCAGAGCCTGATCGGCAAACGCGCGCTTTATGCGCGCAGGGCGTTGCCGCTCACAGCGCGCGCATTGGGCGATCGATTCGATGCGCTTTTCCGGCAGGCGATCCGCGGCGCTGCGCGAGAGGCGACAAGTCGCTCGGACGCTGCGGCGCTCACTGCATTTCTCGAAACCCGTGTCGCAAAGTGCGAATTGGAGCCGCGCTGGGTCGCCGACCTCGCGCGTTTCGAATTGGCCTTCATCGATGTCGGGGGTTCCGGCGCGACGTTTTTTTTTCGAGCGTTTGATTTCGATGTCGCAACGGTCGCCCACGCTCTCGCCAGGGGCGAAGAGATCAGCGCCGTTCGCCGAAAAACATTTGGCGTTTGGGTGCGCGCGCCTGGAGGCAGGCTGCGCTGGCGGCTATTTCAGCCCTAGACCCTGCGCAAAACTTCCGGCATTTCGGCGTGGCGCCGCTCGGCGACGACATCGACCATGCGCTCGGCTCCGCGATCCCGCGCTTCTTGGCTTTGCGCCTTGGCGAAGTCTTCGCTGGCCTCTTTGAACTGCGCTTCGGCTTCTTCGAGTTGGCCGCGCAGTTCCGCGATCGACGCAAGGATGTTGTCGCGTCGCGTGCGCGCCGCCCGCGCATAAGTCGGATAGGCGAAATGATTGGGATCGTCGATGTTGGCGCGCCGCTCTTCCTGACCGATTTCACGGTCGAGCTCATTGGCCATGCGCGTGAATTCGCCGATCATTGCATTCAATTGAACGACGCGCCGGCGTTTTTCCTCGGCCTGGAACCGTTTGAGACGGACAAGCGTATCCCGCGACTTCATGCGACAAGCTCCATTACGCAACTTATGCGAAACAAATCCTTAACTCCGCGAGACAAGGCTCAATATGCCCTGTGGAAGTTGCTCGTTTGTTACCGAAATCGAATTTTTGAATTCTTCGTCCCTGTGTGTCTTCGGCGCACTATCTCAAGCAAGGGGCGCTTTGGAGGCTCAAGCTATGCGAAATCTTGCTGCAATTCTTGTGGGCGCGGCCATAAGCCTCGCAGCTCCCATCGCCGTAATGGCGGAAGCTCCAGGCTCCGTCTTTTCGCAGGACAAACTCGAATGGAAGGCGGGTCTGGCGGAACTGCCGAGGGGCGCGGAAGTCGCGATGCTGTTCGGCGATCCGACGCAGGGCGGACCTTACATCCTGCGCATGCGCGCGCCGAAGGGATATAAAATCGGGCCGCATAAGCACAGCGGCATGGAGACGATGACGGTGCTGTCGGGGACCGTTCGTTACGGTCAGGGCGCTAAGCTCGATCCAAACGCCGAGAAGACGCTTGTCGCCGGCGGTTTTGCGGCGACTCCCGCGGAAGCGGGCCATTGGGTCAATTTCGAAGACGACACGGTGATACAAGTGACCGGCGTCGGCCCTTGGAACATCACCTATCTTGATCCGCGCGACGACCCTCGCGCAGCTCAGCGGTAGATCACGCCGGCTCCTTGGCGCGCGCCGTCGACGCCGCGGCGCCGCCATAGCGGCGGTAGATAAATTCCGGCGCCGTGACGTGCGACTCGACTTCGGCGTAAGCGGCGAAGCGCGCATGGTCGGGCGAGAGATGGCAGGCGGGGTCTGTCGCCGCGGCGTCGCCGGCGATCGCGAACGCCTGACAGCGGCAGCCGCCGAAATCGATTTCACGGCGCTCGCAAGAACGACAGGGCTCCTTCATCCAGTCCGTGCCGCGGAAGGCGTTGAAGGCCGCGCCGTTCCGCCAGATGTCGCCGAGCGGCCGCTCGCGCACATTGTCGAAGGCCAATCCCGGCAAGGTCTGCGCGGCGTGGCAGGGCAGGGCCTTGCCGGATGGCGTCACAGCGATGATCGATCGGCCCCAGCCGCCGGTGCAAGCTTTCGGCCGCGTCGCGTAATGATCGTGGATGACAAAATCGAAATTGAGAACGCCAGCGAGACGCTTCTTCGCCTCGTCGACGATGCCGACCGTCTCCATAAAAGCTTCGCGCGTCGGGATGAGCGCGGCGCGGTTCATCTGCGCCCAGGCGTAATATTGAATATGCGCAATCTCGATGCGCTGCGCATCGACCTCGACGGCGAAATCGATGATCTGCGGCAGATGCGCAATGTTCTGCCGGTGCATCGGCGCATTGATCGTCAACCCCATGCCGAATTCGCGCGTCCATCGCGCGACGTCGCGCTTCTTGGCGACGCCGCCCTGATAGCCCGAGATTTTGTCGGCGCTCTCAGGAACGACATCCTGGATGGAGACCTGCACATGATCGAGGCCGATCTCGGCGAGACGCTGCAACCGCTCGCGCGTCAGTAGAACGGCGGAGGTAACGAGATTGGTGTAGAGCCCCGCGTCGACCGCCTGTGCGAGGATCTCTTCAAGATCGCGTCGAACGGTGGGTTCGCCGCCGGAAAGATGCAGCTGCAGCGCGCCGATCGACGCCGCCTGACGGAAGGTCTCGCCCCATTCATCGGCGGTGAGTTCCATATTCGAGCGCTCGAGCTCAAGCGGATTGGAGCAGTAGGGACACTGCAGCGGGCAGCGATGCGTAAGCTCGGCGAGCAGCCCCGCGGGTCCGCCCGTGAATGGCGCGATCGAAGAGGAGAAGGCGGACGGCGACGGCGCTGCGAATTCGTCGGTTCCGTCGCGCAGCAGCCGCTTGTCGGCGAGGCCTTGCAGCAGCGCGGTAACGTCGCGCGTGATGATGTCGAGCGGCGCGGAATATTGCTGCGCGAGCCGCGCGCAAAGATCGGCGAGGCGTGTTGCGCCGTCGATCGCGCGCAGAACGATCAGCCCAATCGGATCGAGTTCATAGGCGCGCTCGGGCGCCAGAATAACCGTTCGGGATCGCGCGCGGTCTTCATGCAGCCGCGCGCAGCGCGTGAAGGCCGGACGCGCGTCCGGGCCGATCACGAACCGCGCGGCATGCGCCTCAGACATTTGCTTCTCCTGGCCGCCATGCGCCAGGCGGGATCGGCCCGGGCGTGACGTAGGCGTGATGTAATGCGTCAAGCTGCGCCCACAAGACGTCGCATTTGAACCGTACGGCGCCGACGCAGGCTTCCTGTTCGGCGCGGGTTTTGGCGTTATCGAGCACATAGCCGAGCGCGAACTCGGAATCGCGCGGCGCCTGGGTCAGTCGGCGCTTGAAATAGGCCATCACCTGGTCGTCGACGAAGTCGTAGCTTTCAAGCATTCCGACGATGCGTTCGCGATGGATCGACGGCGCGAAGAGTTCGGTCAGCGAAGACGCGACCGCAACGACGAGCGGCTGCTCGACGACAAAGCGCACATAGGCTTCGACGGCGAATTTTGTCGCGGGGAGGGCGCCGCGCCGAGAGGTCACGTAATCGCGCGAGAAGCCGAGAGCGTCCGTCAGCACGAGCCAGCGCTCGATGCCGCCGCCTTCTTCGCCGAGGCCGTCATGATCATGAATGCGATGGATCCACTCGCGGCGCAGCTCGCGATCATGGACGCGGCTCATAAAGGCGGCGTCCTTGCGCGGCACCGCCTCCTGGTAGCAGTAGCGGTTCAGCGCCCAGGCGGCGACCTGCTCCTTCTGGAGCTTGCCGCCGTGCAGCAGCTTATGAAACTCGTGCTTGTCGTGATAGCGCCCGGCGCCGACGGCGCGGATCGAGGCTTCGAATTCGTCGCGGGCGAGCGGCGCGGCGCCCCGCCAATCAATGGCTACGATCTCGTTCACAGGTTGACCTCCATGCCATCCTCGCCGATTTCCCAGCCGGCGGCCTGGGCGATCGCATATTCGTCCGAGAATTCGTTGAGCAGAGGATTGGAATTATTGATGTGCACGTAGATTTTGCGCTTCACGTCGAGCGGCTCGAACGCGGCGATGGAGCCATCGGCGCCGCTGACGTTGATATGGCCCATGCGCGAGCCGGTTTTGCCGAGCAGACCTTGCTCGATCATCTCGCTTTCGTGGAAAAGCGTGCCGTCGAAGAACACCAGCTTGGCGCCGCGAAGCCGGTCGGCGAGGTCCGCGTCAACCTTGGCGCATCCTGGAATGTAAAAGAACGAGTCGCCAGTTTCGGCTTCGATGATTTCCAGCCCCAACGTGTCGCCGGCGCTTGTTCCGAAATTCGGCGCATTCGCGTTTTCGAGATAGAGCGCGATCTTGCCCGGAACGGGAAAGGCGCGGATCGCGAGACCTAGATCAATGCCCGCTCCGGTGACAGGCACGGCTTCTTCTATGCGCAGCTCGATGCGGGGCACGAGTTGCGTCTGCAGGATCGTAAAGATCGGATTGGCGCCGAGCGCATCGAGAACGCGGCCTGCAGCGTAGAGGCTGAACGGCTGCGCTTCTCGCATGTTGAGAAGACCCGCGACGTGATCCACGTCGCCATTTGTCAGCGCCACCGCCTTGATCGGGCTCGCGCGCAGACCGTCATCAGGCGCGGGAGCAAGCTCGGGCGCGGCGGCGATTTGCTCGCGCAGATCGGGCGAGGCGTTGAGCAGCAGCCAGTCGGCGCCATTGACGCTCACCGCCAATGAGGACTGTGTGCGCGGCAAAAAGCCGGGCGCTCCGGCGCGGACAGCCCGGCAATTCGCGCAGTTGCAATTCCATTGCGGGAAGCCGCCGCCGGCGCCCGACCCCAAGATTTTGATCCGCATTGGCTTTTCGACATAGCGGGCGCGCCGCCACGTCGGATCTCCCTGAATGTTATTTTCTTGGCACTATGCGCAGGCGACCCTCATTCGCGCAAGTGCGACCGATTTGCGCGGGCTACATGAAATGTCGAGACTTTTTCCCTATCGCGACGGGCGTGTCGCCCCGCTTTGGTCGCTTTCTTTTGTCAGAAACGATGGTGGAGAGGCGAAGCGCCTCAGTCGAAGCGCGCCGCTCAGGATTCAGTTCCGAGCAGGCGCTGGATCGAGCCAATCAATTTGCGCACTCATGGAAAAAAGCTGACGCGCTTAAGCGCGCTCTTGATCGCGGCGTCGCTTGCCGGCTGCGTGTCGGACGGCATGCGTATGGTCGACGGCCACGTCGGCAACGCCGTTTCTCTTGTCGCCGGAGCCCAGGGCGAGCCGTCGGATGTCGCCATTTTCGTCGCTTCGACGCGGCGTTCCGAAGGCGCGACAGACGACGGCCGCGCGCATTTTTCGCTAACGTCGATTGGCGTCCCGCTCAACCATCGTGCTGGAAGCCTCGAGCGTCCCAGCTTTGGCGGCGCCGATCTGCGGCGGCATTTCACCGTGCTGTCGAAGCGCAATATGGATGAGCGGGAGTTCTACGGCGAAGTCGCCTCGCATGTCTCGGGGCGCATCGGCAATTCGCGCGACGTGCTGCTTTACGTGCACGGCTTCAACACGGGAGTCGAAGAGGCGCGCTTTCGTCTGGCGCAGATTGTCGCCGACGGACGCTTCTCCGGCGTTCCCGCGCTCTTTACCTGGAATTCCCGAGGCGGTCTGTTCAACTACGAGTCCGACAAGGAAGCGGCGACAGTCTCACGCGACGCGCTTGAGAAGTTCGTCGTCGAACTGTCGCGCACGCCCGGCGTCGGCCGCATTCATGTGCTCGCGCATTCGATGGGCGCGTGGCTGACGATGGAGACGCTGCGCGGCGTCGCGCAGTCCGGCCATCCGGATCTCGACGGCAAACTTGGCGAGGTCATGCTGGCGGCGCCCGACATCGATCTCAATGTTTTCCGCCAACAGGTCGCGCGCGTCGATCCTCGGCATGTGTCGATTTTCGTCGCCAATAATGATCGCGCGCTGTCGCTCGCGTCGCGCATCGCCGGCGACCGGCCGCGCCTCGGCGCGATGAATCCCACCAATCCTGAAGACAAGTCGGAGCTCGACCGACTGGGGGTCGCCGTGCACGATATTTCGTCGTTTTCGACCGACTTCGTCGGGCATGGCGCATTCGCCGAAGCGCCCGACGTGGTGCGAAAGATCGGCGCGCAGCTGACAGCCCCGCGGCCGGGGGAGGCCGACACCCAGGCCGTCATCGACGCAAGCGGCGGAACCGCCGCCGCCGGGCCGCCGCCACTCAATCAGAAGGTCGAGAGCCAGCCGCTGGCGCCGCTTGCCGCCGCTCGGTGAGCTTGATTTCGAACGGTCTATGTCAATTTCTGACTTGATGACGATTGACGATGGTTACGTATGAAAAACTTCGACGCCGTCACTCTCTCCGCCAGATTTGAGATCTCGATCCCAAAAGCGGTTTGCGAGGCGCACAAATGGCAGCCCGGCCAGGAGTTCGCTTTCATCCCCAAAGGATCTGGCGTGCTGCTCGTTCCCGTGCCTGAGCGCGATCAACTGGCAGAAATCGCGAAGGGGGCAAAGGCGGAAAATTATCGTGATCGCAAAGATCGCTTTTGACGCCAGCGCTTATTGCTTACGGTGACGCCTCTTTCGGAGCGGTCTTCTCCGCCTCCGCTTTCGCGAGCTTGTTATAGCGCCTCACGCTCAGCGGAATGGCAGCCAGAAACGCGACGCTGAGCACGGCGAGCAGCTCCATCGGGTAGATCGCCAGCAGCAGCGCCGTCACGCCCACGCCGAAAAGCACCGGAATCACGAGATCGCGTGGTATGCGCCCGATGCGCTTTCCGGAGAAATGCGGAATGCGGCTCGCCATCAGGAAGGCGATGCCGAGCACATAGACGATGTAAAACGGCGTCATCGCCTTGGACGCCGGCAGCTCCAAAACGGAGAAATGCAGATAGAGCGGCAGCAACACCGTCACGGCGCCGGCGGGCGCCGGCATGCCGACAAAGAATTCGGCGTGCCAGGCGGGCTTCGTCGGATCGTCCATCGTCACATTGAAGCGGGCAAGCCGTAGTGCGCCGGCGATGGCGAAGACGAGCACGGCGAACCAGCCGAGGCCTTTGATCTCGTGCAGCGTCCACAGATACAGCAGCAGGCCGGGCGCGACGCCGAAATCGACGAAATCCGAAAGCGAGTCGAGTTCGGCCCCGAAGCGCGACGTGCCCT
The DNA here is from genome assembly GCF_015709515.1 of Methylocystis sp. H62. GTDB lineage: Bacteria > Pseudomonadota > Alphaproteobacteria > Rhizobiales > Beijerinckiaceae > Methylocystis. The sequence continues at coordinate 543,047 of NZ_JADNQZ010000058.1, forward strand.
TGATGGCGCGCGCCAAGCGGCCGTCCAGCCCGTCGAGCACCGCCGCGGCCATCACCGCCGTCACGGCCGTTTCAAATCGTCCTTCGATTCCATAGCGGATCGCCGTCAGCCCCATACACAGGGCGAGCAGCGTCACGAGATTGGGAAGAACGATGCGCAACGGAATGTTGCGAAATCGCAGCCGACGCTGTTCGGAGGGCGTCAGGGTTCCTTCTTGTGAATCGCGCCCGGAGAAGAAGGGATCGGCCATGGCGTGTTCAACCCGCCTTGAATGTCAGCGCGGCGACGCCGGCGGTCATGTCGGCGAGGATCGTCTCGCCGGCGATGGCGCGAGATCCAATAGCCACCATGGGCCGGGCCGATGACGGCATGTAGACATCGACGCGTGAGCCGAAACGAATGAGGCCAAAACGGTCGCCGACGCCGATCTGCTCGCCTTCCTTGACGAATCCGACGATGCGCCGCGCGACGAGTCCTGCGATCTGCACCACTCCAAAGCGCCCCGACGGCGCTTCGATGACCATGCCGCTGCGTTCATTGTCGTCGCTGGCCTTGTCGAGGTCGGCGTTGAGGAACAGGCCCGGCTTATAAGCGATTCTCGAGATGCGGCCGGTGATCGGCGCACGGTTCACATGCACATCAAAGACGCTCATGAACACGGAGATGCGCTGCATCGGCTCGGCTCCCAGGCCGAGTTCGGCCGGCGGCAGAAAAAAGCCGACCGCGCTGACGACGCCGTCCGCGGGCGAGATGACGAGCCCTTCGCGCAGCGGCGTCACCCGCGGCGGATTGCGGAAGAAATAAGCGCACCAGGCGGTGGCGATGAAGCCCATCCAGCCGAGCGTCGGCGACAGCCAGTCAAGCAGGAAGGAGACGGCGGCGAAACCAGCGATGAAGACGTAGCCTTCCGGATGGATCGGAACGAGCGATTTACGGACGGAATCGATGATCGACATGCGGGCCTGCTTTCGTGGCGGGCTGATCAGCGCGCGCGTTTCCTTTGCCATGTTGCGGCGCCAAAGTCACGGATGCGCGGCCTCGGATCATGGCAGCCGAAGGATGCGGCAGGTGTCGCCCTTCGCCAGGGGCGGCGCGCCCGGCTCGCGGATCAGCAGCGCTTGCGATTGCGCCAGCTCGGTGAGCAGCGACGAGTCCTGCAGCGGCTGCGGCGTTGCGACGAGGCGGCCATTTTCGTCCAGGGCGAGCCGCGCGCGCATATAGTCGCGCCGCCCCTTGTTGGCGGGGAGATAGGCGCCGGCGATCGCCGTCTCGGTTCGGTCGGAACCGGCGTCTGGATCGCCCTGCAGCGCGCGCAGGAGCGGCGCGAGAAAGACCAGCGCGCAGACGAAGGACGCGACCGGATTGCCGGGCAGGCCGAGGATGCGCGCGTCGCCCAGCGCGCCATGGATCAGGGGCTTGCCCGGCCGCATCGCGATTTTCCAGAAGTCGAGCGACATCCCTTGGCGCGCCAGCGCCGGACGCAGCAGATCATGGTCGCCGACCGACGCGCCGCCCAGCGTCACCAGAACGTCGGCGCGCGCGTCGCGGGCGAGGCCGATGCCGCGTTCGAGTTCCGCGAGATCATCGCGGAAGACGCCAAGATCGATCACTTCAGCGCCAGCGTCTTCGGCGATGGCGGCGACCGCCAGATTGTTGCAGGAGATGATCTGCGACGGGCCGGGCTCGGCGCCCGGCGGCACGAGTTCGTCGCCCGAAGCGATGATCGCGACGCGCGGGCGCCGCGCGACAGGAACTGCAGCGTGATTCATCGCCGCGGCGAGCGCGAGTTCAGCCGGGCCGAGGCGCACGCCGGCGAAGAGCGCGACCGCGCCTTCGCGAAAGTCGAGGCCAGCGCCGCGAATATGCGGGCCGGGCGTCGCGCCTGCCGCCAGCACGCCGTCGGCGACCCGGGCGTCTTCCTGCAGCAATATGGCGTCGGCGCCCTGCGGCACTGGCGCGCCGGTGAAGATGCGTACCGCTTCTCCCGGCTTGAGGGCTGCGTCATAGCCGTGGCCTGCGGCGCTTTCCCCGACGATCCGCAGCGGCCCGGCGGCAAGGTCGGCGGCGCGCAGCGCAAAGCCGTCCATGGCCGAGACGGCGACGGGCGGCTGGCTGCGGCGGGCGACAAGGTCGGCGGCCAGCGTGCGGCCGCGCGCCCGCGCCAGCGGCGTCAGTTCTTCGCCAAGCCGTGAAGCCCCAGCGAGCACCCGCGCAAGTGCGTCGGGAACGGAAAGAAGCTTATCCACGCGAAACTTAATCCCGGTTCGCGACGCGGCGATAGATGAGCGCTGCGAGGCTTTCGACTGCGAGCGCGACGAGCACGATGACTGTCGCGAGCGCCGCGTCAATGTCGACGCTGGGATAAGCGAAGGAGAACGCTGCGCCAAGAGCGATCGCCAGCAGAAAAACGGCGACGATCCGAGGAAGGGACAATTTCATTTCGGCGCCGCCTCATCGCTCTTTTTCGCCTCGGCGAAGTGCGCGATGTCCGCGACCGCGGCGCTCACAGGTTGCACCCAGTCCGCGGCGGTCAGAAGAATATTTGCGACCTGCAGATTGAAATCGGCGAGTCGCGCGCCGTCCGCGAACTCGGGCCTTTTCACCTGGGCGGCGTAGGCGGCGACGAACAGCGGAAAGGCGCGGGCGCGCACATTGGTCAGATCAACGAACAGAAAAGGCGGGGGCAAGGGCGAAAGATCGCTGATCTTGCTCGCGTAGGTGAGGATATAGGGACCGCCCGAAAGATCATTCTCGCAAAGCTGCGCGACCGCCGGCGCCGGCTTGTCGCACAAATGGAACAGCAGGCGCTGCGCCATGGCGAAATCATAGTTCTTGCTGAGGAAGGTCTTAAGGACCGCGGGATCGACATCGGCGGGGAAGGCGGCTTGGCCGCCAGAACCCCGCTTGGTCGGTATGTAGAGGATGTTGATCCGCTCCTTTGGCGCCGCGACATCGGATGCCGCCGGGAAGCGCCCCACGAGCTCGCGGAGGAAGGCGACGGCGCGGTCGTTGGGCCGGGGCAGGATCACATAGGAATAGAGGCCATAGCCCGCCGTTTCCACGCCGGGGGCATAAAGATAGTCGTAGGCCGTGCCCAGAATGCTCGGCCTTGCGACAGGGCCTGCGCCGCCTCTCGGCTCCGAAGGTCCTTCAGCCCTTGGCGCATCGAACGAAGATGGGGCGCGACGGTAGGCGCGCGGCCTATTGGGGCCACTCCAGGCAGAGTGAGGTTGATAAGAATAGCCCATGCAGCGCCGGTAGCAGGCCGCGTCCTCGCCGCATTGGCTCCGGCATTCGGTCGCCCGGTCGGCGAAGGCTGGCGCGCTCATCAACAGCAGCGCAACGGCGAGAATAAAATGCCGCATGACGGCGCCTCCACAATCATCAAAATGTCAATCGTTACGATATAGAGCCTTGCGGCCGCCGTCGAACTATTCGGCGCGTCGCCAGACGCCGGACTTGCCGCCCCGCTTTTCGACGAGTTCAACGCCTTCGATGCGCATGCCGCGATCGACGGCCTTCAGCATGTCATAAATCGTCAGACAGGCGATTGAGACGGCCGTCAGCGCCTCCATCTCGACGCCGGTCCTGCCAGTGACAGACGCTTCGGCCAGGACGCGCAGGCCCGGCAACGTCTCGTCGGCCGTGATCTCGACAGAGATGCTCGACAAGGGAAGAGGATGGCAAAGCGGGATAAGGTCGCTCGTCTTCTTGGCCGCCATGATGCCCGCAATGCGGGCGACGCCGAAAACGTCGCCTTTCTTGGCCTGACCTTCGATGGCGAGCCGCAGAGTTTCACGCGCCATCACCACATGGCCGCGGGCGCGTGCGACGCGAGACGTCTCGGCCTTCGCCGATACGTCGACCATATGCGCTTCTCCGGCGGCGGAGAGGTGGGTGAGTTTGGTCATCGCTCGCGTTTTGCGCTTTTGGCGGGTTCGAGGCAAGGTCAGATCACATTGAGAATCGATCAATCGTGTGTATAATAGTGCGCATTGCAGGGTGATTTATGGCAAAGGTCGAAACCAATGCCCGTAAAATCGTCGCGCGACTGGAAAAGGACGGCTGGAGAAACATCGGTGGCGGAAGCCATGACCGTTTCGTCAACGATAAGCGGCCCGGCGCCATGATCACTGTGCCACGCCATCGGCAATTGACGCCCGGAACCGCGCGGTCCATCGCCAAGGCCGCCGGATGGATGGAACAATTGGAATGACGCATTTCGTTGGAGTGATCGACGGCGCCGGAAAGAATTGGGGTGTGCGCTTTCCGGACGTGGACGGTTGCGTCGGCGTCGGCGCGACGCCGGAAGAGGCAATCGTCAGCGCGACGGAGGCGCTGCGCGAAGTGATGAGCTACAAGCGCGGTGGCGGGTTCAAGATCAATAAGGCGCGAACGCTCACGCAAATTCTTGCATCCGGCGAAGTCGCGCCGGGAGAGACGACTGTGCTCATTCCGCTGCTGCTCGATTCCGGCCGCGTCGTGCGCGCCAATCTGACCTTCGACGCGGGGCTACTTGAATCGATCGATGCGGCGGCGAACAATCGTGGCCTCACGCGCTCGGCCTTCCTTGCGAGCGCAGCGCGGGAAAAGATTGAGTCGGGGAAGTAACTCAATTCACCACTTACGTTGGCGGCGCGCACACCTTACGCGCCTGCCGGTGACCTTGCTGGGTCAGACTTGGGATTTCCTGCCGAGCCTTGCAGGAGTTCGCGCGTAGCCGCTTCGACGTCATGCTTGCGCATCAGGCTTTCGCCGACGAGAAAGGTGAAGATGTGCGATTTTTCCAGGCGCACGCAGTCGTCATGCGCCGTGATTCCGCTTTCGGCGACGATGATCTTGTCGCGCGGAATCTTCTCGGCGAGCCTCTCGCTGACTTCGAGCGACACTTTGAAGTCGCGCAGATCGCGATTATTCACGCCGATCAGACGCGTCTCCAGCGCCAGCGCGCGATCAAGCTCGCTCTCGTCATGCACTTCGACGAGCACGTCCATGCGCAGATCATGCGCGGCCGTGTTCAGCGCCTTCGCTTCGTCGTCGTCGACGGCGGCCATGATGATGAGAATGCAATCCGCGCCGTAAGCCCGCGCCTCGTAGACCTGATAGGGATCGAACATGAAATCCTTGCGGAGCGCAGGCAAATGCGTCGCCTTTCGCGCGGCTTCAAGATCTTCGAGCCTGCCTTTGAACGAGGGCGTGTCGGTCAGCACCGAAAGACAGGCCGCGCCGCCGGCTTCATAGGCGCGCGCCAATTTCGGCGGATCGAAGTCTGGGCGAATGATTCCCTTGGATGGGCTCGCCTTCTTGATCTCGGCGATGAGCGCGACGCGACGCTCGTTCAGTTTCTGCTCGATCGCATGGACAAAGCCGCGCGGCGGATCATGATCGTGCACGTTGCGCTCGAGCGTCGCGAACGGCATGCGCACCTTGGCCTCGGAAATCTCGGTGCGCTTATAAGCTTCAATTTTTTTGAGGATGTCGGTCATCTTCTCGCCTACGGCGGGCGGGCCGCGACCGCCATCGCTCGAATTGTTCCGCCGACTGCCGGCTCCTTATGAATAGCCGATAAACGGGCGCAATCCTATCCCGATCGAAGGGGAGGGCGGATCAGGCGTCGCGATGGGAGCAGCGGATCAGCGCGTCGAGCTTATTCCGCGCCGCGCCGGAATCGATCGCCGCCTCAGCCAGCGCCGCGCCTTCGCGCACATTTGCGGCGCGTCCGGCGACGACCAGCGCAACGCCGGCGTTGAGGACTGCGACGTCGCGGTAGGCGTTCTTCGCGCCCTCCAGAACGGCGCGCAGGGCTCTGGCGTTATGCGCCGCGTCGCCGCCGACAAGCGCTTGAATCGTCGCGCGGGGCAATCCCGCGTCCTCCGGCGAGAGATCAAAGCTGCGGATCTCGCCGTCTTCGAGCGCAACCACATGGGTCATGCCCGTCGTCGTCGCCTCATCCAGTCCGTCGTCGCCATGCAGCAACCAGACGCGCTTTGCGCCGAGTTCGCGAAGCACGCGGGCCAAGGGTTCGAGCCAGTCGCGGGAGAAGACTCCGATCATCTGCCGTTCGACCCGCGCGGGGTTGCACAGCGGACCAAGCAAATTGAAGATCGTGCGCACGCCCAGCTCGCTTCTCACCGGCGCGGCGTGGCGCATGGCCGGGTGGTGCGTCGTCGCGGCCATGAAGCAGATTCCGGCCTCCTGGAGCGATGCGGCGGCGGCGTCCGGCGAAACGCCGACCTTGACGCCGAGTTCGCCGAGCACGTCAGAGGAACCCGACAGCGACGAAGCCGCCTTGCCGCCATGTTTGGCGACGATCGCGCCGGCGGCTGCGGCGATGATCGCGGCCAAAGTGGAAATATTATATGTGCCGGCGCCGTCGCCGCCGGTCCCGACGATATCGATTGCGCCGGCCGGCGCATCAACCGGCGTCATCGCGGCGCGCATCGCCTCAGCGGCTCCGATGATTTCGTCGATCGTCTCGCCGCGCAGTCGCAGGCCCATGAGAAACGCCCCAAGCTGCGCTGGTGTGGCGTCGCCACGAAAAATCAGAGAAAACGCCGCTCTCGCCTCGTCGCGGGCAAGGGGCGCGCCGGAGACCAGCGCGGCGATGTAGGATTTGAAATCCTCGCTCACTGGAACTCAGCGCGGATCGCCGAGGGCCGGTCCGACGCCGACGACAAGCGGGCGATCTTCGCGACAGCGGTCACGCCGCCTTCTCGCGCCGGCGGGGGCCCTCGTTCCACTCCCGAGCGAGATCGAGGAAATTTTGTAAAATCTTGTGGCCGTGCTGCGAGGTGATGCTCTCGGGATGGAACTGCACGCCATGCGTCGGCAGCGTCTTATGCGACAGCGCCATGATGAGGCCGTCCGGCGTCTCGGCGGTCACCCGTAGGCAGTCGGGAAGGGTGTCGCGGCTGACGATCAGCGAATGATAGCGCGTCGCCTGGAATGGCCCCTCGATGCCGCGGAACACGGCGTCGCCGTGGTGGAGGATGGTGGCCATCTTGCCGTGAATCGGCAGTGGCGCCCGAATGACGTCGCCGCCAAACACCTCGCCGATCGACTGATGGCCGAGGCAGACGCCGAAAATCGGCACGGTCTCGGCGGCCGCTGAGATCAGCTCCATGCAGATGCCGGCTTCATGCGGCGTGCAGGGGCCGGGCGACAGCACGATCGCGTCGGGTCCGCCGGCCAGCACTTCGGCGACCGAAACGGCGTCGTTGCGGTGAACCGTGACGTTCGCGCCCAGCTGGCCGAAATAATGAACCAGGTTGAAAGTGAAGCTGTCGTAGTTGTCGATGAGCGTGACGTTGGACATTGGGCTTCTGTCCAGCCTCCTGGCGCGGGTTTGACAGTGCAATAGGCCGGGCGGCGGGCTTAAGCAACCGTCGGACGGCGATCGTCTCGCGGCGAGAAGCGCCAGTCCGGCCGAACTTCTTTGATCATCATGATCTCAGCCAGCGACTGACGGGTCAGAAGACCCAAGAACCGCCCCTCCTCGTCGGTTACGCCGACCGCCTCTCCGCTCGTGAGCATAGGCAGGGCGGCGTCGATGTTCTCGCGACCATCGATCGTCGCGGGCTCCTGGCGAACGAAAGGCGCGATCGGCGCGCCGGGTTCGGCAGCCCGCAACGCTTCGATGATGTTGGCGCGGGACAGGAAGCCGCTGAGCCGGCGCGAGGCGTCCACGACTGGGAATTCGTCCTGAGACGTAGCCAGAAGGATATCCACCGCTTCGCGCACGCTTGCGCTGCGCTCGATCACGCCGATGCGCGTCTCCATGGCGTCGGCGGCTTTCAGGCCACGCGCCGCCTCGGACATCGAGGTCATCTGCGCTTCGCCCGCCGCGGCGATATAGACGAAGATCGCAATGAACAGCAGCAGCGGATTTCCGAACAGCCCCAGAAAACCCAGCAGGAAAGCGAAACCCTGACCGATCTGCGCGGCGATGCGAGTCGCACGGCCCTTGCCGATCCAGATCGACAGCGCCGCCCGCAGCACGCGGCCGCCGTCCATCGGAAAGGCCGGGATCAAGTTGAACGCCGCAAGAAAGATATTCACCGCCGCCAGACGTTTTAAAAGATTGACGGACGGGTCGCTGATCTGGATCCCGTCGGACACGTCGACAGCGCCAAGAAACAGGATCAGCAAAGCCGCAATGACGAGATTGACCGCCGGACCCGCCAGCGCGATCAGCAACTCCTGCCGGGGCTTATCGGGCATCTTTTCCATGTCGGCCACGCCGCCGATCGGCAGCAGCGTGATCACCGGCGAGACGATGCCATAGCGCCGCGCCGTCAAGATGTGGCCGAACTCGTGCAACACGACGCAGACAAAGATCGCGACGATGAACAGCACGCTGTCGCGCGCTGCGACGGCGCCGCCGCGCTGGTAGGCCGCAAAGCCGATCCAGCCCAAGAGCAGCAGGAACGTGACGTGAATGCGCACGGCGGTTCCCATGAAGGAGCCGATCGTGAGGGACCAACGCATTTGAGCTCCTGCGGTCGTGGTTAACAGCGGTAAGATAGGACTGAGCGGCGGTTTGCGCTAGAGCGCTTCCCGCTCACATGGATTGCTCTCATGGATCATGTGATCGATAGGGAAGCGCTCAAAATCAAAATGTTGGAGCAGGTTCTCATCGAAAGTCCGTCAACTTTTTCGGAACCGGCTCTAAGCGCAGGGACGCACGAAAAACGCCGGCGAAGCGGCCCTGGGGCGATTGCCGGCGAGAGACGAGACAACAGGCGAGAGACGAGAAGAAAGCGAAATCGCCTCAGAGGCGATAGCGGACCTGATCGGTCCAGAAGCGCTCCAGTCGCGAAAGCGACGTATTGAGGGTGCGAAATTCGTCGCAGGTGACGCCGCCGATCTGCTCGACCGTCTGCGCGTGCTTCTCATAAAGCTGCGCAACGATATCGTGAATTTGCTTGCCCTTCGGGGTCAGGCTGATGCGCACCGAACGGCGGTCAAGGCGCGAGCGCGCATGATGCATATAGCCCATGTCGACGAGCTTCTTGACGTTGTATGAAACATTGGAGCCGAGGTAGTAGCCGCGCGTGCGCAATTCGCTTGCGGTCAACTCCTTGTCGCCGATGTTGTAAAGCAGCAGCGCCTGCACGGAATTGACGTCGCCAAGATCGCGGCGGTCGAATTCGTCCTTGATGACGTCGAGCAGACGGCGGTGAAGGCGTTCGACGAGCGTGAGCGCTTCGAGATAAATCGGTCGGATCTCGCTGGCGCGATCCTCGCGGGCAGGGGCTGTCTTGGTCATGGCGCTCATCGTCTTCTCCATCAGGGCGGATGCATCGCGCATCTCTTGATCGGCGTTCGATGAGATCAAATTAGATCGGCGCAGGTGAAAGGCAGTTTAAACAACAGCCTGAATCGCGCGTTTACCCCGAAAGGGGCTGTTTGCGGTGAATGAGAGATGAACTTAAACGTTCGATTTACGCTAACGATTCCTCTAACAACCCTTGCGCGTTAGGAAGCTTTTGGCGGTTTCCTGTCGAATTTGCGGCGACGGCGGCGTTCGCGCATCTGCTGCGCCTCGATATCGCGTCCGGCCTCGAAGGTCAGCCCGAAATACATGGCGATCAGCACGGCGTTGACGCCGATCAGCCAATAGCCGCCGGTGAAGAATCCCGGCATGCTGAGCGTCAGAAAAATCTGCGCGCTGGCGACGAGCAGCCACAATACGCCGCCCCAGGGCGTCGCCAGCCACAGGCCGACGCCGGCGATGAGATCGAGCACGGCGAAGAAAATAACGGCGGAGGCTGCGCTCTGCGGCATGGTTTCGAAGATCGAGCGTTCCGCAGCGAGAATGATCCGCCACTGCATCAAGCCTTGCACGAGCCAAAACAGTGCGACGATGCGCATGAAGCGCGAGAGCAGCACGCCCCACTTTGCGGCGTCGCCGCCATTCGGTTCGCCGACGCGGATTGCGCGGTAGGGATCGTCGCCGTCGTCGTAGATCGTTGGGCCATCCATCAGATGCGCCGCCGCCTGTTTCGCTGTCCGTGCGCTTTGGCGGGAATGGCTACTGCCCCCGCCGCGCGCGCGTTGCGAAGCGAACCGCTTCCTCGGCGGCGCGGAAAAGCGCTTTCGCCTTGTTGACGCATTCGCGGTGTTCATATTCCGGTTCGCTGTCGTAGACGACGCCCGCGCCTGCCTGCACATGCATCTTGCCGTCCTTCACGATCGCCGTGCGCAGCACGATGCAGGTGTCCATTTGGCCGCCGGCGCCGAAATAGCCGATGCAGCCGCCATAGATGCCGCGCTTGTCGGTCTCAAGCTCGTCAATGATCTCCATGGCGCGCACTTTCGGCGCGCCGGAGACGGTGCCGGCGGGAAAACCCGCAGCGAGCGCGTCGATGCAATCGTGGCGCGCATCGAGTTCGCCTTCAACATTGGAGACGATGTGCATCACGTGACTGTAGCGCTCGATGGTGAAACTGTCAGTGACGCGCACCGTGCCCGTCTTTGCGACGCGGCCGACGTCGTTGCGGCCGAGGTCGAGCAGCATGAGATGTTCGGCGCGCTCCTTTTCATCGGCGAGGAGATCCGCCGCCAGACGCTCGTCCTCCGCCTTCTCCTCGCTGCGCCAGCGCGTGCCGGCGATCGGGCGAATCGTCACCTTGGCGTCGGCTACGCGCACGAGGATTTCGGGACTCGAGCAGACGATCTGGAATTCGCCGAAATCGAGAAAGCATAAAAAGGGCGCCGGGTTCACGCGACGCAATGCGCGATAGAGCGCGAAGGCGGGCAAAGCGAAAGGCGCGGTGAACCGCTGCGACAGCACGACCTGGAAGATGTCGCCGGCGCGAATATATTCCTTCGCGCGCTCGACCATCTCGAGAAAACGCGATGGCGGCGTATTCGAAACCGGCTCCTGAGCGAGAAGCTGCGCGTCGGTCCCGCCGTCGCGATGGTCCAGCGGCGCCTCCAGCGTCGCGACGACCTTGTCGAGGCGCGCCAGCGCCGCTTCGTAGGCCGCCTTCGCCGCAACGCCGGCTTTTGGCCGAGCGGGCGTGACAATGGAGATTTCGTCGCGCACCGTGTCAAAGACGATCATGACCGTCGGACGCATGAAAAGCGCATCAGGCGCGCCGATCCTGTCTTCCTTGGCCGGTCCCAGGCGCTCCATCTGGCGCACCATGTCATAGCCGAGGTAGCCGAAGACTCCCGCCGCCATCGGCGGCAGCCGCACGGCCTGCGGCACGGCGGATTCGGCGATGAGCTGACGCAAGGCGACAAGCGGCGCCCCCTCGCAGGGTGTGAAGACGCTCGCGTCGTCGAGCGCAGCGCGATTAATTTCGGCGCGGTCGCCGAGGACGCGAAAAATCACGTCTGGGTCGAGGCCGATCATCGAATAGCGGCCGCGGGCGGCGCCGCCTTCGACGGATTCGAGCAGAAAAGCCGCGCCGCGCCGACTGTGCGTGAGCTTGAGATAGGCGGAGACCGGCGTTTCGAGATCGGCGACCAACCGGGTCACGACCAGCTGCGGCCGATCAGCGTCGTATTCGGCGCCGAAGGCGTCGACGTCGGGCTCGAACAGCGCGCCGCTCACTTGTCGCGTTCCGCTCCGGTCGCGGCTTCCAGGGCCTTCTGGTTGATGTCGACGCCGAGCGCCTTCTCGAGGCCGCCGACATATTGCTCCAGCAGGTCGTTGTGAAACGCAGGCTTCAGCTGCTGGGCGATCGTCTTTGCTTCGATCGAACTCGGGTCGAACACGGGAGTCGTCGAGTCACGCACGAAAAACACCAGCCGCCCATTGTCGACGACGGCGGAGCCGGCGTTGCGCGGCGCGACATCGAAGAATCGAACGATGACGTTGGTGTTGAAGTCGGGCCGCGCCTCGCGCTTCACGTCATTGGCGCGTTGGGTCTGAACGCCCACTTCCTTGGCGACGTCTTCGATTGACCGGCCCGCGTTCAGCTTGGCGACGATTTCATCGGCCTTGGCGGCGAGCGCCTTTTGCGCCGCGTCGCTGCGCATGGCGTCGACGACGGCCGCCTTCACCTCTTCGAATGTCTTCTGCCGGGCGGGCTCGATGCCGTTGACCTCGTACCAGACATAGCCGCCGTCCCGCGTCGCGACGGTATCGTTATCGACGCCGATGTCCGATGCGAAGGCGGCCTTCACGAGGTCTGGACCGGAAGGAAGCCCGGCGATCGGCTTGCCGCTGCGGTCATTGCCTGCATCGTCGACGCCGTCATAGACCTGCGTCTCCAGCCCCACGGCCTTTGCAGATTCAGCGAGAGTTTTGCCGGAGGCGCGCTGATCCTCGATGGCCTCATGGAGCCGGCGCACTTCAGGCATGGCGCCCTGCGCGGCGATTTCCGCGCGCAGTTCCGGCTCGGCCTGCTCGAAAGTCTTGTTGTAGACCGCCGGGGCGATGCTCCTGACCTGGGAGATGACGGCGCCGAAGGCGGTATGAACCGGCTCGGTCAGCCCCGGCTGGGGAAGCGCAAAAACCGCCGCTCCAACCTTGGGATCGCCAAAGTCGCGCTGCTCGACGAGGCCGAGGTTGACGTCCTTGGGATTAAGTTTGAGCTCGGCCGCCATCGCCTCGATGTCGGCGCCGGCTTTGAGTTTGGCGAGCGCGGCTTCGGCTTCCGTGTCCGTCTTGAACACGATCTGCCGCACGTCACGCTTTTCCGGCATGCCGTAGCGCTTCGATTTGACCTCGTCATAAAGTTTGCGCACCTGCTCGGCAGGCACGCTCTCCGGCTTCCCGAGCGTGGACGGGCTGACGACCAGCGCCGTCAGCTTGCGGTATTCCTTGGCGCGGAAGGTCTGCTCGCGTTCGTCGAAGTATTTTTTCAGCTCTTCGTCGGATGGCGTCGCTGCGGCGCCGGCCAGCGACGGCGGCAGAATGACGTAGTCGATCGTTCGCGATTCATTGCGGAAACGATAGATCGCCTCGACCATCAACTTGGGCGGCTCGACTCCGGCGACGGCGATGTCGGTAATCATCTTGCGCAGGTAAGCGTTCTTCTGATCCGCGACGAAGCCCCGCTCGGTGAAGCCGGAGTCATTGGCGATCTGCTTGAAGCGCATGGCGTCGAATGTGCCGTCGGGCCCCTGAAACACCTTTTCCGACGCGAGCAGACGCTGGGTGGTCTCATCGCTTGCGGCCAGCCCGAGCTGCCGCGCCTTTTGGTCAAGCGCAACTTCCGTGACGAGGCGCTCGAGGATCTGAAGGTCCAGCCCCGCCTGATGCGCTTCTTCATTGGTGATCGCGCGCCGCATCCGCTGCTGAATGCGGCGAAGTTCGTTTTGATACGCGCTGCGATAGGTCTCGACCGTGACTTCGCCACTGCCGACGCGGGCGAGCCGCTGGGCCGTCATGCCGCGAAACACGTCCCCGACGCCCCAGACCGAGAAACTGATGACGATGACGCCCATGACCAGCGCCATGATGGTGCGGCCGATCCAGTTCTGCGAGGCGACGCGCAGGCCTTCTAGCATGGGTATTGCTTCCTTGGGTGCGTTGGATCCGGCTTCCCGGTTTTGGCGGCGGACTATAGGGAGGGGGCGGGCGCGTGGCAATGCGCTCGGCACAGAACCGCCGACGCGTCGAAATGCGCTATTGCCCCGTGTTTCGAATGCCTGCAGTCTCCCGACAAGAACCCCGCTGAACAGTTCCAATTCGGAGCGCGCGCCGGACATGAGAGCCGATAATGGATGAAACCGTTAACGCCGTCGGTGAGACGGGCGTAGAGGCTCTCGTGACCAAAGTCGCGGCTGAGCCCGCGGACGTCCAAGCGGCCGAGCCCGCGGCGCATCCCCATGCGCCACATCAGGACGTGCGTCGCCTGCGGGCTGATGCCGAGGCGGTCCGGAAGGCGTTCGAGTCAGGAGAATTTCCCTACAAGACCCGCCTGAGCGAGAAGGTCTATCTGCGGCACATGGAGCTCCTCCAGGTGGAGCTCCTCAAGGCGCAAAACTGGGTGAAGGAGACCGGTCAACGCATCGTCTTGCTGTTCGAGGGGCGCGACGCCGCCGGCAAGGGCGGCACCATCAAGCGCTTTATGGAACATCTCAATCCGCGCGGCGCGCGGGTCGTCGCGCTGGAGAAGCCATCCGAGCGCGAGCGCAGCCAGTGGTATTTCCAGCGCTACATCCAGCACCTGCCGGCGGCGGGCGAGATCGTTTTCTTCGACCGCTCCTGGTACAATCGCGCCGGCGTCGAGCGGGTGATGAATTTCTGCACCCCGAACGAATATCTCGACTTCATGCGCCAATGTCCCGATCTTGAGCGCATGTTCGTCAATTCCGGCGTTCGCCTCTACAAATACTGGTTCTCGGTGACGCGCGAGGAGCAGCAGCGCCGCTTCCGCTCGCGCATGAATGATCCCTTGAAGCAGTGGAAACTCTCGCCGATCGACCGCGCGTCAATGGACAAATGGGACGATTACACCGAGGCGAAGGAGGCGATGTTCTTCTTCTCCGACACGGCCGACGCGCCCTGGATCGTCATCAAATCGGACGACAAAAAGCGCGCGCGCCTTAATTGCATGCAGCACTTTTTATCGAGCCTCGATTATCCGAATAGAGATCATAGCGTCGTCCACGGACCCGATCCGCTCATCGTCGGCGCCAGCGCACACGTCATCGGCCGCGACGAGCACATTCTGGGCAAGTCGCTTGCGATGGACACCGAGAAGAAGCGCAAGCGCACCCGCTAGGGCTTTACGTTATGGGCGTGGACATCGCGCCCGGAATGCCGCGCGAAGGAATGCTGCGCGAGAATTTAGCGGCCAGCGGTTTCGTTGAGTCAACGCCGACAATACAGCGCGAGCCGCGCACGAAGACCGGAACGGCTGGGCCTTCTATGCCGTAATGCTTCCGACTTTTTTGATAGCGCATCGCTCGATGGCCAGGAAAGATCGTTCGGCGCGTCATTGATCTTGCGCCTCTGTTTCAGAAACTCGGAAAAATAAATAACGACATTGCTGATGGATTTCGCTGCGTCTGTTAGGCGCCGAATGTCCCCCGCGCCCTGGATCTCAACGTATCGTTGGGCTGAAGGCGGTAGGGCGTATGGCCGTCCCGACAAGCGTCATCTTCAAAAATAATTCACCATAAAGTTAAGGCCCTGCTTGCACTGCAGATATCGGTTGTTTAGAAAAGGAACGCTGAAGCTGGAAGAGGCGCGAGTTGTAGCCCTTCCCCTTCCCGAGGGGCCCGAGACACGCGCTCGGTCGACTGAGCCCTGACAGCTGTGGGTGGCGCGGCCGCCCCTTACGAGCGCCCCAAAAGGAAATCCTATGCTGCGATCTCTTGGTCTTGCAGGAACGATGACGCTTGTACTTTTGACTGCGCCCGCGAATGCTTTCGATGTCATGGCCCCCGATTATGGCGGACGCGTAGAGCAATATGAAGCCAGGCTTGCGAGGGCGCGGGCTCGTGGCGAGCCAATCCGGATTGGCCCGACTGAATGCGATTCCTCCTGCACGCTTTATCTGGCGAACCCCCAGTCCTGCGTTTCCGAGGGCGCGGTTTTCGGCTTCCATGCGCCTTGGTTTGGCGGGCCCGAGGGGGGCGTCGTCGATCCGCGCATGACCGCGGTCTTCGCCGCCCACTATAAGCCCCGGCTGCGCCAGGCCTTCATGGCTCACGTGCGGCGCCACGGCAATCAAGCTCCGGCGCCCATGCTGCGCATCACCGGCCGCCAGCTCGCGGCATATGGCTATCGCCTCTGCTAATCGTCAGGGTAAATCGACGGGCGCGGGGATTCGATCAGCCGATCGAAGCGCTCCGCGCTCATACCAACCCTTGCTCCGATTGACGATCCAGACGACGCTCAGCATCACAGGAACTTCGATCAGGACGCCCACAACGGTGGCGAGCGCAGCGCCAGAGTCAAAGCCGAAGAGGCTGATCGCCGCCGCGACCGCCAGTTCAAAGAAATTGCTCGCCCCGATCAGCGCCGAAGGGCCGGCGACGCAATGGGCTTCTCCCGCCGCGCGATTGAGCAGATAGGCGAGCCCGGCGTTGAAATAGACCTGGATCAGTATCGGCGCCGCAAGCATGGCGATGATCGCGGGTTGCCGGATGATCTGTTCCCCCTGAAAGCCAAAGAGCAGAACGAGCGTCGCGAGCAGCGCGATCAGCGACGCCGGGCCGATCTGCGCGAGCGCCTTCGCGAGGCCTTTTTCACCGCCTGCCGCGAGCAACCGTTTGCGGGCGAGCTGCGCGACGATCACCGGAACGACAATGTAGAGGACCACCGAGAGAAACAGCGTGTCCCACGGCACGACGATCGAGGACAGTCCAAGCAGCAACCCGACGATGGGCGCGAAAGCGACGATCATGATTGCGTCGTTGAGCGCGACTTGGCTCAGCGTGAAATGCGGCTCGCCCTTAATGAGATTCGACCAGACGAACACCATGGCGGTGCAAGGCGCGGCTGCGAGTAGGATAAGGCCGGCGATGTAGGAGTCGATCTGGTCCGCCGGCAAATAGGGTCGAAACAGATAGCCGATGAAAATCCATCCGAGCAGCGCCATTGAAAAAGGCTTCACCGCCCAGTTGACCGCGAGCGTGACGCTAATTCCGCGCCAGTGACGGCCGACTTCCGCGAGCGCCGCGAAGTCGATCTTCATCAGCATCGGCGTGATCATCAGCCAGATGAGCGCCGCGACAGGCAAGTTGACCTTTGCGACCTCCATCGCGCCAATTGCGTGAAACACGCCCGGCAAGAAATGGCCCAGCGCGACGCCCAAGACGATGCAGAGCGCCACCCAGAGCGAGAGATAGCGTTCGAAAATGGTCATGACTTACTCCGCGGTCGCGTTCGGCGATGTTGCGCCTTCCATCTCGCCGATCTCGCGCAGGCGCTGGCTGAGCGCGAGTTTGTCGAGGCGACGCAGTGGAATCGCGCAGAACTGATCGACGCGGTTGCGCAGATAGCGGAAGGCCGTGGCGAAGGCGCGCTGCTTTTCTATGTCGCTTCCTTCCACCGCCGCAGGGTCTTCGATGCCCCAATGCGCCGTCATTGGCTGACCGGGCCACGCCGGACAAGCTTCACCCGCTGCGCTGTCGCAGACGGTGAAGACGAAATCCATGCGGGGCGCGTCAGGGCGGGCGAACTCGTCCCAGCTTTTGGACCGATAGCCTTCGGAAGGAAGGCCCATCGTCTCCAGCGTATAGAGCGCGTAGGCGTTGACCTCGCCCTTCGGATGGCTGCCGGCGGAATAGGCGTGGAACCGGCCGGCGCCGCGCTCGCGCAGCAGCGCTTCGGCCATGATCGAACGCGCACTGTTGCCGGTGCAGAGGAACAGCACGTTATAGGTCCTGTCTGTCATTGGCGAGACTCACATTTGATGCGTGCAAGAGAGTCGGCGGGCGCGCATGGCACGCCGCCGCAACAGTCTTCGGCGAGGAAGCGCGCCAGCTCATTCAGCCGAGAAAGATCCGCCCGATAGACGATGCTGCGGCCGGTGCGGGCGCTGATGACCAGCTTCGCCTGCGAAAGGACGTTGAGATGGGCGGAGAGCGTGTTTTGCGGAACGCAGAGCGCCCGCGCGACGTCGCCGGCCGGCAGACCCTCGGGCTCGTGCCGGACGAGCAATCGGAAGGCCTCGAGCCGCGTCGGCTGCGAAAGCGCGGACAGACAGGCGAGAGCCGCTTCTATTTCCATAAATCCAGATATATCGAAATAAATGACGGCGCAATGACATTTCTGCAAGGCGCGCCCACATTGTTGCGCGCCCGTAGCTCTGTTACCCAGGCGTATTATCAGGAGCATTTCGCATGACCCGTCGCCCGCTCGTCGCCGGAAATTGGAAAATGAACGGGCTGCGCGCCTCGCTTGAGGAGATCGAGGCGATAGGCGCCGCCTATGACGATGCGCTGCGCGCGCGCGCCGAACTGATCGTCTGCCTGCCGGCCACGCTGATAGCGGTTGCGCGCGATAGCGCCGAACGAGGACGCTTGGGCCTTGGCGCGCAGGATTGCCATGCCGCCGCCAGCGGCGCTCACACGGGCGACATTTCCGCCGAGATGCTCAAGGACGCCGGCGCGTCCTACGTGATCGTCGGCCACAGTGAACGCCGTTCGGACCATGGCGAGACCGACGCCGACGTGCAGGCGAAGGCGGCGGCCGCGCTGCGCGCGGGACTCACCCCAATCATTTGCGTCGGTGAAACGCGCGCTGAGCGAGAGGCAGGCGATGCATTGAGCGTCGTCGGCGCGCAGATCGAGGGCTCGCTCCCCGCCGACGCTCCTGCGCATATCGTCGTCGCCTATGAGCCGGTGTGGGCCATCGGCACAGGGCTGACGCCGACAACCGAGGACGTCGCCGCTATGCACGCCTTCGCGCGCGAGCGGATCGAAGCCAGGCTCGGCGGCGGCAAGAGCGCCGACATTCGCATTCTTTACGGCGGCTCGGTCAAGTCGTCGAACGCCCGCGAATTGATGCATGTCGCCAATGTCGACGGCGCGCTGGTTGGCGGCGCGAGTTTGACGGCCAAAGATTTTATCGGCGTCGCGAGCGCCTATCGCTGATCAGGCGAAGCTGGACAATCGGATGGGCTCGAATAAAGTCATCCGTTCAGAGGATTTGTTTTCATCCATTGATTGAAAGAGGGGCGCGTCATGAGCCAGAATGATTTCGGCGCCATCGAACTGGTCGATGAAGACAGTGTCTATCCCGGTTCGCGATTCAGCGAAGTGCGCGACGCGGTGTTCGCCAATCCCTATCAAAAGGTCTGGGGCGCGCCCGGCGAGCCGCCGCTTCCCTTCGTGATGCCGACCTTTTTCGACATGTTGCGCGCGCTCTGGAGGGGCAGGCACTTTTTGACTGAGGCCGCCCAGCGATCGGTCGACGCGCGCAGCGACCTCAGATGGGGACCTGACAAAAAAGGCTTCAGACGCATCGTGCATCCCTGGGGCGTCGTTCTGAAGGGGTTCTGGGAAATTACCGAGGACAGCGGCTACACCGGCTATTTCCAGAAGGGCAGCAAGGCGCTTGTCGTCGCGCGCTATTCCAACGGCGGGGCGGTGAAGCGCGGCAAACCGCGCGGGCAGGGCATCGCCGGCAAGCTCTTCCCGACGACCGACCCAGACCATAAAGAGCCGTTGCAGACGGCGAACTTCTTCACGATCGACGATATCGTCGGCGCGTCGACGCGCTACATCAACGATGTCGATTTCGTCAATGCGCCGAACGTCACGCTTTCGAATGATTGGCGAACCTCGCCCATCGTCATGACGGCGGGCGTCGTGTTCGCGATCACCGATAAGGATCCGACCGAGCGCCAGCTTCATGAAGTCGCCGAGCTCGGCAAGCCTCGCGACCTTCCCACCCGCGCCCCGCGCTTCATGCGCTTAAAGCTTGCGCCGGGCCATCCGCGCATTGAGGGAGAGGAACTCGATTCACGCGACGAATTGCTGGCGATGATGTTCGACAAGGGCGATCCGACGCCCAGGCGCGAGATCGTTTTCACCATCGAGGTCACCGAGGATGGCGAAGTGACCGGCCGCACCGGATTCAAGAAAGGAACGTTCCGCAATTGGCGGCGGATCGGCGCGCTGACGTTCGACAACGCCGTCGTCTCCTACAACGGCGATCGCGTCCTGCATTTCCACCATCCGAATTGGCGCATCAATCGCAACGATCCGGCCACGAGGTTCCGGCCCTCGCCAACAAGCAGCGAAGTGGAAAAGACCGAGGCGGTGTAGGCTTGCCGCTTCGGCGAGCGACCGATATAAGCGCGACGCCTACACCATGCTCCAACGACGAGGCGATGCGCTCCTATGGCGATCGAACGCACTTTTTCCATTCTTAAGCCCGACGCGACGAAGCGCAATCTCACCGGCAAGATCAACGCGCTGATCGAAGGTGCGGGCCTGCGAATTATCGCTCAGAAGCGCATCCGCATGTCACGCGAACAGGCGGAAGCTTTTTACGCCGTGCATAAGGAGCGGCCGTTTTTCGGCGAGCTCGTCGACTTCATGATTTCCGAGCCCGTCGTCGTGCAGGTGCTCGAAGGCGAGAACGCCATCGCGCGCTACCGCGAAGTCATGGGCGCGACCAATCCCGCGAACGCCGCGCCGGGAACGATCCGCAAGGAACACGCGCTCAGCGTCGGCGAGAATTCGGTGCATGGCTCCGACGCGCCGGAAACCGCGGCGGTGGAAATCGCGCAGTTCTTTTCCGGCAACGAGATCGTCGGCTAATCAAGGCGTCATGCCCGCGCTTGTCGCGGGAATGAGATGTGACGGCGTGATGGCCGGGCCAAGCCGGACATCACGGCCCGGCGCGGAAATCAGGCCGCCGCGTTCTCAGGGAAATACGCCTGCATCATCCTGTCGCGATACGCGACAAGGTTGGCGTTCGCCAGCGCCGCGTTGCGCACGGCGCTCTCCGACATCGGCGATAAGATCGACGCCACAAAGGCGAAGACCGTAGCGTCGGCGCCGCAGGGCGCGTCGCCGAAGAGATAGGGCTTGTCGCCGATCAGCGTCGCGAGCGCCTCGATGTCGCGCACGCCGAGCGCATCAATTTCCGCTGGGCTGTGACGGCCGATGCCCTGCGCCCATAGCGATTTGGCGATCTTGCGGCGAATGAACCATTTCGCGAGCGGGCGCGCGATGGCGGGCACGCTTGAGAAAAAACGCGCCGGACCGCGTTCGAAATTAGCATCGTCCATCCAGCGAGTATGGACGATGATCCAATAGAGATGTTCTTCGCACATCTTCTCGACGCACCAGGCGACGGCCTTTTGCGCGTCGCTCAACGGCGCGTCGAAATCCGCGCCGTATTTCTTTTCGATATGGAAACGGATGAAGGTAGAATCGGCGACAATTTCGCCGTCGTCGTCGATGTAGGGCTGCTTGCCTTTCGGCGCTTTCGAAAAACCGCTGCGGTCTTCGACATAGTCGAGGCCGGCCATCTTCAGAAGCGCCATCGCCTTCGTCACGAAAGGCGATGCGTCCGGCAGTCCGGCGACAGGGCGGAAGCAGTAAAGCGTGATCGTCATGAAACTGCCTTGCTCGGCGCGAGGGCGTCGGGAACGATAAGCGCCGCCTCGCGGGGCGCGGGCGCCGCGCGCACGCGATTGCCTTCGATCCGCACGGCGCCCGACGCGACCAGCCGCAGCGCCATCGGATAGATGACATGTTCCTGCGCAAGCACACGGGCGGCGAGCGTCTGCGGCGTGTCGTCGTCGAGCACGGGCACGGCGGCCTGCGCGACGATCGGACCTTCGTCCATTTCCGGCACGACGAAATGCACGGTGGCGCCGTGAATCTTCACGCCGTCGGCGAGCGCACGCTCATGCGTGTCGAGTCCGCGATAGGAGGGCAACAGGGCAGGGTGGATGTTGAGCATGCGCCCGCGCCAGAGGCCGACGAACCAGGGCGTGAACATGCGCAGAAAGCCTGCGAGGCAAATGAATTCGATGCGGTAGGTTTCCAGAACCAATTGCAGCGAACGCTCGAACTCCTCGCGTCCCGCGTAAATCTTATGGTCGACCGCCGCCGTCGCGACGCCGGCGGCCTTCGCCTTGGCGAGGCCTGGCGCATCGGGGCGATTGGAAAGCACAAGGGCGATTTCAGCCGGAAAGCTGGGGTCCCTGGCGGCGGCGATTAGCGCGTCCATGTTTGAGCCGCGACCCGAGATGAGAATCGCGGTGCGCAGCCGTGTCACAACGTCAGAGTCCCGTGCGTAACGACCCGCTCCGCGTCGGTCTCGATGACTTCGCCGATGCGCACGGGCTTTTCGCCGACGGCGCGCAAGGCCGACTCCACCTCGCTGGCGGCGGGCTCGGAAGCCACCACCACCATGCCGATTCCGCAGTTGAACGTGCGCAGCATCTCGCTCGCCGCGATGCCGCCTGTTTCGGCAAGCCAACGGAACACCGGCGGCGGCGCGAACGTCGACAGATCGAGCGCGACGCCGAGCCCGCTCGGCAGCACGCGCGGGAGATTGTCGGGAAAGCCGCCGCCGGTGATATGGGCGAGGGCGACGATATGCGGCGTCGCCTTCAAGGCGGCGAGCAAAGGCTTCACGTAGATGCGGGTCGGCGTCAACAGCGCCTTCGCCAGATTGAGGTCTCGCGCGAAAGGCGCGGTGGCGCTCCACGCAAGGCCGGCGCGCTTCACAACGCTGCGCACGAGCGAATAGCCATTGGAATGGACGCCGGAGGAGGGGAGTCCAAAAAGCACGTCGCCGGCATGGACATCGTGGGGTAGAAGGCGATTGCGCTCCGCGGCGCCGACCGCGAAGCCGGCGAGGTCATAGTCGCCGCGCGCATAGAGGCCGGGCATTTCCGCGGTCTCGCCGCCAAGCAGCGCGCAACCCGCCTCGACGCAACCGGCGGCGATGCCCTTCACGACCGACGTCGCGACGTTTGGGTCGAGTTTGGCCGCTGCATAATAGTCCAGGAAGAAAAGCGGCTCGGCGCCCTGAACGATCAGGTCATTGACGCACATGGCGACGAGATCGATTCCGATCGTGTCATGCAGACCGGATTCGATCGCGATCTTCACCTTGGTGCCGACGCCGTCGTTCGCCGCGACGAGGACAGGATCGGAAAATCCGGCCGCCTTGAGATCGAACACGCCGCCAAAGCCGCCGATCTCGCCGTCGGCGCCGGAGCGCCGCGTCGAACGCACGGCAGGACGGATCATGTCGACGAACCGATTGCCTGCGTCGATGTCGACGCCGGCGCCAGCGTAGGTAAGGCCCGAATTTCTCTGTTGCATTTCATCTTTCGCGTCGTGGGCGCCGGCGTTAGATGGGCGCAAGCGGCGGCGGCTGTCAAATCCGCTCGGAACGGCTACGCTCTTGTGCGTTTGCACAAAGTTTATTCCGTAGCGCGGCATATTGAATGTCGCGGCAAAGGAGCTGCGCCATGAAGATTCGGTTCACTATTGACGATATCGCGGCGGCCCGCGACGCCGGGGCGATTGACGCGGCGTCCTTCGAGCGGCTGTCGCAATTTCTTGCGTCGCGGCGCGCGGCCGCAGCGGAGGCGACCTCCCAAACGCCGCGCTATGACGTCGTCAATCTGCTTTGGTACGCCGGCGCGTTGATCGTGCTCGGCGCCATGGGCATGTTTTCGACGACGGCCTTTGGCCTTTGGGGCGACAAGGCGCTGCTGGTCACCGCGATCGTCTACGCCGCCATGTTCGCCTTCGCCGGCGCTTATCTCTGGCATAGGCGCGGCTTGCACACGCCGGGCGGGCTGCTCATCGCCTGCGCAGTGGGGATGGCGCCGCTCGCGATCTTCGCGCTGCAATCCATGTTCGGCGTCAATCCTGCGGGCGAGGCGCGCTCCTACGGGGAGTTCTACGTCTGGGTCAAGTCGAGCTGGCTTCCCATGGAGCTTGGAACGATTGCGGCGGCTTCTGTCGCGCTGCTCGCCTTTCCCTTTCCGTTCCTCGTCATGATCATCGCCTTTGCGCTCTGGTTCATGTCGATGGATTTGACGCCCTGGCTGATGGGCGTTGCAGAATTTTCATGGGATCAGCGGGCGACGGTGAGCATGTATTTTGGACTCGTCGTTCTCGCCGTGGCCTGGCTCGTCGATCTCAAGCGGTGGCGCAACGGCGATTTCGCTTTCTGGCTGCATCTCTTCGGGCTGCTGGCCTTTTGGGGTGGGCTGACGGCCCAGCACAGCGGCGACGAATTGGGCAAAGCGCTCTATTGCGCCGTCAATGTGGGACTGATTTTTCTGTCGCTCTTCCTGATGCGCCGGGTCTATGCGGTCTTCGGCGCGGTCGGCGTCACGACCTATCTGAGCTATCTCGCCAGCAGCGTTTTCAAGGATTCGATCCTTTTCCCGTTCGCCTTGTCGGGCATCGGCGTTCTGCTCATCGTCTTCGGCCTGTTGTTTCACCGCTACGGCGCCGCCGTCGGCGAAACGATCGGCGAATTGCTGCCGGGGCATTTGCGGGGATTACGCCCCGCCCATGCCCGCGAGCAGGACTCCGCATGAGCGCTTGATGAGCGCTTGCCGAGTTGGCGGCGCTTTAGCGGGAGTTTCCGGATTGATTGCGCTTTAGGCGGCGGCGGATTATATAGGCAAAATCCCAACATGGACGGTCGTTCTGTGGGTCGCTGGCGCCGGGCGGCGCGGCGCCAGACGTCGCCCCCATGCCTGATCAAGGAGTTTGCAGATGGGCAACGCCCCGCTGATGCCGAAGGCCACGGCCGTTTGGCTCGTCGAAAATACATCGCTGACGTTCGATCAGATTGCCGATTTCTGCAAATTGCATCCGCTGGAGGTGAAAGGCATCGCCGACGGCGAGGTCGCGGCGGGGATTCGTGGCCATGACCCGATCACCTCCGGGCAGCTCACGCGCGAGGAGATCGAAAAGGCTGAGAAAAACTCGGGCCATCGCCTCCATCTCTCCGTCTCCAAGGTCGTGGTGCCGGAGGTCAAGAAGGCGCGCGGTCCGCGCTATACGCCCCTCTCGCGCCGTCAGGATCGTCCGAACGCGATTCTGTGGCTCGTGCGCAATCATCCGGAGCTGAAGGACGCCCAGATCATGCGTCTCGTCGGCACCACAAAGACGACGCTGAAGGCGATCCGCGAGCGCACCCATTGGAATTCCGCGGCGCTGACGCCGATGGACCCGGTGACGCTCGGGCTTTGCTCGCAGATTGATCTCGACTTTGAAGTCAATCGCGCGGCGAAGGACAAGCCGGCGACCGTGGAGGATCATGGCCAGACGCTGGTGCCTGCAAGCGTCACCACCAGTCCGCGACCCGAGCCGTCCACGACCGAGGACGTCTTCGGCAAGGCCAAACCAGCGCCGCCGCCGGACGATGAAGACAATTTCGACGCCGACCGCGTATTCGGACGTCTCAAGGACGTTGATTTCGGCGAGTGACGACGGCAGTCTCGCGCGAGCGCCGATTGATCAACCGGTGGCTCGCGCGTATCTTGCACATAGAGCTTAGCCGCGCGGACTGAGCACATCGCGCTGGCGAGCGTCGCTTTCGCCGTGTTCACATTCTCGCTGGCGAACCTTTGGACTCTCCGGATGACCAACTCGCCTTATGATCGCGACCTCGAACGAAATCCCGCCAATTTCCAGCCGCTGACGCCGATCACCTTTCTGGAGCGCGCCGCAGCCGTCTTTCCCGAACGCATCGCGATCGCGCACGGCGAGCTGCGGCGCAATTATCGCGATTTTTTCGCCCGTAGCCTGCGGCTCGCGAGCGCGCTGGAGAAGGCGGGGCTTGGTCGCGGCGACACCGTCTCCGTCATGCTCGCGAATACGCCGGCGATGCTTGAATGCCACTACGCCATTCCGATGATGGGCGCGGTGCTCAACACCCTGAACACGCGGCTTGACGCGTCGATCCTCGCCTTCACGCTCGACCATGCCGAAACGAAGGCGCTGATTGTCGATCGGGAGTTCTCAGAGCTCATTCGCGAGGCGCTTTCGCTCGCGAAGGCGACGCCCGTGATCATCGACTACAGCGATCCGGAATATGACGGGCCCGGCGAGCGGTTGGGCTGTGTCGAATATGAGGACTTCCTGCGCTCGGGCGACGCCGACTATCAATGGTCGCCGCCGGGGGATGAATGGGACGCGATCTCGCTCAATTACACCTCCGGAACGACGGGCGATCCGAAAGGCGTCGTCTATCATCATCGCGGCGCCTATCTGACCGCGCTCGGCAATGTGCTCACCGGCGACATGGGCCGCCACCCGGTCTATCTGTGGACGCTGCCGATGTTCCATTGCAACGGCTGGTGCTTCCCCTGGTCGATTTCCGTTAACGCCGGAACCCATGTCTGTCTGCGACAGGTGCGCGCCGGCCAGATCTATGAACTAATGGCCGAGCACGGCGTCTCGCATCTGTGCGGCGCGCCCATCGTCATGTCGACGCTTCTCAACGCGACCGAATCGGAAAAGAAGCCGCTGACGCGAACCGCGCGCTTCTTTACCGCTGCCGCGCCGCCGCCGCAGGCGGTTCTCGCCGGCATGAAGGCGGCCGGATTCGAAGTTACGCATCTTTATGGACTGACCGAAACCTACGGCCCTGCCGCCGTCAACGAATGGCATGACGACTGGGATTCGCTCGATGGCCCCGCACAGGCGCAGATGAAGGCGCGTCAAGGCGTGCGCTATCTCGTTCTCGAAAATCTCGACGTGATCGACCCGGACACCATGCAGCCGGCGCCGCGCGACGGCGCGACGATGGGCGAGGTCATGTTTCGCGGCAACGTCGTCATGAAAGGCTACCTGAAGAACAAGGGCGCCACGGAGAAAGCCTTCCACGGCGGCTGGTTTCACTCAGGCGACTTGGGCGTGCGTCATCCAGACGGATACATCCAGCTGAAGGACCGTTCGAAGGACATCATCATTTCGGGCGGCGAAAATATTTCCTCGATCGAGGTCGAAGACGCGCTGTTTCGCCATCCCAAGGTTCGCGCCGCCGCGGTCGTCGCCGCCCCTGACGACAAATGGGGCGAAACGCCTTGCGCCTTCGTCGAGCTGAAGGATGGCGAACAGGCGACGGCGCAGGAGCTGATTGATTGGACGCGTCAGCACTTGGCGCATTTCAAATGCCCGCGCCACGTCGTCTTTTGCGAGTTGCCGAAGACGTCCACGGGCAAGATCCGCAAATATGTTCTGCGCGAGCGCGCTCGAGAAATCTGGCCGGCGAGCGCAACGGCGGCGTCGCTTTAGAGGATCCAAACGAACGGCCTTAAAAAAAGAGAAGCCAGCAGTCTTTACGACTGCCGGCTTCGCGTCGGGGGCGGAAGGCCGAGACTTTCCGCGCCCCGCTATGTCGCTTGAATCTAGAAGAAGAGGCCGAGGCAGCCGCCCGCGAGACCGCCGACAACAGCCGCCGCGATCGTGTTGGGAATGCCGCCGAGCGCAACAGAAGCGAGACCGCCGAGGATCACGGCGCCGATGCCAGCGAAGATGTAGGTGTTCGTGGTGATTTCGAGTTCTTTCTCAGCCATTGTTCTTCACTCCTCTTATTTTCGTTCCCTGAGTTGCGCCTTGTCTGCCGGCGCATTCTCATCCCATGGGCGCGTCATTTCGACGCAGGCCGGAGGTTAGCACAAGTTAGCGCTGAGTCAATTGCGCATGCGACAGGATGTCGCGCATGCAACTAAATGATAAATAAGATCGTTCGGCGATTGATAGGATTTTCGCCGTTCAATAGCGAAAAAGAAATTTCGATTTCAGCGCGCTTCTGCGGCGGTTTCGGTCGCGGAGCGCTCGCTTCAATTCGTTTTCGTCGAATACGGACGTTATACCCCCTGCCGATGACAAAAAAGAACGCTGACGTCGATTCCGTCGATCCCGTGGCGCGCAAACCGGATCGCGGTTTGAAAGCGACACTCTCTCCGCTTCGGCCCTTGCTGCCCTATGCGCTGCGCTACAAGCGAACGATCGTGTTCGCTTTTGTCGCGCTCCTCCTGGCCGCGGGCGCGACGCTCACCTTGCCGCTCGCCGTGCGCGGCATGATCGACCACGGCTTTTCGGCTGACAGCGCCGGCGCGGTGAACGCCTATTTCGGCGCGATGATCGCGGTCGCCGCGACGCTCGCGATCGCATCCGGCACCCGCTACTATTTCGTCATGACGCTCGGCGAGCATGTGGTCGCCGACCTGCGCGCCGATCTCTTCAAACATCTCACAGTTCTCGACGCCGCCTTCTACGATACGGCGAAGACAGGCGAGCTTCTCTCGCGGCTGACCGCCGACACGACGCAGCTGAAATCCGCCTTTGGCTCGTCGGCGTCGGTCGCGCTGCGTAATCTCTTCATGTTCTTTGGCGCGATCATCATGATGGTGGCGACGAGCCCCAAGCTTGCCGGTATGACGCTCGCGGCCATCCCGATCATCGTTCTACCGATCATCGCCTCAGGACGGGCGGTGCGCCAGCGCTCCCGCTCCGCTCAAGACACTCTAGCGCAGGCTTCGGCCTATGCCGGGGAAAATCTCTCGGCCGTGCGCGCCATGCAGGCGAACGGCGCGCAGGCGTCGACGACGGCGCGATTCACGCGCGCGGTGGTGGCCGCCTATGACGCGGCGCAGGCCGCGACGCTGCTTCGCGCCATCGTGACCGCCGGAGCCATTCTCGTCGTCTTCACGAGCGTTGTCGGCGTGCTCTGGTTGGGAGCGCAGGACGTGCTCGCCGGACACATGACGTCGGGCGTTCTGTCCCAGTTCGTTCTCTACGCGGTGCTTGGCGCAAGCTCGCTCGGCGAGCTCACTCAGACCTGGAGCGAGCTCTCCGCCGCCGCCGGCGCCGCCGGCCGCATCGCCGAAATTCTTGCCATTCAACCGCGCATCGTGGCCCCGGCGCGGCCGACTCCGCCCCCAGCGCGCTGGCAGGGACGCATCGCCTTCGATCATGTGCGCTTCGCCTATGCGACGGCGCCGGATAAGCCCGCGCTGCAGGATTTCTCGCTCGTCGTTGCGCCCGGCGAGCGCGTCGCGCTGGTCGGGCCGTCCGGCGCGGGCAAATCGACGACCTTTGCGCTGCTCCTTCGCTTCTACGACGTCGACTCCGGCTCCATTACTCTCGACGGCGTCGACCTGCGCGATCTCGATCCCGTGGCGCTGCGCCGGGCGATCGCGCTCGCTCCGCAGGATCCGGTGATCTTCGGGCTCTCCGTCGCTGAAAACATCGCCTACGGCCGCGATGACGCGTCGAGCGGGGAGATCGTCGCCGCGGCGAAGCGCGCCCAGGCGCATGACTTCATCATGGCGCTGCCGCGGGGCTACGACACGCTGCTCGGCGAGCGCGGCGTCACGCTTTCTGGCGGGCAGCGCCAGCGCCTCGCCATCGCGCGCGCAATCCTCGCCGATGCGCCGGTGCTGCTCCTGGACGAAGCCACCTCGGCGCTCGACGCCGAGAACGAGGCTTTGGTGCAGGCGGCGCTGCACGACGTCATGCAGGGACGCACGAGTCTCGTTATCGCCCATCGTCTCGCGACGGTGTTGGAAGCCGATCGCATCATCGTGATCGACGAAGGCCGCATCGTCGAGCAGGGCACCCACTCGAGCCTGACCGCCGCCGGCGGCCTTTATGCGCGGCTGGCGAAATTGCAGTTCGACACGGACCGCGCCGGCGCCGCCGCCTGAGCGCGGACGTCGCTTATTCGCTTGAACGGATGCGCTCGATCGCGCCCAACGCGAGATTTCGTGTCATTTGCCTTCGTCCTGAATAATGCTATGAGCACGCGCCAACCCCTGACGGCCCAGGCCGTCAAATTTCCATCCTGCGGCTGACGCGTTTGCATCGCCGCTCAGAGGAGTTGGCGCCAATGGCCATATCGCCCGTCACGTTGACCGAAGCATTGACCTTCGACGACGTGTTGCTGCGGCCCGGCCATTCGCGGGTGATGCCTTCCGCCGTCGATGTCACGACCCGGCTGACGCGCGAGATCACGCTCAATTTGCCGATCGTTTCGGCCGCGATGGACACCGTCACCGAGGCGCGTCTCGCGATCGCCATGGCGCAGGCGGGCGGCATCGGCGTCATCCACCAGAACCTGTCGCCCGCCGCGCAAGCCGCTGAAGTGCGCAAGGTCAAGCGCTACGAAAGCGGCATGGTGATCGACCCGATCACCATTTTCCCCGACGAAACCCTCGCCGACGCGCTGGCTCTGATGGCGGGCCACGGCATTTCGGGGATTCCGGTCGTCGAGCGCGCCAGCGACGGCGGCAGAGGCAGGCTCGTGGGCATCCTGACTAATCGCGACGTGCGTTTCGCCCAGGACCGCAGCCATCCCGTGGCCGAGTTGATGACGAAAAAGCTCGTCACAGTCCAAGAAGGCGTTGGGCAGGCGGAAGCGCAGCGGCTGCTTCACGAACATCGCATCGAGAAACTGCTCGTCGTCGACGAGGCGTACCACTGCGTCGGCCTCGTCACCGTCAAGGACATCGAGAAGGCGACGCTACATCCTTACGCCTGCAAGGATCACGAGGGGCGGCTGCGCGTCGCCGCCGCTTCGACGGTCGGCGACCACGGCTTCGAGCGCGCGCTTCAGCTCATCGACGCCGGCGTCGACTGCGTGGTGATCGACACCGCGCATGGTCATTCGCAGTCGGTGATCGACCAAGTGACGCGGGTCAAGAAGGCCTCGAACAAGGTCTCGATCATCGCCGGCAACATCGCCACCGCCGAAGCGGCAAAGGCGCTGATCGGCGCGGGCGCCGACGCGATCAAAGTCGGCATTGGCCCCGGTTCGATCTGCACGACGCGCATCGTTGCGGGCGTCGGCGTGCCGCAGCTCACCGCGATCATGGAGGCCGCGGACGAAGCGCGCAAAGCCGACGTGCCGGTGATCGGCGACGGCGGCGTCAAATATTCCGGCGACCTCGCCAAGGCGATCGCGGCAGGCGCCGACGTCGTCATGATCGGCTCGCTGTTCGCGGGAACAGAGGAGTCGCCCGGCGAGGTGTTTTTGTATCAGGGCCGCTCGTTCAAGGCCTATCGCGGCATGGGTTCAGTGGGCGCGATGACCGCAGGGTCGGCGACGCGCTATTTCCAGGGCGACGTGAAGGAACAGCTCAAACTTGTTCCAGAGGGCATCGAAGGACAGGTGCCCTATCGTGGCCCGATCGCGCCGATTCTCTACCAGCTCGCCGGCGGCCTGCGCGCGGCGATGGGCTATGTGGGCGCGCCGACGGTCAAGGAGTTCCAGGAGCGCGCGCAGTTCGTGCGCATCACCAACGCCGGATTGCGCGAGAGCCATGTGCATGACGTCGCGATCACCCGCGAGAGCCCGAACTATCCGACGGGCGTGTGAGACGCCAAAAAAACGGGGCCGCGCAACGGCCCCTAAAAGGTGGGAGAAAAGTCAAGGGAGGAAACATCCTGGTAAAAGTCTCACCTGAGAAGTAAGCGCCAGATAAGCGAACAATGAGAGCATTTGCGCTCGTCTAACTCCTTGCGCCCCTCACTGTTCATGAAAAAAACTACGACCAAAATCGCTTCTCCGCGTCATTCGAATTGATGATGACGGGCGTTTTTTTGAAGCGTGGCTCAAGTATTCGCCGAGAGCAGGTTCTCAAAAAAGTAGACAGCTTTCTGATGAGAACCTGCTCCAATATTTTGATGTCGAGCGCTTCCTCCCGATCACATGGTTGTGATCGGGAAGGAAGCGCTCTAATGGCGCGCCCTTGAGCCGACGTGGGAAAGCAGAGGGCCTCGCGAAGACCCCCCAAATTTAAGCTCAAAACGGCTGCTGAAAGAATCGGGCTCAAAAAGGCAGGCTGAAAATTGAGCGCGTAGTATCGAACCCCGAGTTACTGAAGCGTCCGCGGCAATTTCGTCCGCCCCCCCGACGTTCGAGAAAACGTTAAGACGAAACAAAAGGGCCGGCATCATCCAAACGGATGAGGCCAGCCCTCAATTCCTTGAAATCAAATGTAGACGCTTATTCGCCTCTCGGCCCGTTGAGTGGGGCGAGCCCGCCAAGGAGCGCGACCACTTCGGCCTGGCGGTTGCATCCAGTTTTTTCCATCACGCCGCGTAGATGCGTGCGCACAGTGTTGCGCGACACGGACTGTTCGGTGGCGATTTCCTCGAGCGTTTTGCCCCCCGCGAGGCCGCGCGCGACGCGCGCCTCGGCCGGCGTAAGGTCATAGAGGGACTGAACCAGCTCGATCGCCGGCGCCTGCTGCGAGCCGACCGGAGTCATCACCAGAATCGCCGCGCAACGCACGAAAATGTCGCGCGCCGCGCCGCGGATCGGCACCAGATTGGCGATCATCGGGCTTTCGTCTTCGCCAGCCCGGGCGGCGAAGGATTTCGGCGCGCCGACGAGATCGTCGTCGAGCGTGTCCATGGCCTGACGCAGCAGTCCGTCCGCCGAGGCGTCGACGAGCGATATGCGGTCGTGGGCGCGCCAGCGGACGTATTTGTTCAGCGCGTTGCTCGGGTCGTTCGCGGAGATCACGCGCCCATCGTCGTCAAGAACGAGCGCCGGGAGGCCGATGAGCGCGAAGGTTTCGCCCGCGACGCGGGCGCGCTCGAGTTGCAGACGCGTGGCGAGGAAGGCGGCGCGCGCAAGGTGCGGCCGCAATTCGTCAAGCTGACGAATGATCGACGGCTCGATCGGTCCGCGGTTATGCGCGCGTTCGAGGCAGATGATGCCGGTGTCGCCTGTCGGCAGCGAAATCGCGGTCGCCGCGCTAAACCCCAGCCCACGCGGGCGCAGGAAGTCGCTGTAGTTGGTGTCGCGCTCAAGCTCCTCGGCTGTATAGACGTCGTCGTCGGTCAGGAAGCCCGGATGGCGGCGACTGAACAGCCTGCCGCCACGCGTGCAGTTGCTGAGCCAGTCCCCGCGCATGAAATTCTCGACATGCTCGCAGAGCGCCGGAGACGCCGTCCAGCGGGAGACTTTTTCGCGCGCCGCGAAGAGCACGCCGCCCTGCGCCTCGGCAAGATGTGAGAGTTCGTCGAGCACGTCGGGCCACATGTCCGGCGCGAAGGAGCATTCGTAAATACGATCGATGAGTTGCTGAACCATCTTCAATATCTCTTGCTGGCGGTCGCGCTAAAGGCGCGTGCGCTTTGAAATAAACCGTATGCAAACGTGCGGCCGGCGAGATGGTTCCAGCCGGCCGCGAATTTGATCAGTGCTTGCCGGCGTCGATCGCGACTCCTTTGCGCTCCTTATGAATATAAGCGACGAGCGCCGTCATCTTCGGATCATCGGCCGGAAGCGCAGCTCCCTGCAGCGGGTTTCTGATGCACCAGTTGACCATTTCGAAGAGCTGCGCGACCTTTCCAAGCTGCTTTTGGAATTTCGGATAGGTCTCCGGGTGGGTGTTGGCGGCGTTCGGATGGCACTGCGCGCAGGCGACGCTGTTCGTGCCCAGAGCTCCACTGGTCCAAAGCTCGCGGCCTTTCTTCGCCACGGAATCAAATTCGCTCTGCCAACGGTCGACGTCTGTCCCCGTGAATTCATCGGCGAGCGTTGCCGGCGAAAGCAGCACAGCGCCCAAAACAAGCGCAATCGTGAAGCGGCGCATCGTCATTCTCCTCTAGTAATGCAGTTGCGGCGCCTTGCGGACGATCGCCTCTTGATATTTCTTGTCGACGGGCTTCCCAAGCTTCGGATCGTAGCCGACGACGCGCTCGCCATTGTCCCACAGCTGATAGCGCGCGGTGACGCGCCCGGAGTTGACGTCGATCATCTGCCAGCCGGTGGCGTCGCGTTCGAAGAACGGGTCGGCGCGGTTCATCGGAACCGTCAGCACCGGCACATGCGCGCCGGCTTGCGCATAAGTGTCGGGGTAGGGCCAGGGCCAGGCCGTCGCCATCACCGCATTGAAGGAGATGTTGCCGATCTGATTGTACTGGATCTGGTGCACGTGGCCGTAGATCACATTGACGGTCTTGAACGGCTGCAACAAGGCCTGCACCTGCTCGGCGTCGTCAGTCCAGAAGTTCCAGCCCTTATAGATCTTCTGCAGCGGCGAGTGCGAGAAGACGATGAGCGGCGTGTCCTTGGCCACTTTGTCGAGATCGTCCTTGAGCCAGGCGCGCTGCTTTTCGCCGACCATGAACGGCGAGCCGTTGGGATTATCGAGTCCGGCCATTTCGAGCATGCGCTGCTCGGCTGTCGGCCAACGATGAAACGTCCATTCATCCGTCGTGAGAATCGAATTCAACACGACGAAATGAACGCCCTTGTGATCGAAGCTGTACCATTGCGGGCCATAGAGCTTCGACCAATATTCGCCGAGGTCGAGATAATAGTCGTGCTCGCCCATGACGCTGTGGAGCTTGCCCTTCACATGCGAAAGCATCTCGGCGCCGTGGTCGAGCTCCTCCTTCTTGCCGAGCTGCGCGAGATCGCCGCCGAACATCACGAAATCGGCTTCCGGCGTAATGAGATTGGCCTCGGCGACGGCGCGCTTGAGGCCCATGTCCCAGTTGCGCACGAAGCTCGCACCCTTGATCTGCTGAATGTGCGAATCGGAAATATAGGTGAAGCTGAAATCCTCGCGCGTTCCGCCGAAGGCGAGGCGCACCATGGAGATCGGCAGAGTCGTGAGCGTTCCGGCGGCGGCGCCGGCGGCGATCACGCTGCGCCGGGTGATGAGTCTGGTCATTTCCTATCCTCCCTCGCGGCTTCGCGCTTATGTGGCGAGGCCGCTTGTTTTCTCCTGAGCGTTGGTCTCGCCGCTATTTTATTTGCGCCGTCACATAAGCAGGGCTCGTCAGCGTCTCTAGAAACGCGACGAGGTCGTCGATCTGCTGATCCTTCAGATCCAACGGCCGAATGCCGCCCGAGAGATAGGGATTGACCGGCGTCGGATCGCCGGGGCTCTTTCCGCCCTCGTTGTAATGTTTGACGACGTCTTTGAGCGTCTTGAGCGAACCGTCGTGCATGTAAGGCGCGGTCACCGCGATATTGCGCAGCGTCGTGGTCTTGAAGGCGCCGATTTCATCGAAGGAGTTCGTCACCGCGAACCGGCCGAGTTCGGAGACCATGGGATCGGCGAGCACCGTCTTGTCGACGGACGCGCCCGCCGCTTTCGCTTTGAGGAATTCGGCGGCGAGACGCGGCACGTCGCCTTGAATGCGGTTGATGCCGACGCCGATATTGTGGAACCTGTTGTCGGTAAAGAGCGCCTGCGTCTGTTCGATGGCGTGGCAGGACACGCATCGTCCCTGACCGACGTAAAGGTCGAAGCCGCGTTTGGCCTGATCGCTGATGGCGTTGCGGTCGCCGCCGAAATACCACTTGTCGAAGGGCGAATCGCCCGAGATGACCGTGCGCTCGAAGCTCGCGATCGCCTTCTCGACGTCATCCATCGTCACGTCTTTGCCGCTCTTGCCGAACGCCTTCTTGAAGCCCTCGACATAGGCGGGATCTTCGCGAACGATCTTGAGCACCGGCTCGTGATTGGACAGCCCCATTTCCACTGGGTTGACCATCGGGTGCTGCGACTGATCCTCCAGCGAGATCGAGCGCCCGTCCCAGAACTGCGAGGTGTAATAGGCCGCGTTGATGACCGACGGGGCGTTGCGCGTGCCGGTCAGCTTATGGTGACCCTCGGAAACCCGCAGCGGACTGTCCGTGAAAGCTTTTTTTTCATTGTGACAGGTCGAGCAGCTCACCGTGCCGTCGATCGAGAAGCGCGCGTCATGGAACAGCTTGTCGCCGAGCGCGATCTTTTCAGGCGACTGCGGATTGTCCGCCGGAACCGGGACTTTTGGCAGGCCGAGCGGCTCGGCCATCGCCCAGCCGCCGGCGGCGAGCAGCGCCGCAAGCGGAAGTGCGACAAGCGTCGTCTCAACGGATTTCCAAACATTAGCAACGCGCGCCATGAGCCCCTCCGCGACCGCTCGGCTTCTCGCCGGCTTTTGTTTTCACATTAAGTTTGCTCTGCTTTTAGCGGCAGGGCAAGTCATGGCTGTGACGCTCGGCGCTGCCGTCAAAGAACTCGCCGGACGAATATTGCGTCATGGCGAGTAGTGATTGTGCATTGCATTAGAGTGGCGCAATAAACCGCCCGATAGGGTGCTGGGCCTGTGCTTGGAGTTCCGGTACGGCGCTGCGCTCTTCAGGTCGTGTTCATGCTACACTGGACTGTTTTTGAAGAGGGTCACTGCCGTGCTCCCTTCCGCCGGCCGCGTGGCTGTGGTAGCTGACCTCCGCAGAGAGGCGGTTCGTCGCGACGCGAAACAGCGCCTCCGCAAATCAACTGCAGGAGTAAGGGATGTATTTGACCAGGTTCGCCGCGCTCGCAGCGACTCTGCTGGCGCCGGCCATGGCCGTCGCGGGCGATTTGCGCGCCGACGCCAATGCGGTCTTCAAGCCGATCGACGCCGCGAGCGTCGCGAGCGTCGTCAAGAATAACGAGATCACGCCCGCCAAGATCGACCTCGGCGGCAAGCTCTTTTTCGATCCGCGACTTTCGAAGAGTCAGATCATCAGCTGCAACAGCTGTCACAATCTCGGAACCGGCGGCGTCGACGCCGGACCGACGTCGATCGGCCATGGCTGGGCGAAGGGACCGCGCCGCGCGCCGACGGTTCTCAACGCCGTATTCAACGTCGCGCAATTTTGGGATGGGCGCGCCGTCGACCTTAAGGCGCAAGCAAAGGGTCCGGTCCAGGCCGACGTTGAAATGAACAACACGCCGGCGCAGGTCGAAAAGATGCTGAATAGCATACCGGCCTATGTCGCGGAGTTCAAGGCCGCCTTTCCGGCCGACCCGAAACCGGTCAGTTTCGATAACATGGCGAAGGCCATCGAGGCTTTTGAGGCGACGCTGACGACGCCGAATGCGCCATTCGACAAGTTCCTGAAGGGTGACGTCAACGCGCTCAATGACGTTGAGAAAAAAGGCCTGCGCCTTTTCATCGACAAGGGCTGCGCCGCGTGTCACGGCGGCGTCAACATCGGCGGCAACGGCTATTTCCCCTTCGGCGTCGCTCAGAAGCCGAGCGTCGAGATCATGCCCGTCGCCGACAAGGGCCGCTCCAAGGTGACCAATGACGTAGCGGACGACTTCGTTTTCCGCTCCGCGCCGTTGCGCAACGTGGCTCTGCGCGCGCCTTACTTTCACACCGGCTCTGTCTGGACGCTGGAAGAGGCGGTCGACCTCATGGCCAAAGACCAGCTTGGCGAAAATCTCTCCGAGCCGGACGTCAAGGCGATCGTCGCGTTTCTGGGAACGCTGAATGGCGACCAGCCTAAGGCGGTCTATCCGGTGCTGCCGCCGCGCACCAAGGACACGCCGCTTCCGCAGTAGCGCGCCCGACCGATCGGCCCGCCGAAACAAAAAAAGAAGACGGGACCGTCACAAATCGTGCTGGGTCGCCAATTAGATTCTCCGCGCGGCGCAGCGCCGCGCGGAGAATGCCTGTCAATGAAAACCGTCGGACGGTTCGTCATCTCCCTCGCCATTTGTGCGACCGCGACCTGCGCGCGCGCCGCGGCGCAGGAACAAGAAAATCCTTTCGCGCGAATCGGCCATGTCGTCGTCATCTTCACCGAGAATCGCAGCTTCGATCATGTGTTCGGGCTGTTTCCCGGCGCTGAAGGAATCAATTCGGCGCAGCACCCGCCGCAAGTGGATTTCGACGGACGGCCGCTGACCGCGCTGCCGCGTCCGCGCGCCGACGATCGCTTTCCGCGGCGCTTGCCGAACGCGCCGTTTCGCCTCGAGCCTTTCGTCGACATCGACGGCCACACCATGGATCCGGTGCACGACTTCTACCTCGAGCAGGAGCAGATCGACGGCGGAAAAATGGATCGCTTCGTCGAGGCGTCAAACGCAGGCGCGCTCGTCATGGGCTATTACGACGGTTCGGAGCTCAAGCAGTGGGCCCTCGCCAAGGAATTCACGCTCGCCGATCATTTTTTCCACGCGGCGTTCGGCGGCTCGATGCTCAATCATTTCTTCCTGATCTGCGGTTGCGCGCCGGTTTTCGACAATCCGGTGGAGGCGACTAGAAAGAAATTTCTGCCACAACTCGCGACGATCAAGGACGGGCAGGGCGCCGATCTCACGATTCGCGAGCGCGAAGAGGACTCTCCGCCCAGCGTGCTCGACGGTCCGCCGCGGCATAAGCGGTTTGGCCGGTTGACGATCGACCTGGAAGCGATCGGCACGCTCCAGCCGGGGAATGCCATTTCCAAGCATGACAAGACGGAGGCGCAGGAGCGGCTGCCGCCGGCGCATGCGCCGACGATTGGCGATCGGTTGACGGAGAAGAACGTCACTTGGGCTTGGTACGCCGGCGGCTGGCGCGACGTCATCGAAGGCCGCCTCAAGCCTTATGAGGACAAGCCGGACGCCTTCCAAACCCACCATCAGCCGTTCGCCTATTTCGCCAATTACGCCGAAGGTCGAGAAGGCCGCGCGCATCTCAAGGACGCCGACGAGTTCTACCGGGCCATCGAAAAGGGCGAGCTGCCGCAGGTCAGCTTCTACAAGCCGCTGGGGGTCTTCAACGGGCATCCGGACTATTCGGATCTTGCGGCGGGCGACGCCCATGTCGGAGACGTCGTCGCACGGCTGCGCAAGAGCCCGAACTGGGCCGATATGCTGATCATCATCACGGCTGATGAAAATGGCGGGTTCTGGGATCACGTCGCGCCGCCGCGACGCGATCAATTCGGCCCGGGAGTCCGCGTGCCGACGCTGATCATTTCTCCCTTCGCCAAGAAGGGCTTCGTCGACAAGACCGTCTACGACACGCTCTCGGTGCTGCGCACGATTGAGCTCCGCTTCGGCGTTGCGCCGCTTTCCCAACGCGACGCGAGGGCGGCAGATCTGCGCAACGCCCTGGTCGCGCCGTGAGTTTCGATCGGCTTCCGCAAGAGGCTCTGTCCAACCGGCGAGGAGACCGCCGTATACAGCCACGGTTATGCCAAAAAAATGCTGCGAATGGCGCCACGCAATTTAACTAGCTGATATACAGTCATTTATTCCATATTCGCACAAGCGCCTCCGTAGTCCTACCCAGCCCTAATAGGCAGTTATGACACTATCCACTAGGGTTGCATTGGCTATTCGATAGATTGTTTTCCTCTATACTAACGGGTATTGTGATTATCGGGGGTTATTGGAATGTTGCGGCACGCTGAGCTGGGTCTGCGGTTCGCTCTTTCAAGAGGCGGATTGGGGATTTTGGCTTAGGCGGCGACGTCGGTTTTCGTCCGATAACAACAAGCAGCCGGGTTCTGGGGATTTTGGGATTTGCTCGCCTTTGGGCGTGGGGTTCCGGGGTTTTCGGGAAGGCTGCGGCAGACAAGGGCGGTTTTGCGTGTTTTTAGAAGAAGACGCGCTTTCGCTTTGCTTTACGAAACGAGGACGAAGCGGCTCCGTTGTGGGAGGCGGAGCGATACCGGTCACGCGCAATTCCCTGGGAGCACATTGGAGGAGAAGGGTATGAGCTCAACGACTGACACAGCAGCCCGCGCTGCTGCTGGCACGGAAGCTGTAGTAGACCTGAAGGGCATGTGGATCGGCTTGGCCGTTCTGAACGGG
>NZ_JADNQZ010000059.1 GCF_015709515.1 Methylocystis sp. H62
GGCCGCGCGATGGGCTTTGGCAAATCGAAAGCGAAACTGCTGACGGAGACGCAAGGGCGCGTCACCTTCGAGGACGTCGCCGGCGTCGACGAAGCCAAGGAGGATCTGCAGGAGATCGTCGAATTCCTGCGCGATCCGCAGAAGTTCCAGCGGCTCGGCGGGCGCATTCCGCGCGGCGTGCTGCTGGTGGGACCGCCCGGCACCGGCAAGACGCTGCTGGCGCGCGCCATCGCCGGCGAGGCGGGCGTGCCGTTCTTCTCGATCTCGGGCTCCGACTTCGTCGAAATGTTCGTCGGCGTCGGCGCCTCGCGCGTGCGCGACATGTTCGAACAGGCGAAGAAGAACGCGCCCTGCATCATCTTTGTCGACGAGATCGACGCGGTCGGCCGCCATCGCGGCGCCGGCCTGGGCGGCGGCAATGACGAGCGCGAGCAGACGCTGAATCAGCTGCTCGTCGAGATGGACGGCTTCGAGGCGAATGAGGGCATCATCCTGATCGCCGCGACCAACCGTCCGGACGTGCTCGATCCGGCGCTGATGCGTCCGGGCCGGTTCGACCGGCAGATCCAGGTGCCGAACCCGGATTTCATCGGCCGCGAGAAGATCCTCAAGGTTCACGCCCGCAAGGTGCCTTTGGCGCCGGACGTGGATCTGAAGATCGTCGCGCGCGGCACGCCGGGGTTCTCGGGCGCCGATCTGATGAATCTTGTCAACGAGGCGGCGCTGCTCGCGGCGCGGCGCTCGAAGCGGATCGTCACGAAACAGGAGTTCGAGGACGCCCGCGACAAGATCATGATGGGCGCCGAGCGGCGCACGCTGGTGATGACGGATGAGGAGAAGAAACTCACCGCCTATCACGAAGGCGGCCATGCGCTGGTGCAGCTCTCGGTTCCTGGCGCGATGCCGATCCACAAGGCGACGATCATTCCGCGCGGCAGAGCGCTCGGCATGGTGCAGGGCCTCCCCGAGCGCGATCAGATCTCGCAAACATACGAGCAACTGACCGCGATGCTCGCCATCGCCATGGGCGGCCGCGTCGCCGAGGAAATGATCTTTGGCCACGACAAGGTGACGTCGGGAGCGGCTTCGGACATTCAGCAATGCACCCGTGTGGCGCGTGCGATGGTCACTCAGCTCGGCTTCTCGGACAAGCTCGGCACTGTCGCCTACGCCAATCCCGAGCAGGAGCAGTTCCTCGGATATTCCCTCGGGCGTCAGCAGACGATTTCCGAGGCGACGCAGCAGACGATCGACGCCGAGGTGCGCCGATTGGTGCAGGAGGCCTACGACGAGGCGATGCGCATCCTGTCGGAAAAGCGCAGCCAACTCGACACGATCGCCAATGCGCTTCTCGAATTTGAGACGCTGTCCGGCGACGAGATGAAGGGCCTGCTCGCCGGCAAGCGGCCGGTGCGCGAAGAGTCGACGCCAACGCCGCCGCCGCGCGGCTCGGCGGTGCCGACGACGGGGCAAAAGCCAGAGCCCGACGTCGGCGGCTTGGAGCCACAGCCGGTCTAAACTCCGGCGATTGAAAGCATAGGGCCCGGCGTCAGCGCCGGGCCTTTTTTTTGTATTGCGAGAGACTTCCGCGTGGCGGGTTCTGCGCCGTATTTGGCGACAAAGTCACTGTTTCGATGCGCCATAACAAGCAAGATGCGTCAGCCTCGAAGAGCGTCTCTTTGAGCCAAATTTTATGGAGGAGTCATAATGAGCTCAACGACTGACACAGCAGCCCGCGCTGCTGCTGGCACGGAAGCTGTAGTAGACCTGAAGGGCATGTGGATCGGCTTGGCCGTTCTGAACGGGTTCTATCTGGTCGTCCGGATTTACGAGCAGGTTTTTGGCTGGCGCGCCGGCCTTGATTCGTTCGCTCCGGAGTTTCAGACATATTGGATGTCGATCCTTTGGACCGAGATTCCGCTTGAGCTGATCTCCGGCATTGGCCTTGCGGGCTTTCTTTGGAAGACGCGCACGCGCGACTTCTCGAACCTGGCGCCGCGCGAAGAGATGCGCCGCCTGGTTGTCGAAGTGCAATGGCTTGTTGTTTACGCCGCGGCCATTTACTGGGGCGCGTCGTTCTTCACCGAGCAGGACGGCACCTGGCACATGACGGTGATTCGCGACACGGACTTCACGCCGTCGCACATCATCGAGTTCTACATGAGCTACCCGATCTACTCGGTGATCGCGGTGGGCGGCTTCTTCTATGCGAAGACCCGTCTTCCGTATTTCTCCAAGGGCTATTCGGTTGCCTATCTGATCGTGGCGATTGGCCCGTTCATGATCATCCCGAACGTCGGCCTGAATGAGTGGGGCCACACGTTCTGGTTCATGGAAGAACTGTTCGTTGCGCCGCTGCATTGGGGCTTCGTGTTCTTCGGCTGGATGGCGCTCGGCGTGTTCGGCGTCGTGCTTCAGCTGCTGATGAACATTCAGCGCCTGATCGGCAAGGAAGGCGTCGCCCTCCTGACCGAGTAATCCGAGACTTCGCCGCCCGCTTTTAAGGCGGGCGGCGACTGGCTCCGGGCTTTTCGCGAGAACCAGAGAGCTTTTGCCTGTCGCTTTGGCGAATGGGTTGGCTTGTTGCGGTCGAGAAGGGGTCTTCGGGCTCTGGGGGCGATCGGGTTGCGAAGGGTTTTTAAGCGATGCGGCCGGCGGGATCTCCGCCGTCCGGGCGCCGGCGGCGGGAAGGCCTGCCGGAGGCCATAAGGAAAGAACTCGGGCTTTACGGGTTCGAGAAACACCAAGGAGAAGAGTGATGTCACAATCGAAAAGCGGGGGGGCGGTCGGTCCGTTCAACTCCGTCGCCGAGGCGGCGGGTTGCGTTCAGACGGTCGACTGGATGCTTCTTGTTCTTCTGTTCTTCGCCGTTCTTGGCGGCTACCACGTCCACTTCATGTTGACGGCGGGCGACTGGGACTTCTGGGTTGACTGGAAGGATCGTCGTATGTGGCCGACGGTCGTGCCGATTCTCGGCGTGACCTTCTGCGCCGCGGCGCAGGCGTTCTGGTGGGTGAACTTCCGTCTGCCGTTCGGCGCGGTGTTCGCGGCTCTTGGCCTGCTGATTGGCGAGTGGATCAACCGCTACGTCAACTTCTGGGGCTGGACCTACTTCCCGATCAGCCTTGTGTTCCCGTCTGCGTTGATCGTTCCGGCGATCTGGCTTGACGTGATCCTGCTTCTGTCGGGCTCCTATGTGATCACGGCGATTGTTGGTTCGCTCGGCTGGGGTCTGTTGTTCTACCCGAACAACTGGCCGGCGATTGCGGCGTTCCATC
Organism: Methylocystis sp. H62; assembly: GCF_015709515.1. Taxonomy (GTDB): domain Bacteria; phylum Pseudomonadota; class Alphaproteobacteria; order Rhizobiales; family Beijerinckiaceae; genus Methylocystis. Next base: position 3,279 of record NZ_JADNQZ010000059.1, read on the forward strand.
AGGCGACGGAGCAGCATGGTCAGCTGATGACGCTTGCGGATCTGATCGGCTTCCACTTCGTCCGCACCTCGATGCCGGAATATATCCGCATGGTCGAGCGCGGCACGCTGCGCACCTTCGGTAAGGACGTTGTGCCGGTTGCGGCGTTCTTCTCGGGCTTCGTCTCGATGATGGTGTATTTCCTGTGGTGGTTCATGGGTCGTTGGTATTCGACGACCAAGATCATCGACACGATCTAAGCCGCGTCGCGTGCTGCGGCGCTGAACGGGCGCCGCGGCGGCCTGCAAGAAAGAAGAGCGGCGGGCTGGAAGCTTTTTTAAGAGCGAAGGTCCGCTGCGAGAGACAAGACCGGTTGGCGCGCGAGGCGGCGGCCGGGAAGAGGAACCTGGGAGGTTTATCGATGAAAAAGTTCGTCAAGCTCGCCGCGATTGGCGCGGCGGCGGCTGTGGCGGCGACCCTGGGAGCTGTTGCTCCTGCGTCGGCGCACGGCGAAAAGTCTCAGCAGGCGTTTCTTCGGATGCGCACGTTGAACTGGTATGACGTCCAGTGGTCGAAGACGACGGTGAACGTCAATGAAGAGATGGTGCTGTCGGGCAAGATCCATGTGTTCTCCGCCTGGCCGCAGGCGGTCGCCAATCCGCGCGTGTCGTTCCTGAACGCCGGCGAGCCCGGTCCGGTTCTGGTTCGTACGGCGCAGTTCATCGGCGATCAGTTTGCGCCGCGTTCGGTGTCGCTTGTTCCTGGCAACGACTACGCCTTCTCCATCAACCTTCGCGGTCGTCGCGCGGGCCGTTGGCACGTTCATGCGCAGGTCAACGTCGAGGGCGGCGGTCCGATCATCGGCCCCGGCCAGTGGATCGAGATCAAGGGCGACATGAAGGACTTCACCGATCCGGTGACGTTGCTTGATGGCTCGACGGTCGACCTCGAGACCTACGGCATCAACCGCGTTTACGCGTGGCATCTGCCGTGGCTTGCGGTTGGCGCGGCGTGGATCCTGTTCTGGTTCGTCCGTAAGGGCGTCATCGCTTCTTATCTCCGTGTCGCCACCGGCAAGGTTGATGAGCAGGTGACTGACGACGACAAGCGGATTGGCGCGATTGTCCTGGCGTTGACCATTCTGGCGACGATCGTCGGCTACGCTGTGACGAACTCGACCTTCCCGCGCACGATCCCGCTTCAGGCGGGCTTGCAGAAGCCTCTGACGCCGCTCGTTACGGACGGCACGGCGGGCGTCGGCAAGGAGCGCGTGACGGCCGATCTGAACGGCGGCGTCTACAAGGTTCCTGGCCGTGAGCTGACGATCAACGTCAAGGTCACGAACACGACCTCCGAGCCGCTTCGCCTTGGCGAATATACGGCGGCCGGCCTGCGCTTCCTGAACCCTGACGTGTTCACGACGAAGCCCGACTTCCCGGACTATCTGTTGGCCGACCGCGGTCTGTCGACGGACCCGACGCCGATCGCGCCGGGCGAGACCAAGGAAATCGCCGTGAAGGTGCAGGACGCGCGTTGGGACATCGAGCGTCTGTCTGACCTGGCTTACGACACCGACAGCCAGATCGGCGGCCTCTTGATGTTCTTCTCGCCGACGGGTCGCCGCTTCGCGGCCGAAATCGGCGGTCCGGTCATTCCGAAGTTCGTCGCGGGCGATATGCCCTGATCGATACTGACGAATTGAACTAAAAAGCCCCCGGCCCATAAAGCCGGGGGTTTTCTTTTGGGGACTGCGCCGCGAAGCCTTGCGGTCCGCCAGGGATGCGCGGGCGGGCGTGGCGCAAAGCGCCGCTGCGTATGAAAAGGCTGCCCGCGGAGTTGGCGCCGTCGCGGCCAAATGAATTGAAACGACCGCCTTCGCCCTTGGCGCCGCGCTGCTTCTATTTCTCTGTTTCTACTGGCGCTTGTTTCATCAAGCGACGCTCACTATAAAATACCGGGGTTGAGGCTGCCTCGTTGCCGGCGGCGCATGAGAGCGCCGCTCAGAGGCTGCGCCCCTTCCATCGCCTCGGCCTTGCGCCCGAGGAGCCCACGGCGAACACGATGTCCGACCTCTCCGAAGTCTTCCGCGCCGGCGCGTCGAACGCCTGGATTTTTGCGCCGAGCGCTGTGGCTTTGGGCGCGCTGCACGGGCTCGAACCGGGCCACTCGAAGACGATGATGGCCGCCTTCATCGTCGCGGTTCGCGGCACGGTGGCGCAAGCGGTGCTGCTGGGCGTCGCGGCGACAATTTCCCATACGGCGATCGTCTGGGCCGTGGCGCTGACCGGGCTTTATCTCGGCGCGCAACTGAACGTCGAAGCGAACGAACCCTATCTGCAGATTGTCTCTGGCGTGTTGATCATCGCCGTCGCGCTTTGGATGATTTGGCGAAGCTGGCGGGATATCGCCGCCAAAGGCGCCGTGACGACGGCGCCCGCGCATGCGAGCGGACTTCTTCCAGCCGGCGCCTGCGACGCGCATGGCCACTCGCACGACGAAGACCATGTTCACGGCCATGTTCACGACCATGCCCATCCTCACGCTCATGACGGCGGCGTGCCGCATAGCCACCAGGAAGAGGAATTCGAGAGCGCGCTCCTCGACGTCGATCCCACCGTCTATGCTGACGCGCATGAGCGCGAACATGCGTTAGATATCGAGCGGCGCTTCGCCAGTCGCCGCGTGACGACCGGACAGATCATTCTCTTCGGCCTGACGGGCGGACTCATTCCCTGTCCCGCGTCGATCACCGTTCTGCTGCTTTGCCTGCAAGTCGGTCGCATCGGACTCGGCGCGCTGCTGGTGCTCTGCTTCAGCATCGGGCTGGCGCTGACTCTCGTGCTTGTCGGGGTGGCGGCGGCGCTCGGCATGCGTCACGCCGCGTCGCGCTGGCCCGGATTCGAAGCGCTGGCCGCCCGCGCCCCCTATGTTTCAGGCGCGATCGTCGCCGCCGTCGGCGTCTATACGATCGCAATGGGCGCAGCCGCGCTGGCGTAAGGCTATTTCCCCAGGTGAAACGACGTTTTCGTCACCTTGGCGGTGATCGGCGCCTCGAGGAAAAAGTCGAGCACGGCGTCAACCCGGGGATCGACGGCGTAGGTCGAAAAGTCGGTCATGCCTTCTTCCGCCAGAACGCTGACGTCGACGAAAAAATTGCCGCTGCAACTCTTTGCGGGACGAATCAGAATGGCGTGCGCGGCGTCCGCGACGATCTCGGGTTTACGTGACCTGCGCAGCAGTTCGTCGCCGCCCAGAAGATTGCCCACCGCAGCCGTCGCGATCGCCGTCTCCGGCCAGAGCGCATTCACGGCGACGCCGTCGGGCGCGAGGTCCCGTGCGAGGCCGAGCGTCACCAGGCTCATCCCATATTTCGACATTGTGTAGGCGAGGTTCGGCGAAAACCACTTCGGGTTCAAATCCAGCGGCGGCGACAGCGTGAGAATATGCGGATTGGCGGATTGGCGCAGATGCGGCAGCGCCGCCTTGCAGCATAAATAGGTTCCGCGCGCGTTGATCTGATGCATCAGATCGAAGCGCTTCATCTCGAGCGCGTCGATCCCGCGCAGATCGATGGCGCTGGCGTTGTTGACGAGGATGTCGATCCCGCCAAAGCAGGACACGGCCTGACCGACCGCCGCCTCCACCTGATCCTCAAAGCGAATGTCACAAGGGATGGCGAGCGCCTGTCCGCCCGCCGCTTCGATCTCGGCTGCGGCGGTGTAGATCGTGCCAGGAATTCTCGGGTTTTCGGTGATGCTCTTCGCCGCGACGACGACGTTCGCGCCGTCGTGCGCGGCGCGCATGGCGATGGCGAGTCCGATTCCTCGGCTCGCGCCGGTGATGAAGAGCGTCTTGCCGGCGAGCGAGCGCGTCGTCGTCGGCGTCATGGCGCGCTTCCGCCGCGGTTCGTCGCGAAACTCACGCGGCGACCTGCGCCGGATAGCCCGCTTCGCTGATCGCCTTGGCGAGCGCCTGCGCGTCTTTCGGCGCCGGCGTCACATCGACCTTGCCCGTGGCGAGATCGACCCTGACGTCGGCGTTCGGCTCGACGGCCTGCACCGCCTTGGTGACATGTTTCACGCACATATTGCAGGTCATGTCTTGCACATTGAATGTTGTCATTACTTCCTCCTTGAATTCCTTATCCGCAGCTTCCGTTTCAATCGGCGCCGCCTCCGCGCCGGAATCGGCGCTTGCGATGATCGGCGCCTTGAAGCGGCGCAGGCGCAACGCATTGGTCAGCACGAAAACGCTCGACAGCGCCATGGCCGCCGCGCCGAACATCGGCGAGAGCAGCATGCCGTTGACGGGATAGAGCGCGCCCGCTGCCACCGGTATGAGCACGACGTTATAGCCGAACGCCCAGAACAAATTCTGCTGGATGTTGCGCATCGTTGCGCGCGAGATCGCGAGCGCCGCCGGCACCTTGGCGAGATCGCCCGACATCAGCACGACGTCGGCGGCCTCGATCGCGATGTCGGTTCCCGTGCCGATGGCGATCCCGGCGTCGGCGGCCGCGAGCGCCGGCGCGTCGTTCACCCCGTCGCCGACGAAGGCGATTTTGTTGGCCTCCCGCAGCCGCTCGAGCGTCGCGACTTTTCCGTCGGGGAGGACGCCGGCGACGACCTCGTCAATTCCGAGTCTCGCGGCGATAGCCTTCGCCGTCCGGGCGTCATCGCCGGTGATCATCGCGGTTTTCACGCCGAGCGAATGAATCGCGTCGATCGCGGCGCGGCTGGTCGGCTTCAGATCGTCGGCGACGGAGAGTATGGCGCCGAGCTTCCCGTCGACCGCGACGTAAAGCGGCGTTTTGCCTTCCTCGGCGAGCCTCTGAGCGTCTTGCGCGAAAGGCGAAGCGTCGAGGCCAAGCGACGCCATGAAGCGCTCTGCGCCGATGGCGACGGTCTTGCGGTCGACGATCCCCGTGACGCCCATGCCGGCGATCGATTTGAAGTCGGCGCAGGGGGAAAGCGCCAGATCCGCGGCCTTGGCGGCGACGACCAGCGCCGCGCCGACGGGATGTTCGGACTGCGCCTCGACGCTCGCGGCAAGCCGCAGAAGCTCATTCTCGTTCTTGCCGGGCGTCGCGACGAGATCGGTCAGGCGCGGCTTGCCATACGTCAGCGTGCCGGTCTTGTCGAAGGCGATGAGGGTCACGTCGCGCAGCGTCTGCAGGGCTTCGCCCTTGCGAAACAGCACGCCGAGCTCCGCCGCCCGGCCGGTGCCGGTCATGATCGCCGCCGGCGTCGCCAGCCCCATGGCGCAGGGGCAGGCGATGATCAGCACGGCGACCGCATTGACCAGCGCGTAAGTGAGGCGCGGCTCCGGACCGATCAGCATCCAGACGACGAAGGTCAGCGCCGCGACGGCGAAAACAGCCGGGACGAAGACGGCGGTGACGCGATCGACCATCGCCTGAATCGGCAGCTTGGCGCCCTGCGCCTGCTCGACCATGCGGATGATGCCGGCGAGCGTCGTATCGGCGCCGACGCGGGTGGCGCGAAACGAGAATGCGCCGGAGCCGTTGACGGTCGCCCCGGTGACCGCGGCGCCCGTCCGCTTGGCGACCGGCGTCGGCTCGCCGGTGACCATCGACTCATCGACATGGGATGCGCCCTGCGTGACCACGCCGTCGGTCGGAATACGTTCGCCCGGCCGCACCAGCACGATGTCGCCGACGCGCACGTCGTCGATATCGACGTCGACGGTCGCGCCGTCGCGCTCGACGCGGGCGGTTTTCGGCTGAAGCCGCGCCAGCGCGCGGATCGCCTCCGACGTGCGGCCTTTGGCGCGCGCTTCGAGATAGCGGCCGAACAGGATGAGGGTGACGATGACGACCGCGGCCTCGTAATAGACATGCACCGAGCCGGCTGGCAGCACCTGGGGCGCAAAGGTCGCGACGACGGAATAGAGATAGGCGCTGAGCGTGCCGGTGGCGACGAGGGCGTTCATGTCGGGCTGGCGCCGCAACAGCGACGGAATCCCCTTGAGGAAGAAAACCAGGCCCGGTCCAAACAGCACGATGGTCGTCAGCAGGAAGGAAATCTCGCGGATCCTCGCCTCGCCGATCACGCTCATCGTCCAGTGATGGACGGCGGGGATCAGATGCCCGCCCATTTCGACCACGAAGATCGGCGCCGTTAGAGTCGCGGCGACGATGAGGCGGAAGCGCAGCGCGCGCATCTCTTCCTCACGTCGCATTCTCTCGCGATCGGCGCCGCCAGAATCGGATTCGATCGCGCGCGGCTCATAGCCGGCCTGTGAAATCGCCCGGCGCAGGCGGTCTGTCAGGCCGGGCCCGGCGAGCGCGCGCACGGTCGCGCGTTCGGTCGCGAGATTGACTTTCGCTTCCATGACGCCCGGAACGGCGCTGAGCGCCTTCTCAACATGCGAGACGCAGGAGGCGCAGGTCATGCCGCCGACGCCGATCTCGATTGTCTCGACGACCGCCTCGTAGCCCGCGTCCGAGACCGACTTGACGAGTTGCGCGAGACTGGCCCCCGGCGCCAGAGAAACCTCCGCCCGTTCAGTCGCGAGATTGACGCTGGCGGCGTTAACGCCCGGCGTATGCGCCAGGGCTTTTTCGACATGCGACACGCAGGAGGCGCAGGTCATGCCTCGGACGGTGAAGTCGAGGCGTTCGCCGCCGGGTAATGGAGATTGAGCGTTCATACTTGCCGCCTCGTTCACAACGCCCACGCGCATCAGTTTAAAGCCACCGCCGCGTGCGCGCCATATAGGACCGATAGTCGTCGCCAAATTTCCCAAGAAGATGCCGCTCTTCGGGCTCGATCGCCAGCTTTGTCAGCCCGATCGCCAGAACCGGCGTCAACAACAGCGTAAAGGGCGAGCCGAGGAAGAGACCAAGGCCAAAGATCAGGGCGACATGCGAGATATAGATCGGATTGCGCGAAAAGCGGAGCGGCCCCTCGGTCACGAGAAAGGACGCGGCGCGATGCGGCATGATCGTCGTTTCATGGCGCGAGAGGATGCGAAAGCACCAGACGTCATTGGCCAGCGCGAGGAGGACAATGGCCGCGCCGGCGATCTGGGTGATAGAAGAAGAGGCGCGGTCGGTGAGCGAAGCCCCTGTCGCGGCGTCGAGCGCCAGCCCGGCCGCCAAGGTCATCGCCATCAGGATCGGCGGCCACGGGATGCGGGAGGGGGGCGCGGTTGCGCCGATCTGCGCGTTCATCGCGGCTCCTATCGGTGGAAAACGCTTCTCTTTAGATCGCGGTTGCGGGCGCTCGTTTCAAGTGCGCCCTTGTCAAGGGAGACTTGACGGCGGTCCTGCAGGCTGTCAAGATTGGCTTGACATCCGATCGCCCTGGACATGCGAGAGCTGTCATGCTGGCCTTGCCCAAACGTAAGCTGCGCTGCTCATTCTGCAAGAAGTCCGAGACGCAGGTCGCGCGGCTCATCGGCGGCGCCGCCGGGGGCTATATTTGCGAAGATTGCGTCGGAGTCTGCAACACGATTCTTGACGCCGCGCCTTCGCCGTTCAAAAGCTGGGACGACCTCACCGACGAGCAGCTGCTGACCTCGATCAAGGCGAGCGAGGCCAGCGTGGCGGCGCTGCATTCACTGATTCACGCGCAAGTCGCGGCGCTTCGCAAACGCGAGGTGAGCTGGACGGCGATCGGCAAGGTCCTGGGCGTTTCCCGACAGGCCGCCTGGGAGCGTTTCTCCTGATCGAGCATCGGCCCTTCATGCTTGAGCGCTACGCGCAAGATCTTGCGAGCCTCGCCGCGCGCGGCAGGCTGCGCGCGCTCGCTTCGCGCGCCGGACTGGATTTCGCGTCGAATGATTATCTGGCTTTGGCCGAGTCGCCCGAACTCGCCGCGGCCGTGACGACGGCGCTCGCGCGCGGCGTTCCCGTCGGCGCCGGCGGTTCGCGGTTGTTGCGCGGCAATCATCCGGAGCATGAAGCGCTGGAAGAGGAAGCGGCGCGCTTTTTTGGCGCGGAAAGCGCGCTGTATTTCAGCGCCGGCTTCACCGCCAACGAAGCGCTGCTCTCGACGGCGCCTCAGCGCGACGATTTCATTCTCTATGATGCGCTCGCGCACGCCAGCGCCCACGAAGGCATGCGATTGGCGCGCGCGCCGAATGCGCGATTTCCTCATAATGACGTCGGCGCCGCCGAGGACGCGATCCGCGTTTGGCGCGAAAAGGGCGGAGGCGGAAAAGTCTGGATCGTCGTGGAAAGCCTTTACAGCATGGACGGCGACAAGGCGCCGCTTAATGATCTCTATGCGCTCGCCGCGAGGAACGACGCCTTTCTCCTGATCGACGAGGCGCATGCGACGGGCGTCTATGGCCCAGGCGGCCGCGGACTCGCCGCGCGTTTTGAAGGCGCGGAGAACGTCGTCACGCTGCACACTTGCGGCAAGGCGATGGGAGTCGCCGGCGGTCTCCTTTGTCTGCCGCGCATTTTGCGGGACTTCATGATCAATCGCTGCCGGCCGTTCATTTTTGCGACGGCGCCTTCGCCAATTATGGCCGCTTGCGTGCGCGCGGCGCTCAAGATCATCGAAGCGGCCGACGATCGGCGCGCCGAGCTGATGTCGCGCATCGATTTCGCCGGCGCCGAGCTGCGGCGCCTCTGCGCGATTGAACCCTCAGGCTCCCAGATTCAACCGATCGTCGTCGGGGGCGATATCCGCGCGACGACGCTGGCGTCGCGCATGCAGGCGCATGGCTATGACATTCGCGCCATTCGTCCGCCGACGGTGCCGGACGGCTCCGCGCGCTTGCGCATCGCGCTGACGCTCAATACGAGCAAAGAAGACGTCGTGCGCATGATCGCGCATCTTGGCGCAGAACTCGCGAGGCTCGAACCATGAACCGCCGCTTCGTGATCGTGGGAACCGATACGGACGTCGGCAAGACTGTCGTCTCCGCCGCGCTCGTCGGCGCTCTCAACGCCTGTTACTGGAAGCCGGTGCAGTCGGGCCTCGATGGCGAGACGGACTCGCAGATCGTCGCGCGGCTTTCGGGCGCGCCGGCCGCGCATATTTTCCCAGAAGCCTGGCGGCTGCGTCGACCGGCCTCGCCACATCTTGCCGCGCGCGACGAGGGCGTCGAAATCGACGCCGCCGCTTTGAACCCGCCGCCATGCGACGGTCCTCTGATCATAGAAACGGCTGGCGGCGTGCTGACGCCCCTCAGCGACCGCGCGCTGACCATCGACGTGCTCGAACGCTGGCGCCTGCCGGTCATACTCGTCGCGCGCACGCGCCTCGGCACGATCAATCACAGCCTGCTTACGCTCGAAGCCTTGCGCCGACGCGGAATCTCAATCACCGGAATCATTTTCGTTGGCGACGCCGACGCCGACGCGCAACATTCGATCGAGACGATGGGCGGCGCGCGCATTCTTGGCCGTCTGCCGAAGCTCGATCCTCTGAATAAAAAAACGCTCGGCGCGGCGTTCAGCGCCGCGATCGCGCGCGACGCTTTTGGGAGCGGCGCGTGAGCCTCGTCACTGACTCTCCGGTCTGGCGGCCGTTCACGCAGCATGCGCTGCAGCCCGGCGCCTTCAAGATCGCGCGCGCCGAAGGGGCCTGGCTCGAAGCCGAAGACGGCGCCCGCTTTCTCGACGCCATTTCGTCCTGGTGGGTCATCACCCACGGCCATCGCCACCCTGCCATCATGCAGGCGATCCGCGAAGAAACCGAACGGCTCGACCAGATCATCTTCGCCGGCTTCACCCATGAGCCGGCGGAAGCGCTGGCGCGGCGCCTCGTGGCGCTGACGCCGCCGGGCCTCGACTACGTCTTCTATTCCGACAGCGGCTCCACCTGCGTCGAAGTGGCGATCAAGATGGCGCTCGGCTTCTGGCGCAATCGCGGCGAAGCGCGCACGCGCATCGTCGCGCTCGAACACGGTTATCACGGCGATACGATCGGCACGATGTCCGTCGGCGCGCGATCGCCCTTCAATGCGCCTTACGAGCCGCTGCTCTATGAGGTCTCGCGCATTCCCTTCCCCACGCGCGGGCGCGAGCAGGAGACGCTCGACGCGCTGGAGCGCGCCTGCCGCGATAGACCCGCCGCCCTCCTGGTCGAGCCGCTCGTTCTTGGATCGGGCGGCATGCTCTTCTACGGCGCCGATACGCTCGCGCAGATGAAGCGCATCTGCGCGCGTTACGACGTGCTGTTCATCGCCGATGAGGTGATGACCGGCTTCGGCCGCACCGGAACGCTCTTCGCCTCCGAGCAGGCGGGCGTCGTTCCGGACATCGCCTGCTACGCCAAGGGTCTCACCGGCGGCGCGCTGCCGCTCGCCGTCACCATGTGCAAAGCCGAAATTTTTGAGGCGCATCTATCGCCGGAGCGCGCCCGCGCCTTTTTTCATTCGAGTTCCTACACCGCCAATCCGATCGCGTGCGCCGCGGCGCTCGCCAATCTCGACGTCTGGGCGACAGGCGAACCCGCCGCCCGCGTCGCGGCGCTTTGCGAGATGCAGGCGACGCGCATCGCGCGCTTTGCGGACGACGCGCGCTTCTCGAACGTCCGTCAGCTCGGAATCATCACGGCGCTCGATCTCAACGTCGCGCAGAGCGGCTATCTGGCGACGATCGCGCTCGATCTGATGCGTTTCTTCAATGCGCGTGGTCTTCTGCTGCGCCCGCTCGGGCCGACGATCTATGTCTTTCCGCCGTATTGCGTCGAGGCGGCCGAACTCGATCTCGTCTATGACGCGATCAGCGAGGCGGCCGATTGCTTCGGCGGATCTGCGTAAAGCGATCGTCAGCCTTTGAGTTCGGTTCTCACGCTCTTGCCGCGTCCCTCATCGGCGACGGTGTTCTTGCGCGCGAGAAATTCGTCCTTAAGCGCGCGCCGCAAAATTTTGCCGACGTTGCTCTTAGGCAGGCTCTCACGAAATTCGTAATAACGCGGAACCTTGTAGCTCGTCAGTTGCTCATGCGCGAAGGCGCGCAACTCCTCGCGCGTGAGGCTCGGGTCGCGCGCCACGACAAACGCCATCGGCGCTTCGCCGGAATGTTCGTTCGGCACGCCGATGACAGCCACCTCTTTGACTTTCGGATGTTCGATCAGGACGGATTCGACTTCGTTCGGATAGACGTTGAAGCCGGAGACGAGAATCATGTCCTTCAGCCGATCGACGATCTTGATGATCCCGTCCGGCGCCATCACCGCAATGTCGCCCGTTCTGAGGAAACCGTCGGGCGTCAGGGCTTTCGCGGTCTCATCGGGCCTGCGCCAGTAGCCGCCCATCAACTGCGGGCCCTTGACGCAGAGTTCGCCGCGTTCGCCGAGGGAAACGGGATCGCCCTCGGGCGAGCGCAGCGAGACTTCCGTCGACGGCGCCGGATAGCCGATCGCGCCGGTGAATTCGGCGATAGTCGGCTTGTTGACCGTTACGATCGGCGACGTTTCGGTCAGTCCGTAGCCTTCGACGATCGGCTTTCCCGTCAACGCCTTCCACTTTTGCGCCACGACCTCTTGGGTCGACATGCCGCCGGAGATGGTCAGAAGAAGATTGGAATAGTCGACGGAGCCGGCGGTGGAATGGTCGGCGATCGCCGCGTAAAGCGTGTTGACGCCGGAGAACAGGGTGAACGTCGATTTGCGCAGCGTCGCGATCAGTCCCTTAATGTCGCGGGGATTGGCGATCAGCAGGCAGCAACCGCCGGTCTTCACCACAAGCAGCAGACAGGCGGTCAATCCGAAAATATGGTAGAGCGGCAGCGCCGTCACCATGATCAGCGGCTTACCTTCGAGATAGGGCTTCAGCCAGGTCCACGACTGTTCGACATTGGCGGCGACGTTGCGATGCAGCAGCATGGCGCCCTTGGCGACGCCGGTGGTGCCGCCGGTGTATTGCAGAAAGGCGATGTCGTCCGGCCCGATCGACGGCGGCTTGAACGGCTCTTCGGCGCCCGCTTGCAACACATGCGCGAAGCCGACGCCGCCCTGCAGCCGATAGGCGGGGACCATGCGCTTGACCCAGCGCGAGACGAAATTGACGATCAGTCCGCGCAGCCCCATCAGATCTCCGGGCTTCACGATCACCGCACGTTCGACTTTCATGTGCGGCCAGGCGGCGGCCGCCGTATGCGCAAAGTTTTCGAACACGAACAAGAAGCGCGCGCCGGAGTCGTTCAGCTGGTGCTCGAGCTCATGCGGCGTGTACAGCGGATTGACGTTCACGACGACGCCGCCGGCGAGCAGGACGCCAAAGAGCGTCGCTGGATAGGCGAGGACGTTGGGCGACATGATCGCGACCCGATCGCCTTTTCTTAATCCGCGCGTCTGCAGCCAGGCGGCGACGGCGACCGCCGCGCGGCCGAGCTCCTCGAAGGTGAGCGTCGCGCCGAAACTCTCCATCGCCGGCCGCTCGGCGAATTCCGCAACGCTCGCGTTGAACATATTGACCAGCGTCGAATAGGAAGATTCGTCGATGTCCGCCGGGACGCCAGAGGGGTAGGACGAAAGCCAGGGCCGCTTGACGTAAGGATCCTCTATTTTTTCTGCGCTGGTCATGTCGTCCTCGGCTTCGCGGGCGTGAAGCGCGCGACGCGAATCGTCCGCTCCGCCTATCTACTTCTGTTCAAGATAGCGCGTCTCGCGTCGAATGAGGCCAGTCCCGCCGCAATCATTATGGTGCGTCGCCGCGAGCCGCGTCACGCCGTCCCAGGCGGAGCCGGCCCGAGGCCGAAGAGCAGCGTAACGCCGAGCGCCAGAACGAGGATGGCGGCGATGAACTCGCCGCCGCGGGCGATGATGACCGCGCGCCGCGAATCCTTCGCGCCGAACCGCACCGCGGCGCTCTTGGCGTAAACAGCCGTCGCGGCGAGGGCGCTCGTCGTAATCGCCGTTCCCGCCGACATGGCGATGACCGCCCCGGCGCCGGCGGCGAAAAGCCCCTGCGAGAGGGTGAAGACCAGCACCAGAATGGCCCCCGAGCAGGGGCGCAGGCCGGCGGCGACGACGGTCGCGGCGGCGTCGGCGAGGCGAAACTTCGCTCCTCCCAATGTCGAAGGGTCCGGCGCGTGGCGGCAGGTCGCGTCATGCACATGCGTCGGGTCGTCGATGGCCTCGCAGACGAAGCCGCGCGCCGTCAGCGCGATTGCAGGCATGCGGATGGCCGCCGTCAGCGCGCGGCCTTTCACCCAGGCGAGGCGCGCGCCGAGCGCCGCGACCGCCGCATAGCTTGCAAGCTCGATGAAGTGGGTCGCGTCGCTCATCTGATTCGCGGTCGCGCGAAAAAACATCGCCGCCGCGCCGACGACGGCGATGGCGACCAGTCCTTGCAGCAGCGCGGCCAGCGCCGCAAGCAGCAGACCGCGGCGCAGCGCCGTTTCATTGGCGAGCATGTAGGAGGCAAGCACCGCCTTCCCATGGCCGGGACCAGCGGCGTGAAAGGCACCATAGGCGAAACTTGCCGCGGCGAGCGCGAAGAACGCGGAAGGATCGGTCTTCAGCGCGCGCACGGCGGCGTGCAGCTCAGCGTGGAACTTGCTCTGCCATGCCAGGATAAGCCCGGCGACGCCTGTCGCCGCCGCGGTCGACTCTTGAGCGCCGACCGCAAACGGATGGCGCGGCGCGCCCCAGGCCGATGAGGCGGCGATCGCGGCCAGCGCCGCGGCGGTGACGCCGAGCCAAACCATCCTCCGCCCAGTCTTCACGGACAGGCCACGATCGCGCGCGTCGCCAGCTTCATGCCGAAATCGGCTCCCGGCGACATGTTCTGAAAGAACGCTTCGCTCAGTTTCTGGTTTTCATTCGCCACCAGCGGCGCAGGTTCGACGAGACTGAGCGAGCATCCGGCCGGCGCCCCCGCGAGCGTCACGGGATCCTTCTTTTCCAGTCCGAAGGAGACGAAATAGGTCGGGTCATAGACCTGAAAGGAGAACGGTTTCTTCGCCGCCACCGGCGTCCGCAGCGGCAGGAAGAAGCGCAGCGTGACGAGCTTCTTGTCATTGGCTTCGAGCGTCACCTTCTCCGGCTCCTTGAACGCAAGCTTGGCGTTGTTCTGCTTGGCGAAGGTGAAAAACTCGAATTCGGCCAGCGATTCGACGTTCGTCCTGGCGAGCGGGGCGAGTTCTTCCCGGGTGGGCGGCTTGCCGTCCTTGCCGAGCCCCTGTACGGCATAGGCCGAATACATTTCGTCGAATTCCCAAGCGTGTTGAACGCCCGAGATTTTTCCGTCGGGCGCGAATATGACCTCGCTGCGCACCGCCACCCAGACATGGGGGTGCGCGAAGGCCGCGCCGATTCCGAGCGCCGTCGTCAAAAGGATGAGAATCGAGCTTATTTTCAGCTTCATGCGAGTCTCGCGCTTATGCGGCGAAGGCGGCGAAAACGCGGCGCAGGCTCCCGCTTCGAGCCTGTGCATGCTAGCAGATCCGTCCTTGAAAAGGCGCTTCCGTGTGGCATAAGGTGGCGGATATAGAATCGGCGCTCATGGGGCGCCTCTGCGGCGGAAGGCCGCCCGGCTGGGTCTTTGAACCGGATTCGTTCACGGGTTGATCCTTGCTTTTAGCGTGTGAGCGCAAGAGTCCCAAGCGCGCTTCGCCCCGATTTCTCGCAGGAGAGCAGTAATGGCGGACATCGCCGCCGGCGACGCAAAGACCGGCTCCGCCTTCGCCGAGGCGTCGCTCTCCGATCGATTTGATCTCGACAGGTCGCGCGTTCTGATCACCGGCACCCAGGCGATCGTGCGCATGCTCCTGATGCAGAAGGAGGCGGACCGCCGCGCCGGCTTGAACACCGCGGGCTTCGTCACCGGCTACCGCGGCTCGCCGCTCGGCGGCGTCGACGCGCAGATGCATAAGGCCAAGGCGCTCTTCGACGCCAATAATATCTTGTACATGCCCGGGCTTAACGAGGATCTCGCCGCGACCGCCGTCTGGGGCGCGCAGCAGGCCGAGATGCGCGGCGAAGGCAAATATGACGGCGTTTTCTCGCTTTGGTACGGCAAAGGTCCAGGCATCGACCGCAGCGGCGACGCCTTCCGCCACGTCAATCTCGCCGGCACGTCGCGGCATGGCGGCGCGCTGGCCCTCATGGGCGACGATCACACCGCCGAATCCTCAACCACCGCGCATCAGTCCGATTATCATTTCGTCGATGTGATGATCCCGATCCTGTCGCCGGCCGGCGTGCAGGAAATCCTGGATTACGGGCTTTACGGCTTCGCCCTGTCGCGCTTCGCGGGCGTCTGGGTCGGACTGAAGCTCCTCAAGGATACGGTCGAATCGACGGCCTCGATCGACGGTTCGCTCGACCGCATCCGCCCGATCATCCCCCCATCTTTCTTCATGCCGCCGGGCGGCCTCAACATCCGCCCCGGCGATCCGGTGCTCGCGCAGGAAGCGCGCATGCAGGAGAGCAAGCGCGACGCGATGCTCGCCTTCATCCGCGCCAATCGGTTGAACCGGATCATTACCTCCGGCGGCGCCAATCCGAAGATCGGCGTCATCACCGTCGGCAAGTCCTATCTCGACGTGCGCCAGGCGATGGACGATCTCGGCCTCGACGAGGTGAAGGCGAACGATCTCGGTCTGCGCCTATACAAGATCGCCGCGCCCTGGCCGCTGGAGCCCCAGGGTCTGCGTGAATTCGCCCGCGGCCTCGACCTCATCATCGTCGTCGAGGAGAAGCGCTCGCTCATTGAAGTGCAGCTGCGCGAGGAATTGTACGGCGCGCCGCATCAGCCGCTCTGCATCGGCAAGAAGGATGAGCGCGGCGAATGGCTGTTCCCGGTCAAAGGCGCGCTCGACTCCAACGACGTCGCCATCGCCATCGGCCGACGGTTGTTGAAATATCATTCGCTCGACGAGCTGGAGGCGCGCGTGCGCCGGCTCGAAAAGCTGCAGGATCGCCGCCGGACGATGACCGACGTCACCGTTCGCGTGCCGCATTTTTGCGCCGGCTGTCCGCATTCGACGTCGACCCATGTGCCCGAGGGCTCGCGCGCCTACACCGGCATCGGCTGCCATTACATGGCGCAATGGATGGACCGCTCGACGGAGGGCTACACCCATATGGGCGGCGAAGGCGCGAACTGGATCGGCGAAGCGCCGTTCTCGACGCGCAAGCATATGTTCCAAAATCTCGGCGACGGCACCTATAATCATTCGGGGTCGCTCGCCATCCGCTTTGCCGTCGCGACCAACACCAACATCACCTTCAAGATACTCTTCAACGGCGTCGTCGCGATGACCGGCGGCCAGAAGCATGAAGGCGAGCTGACCGTCGAGACGATCGCGCGGCAGGTCGCGGCCGAAGGCGTGCAGAAGATCGCCCTCGTCTCCGATGAGCCTGGCAAATATGCGCCGACGATCGGCTGGCCGCCGGGCCTGACGATCCATCATCGCAATGTCCTCAATGAGGTGCAGCGCGATCTGGCGCAAACGGACGGCGTCACCGTACTGATCTATGATCAGACCTGCGCGACGGAAAAGCGTCGCCTGCGCAAGCGCGGGCTGATGAACGATCCGGATTCGCGCGTCATCATCAACGAACTCGTCTGCGAGGGCTGCGGCGACTGCGGCACGGCGTCGAACTGCGTCGCGGTGCAGCCGGTCGAAACCGAATTCGGCCGCAAGCGGCGCATCGACCAGTCCGCCTGCAACAAGGACTTTTCCTGCTTGGAGGGGTTCTGCCCCAGCTTCGTCACCGTACATGGCGGGCGCATGAAAAAGGCGCCGGTGCCCTCGACGCAGGACGACGGCGGACTGCCGGCGTTGCCGGAGCCTGCGATCGCGGAGATCGGCGCCGTGCCCTACGGCGTTCTCATCGCCGGGCTTGGCGGCACCGGCGTCGTCACCGTTTCCGCCATTCTCGGCATGGCCGCGCATCTCGAGGGCAAAGGCGTCGGCGTCATCGATATGGCCGGCCTCGCGCAGAAGGGCGGGGCGGTCTATTGCCATGTGAAGATCGGCCGCACGCCGGCGGACGTTCACGCCATCCGCATCGCTGCGGGCGAAGCCGATCTTCTGCTCGGCTGCGACCTCGTCGTCGCCGGCGCCAAACAAGTGCTCGCCGCCGTCGAGCAGGGCAAGACGGCGGTGCTCGTCAACAGCGCCGAAGTGTTCCCCGGCGACATCGAGCGCAATCCCGACTTCGTGCTGCCGTCCGAAGAGATCAAGCAGGCGATCCGCCGCGCGGGCGGGCCGGAGTCGACCTTCATCGACACCACGGCGCTCGCGCAGGCGCTGCTCGGCGACTCGATCGCCGCAAATATTTTCATCCTCGGCTACGCGTGGCAGAAGGGCTATCTGCCGCTGTCGGAAGCGGCGATCCTGCGCGCCATCGAACTGAACGGCGAATCCGTGCCGATGAATCAGTCGGCCTTCTTGTGGGGCCGACGCGCCGCGCATGATCTGAGCAGCGTGCTCGCCACCGTCAAGTCGCTGCGCCAGCCCCACGGCGATCGCGCGAGTTCGAAGACGCTCGAGGAAATCATCGAACGTCGCGCGGCTTTTCTCGTCGGTTACCAGAACGAAGCCTACGCCGCCCGATATCGCGCACGCGTTGAAAAGATCGCGAGGCTCGAAGCTGCGCGCGCGCCAGGCTCGCGCGAACTCACCGAGGCGGTCGCCCGCTATCTCTACAAGCTGATGGCGACGAAAGACTATTATGAAGTCGGACGGCTTTATACGGACGGCGCCTTTCAACGACAGCTTAAGGAAACTTTCGAGGGCGATCTGCGCCTCGAACTGCATCTTGCGCCCAACTTCCCGTCCCTACAGCGCAAGACCGACTTCGGCGGCTCGCGCAAGATCACCTTCGGACCCTGGATGTTCAAGGTGCTGCGCCTGTTGGCGCGGATGAAGACGCTGCGCAACACCTGGTTCGACGTCTTTCGCTTCGACCACGACCGCGTGGTCGAGGGCAGGTTGCTGAAGGACTACGAAGCGCTGCTCGACGAATTTGCCGCTTCGCTGACGCGGGAAAACCATGCAAGCGCTGTGGCGCTGGCGCGGGTGCCCGAATACATCCGCGGATTTGGCCACGTCAAGGCGCGCCACATCGCGGCGGCGGACGCCGAGCGCGAGCGGCTCATGGCCGAATATCGCCAGCCAACTGCGGTGAAACTCGCCGCCGAGTGAGCATCGCCGGGACTAAGCGGTGATATAAATCCGACCGCCAGCGCCTCGGGGCTGTCATTCCCGACGGACCGAAGGTCCGACCGGGGATCCAGTATCGCGATAAGAGTCTGGATTCCCGATCGCGCTTCCGCGCGTCGGGAATGATATTCGCGAAAACTTCGATTGGGTTGTTGTGACGCGCGTGAATGGATTGATGGAATTCGGCCCGAAGGGTGCAGACTCGGCGTGCGCTCTTTCGTCCGCTTCGACCGAGCGCCGCCGCGCGCTCGTGCTCGGCGGCTCGAGTGAAGCCCGCGCGCTCGCGACGCGCATCGCCGCCGACCCGCGTGTCGCAGGCGTCATTTCGCTCGCCGGACGCACCAGCGCGCCGCTCGCGCATGATCTGCCGGTTCGCGTGGGCGGTTTCGGCGGCGTCGAAGGATTGACGCGCTATCTCATCGACGAGCGCATTTCGCATGTGATCGACGCGACGCATCCTTTCGCCGCGCGCATCTCCGCCAACGCCCGCGCCGCCTGCGCCGTCGCCAACGTGCCGCTGCTCGTCCTGACGCGCCCGCCATGGGTGCCTGCGCAGGGCGATCGCTGGATCGACGTCGACGACAACGCCGCAGCGGTAAGCGCGCTCGGCGCCGCGCCGCGCCGAGTCTTTCTTGCGATCGGCCGGCAAGGCGTCGCCGATTTTCGCGCCGCGCCACAGCACGACTATCTCCTGCGGGTGATCGAACCGCCGCAGGCCGCCGACCTGCCGCCCGCCTGCGAGGTGATCTTCGGCCGCGGTCCCTTCGCGCTCGAGGATGAGATCGCGTTGATGCGTGAGGGGCGCATCGAGATCGTCGTCACCAAGAACAGCGGCGGCGCGCTCGCCTACGCCAAGATCGAAGCGGCGCGGACGCTCGGGCTTGATGTCGTCATGATCGCGCGTCCGGCAAGCGCGGACGCCGCGACGACGCATAGCATCGACGCGGCGATGGCTTTCCTCGAATCATGAGCCGCACGCTGATGATCCAAGGCACGGGCTCCGACGTCGGCAAGTCGCTGCTCGTCGCCGGGCTCGCCCGCGCCTTCGCCAATCGCGGCGTCAGGGTCGCGCCTTTCAAACCGCAGAACATGTCGAACAACGCCGCTGTGACCGCCGACGGCGGCGAGATCGGCCGCGCCCAGGCCTTGCAGGCGCGCGCCGCACGGCTTACGCCTCGCATCGACATGAATCCCGTGCTGCTCAAACCGCAAGGCGCGTCGGGCGCGCAAATCATCGTGCAGGGACGCGTCGTCGGCCAGGCGAAGGCGCGCGATTACCAAGATTTGAAGCCACGCCTGATGCAGCCTGTGCTCGAGAGCTACGCGCGGCTGAAGGCCGAGGTCGAGCTTGTCATCGTCGAAGGAGCCGGCAGCGCCGCCGAAATCAATCTGCGCAAGAACGACATCGCCAATATGGGCTTCGCTCGTGAAGCCGACGTTCCGGTCGTGCTGGTCGGCGACATCGACCGCGGCGGCGTCATTGCGCAACTCGTCGGCTGCAAGGCCGCGCTCGGCGATGATGACGCGGCGATGATCGAAGGGTTCATCGTCAACAAGTTTCGCGGCGACGCCTCGCTGTTCGACGATGGACTGCGCTTCATCGAAACGCGGACCGGCTGGCGTTCGCTCGGCCTCGTGCCCTTTTTCGAGGCCGCGGCGCGGCTTCCGGCAGAGGACGCATACGGGTTGCGTATGCAAGGCCAGGATCAATGCGATGGCGTGGTGATCGCCGTTCCGCTCCTGCCGCACATCGCCAATTTCGATGACCTCGATCCGCTGAAGGCCGAACCCGGCGTGCGCCTGGTCTTCCTCAAGGATGGAGAGCCGCTGCCGCCGGAAACGCAACTCGTCGTCCTGCCGGGCTCGAAAGCGACGATCGCCGATCTCGCGGCGCTGCGCGCCAACGGCTGGGACATCGACATTCTCGCGCATGTCCGTCGCGGCGGCCGCGTCTTCGGCGTCTGCGGCGGCTATCAGATGCTCGGCCGCGTGATTCGCGATCCGCTCGGCGTCGAAGGCGCCGCCGGCGAAGCGCAGGGATTGAGTCTCCTCGACGTTGAAACGACGCTGACGGGAGAAAAGACGCTGACCCCCGTCAACGGCCATGCGCCGCTTTTCGACGCGCCGTTCTGCGGCTACGAAATGCATGTTGGCGCAACCAACGGTCCCGACTGCGCGCGGCCGGCGCTGCAACTGGCGGACGGGCGCGCGGATGGCGCGATCTCGCGCGACGGCCGCGTGGCCGGCGCTTATGCGCATGGGATTTTCGCGGATGATTCCTTGCGCGCGGCGCTGCTGCGCACGCTTGGCGCGCCGCCATCCTCGCTGCGATACGAAGAATCGATCGAAGAGACGCTCGACGCGCTTGCGGCGCATTGCGCGCGCCACATCGATCTCGACGCGCTGTGGGGGATGGCCCGGTGACGGCGCATTCCGCAATTGGCGCGCCGCCCGTCGTGGCGCATGGCGGGCGGCTCGACGCCGCGCGCCGACTCTATCCGAACGCGCCGCAGCCCTGGATCGATCTGTCGACGGGCGTCAATCCGCGCGCCTATCCGCTGCCGCCGCTCGCCGATGATGCGTTTACGCGGCTACCCGACGATGACGCTTTCGCCGCGATCGACAGCGCCGCGCGCAAGGCCTATGGCGCGCCCGCCGGAATCGACGTGGTTCCAGGCGGCGGCGCGCAAGCCTTCATTCAGATGCTGCCGCGCGTTTTCCCAGCCAGACGCGTCGCGATCCTCGGCTTTACGTACGCTGAGCACGCCGCCTGTTGGGCCGCATCGGGCGCGCACGTCGATACGGTGGAAACATTGGACGCGCTTGCAGGCGCCGACGTCGGCGTGATCGTCAATCCCAACAACCCGGACGGACGCAGCATCGAGCCGCAGGACATTTTGTCCGCCGCCGCGCAGATGTCGCAACGCGGCCTGCTGATCGTCGATGAATCCTTCATGGATTTCACGCCGGAACGCAGCGTTGCGCGTTTCGCGCAGAACGAGAGCCTCGTCGTGCTGCGCTCCTTCGGCAAGGCTTATGGGCTTCCCGGATTGCGGCTCGGCTTCGCGCTCTGTTCGCGTGCGCGCGGGGCGAAGCTGCGCGCGGCGCTCGGACCCTGGGCCGTGTCCGGTCCGGCTCTCGCCATCGGCGCCCGCGCGCTTGCCGATGACGCGTGGCGCGCGAACGCCGCGCGCGCCTGCGCGGGCGACGCTGCGCGTTTGGACGCGCTTCTGATACGGGCGGGTTTTCACATCGCGGGCGGAACGACGCTGTTTCGGCTGGCGGCGCATCCGCAAGCCGCTCGCTGGTTCACGCATCTCGCCGCGCGCGGGATATTGAGCCGAGCCTTCGCCGAACGGCCAGACTGGCTGCGGTTCGGACTGCCGCGAGACGAATCCGCCTGGGCGCGGCTCGCCGCGGCGCTGGAGAGCGTCGATGGCGGCTGAGGCGCCAAAGAAGCCTGATGAGCAGCAAGCGGATCTGGCGCCTGCCGGCGCCTTCAGCGAGGCTGAGCGCGCCGCGATCTATCGCGTCATCCACGCGCGCCGAGACGTGCGCGACGAATTCCTTCCCGAAGACGTGCCGCGCGACGTTCTGCTGCGCATTCTCGACGCGGCCCATCATGCGCCTTCCGTCGGCTTCATGCAGCCATGGAACTTCATCGTCATCCGCGACGTCGAGAAGCGGCGCGCCGCCTATGCGGCCTTTCAACGCGCCTGCGAAGCCGAGGAGCAGGCGCTGGAGCCGGAGCGCCGCTCGCTCTATCGCAGCCTCAAGCTGCAGGGCATCGTGAAAGCCCCCCTCAATATCTGCGTCACCTGCGATCGCGCGCGGTTCGGCGCAACCGGGCTCGGACGCACGCAGCAGCCCGACACCGATATTCTGAGCACCGCCTGCGCTGTTCAAAATCTATGGCTTGCGGCGCGCGCCGAAGGCGTCGGCGTCGGCTGGGTGAGCATCGTCAAGGATGCCGATCTGCGCCAGATCTTTAACATTCCCAAGGAGATCGCCATCGTGGCCTATCTCTGCGTCGGCTATGTCGCGCAGGCCTATAGACTGCCGGAGCTCGAAGCGAAACGCTGGGCCTCGCGGCTGCCTTTGGAGAATCTGATCTTCGAGGACAGCTGGGGAGAACTGGTCGCTTCCACAAACCCGCCTTAAATAACTGAAAGGCTGAGCCCGGCTTCCCTGTGGACTCCTATCGCCAACGTGTTAGCGTCACTCATCTTTTGGCGTGATGTTAAGGGTTGGCGCGTTAGGACTTCCAGGATAGTCGAAGCTCCATCTCGGGGGCGTCGGAGACGCGAACATGGCGCCGGTTAATATGGAACAGCTGTTCGACAAAGACTTCCCCCTCGCCAACAACACCATTCTCACCGTCACGGAAGTGCCAGACTGCGAAGAGCAGCTGCTGAAACTGTTCGAACGCGCCATGCTTCGAGGTTTCGACAGTCACGCGCGGCTCACGCAGATCCAGCTGCCGATGGAACGGTTTCCCGATCTCGATTCCAAGTTCTGGCACGTCCCGATCGAGGATTGCGGCGCGGCCCAGGTGCTGCGCTTCTTCTTCGCGGCGCCACAACCGCCGGCGCACTGACCTAGAGCAGGTTCCGAAAAAGTTGACAGACTTTTTCGATGAGAACCTACTCTAACGTTTTGATTTTGAGCGATTCCTTATCGATCACATGATTCCATGTGATCGGCAAGCGCTCTAAGCTCCGTGAACCTTTAACGGCGTGACCCGCGCTTGCGCGGGCGCGGCCGGTTTCGCGCGCCGAAGCTTGCTCATCAACAGATAGATCACCGGCGTCGTGTAAAGCGTCAGCGCCTGGCTGAGCAGCAATCCGCCGACGATGGTGATGCCGAGCGGACGCCGGAGTTCGGCGCCGATCCCGGTTGCGAAGGCGAGCGGCAGCGCGCCGAAAATCGCGGCAAGGGTCGTCATCAGAATGGGACGGAAGCGTTCGCGCGCCGCCGCGAGCGCCGCGTCATGCACGGACATGCCGCCGTCGCGCTCCGCTTGCAAGGCAAAGTCGACGAGCATGATGCCGTTCTTCTTGACGATGCCGATCAGCAGCAAAATGCCGATGAAGGCGATGATGGTGAATTCGACATTGAATAGTTCGAGCGACAGCAGCGCGCCCAGACCTGCCGAGGGCAGCGTCGAGATGATCGTGATCGGATGGATGAGGCTTTCGTAAAGAATGCCGAGAATAATGTAGACCGAAAGCAGAGCGGCGAGAATCAGCGCCGCCATTCCCGCCGCCACCTTGCGGAAATCCGCGACGTCGCCTGCGAATTCGGCGCGCAGGCCGCCCGGCGGATTGAGTTCGGCGATCGCCAGTTCGATCGCCGCGACGGTGGCGTCAAGACTGTAGCCGGGCGCGACATTGTAGGAAATGGTCGTCGACGGCACCACGCCCTGATGATTGACGACGAGCGGCATCGAGCTACGCTCGATATGGGCGAGCGCTGTCAGCGGAATCTGTTCGCCGGTCGTCGACGTCACGTAGACTCCGGCGAGGTCGCGAATATCTCGTTGCCGTTCAGGCGGCGTTTCGTAGATCACGCGATATTGGTTGCGCTGAGTATAGATGATCGCGTCCTGCCGCTGGCCGAACGCGCTATTCAGCGCCGCGTCGATGGCGGCGATCTGCACATTCATACGGGAGGCGGCGTTGCGATCGATGACGACCTTGGCGCGAAGGCCGCCGCGCTCCTGATCGGTGGTCACGTCGACAAGTTCGGGCGCCTGCTTTAGGCGCGCCAGCACCTTGTCGCGCCATTCCTCGAGGATTTCCACCGACGGGCTCGACAGCGTGAACTGATATTGCGCCTTGCTGAGCCGCCCGCCCGCCCGCAAATCCTGGGACGGCACCATATAAACGGCCAGGCCGGGAATCTTCGCGAATTGGCCGCGCAGGCGCGCGATCACCTCCTTGCTCGACGCACGCCGTTCGTCCGCGGGCTTCAAGGCGACGAACAGCCGGCCCTGATTCATCGAGGCGGTCAAGCTTTTCGCGCCGATGAACGAGCCGACATTGGCCACATCCGGATCAGCGAGCAGCGTTTCAGACGCGAGCCTTTGCAGCCGCTCCATCTCGTCGAAAGACACGTCGCCCGACGCCTCGGTGGTTCCATTGATCAGGCCGATATCGTCCTGGGGCAGCGTGCCCTTGGGAATCGTCTGATAGAGACGCACCGTCCAGGCGATCGAGACGACCACGACAAGAAGGGTGACCCATGGATGATCGATCACCGGCCGCAGGCTGCGCGCATACAAATCGACGACCGTGTCGAGAGCGCCTTCTACGATCCGGTCGAAGCGCGATGGCGGCTTCTCGCGTCGCGCAGGCAAGTGCGCGCAGATCATCGGCGTCACTGTCAGGGAGATGACCGTTGAAATCGCAATGGCGAAGGTCAGCGTCCAGGAAAATTCGCGCAGCAGCCGGCCCATCACGCCTTCCATGAAGAGCAGCGGTATAAAAACGGCGACGAGCGAGAGGCTGATTGAAACGACGGTGAAGCCGATCTGCTTGGAGCCGACCAGCGCCGCTTCCAGACGGTTCAGACCGCGCTCGGCGTTGCTTTGGATGTTTTCGATCATGACGATAGCGTCGTCGACGACGAAGCCGACCGAGACCGTCAGGGCCATCAGCGACAGATTATCGAGCGAGAAACCTGCGGCCCACATCGCCGCGCAAGTGCCGATCAGAGAAAGGGGCACGGTGACGCCGGCGGCGATGACGGGCGTCGAACGGCGCAGAAATACGTAGACGACCATCATCACCAGCAGGACGGAGATCGCCAGCGTGCGCTGAATGTCGTGAATGCTGGCGCGAATCGTTTGCGTGCGGTCGGAGAGCACATTGATCTTGATGCCGCTCGGTATCCATTCCTGAAGCCGTGGCATCAGCGCCTTAATGTGATCGACCGTTTCGATCACATTGGCGTTGGGCTGCTTGGTGACGATAAGCAGCACGGCGGGCTTGCCGTTGAACCAGCCGGCGGCGTTGCGGTTTTTGACGCCGCGCTCGACCGTGGCGACGTCGCCGAGCTTGACGACCGCCCCATTGCGCGATGCGACGACGATGTTGCGATAATCGTCGGGCGTCGACAGCTGATCGGTCGTGGCGAGCGTGATCTCCCGCGTATCGCCGCCGAGCGCCCCTACGGCGGAATGGGCGTTGGCGGCGTTGAGCGCATTGGCGACGGCGTCGACGCCGAGCCCCATGGCGGCGAGACGCGCGCTGTCGACCTGGACGCGGATCGCTGGCTGCTCGGCGCCGGCGAGGCGCACCTCGCCGACGCCCGGAACTTGCGAAACGCGCTGCAGCATCACCGAGTCGACGGCATCGAAGATGGCGCTCGTCGGCAATGTGTCGGAGGTCATCGCCAGCACGAGCACGGGCATGCCGGATTGGCTTGCCTTTCGATAGGTCGGCATCGTTGGCAGATCGGTCGGCAGGTCGGTGAGCGCGGCGTTAAGCGCCGCCTGCACGTCGCGCGCCGCGGCGTCGATCGGCCGCGAGATGTCGAACTGGGCGATGATCTGAGTTGAACCGAGTGAGTTGGTTGAAGTCAACTCATTCAGGCCCGAGATGGTGGAGAGGCGACGTTCGAGCGGCGCTGCGACCGACGCCGCCATCGTGCCCGGATCAGCGCCCGGGCGCTGGGCGGAGATCCCGATGATCGGAAAATCCACCTCCGGCAAGCTCGCGACGGGCAGGAAAAAATAAGCGACGGCTCCGATCAGAAACAACGCGCCGGCAAGCAGCGTCGTCGCGACTGGCCGCTTGATGAAGGGCGCGGAGACGTTCACTCGGCGGCCTCGCGGGTTGGTGGCTTCGGCAGCTCGCCGAACGGTTTAAACTCCTCGGCGGCGGGCGGCTCCGCTGGCGGCGAGAGCCGGACACGCAGCCGCTCCACGGCGAGATAGATGACCGGCGTCGTGTACAGCGTCAGCGCCTGCGACAGCAGCAGGCCGCCGATGATCGCAACGCCCAGCGGAATGCGCAACTCGCTGCCCGGCCCATGCGTGAGCGCGAGCGGCAGCGCGCCGAAAAGCGCGGCAAGCGTCGTCATCATGATGGGACGGAAACGCAGATGGCAGGCGCGCACGATCGCGTCACGCGCCGAGAGTCCCTCATCGCGCTCGGCGTCCAGCGCGAAGTCGATCATCATGATCGCGTTCTTCTTGACGATGCCCATCAGGAGAACGATGCCGATCAGCGCGACAATGGACATTTCGATCTGGAAGGCGAGCAGAGCGAGCAGCGCGCCAACGCCCGCCGAAGGCAGGGTCGTCAAGACGGTGAAGGGATGGGCGAAGCTTTC
The DNA here is from genome assembly GCF_015709515.1 of Methylocystis sp. H62. Taxonomy (GTDB): domain Bacteria; phylum Pseudomonadota; class Alphaproteobacteria; order Rhizobiales; family Beijerinckiaceae; genus Methylocystis. The sequence goes on from NZ_JADNQZ010000059.1 coordinate 29,698, forward strand.
GTAAAGAACGCCGAGCACGATATAGATCGACACGATCGCTGCGAGAATGAGCCAGGGTTGGCTCGCCAGAGACTTGTTGAATTCGGCGGCGTCGGCGCTGAATACGCCGACGATTGTCGACGGCATGCCGACCGCGGCTTCCGCGTTGGCGATCATTTTCACCGCGTCGCCAAGCGCATAGCCCTCGGCAAGATCGAAACTGATTGTCGAGGCTGGAAACTGATCCTGATGCGCAATGGAAAGCGGCGCGGAGAGATTTTCCAGGCGCGCAAAAGCCGCAAGCGGCGTCTGCGGTCCGCCGCCAGGCGGCGCGACATAAAGCTTCTCCAACGCCGACGGGTCGCGCAGATATTGAGGCGCAGCTTCAAGAATGACGCGATACTGGTTTGATTGCGTGTAGATTGTCGAAATCTGCCGCTGCCCAAAGGCGTCGTTGAGCGCGTCGTCGACCATCTGCGCCGTAATGCCGAGCCGCCCCATCTTGTCGCGGTCGATTCGCATGAGCGTGCGCAACCCGCCCTCCTGCGTTTCGGCGGCGACGTTACGCAAGCCTGTGGTCATGCGCAGTCGATCGAGCAATCGGCCGGACCATGTCAGCAATTCGCCGCCGTCAGCGGCGGTCAGCGTATATTGAAATTGGGACCGGCTTGGCCGCGTCGTAATCTGGATGTCTTGAACCGGCTGGACGTAAAGCGTGACGCCCGGCGTTTGCTCGCCCGCCGCCTTTAGACGGTCGGCGATCTTTTCGGCGTTCTCCCGGCGCTCGCTATGCGGACGCAGCATCACGGTGAGCCGGGCGACATTGGTCGTCGCGTTGAGGGGACCGACGCCCAGCACCGATGTCACGCCGCTCACGTCCGGGTCGCGGCGAAACTCTTCGGCGATCTTCGCCTGCAGCGCCGTCATCTTGTCGAAGGATGCGTCCGACGAAGCCTCTAGAACCACCGACAGCACGCCGGTGTCCTGTCGCGGCAGAAAGCCTTTGGGAATGACGGCGTAAAGCGCGACGGTGAGCGCCAGAGTCGCGACGGTGAGCGCAAGCATGAATTTCTCGCGCTTGAGCGCCCAATCGAGCGATACGTGATAAGCGCGATCGAGCGCCAGCGAAAGCGTCTCCCATCGCGATTGTCCCTGCGGCGGCGCCAGCCGCAGCAGCGCCGCACATAGCATTGGCGTCAGCGTTAGCGAGATCACCGCCGAGACCACGACGGCGATCGTCAACGTCAGCGCGAATTCGCGGAACATCCGTCCGACGATGCCGGTCATGAACAGCAGCGGTATAAAGACGGCGATAAGCGAGACGGTGAGCGATACGACCGTGAAGCTGATTTGGCGGGCGCCGTCGAGCGCGGCCTGACGCGGCGCTTTGCCTTCCTCGATATTGCGCACGATGTTCTCGATCATCACGATCGCGTCGTCGACGATGAAGCCCGTGCCGATGGTCAGCGCCATCAGCGACAGGTTGTCGAGCGAGAAGCCCGCGGCCCACATGATCGAGAAGGTGGCGATGATCGAGAGCGGCAGGCTGACGCCGGCGACGATCGTCGCGCGCCAGCTGCGCAGAAACATTAACACCACGAGCACGACGAGCGCCGAGGCGATGACAAGCGTCAGCTGCACCTCGAAAATCGAGGCGCGGATCGTTACGGTGCGGTCGTTGACGATCTCCAAAGACATGCCGGCGGGAAGCGCCCGCTGAATTTGCGGCAGCTCCTTCTTCACCAGCTCGACGGTATTGATGATATTGGCGCCGGGCTGTCGCAGCACGTCGAGAACGACCGTCTGCTCGCCATTGTGCCAGCCGCCGACACGGGAGTTCTCGAGCCCATCGACGACCTGCGCAACGTCGCGAAGCGCCACCGGCGCGCCATTGCGCCACGCGACGATGATGTCGTTGTACTGACTCGCGCGCAGAATCTGGTCATTGGCGTCGAGGGTGTACGATTGCCGCCTGCCGTCGAGCGAACCCTTGGCCCCGGCGATGTTCGCCGCGGCGATGGCGAGGCGCAGATCCTCCATGCCGATGCGGTTGGCGGCGAGCCGGGCGAGATCGGCCTGAATGCGCACGGCGGGGCGGACGCCGCCCTGCACCGACACACGGCCGACGCCGGTGACCTGCGAGAGTTGCGGCGCGATCAACGTGTCGGCGCGATCGCTCAAGTCCCGCAGCGTGGCGGTCTTCGAACGCAGCGTCAGCGTCAGGATTGGCGTGTCGGCGGGATTAACCTTGGCGTAAACGGGCGGATAGGGGAGATTGCGCGGCAGCGTCGAGGCGGCGGCGTTGATTGCCGCCTGAACGTCTTGTGCGGCCGCGTCGATATTGCGGTCGAGATCGAACTGCAGCGTAATCTGCGAAAGCCCGAATGAGCTTTGCGACGACATGCTGGTCAGCGAGGGAGTCTGGCCGAACTGCCGTTCGAGCGACGCTGTCACCAGTGAGGCGATCGTGTCAGGGTTGGCGCCTGGAAGCTGCGTCGTCACCTGGATCGTGGGAAAGTCGACCTGCGGCAACGGCGAGACGGGAAGCCGCAGATAGCCCATCACGCCAAACAGCAGCACGGCGAACGCCAAGAGCGACGTCGCCACCGGCCGATGGATGAAGGGCGCCGAAACGTTCATCGTTTTGTTCGATCACCTCGTTTTGTTCGATCACCTCGCACACGCGGCGCGCCGTCGCTAGGCGCGCTGCGCTCGTCTTCAGCGCCACCGCTTTTTTCGGCGTTTGCGGTTTCCGGCGGGTCCATGACGCGCGCTTTCGCGCCATCCGACAGCCGCGAGAAGCCGCTTGTGATCACGACTTCGCCGGGCTCGAGGCCGGAAGCCACAACGGCGATCGTCTCATCTTGTCGGCCTGTCGTCACGGGGCGCATCTTCGCGATGTTATCGGGCCCCAGAACGTAGACGAAGGCGCCGTTCGGCCCGCGCTGCACGGCCTGACTCGGCGCCACGAGGACATTCTTCATCGTGTCGAGCATCAGCCGCACATTGACGAACTGGCCGGGCCAGAGCGCCAGGTTCGGATTGGCGAAGGTCGCTTTCAAACGCACAGTGCCCGTCTGCTGGTCGATCTGATTGTCGATGACGGTCAGCTCGCCGATCTCGATCGGCGTCGCGTTGTCCGGACCAAGCGCCGAAACCTTGGCCTTTCCTTCCGCCTTCTGCACCGCCGGCAACGCCTGCTGAGGCAATGTGAACACAACATAGATCGGCTTCAGTTGCGTGATGACGACAATGCCGGTCTGGTCGGACGGGTGCAGAATATTGCCGACGTCGACGAGGCGGATGCCGGCGCGCCCGTCGATCGGCGAGCGTATCGTCGCATAGTCCAGCGTGGTTTTGGCGTTGTCGATCGCCGCTTTGTCGGCGCGCACCAGCGCTTCAAGCTGGGCGACGGACGCCTTTTGAGTGGCGTGTTGCTGCTTCGAGGCGTAGGCGCCGACGAGGAGCCTTTCGTAGCGCGCGAGATCGACGCGAGCGTTGGCGAGGTTGGCCTCGTCCTGCGCCTTCTTGGCCACCGCCTGATCATACTGCGCCTGATACAGCGCGGGATCGATTTCGGCCAATATGTCGCCTTTGCGGACGTCCTGTCCCTCCGTGAAGGCGAGGCGCATCAGCCTCCCGTCCACCTGCGTGCGGATCGTCACCGTGTTGAGCGCCTGCACGGTGCCGACAGCGTCAATGGTCACAGGCACGTCGTCGAGACGCGCCTTCGCGGCGGTGACGGTGACGGTTCCCTCGCCGCGCCCGCCGCCGGAACGCCCGGCGACCGGGCCCTGGTCCTTGGCGGGGAAGCCGGGAAGCCTGCCCGTCTGATACGTCCACGCAAGGGCGGCGGCGAGCGCGAGCGCGCCGACCGCAAGCAGCACCCTTCGGCTGACGCGGGTCATGGCCATGGTCCCCTGTCGGCCTCATAAGCGGCGTTGGAGCGAGTGATCTCGATTTCGCGGGTCGTCGGCGACCAGCCGCCGCCGAGCGCCTGATACAGGCTCGTCGCCGCCTGGTAGTGGGAGAGACGCGCGATCGCGAGCTGATCCTCGGTCTGGAAGTAGGTCGTCTGCGTCTGCGCAAGCTGCACGATGTCGATTGTCCCTTCCCGCAGACGCATCTCTACGGCGTCCAAGGCGCGTCGCGCCGCAGAAACGGCGACGGCGAGGAACTTCATCTGGCGGTCCGTTTCGCGTATTGCAATCAGCGCGTTCTCAGTATCGGACAGAGCGGTTAGAATCTGCTTGCGATAAATCGCCGCCAGTTCCGAATAGCGGCCCTTTTGCAGGTCATATTGGCCCTGCAGGTTCCAGCCGTCGAATACGGGCTGCGTGAGCGTGCCGGCGACCTGCCAGGCGACGGCGTCAGGCCTCAAAACGAGCGTGGACAGCAAGGCGCTTTGGAAGCCGTAGAGGCCGGTGAGCGTCAACGACGGAAAAAAGGCCGCTCGGGCCTGCAACACCGAAAATTCCTGGGATGCGAGGCGCGCTTCCGCTTCAGCGACGTCTGGGCGGCGCAGCAGCACTTCAGAGGGCAGCCCTGGCGCAATCTGCGGAAACTTGAGCTTTACGAGAGAGCCGCCCTTTACAGTCATGCTTTCGGGAGTCTGTCCCAGCAATACGGCAAGGTTGTTGCGCGTCTGGCGCAAGGTCTGTTCGAGCGGCGGAATCGTCGCGCGCTGTTGAGCCAGTATCGTTTCCTGCTGCGAGGTGTCGAGTACGGTCGCCGTGCCAACTTCAAGCCGGGCGTTGATGGCGTCCATGACTCCCTGCGCGATCGCGACGTTCTGATTAGCGATGCGCAGACGGTCCTGCGCCGTGAGCACCTGGAAATAGGCGTTCAGCACGGCTGCGACGGTCGAGATTTCTACGACGTCGCGATCGAAGCGCGAGGCGTTGGCGAGAATGCGCGCCGCCTTGGAGGCGTCCTCGTTCTTGCCCCAGAAGTCCACTTCGTAGCTCGCGGTGAGGCCAAGCTGGAAAAAACCGAAATTGCGCGCGCGGAACCCGGAGCTCGAGGTAGAGGTCGAACTCGACGAGGTGGCCGGATTAAATCCGGAACTCGCGGAGCCGACGTTGATCGTCGTGCCGGGAGTCCGCGTCGTGCGGGCGATATCCGTCATCGAGATCGAGGGCCATTGCGCGGCGCTCGAGACGCGCGCCTGGGCGTCGGCCTGGGCGATGCGGCCGATTGCGGCCGCAAGGTCGAGATTATCGTCGAGCGCCCGCTCGACGAGTTCGATCAGCTCCCGCGAGCCAAATTTTGCGGCGAAATCCCGTCCGCCGGCGATGGGCGGCTGCGGCTGCGGTTTCGCCTCTTTGAAGCGTGCGGGCGGCGGGGCGGAGAGATCGGGCTTGTCCCACTCGAGATCGCAGCCGGCGAGCGCCGCCGCGAGCGTCGCGGCGGCCGCCAGCGCCGGTCGAAAAGAGCGAGACAGAGCGGGCGCGGTCAAGTAGCAGACGTCTCCGGAGGGACCGCGGGAACGGCCGCGTGCGTCCCCTTCCTTAAGCGCCGGCGAAGGCGCGGGGAAGGCCTCTCGCTCGTCTCTGCGGCTCGCTTTCGCTCGTCCGAAGACTTAACGAGCAGCGAGTTGCGAGTCTCGGAGCGGCGGCGGGGAGGCGCGCGCTGGCCGTCAACGCGCGAAAGCTGTGAGGTCTAAGCTCGCGCGGCGCGCCGTGACGGTCAAGTTACGTATCGGTAAGGACCGCCTGCCGCGCGCCGCAACGGGCCGCTATTCCGTTGCGGCTGGAGGGGCTGTCGTCTTGCCTTTCGCCGGTTTCGCCGCCTTGGCCGCGGGCTTCGCCGTCTCCTTGGCCGCTGGTTCGTGGGCGGCGGGCTTTGCCGCGGCAGGCTCCTTCGAGTCCGGCGCGGGCGCGGCCGTTTTGGCTGCAGGCTGTGCGGCGGGCTGGCCGGCGGGCTTGGCGTCGGCCGCAGGCTTGGTGGGGCCGGAAACTTTCGTCCAGGTCTCGCTTTGACACAGGAAGGCGACCAGACAGCCGGTCATCGTCAGCGTCGTTGGCGAATCAACCGCGATCTTGCCGATGTAGGTCTTGCCGCTTTCGGGATCATTGATCTCGCCCTCCCAGTGGTTGGGCGTTGTTTTTGCGGCGTTGCGCAGGACCTGCGGGGCCGGCGAGCCATCGGGCATCGCCTCGATCCCCTTGGCGCAGAGCTTGCCCGAGCAGTCGTAGAATTCCAGCTTGTCGTTCGGATGTCCTTCGCGAACCCAGACGCCGTAAACGCCGTCGGCCGCGTACGCCGCCGTTGGGGCGCAGAGGGCCGTCGCCATCGCGATGCGTAGAAGTGCTTTTCTCATGACGCGGGACCTCTGTTTCGGTTGCAATGAATACGATTCGCTCAAAGTAGCGAACGGCGGAACGCCGACTCCGTCAAGCCACGTCCCCCTCATCTGTCGCGGGAGCGCGGGGCGGGCCAAGAAACGCCGGCACGATAATGAAGGCGGCGAGCAATGTGAAGAACAGCGCAATGGCGAGAAGTTGGCCCATGCTCGCGGTTCCGGGATGGCTCGACAGGATCAAGCTGCCAAAAGCGGTGCCCGTCGTTAGAGAACTGAAAAAGATGGCGCGAGTCAGGCTCGACGCCAACATGTCGACGACGCCCTTTCGCCAAGCAATGACATAATAGATGTGGAAGGCGACGCCGACGCCGAACATCAGCGGCAGCGCAATGATGTTGGCGAAATTAAGCGACATGCCAAGTAAGTCGGCGGCCTGAAGGCTCATGATGCCGGCGAGCACCAGCGGGCCCAGCGTCAAGGCGACGTCGAGCGGATTGCGCAGCGCCACCGCCAAGATGATGAAGATCGCGATAAAGGCGTAGAGTCCAGCTTCGAGAAACGCGCGCGTAATGGTCTTTTGCGCTTCCGACACGATCACCGGCGGACCGCTCGCGTCCGGCGCGATGGCCTGCATCGCTTGGGCGAATTCGGTCATGACGACACGGTCATTGCTGTCGCCTTTGGGCGTCACCTCGACGCGCACCAAGCCGGTGCTGGAAATCCAGTCGCTACGCAAATCCGCGGGCAGCGTGTCGACCGTGACGCGCTGCGCTTGCAGCGCCTGACGGATTTCACCGAGCATCTTGTCGAAGCCGCCGAACACCGCCTGGCGCGCCGCCGCGCGCGTCTCCGGGCTCGCCTTGGCGAGAGCGTCGAGGTCGTTGGCGAAGCGCGTCACGGCCGGGATGGGCTTCTTCGCCGTCGCGCGGCGCAGCGCCTTGGCGGCGTCCGTCAGCGCCTTGACGGTCTGGGCGTCGCTTGGCGGCGATTTCAGCTTGGGATTCAGCACGCCGCGCAATTGCGAAACCGCCATATCGACGAGGGCGAGCTTGTCGTCCTGATCCTTGGGGACCAATGAGTCGACCGAGTCGACGTGATCGACTTCAGGCAGCGCCTCGATCTTCTTTTCGAGTTCGCGCGCGGCGTCGATCGAGGGCGCGAGCACCTCGATCTTGTTCGGCGCCGTCTTGGGGTCCTTCGAGAGATCAAGAAAAGTCGCGACCGATTCCACCTTCTGATCGCGCAGATTCATCGGATTGGAGTCGAAGGTCAGATGCATCAGCGCCGGCATGCCGGCGAGCACGACGATCGCCGTGGCGATCAGCACGAAGGCCCGGTGATGCGCGATCCAGTGGTCCACGGCGGCGAGCGAGGTCGTCGCGATCGGCACATGCTCCGCGCGCGGGCGCAGCAATTTGATCGCCGCCGGCAGGAACGTGAGGGTCGCGATATAGGCGACGATCATGCCGACGCCGGCGATGAGTCCGAGTTCCGACACGCCGCTGAACGAGGTCGGCAGAAAGCAGAAGAAGCCCGCGAGCAGCGACACCGCGGCGAGCGTCAGCGAACTGCCGATGCCCCGGGTCGCTGAAAGCAGCGAGCGTTCGAGATGGTCGTCGCTGTGCCGTTCTTCGCGATAGCGGGTCGCGAACTGGATGCCGAAGTCGACTCCAAGCCCGATGAACAGCGCGGCGAAGGCGACCGAGATCAGGTTGAAGCGGCCGATCATCAAGATCCCAAGCCCCGACGTCATGGCGAGACCTGCGAGCAGGGTGGCGAGGACGGCGAGAATGAGCTTTGGCGAACGCAGCGCGGCGAACAGAATGAGCGTCACCACGGCGAGCGTGCCAACCGTGTTCAGGGTCATGTTTTCCGAGATGGTGGCGAATTCGTCGTCCGCGAGCGGCACCTGACCTGTCAAGCGCAGCTTGACTCCATGTTGTTCGTCGAGACGCAGGTCGGCCGCCGTCTGTCGCACCAGCCTGATCGCATCGGCGCCCGGCTCAAGGTCGGAATAATTGACGACCGGCTTGGCGATCACGATGCGTCGCTTGTCCATTTCAGGCGCGGCGGGCGCGCTGCCGCCTGACGCCAGCAGCTTGCCCCAGTCGACCTCCGCCGGCTTTCCAGCGAGCGCCTGCTCAATCCCGGCGGAAAACTCCTCGACGCCGCTGATGTACATTTTCATCGCGCGGTCGCTGCCGGAAGCGGACTTGAAGTTGCCGACGAGCACGCTCGCCAGGCCCCGCAAACTTGAATCTTCGGCGAGCGGTTGGAGTACGTCGCGCTGACCGATCATCACGCCGACATTTTTTTCGATGTCGGAGACCGGCAGGAACAGCAGGCCGTTCTTGCGGAAATATTCGTGCTCGTCCGGGCGCCATACGCGCGACAGGAGAGGCTTGTCCTGCAGCGCCGCGTTGAGACGTTTCGCGGCGTCGTCGGCCTCTTCGCTGGTTTTGCCGTCGATGACGATGACGATGACGTCGAGGAGGTCCGGGAAGGCTTTGTAGAGCGCCGCTTCATTCTTGCGCCAAGGGATATCTGGCGAGAAAAGATTTCCGGTGTCAGTGTCGATGGCGAACCGCTCAGCGGTGACATAGACGCCCCCCGCCGTCAGGCAGAGAGTGAGCAAAACCACTGTCCAGGGCCAGCGGAGACAAAAGGCGACCAGCTTTTCAAGCATTCCGTTTTTCCCGCCTTCTGGCGTAAGACCTCATATGAGCGGGAACCGGCGCTCTTCGGTCGGGTTCCTCTATACAAGCGCGCTGCGCGACCACCAAGGCGGCTTACGCCGAAACCTTAAGGCGGCGCCGCGCGCCAATTTGACGCCGCGTCACAAATACGTCAGCCACCAGAGATCGCGGCGTCGGCGCTTCACCTCCGCAAACCAGCGGCACAGCGGATACAACGCCAATACAATCAAGATCCAGGCGACGTAAGCGCCCGCGAGCCCAACGCCGAATTCCGGCGGCGGCCCCCCGGCTTTCGACCAGGTCGCGATGTCCTCCAGGGAATAGCCGCGCGCGAAGGTGAGCGCCAGCGCCGCGAGGGCGCCGACGTAAAGATGCAGGACATAAAAGAACAATGGCGTGCGGCCGAAGACCGTCAGCGCGTCGCCTAGTCTTTTTCCGGCGCGCGCCAATGCCGGCAGCGTCAACGCCGCGCCGCCAAGCGTCACCAGAAGATAGAGCAGCGAGGGCGGATATTTCGTGACGTTGAGAAAGGAGAGCAGGGTGAAGACGGGGTCACGCTGCACGCTCCAAGGACGCGGATCGCCGTAGAGATTGGAGAAGCGCAGCACGACAAAAAGCGCCAGAGCCGCGCCGCCAGCAAGATAAAGCGTGCGGTCGCGCCGTATCGCCGGCTTGAGGAACAGCGGCCCGAGCCCGTAACCCAGCGCGCCGACGCCGATCCAAGGAAGCGCCGGATAGAGGACGCCGCCCGGCACATCAAGGGGCAGTTTGCCGGGCTCATGCAGCAGAGACCACCATGGTCCGAACGCGCCGAGGTCGGCGGCATGAATCCCATCGAGGAGATTATGGCCGAAGATGATCGCGAGGCCGATAAGCAGCACAATTCGCGGCGACAGGCGCGAGAGAGCGGCGAGCGCCACGAGGCTGCAGCCGATCGCCCAAAGCGTCGACAGCTCGATTCGGCCCCAGCCCATGCCCCAGATCGGGCTTATGACGGCGGCGTCGAGCAAGATGAGCCATACGCCCCGCGCGGCGAGAAATTTCGCAAGCGCCGCGGGGTCTTTCACCTTTACGCCGTAGAGATAGGCGCTCACGCCGGCGAGAACGGTGAAGGTCGGCGCGCAGAAATGCGTGATGAAGCGCGTGAAGAACAGAAGAGGATAGGTGTGATCGAGATCGGTCGGCGAGAAGCGCATGACGTCCGCGTCGAAGAAATCGCGCATATGGTCGAGCGCCATGAGGACCATGACAAGGCCGCGCAGCCGGTCGATCTCCGGCAGCCGGTGCTCGTCATAGAGCGGGTTTTGCGTGCCGCCTATCCGAGCCTGGCGAGGCCAGGAAACAGTTCCAGTAGCCAATAGGACATCTCCTGCACGCCGCCCGTGAGAAATGCGATGCCGGTGAAGACGAGCAGCACGCCGACGATCTTTTCGACTTTTCCAAAATGCCGGCGGAAACGCGCAACGAAGGCGAGGAAGCGGCCGAGCGCCAGGCCGGCCAGGATGAAAGGCAGACCGAGGCCGAGCGAATAGGTTGCGAGCAGAGCGGCGCCGAGCGGCACCGTCTCCTGTGTCCCCGCGACGGCGAGAATCGCGGCGAGGATCGGCCCGATGCAGGGCGTCCAGCCGAACGCGAAGGCAAGCCCCATGACATAAGCGCCGAAAAGCCCCATGGGCTTGGCGATCTCGGCGCGCTTCTCGCGATACAGCAGGTCGACTTTCAGGAGTCCGATGAAGTGCAGGCCCATCAGAATGATGATGCCGCCCGCGACCCAGGACAGAATATGCATATTGGCGCGCAACACGCCGCCGAAGGCGCTGGCTGTCGCGCCAAGGGCGACGAAGACCGTCGTAAAGCCAAGGACGAAGAGAATTGACGACAGCAGAATGTCGCGCCGCGCGGCGGAGCGCGTCTCGAGTTCGAGATCCTCCATGCTGACGCCCGCGAGATAGGTCAGATAGGGCGGCACAAGAGGCAGGACGCAGGGGGAGAGAAAAGACAGTAGTCCCGCCGCCGCGGCGGCTGGGAATGTGACGTCCGCCATTAAGGCTCCTTGTTAGGTCGCTCGGCGGCTTTCTGCCACAGGCGGGCCGGCCCGCAAAGGCTTACGCAAGAAGAAGCCCCGCCGAAGCGGGGCTTTTCTCAGGCGGGGCGCCCGTTTAGTTGTTGCGCTGGCCGAACAGGAACAGCAGCGACTGGAACATGTTGATGAAGTCCAGATAGAGCGAGAGCGCGCCAAAAACGCTCTTCTTCTGCGCGACTTCATGGCTGTCGCTGCTGTAATACATCTCCTTGATGTTCTGCGTGTCCCAGGCCGTCAGGCCGGCGAACACCAACACCGCGATGATCGACAGCGCGAACTGCAGGCCGGTCGACTGCAGGAACAGATTGACGAGGCCGGCGATCACGAGCCCCCAGACGCCCATCACCAGGAAGGAGCCGAAGGCCGACAGATCCCGCTGCGTCATGTAGCCGTATAGGCTCAGCCCGCCGAACGCCGCCGCGGTAATGAAGAAGACCCGCGCAATCGATACGCCGGTGAAGACGAGCAGAAGCGAGGACATCGACAGTCCCATCACCGCCGCGAAGGCGATGAAGAGATTGCGGGCCGTCGCCGCCGAAATGGTGTTCGCGCGCGCGCCCAGGAAGAAAATGAACGCCAGCGGCGACAGAATCACCACCCAGCGCAGCGGTGTGGTGTAGAGCGTGTGGCCGAAGGACGTCAGTTCGATCGCGCCGGGCGCCACCTTGGCGACGGCGAGCATATAAACGCCGAGCGCGACGAGCCCGGTCACGGCCAAGCCCAGCGTCATATAATTATAGACGCCAAGCATATAGGCGCGCAGGCCCTGGTCGATCTCAGCCGTGGTCGGCCGCGCGACCCCGCGCCCGTAGCCGAAGCTGGTGTTGCGGTCGAAGTTGGACATGTGATCCTCTTGGTCTGTTTGGCCGTTCCGCGCTTCGCGATAGAGAAAAGCGCTCCCAGCCTCGCGCTGAATATGGCTCCGCCTTAATTGGGTGGCAAGCTTCCCTGTGATGAACTCTTGTTAAGGTGGTTTCACGACGGAAAGCCGGCGGAGAATATTTTTCTGATTTTTGTCAATTTTATTTCGCGCTGCAAAATGCATTTTTCCAAGCGGCGTTCGTTCGGTTGTCGGCGATTCCAAGGAGCGCGGCGCATAGAGAGGGCCGCCACGTTGCGCGCCGCGGAAACAGCGGCTGATTGTCGCACCCTTGCTGATGCGCCGGAATCCGCTAACATCAAGCCTCAGGCGTTGTTAGGAGCGACTCCCCGAGCGGAAGCGTGACGGGAGTGGTTTGTGCGGCGCGAAGGCAACATTTCTGAGAGTCGCGTGTTCTTGTCACACGAAGACCCAGGAGGTCATCATGCGTGATGGTGGAAATCCGGAAGCGCATCCCGCGCCGGACGTGGGCGAAGATCGCTTCGCGCAGCGGTATGCTTTCCGTTTCGCTAGAGGCCTTCGCCTCGCTGTTTTATCGGCCGCGGCTGTTGTCGTGACGATGGTCGCCGGCGCGACCGCTCCGGCAGAGGCGCACGGGCGCTTGGGGGCGGCCGAAGGCCGGTGCCGGCTCTTCATTGGGCCGGACATCATGAATTTCACGGGCTACCTGCCGGAAGCGTCCAAGAACGAATTCTGCGAAGACATTCCCGCCACCGGGCCGATTATCATGGTTTTCGACGCGGAGCAGGAAGAGCTGCGCGACATGAAGGTCGAGTTGCGCATCGTCAAGGATATCGGCGGGGAGGAGAAGGAAAACGCGGATCTCCAGGCCGTCACCGTCGCCTACCGGGAACCCAAGAGCTACCCGACAGGCACGATCAATTTCGAACATACGTTCGATGAGCCGGGCTATTTCGTCGGCATCGTCACGGTCACGGGCGATCACGGTGAGCGTTGGGTGTCTCGCTTCCCCTTCTCGGTGGGAAAGAGCTTCATGCGCGATCTGCCGGTCTATCTTACTCTCGGCCTCGGCACGATCGCCGCCTTCTTAATCTATCTCGTCCATCGCCGTCGTGACACGACGACCGCGGCCAAGGCTCACAAACCCCCGCCGCCGCCGCCGCCGAGTGCGCCAGATGAGGACCACGGACCGGAGGCGACTCCGGCTGAGTGATGGCGCCTCGCCTCGAGGCGTTTGAGGAATTGCGCCGGCGCCGATCGCGCCGGCGTTTTTTTGGCTTAGCGCGGTCACTGGTAGGCGCCGCCGCCGTCGATCTGGCGGCCAATCTGCGCAATCGCCTGTTGATAGACCGAAGCTGCATTCCACGCCTGGATCGCGCTGAAATTGCTCTCGCCCGGCTGATAGCCGCCTCCCGCGCGCCAGCCATGGGCGTGAAGGAAATTCGCCGTGGCGTTGAGCGCCGCGGCCGAGTTGTCGAGATTGCCGCCGCCGCCGTAATTCAGGATGTTCTTCGGCAGGAATTGGGTCTGGCCAATTTCGCCATGCATCGAGCCGCGCGCGCTCGGCGACAGCGCGCCTCGATCCACCAATGTCAGCGCGGCATAGAGCTGATCGGTGAAAAAGTCGGAGCGGCGGCAGTCATAGGCCAAGGTCGCGACAGCCGACAGCGCGTGCTGATTGCCATGCACCGCGCCAAATCCGGTCTCCATCCCCCAGATCGCGAGAAGAGGTCCTGGCGGCACGCCGTAGCGCTGCTCGATCTGCGCGAAGAGACCGCCGTAGGACCGCTTGAGCGCACGGCCACGCGACACAATGGCCGAGCCGCCGCGCTTGGCGAGGAACTGGTCGAGCGAAAGACGGAAACTCTTCTGGCCGCGGTCGGCGGAAATCGTCGGCGCGTTGTAATGGGTGCCCATGAGCGCGCTGATGCCCGCCTGACCGATGCCCTGGCCGCGCGCTTCCTGCGCGAATTCCTGCTTCCAATTGTCGAAGCCCGCCGCCGAGCGTCCACACTGGGCCGCCAGTGCGGGATGGGAGATTCCAACAAACGCGAGCGCAATCGAAAATTTGAGGACAGTCCGCATAGTCTGTTTCCTTGTGTTGAAAATTTCTGCACTCGCTTCCGTCTTGGCCGTCTGGCGCGGCCGCCGCAGCGTTCCACCTTCTCTCACCACTTCCCGCTTAGCGAGAGCTTACCCCGAATGGCCATTTCTGCGCCACCGTCACATTGAGCTCCACGGCGCGCTCAACCGCGCGTCCGCATGGCGCGTCCGCATGGCGCGTCCACATGGCGCGTCCACATGGCGCGTCGTAAGCTCGGCATGGAAGGTCTGCCGCGGCTGATCTTATTAGAGCGACGCTTGCGATAGGAGCTTGTTCGCGCGCAGATTTCGCGCGCCGCCAACCTGACCAGGGCGGAGTCTAGCCCAGGATCATTGACGCACGCCGCCAGTCAGCTAGCATCGATCATTCGTGTAAACCTCATGCGTTCCCGGATGATCATCGCTGCAGCCATGAGCGCAGGAGCGGAGCCGGTGAGTGGGGATAAGATTTTGCAAGAAATTCTCGAAAGCGATTGGACGCTCGGCGCCTTTGAACGCCGTGAAGACGCGCGGCGAAGCAGCGAGCGCGGCTCTTCCCCAGGCGCCGACATCGGCGAAACGCGCCAAGCTCACGACGGATCCGGCAATAATTGGATCGCCGAAGCCTTCAGGCGCCGGCAAGCGGAAGAGCGCGCAAAAGCGGCGCGCCATCAATCCGGTGGCGCACATCCGCATGCGGCAAGCAAGGAAGTTCCCGTCGATAATTGGCTCATCGAAGGCTTCAAGCGTCACCAGCAAGAAGAACGGCGACGAGAAACGATCGCCAGCCCCGATGAAGCAGAAGCGCCGGGCGTTGGCGACGACCATTCCCTTTCAGATCTGGCCTTGTCGCCGTCGGATGGCGGCGTCGCGGCGGAGCGGATCAGCCTGTCCGAGGATCGCGGGTCTGCGAAGCAAGACGCCGCGACAGGCGCCAATGATCAAGCTTCAGCAACAGCCCTTGTGCCTCTCCTACGCGGCCACGACGGAACGGTTCTCGATAAGCCGCCGCGCCGCGCCGGCCGGATAGTCCTAATAGCCGGTCTCGTCGTTGTTGGCGGTTTGGTTTCTATTATTGGCGTCAAGACATTGCTCTTTGGCTCTGTCGACACAACCAAACGCGCAGGCGCGCGCCGCGCATCGCCGCCGACAACACAAGAAAAGGTCAATCGCAGCCAGAGCGTATTGCCCAAGCCGGAGACGTCGGGCGCCCCGGCGGCGCAGCCCATGGAGAAGGGGAGCGCGCCGACAAACGACGCGCCGACACATCCGAGCGCCGCCGCGCCGGCCGGGCCGAGCGACGCCGCGATCATCGCCGCGCCTCCGGCCGCAACGCCAGAAGGCTCGAAACCCGATCCTGTTGCGCCAGGCGCCGAGCAGGGAAGCAAAGCGCGCTCTCCATCCCAAGAGCGCGAGCAGGGAGACAAGGCGCTCCATGACAATGAGGCTGCGCCAGCGGCGACTCTGCCGGCGCCCGTTCCGCGGGCCGCTCCGGAAGCCGCCGCGCCTGCAAAGCCGGACAAGAATTCAAATGCGGAGCCCGCAGCCGGGGCGCCGGAAAGATCGCGTGAGCAGATCAGGCCCGAACAAGAGCAAAATGCGTCTGAGTCCAAACGCGGAGCAGTCAATGCCGGCGCGGACGCCAAACCCAAGCATCAAGCCAAGGACAAGAACGCCAGCCATCACGCCTCTCGAAAGACCGACGGCCTCTCCACCTTTCTGAAGCGCACCGCGAATTCGGTTCGCAAGTTTTTCGGACGGCTCGGGGAGAAGCAGTAACGATCGCCGTTGATCGGCGCAGTCGTAATCGATGGCCGCTCCCGGCGCCGCGACCAGGCTTGGCGCAATCGGTTCGGCATCCGCCATGCACGCGCCGCGTCAAACGCGCGAACGCCAGAACGCGCCGAACGGCCCGACGATCCCCAAGATTAAACCCATCAACGAGAAAGCGGCTCGCAGGCGGCTGTGAACGAGCGGCGATGCCTGCCGTTGGCGCTTGGAAGTGGACCAGCCGTGCGATGAGGCCCATGTGAGTCGCATGTGGCCGACAGCCCGGTCGGCTCGGCTATTATCGCGAGCATTCCCGTGAGAACGATCATCGAGCCGTTTCGCATCAAGATGACCGAGGCGCTGCCCATCACCACGCGCAGCGAGCGTGAGGCGCTTCTCGCCAGCGCCTTCAACAATGTCTTCCTCTTGGACGCCGACCACGTCACCATCGACTTGCTGACCGACAGCGGCACGGGCGCTATGTCGGACCGTCAATGGTCGGCTCTGATGCTTGGCGACGAGAGCTACGCCGGAAGCCGCTCTTGGCGACGCTTCGAGCAAACCGTGCGCGAGATTACCGGCTTCAAACACATTTTTCCGACGCATCAGGGGCGCGCCGCCGAGCGCATTCTGGCTGCGACGCGTCTCCAGAAAGGGAACGTCGTTCCCAACAATGGTCACTTCGACACGACGCGCGCGAACATCGAATATGTCGGCGCCGTTGCGACGGATCTGCCGTCGACCGAAGCGCGCGATCTGCAATCTGAGAAACTGTTCAAGGGAAATATGGACCTTGGCAAGCTCGAACAGTTGATCGAGGCCGACGGCGCCGGAAACATTCCCTTCTGCATGCTGACAGTGACCAACAACACCGGCGGCGGCCAACCGGTGTCGATGGAAAACGTCCGGAGCGTCAAGGAAATCTTGAACAAGCGCGGCATTCCGCTGATCATCGACGCCTGCCGCTTTGCGGAAAACGCTTTCTTCATCAAAGAACGCGAGCAAGGCTTCGCCGATCGCAGCCTGCTCGAAATCGCGCGGGAAATGTTTTCATTCGCCGATGGGGCGACGATGAGCGCAAAAAAGGACGGGCTCGCAAATATCGGAGGATTTCTCGCCTGCAACAATGATTCATGGGCTGATGACTTCCGCAACCTGCTCATCCTGACCGAAGGATTTCCGACATATGGCGGTCTCGCCGGCCGCGATCTGGAAGCCATCTCCGTCGGCCTGTTGGAGGCGTTGGAATACGACTATCAGCGCTATCGACATGCGACAGTCGAATATGTGGCGTCGGCGCTGATCTCGCGCGACATCCCGATCGTGCGCCCAGCCGGTGGCCACGCCATATTCATCGACGCCGCCGCGTTTTGCCCGCATTTGAGGGCCAGCGACTATCCCGGGATCGGGCTCGTTAATGCGCTCTATCTCGAGGGCGGGGTTCGCGCCGTGGAGCTCGGCAGCGTCATGTTCGGAAAGCCTGCGCCGGGAGGGGGAGAGGAGATTCCCGCGCCGCACGAATTGGTGCGGTTGGCGTTCCCTCGCCGGGTTTATACGCAGAGCCATTTCGACTATCTGATCGAAGTGCTCGACGCCATTGGCCGCCAGCGCGAGTCAATCGAAGCCTACCGGATCACTGAACAGGCGCCATTTCTGAGGCACTTCACCGCCCATTACGAACGAGCCGGTTGAGCCTCGAGCGCTGCGGCGGCAAATGAGGGTTACGTGAGGGCGGCGCGACTCGCCTCAGGCGGTCGACGATGGGCCGCCCTGAGCGGCCTGAAACTGTATGACCTCGGTGGCCGAATATTCTCCGCGCGCTCCGCAGTTCGGACACGCCACCTTAAATGTGGCGGGCCCGGATATCTCCAGAGCGCCCGTGCCTGTCAGCTCGCTCAGAAAAGCAAAGCGTTGTCGGCACTGTTTGCACGCAAATCCAATATACCAGCTGCCAGGGATGAGCGCCGGCATCGCGGATACCTCAAAATCGCCGGTGAACTGAATGCCTTTTGGCATGGGGGCCTCCTGCCTTACGATTTTGATATTCATGTAGCGCTGGGCCGTCTCCCTGACGATGTTTACGGCGTTTGCGCTCGTTCCCCCAGGCGCAGGCAGCGGCGTGCCGACTAAGACGCCACCGCGTTCTGCAGCGTGCAAAGCGAATAATACCCGTAAATAGGCGACGATAACGGCTGATCCGGCCAATAGGTTCGATGAAGGTCGGCGAGCGTCGCCCGATCGAGCACGCTCGCCCCGCAACGCGCGGCGACTGCGGCAAGATCGTCGATCCCGTACGTCCAAGGGGCTCCCATGGCGGCGAATCTCTCGACGACGCTGGTGATTTCAGGATCGCCAGTGGCGTTGCTGATCACATCCTGCGCCATATAGTCGAAGGACACCGAGCAGCTCTCGATGTGGCGCATGAGGCTCTTCAGGATCTGACACACAGAAGCGTCGTTCAAATACATTGTGTTTCCTTCCCAGATAACATGGGTGGGAAGCCGGAAATCACATCCGTTTTCTCGTAGGAGATCAATCATTCCATCCGTCACATAGTCCGCCCCGATATATGTCGTGTTGGGATCGACATCGCTTTCTTCGAGCTTCGCCTTCTTGAACGCCTGGGTTTCAGGAGCGTCGATTTCAAAATAGGCGACGCCATCGGCCGCGATCCGCTGCGGCCTTGTGTCGAGTCCGGCGCCAAGGATGAGGATCTGTCGGCGCCCTCGGTCGATCTGATGACGAAGCCGGTCGTCGAAGTAGCGGGTCCTCAGTCGCACATTGTTGCGTATTGGCGGAAACGATTGAGAAATGCGGTCCGCCGCCTCTTTCGTTTCGCGATCGAGGAACAGGTGTACGTAGGGATCGCGGTAGAGCGGATGAGCTTGCGTGTTTTCGTCATTGCGGAATTCCGCCACGACAAAAGCGGTGCCAACCACTTTTTGAATTTTGGTCATGGGCTCGTCTCGATTGGACTCGGGTTCGGGGCCGGAACGCGTTCCGGCGTTCGTTGAAGGTTAATGCAATTTTCTTGGAACTCTTAGCTGCGTCTGCAGGGCGCTATCAAAGGTGAGCCGGTCACTTTTGAGGATAGCGCTCCAGCAGTTGCACAAGCGGCTCGGAACTCACCGCATTGGGCGGCGAATAGGGCTCGTCCACGGATGCGACGAGCGATATCGGGACGATCGCCGCCAAAGCGAATATCGCTTGCGCGAGAAGCTGGGGCCTCGGGCGGTCGAGATGCACGACGGCAAGGGCGATTTGCGTGATGAAGGCGATGATGATCACCGCCGCCCATTTGCGATCGTCGGGAAAGGCCCCCGCAATCGCGAGTCGTTGTTCCCGCGCCGATCGCAAACGCATCACCGTATCGACGAGCGCGCGCTGGAAGGCCGCGTCGATTCTCGCGCTGGCGACCGCGCGCGTGAGTCTGTTTAACGCGGCCTCGGTTTCCGCCGATTCTTTGCCGTCTTCCATGGTTTTCCATTCGAGGCCAACGGCGGTTTCCACATAGTCACGCACAGCGCGCGGAATATCGTCCGCGTTGACTCCATGATTGCCCGAAAGCGCTGCGAGCGTCGCCAATTGTTCGCGCTCCATGGCGATGGCGCGATAGGCGCTGCGATTTGCGTCCCAGACGTCCTGCGAGAGAAACGTCATCAGCAGGCCAAACAGGGTCGCCGGGACGGCGACGAAGGGCGGCACGACGCCTTTCCAGCTCTGTGCATAGGCGGCAAAGCGCGAGGCGAAACTGAGCCAGCACAGGAAAAGCGCGATAGCGGCCATGGCGCCTGTGAGCATGAGCGCCATCACGAGCGTCGTCTGCGACATCCAGAATTTTAAAAGCACGTGTTCCCTCGAATCGACAGTTAATGGCGATTGAAGGGCATCATAATCGAGATTCGCCAGACGATCGTATCCCCTGCGCGCGCCTTTCGCATTACGGGGTTCCTCTGGCGTCCAAACGCGTTACCTTCAGCAAGGCTGATCGTCGATCTGAGTTCGGTAGGCATGACAACCGAGACTGACATTTCCGCCTATGCGAGTTCAATTCTGGAGACCGTGGGCTTGCCGCTGCTGGCGCTTGATCCACAGCTCACGGTCGAGGTCGCCAATGACGCGTTCCTCAGTCAGTTTCGGGTGACGCGCGAGGAGACAGTCGGCCGGCCGGTTTATGAGCTTTGCGACGGTCAGTGGGACATCCCGGAGCTGCGCCGGCTGCTAGAGCAAATTGTTGAGCGCAACAGTACGATCGAGGATTGCCGCGTTGAACATGACTTCGAACGTGTCGGCCGTCGCATCCTGCGGCTCAAGGCCAGGCGCATCCGCAGGCCAGATGAAAAAGATTTTATCCTGCTTGCGATATCCGATGACGCTGAGCGTGAGCGGCTTCGTGATGAACACGAGGGCGGAATAGAATTCGCCGAGAAACTGATCGACAGTGTGCATGAAGCGCTGCTGATTCTCCACGGGGACCTTACGGTTCACTCGGCGAATCGGCCCTTCTATCAACTCTTCGGGGGAGGGCCCGAGGAGACCGAAGGACGCCCCATTTACGAGCTGGGCGATGGCCAGTGGGACACCCCGGAGCTGCGACGGCTGCTTGAGGACATTCTTCCCCTCCGCCAGAGTTTCGACGACTTCCGGATCGAACGCGTGTTCCAAGGCTTCGGTCCTCGGGTGATGCTGCTGAACGGCCGTCGGCTCGACAAGCTTAACCTCATCCTTCTCGCCATACGCGACACGACAGAGCAGCGGACGCCCGAGGCGAAACGTCTGGACCGCGAGGCTCGGCAGAATATGCTCGTCGAGCTGAATGATCGTTTGCGCCCATTGGCGGATCCCGTGGCCATTCAGGCTGCGGCGAGCGAAGTCCTGGGCCGGCATCTCGAGGCCAACCAGGCGGCCTATGCGGAGATCGACGAGGCCGGCGAATACGCAACTGTTCAGCAAGACTGGAACGCCGGCGCGGCGCCAAGCAACGCCGGGCGCCATCGTCTTTTGGACTTTGGCGAGGCTTTTATCGCCGACCTGAAGCGCGGCAGGACGGTCGCGGTCGGCGACGTCAGTCAGGACCCGCGAACGTCGGCGCCGGAGAGCCTACGGACCTTCAACAGCCGTTCGATTGCCGCGGTTCTTAGCGTGCCGTTGGTTAAAGACAAGCGGCTTGTCGCGGTGCTCGCCATTCATTCCCGCCTGCCGCGTATATGGAGCGCTGCTGAGGTGGCGGCGGCGGAGAACGTCGCCGAGCGAACGTGGTCGGCGATCGAGCGGGCGCGCGCGGAAGAGGCGCTGCGCGAGAGCGAGTCGCGGTATCGCCTGCTGTTCGAATCCATCGACGAAAGCTTCACGGTGGTCGAGCCGCTCTATGACGAGCAAGGTCATGCGATCGACTACCGCTTCCTTGAGGTCAATCCAGCCTTTGAGGCTATAACGGGACTGAAGAACGTTGAAGGGCGGAGCGGTCGCGAGCTTGTGCCCAGCCTGGAAAAGGACTGGATCGATACGATCGGCAGAGTTGCGGTGTCCGGGAACGCCGAACGCGTCGTCCGCAGAGCGCGCGCGCTCGGCAAGATCTATGACGCCTTTGTCTTCCGCGTCGAGGAAGCGGAAAGCCCAAGAGTCGCGGTGCTGTCGAGAGACGTGACGGAGCGCGTGCGCGCGGAGGAACAGCGCGCTCTTCTCATGCGTGAGCTCAATCACCGCTCGAAAAACATGTTGAGCATCGTGCTGGCCATCGCACGAGCGACCGCGGGCGATCCAGGACGCGACTTCGAGGAAACGTTCCAAGAGCGCATTTTGTCTCTCGCCGCGAATCAGGACCTGCTGGTCGCCAGCGACTGGCAAGGCGTCACGCTAAGCGATCTCGTCCGCTCGCAGCTCGCTCATCTGGAGGATTTGATCGACCATCGCATCACGCTCAAAGGCCCGCCGCTGACGATCTCGGCCGCGGCGTCGCAATCTTTCAGCATGGCGCTGCATGAGCTGGCGACCAACGCCGTCAAATATGGCGCGCTGTCCACCTCGGATGGCCGCGTCGACATCGAATGGGGGGTCCACAAGCACGATGGCGAGGGCCGGCGCTTCACGATGAGCTGGCGTGAAACGGAGGGTCCCGCGGTGGCGCCGCCCGCGCGTAGCGGCTTTGGGTCCACAGTCATCCGCGATATGATCAGACTGAACCTCAGAGGGGCTGCAAGGCTCCAATACGACAGCGCAGGCGTCGTCTGGGAGTTCAACTGCCCGATCGAGAATGTGCTGGAGGCGACGGAGGCTTCCCGATCTGAAAAGTGAATGCTGAGCCCGCTACCAAAGCCGGCGCTTGCTGAGATTTTTTTTCTGAGATCTTTTCGCTCTATGCAGAACGCCCCGCCGTTACATTCACGGTCGGGGCGTTCGTCGCCGGAACGCTGTCGCGTCCCAATTGCGGGCGCGGTTGAGAGGCGCTCACGCGCCTGCATCAAATTTCTAGCGGCGATCGCCTTGGCTGCCGCCGCTGGAGGCGCTGCGCGACAGCCTGGGTCGAGGCTGGCTCAACCATCCGCCGGAGTGCGGCAGATGATCCTCGCAGAACGGACGAGTCTCCAGGTTCTGGAGAATCGATCTGATCGCGTTTCGCCTTCGCTGAAGCTTCCTGGTGGTCATCGGAAATCTCCTTCTTTAGAGAAGGACCACTGAACAACCTGTCTAGAACGTCATCCTAACAACGACTGAAATCAATCTCTGTTCCGATTTTCTCGCGTCTTTCGTCGACGAATTGCGCCGAGCGTTGCAAATTTGTCGCGGCGCTTCGCGCTTTCAGTTGATCGTCTGCGAAGCAGCTGCTCCTCAGCGGAGACGTATGTCCGCCCGCGAAGGGCAATACAATCAATCGTGTAAATCGCTTATAGATCGGCGCGTCCATCGTCTGCCGTCGACCATCCGTTCATGCAGACATGCGACCTCGTCGGAGGCGCTTCTTGGACGACCTGTCAGCCTATCAGGGGGAATGATGAAAACGCTGGTTCGATTGAGCTTCCTGATCGCTGTGATGGCCACAACATTCCTGTTGGCGGGATCGTCTGTCAGGGCGGGAAGCGATCCGCTTCCGTCATGGAACGAAGCTCCGACGAAAACTGCCATCGTCGAATTCATTCGAACGACGACCGATCCATCCAATACGAAATTCGTGCCGCCCGAGGAGCGCATCGCGGTCTTCGATCAGGATGGCACGCTCTGGGCGTCCCATCCGATATACCCGCAGTTGATGTATTGTCTGGATCGCCTGCCTGCCGTCGTAAAGGCAAGACCGGCGCTTGCGAAGATCGAGCCCTTCAAGACAGCGCTTTCGCGCAACATCGAAGCGATATCGAAGCTTTCCACGAAGGACCTCATCAAGATCATGGCCGTGCAGTCCAGCGGCATGAGCGTAGAGCAGTTTAGAGCGGATGCAGAGAAATGGCTTGAGACAGCGAGACACCCGCGCTGGGGCCGCCGCTACACCGAGCTGACGTATCTGCCGATGCTCGAGCTGATGAAGCATCTACGCGCCAACGGCTATAAGACTTACATCGTCACCGGAGGCGGGCAGGATTTCGTGCGAGTCTATGCAGAGCAGACCTATGGCGTTCCGCCCGAGCAGATTGTCGGGACTCTGGAGAGCGTGAGTTACCATTATGACAAGCGCGGGCGTCCCGTTCTGATCGAGAGCGCCGAAACGCTGCTCAGCGACGTCGGCGCCGGCAAGCCCGAGGCCATCCATTTGATGATCGGTCGTCGTCCGCGCGCCGCGTTCGGAAATTCAACCGGCGACCGGCAGATGCTCGAATACACGACGTCGGGGGACGGCGCGCGGTTTGGCATGTTGGTTTTGCACGACGACGCCAAGCGGGAATTCGCCTATGGCCCAGCGCTCGGATTGCCTGACACCAGAATTGGGACGTTTCCTCAGTCTTTGTATGACGAGGCGAAGCGGCGAGGATGGTTCGTCATCAGCATGAAGAGCGATTGGAGCCGGATATGGGCTTTCGAACAATGAAGCGCATTGGAGAAGCGCGCTTAAAGCCGTAGGACCGAACCCTAGAAGGGAAAGTAGCGGAAGCTCGTCAAGATGGTGTTTTCCGAGCCGCGTGGCGCGCCGCCGACCGCGTTGAAGCCGTTACGAATGATATGGGCGAATTGCACGCCGACCCTGATTTTGCCGGCCGGTCCCTCGTAGAGCGTGTGCCAGGCTCCGGCGGTGATTTCGCGTAGCGCGTGGGTCTGTCCGGAACAATTGAAAACGGGATTGCCGAGCGCCGCAAGTGGAACCGCTGCTGCGACGCCCGGCGTAACCTGCGATATGGGATTTTCCAGACTACAGCCGATATTGTTATAAAGCGGATTGCCGTAGCCACCGGCGAAGATTGTGCCGTTGATGGCGGTGACCTGCGGATTCTTGCCGGCGATGTCGCCGCCCGCGAATGCAAAAACATCGGTTTGTGGCGTCGGATGCAGCGTTGCGCCGACGAGGAGGCTTCGCTGATGGAGTGGCTGGAGCGCGCCGAAAACTGAATAGGTCGCATCGGGAAGCTGACTCGATGCGAGACGGCCGACGCCGCGTCCGATCATGCCCGACACCTGGAATTCCAGGATCTTGGGAATGAACGGGATAACTGCGCCGGCGCCAACGCCGCCTACCCAAACTCGATGATTGCCAAAATAGACGCGCTCGGTGATTTCACGCGCCACCCCGAACGCTTCGAGATGCACCGTCCGGTCGCCGAGTGGCGCATCCCATGCGGCCTTGCCGACGAGATCGGGAAGTCGATTGAAGGAATAAGTGTCCAAGGTGTTGAGGGAGCCGCCGTTCGTCGCCAGGGCGAGCAGGGCGGGCGCGGGGATTCCGAGATTGTTGGGAAGAAGCGTGGAGACGGGCCCGAATCCTGGGCCGGGCGCGGCGAAGGTGTTGGCCGAGCCTTCCGCGGCCAAGGCCAACCAGAATTGCTTTCCGAAATCCTTGTAAATGCGGATGCCAGGATTTCGATCCCAGACATAGCCGGGCATGTAATTGTGGTCGATCGTCGGCGGCTGCAACGACGTGTCAGGCCGAGTGCCGAGTGAATTCATCGTTACGAGCGACCAGGTCTGACCTGCCGTGAAATGCAGCCCATAATCGTCGTTGTCGATGTTGGTGTAGGCTTGGCGAACGCGGAGATTGTACGAATTGCTCTGGTTCGCGTTCGCCGTCTGGGCCGCGCCGAGAAAGTCCGTTTCGAAATAGCCCTGGATATGCGTCGTGGGATTGAGATCGCCGCGCACGAGGAGAGCGGGACGTGTCGCGCGGGCGCTGAAGTGAAACTCGTCCGTATGTCCGGCGGTCGCGAAGCCATAGGGAATGGCGTTGAAGGGCGTGGCGACGTCGGCGCCGACCCAGTGGTTGCGCCAGACAGACTCGAGCGCCAGAAAGCCGCCGGGAATAATCTCCAGACCCTTGTAGACGAACCTATCTGGGATCCTTGGCATGGCGACGGCGGCGACCGGCGTCAGCGCCGTTTCCCTGACGTTCGCACTGCGAGCATTTACTGTTTCGGCCCGGCGACGCTCCTGCTCTTCTCGGTCCTTTTTATCCATGCGGGCTTTAAGTTGCTTCACCTGACCAAGGAGCATTTGCAGCTGCTCCTTGTCCGTCATGGCCATCGCGCGATGTGGCGGCAATAGAGCCACGACGCCAGCAGCCGTAAGCGCAACTGCGGAACGCTTGACGTCTTTAAGTAAATGGATCCTCGCCTTTGCGTCGCTCCAGAAAGGCTCAGCTCGAAAAAAAACCTTGGCGTTCTGGCGCGTCTGCATTGGTGCGTCCTCTACATTCGCACGCTTGCGTTCTAGCCAAGTTTTTATGCGCAGGTTTTTCCCGAGTTTATCTCTGCGCCCTCAAACATTGCTCGTGCGTTTCGCAAAAATGGCCGCCACCATGTTTCAGGCGGCGGCCATCTTCCATCGGACTCGCTGGCGTCGATCAGCTCATCGTGTCAACGAAAGCGATCAATCCTTTGAGCAGCGTTGTGGGGTCAGGCGGGCAGCCGCGAATATGGAGATCGACAGGGACGACGTTGGCGACGCCGCCAACGCATGCATAGCTCTCGCAATAAACGCCGCCGTCGAAGGCGCAGTCGCCGACGGCGATCACCCATTTTGGATCGGGCGTCGCCGCATAGGTTCGCTCAAGCGCTTCGCGCATGTTTTTCGTCACCGGACCGGTGACGAGCAAGACGTCGGCATGGCGCGGCGACGCGACAAAACGCAGGCCGAACCTTTCGAGATCGTAATAGGCGTTGTTGAGCGCATGTATTTCCAGTTCGCAGCCATTGCAGGACCCCGCGTCGACTTCGCGGATCGACAGGCTGCGTCCCAGTTTCTGGCGCGCCGTTCGGCCGAGCGTGTAGCCAAGTTCCGCGATCGACGTCGGAGTCGGCGTGGGCGCCGGTTCGGTCAGAGCGCGCCGAAGCAGGCCTTGAAGCAAGAATTTCTGCATCGTGCGCGCGTCCTAGAGATCGTGCCCCGAGTAGGAGCAGTTGAAGGATTTGTTGCAGAGCGGGAAGTCGGCGACGATGTTGTCCTTGATCGCCGCTTCGAGCAGCGGCCATTGGAACCAGGACGGATCGCGCAAATGGCAGCGCTGCACCACGCCGTCAGCGCGCATGCGCAGCCAAACGAAGATGTCGCCGCGGAATCCTTCGACGAGCGCCGCGCCTTCCCGCGTCCAGTCTTCCGGCAGCGCCCAGGCAGCGATGATCGGTCCCTCCGGCATTTCGTCGAGAATCTGTCTGAGGAGTTTCAGCGAGGCTTTGATTTCGTCGAAGCGGACCCATACGCGCGCATCGACGTCGCCTTCCTTCGAGGCGCCGATCTCGAAGGTCAGCTGCGGGTAGGGGGCGTAACCGATCGCCTTGCGCGCGTCGAACGTCCGGCCGGAGGCGCGACCGACATAGCCGCCGCACGCATATTGCTTTGCGAGCGCCTCACTGACGTATCCTGTCCCGACGGTCCGATCCTGCAGCGACGTCGTGTCGCCGAAGAGCGCGATCAGGCGCGGAGTCATCAGCTCGATCCATTCGATCAGCGTGAAGAGCGCCGTGACGTTCTCTTGCTCCAAATCGACGACAACGCCTCCCGGCGCGATGCGATCCATCATCAGGCGGTGTCCGAAGCAACTTGCCGCTTCTCTCAAGATGCGTTCGCGGACGATGCCGCATTGCGCATGCATCAATGCGAAGGCCGCGTCGTTGCAGATGGCGCCGATATCGCCGAAATGATTGGCGAGGCGTTCCAGTTCGGCCATCAGCGCGCGCAGATATATCGCGCGCGGCGGAACATGGACGTCGAACGCCGCTTCGACCGCCTGCGAAAAGGCGAGGTTATAGGCGACCGTGCTGTCGCCGGACACGCGCGCCGCGAGACGCGCGGCGCGCTCGATCGAGGCGCCGGCCATCAGTTGATCGACGCCCTTGTGCACAAAGCCAAACCGCTCCTCAAGACGCACGACGGTTTCGCCATTGGCGGAGAAGCGGAAATGGCCCGGCTCGATAATGCCGGCATGCACGGGTCCGACCGGTATCTGGTGGAGCGGTTCGCCTTCGGCGGGAAGGAATGCGTAACTGTCTTTGGTGGAGTCGATCTTTTCGGGGTCGCTGCAGGGATGACGCACGCCCCAACGGCCATGATCGAGCCAGGGCCGCGCGTCGGGCGCATTTTCGGCTCGCAGGCCATAAAGATCGCGGATCGCGCGCTCAAGCCTCAACGCCGGCGGATGCAATCGCCCGACGGATGGAAAGGAGCCCTCGGGACACTCCAAACTGACGATGCGCAGGCGCGGCTGCCGCTCTTCGAGCACCGCCATGTGAACGCTCGAAGGTTCGCCCCACAGGCTGAGGAGCTCGCGCGCGCCCTTCGCAAGACTTTCGGCGAAAGCGAGCCAACCAGCTCTGTCGACGATCTCACGCGGCCAGGGCAGGCACGTCGGCGGCGACGGCTGGGCCTCTATCTGTTTGCTGGCGAAGTTCATCTTTTCATCCTTTGAACTCAACCCAAGAGCCGCGCGACGTTCTGGAACCAGGTCACGACGTGCGAGGGAAGGTAGATTCCCGCCAGCAGCACGAGCGAGAGATGCGCGTAGACAGGCCACATCGAAGCCTTCACCTCGCCTTGGTCGCGGCTCGGCTCGCCGAACGCCATTCCGGTGAGCCGCAACAGCAAGGCGCCAAAAGCCAGCAGCAGGCCGAAAACCAGCGGAATGGCGAGGAGCGGCTGGCGCGCGAAGGTCGAACTCACGACGAGAAATTCGCTCATGAAGATTCCGAGCGGGGGCAGACCGATGATCGCCACGACGCCGACGACGAGAGACCAGCCCAGCGCCGGATGGCTCTGCGTCAGTCCTCTGATGTCGGCGATCTTCTGCGTGCCCTTGGCCTGCGCGATGTGGCCGACCGAGAAGAAGATCGCGGACTTCGTCAGGCTGTGCATCGTCATGTGCAGCAGGCCGGCGAAGTTGGCGAGCGGTCCGCCCATGCCGAAGGCGAAGGCGATGATGCCCATGTGCTCGATGGAGGAGTAGGCGAACAGCCGCTTAATGTCGCCGCGGCGGTAGAGCATGAAGGCCGCCATGATGAGCGATGCAAGGCCGAGCGTGATCATCAGCGGACCCGGCGTAATCGCCGCCGCATTCGCGGTCAGCAGCATCTTGAACCGCAGCACCGCATAGAGCGCGACATTGAGCAGGAGGCCGGACAGGACCGCCGAAATCGGCGTCGGGCCTTCCGCATGCGCGTCCGGGAGCCAGGCGTGCATCGGCGCCAGGCCGACCTTGGTGCCGTAGCCGAGCATCAGGAACACGAAGGCGACGTTGAGCATCCGGGGATTGAACTGCGGCGCCTGCGACATCAGCGTCGTCCAGACCATGGCGTCATAGCCCTGTCCCAGAACCGGCTCGGCCGCCATGTAAATGAGGATCGTGCCAAAGAGCGCCAGGGCGATCCCGACGCTGCCGAGGATGAAATATTTCCAAGCGGCCTCGAGCGCGTGCGGCGTGCGGTACATGCCGACCATCAACACGGTCGTCAGGGTCGCGACTTCGACCGCGACCCACATGAGGCCGATGTTGCTGGCGAGCAGCGCCAGATTCATCGCGCACATCAGCGACTGATACATCGCGTGATAGAAGCGCACGTTCCTCGTGGTCAGCCGGCCAGTTTCCATCTCATGGTCGATATAGCTCGCGCTATAGACGCTCGTGGTGAAGCCGATGAAGGTCGAGAGCACAATAAAGACGATGTTGAGGTCGTCGACAAAGAGATAGCCGCCGCTTTCGGGCTCGACGACGAGAAGCACAAGCGCGAAGAGAAACGTCGCGCCGGAGGCGCAGAGATTGATGATCGCCGAGCGTCGGTAGGCCGGTTCAAGCGCGACCGCAATGGCCGCGGCGGCGGGAATGCCAATAAGCGCGTTCGAGACCAGGAAGAGATCGGAACTCATGAACGTCCTCCGCGCACGCGATCGAGTTCAGAAAGGTCGACGTTGTCGAATCGCTCGCGGATGCGAAACAGGAAGATGCCGATCACGATGAAGGCGATGAGAATGGAAAAGGCGACGCTGATCTCGACGACGAGCGGCATGCCGTTCGCCCCTGCCGCAGCTAAAACCAGACCATTTTCCAGCGACATGAAGCCGATAATCTGGCTCACGGCGTTGCGTCGCGTCACCATCATCAACAGCCCCAGCAGCACGATCGCCAAGGCGAAAGCGATGTCCTCGCGCGACAGCGGATCAGCGGAGGCGGTCGCCGGCAGCATGACGACGAGCGACAGCGCCACAAGAAATATGCCGATGAGCATGGTTATGCCGACGCCGCCAACGACCTCGACGGTGCGGTGGATGCGCAAACGCTTGATGATGCGGCGAAGGCTGAAGGGAATGATCAGCGCCTTGAAGACCGCCGCGATGCAAGCTGTGAAATAGAGGTGCGGCGCGTCCTGGTAATAGGCCTGCCAGGCGACCGACAGCGACAGAATGACGGCGTGGAGCGTGTAGATATTGATGAGCCCTGATATTCTGTCCTGATACAGCAGCATGAAGCTCGTCAGGAGGAGCGCGCCCGCCAGCACATGGGCGATGTCGATCGTCAAAAGCTCCATCAGAGGCTCCGTGTTACGAAAACGAGCAGCGTCGCCAGGAGGCCAAGCATCAGCCCCGCGCCGAGAAAGTCCGGCACGCGAAAGATGCGCATCTTGGCAGTGGACGTCTCGAACAACGCGAGCGCGCCGCCGCCGATCGCCAGCTTCAGGACGTAAG
Source organism: Methylocystis sp. H62 (assembly GCF_015709515.1). Classification (GTDB taxonomy): domain Bacteria; phylum Pseudomonadota; class Alphaproteobacteria; order Rhizobiales; family Beijerinckiaceae; genus Methylocystis. The sequence continues at coordinate 59,757 of NZ_JADNQZ010000059.1, forward strand.
CGCAAAGGCCGATCATCATCGCCTCCGCGCCGGCATCGTGCGACGCGAGCCCAACGGGGAAAAAGACGCAAGCGATGAGCGAGATATAAAGCAGCAGCTTGAGCGCGGAAGCGAGTTCAATGAGCGCGAGATAGCGCCCGGAATATTCGAGAACCATCGCCTCATGCACCATCGTCAACTCAAGATGGGTCGCCGGATTATCGACGGGAATCCGTCCATTTTCTGCGATGGCGACGATGAGGAGCGCGACGAGCGCCATCCCGACCGAGGCGCGCAATTCCATATTCGCGACCATGTAGGCTGCAATTTCCGAGAGCTGCGTCGTTCCGGCGACGAAGGAGACGGTGAAGACGATCATCATCATCGCCGGCTCCGCGAGCGAGCCGAACATCGCCTCGCGACTGGAGCCGATGCCGCCAAAACTCGTTCCAATGTCCATGCCCGCGAGAGCAAGGAAGAAACGGGCGCTGCCGAGCAGGGCGATGATGGCGATGAGATCGGCCGACCAGCTGAACGTCAGTCCGGTGGCGAATGTCGGCACCAGCGATGCGGCGACCCAGATCATCGCAAAGATCAGATAAGGCGCCGAGCGATACAGCCACGACGCGTTGTCCGCGAGGACGACCTCCTTGCGCAGCAGCCGAATGAGGTCGAGCCAGGGCTGAATGATCGGCGGTCCTTTGCGGCGCAAGAGACGCGCCTTCAGCTTTCGAACGAAGCCGATCAGAAGCGGCGCCAGCGCAAGCACTAAAAGCATTTGGAGGCTCTGCGCCAGGAGGTTGAAAAGAAGAGTCATATCGCCACCAGCACCAGGAGGAAGACGAGCGCGGCGAAAACCAGCGCGAGATATTCCTGGATCGTCATAAGACTGAGGACGTTCAGCCGCTCGGCGCAGGACTCGACCGCCCGGGTGAGGGGCGCATAAAGATAATCGAAGATTCGATCCTTGATTTCGACGCTGAGGCGCGCGGCCCGCGTATCGCCGGGCGCCGGCATGTCGAGGCGCTCCCGCACCGAAAAGGCCATAACGCCAAGGGTGCGCCGGATCGGCTGCGCGAAGCTGCTGCCGGTGTATTGGGTCGTGGGGCTGGCTTCGATGTAGCCGCAATCCCACGCCGGCGCGCGCCGCGACCGCGCCGTGCCGAATTTGTGGATGACCCATCTCGCCGAATAGGCGGAGAAAAGAATGAACACGAAGACCAGAAGCCCATTGTAGGAGCTGCGGCTTTCGGCGACGGGCGCGATCGAGAGCCAGGAGAGTTCGGCCTGCGTCGGCATGCGGCCGCCGACAAAATCTTTCGCCACGGGTGAGATCGTGTCGATGAGGAGGCTCGGCAGCAGACCGGCGATGAGGCACAGCGTCAGCAAAACCGCCATAGTGCCGAGCGACCAGCGATCCGGGTCGTGCGCCCTGCGCGCCGCTTCGCTGCGGGGACGCCCCAGAAAAGCGACGCCATAGGCGCGGATGTAACAGCCGGCGCCGAGCGCCGCGCTCAGCGCCAGCGCCACGCCGACCGCCGGAACGAGGAGCTTCACGGTCCATTGCGGCAGCGCCGGGCTCAGCAGGATCGCCTGAAAGACCAGCCATTCCGACACGAAGCCGTTCAGCGGCGGCAGGGCGGCGATGGCGACGCAGCCGCCGAGAAAAAGGAACGCCGTTTTCGGCATGGCGTGAATAAGACCGCCGAGCCGCTCGATGCTTCTTTCGCCGCTCGCATTCAATACCGCGCCGGCGCCAAAGAACAGCAGGCTCTTGAACAGCGAATGATTGAAAACGTGAAAGAGCGCCGCCGTGAAGGCGAGCGCGGCCGGCAGCGCCATGCCATTGGCCTTGAACGCCAAGGCGAGTCCGAGCGCGATGAAAATGACGCCAATGTTTTCGATAGTGCTGTAGGCGAGCAGCTTCTTCAAATCGCTCTGAATCGTCGCGAAGAGAACGCCGATGAGCGCGCTCGCCGCGCCAAAGGTCATCGGCTCGACCGACCACCAGAAGGCCGGCGGCCCGAGCAAATCGAACACGACGCGAATGAAGCCGTAGACGGCGACCTTCGTCATAACGCCGCTCATCAGGGCCGAGACGTGGCTCGGCGCCGCGGGATGGGCGAGCGGCAACCAGATATGCAAGGGCGCGAGTCCGGCTTTGGACCCCATGCCGACTAACGCGAGGGCCAGGACGAGGCCCGACGTCCATCCCGCCTTCGTCGACTCGCGAATCGAGGCGAAGTCGTAGGCGCCGCCGACGCCCCCGAGAACGCCAAACGCCATCAACAGCGCAAAACCGCCGAAGCTCGCCATCAACAGATAGACGAAGCCCGCGCGCCTGTTCTCCTCCTCATGATGGTGCGTCAGCACGAGCGCCCATGACGTGAGCGACATGAACTCCCAAGCGACGAGAAAGGTGAAGGCGTCGTCGGCCAGCACGACGAGGTTCATGCCAGCGAGAAAAGCTGGATAGAACGGCAGCACGCGCATCGGCTCTTTCTCATGCGCGCCATAGCCGATCGCGTAGGCGCTCGCCGCCGCGCCGCCCAGATTGACGACGGCGAGAAAAAAAGCGGTCAGGACGTCGATGCGAAAATGCATGCCGATCCACGGCAGTCCGAGCGGCAAAGCCGTCGAAATGACATGAGCGCCCCTTGGCATGACCGCTGCGAGGAAAATGACGCCGCAGAGGCCGATGCAAAGGCGGTAGACGTTGCGGCTGACGTCATGGTTCCGCCTGTCCAGGATGGCGTAGACGCTGACGGCGAGCAGGGCGCTGACAGAGGTCAGCGCCAGGTAGAGCGGCATACGTATCACCTTCGATTCGACGCGGCGGTCGTCGGTCGCGCCCTGCGTGAACTTTACGGACTAGACGCTGCGCTTGCGCGGGGCGAGGGGGTGCTTTGACGTCGCGACGTGTTGATCCAGTCCGCGAACCTCTGCGTGGCCGCCATTTGCTTCATAGTCCTCGCAGAAGTGATGAAGGTTCTCCATCACCGTATGATCGACGCACCAGGACTCTGAGAGATCAAAGATCACCGCTTTGCCCTTTGGGAGCTTCGCGAGATCGCCCTTGAGCGCGAGGTAATTGGCGAAAAAGGCCGCGCCGCCGATCTTGACCTCGTAGACGCCGGGCTCGCTCTCCACGATGTCGCGACGCAGCTTGAAGACCTGTCCCCAATTGACGCTGCGCCAGAAGTGGAACAGGAACTCGGCGGCGATGCCGATGGCGACGCCGATCAAGAGATCGGTCGCCAGCACGCCGATGATGGTGATCACGAAAACGGTGAGCTGGTCCCAGCCGATCGCCAGCGTCTTCTTGAACTCGAGCGGCGACGCAAGTCGGTAGCCGGTGAACACCAGCAGCGCGGCAAGGGCGGCAAGCGGGATCTCGTGAATGACCCTCGGAAAGAGTGCGACGAAGATCAGCAGGAACAATCCATGGAAGAAATTCGCCCATCCTGTGCGCGCGCCATTATTCACATTGGCGGAGCTGCGGACGATTTCTGCGATCATCGGCAGACCGCCAATCAGGCCGCAGATGATGTTGCCGAAGCCGACCGCCGCGAGGTCGCGGTTGAGATCTGAGGTGCGCTTATAAGGGTCGAGCTTGTCGACCGCCGCCGAGCTGAGCAGGCTCTCCAGGCTGCCGACGAGACAGATGGCGAAGACCTGCTGCCAGAACATGCTGGAGCCGATCAGCGAGAAGTTCGGGAAGGCGAAGCCGGACAGGAAGTTCTGCGGAATCGAGACGAGGAATTTCGGACCGATCGTGAATTCGTGATGCGGCAGGAACGGCGTGTCCGGCAGGAAGAGATAGATATGTTCATCGTCGAGATCGTAATATTGCGCGAGCGCCATGCCGATGATGACGACGACGAGCGGCGCCGGGATCATTTTCAGTCGGCGACTCTTCACCAGCGACCAGGCGATCAGGATCAAAAGCCCAATGCCGCCGATTATGGCGACTTCCGGATTCATGTCGCGAATGCTTGCGGGGATCGCCGCAATCGTCTCAAACAGAGTCTGCGCATCCGGCTTCACGCCGAGCATGACGTGAATCTGCTTGGCCATAATGATGATGCCGATCGCCGCCAACATGCCGTGCACGGCTGAGGACGGAAAAAAGGCGCTCATCTTGCCGGCTTTCATGACGCCCATCAGCATCTGAATGACGCTGGCGCATACAATCGCGGCTAAGGTGTAGTGGTAGCCAGCTTTGGCGTCGCCGTCGCCGAGCGCCTGCACCGAGTCCAGAATGACCACGATGAGGCCCGCCGCCGGACCGGTGATGGTGACGAAGGAGCCATTGATTCGTGACACCAGCAGGCCGCCGACGACGGCGGTGATGATGCCCGCCTGCGGCGGAAAGCCGGAGGCCATCGAAATGCCGAGGCAGAGCGGCAGCGCGATAAGAAAAACCAGAAAGCCGGACAGAATGTCGGCGCGCCAATTTTCGGCCAATCCGGCGAGGCCGGTTTTCGGCGTGAACCGGGTGGGACTCGTCCCTGCGAAATTTGAGCGATTCTCATCCATGGCGGGTCCGCATAGGTCCTTGCCCAGCCATTCGTCTTGCGCCGATGACCCGGCGCGCCGAGAGGCGCTTGCCTCAACCACGTCCGCTTCCAGGTCGCGGGTGACAGCATGAGCCTTGCTTTTCATATGGTGTCCTTGCCATCGCGCTCAGTCGAAACCTTGGCGCACCCCTTAGCGGTCGCAACATAGGACAGGCCAGTGGCCGTCGTGTTTCTCCAGTTTTTCAGACCACGGAGATTGTTTCTGATTCTTTTCTCAAATCGGACGAGATCGGACAGAGCTGCGGAATCGTCGCGGGGCGCAATCGTTTTTGTGATGGAAACACTGTAGAAACACTGCATTATTAGTTTCCGCTCCTCCCAACGAAAGTGATCGCGCGACCAGTGGCATCTCCCATTTCAATTCTGATCGTCGAGGATGACGCCGAAATCGGCGAGTTCATTTCGCTTTATCTCGCGGGTCACGACCTTCAGACGAAGGTCGCCGCAAACGCCCAGGAAATGGACGCGGCGTTCAGCGCCGGCGTCTACGACCTGTTGATCCTGGATCTTAATCTTCCGGGCGAAGACGGATTCTCCATTTGCCGGCGTATGCGCGCCGAGAGACGCATTCCAATAATCATACTGACGGCGCAGTCGGAGGACATCGACAAGATATTGGGGCTGGAGCTCGGGGCCGACGACTACATCGTCAAGCCCTTCAATTCGCGCGAGCTGCTGGCGCGTATCCGCGCCGTTTTGAGGCGAACCGAAACCCCGAACGCGAACGTCGTCGACGGGCGCGCTGTACGGCAAGCGTATCTTTTCTCGGGCTGGCGCGTCGACGTGCTCGCTCGAGAGGTCGTCGCGCCGTGCGGCATAAAGGTGGCCATGACCGGCGCCGAATTCGATCTGTTGCATGCCTTGTGCGAAAATCCCAACCGGGTGTTGACGCGCGAGCAACTGATCAACATGACGCATGGCCCAACGACCGGTCCCTTTGAGCGGAGCATTGACGTGCTGATCAGCCGGCTTCGACAGAAGATCGAAACGGATCCCAAAAAGCCCGCGTTCATCCAGACGGTGCGGTCCGAAGGCTATATCTTTTCCACGCAGGTCACACGCGCATGAACTCAACTCGCGTTCCCTGGCGGTTCCGGCTCAACAAACTGGCCGTGCAGATTACGCTGCTCATTTTCGTGTCGATCGTGGCGTTCCAAACCATCGTCATCGGCATGTTCCATGTGTTCGGCAGGCGGCACATCGTCGACCAAGGAGATTTCATCGCGAGCATAATCCTCGCTCTGGACGTCGCGCCGCTCTCGGAGAGAGCCAATGTCATTTCAGCGCTCTCTCACGCCGTTCCCTACGCCAGTATCGAGATTCAGGAGGCGCGTCCTCCGGCGGCGAATTCTTCGACGGGCGGCGGCGATCTCGCCTTTGACAATGAAATTCGCCACATCGACTCGCTGTTGTGGAACGGTGCAGACGTGTTCAAGGTCGACAATTCAACGCCTGAAGATTACGGCGTCCTCGCTGTCGAATTGCATAGAGGCGGCTACGCGACGGTCTCAATCGCCGAGCATCAAAAATCTCCCGGTTCGATATGGCGATGGCTTTGGCAGCATGCCGATGACGAACCGTTTATCCTGACTCAGGGCGCGCGAACGGCGCTGTCCTTTATCATATTCACGGCGATCTTCGTGTTCTGGGCGCTGAACGCGATCATGGCGCCGCTGCGACGACTGGCAAAATATGCTGAGCAGATTCCAAACGATGTCGATACGAAGTCGCCGCTTCCCGAACGAGGTCCTCACGAGGTGCGCGAATTGACCCGCTCGCTCAATCGTATGCAGGCGCGCATCAGCAAGATGATCGCCGCGCGCGCCCATGTGCTTGCGGCGGTGAGTCATGACTTGCGAACAATTATCACGCGCCTGAAGCTAAAAACGGAGTTCGTGCCAGATCAAAGCCTTCAGCAGCGGATGATGCGCGACGTCGATCTCATGGACGCAATGCTGTTCAAGAATCTGCAGTATTTGCGCGCTGAAGGAGACGACAAGTCCGACTGTTCCCTGGTCGATCTCGACAGCGTTCTGCAAACGGTCGCCGACGAGTTCTGCGACCTCGGGCATCATGTGACCTACCACGGCGGCGGACGCCAAATGATTTTCGGATCGCTCCCCGACATGCAGCGCATTTTTACCAATCTCGTCGAGAACGCGACGCATCACGCGAAGAAAGTGGACGTGCTTCTGACCGATCGGCCGGAAGGACTGATACAGGTCGACGTCATCGACGACGGGCCAGGAATGTCAGCGGAAAGCAAGCAGACCGCATTCGAGCCTTTCGTTCGCGGTCAGCCCGGACGAACCCTTGACGAGCACAGCGGATTTGGATTGGGGCTATCGATCGTGCGCTCGCTCGTCGAGAACCACGGCGGATCCGTGTCGCTGCTCGACCGCGAACCCCACGGACTGATCGCGCGCGTGTTCCTGCCGCGCGCATCGGAGGGGGACGAGAGGCTGGCTCCCAGCGATTCAAAAGCAGCGCAGGCGTTGCACTGAGAAGGCTCAGGCGGGAGCGAGCAGTAGACTCGTCTCGCTTCGAGCGATCCCTTCGATCATCCTCACGCCCGACAGCACCCGATCGAATTCCTCGAGATTGGCGCATTCGATTTCCGCGATGAGGTCGAAAGGCCCGTTGGTGCTGTAAAGCGTGTGGATCTGCGGAAGCCCGCGTAGCGCCTGAGCGACGCGGCGGGAATTCTTGCCGGAGACTTCGACCATCATGATCGCCCGGATGCGATCGGGTGCGGAAGGATTTTTCAGCCGAACCGTAAAGCCCAGGATCACGTCGGACGCGATGAGCTTGTCGAGTCGGTTCTGGACCGTTCCGCGCGAGACGCCGAGCGCCTTGGCGAGCTGGGATAAAGAAGCCCGCGCGTCCGTCCGCAGCAGCGCGATGAGTCGGTGGTCGAGGTCGTCCATGGCCCACGCCTCTGTGGAAACGGTCAATATCTATGGCCGAAATGACAAAACTCCAGCTTTTTTGACAATTTATGGTGATTTTGATTAGCAGCGCCGCGTTCTAGTCTCCCGACATGGGTCGATGGGAGAAGGCATGGTGACGTTTCTCAGCGCGCGAGATATCGCCCGCATTGTTGGAGAAGTGGGCGCGCGACGCTTTTGGTTGCGGCTCGTCGACTATCTGCGTCGGGACTTTATCCGCTGGGACGCGTTCGAGAAGTCGCCGCGTTACGCGAGCCATTCGCCGCGCGGCGTCATTGAATTGATGCCGACGAGCGACGGCGAAGCTTTCGCCTTTAAATTCGTCAACGGTCATCCCGGCAACACGCACTTCAACCTGCAGACCGTCGTCGCCTTCGGCGCGCTCGCCGATGTCGAAACTGGCTATCCGACGCTCATCGCCGACATGACGCTCGCCACCGCCTTCCGGACCGGCGCCACTTCGGCGCTGGCGGCGGCGCATCTCGCCCGGCCCGACAGCAAGACAATGGCGCTGATCGGCCTTGGCGCCCAATCGGAGTTTCAAGCATGCGCCTTTCACGCCGTTCTTGGCGTTGACCGGCTTCGCGTCTTCGATGTCGACCCTGACGCCGTCGAGAAGTTCGAGCGCAACATGGCCGACTTCGGTCTGACGATCATTCGGTGCATCGACGCGCGCAGCGCCGCATCCGGCGCAGACATCATCACGACGATCACGGCGGACAAGAAATGCGCCACGATACTAACGGATGACATGGTTGGGCCTGGAACCCATATCAATGCGGTCGGCGGCGACTGTCCGGGCAAGACCGAGCTTGCGCGCGACCTGCTGCTGCGCGCCGAAATATTCGTCGAATATGCGCCGCAGACGCGCGGCGAGGGCGAAATTCAGCAACTCGGCCCGGAGCATCCGGTGACGGAACTGCGGGAAATTCTACGCGGTCATCAGCCAGGGCGCTCCTCCAAAGACGCGATCACCATCTTCGACAGCGTCGGTTTCGCCATCGAGGATTTTTCGGTGTTGCGCCTGTTGCGCGACCTTGCGCGGGAGACGGGCGTCGGCCGAACGATCGAGCTGATCGCTGAGCCCGCAGACCCGAAAGATCTGTTCTCACTGCTGCATCCGCTCGACGCGGAGCAGGAAGACGTCGCAACTCACGTAAGGACGGGACAGCCCGCATGATCGACGGACGTTCAACGCCAGAGAATTCGTTGATGCGCTTCGACGCTGAAGCCGCTGTGTTGAGCGATGCGCCGCGGAGCGACGCGCGCGAGGCCGCGCCGCCACGGCCTGCGCCTGCGCGTGGTGCGCTGCTGATGTGCGCGCCGGATCATTTCGGCATCGACTACATCATCAACCCGTGGATGGAAAACCAGATCGGGCAAGCAGCGCTGCCGCGCGCGCAGGCGCAATGGGAGAACTTGCGCGGCAAGCTGGCGGCGCATAGCGATATCGCTTTCGTCGCGCCGACGCCGGGCCTGCCGGACATGGTCTTCACCGCCAATGCGGGACTTGCGATCGGCGAGAAGGCTGTCGTGAGCCGATTCCACGCCAAGGAGCGGCGGCCCGAGGAGCGTCTGTTTTGCGAATGGTTCGAAGCGCAGGGTTATTCGATCGCGCCCTGGCCGGAGAATGTTCCGTTCGAGGGCGCCGGCGACGCGCTTCTCGATCACGCGCGGGCCATTGTCTGGTGCGGCTATGGCTGGCGCTCAAGCGAAGAAGCGCCCAAGCATCTTCAAAAGATCTTCGGTCGGCGCGCCGTCGCGCTGAGGCTCATAGACCCGCGCTTCTATCATCTCGACACCTGCTTCTGCCCCTTAAGCGGCGGCTGGCTGATGTATTACCCGGCGGCCTTTGACATCGCGTCGCGGGAAGCGATCCGCGCCATCGCGCCAGCGGAGAAGCGGATCGAAGTCGGCGAGAAGGACGCGCTCGCTTTCGCCTGCAACGCTGTCGAAGTCGCCGGGCGCGTTTTCCTCAACGCCTGTTCCGACGATCTTCGCTCACGCCTGACCGACGCCGGCTTCACGCCCGTCGTGACGCCGCTCTCGGAATTCATGAAAGCGGGCGGCGCCGCGAAATGTCTGACGCTGCAGTTGCCGGGCGCCGCGTCCGCGATCATGCCGCGGGGATAAGCGTTTCTCCGCCGACCGGCCGGCTACAGGGGCAAAGCGCGCCGGTCTGCAAGGCGTCGAGGACGCGCAGCGTGTCGTCCGGCGCGCGGCCGACGTCGAGATTCGTCGCATAGATATGTTGAATGACATTGCCAGGATCGACGACGAAGGTGGCGCGATAGGCGACGCCTGAAGGCGCGCGCACGCCGAGGCCATCGATCAGATCGCCCTTCGAGTCGGCGAACTGCCAGATCGGCAAGCTCTTCAGGTCACGGTGGTCGCGCCGCCAAGCAAGCTTCACGAACTCATTATCGCTCGAGCCGCCGAGAACGACGGCGTCGCGCTCGGCGAAATCCTTCGACAAGCGCGCGAAAGCCGCGATTTCCGTCGGACAAACGAAGGTAAAGTCCTTCGGATAGAAGAAGATGATTTTCCACATGCCTGGAAAGCTCGTCTCGCAGAGCGTTTCGAAGGCTGTCTCGCCGTTTTCTTCGATCTCGTTAAATCCCGGCTTTACGCCGGTCACGACGAAAGGCGGTATGCTGTCCCCAATTCCCAACATGTCTTTCTCCTAGAAAACGCCATCGGCGCTTATTGCGGATTGCTTCTGGAGACCGTCGCGTCGAACTCCTCCAGCCTTGAGGCGCAGCGCGGTCCAGTGTCGCCGCTTGGCGGGCCATAGAGTTCGGCGCGTCGCCAATCGATGAAGCGCTCCTCCGTCTCCCACATGGTCACCGAGAAATAGAGCACGTGCGGACCGCACTCCTTTCCCCTATGGAATTGAAAGCCGATGAGACCGGCAGCTTCCCGCAGGCGGACGCTTGTCTCTCGCCAAGCCGTTTCGAATGTTTCTTCGCAGCCCTTGACGACCTTGAACTGGTTCGAGGCCATGAACATCGCGCGTTCCTTCTTTCCTGTCGCCGAATATTTCATGCCGTCTGCCACGCATGCTGCTGCGCACGACGCGACAGCGCGACGAGCGCGGCGAATTCGTCACATCGCTTGCGCATGCATTCATCAGAACAGGAAAGCGCATAGTGGCTGCGCAGCGCCGCAAGCCCATAGCCGGCAAGCTCGGTTTCATCGATCGACAGCCGCGCCGAGTATTGGTTCATCGCTTCGGCGAGGATCGAATCAATGCGTTTTCTCTCGCGCGCCAGATCGCACATCATTCTCTCCTTGAGGGCACGGAACGTCACGCGAGGGGTTGCGCGCCGGATTTTTTGGTTGAGGGTTCGATGCTGAAAGTCTCAGCGGCGCCGCGTGCATGGTATAAAGATTTAACAGGCGACTTCCTGCGTCAATACAATTGATCCCTCATCGGAAGTCTTGCAGAAATCGCTGTTCGCAGCGTTCTTATTTGCGAAATGTTCCAATTAGAAGGAAGACGAAACAAGTGTTGCGCGTCGTCATCGAGCGCCCCGGCTGTGGCCTTCTCGAGGCCTCGTTCTGGCCTGTGGCTTCACGACAGGGCCATCGTTCTGGCGTAAATCTGGGTTCATTCGGCGATGCGCCGCGAAGGCTTGGCTTCAGCGCCAAAGCGGCGAGAAGAGTGTGAACAAGGGAATGAAAATGCACAGCATCGCCACGCCCCGCCGGGCCAAGAAAGCCCTCGTCCTTGCGACGCTTCTGGCGGCCTCACTGCCGCTTTATGGCTGCTACACGCCCGCGGAACGCGCCCTCGGCGGCGGCGTCATCGGCGGTCTGGGCGGCGCCGGCATCGGCGCGCTTGCCTCGGGCGGACTCGCCGGCCCGACGCTCGCCACGGCGGCGGTCGGCGCAGCGGGCGGCGCGATCATTGGCGCCGCGACGGCGCCGCGCCCATATTACCGCCGTCATCGGCACTACTACTACTGAGACAGGACGGTCTCGCTCAATGTGCGGGCGCTTTACGCAGCATCTCTCCTGGGAGGAGCTCCAGCGGCTTGCCGATTTGATCGGCCAGCCGCGCAATCTGCAGCCGCGCTACAATGTGGCGCCGACGACGATGATCGAGGTCATCAGACCGACGCCGGCAGGACATGAGCTTGTCCAGATGCGCTGGGGCTTTGCGCCCTCCTGGTGGAAGAAGCCCCTGCGCGAACTGCCTGCAACCTTCAACGCGCGCGCCGAGACGGTCGCCGAAAAACCGATGTTCCGCTCGGCCTTCGCATCTCGGCGCTGCATCATCCCGGCGTCGGGCTTCTATGAATGGACCGGGGCGAAAGGCGCTAGGACGCCGCATTATTTCACAACGCCCGACGGCCGCCCGCTCGCCTTCGCCGGCTTGTGCGAGAGCTGTCGCGATATTGAGAGCGATGCCACGATCGACTCCACGACGATCATCGTCGGTCCTGCGAATGGCTGGATGCGCCGGTTCCATGATCGCATGCCGGTCATTCTCGACTGGCGCGACGCCAACGCATGGATGTCGGGCGAGGATCCTGGCGCATTGCTCCGATTGCCGCCCGAAGAGGCTCTGCAGGAATGGATCGTCTCGCCGCGCGTCAACCGTTCGGGCGAAGCCGACGACGATCCGACGTTGATCGCGCCGAGCGCCGCGGCCTCTGATCTTATCGATCGCCTCGGCGTCCAGTCCGGCGAAGCGAATCACCCGAGTTCGAAGGTCGTGACGCCGTAGCAGCGGTCGATGCGACCCGGCGGCGTTCCTTCCGTATACATGCGCGCCGTGTCGAACATAGCGGTCATCTGGCGTCGCTGCGCCAGCGCGATGGCGGCGGCGTTCGCTTCGGGCGTGTCGAGAAACACCGGCGCACCCGCGGCGCGCGCGCATAAGCCTTGAAACAGCGCGTCGGCGATTTCAGAATCATTCGCGAACAGCGGCCCGATCTTGTAGCCGTCGCGACACGCGCGCAGCACGCCATAGCCGGCGAGCCGCCCTTGCTTCACCACGGCGAGCGCCGCGCTCTGCGGCTGAGCGATCCAGCGCGAAAGAAAATTCGGTCGCGATGTCGGAAAGACCGTCTGGTCATATTGCACGATCTCGTCGAAGGGGACGTCGGCCAATTCAGTCAGGTCTGGAGGCGCTTCGCCGCCGCCGCCGCATCGATGACGTATGTTGCGATAGGCGAATGTGAATCCGTATCGCGCATACGTCTGTTGAAGGTCGATCGCGGCGTCGAGCCCGACATTGCGCCCCCGCACATGCCGCAGTACGACGTCCAAGAGGCGAAGGCCGACGCCCTGTCCACGGTAGGGCGGACGAACGATGAATAGCCCGACATAGCCGAAGGACTCGTCATAGGCGACGGCGGAGATGCAGCCCAGAGGCTCGCCCGCGCGTTCGGCGATGAAGAATCCTTTCGGATCGACTTCGTAGAAACTCTCCGCGTCGTAAAGCCCCGGATTCCAGCCCTCGGCCGCGGCCCAATCGAGCGCGCGATCAAGTTCGCTCTTGGACATTTCGCGAATGACGATGTCTTCCAAGTTCATGCGAGGCTTGTGGCGCGAGTCGCTGCAGGACGCAACCAGAGCGCCCAGCGGCTAGGGCCCGTCCTCCAGAAGCTGCGTGATCGAGCCATTTGCGTGCAGGCGTCGGATCGCTTCTGCCAGGAGACCGGCGACGCTGACCAGGATCAACCGATCGCCAAGCGCGGCCGCCATGGATGGTTGCAGCGGCGTTGTATCGGTGATGATGAGCTGGTCGATCGGCGCACTCTTTAGCGCGGACGCAGCCTTTTGCGAAAAGACGCCGTGCGTCGCCGCGACCCAGACGTGCGCCGCGCCATTCGCGCGGCAGGCCGCAGCGGTGCGCGCCACCGTGCCGCCGCCGGCGATGAGGTCGTCGATGATGATCGCGGTGCGATTCTTGACGTCGCCCGCGAAAATATCGCCAACGACGCGGCCCTCGCTTCGGTATTTATCCATGAAGGCCTTGGCCACGGGCCGCTTCAGCATGCGTTCAAGCCGCAGCCGAAAAAGCTCCGCGCGCTTCTCGCCGCCAAGATCGGGAGAGACCACGGCGACAGGCCCGTCCCCGATGTTGGCCACGACATGACGCGCAAACAGCGCTTGAGCGTCAAGGTGAACCGTCTCGCAACGAAAGGCGTTCTGAAAAGCGGCGATGTTGTGGACGTCGACGCAGACCACACGGTCCGTCCCAAGCGCTTCAAACAGCTGCGCGACATAGCGCGTGGTGACCGGGTCGCGGGGCTTGGTGCGCCTGTCCTTGCGCGCGAAGCACAGATAGGGCGTGACGGCCGTGACGCGCTGAGCGCCCGCGTCCTTCAGCGCGCCAACGAAGAACAGCAGTTTGCAGAGCTTGTCGGCGCTGCTCGCGACCTCGTCGCCGTTTAGGGTGAAAACGATGTAGCAGTCGCGGCCACGCACATTTTCGAGCGGCCTGATCTTATATTCGCCGTCTTCGAACTCGCGGTCTTCCAGCGGCGCGAGCTCAGCGCCAAGCGCCTCTGCGACGTCTTCGCCAAAAGATATGCTGGCGCCGAGCGCGAAGAGCGCAAGGCTGCCATCCGCTTCGCGCGGCGGTTCGGTCAGCGCCTCCGTCATCATGTTTCAAACCCCCTGCGCTAAGAAAATTATTTAGCATGTGTTATTCTTGGGCGTTATTCTTGGGTCACGCCTGAGGCGCGCAAAGACACTCTACAAACCATTTGGTCGCGCGCTCGACGGCGCTCTCCAATGTGCCGGGCTCCTCGAAGAGATGGGTGGCGCCGGGAACGATGTCGAGACGGTTCCGGCATCCGAGCAGCTGCTGCGCGCTGCGATTGAGTTCAATCACGCCATAGTCCAGTCCGCCGACGATCAGCAACGTCGGCGCTTGAACCCGCCGCAGCGCGTCGCCTGCAAGATCGGGCCGACCGCCACGCGAGACGATGGCGGCGACGCGTGGTTCGTCGGCTGCGGCGACGAGCGCGGCGGCGGCGCCCGTGCTCGCCCCGAACAGCCCGATGGGCAAGCGCGCAACATCGCTGTCCCTCGTCCAGTCGATCGCCTCGCCAACGCGCGCGCCGAGCAGTTCAATGTCGAAGACGTTGCGGCGGAATTCGCCTTCCTCGGCGGTGAGGAGATCGAACAGCAAACAGGCGAATCCCCGCGCGACGAGTCGCTCCGCGACATATCTGTTGCGCGGACTGAAGCGCGAGGAGCCGCTGCCATGCGCGAAAATGATGAGCCCCTGTGGCGATTGAGGCAGGTACAGCGATCCCTCCAATCGATGGGGGCCGATCGCGACGTCGGCGGTCGTGAAGTCGCTCGTCATAGGGACCTCGTGCAGATTGGACGTTTCAGCCTACATGGCGTCCTTCATGGCGTCGCAGTATGAATCTTCTTCTGGAGAATCCGCTCAGCCCTCGCCATATCCTCTTGAGGACGTTCATGCGCGCCTCAGCTTTGGAGGAATTTCGATGCAAAGGCAGCGGAAGATCGATTTTCAGGGCTTTGAGCCGCCCTCCGACCTCAAGAGAAGATCATGCGCATGATCGAAAGGCTCGAGGATGGCTGTGCAGGTGCGACAGCCTGTCGCGTCTCGATCAAAGATCCGGACGGGCAGCTCATCGGCCGGCGTTCCGAGAACAACCTGCATCTTGTCCTGTCTGACAGGCGGTCGTCCGGAAAGGCCCGCACGCGAGCTGCGCCCTTCATCTGTGTCACGGGCTGAGAAAGCCGCGACGATGCAGTCGATCCCTCATAGCGGAACGCGCGCCATTGGCGACGCGGGCTTGCCCTCAATTGCCGAGAAGGTTCGATTTCTCAGCGCGCCTGGCGCCTATCCACACGCGCCGGCGTCGGTGGCCGTGCTGGAAACGCATATGTCCTATGTCTTTCTGGCAGGCGACAAGGTCTACAAGCTCAAGAAACCCGTTCGCTATCCCTTTCTCGACTTCTCGACGATCGATTCTCGCGAACACAATTGTCGCGAGGAGGTGCGCCTGAACCGCCGGCTCGCGGCCGATGTGTATTTGGGCGTCGCGCCGCTGACCGATAGCGCGGTGGGCGGCATGGCGCTTGGCGGCGAGGGGGCCGTCGTCGACTGGCTTGTCGAAATGCGCCGACTGCCGCGCGAAGCGATGCTTGATCGGCTGATCGCCGAAGATCGCTTGAGCGCGGCGCAGATTGACGCGCTTTGCGACACATTGGGGAATTTCTATCGCGGCGTCGAACGCTCCTCGATCAGCGCCGAGGATTATGCGCTGCGTTTTTTTCGCGAGCAGGAAAAGAATCGAGACGTTCTGACGCGGCGGGATTTCGCGCTCGACCATGGGCGCACGCCCGTTCTACTCGACATCCTCGACGCGAGGCTGGCTGCCAGCCGATCACTGTTGCAGGAGCGCGTCTTTCAACGCCAGGTCGTCGACGGCATGGCGACTTGCGCCCGGAGCACATCTGTTTTCGCGACACCATCGCCATATTCGACTGTCTGGAGTTCAACGCCGAACTGCGCCAGGTCGATCCCTTCGATGAGCTTGCCTATCTTGGCGTCGAATGCGCGCTGCTTGGCGCGAGCGCGCTCGGCGTCGAACTCGTCGACAAAGTGGCGCAGCGCCTCTCCTGCGAACCCCCGCGACGCCTGGTGTCGCTTTACGCGGCTTGGCGTGCGGTGCTGCGCGCGCGGCAGTCCGTGGCGCATCTTCTCGATGAGTCGCCACGTGAGCCAACGAAGTGGGAACCGCTGGCGACGCGCTATCTTAATGTTGCGCAGTCGGCGCTCGCCGCCGACGCGCCGACAGGAAGGTGAGGGCGCCATGTCCTTTTACGACCGAATCGACGCTGGACGTCGCCTTGCCGCCGCGCTTGAGAAATTCAAGGGCGAGGATGTCGTCATCTTCGCCCTGCCGCGCGGCGGAGCGCCCGTTGCAGAACCGATCGCGGTTTTGCTGAAGGCTCCGCTCGATCTCGTGCTCGTCAGGAAAATCGGCGTGCCCTTCCAGCCGGAGCTGGCGATGGGCGCCGTGGCGGACGGCGGCGCGCCGGTCGTCGTGCGCAATGAGGACGTGATCGCTATGGCGGATGTGAGCGAACAGGAGTTTGAGAGAGTGTGCGCGCGCGAACTGGAGGAAATCGAGCGGCGCCGGCGGCTCTATCTCGGCCGCCGTGAGCGAGCGGCGGTTGAAGGGCGCATCGCCATCGTCGTCGATGACGGCGTCGCCACCGGCGCGACGACGCGCGCGGCCTTGCGCGCCGTCCGCGCCCGCGCGCCGAAGAAGCTTGTGCTGGCCGTGCCGGTCGCGCCTCCAGATACGCTGGAGTCTCTTAGCGCTGAAGTCGATGAGATTGTTTGTCTTGAGACGCATCGCGCATTCGGCGCGATCGGCTTTTTCTACCGGGATTTTCGCCAGATCAGCGATGATGAAGTGATCGAAATCCTCAACCGATGCGCCAAGAGGGCCGGGGGCGCGTCGAACGCGACGATCTGAGCAGCCGAACGGCGCGCGGGATTTTCTCGTCCTATCGGCGACCCGAAATCAGCCGCAATCGCCCAAAAAGGTCTGTCCGCAGCTTTTGGGAGATCAACCATGCGCCGAAACAACGGATCAATCATTTTTGCCGCGCTTCTCTTCACGGCGGCCCCGGCGCAGGCGTTCGACAGTCCGATCAATCGCGGTCCGCTCGCCGACTTCCTCAATGTGTTTCGCGAGCAGGCGATACCGCGGCAGGCCGTCTATTGGCGCCATCCGCAATTCAAGCGCGGCACGGTCGTCATCTCGACCAAGGACCGTCGGCTCTATTACGTGCTCGGCGATGGACGCGCGATTGAATATGGCGTCGGCGTCGGCCGAATGGGCTTCACCTGGTCCGGCGAAAAAACGATTTCGCGCAAGCGCGAGTGGCCGGACTGGAGTCCGCCGCCGCAGATGCTCAAACGCAGACCGGATTTGCCGCGCCACATGGCCGGCGGCATGGAAAATCCGCTTGGCGCGCGCGCGCTCTACCTCGGCTCGAGCCAATATCGCATTCATGGCTCCAACGAGCCGGACACGATCGGCGCCGCCGTGTCATCGGGTTGCATCCGCATGACCAACAAGGACGTCGTCGATCTCTACAGCCGCGTGAAGGTCGGAACGAAAGTCGTCGTGCTCAATTAAGGGCGCCCGGCGTCTGTCTCGCGCTCAGAGTCGACCGCTTCGCAAAACGGGCGCTGGCGCCAGACGCCATAGCGCCAGGGCGTCAGCGGGCTGGCGTCGGCGCGCAGAGCCTCGGGCGTGGGATCGTAACCCGCGCCGCCGCCCGGACGGCAGCGGCAGATGCGCGCGAATCCCATCCAGCCTCCGGCCCATAAACCATGTTTGGCGATGGCTTCGTCGGCGTATTCGGAGCAGGTGGGCGCATAGCGGCAAAAGCGTCCCGCGAAGGCTGAGAAGGTGACGCGGTAGACGAAGATCAGCCCGCGCGCCGCGCGAGCGGGGAGGGACAGAGAGGAGGACAGCAGGGAGGACACGACGGCAATCTATGTCGTCGGCGACACGATCGGAAGGGTGGAGCGGTCGCAGGCGAGGGGAACTCTCGATGTGTAACGGCTCCAATCCGTCCAACAAAAAAGGCCGCCCGGCGAGGGGCGGCCTTTTTGGTCTCAGCGTGTAGGCGATCTCATTCCGCGGGCGGCAGCGCCGGCGCAGGTTCAGCGGTTTCGGCGCGCTGCTCGATGATGAGTTCATCGCGCCCGCCCGCGACGGCGCGGAACTTGGACATCGCCGCGCCGGTGCCGGCCGGAATGAGCCGGCCAACGATGACGTTCTCCTTGAGGCCGACGAGCGGGTCGATCTTGCCGTTGACGGCGGCCTCGGTGAGGACGCGCGTCGTCTCCTGGAAGGACGCGGCCGAGAAGAAGGACCGCGTCTGCAGCGAGGCCTTGGTGATGCCGAGAAGCACCGGCGTGCCGTGAGCAGGCTTGCCGCCGTTCTCGAGCGCCTTGGCGTTCGCTTCTTCGAGCTCCAGCTTGTCGACCTGCTCGCCCTCGAGGAAGCCGGTGTCGCCCGGATCGACGATATCGATCTTCTGCAACATCTGACGCACGATCACTTCGATGTGCTTGTCGTTGATGTTGACGCCCTGCAGCCGATAGACCTCCTGGATCTCGTTGACGAGGTAAGCCGCAAGCTCCTCCACGCCCTTGATCGCCAGAATGTCATGCGGCGCCGGATTGCCGTCGACGATGTAATCGCCCTTCTCGACGACGTCGCCATCCTGAAGATGGATATGCTTGCCCTTCGGGATCAGATACTCGACCGGATCCGCGCCTTCCTCGGTCGGCGTGATGGTGATGCGCTGCTTGTTCTTGTAGTCCTTGCCGAAGGCGACCGTGCCGGAGATTTCCGCGATGATCGCGTGATCCTTCGGACGCCGCGCCTCGAAAAGCTCCGCGACGCGCGGCAGACCGCCGGTGATGTCGCGGGTCTTGGCGCTCTCCACCGAAATACGCGCGACAATGTCGCCGGCCTTCACCGTGCCGCCGGGTTCGACGGCGATGATCGAGTCGACGGGCAGCAAGTAGCGCGCGTCGCCGCCGCGGGCCAGTTTGACGATCTTGCCGTCGGCGGCCTTGATGACGATCGACGGCTTCAGGCTCGCCGAGCGCAGGTTGAGGCGATAGTCCATGACCATGCGCTTGGTGATGCCGGTCGATTCGTCGACCGTCTCCGCCATCGATTGGCCTTCGACGAGTTCCTCGAAGCCGATGACGCCGTCGACTTCGCTGATGATCGGACGCGTGTAGGGGTCCCACTCAGCCATTCGCTGGCCGCGCTTCACCTTGTCGCCCTCGTCGACCTTCATTTTGGCGCCATAGAGGAGGCGGTTCACCGCCCGCTCCTCGCCGTTCGGGCCGACGATCACGATGGCGACGTTACGCGCCATGACGATGAGATCGCCATCCGAGTTGAGGGCGAGATGGCGATTGCGGACATGCACCTTGCCCTCGAAGTTCGACTCGATGAACGACTGGTCAGCCAGCTGCGCCGCGCCGCCGATATGGAAGGTGCGCATGGTGAGCTGCGTGCCCGGTTCGCCGATCGACTGCGCCGCGATGACGCCGACGGCTTCGCCCATATTGACGGGCGTGCCGCGCGCGAGATCGCGTCCATAGCATTTGCCGCAGACGCCGTTCTTGGCCTCGCAGGTCAGGACCGAGCGGATCTTCACCTCCTGAATGCCGGCGGCGTTGATCGCGTCGATGTGCTGCTCCTGGATCATCTCGCCGGCGGGCACGATCACGGTCTTGCCGTCCTGCGACATCAGAGGCTCCGCCGCGGTGCGGCCGAGGATGCGCGACGTCAACGAGGCGACGACCTGTCCCGCGTCGATGATCGCGCGCATGCGGATGCCGTTCTGGGAGCCGCAGTCGGTCGACGAGATGATCGAATCCTGCGCGACGTCAACGAGGCGTCGCGTGAGATAGCCCGAGTTCGCCGTCTTCAACGCCGTGTCGGCGAGACCCTTGCGGGCGCCGTGGGTGGAGTTGAAGTATTCAAGGACGGTGAGGCCCTCCTTGAAGTTCGAGATGATCGGGCTCTCGATGATCTCGCCCGAGGGCTTGGCCATCAGTCCGCGCATCGCCGCAAGCTGCTTCATCTGCTGCGGCGAGCCGCGCGCGCCGGAATGCGACATCATATAGATCGAGTTGATCGGCATGTCGCGGCCATGCTCGTCCTTGCTCACGGACGAGATGCGCTGCATCATCTCTTCGGCGAGCTTGTCGGTGCACTTCATCCAGGCGTCGACGACCTTGTTGTATTTTTCGCCCTGGGTGATCAGGCCGTCATTATACTGCTGCTCGTACTCCTTGGCCGCCGCGCGCGTCTCGGAGACGATCGCCTCCTTGTTTTCCGGCACGACCATGTCGTCCTTGCCGAAGGAGATGCCCGCCTTGAAGGCTTCGCGGAAGCCAAGCGACATGATGCGATCGCAGAAGATGACCGTCTCCTTCTGACCGCAGTTGCGGTAGACGGTGTCGATCATGTTCGAGATTTCCTTCTTGGTCATCAGTCTGTTGACGACGTCGAAGGGAATCTTGTCGTGCCTCGGCATGAGCTGGCCGAGGATCATGCGGCCGGGCGTCGTGTCGAAAATCTTCGATACGCGCTTGCCCTTCTCATCATAGGTCCAGGCGCGGCCCTTGATCTTGGTGTGGAGCGTGACCGCCTTGGCGGCGATCGCGTGCTCGATCTCGCCCTGGCTCGCGAACGCCATCCCCTGTCCGGGTTCGCCGTCGCGCTCAAGCGTGAGATAATAGAGTCCGAGAACGATATCCTGCGACGGCACGATGATCGGCTGACCATTGGCCGGGTGCAAAATGTTGTTCGTCGACATCATCAGCACGCGCGCTTCGAGCTGCGCTTCAAGCGACAGCGGCACGTGGACGGCCATCTGGTCGCCGTCGAAGTCGGCGTTGAAGGCGGCGCAGACGAGCGGATGCAGCTGGATCGCCTTGCCCTCGATCAGCACGGGCTCGAACGCCTGAATGCCGAGACGGTGCAGGGTCGGCGCGCGATTCAGCAGCACCGGATGCTCGCGAATGACCTCGTCGAGGATGTCCCAGACTTCCGGCTTTTCCTTTTCGACGAGCTTCTTCGCCTGCTTGACGGTCGCCGAATAGCCCTTGGCGTCGAGACGCGAATAGATGAAGGGCTTGAACAGCTCGAGCGCCATCTTCTTCGGCAGGCCGCACTGATGCAGCTTCAGCTCGGGACCGACGACGATCACCGAGCGGCCGGAATAATCGACGCGCTTGCCGAGCAGGTTCTGACGGAAGCGGCCCTGCTTGCCCTTCAGCATGTCGGCGAGCGACTTCAGCGGACGCTTGTTGGCGCCCGTGATCACGCGTCCGCGGCGGCCGTTGTCGAACAGCGCGTCGACGGCCTCCTGCAACATGCGCTTCTCGTTACGGATGATGATGTCCGGCGCGCGCAATTCGATCAGCCGCTTCAGACGATTATTGCGGTTGATGACGCGGCGGTAGAGATCGTTCAAATCCGAGGTCGCGAAGCGGCCGCCGTCCAGCGGCACGAGCGGACGCAGATCCGGCGGAATGACCGGAACTTCCTTGAGGATCATCCATTCGGGGCGATTGCCCGACTGCAGGAAAGCTTCGATGATCTTGAGGCGCTTCGCCAGCTTCTTGGGCTTGAGCTCGGTCTTCGCTTCGGAGATCTCGATGCGCAGCGACGCGGCGATCCCTTCCAGGTCCATCGACTCAAGAAGTTTGCGGATCGCTTCCGCGCCGATCATGGCCGTGAACGTGTCTTGGCCATATTCGTCCTGCGCGCGCATATATTCGTCTTCCGACAGCAACTGACGCTCTTTGAGCGGCGTCAGGCCCGCGTCGAGGACGATATACGACTCGAAGTAGAGGATGCGCTCAAGATCCTTGAGCGTCATGTCGAGCAACAGGCCGATGCGCGAGGGCAGCGACTTCAAAAACCAGATGTGGGCGACGGGCGCGGCGAGCGAGATGTGGCCCATGCGGTCACGCCGCACGCGCGCGAGGGTGACCTCGACGCCGCACTTCTCGCAAATGACGCCCTTGTATTTCATCCGCTTATATTTGCCGCACAGGCATTCATAGTCCTTGATCGGACCGAAGATGCGCGCGCAGAACAGACCGTCGCGCTCGGGCTTGAACGTGCGGTAGTTGATCGTCTCGGGCTTTTTGATCTCGCCGTAAGACCAGGAAAGAATCTTCTCCGGGCTTGCGATCGAAATCTGAATCTGGTCGAAGGCCTGCGTCGCCACGACCGGATTGAAGAGATTCATGACCTCTTGCTGATTCATGGTCTTCTCCTGGACCGGGATGGAAGCGCTTGTACGCTCCGCCGGTCTAAATCCATTTGCGCGTCCCTCTCCCGTTCACGGGAGAGGGTGGCCCCGCGAAGCGGGGTCGGGTGAGGGCGCTTCGATCTTCAAGAAGCGGCGCCAGCCCTCATCCGTCAGGCTTCGCCTGACACCTTCTCCCGCAAGCGGGAGAAGGGGCGCGCTTCGCTATGCGATTACTCCGCCGCCTCGGCCGCCGTGGGCGGCGCTTCTTCTTCTTCCGGCTCGGCGTTGGTCAGTTCGACGTTCAGCGCCAGTGAGCGCATCTCCTTGATGAGCACGTTGAAGCTCTCTGGAATGCCCGACTCGAACGTGTCGTCGCCGCGCACGATCGACTCATAGACCTTGGTGCGGCCGGCGACGTCGTCCGACTTCACGGTCAGCATCTCCTGCAGCGTGTACGCGGCGCCATAGGCTTCGAGCGCCCAGACCTCCATTTCGCCGAAGCGCTGACCGCCGAACTGCGCCTTGCCGCCCAGCGGCTGCTGGGTGACGAGCGAGTAGGGGCCGATGGAGCGCGCGTGGATCTTATCGTCGACGAGATGATGCAGCTTCAGCATATAGATGTAGCCGACGGTCACCTTACGGTCGAAGGTTTCGCCGGTGCGTCCGTCGAAGAGCCTCACCTGACCTGACGAGGCTAGCCCCGCCTTCTCCAGCATTTCGACGATGTCCTTCTCGCGCGCGCCGTCGAACACCGGCGTCGCGATTGGAACCCCGCGCTTCAGATCCTTGCCGACTTCCACGAGGCTCGTATCGTCGAGCGAGGCGAGTTCCGGATCGTCGCCGTAGATTCCGGTCAACGCTTTGCGCAAAGGCTTGACGTCTTTGTTGCGATAATAGGCGTCGACGGCCTGGCCGACCTGCTTGCCGAGACCGGCGCAGGCCCAGCCGAGATGCGTCTCGAGAATCTGTCCGACGTTCATCCGGCTCGGCACGCCGAGCGGATTGAGCACGATGTCGACAGGCGTGCCGTCCTCGAGGAACGGCATGTCTTCCTGCGGCACGATGCGCGAAACGACGCCCTTGTTGCCATGGCGGCCGGCCATTTTGTCGCCGGGCTGGATCTTGCGCTTCACCGCGACGAAGACCTTGACCATCTTCATCACGCCGGGCGGCAGTTCGTCGCCGCGCTGCAGTTTCTCGACCTTGTCGAGGAAGCGGTTTTCAAGCCCCTTCTTCGACTCGTCATATTGCTTGCGCACGGCTTCGATCGACGCCATCAGCGCGTCGTCCTCAACGACGAAGGTCCACCACTGCGAGCGGGGATATTCGTCGAGGATCGCCTGAGTCAGCTTCTCGCCCTTCCTGAAGGACTTCGGGCCGGCGATGCCGACCTTGCCGATCAGCGTTTCACACAGACGCGTATAGACGTTGCGGTCCAGGATCGCGAGCTCGTCGTCGCGGTCCTTCGCGAGACGCTCGATCTCCTCGCGTTCGATCGCCTGGGCGCGCTCGTCCTTTTCGACGCCGTGGCGGTTGAAGACGCGCACCTCGACGATCGTTCCCTGAACGCCCGGCGGCACGCGCAGCGACGTGTCGCGCACGTCGGAGGCCTTTTCGCCGAAGATGGCGCGCAGAAGCTTCTCTTCCGGCGTCATCGGGCTTTCGCCCTTGGGCGTGATCTTGCCGACGAGAATGTCGCCCGCCTGCACTTCGGCGCCGATATAGACGATGCCCGCCTCGTCGAGATTCTTCAGCGTCTCTTCCGAGACGTTGGGAATATCGCGGGTGATTTCTTCCGGACCGAGCTTCGTGTCGCGCGCCATCACCTCGAATTCATCGATGTGAATGGAGGTGAACACGTCGTCCTTGACGATGCGCTCGTTCAGGAGGATCGAGTCCTCGAAGTTGTAGCCGTTCCAAGGCATGAAGGCGACGAGCACATTGCGCCCGAGCGCCAGATCGCCAAGGTCGGTCGACGGACCGTCGGCGATGATGTCGCCCTTCACCACAAGATCGCCGACGCGAACGAGCGGCTTCTGGTTGATGCAGGTCGACTGGTTCGAGCGCTGGAACTTCATCAGCCGATAGATGTCGACGCCGGGCTTGCCCGGATCAAGTTCTTCGGTCGCGCGGATGACGATACGGGTCGCGTCGATCTGATCGACCACGCCGGTCCGGCGCGCCGAGATGGCGGCGCCGGAGTCGCGCGCCACGATCGCCTCCATGCCGGTGCCGACGAGCGGCGCGTCGGCCTTGACGAGCGGCACGGCCTGGCGCTGCATGTTCGAGCCCATCAGCGCGCGGTTGGCGTCATCGTTCTCGAGGAACGGAATCAGCGCCGCGGCCACCGACACGAGCTGCTTGGGCGACACGTCCATCGCGTCGACCTTCTCGCGCGGCACGAGCATGACGTCGCCGGCGTGACGGCAGAGCACGAGGTCTTCCGTCAGATTGCCGTCCTTGTCGACTTGCGCGTTCGCCTGAGCGACGTGATATTTCGCCTCCTCCATCGCCGACAGATAGGCGACTTCGCCGGTCACCTTGCTGTCGCGCACGCGGCGATACGGCGCTTCGATGAAGCCGTATTTGTTGACGCGGGCGAAGGTCGCGAGCGAATTGATCAGGCCGATGTTCGGACCTTCCGGCGTCTCGATCGGACAGATGCGGCCGTAATGCGTCGGATGCACGTCGCGCACCTCGAAGCCCGCCCTTTCACGGGTGAGTCCGCCCGGGCCAAGCGCCGAGAGACGACGCTTATGCGTGATCTCCGACAGCGGATTGGTCTGGTCCATGAACTGCGACAGCTGCGACGAACCGAAGAACTCGCGCACGGCGGCGGCCGCCGGCTTGGCGTTGATCAGGTCCTGCGGCATGACCGTGTCGATATCGACCGACGACATGCGCTCCTTGATCGCGCGCTCCATGCGCAGCAGGCCGAGGCGATACTGATTCTCCATCAGCTCGCCGACCGAACGCACGCGGCGATTGCCGAGATGGTCGATGTCGTCGATTTCGCCGCGACCATCGCGCAGATCGACGAGCGCCTTGACGACCGCGAGGATATCCTCGCGCCGCAGCGTCCGCGTCGTGTCCGGCGCGTCGAGATCGAGGCGCATGTTCATCTTCACGCGGCCGACGGCCGAGAGATCATAGCGCTCGGGATCGAAGAACAGCGAGTGGAACATGTTTTCCGCCGTGTCCATCGTCGGCGGCTCGCCCGGGCGCATGACGCGATAGATGTCGAACAGCGCTTCTTCGCGGATCGAGTTCTTGTCGACCGCGAGCGTATTGCGGATGTACGGCCCGATATTGATGTGGTCGATGTCGAGCACCGGCAGCTCGTCGAAGCCTTTTTCGATCAGCAGCGGCAGCGTCTTCACGGTGATCTCTTCGCCCGCTTCGGCGAAGATCTCGCCGGTGGCGGGGTCGAAGAGGTCCTGCGCGAGATATTGGCCGTAGAGCTCTTCGGGCGCGACGCGGATCGCCTTCACGCCCTTCTCGGCGAGTTGGCGCGCGGCGCGCACGGCGAGCTTCTTGCCGGCTTCGAGAATCACCTGGCCGGTGTCGGCGTCGACCATATCGGCGACAGCCTTCACGCCCTTGATGCGCTCGGCGTCGAACGGCATGCGCCAGTTTTCGCCGTCCTGCGTGTACATGATGGTCTTGTAAAACGTCGACAGAATCTCTTCGCCGTCGAGGCCGAGCGCGAACAGGAGCGACGTCACCGGAATCTTGCGGCGGCGGTCGATGCGCGCATAGACGATGTCCTTGGCGTCGAACTCGATGTCGAGCCAGGATCCGCGATAGGGAATGATGCGGGCGGCGAACAGCAGCTTGCCCGAAGAATGGCTTTTGCCCTTGTCGTGGTCGAAGAACACGCCCGGCGAGCGATGCATCTGCGAGACGATGACGCGCTCGGTGCCGTTGACGACGAAGGTGCCGTTCGACGTCATGAAGGGCATGTCGCCCATGTAGACGTCCTGCTCCTTGATGTCCTTGACCGACTTCGCCTGCGTATCGGGATCGACATCGAACACGATGAGGCGCAGCGTCACTTTGAGCGGCGCAGCGTAGGTCATGCCGCGCTGGCGGCACTCGTCGACGTCATATTTCGGCTGCTCGAACTCGTAGCGCACGAATTCGAGCAGAGAGACCTGCGCGAAGTCGGAGATCGGAAAGACGGACTTGAAGACAGACTGCAACCCCTCGTCGGGACGGCCGCCTTTGGGCTCGTCGACAAGAAGGAACTGATCATAGGAGGCCTTTTGGACCTCGATCAGATTCGGCATTTCCGCCGCTTCGCGGATATGTCCGAAGAATTTGCGGATGCGCTTGCGACCGGTGAACTTTCTCGCCGACGTCTGAGCCATGTCGCTTTTCGAGCCTCTTTCTTCGTTGAGCCGACCGTCCCGCTGCGAGAGGTCCTTGCCCGTCAGGCGCTCGTCTTGCGGCGGGTTCCCGCGGCCGTGAGCGCCTTTTGTTCATTGGCCGCAGCCCCGGCGCGCCGGGGCTGCGACAATCGCAACGCCGCCAAAGGCGGCGGAGGAATTACTTGAGTTCGACCTTGGCGCCGACCTTTTCGAGGGCGGCCTTGATCTTCTCGGCCTCGTCCTTGTTCACGCCTTCCTTGACGGGCTTGGGCGCGCCTTCGACCAGGTCCTTGGCTTCCTTCAGGCCGAGGCCGGTGATCGCGCGGACCTCCTTGATGACCTCGATCTTCTTCTCGCCGGTCGCGGCCAGGATCACGTTGAACTCGGTTTTCTCCTCCACGACCGGCGCAGCGGCGGCGGCGCCCGGAGCGGCGGCGACGGCGACGGCGGCGGCAGCGGAAACGCCCCACTTCTCCTCGAGGAGCTTCGCGAGTTCAGCCGCCTCGAGGACGGTCAGCGCCGAGAGGTCTTCGACGATCTTTTCAAGATTTGCCATTTGTTGCGTCCTTTGAATTTGGTTTGTCTGGTTGTCGGCCTCTTAGGCCGCGTCTCGATTGGCGTAGGCTCCGAAGACGCGCGCGAGCTTGGCGGCTGGCGCGGTCGAGAGCTGAGCGATCTTGGTCGCGGGCGCCTGGATGAGGCCCACGAGCTTGGCGCGCAGTTCGTCGAGGGACGGCATCGTCGCAAGCGACTTGACGCTGTCCGGATTCAGAGCAGTCTTGCCCATGGCGCCGCCCAGGATGACAAACTTGTTGTTGTCCTTGGCGAAGGCCACGGCGACTTTCGGCGCCGCCACCGGATCGTCCGAATAGGCGATCAGGGTCGGCCCCTTGAGCAGGGGCGCGATAGAGGCGACGTCGGCGCCATCGAGAGCGATCTTGGCGAGGCGGTTCTTCGCGACCTGGACCGTCGCGCCAGCATTGCGGGCCTGCTTGCGCAGGTTTTGCAGCTGGGCCACGGTCAGGCCGGAGTAGTGAGCGACGACGACGACGCCGGTCTTCGAAAAGACTTCGCGTAACGCCGCGACCGCTTCCTTTTTCTCCGCTCTGTCCACGGTTGCTCTCTCTACTGGCGGGAAATCCCGCCGGTTGCGACATGCCGCTCGCTTGAGGCGAGCGACGCCGTAGATCCTGTCCCCGTCACGGCGCAACGCCGCGGCGGTTGAAGGGGCGCGAACCAAATTCGAAGGACGCACGCGGGAAGCCCGTTTGCGGCCTCTAAAATTCCGGTTTCCCCGTCTGTGCAGGCCGCCTTTAAGACGACGGATCGCTCCGCCTTCCCTTTGGCCGATTGAGCCGCTACAGGGTAAGAACCCCTTGCGTGCGCCGGCAGTCTCGGACAGGACATGGCCGGACGGGACACGAGGGAGAACCCCCGGGTCCGCCGGCCTATCCACCGCCTTTTCCTAAGCCCTGTATGGACTTGAGTCGAGGCGGAAGCTCAAAACTGAAAACGGGGCCGCAGGTCGATTGGCCAGCCCCGGATCGTCTATTTAAGGGGAGTAGAGGAGTTTGCCAAGGGGAAAAACGATGTTTCTCACCCTGTTCAGCGGCGTTACCGCCGGCCCGGCGTGAACTCCATCCGAACGCGGCCGCCCCGGCTGGCGGAAAGCCGCGCGCCGCCAGAGCGAGACGGCGGGCGAGAGGCGCTGCGGTTCGAAGCTTTCCCGCTGTGGCCGCCTTCGGCGGCGACGCCGGGATAGGTCGCCCCATGCTGGCCGCGCGTCGGCCCGAAGGAGGCGAGGCAGCGGTTGTAGCCGTCGGCTTCCTTGATCGCTTCGCAATCGTCGATGCTTCGCGGCGCGGCGAGCGCGGGGCTGGCGAGGAGGAGCGACGCGGCGAAGAACACGGCGCCAAAAATGCGCGCGTCATTGCGAGGAGCGCAGCGACAAAGCAATCCAGGGGCGGCCTCAAAGCGCTGGATTGCTTCGCTTCGCTCGCAATGACGGCTCGCTGTGAAATAACGGTTAATCATCCTCTCAGCGCCGCGCCGCATTTTTTTTGCGCCTCCGCCACGATCTTCTGGGCCACCGCCTCGATCTCCGCGTCGGTCAGGGTCTTTTCGCGCGGCTGCAGGGTGACGGCGAGACCGATCGATTTTTTGCCCTCGGGGACGCCCTTGCCTTCATAGACGTCGAAGACGGCGACATCGGCGATCAGAGTCCGATCAGCGCCCTGCGCCGCCTTTGCCAGATCGCCGGCCGCCGCCGTGCGATCGACGATAAAGGCGAAATCGCGCGAAACCGGCTGAAGATCCGAAATATCGAGCTTTGGCTTGATCTTCGTCGGCTTCGCCTTGGGTGCGGGGAGCGCGTCGAGAATGATCTCGAAAGCCGCCACCGGCCCCTCGACATCCATGATTTTCAACGCGCGCGGGTGCAGTTCGCCGAAATGGCCGACGATGTTCTTCGGTCCGAATTGCAGCGTCGCCGAGCGGCCGGGGTGAAACCATGGCGGGCCGCCAGGAACCATCTGCAATCCGCCGGTCGCGACGCCGAGCGCATTCAGCAACGCCATGGCGTCGGTCTTGGCGTCGAAAGCGCCAGCCTCCCGCGCCGGCGCTGACCAGTGTCGCCCGGCTCCGGCGAGTCCGCGCCGCACGCCCGCCGCCGCGAGGCGCTGGCCGGTCTCGGTGGCGTCGAAAAAGATCTGGCCGACTTCGAACAGGTTCTGATCGCCAAGCCCGCGCGCGGCGTTGCGGCCGGCGGCCGCGACAAGGCCCGGCAACAGGCTCGGCCGCATGTCGGAAAGATCGGCGGCGATCGGATTGGCGAGCGCCAGCGACGGCTTGCCGCCGCCAAACGCCTCCGCCTGCTCCTTGGAGACGAAGGACCAGGTCACCGCCTCGACGAGGCCCTGGCCGGCGAGCGCACGGCGCGCGTTGCGGGCGCGCTTCTGCATCACGGTCAGGACGGGCGGCGCGACGCCCTCGGCGCGCGGCAGCGGCGTCGAGGGCACATTGTCGACGCCGATCATCCGCACGATTTCCTCGACGATGTCGGCCTTGCTCTCGATGTCCGGACGCCAGCTTGGCGCGGCGACATGGGCGACGTCGGCGCCGGCGCTCTCGACGCTGAAGCCGAGGCGCTCGAGAATCTTCGCCGCGTCTTCACGCGGCGCGTCGAGGCCCGTGAGCCGCTTGGTTTCGCTCCAGGGGAAATTGATCGCGCGCGAGAGCAGCGGCAGCTCGCCCGCAAGCGTGAGTTCGGACGGCTCGCCGCCGCAGAATTCCAGCACGAGCTGCGTCGCAAGTTCGATCCCCGGCAGCGCAAAGGCCGGATCGACGCCGCGCTCAAAACGGTAGCGCGCGTCGGTGACAATGCCGAGCTTGCGGCCGGTGTGCGCGATATTCATCGGGTCCCAGAGCGCGGTTTCGATCAGCACGTCGGTCGTCGAGTCATCGCAGCCGGAGGCCTCGCCGCCCATCACGCCCGCAAGCGATTCCGGTCCGGCCTCGTCGCAGATGACGACCATGCTCTCGTCGAGTTCGTATGTCCGCCCGTCGAGCGCGTGCAGGCTCTCGCCTTTTCGCGCAAGGCGCACGACGAGATCGCCCTTCACCTTTTTCGCGTCGAAGACGTGCAGCGGGCGCGCGCGATCGAAGGTCAGAAAATTGGTGATGTCGACCAGCGCGTTGATCGGGCGAAGGCCGATTTCGCGTAAGCGCGCCTGCAGCCAGGCCGGGCTGGGTCCGTTTTTGACGCCGCGCACCAGGCGCAGGCCGAAGAAGGGCGCGAGATGCTTGTCTTCCTGCGCGAAGTCGAGCGTCACGCCGACAGGGCAGGGGAACTTGCCCTCGACTGGCGCAATGTCTTTGTTCTTGAGGACGCCGAGGCCCGCCGCCGCGAGGTCGCGCGCGATGCCGTAGACGCCGGCGGCGTCGGGGCGATTGGGCGTCAGATTGATCTCTATGATCGGATCGTCGAGCCCGGCCCACTGCGCATAGACGGCGCCGACCGGCGCGTCTTCCGGCAGATCGATGATGCCTTCATGGTCGTTGGAAAGTTCGAGTTCGGCTGCAGAGCACAGCATGCCGAGCGACTCGACGCCGCGGATGACGCCCTTGCCGAGCGTGATCTTCTTTCCGGGAATGAATGTGCCGGGGGCTGAAAAAACGCTCTTCATGCCGGTGCGGGCGTTGGGCGCGCCGCAGACGACCTGCACCGGCGCGCCGCTCCCCGTGTCGACCATACAGACCCGCAAACGATCGGCGTTCGGATGCGGTTTCGCCTCGATCACCCGCGCGATGGTGAAATCTTTCAGCTGCGCGGCGGGGTCGTGCACATGTTCGACCTCAAGGCCGATGCGCGTCAGCGTCTCGACGATCTCGCTCAGCGAGGCCGACGTGTCGAGATGTTCCTTGAGCCAGGAGAGGGTGAGTTTCATTTGTTGAGAACTTTGAAGTTGTCGAGCGCCGGCGCCAAGGGCTCGTCATGCCCGCGCTTGTCGCGGGCATCCACGCCGTGAGGCTGCGGAATAATGAAAGTGAGCGGCGCCATTCTGGTTTCGTGTCTCTATTACTGTTCGGCGTTACGTGGATGGCCGGGACAAGTCCGGCCATGACGCGGAGGGATTGTCGTTAGCTGCTCAACCCGCCGGCGAGCGTCGGGAAGTCGAGCGGCCTGAAACCATAATGCTCCAGCCAGCGCGTGTCCGCGTCGAAGAAGGCGCGCAGATCCGACATGCCATATTTCAGCATGGCCAGCCGGTCGACGCCGACGCCGAAGGCGAAGCCCTGATAACGGTCCGGATCGATGCCGCAGTTTCTCAGCACGTTTGGGTGCACCATGCCGCAGCCCAGGATCTCCATCCAGTCCTCGCCCTCGCCGAAGCGGATTTCGCCGCCCTGGCGCCGGCACTGAACATCGACCTCCATCGAGGGTTCGGTGAAGGGGAAGAAGGAGGGTCGAAAGCGCAGCTTGACGCCCTTCACTTCGAAGAAGCTCCTTAAAAATTCTTCGAGCGTCCATTTGAGATGCCCAAGATGCGTCGTCTCATCGATGACGAGTCCTTCGATCTGATGGAACATCGGCGTATGCGTCTGGTCGAAGTCGCAGCGATAGACCCGGCCAGGGCAGATGACTCGGATCGGCGGCGTCTGCGACAGCATGGTGCGCACCTGGACCGGGCTCGTATGGGTCCGCAGCAGCCGTTTCTCTCCTGACTCGGCGGTCAGAAAGAACGTGTCCTGCATCTCCCGCGCCGGATGCCCCTCGGGGAAGTTGAGCCTGGTGAAATTATAATCGTCGCTCTCGATGTCCGGCCCCTCGGCGACAGCGAAGCCCATGTCGGCGAAGATGATCGAGAGCTCGTCCGTGACCTGGGAAATCGGATGGATGCGACCGCGCTCCAGCGCACCCGCCGGCGCAGGCAGCGTCATATCGAGCGTCTCGGCCGTAAGGCGCGCCGCCAAAGCCGCTTCCGCAAGCTGTTCGCGTCGCGCGGCGATCGCCCCGGCCGCCTTGTCTTTCAGCGCGTTGATCTTCGCGCCCTCGGTCTTGCGCTCCTCGGGCGACATTTTTCCGAGCGTTGCGAGCAGCGCCGAAATCGCGCCCTTCTTGCCGAGCGAGGCGAGGCGCACGGCTTCAAGCGCCGCCTCGTCGGCGGCCTCGTCGATCTGGCGCAGCGTGTCATCTTCGAGTTTGGCGAGGTCGGTCATATTGGTTTCTAATGTGGACGTTTCCTCGTCCTTCGAGACGCCCGCTCCGCGGGCTCCTCAGGATGAGGGAAACGTAAAGCGCGCCGCTTGCGCCCTCATGCTGAGGAGGCTCCGAAGGAGCCGTCTCGAAGCATGCGGGCGAAGGTCAGCCGCCCTTTTCGGGAAATCTTGCGCCGCGTTCTGCCACGCGGGGGGCGTTCTGTCGAGAACGCCAGATCACGCAGCATTTGGGCGCGCGCGCTTTGCGCGAAAAACCGGGTCCCACTTTTTCGCAGCGCGCTCTACGGCGCGGCGCGCGGCCGATGCGTAAAAATCTGCGCCAGCGCCGAAGAGACGACGCGCGAATCGACGTCGTCGGCGCGGCTCGTCAGCACGATCGGGACGCGGGCGCCGAGGACCAGCCCCGCCGTGTCGGCGCCGCCCAGGAACACGAGCTGCTTCGCCAAAATATTGCCCGCCTCGAGATCGGGCGCGACCAGAATGTCCGCGTCGCCGGCGACCTCGGACTCAATGTGCTTGGCGTCGGCCGCTTCGCGCGAGATGGCGTTGTCGAAGGCCAGCGGTCCGTCAAGCGCGGCGCCGGCGATCTGGCCGCGGTCGGCCATCTTGCAGAGCGCCGCCGCCTCGATGGTCGACGGGATTTTCCCCTCGACGGTCTCCACCGCAGAAAGCAGCGCCACTTTGGGACGCTCGATGCCGATCGCATGCGCGAGATCGACGGCGTTGCGCACGATGTCGCGCTTGGTGTCGAGCGTCGGCGCAATGTTGATCGCGGCGTCGGTGACGAGCAGCAACTTATGATAATACGGCGCGTCGATCACAAAGACATGGCTGATCCGCCGGTCCGTGCGCAGCCCGGCGCCGTCGCGTATGACCGCGGTCATCAGTTCGTCCGTATGCAGCGCGCCTTTCATCAGCGCGTGCAGCCGGCCGCGGCGCACGAGCTCCACCGCCTGATCGGCGGCGGCGTGGCTGTGTGGCGCGTCGACGATCTCGACGCCTTCGAGCGAAACCCCGCTCGCGCGCGCGGCCGCCTCGATCTTCGCCCGCGGTCCGATAAGAGTCGGGACGATCAGCCCTTTGTCGCGCGCGGCGATCGCGCCTTCGACCGAGCGCGCGTCACAAGGATGGATGACGCCCATGCGGATGGGCGGCAGCGCCTGCGCCCGCCGCACGAGGGCGTCGAGCAAGGCGCCGCGCGCGCGGGCTTGCGCCACCATAGACCAGGGCGGGCGCGACGTCGCCGTCGGCTCACAGCCAGCGCTCTGGCTCATACGGGCCTCCTTGGTTCAATTCAGCGGATCGCGGGCGATGCGATCGACGAAGAATTTCGTCGCGCGCGCCCAGGATTGATCATTGTCGCCGCGAAAATCGAACCCCTGATGATAGATCAGTTCGCTCGTCGAGACGCGCGCGATTGAAACGCCCATGCTGAGAATCAGCGTGCTGACCTTATTGACGACGCCCGTCAGAACGAGATCGGCGCCGGCCTTGCGCGCAAGCGTCAACTCGCAGCCGTTGCAGGTGCGAATGTAGGTCTGTTTCAAGATCGCGTCGAGATCCGCGGCGATGGGAGCCCGGTCGACGACGTCATAGACGCCCCGCGCGGCGAGTCCCGCGCCGATGTCGTCACGCGCCCGCGCCAGTCGCTTTGCATGTTCGGCGCTTTGGTCGACAGGCTCGTTTGACGTGTCGACCAGCTCGAAATCGAGAACGAGCAAGCGTTTGCGTGGCTCTTCGGCCAGCGCCGACGCGGCTTGCTGCAGGGGCAGGAGCAGGGCGAGTCCGAGCAGGGCGCGGCGGTCGATCATCGCGCCTTGGCTCCGTATTTATGGAGATGCGCGCCATGGGCGGAGAGCCAGGCTTCGGCGTGATCCGTGTCGGCGCAGAGCCGCCGCGTCAGCGTCCAAAATCGCGACGAATGGTCGAGATGCACGAGATGCGCGACCTCATGGGCGGCGAGGTAATCGAGGACGAACGGCGGCGCCATGATCAGCCGCCAGGAAAAATTCAGCGAGCCGGAGGCCGAACATGATCCCCATCGGCTGATCGGATCGCGCAGGCTTACGCCGCGGGGCGGCAGACTGAGTGCGCCGGTATGGCGGGCGACCGCCTCTTCAAGGTCGCGTCGCGCCTCCCGCTTCAGGTGGTCCTGAACGCGGCGGTGCACATGTTCGGTCTGACCCGCGACGCAAAGCGCGAAGGGAGCCTCGGCGTCGTCTCTTGGCTCGATCCAGGTGACCCCCCGGCGGTCCGGATGATGGGCGATCACATGATCGACGCCGCGAAGAGGCGCGACCGAACCATGCGCGAAGGGGATGGTTGCGGGAAGCCTGTCGAGACGCGAAGCGATCCAGGCGGCGTGGCGCTGAGCGAAATCTCGCGCATCGCGCAATGACGCCCGCTGCGGCATCGTCAACACCGCATCGCGTGCGGCGAAGCGCACGCGCAAAGTGAATCGCCGCGCATTCTGTGACCGACGCAAAGCGACGAGAATTGTTTCGCCGGCGTGGACCAATGTGAGAATTGACGCGCCGCCAGTCGGCGTCGGTCCTTGGCGCAGGAGTCGAAGCATAACGCTCATGCTAGCGCAAAGGCCATATGAGTCGCGAGTTCCAAAATTGCGGCTTGATGAAAATATTTCCCTTGCGTTGCTTTTTTGCGCGCTCTGCGATGCAGGCGACTGTGCGCGCTACAGATGGCGTTCAAGCTCACGCGCGGCTTCGGCGGGGCGCCGCGCCACGTTGAACGGGCTTACAAAGCGGCCGTTCTTGTCCATCAGATAGACGACAGTGGTGTGGTCGACGGAATAGTCCTCGTCTTTGCCGGGCGCACGCTTAGAGAAGATGCGATATTCCCGCAACACGGGATCGAGCGACGCGCGCGAACCGGTGACGCCGATGATGCGCGGATCGAAATTGGAGAGATAATCTTTGAGAGCTTCGGGCGTGTCTCGTTCCGGATCGACGGTGACGAACAGCGCGCCGACTTTCGCGTCCGGCCCCATCGCCCGCAAGATCTCCGACATCTCGAAGAGCGTGGTGTGACAAATATCGGGACAGTGCGTATAGCCGAAGAAGACGAGGAAGGGGCGTCCGAGGAAATCCTGCTCTGTCACCGGCTGCCCGGTATGCGCGGTGAGCTGAAAAGGTCCGCCGATGGTTTCCGTCGACGTCGTGGGCTTGCCGCTGGTGAAGTAGACAAAGGCGCCGAAGATGAGCGCGAAGACAGCGCCGACGCCGATCAGCAGCGGCCTCGAAATTCCTAGTCCGCTTGTGGACTGTGCGCCCTTTGCGCCGCGCTTGACTCCCTTTGCGCCACCCTTCGATCCGTTGGCCATCGTGCGTTTCCTGATTGTTGTCATGGGCGGCGCGCGCCGCAGCCGGTCCGCTGAGCGGACCGCGAATAGGATTAATCCGCGAAAACTATATGGGCGTCATTGCATAAGTCCACGTCGCCTGAATCCTTGGCGTCGTCGAACGCCCAACGCGCCTCAAAGCGGCAACCTCTGGCGCCGGTGATCGGAAACCGCGTGCGGCCTCCGGCGGCCAGCGGCTGATCAAGCTTCCCGACGATGGCTTCCGGCGTCGTCTTGTCTTTTGCCGCCATGACGATCTCGAAGCTTTTCAGCGGCACGGGACGCTGGTTCTCCAGATCGACGGTTTGCGCCAGCTTCGCCGGCGCCGTTCGCGGCTTCGTCGCGCCGACCGCCTGCGCGACGCCGGCGGCGGCGACGACGCCGATCATCGCCAAGCGTAGCTTCATTGGACCCTCTCCCGGCGGGAACTTATCCCGCCCTTTTGCATTCGCCAAGCGCTGTCGCGCCCAGACTGCGCCGAACGGGACGGACATGCGTGTCCCGCGCCGATGGTGTAGCTTCGCGCAATCGCGATTCCCGATCTGTGAAAGCGCTTTAACCATGAGCGAAACTTCAGGCGCCGTTCCCGGCAAAATCCTCGTCGGCGCAAGCGTAGCGGACGGAAAACCACGCGCGTGCCACTACCTTCTGCTCGCGCTTGGCAATCGCCATGGCTTGATCGCGGGCGCCACCGGCGGCGGCAAAACCGTTTCGCTGCAGCTGCTCGCCGAAGGCTTCTCGAACGCCGGAACCTGCGTCTTTCTCGCCGACGTCAAAGGCGATCTTGCGGGTCTGTCGCAGCCGGGCGAAGGCAAGTCGGCCTTCGTCGCACGCGCCAAGGAGATTGGCGTTCTCTACGAACCCGATCGGTTTCCCGTCGCCTTCTGGGACGTTTTTGGCGAACAGGGACACCCGGTTCGGGCGTCGATCTCGGAAATGGGGCCGCTGCTTCTGTCGCGCCTGCTCGATTTGAACGACGTCCAAGAGGGCGTTCTGAATGTCGTTTTCAGGGTTGCGGACGAGCAGGGCATGTTGCTGCTCGATTTGAAGGATTTGCGGGCGATGCTCGCGCATGTTGCGGAGAACGCCGCAGCCTACAAACAGAAATACGGAAATGTGGCGCCCGCGAGCGTCGGCGCCATTCAGCGGCAGCTGTTGGTGCTGGAGACGCAAGGCGGCGCAAACTTCTTCGGCGAGCCGGCGCTCGACATCATGGATTTCCTGCGAGTCGATCGCGACGGCCGCGGCGTGATCAATATTCTCGCCGCAGACAAAGTCATGCGCGCGCCGCGCCTCTACGCGACCTTCCTTCTTTGGATGCTTTCCGAGCTGTTCGAAGCCCTGCCGGAAGTGGGCGATCTCGAAAAGCCGAAGCTCGTGTTCTTCTTCGACGAGGCGCATCTTCTCTTCAGCGACGCGCCGAAGGCGCTGCTGTCCGCGATCGAGCAGGTCGTGCGCCTGATCCGGTCCAAAGGCGTCGGCGTCTATTTCATCACGCAAAATCCGCTCGACGTGCCGGACACGGTTCTGGGCCAGCTCGGCAATCGCATTCAACATGTGCTGCGCGCCTTCACGCCTCGCGATCAGAAGGCGGTGCGCGCCGCCGCGGAGACCTTTCGCGACAATCGCGCCCTCGAGGAAGCCGAGGCGATCATGCAGCTTGGAGTCGGCGAAGCGCTGGTGTCGATGCTCGACGCCAAGGGAACGCCCGAAGTCGTCGAACGCACGTTGATCGCGCCGCCGTCCGCCCGCGTGGGACCGATATCGCCGCAGGAGCGGAAGGCCGTGATGGCCGCGAGCGCCTTCGGGGGAAAATACGACACGATGGTCGATCGCGAATCCGCATTCGAAATGCTGCAGGCGCGCGCCAAGGGCGCCGGCAAGGACGAGGCTGGAAGCGGCGCGGGCGGCGGTCTGCTCGGCGCGCTCGGCGGCATATTGGGCGGCATTTTTGGCAAGGGCGACAAGAAGCGCATGTCGACCGCGGAACTTGCGGCGCGCGCCGCGATTCAATCGGCGGCGCGGTCCGCCGGAACACAGATCGCGCGCCAAATTCTGCGCGGCGTGCTGGGCGGCATGTCGAAATGAGTTCGCGCCCGAAGATCGCGAAATATAACGGGCAGAATCTTCGCCAAACTTGCGCGGCCGAACTCGCGCGGCCGAGCCTTTGAAACGCGTCATTCACATTGCTGAATCTTAATCCGTGCTTTAGCCTCCCTTCACGCAATTGTCATTTTCCAGCCCACTAGGGGCGCCCTATAATGACCCCCTGTCGCGGCCGGCGTTTTGTGGCCGCGCATCGCGGACCCGCCTTACTCAGGGGGTTCGTCAGGAGGGACTTATGGCGAATGCCTTGCCAATCGTCTCAGAAGATGGCCTAGCCCGCTATCTTTCTGAAATCAGGCGGTTTCCAATGTTGGAGCCGCAGCAGGAATATATGCTTGCCAAGCGCTGGCGCGAGCATGAGGACGCCAAGGCCGCGCAGGAGCTCATCACGTCGCATCTGCGACTCGTGGCGAAGATCGCCATGGGCTATCGCGGCTACGGCTTGCCGATCGGGGAAATCGTTTCCGAAGGCAATGTCGGCCTCATGCAGGCGGTCAAGCGCTTCGAGCCCGAGCGCGGCTTCCGCCTCGCGACTTATGCAATGTGGTGGATCCGCGCCTCCATCCAAGAGTATATTTTGCGCTCCTGGTCGCTCGTCAAAATGGGCACCACCGCGAGTCAAAAAAAGCTCTTCTTCAATCTTCGCAAGGCCAAGAGCCGCATCTCCGCCTTCGAGGAAGGCGACCTACGGCCTGAGAACGTCGAAAAGATCGCGCATCGGCTTGGCGTGTCCAAGCAGGACGTCATCGACATGAATCGCCGCATGGGCGGCGACGCTTCGCTCAACACGCCTCTGCGCGAGGAAGGCGAAGGCGAATGGCAGGACTGGCTCGTCGACGACAGCGTCGATCAGGAGCATCTGCTCGTCGCCCACGAAGAAAGCGACAATCGCCTGAAGGCGCTACGCGGCGCGCTTGACGTGCTCAATCCGCGCGAGCGGCGCATCTTCGAGGCGCGGCGTCTGTCCGACGATCCTGTCACGCTCGAAACGCTCTCCGAGGAATTCGGCGTGTCGCGCGAGCGCGTGCGCCAGATCGAGGTGCGCGCCTTCGAGAAGGTGCAGGCGGCGGTGCGCGACGGCGTCGCGCGAATCGAGTCGACGCATGCGCCGGCGATCTAGGCGGGGCTAGTCGCAGATCTTCTGCAACGCCTTCCATTCGTCGGCGGTGAGCACGGGTTCAGCCGTGGCTTTGTCCGCCGCCGAGAGCTTGGCGAGTCTGTCTTCGCTCAAGGGGTGATCGTGAAGGATGGTGAGGAAGCCGTCTTTTTCCTTGCCCGTCACGCGCAGCAGCAATTCGCCCATCGGTTTCGCGGGCCGGCCGAGGCGGGCCAGCGTTTGCGCTGCGAATGCGTCGGCCTGCGCTTCGGTTTCGCGCGAATTGGCGGCGGTGAGCAGGGTCTTGCCGACGAAGACGATGGCGCCGCCGCCCGTCACGTCGCCAAAGAGCAGGCCGAAGAGATAGGCGATTCCGCCATCGGCGATGACGCGGCGAAGATGATCGCGGTTCTGTAAATGGCCGAACTCGTGCGCCAGAACGCCGAGGATTTCGTCCTGCGACTGCGCCTTCTCCAAGAGCCCGGCCAGGATGAAGACCTTGCCCCCTGGCAGCGCGAAGGCGTTTGGCGTCTTCGAGGAGATCGCCTCGATTGTCGCTGGCAGGCGAAGGCCGGATGCATCCTGCAAGCGTTGGGAAAGCTTCGCGAGCGCGGCGGCGCCCTTGGGGGACGCACAGCTCTTCCCGTCAAATAGCTCCCGCACTTGCCCTTCAGCCGCATCGCCGAGACGTTTTTCCCACGCGACCGGCACGAGTGGCGCGAGCCGGTCGGCGGCGAAGGGAACCCCGAACCAGACCAGGCCGACGATTGAAACGGTTGCAGCGAACGACCAGCCGACGATGTTAAGCGTCGACCCGTCGGCGTGCAGCGCCGCGTCATCCGCGAGCTTCGGACAATGGCGTTCAATCTCGCGCTGAGTGTCACCATCTCGGATATCGAGATGCGCCAATTGCGCCGCGCCAATCGCCCGCAGCCGCATCACGTCGGGCGGCGCTGGAATGCGCCGCACGTCGACGTAGGACCACGCGGAGAGAACCGCGCCGTCCTCGCATATGTCCAGCGTCGGACCTAAAACGAGCGTCACTCGGCGCTTTTTATTGACCAAGCCGTCGAAATAGATCGCTTCGAACTTCGCTGTCACCTTGATCAGAACCCCACGACATCAAGACTGTCGGCGAAGCCTTCGC
Organism: Methylocystis sp. H62; assembly: GCF_015709515.1. GTDB lineage: Bacteria > Pseudomonadota > Alphaproteobacteria > Rhizobiales > Beijerinckiaceae > Methylocystis. Next base: position 99,879 of record NZ_JADNQZ010000059.1, read on the forward strand.
CGAGCGCCGTCGGCGGCGATGCATCGAGCCGCATCGCGACTTCTTGAGCGGCGTGCAAATTGTGAATCGTCAGCGAATTGACGACGATCCGCCACACCCGCTGGACGAAGTAGGTTCGCCACAGAATCGAATATTGCACGATCAGCGCGAGATAGATCAGTACGCCCAAAATGATTCCGGGGATCTTAGGCATGAGCCCAATGGCGAGTGCGACGGTCAGCGCGGCCACTACCGAAGCAAAGAGAAGGCCGGTAAAAGTCCAGTAATTTCCTGACAGCGCGTGACGCTCCAGGGTCGAAGTCGCCCGCACGTCGCCGATGCACACGCCCTCGAGCCACCACTTCCACTGCAACGCCTTATACCGCGCGTAGATGAAGACGGTGGCGGCAAGAGTCGGCAGCATCAACAGGAGCCAGCCTGCTTCCTTCGTTATTCCAGTGAGGACTGGACCCGCGAAGAAAGTGGTCGTCGTGAGCGCAGCCCCGACCCATAGTCGCCAGCCGTGCTTGAAGAAATTGTCGCCGGTCGCGACGAAATCGCCGCGAAGCTCGCCATAGTAGGTGTGGCGCATTTTGTAGCGCTCCAGCGCCGCCTGCATCCATGGCAGAGCCAACCCCAGGGATATGATCGTTAGGAGTTCCCAGCCCATGGCGCGTAGCGCATAGGAAAGGCCGGAGCCATCCATTTGAAAGCGTAGTCCGCGCCAGGCGGTGCGATGCAGGCGATAGCGCCGGGCGCGATAGGTGGCGAACTGCCAGAACGCCACAAAGAACACGCCGATCAGCAAAGAAGCGAAAGACTTCTCACGTTCGACTTCGACGCCGAGCAGGAAGGAGGCGAGATAGATCGGCGCCAGGATCGCCATGGCGAAGAAGAAGCCGATGAGCAATTCGCGCGCCGTGCCGAGATAGGCGAAGGCGTCGCCGTCGAGAATCGTATGCGACCACAGATGCTGGCGGATTTTTGTGGCGAGCCAGAAACGGTAGAAGCCGACGGTGACGATCTCGAGAGGCGCGCCTTTGAACAGGAGGTCGCGAAATTCGTCGTCGTGGCCGGTGAAAACAATATCGCTCGACTCCGGCGCGCGTTGCGCCGCCTCCATTGTCATGTCGTTCATGAAAAAAGCCCCCTTGAACAAGGCGAATACTGCACCGCCACATGACCTTGGACAAGCCTGTCCCGCGCCGCATCGACGCTATATTCCCAAGCAGCAGAGATATTTTATGCAAACGCATAGGAACAGGACATGTCCCATTGGCTCATCGCCGGCGCGAGCCGCGGCATTGGATTGGAGGCTGCGCGTCAGCTTACAGCGCGCGGGGAGCGGGTGACCGCGAGCGTGCGCAGCGCGGCGGGAGCGGCGGCGTTGAAAGCGGCCGCGCCCGAGGCGGCGATCCTGCAGTTCGACGTTCGCAATGAGGCCGAGATCGAGGCCGCCGCCGCGCAGGTTTCCGATCCTGTCGACGCGCTCATCGTCAACGCCGGCGCCTATGGGCCGCAGCGCCAATCCTCCACCGATATGGATTTCGAAGGCGCGCTCGATCTTCTCTCGGTCAATACGCTGGGCCCGCTGCGCGTCGTCCAGGCCTTTCTGCCGCTGATAAAACGCGGCGCGCATCCCCGCATCGTCATGATGTCGAGCATACTCGGCTCGATGTCGCTCGAGGGGACATTCAACGTCGCCTACCGCGTGTCTAAAGCGGGGCTGAACAAGATCGCGCAATGTCTCGCCGCCGATCTGAAGGCGGAGCGCATTATCGTCGTCGCGATGCATCCCGGCTGGGTGCGCACCGACATGGGCGGGCCGGACGCCAAGCTCGACGTGCGCGACAGCGTGGCCGGAATCATTCGAGTCGCCGAGTCCCTGACCCTCGCCGACACGCGCCGCTATCTCGACTACCGCGGCGAAAATATTCCCTGGTGAAGCAGGAGACGCTCAAGCGCTAGTGATGTCTCGGCTGCGCCCCGGCGCGCGCAGCGGCGAGCGCCTCTCGCGCCTGGGTCTCGAGCGCCTCGGCGGCATCTTTCTGCAGCCTGCGCGGCGCTGGCACATCAATCGTCGCGACGACGCAGGCAGGGCGCGCCGACAATAGAAACAGCCTGTCGCCCAGCGCAATCGCCTCGCGCAGATCGTGCGTCACGATCAGCGTGGTGATGCGCCGCTCATCGATGAGCCTTGCGATCATCTCGCGCAGATCTCGGGCAAGCGCCGCGTCGAGCGACACAAGCGGCTCGTCGAGCAGCAGCAGGTCCGGCTTGACGGCGAGCGCCCGCGCAAGCGCGACGCGCCGGGCGAGCCCCAGCGAGAGTTCGCGCGGGAAATGCGATGCGTGCTCGGCGAGACCGAGTTCGTCGAGAAGCGCGGCGATGTCGTCTTCGCGCGCATGCGGCGCGGCGATGCGGATATTGTCGATGACGCTGCGCCAGGGCAGCAATCGCGGCTCTTGGAAAACCATGCCGAGTCGGCCGTGTTCGGGCAGGACGATGGTTCCGACATAGTCCTTGTCGAGTCCGGCGATGAGCCGCAGCAGCGTGGTCTTGCCGCAGCCGGAAGGGCCGACGACCGCGCCCGCCTGTCCCGCTGGCAGCGTCAGCCGCAAATCTTCCAGCGCGCGAAGCGAGCTGCCGCTGCCGGAATGATAATCCTTAGACGCGATCGAGACGTCGAGAGACGCCGCGCCGCCAGCGCGAGACGTGTCGTTCAAGAGGCTGCACCAGGAAAGTTTCGACGCCGAGCATCAGCGCGACGAAGGGAAGCGCGTAAGCAAGCAGAAGCTTCATGTCAAAGAGCTGGAAGGCCATGTTGATTTCGAATCCGACGCCGTTCGAGCGCCCCAGCAGTTCGACGACGAGAACGATCTTCCAGACGAGCGACAGGCCGGAGCGCGTCGCCGCCGCAAGATAGGGCGCGAGCTGCGGCAGGACGAGATGCTTGACACGCGCGGCGGAAGAAAAGCGAAACACATGCGCCATGTCCTCAAGATGCGGATCAAGCGCCCGCGCGCCTTCGCGCACGACGACGATGGCGTTGGGCAGCTTGTTGAGCGCGACGGCGCCGATCGCGGCGACTTCCGTGAGGCCCGCCCAGACGTAAGCGAGCACGATGACGACCAGCGCCGGCAGATTGAGCAGCGTGATCAGCCAGGGATCGAGCAGCCGGTCCGCGAGCTTGTTGCGACCCATGACATAGCCGATCGCCGTCCCGAAACTCATGGCGAGCGCGAAGGCGGCGATAACCCGCGCCAGCGTGATCGCGAGATTGGAGAAGAGGGCGCCGGAGACCGCCTCTTCATAAATCTTCTCGAAAACGGCCGAAGGTCCCGGAAGGCGGCGCGGATCGGATAGTGACGCACCGATTTGCCAAAGCAGGAGCAGAGCGGCAAGCGAGATGAAACGGATCAATGCGGCTTGCCCTTGGCGTCCTTGTAGAAGGTTCCGGGATCAAGCGTCTTGCTGGGGCCGACGAGCTTTTCGCCGCCGAGCGCGGCGAGCGCGCCATAGAGCGCGCGCGCGTCGGCCTCTTCCTGCGCGATCGAGCGTTTCGGCGCGCCGGCGACATAGCGCTTGCGGTAGACGTCGAGCGTCTTGGCGTCCTTGCCGACGAGGCGCTGCGTCTTGACCACGTCCCAAGCCTTGTCAGAAGTCGCGATCAGCTCTTTCGCCTTCTTCGTCATTGAGAAGAAGCGCGCCAGCGCGTCGCTGTTCTTCGCTGCGAAACCTTCGTCGAAGACATAGCCGGTGACGACGACGTCGCCCTTGGCGCCGAGCGCCTTCTCGACGTCGGTGAGTTCGACGGCGCGGGTGAAGCCTTGCCCTTCAAGATCGGCGGCGAAATTCCAGAATACGAGCGCCGCGTCAATCTCGCCCTGCAGCGCCTTTTCGGCGATGAGCGGCGGCGCGCCGTAGAGCACGGTTGCGGACTTGTCGAGATCGACGCCATTCTTGAGCGCATAGGCCTTAAGCATGAGCCAGCTCTTGTCGAGCGGCCCGCCGGCGACGCCAAGTTTCTTGCCGGCGAGATCCTTGACGCTCTTGATCGTGGGGTTCTTGGTCATCACCGCGCCGATCGCCGAGGAATGCGGGTAGAAGGTCAGCTTCGCGCCCTGCGCGCGCTGGCGCGCGACCCAGAGCCAATCGGAGAGGATGAGGTCGGCGCCGCCGCCCTGGATGGCGATCTTGCCGGCGTCGGTCGAGGCGAGTTCGGTGGCGTCGATGTCGAGCTTGGCTTCCGTATCGAGGCCGAACGCCTTGGCGACGGCAAGTTCCCAGCCAAGCGCGCCGGTCTTCTGCAGCGCGATACGCAGTTTTTCCGCCTGGGCCGGCGTGGCGAGGAAGACGCAGGCGAGACAGGCGGCGAGAGCGACGAAGAAGCGTTGCATGTTTTCCTTAAGGTTTTGGCTGAATGTCTTACCGCAGGATGGACATGGCGTCGATGCGTCTGCGCCTTCACCCCACCCCGCATTGCTTCGCAATGCGACCGTCCCCCTCAAGGGGAGGGTGGCTAACCGATGCACGAAGCTCGACGAAAACTCTCTTGACGATAGCGTTCGATCCCACTCGCGCGATTTCACCCTCCCCTAGAGGGGGAGGGTCGGCGCGAAGCGCCGGGGTGGGGTGACGCGTGTCGAAAATCTTCGCCACGGAGCAGCCGTCGCCAAACTGACTTCTTCCAATTTAATAGATTCCGCGCGGTCACCCCACCCCGCATTGCTGCGCAATGCGACCCTCCCCCTCAAGGGGAGGGTGAGGTTACGCCCTTTGCCCAAAGAAGCGTAAGAATGAGGCTCGATGAAAAATAATGACGGGCTTAGCGGCTTTCGTCGCGCCAATGCGAAGCGGCTTCGCGTCAATACGACGAGCGCCGAAGATCGCCTGTGGCGCGCGCTCGACCGCGTGCCGCTCGTCAAGACGCATTTTCGGCGTCAGGCGCCGGTCGGTCCGTATGTCGTCGATTTCGTCTCGCTGCGCGCACGGCTTGTGATCGAACTCGACGGACCGTCGCATACGGAACCAGGCGTAGCGGACAAAGACGCGCGCCGGACGGCATGGCTCGAAAGCGAAGGCTACCGCGTTCTGCGCTTCTGGAATGCCGAAGTTTACGACAATATCGATGGCGTGCTGGATACGATCCATGCGGCGCTTTACCCACCCTCCCCTTGAGGGGGAGGGTCGGCGCGCAGCGCCGGGGTGGGGTGCCACATCGCAAAGGATTTGTCGTTAAGCGACGGCTCAACGCGCGCCTGTTGACGGATTGAGCATTGCTGCGCAATGCGACCCGCCCTCAAGGGGAGGGTGAGGTTACGCGCTTCGTCCTCAAGGGGAAGGCGGATGCGCGCTCTTCGCTGCGATCGCCGCGTCATAAAAATCCGCGAGCTGCGAGAGCAGGGCGGCGCAGTCGCCTTCGAAACTCGAGCCATGCATCACGGCGAGGCGACGGGGCTCCAGCGCCGCGAGCATGCGGATCGTCGGGCCTGTCATCGGCGTCAGCGACGTGGCCTGAAAGGCGTTCTCCGCCGTCATCGCCGCTTCGAGCACACTCTTTTTCGTGACGGCCGGCCCTTCACCGATTTGCGTGAGAAGATCGCCGCAAAATAGCGTGCGGGTCGTCTCCTCATAGATCAGACCTGATTCCCACGCATGCGGCACATGCGGCGTATCGATGTAGCGCACGCGCCTTTCGCCGATGTGCAAGATTTCGCCATCCGCAAGCGCGCGCGGCGGCCGGTCGGCGAGATCGTTGAGCGACACCATGCAGGCGGTCTGGCCATGAATCACTTGCGCGTGCGGCGCAGCCGCGAGCCACAGATTCATCGCGCCGCATTCATCGGCTTCGACATGGCCGAAGGAAATCCAGCGCAGCCGTTCGATCGGCATGGTCGCGCCCAAGGCCTTCGATACGCAAGGAAACAGCGCACGTGGTCCGCAGTGAAACAGCAGCGGCTCGTCGGCGTCGATGAGGAACTGGTTGAAGGTGAAACCGGCCGGCGCCGCGATCTCCGGCACGAATGTCGACAGGCGATAGATGCGCTCGGCGATTTCATCGACCTTCGTTTCCATCTCACCCTCTGATGGCGCTCGCTCGCCGCATGCGTGAATCCGCGCGGCCCCTCGATCTGCGCCTAGCCTTTCTCCGCGTCCCATCGATGGCGAAGGTAAAGCAGCAGGAGCAGCCAGACGGCGATAAAGCCATCGGAGAAGATCGTCAAAAAGTTGTAGGGCGCATAGTCCCCTGCGCGAAGCGTCTGCTCGATGTGGCCATAGGTCGCCCCGAGCATGAACAACGACCATCCAAGTCCGGTGGCGAGCCAAAAGGCGCCGCGGATCCAAATGCAGAGAAAACCCAGAATGCCCCAGGCGCCGTCGTGAACGCCGACTTCGAATTGGAACGGGCTGCCCGGCGCCCAGCCGATGCTGCGCGCGGTCTGATCGGGGAAGAAGACGTGCGGCACGAAACCGAGCGGCAGGCCGATGACGCCGACGTCGAGAACCAGCGCGTACAGCAGTAGCAGCCGAACGACGCGCGCGCGAGTCATTGGCGTCTTGCTGAGCGTTAGATGCGCCAGCGGCAGCAGCACGCTGAAGAGCGCGACGATGAGGCCGATCATGGCGACACGGCTGCTTTCGCGTCTTCCGCCGCGGCGGCGGCGACGCTGCGCTCACCCGCTTTGAGCGCCTTGATCTGATATTTTTCACATTCCGCGCTCAACGCGGCGAGGCCGCCGTAAAGCCTCTCGGCGTCGCCATAGCCGATGGCGGCGAAGCGATAGATCAGTTCGCGCACGAGGCTGGGCTTCAGGAAATAGCCGGAGTGGACGTCAACATCGCCTCTGACATAGACCCAAAGCAGGCGCAGATGTCCAAGCCAGGACAGATTCGGCGACACGCCGGGCGCGGCGTCCGTCACCACGCCGCGGCCCTCGGCGTCGATGCTGTCGGTGCAGTCGAAATAGGTCAGCCGCTGCGCGAATGACTCTTCCGACTGCACGGCGTCGAGTTCCGCGTAAAGCTCGTAAAGGGTGCGCGCGCCGACGCGCAGATTGCCGAGCGTCAGTTGTTCGGAAAGTCCCCAGCCGGTCAGCACGCCGACATTGCCGAGGCGATAGCCGAACCTGCGGCTCTTCGTGGGCAGCGAGAAGAAATTCGCCGTCGTCGAAATGTCGCGCAGGACTTCGTCGCCTTCATTGGAGAAAAGATGGGCCTCCTGAAAGCGGATCAACGACGAATGCAGCGCATTGCTTCGGCCGAGCAGCAGCACTTCCGAGGGAATGTCGGGCGAGACCAGCACGAGGCGGCGCAATATAAAATTTTTCCCGATCTTCGATCTGAGCTCCCGCCGCATGCGCTCCTCTTCGCTTCCCAGCGTCTCCGGGCCATGGCGCATGGCGGCGATCGCAAGTGGGGAAAACACGTCGGAGAGAATGCGTACGGCGTTGGTGACGACGAAGCCGCCCATGCTGTGGCCGATAAAGGAAAGATCAACTCTTCCGATAAGGTCGTCGGGATCATCGCTCGGCCGTTTGGGAAGCCTGTCGTCGATCTCGCGAATAAGGTTGACGAGGTCGGGCACGCCGTAATTCGTCGCTCGAAAGCCGTCACGAAAATAGACGATGAGCCGCAAGCCAAAAAGCGTGAGGGGAATGATGGCCATCGCCGCGGTCACGGCCGTCACGACGACGCGCGTGAGCTTCCACCAGTCGCAAATTTCGAAAGAGAAGTTCACGAGATATACGGCGGCGAGTGAGACGAAGAGAATGCCAAGGAGGAACAACGGCGCGGCGTTCAAACCGCTTCGCCAAGGGGTTCCCATCGCTTCTGAGGGCCAACGATAACCGATGCAAACGAGACCGCGGTTCTTGAGCGCGTCGTCGTCGTTCAACGCGATGAAAGATTCTTTGAAGGTTTCGAGAACTTTCTTTCGCGGCGTGTTGAAGCCGTGGACGGTAATCAGAAGTTTAGGGTTCTCCTGTTTAGCCAATAGCTTGACGATCTTATCGATCTCCGAAGGTTCGCAATTTTCAGGAGTTGACGGCGCGCTTTCCTTGTCGTCGATATTATCGGGCGCCGTGCTTTCGACGAAGAAAGCGGGCGTGAAGGCCTTGGCGGCGGGTGGCGGGGCGACCTCGTACACCGCTAATTGTTTGTCGTGCGCCATGGATTGGCTCCAATTTTTTCGGTTGAGCAAAAATCCTTAAGTGAGTATTTAGCCGGGGCGCGAGCATGCCTCAGCGTCGCCTGTGCGACAAGCGCAAGCCTCGTCTGCCTTTTTTGTGAATTCCCTATGTCGGCCAGGCGAATGCGCGTGCGCCGAACCGACCCACGCTGTCGCGAATCGCGCTAAGATCGCCCATGGCTTCAAAACCCGATCTGTTCAGCGGCGCGCCGCGCAAGGCGCCCGCGTCGAAACCCGCCCCAAAGCGCGGGCCGGCGGAATATTCCGCCGCCTCCATCGAAGTGCTGGAGGGGCTTGAGCCCGTCCGCCGGCGCCCCGGCATGTATATCGGCGGCACCGACGAGGCGGCGATGCACCACCTCTTCGCCGAGGTGCTGGACAACGCCATGGACGAGGCCGTGGCCGGCCATGCGACCTTCATCGAAGTGACGCTGGAAACTGACGGCTGGCTCACGGTCAATGACAACGGCCGCGGCATTCCGGTCGAGTCCCATCCGAAATTTCCCAAGAAATCGGCGCTGGAAGTGGTGATGACCACGCTCCACGCGGGCGGCAAGTTCGATTCAGGCGCCTATCAGACCTCCGGCGGTCTGCACGGCGTCGGCGTCTCGGTCGTCAATGCGCTGTCCGAAAAGCTTGAAGTCGAGGTGGCGATCGCCGGCCAACTCTACGGCCAGGAGTTTTCACGGGGCCTGCCGCTCGGCAAGCTCAAGACGCTTGGCCGCGTCAACAATCGGCGCGGCACCAAGGTGCGCTTCAAGCCCGACGCGCAGATTTTCGGCGCGGGCGCGCATTGGAAGCCGGCGCGGCTCTTCCGCATGTCGCGCTCCAAGGCCTATCTCTTCGGCGGCGTCGAAATCCGCTGGCGCTGCGATCCTTCGCTGATCGACCCCGGCGCGGACACGCCGCCGGAGGCGGTGCTGCGCTTTCCCGGCGGCCTGAAGGATTATCTGGCGCGCGAGATTCACGGGAAGGAACTCGTCGCCGATCAGCCCTTCGTCGGCAAGATCACGCGCGAAGGCGGCCATGGCTCGCTCGAATGGGCGGTCTCCTGGCTCGCCGAGGATGACGGTTTTGTCCATTCCTATTGCAACACGATTCCGACGCCCGACGGCGGCACGCACGAGGCGGGGTTTCGCGCCGCGCTCCTAAAGGCGCTCAAGGATCACGCCGAGCGGGTCGGACAGGCGAAACGCGCCAAGGACATCGCCGCCGACGATCTCATGGGCCAGTCGGCCGCGATGATCTCGGTCTTCATGCGCGAGCCGGAGTTTCAGGGACAGAACAAAAGCCGGCTGATGAGCGCCGAGGCGGCGCGCATCGTCGAAAGCGCGGTGCGGGACGCCTTCGATCATTGGCTCGCCGGCGCGCCCTCGCAGGCCAATAAGCTCTTGGACTTCGCCGTCGAGCGCGCCGAGGAGCGCCTGCGCCGGCGCGCCGAGAAGGACATCGCCCGCAAGACCGCGACCCGCAAGCTGCGGCTGCCCGGCAAGCTCGTCGACTGCACGAATAATTCGGCGCAGGGATCGGAGTTGTTCATCGTCGAAGGCGACTCCGCCGGCGGGTCGGCGAAGGAGGCGCGCAACCGCACGACGCAGGCCATTTTGCCGCTGCGCGGCAAGATTTTGAATGTCGCCTCGGCGACGAAGGACAAGCTCCTCGCCAATCAGCAGCTCGCCGATCTGACGCAGGCGCTCGGCTGCGGACTGGGCGCGCATTACCGCGACGAAGATCTGCGTTACGAGAAAGTGATCGTGATGACCGACGCCGACGTCGACGGCGCGCATATCGCGTCGCTGCTCATCACCTTCTTCTATCGGCAGATGCCGCGCCTCATCGAGAACGGCCATCTCTATCTGGCGCAGCCGCCGCTCTACAAGCTGACGCAGGGCGCGAAAACCGTCTATGCGCGCGACAATGAACATCGGGACGAATTGATCGCCAAGGAGCTGACCGGGAAGGGAAAGATCGAGACCGGCCGCTTCAAGGGGCTGGGCGAGATGAGCGCGGCTCAGCTCAAGGAAACGACGATGGACCCGAGCAAGCGCACGCTCCTCAAAGTCGTCGTGGAGCCGGAAGATCGCGAGGAGACAGCAGACTGCGTCGAGCGGCTGATGGGCAACAGGCCTGAAGCGCGCTTCGCCTTCATCCAGGAGCGCGCCGCGTTCGCGACGGAACTCGTGGATATCTAGCCCCTCGCGCCCGGACGCGTCTGGGAGTATGGTGTCGCTCTCCCACGACGATAGGCGCCGCGTGACCGACACGGAAATTCGCCCAACGACCGAGGATGCGCGCGACCCGCGGTCCTTCTGCGACGAGCAGGCCTTCGCCCTGGAGCGGATGCAGCTTGCGCTCGACGCCGGGCGCACCGGCATCTGGGACTGGAACCTGCTGACGGGCGAAGTGCATATCGACGAGCGCGTGCGCCGCTTGTGGGGCCTTCCAGAAGGCGTTCCGGCGAGTTTCGAGATTTTCCGCAGCGCGCTGCATCCGCAGGACAAGAAGCGTACGAAAGAGGCTGTCGGCGTCGCGCTCGATCCCACCCACGAGGGCGATTACGAGATCGAATATCGCGTCATCGGCCAGACCGACCGCATCGAGCGCTGGGTCTCGGTGCGCGGCCGCACTTTTTTCGACGAAGGGCGCGCGGTCCGCATTCTCGGCACCGCGCGCGACATCACGCCGCGCAAGCAGCGCGAGCAGCATGTGCGCGTGCTCTTGCGTGAACTCGTGCATCGCTCGAAGAACCTGCTCGCCGTGGTGCAGGCGATGTCGCGGCAGACGGCCGCCGGCTCGCCTTCGGTCGAAGATTTCCAGCGCAAATTCGGCGCCCGCCTGCAGGCGCTGTCGATGGCGCATGATCTGCTCGTGTCGCAGGATTGGCGCGGCGCCTCGATGCGCGAATTGGTGCGCGCTCAGCTCGCCTATTGCATGGACGTGCCGCAGGGCGACGTGTCGTCGCGCGCGACGATCGATGGCCCGAAAATCATGCTGAAGCCGGAGGCGGCCCAGAACATCGGCCTCGCTTTGCATGAACTCGCCACGAACGCGCTAAGTTTTGGCGGCCTGTCGCGGCCGGACGGCGCCGTCTCGCTGACATGGCGCTTCGAAGACGGTCGGCTCAATATCGAATGGCGCGAGAGCGGCGGCCCGGCGGTGGCGATGCCGCCGCGCGAAGGCTTTGGCCATAAGGTCATCAAGCGACTTGTCGCGCAGGCGCTGGATGGGACGGCGACGCTCAACTTTCCGCCCGATGGATTGATTTGGACGCTGTCGATTCCGGCGAGCTACGCGACCGTCAGGGACGAGCAGGCTTAGCGTCGCCCTGCTTACAGAATGCTTCGTAGTCCATAGCGTTTTGCTGCGCATAGAGCATCGCGAAAGATGCGAGCGCGTCGTCGAACGCTTCGCTCTTGCCCATGTATCCGGCGAGAGTCACGGCGTCGGCGGAACGCGCATGGGCGCGCGCCAAGGTGCGTCCGCATAGTTTCGCGTAATTCAGAAGGTCGTGATTCTGCAGCAATTCGGTAAGTCCGCCCAAACGGCGCGTCTTCAGCTGGCGCATGTAGAATTCGCGCTTAGACGCAGGGTCGAGCATGGGCCCTAAAAATATGTCCGACGCCGCCTGCATCATGCGCTGACCTTCCACGACGCGCTCGGCCTGCGCGCCGGGCCATGCGCCAAGGCCGAAGCGTTCCAGCACTGAGCGCTTCGCTTCCTTGATTTGAAGGAAGAGCCGCTCATCGTCCGGGCTCATGAACAACGCGATCGTGCAATAGGTGCCGACGCTGCCGACGCCAACGGCCTTGAAAGCGATGTCGCACAAACCATAGCGGCGCAACAAAGAGGCGACGTGCGGCGGCAACTTCGCGAAGGCGGCGGCAATGAGTCCGTTGACGTCGAATTGATTGGCCTCGCCGTCATCGAGATGGAAGAGCCGCGGCGGCTTGTCCTCGACTCGCCAATCGCCGGAAGAGTCTTTCGCGATCCTTGGAAAATTGTCCGCATAATCATCTTCGTTTTTGTGCGACGCGATCGCGGCGTGTACCGCGTCGTGGAGAACCCGATCGCGGAGGCCGGCGGCGACGTCACGCAGCGGCACGCGGGTATTCCACGCCTCGAGCGGCGAGAAGGCGGCGAGTTTGGTCACCGCGCGGCGGTAGGCTTTGACGGCGGCGCGCGCCGTGGATCTTGCTGTCTGCTCGCTCTTGCCGGCGCCAAGGGCTGCGACGACGGCGCTTGTCGCCAAGCGGCGCAAATCGATCGTGACGTCCACATCCGGCAATGTCTCGTCGAAATCATTCAGATCGAAGAGCGGATGTCCTTCCGGCGAGACGAAGGCGCCGAAATTCATCAAATGGCAGTCGCCGCAGACCTGCGCGAGAATGCCGGGCGCCGGTTGCGTCGAAAGATCGGCGGCCATCACATCGGCGGCGCCGCGCAGAAAGGCGTGCGGCGACTCCGCCATGGATTTGCGGCGAAGCGGAATCAAGGATTGGATTCGATCCCGTTCGGTCTCGGCGATGATCGCGAGAGCGTTTCGGTTTGCGGCAGGCGTAAAATCCGCCAGCGACTCGCGCGGGACGAGCTGGCGCAAAGTTTTCCCAGCCGCATGGCGGGCGCGACGGTTGGAGCTTTCTGTACGCGCAGCGCCGTCACTGATCATGATCAGCAAATCCTTCAGCTCATAGAACCAACGCTCAAAAAAATTCGCCAGCCGGCCGTCCGATCAACCCAGCAGATCGATCAGCGGCCCGATCAGTGGCGCGTCGGCGGGCGGCATCGGATAGTTGCGCAAATCGCGCGCCCGCGCCCATTTCACCGCCTGTCCCTCCATCGGAGAAATAAAGCCCTCCCACTTACGGCAGACGTAGAGCGGCATCAGAAGATGGAAGTCGTCGTAGGCGTGGCTCGCGAAGGTCAACGGCGCGAGGCAGGGCGCGCAGACCCGCACGCCGAGTTCTTCTTCGAGTTCGCGGGCGAGAGCGTCTTCCGGCCGCTCGCCGGGATGCAGCTTGCCGCCGGGAAACTCCCACAGACCGGCGAGCTGTTTGCCTTCGGGACGTTGCGCGATCAGCACGCGATTGTCGGCGTCGACGAGCGCCGCCGCCACGACGAGCAAGAGAGACACAGGCGCGCTCAATTGCCGGAGAGAACGACTTTCACCGGGCCGTTTTCCTTGCCGGTGAGCGTCACTTCTTCATACATTGCGCCGCCTTCAGGCGCGTGCGCATCCTTCGGCTTCCAGATGAGCTGGGTGGTGAGATAATAGCGTCCGGGGGCGACATTCTCGAAGGTGAATCGTCCGTTCGGCTCCGTCGTCGTCGTGCGGGTCAAAGAGGCGTATTGCGTGTCCGGCTCGACCTTCGGAATTGACGCGGCCGGGAGGAATTTCACCGAGCCGTAAAAATTCTTGATGCGGGTCTGCGCATAGGTCGTGGCCGGTATCAGCCTCACGGTTTCGCCGGCGGCGTAGCGCACGTTCGATCCCGAGCCATCGCGCAGAAAGGCCTGTCCGGCGATGACGCCCCGGCCGGGCGCCCGGATGTAATTCGCCTGCGACGGATCGAAGCCGACGCCCGGCGAGGGGCCGCGCGCGGCGTTGCAGGCTGAGAGCAGGGCGAGCGGCGCCACGAAGAGAAGCTTGACGCAACGCATGACAATAACGCTCCACGAAAACGCAGATCGCACACTTTAACCGGCGCCGACGCTGCACGCCCCGCGGATCAGACCGGCGAGGCGGCTTCGGCGCCGATGCGGCAATCTAGCACGTCAGGCATCGTTCTGACGACTGCGCCGCTCAGCGGCCGCTCAGCCGCCGTCGTTGGCGCGAGGTCGGGCGCCGTGATGGTCATCGCGCCCGAGAGGATCATCCGGCGGATCAGCTCCTGTAATCGCCGTTGATCGCGACATAGTCCTTGGTGAGATCGCAGGTCCACACGGTCGCGGCGCCTTTGCCCAGTCCAAGATCGACGTTGATGACGATGTCGTCGCGCTTCATGATCTGCGACACTTCCGCTTCGTCATAATCGGGGTCGCGCAGCCCCTTGTGGGCAACGCGCACGCCGCCGAACCAGATCGCGAGCCTGTCGCGATCTGCCTTCTCGCCGGCCTTGCCGACCGCCATGACGATGCGGCCCCAATTGGCGTCCTCGCCGGCGATCGCCGTCTTCACAAGCGGCGAATTGGCTATGGAGAAGGCGACGCGCTTCGCCGCCTTGGCGCTGTCGGCGCCCGTCACTGTCACCTCGACGAATTTGCGCGCGCCTTCGCCGTCCCTCACCACCTGATGGGCGAGATCGAGCAGCACGGCGTCGAGCGCACGCTTGAATTCGATCAGCCGCTTGTCGCTCGCCTTTTCGATCTTCGGCGCGCCGCGTTTCTTCGTCGCTCCCGTCGCAAAGAGCAGTAGCGTGTCTGACGTCGACGTGTCGCCGTCGACGGTGATGGCGTTGAAGCTTCCCTTTGCGCCGCTCTCGAGCATCGTCTGTAGCGCCTCGGCGCCGATGGCGGCGTCGGTGAAGACGAAGGCGAGCATCGTCGCCATATCCGGCGCGATCATGCCCGCGCCCTTGGCGAAGCCGCTGATCGTCACTTCGACGCCGGCGATCGTCGTCGTCCGGGTGGAGAGCTTCGGATAGGTGTCGGTCGTCATGATGGCGTGCGCGGCGTCCAGCCAGCCGTCGGGCCGCGCCTCCTGCGCGAGCCTCTCCAGCACGCCATCGAATTTATGCGCGTCGAGCGGTTCGCCGATGACCCCCGTGGACGCCAGAAAAATCTGGCGCTCGGGCGCGCCGGTCGCCGCGGCGGCGAGCTTCGCCGAGAATTTGACCGCCTGCGCGCCGGTCTTGCCGGTAAAGGCGTTGGCGTTGCCGGAATTGACCAGCAGCGCGCGCGCCTTGCCGCCCTTCAGCTTGTCGCGGCACCAGTCCACCGGCGCCGAGGGACATTTGGATTTGGTGAAAACGCCCGCGACCGTCGTTCGCGGATCGAGCAACGCCAGCATCACATCGGTGCGTCCGGCGTAGCGCACGCCTGCGGCGCCGACGCCGAAGCGCACGCCCTCGAGCGGCGGGATTTGGGGCGCCGATTTCGGCGCGAGCGGGGAGACGGCGGCGTCGTGAGCCATTGCGGAGCCTTGTCAATCGGAGTGGACCTGCGCGGATGTGCCCGGCGCTACAGGTCGGCGTCAAGGCTGACGGTCGGGCCCGCTTCGCTTCCCTCGACTTTTATCCGCACCGGCCGCGTCCCCGCCCGAAGCCTTGCCTTTCGACCCTCCCCTTTGAGGGGAGGGCGAAGGGGGCGCGCTTACTTCTTCTTCGGCGCTTCGGCGGGCTTCTGCGCCGGGGCCGGCTTGGCGCCGGGCGCGCCCTCGGCCGGCGCGTCGGAGCGTTCGATCTTGGCGCCCTCGCGCAATTTCATGACGAGTTCGCTCTGCGCCTTCTGCACGACGTAGCGGCCGACCTGATCCTTCACCTCATCGAGCGGCGGGAAGACTTTCGGGCGCTTCTCGTCGAGCTTGATGATGTGCCAGCCGAATTGCGTCTTGATCGGATCGGAGACCTGACCCGGCTCCATCTTCGCCGCCGCGTCGCCGAACTCCGGCACCATGCGGTCTTTCGTGAACCAGCCGAGGTCGCCGCCCTTGGCGCCGGGGTCCTTGGAAAGTTCGGTCGCGACCTTGCCGAAATCCTCGCCGGCCTTGACGCGCTTCAGCGCGGCTTTCGCCTCTTCTTCGGTCGGCACCAGAATGTGGTGCGCGTGATATTCGGTTTCGGGCTTCTGGTTTTTCGCCGCTTCGTCATAGGTCTGCTTGACGGCCGCTGCAGTCGCCGCATTCTTGGCGACGTCGCCGAGCAGCGTCTCCATCAGCGCTTTGTCGCGCAAATAGGCGAGCTTTTTGGCGAATTCCGGCGTCTCGGCGAGCTTGTCGGCCTGCGCCTTCTGCACGACGAGCTGCTCGTCGATGAGGAAGTCGAGCACATAGGTTTCGCGCGCCTTTCCCTCGAGCTGACGCGGAATGGCGGGGCCAAGATCCTCCATCGCGAGCTTCAGATCCTCGTCGGTGATCTCGACGCCATTGACCTTGGCGAGGGTTTTCGCGACCGCAGATGAGGCGCCGACGGCGCTCATCGCCAGCAGGGCGGCGAGCGCGGTCGCTCCGAGCGCGGCGCGGGCGAAAGAACGCGCATTCTTGCGGGCGTGAGACATGATGTGCTCCAAAAAGAGGCCGGGCCGGCCCTGAACAAAAGCGGCCGTCGCCGCCGGCGGGAAATGCTCCTGCGCGAGGAATCCGGCGTATCTATGCCCGAGCGGGCGGTTCTGACAACTCCCGGCTACGCCGAAACCGGGCGCTCGGCCACTTCGCCGACGACGCTCGTGAAAATTTCCCGGGTTCGCTTCTGCGTATCGGCGAGCAGCGCTTCAAGATTGGAAAGATCCGGCGCGTCGCCGACGCGCAGCAACAGCTCCGCCAGTCCGCGCGGCGCGTCGGCGGGACGGAACGCGTCGTCGATGGCGAGCCGCAGCAATTGCGTCAGCCCTTGGTAGAGCTTTGAGGCCTCCGCCAGCGAATCCGCCGCGCCCGCGTCGAGAAACCCGGCGTCTTTTACACGCTGCAGGGCGACCGTGGCGTTCGTTGAAAAAAGCTCAGGGCGCTGCGGACCATGCAGCAGCATCAAATATTGCGCGATGAACTCGACGTCGATCAATCCGCCGGGGACCTGCTTGACCTCCCAAGGGCTCGTCGCGCCCTTTTCCTTTTCGATCCGCCGGCGCATGGACAAAACGTCGTCCTTTAGTTTTTGCGCGTCGCGAGGATGCGTCAGCGCCACTTGGATCGCTGCTTCGACCCGTTGTGTGAACGCCTCGGGACCCGCGACGACGCGCGCGCGGGTCAAGGCCATGTGCTCCCATGTCCACGCTTCATGAGCCTGATAGTCCGAAAAGGCGGCGAGACTTACGGCGAGCGGCCCGCTGTTGCCGGACGGGCGCAAACGAAAATCCACCTCATAGAGCAGGCCTTCGGCCGTGGGCGCGGAAAGGGCGCTGATCAGCCTCTGCGTGAGGCGGCCATAATATTGCTGCGTTGAAATCGGCCGTCCGCCGCCCGTTGATTCCGCCAGTGGGTCGGCGTCATAGAGCAGCATCAGATCGAGATCGGACGCGGCCGTCATCTCGCATCCGCCAAGCTTGCCCATGGCGATGACCGCACACGCGCCGCCATCGATCGCTCCATGCGTTTTGGCGAATTCCTCGCAGACGCGCGCGAAGAGCCGGGCGATCAGCGTTTCGGCGAGTCGCGTATAGGCGAAGCCGGCTTCCTCGACCGACAGTGAGCCCGTCAGAATGCGCACGCCGATGAGGAATTTCTGCTCCTGTCCGAAGATGCGGGCGCGGTCGAGCGCGTCTTCATAAGAGCGCGCTTCGGCGAATTGCCCGGCGAGGCGTTCCTCCAAATCGCTTTGCGTCGGCGCCGTCTCGAAAAAAGCCGGCTCCATCAGCGCGTCGAGCACGCGCGGGCGCCGGGAGATCGTTGCGGCGAGCTTGGGCGCCGCGCCCGTAATCGCGGCGAGGAGTTTGAGAAGCCGCGGCTGCGAGACGAGGAGGGAAAAGAGCTGCACCCCTGCCGGCAGTTTTGAGATGAGCCTGTCGAAGGCGAGAAACGCGGCGTCGGCGTTCTCCGTTGCGGCGATGGCTTCGAGCAGGATGGGCGTCAGTTCCGTCAGCCGTTCGCGCGCGACGGTGGAGCGGGTCGCGGCGTAGCGGCCGAAATGCCAGCCGCGAATGGTCGCCGTCACCGTCTTGGGGTTGGCGAAACCCATATTGGCGAGCGTCTCGATCGTGCCCGGATCGTCGTCGTCGCCGGTGAAGACGAGATTGCCGGCCGACGAGGTGAGCTGCGGCGCGCTTTCGAAAAGCTTCGCATAATGGCTCTGCACCACGTCGAGCCGCTTCAGCAGCGCTTCGGCGAAGTCGGCGTAGCCTGAAAACCCCATCATGCAGCCGATGACGGCGACGCCGTCTTCAGTCTCCGGCAGCGTGTGCTTCTGCTCGTCGGCGACCATCTGGATGCGATGCTCGACGTCCCGCAGAAAGAGATAGGCCTCGCGCAGATCGTCGCGCGCCTCGCGCGCCACCCAGCCGCTCTCGACGAGCTGGTCGAGCATCGCCAGAGTCGAGCGCCCGCGCAGGCGCCGATCGCGGCCGCCGGTGATGAGCTGCTGCGTCTGCACGAAGAATTCGATCTCGCGAATGCCGCCGCGTCCCAGTTTGATGTTGTGGCCGGCGACGGCGATCGCGCCATGTCCCTTATGGGCGTGAATCTGGCGCTTGATCGAATGCACGTCGGCGATGGCGGCGAAGTCGAAATATTTGCGCCAAATGAAGGGCGCGAGCTCCTGCAGGAACTGCTCGCCCGCGAAGATGTCGCCCGCCACCGGCCGCGCCTTGATATAGGCGGCGCGCTCCCAGTTCTGGCCCATGCTTTCGTAATAGCTCATCGCCGCTTCGAGCGGGATCGCGATCGGCGTCGCGCCCGGATCGGGACGCAGCCGCAAATCGGTGCGAAACACATAGCCGTCGGCGGTGCGCTCGCTCATGATCCGCACGATCCGTTTCGTCAGTCTGACGAAGAAATCGACGTCCTCCGACGGTTCGGCGAGGCGCGCCCGCGAGCGGTCGAAGAACACGATGAGATCGATGTCGGAGGAGTAGTTCAGCTCGAAGGCGCCGCCCTTGCCCATGCCGAGAAAAATCCACCCGGAGCCGCGTTCCGGATCGCGCTGATCGGCGAGTTCGATCTTGCCGGCGAGCGCCGCGGCGCGCAGGGTGAAGCGAATGGCGGCGGAAAGGGTGGCGTCGGCGATCCGCGTGAGCGCCTGCGTCGCCTCCGGCATGTCCCAGACTTTGGAAAGATCGGCGAGCGCTATGACGAGCGCGGCCTCCTGCTTCGTGACGCGCAGCAGGCGCATCAGTTCGGCTTCGTCTGGGGTTTCGATGTTTCGCGTTTCGTCGATCAGCGCCTCGACGCGCTGCGCGGGATCGCTCTCAAGCGCTCTCACGAGCCGAGCCGGATCGCGCGCGGCAAGGTCGGTCAGATAGGGCGACGCGCCCAAGACGCCGAGCAGCAGATCGCGCGCTTTCGGCCGCTCCCGCAACAGCGCCGCGAGCGCGCTATTGGCGGCCCGGTCCCTCTCCAACACCCGGGCGAGCGCCTCTTCGGCCCTCTTCGCGTCGAGAGGCTGAATGACGACCTTGGCGCGGTCCAAAAGGGCGTTGGCGTTTGACGTCAAGGAACCTTCCTTTTTGGACAGCGAGAAAGCGGCTTTGCGCCGGGATATAATCCGGCTATCCCCCTAAATCAGCTTTGAGAGTCGACAAGCGGTCGTCAATGGGAAAAGGAGCAGGCCCCTCGTCCTTCGAGACGCGCCCTACGGGCGCTCCTCAGGATGAGGGGGCCTTGGTTCCGCGAAATCAAAGGGCTTGACCCCATCACTCGTATACGGACTGACGCGAGCTACAAGCTCCCTCATCCTGAGGAGCGTGCGGAGCACGCGTCTCGAAGGACGAGGGAGCGTGGCGCCAATGATGAGAAAGATTTCATGTCGCAAGAGGATCTCGCGCAGCTGCTGGCCCGCATCGCCGGGGCGCTGGAGCGCCTCGCGCCGCCGCCGCCGTCCGCGCCGGATTTCTCCGCCGCCGAGGCGTTCGTCTGGCGCGCCGCCGGCGGGGCGTTCCATCCCGTGCGCCGCATCAATCGCGTCGACCTGGCGCTGCTCAAGGGCGTCGACCGTCAGCGCGACATGCTTCTCGCCAACACCAGCCGCTTCGCGCAAGGCCTGCCCGCCAACAACGCGCTGATGTGGGGCGCGCGCGGCATGGGCAAATCCTCGCTGGTGAAGTCGATTCACGGGGCGCTGGCCGAGAAGGGGCTGAAACTCATCGAAATTCATCGCGAGGATATTGAAGCGCTGCCCGCGCTGCTCGGCGCGTTGGCGCAGGCGTCCTTCCGCTTCATCGTCTTTTGCGACGACCTGTCGTTCGACGGCGCGGAGACGAGCTACAAGGCGCTGAAGACCGCTCTCGAAGGCGGCGTCGAAGGACGGCCGGACAATGTGCTGTTTTACGCCACGTCGAATCGCCGCCATTTGTTGCCGCGCGACATGATGGAAAATGAGAGCGCCACCGCCATCCATCCCGGCGAGGTGATCGAGGAGAAAATCTCGCTCTCCGATCGCTTTGGACTTTGGATCGGCTTTCACAATTGCAGCCAGGACGACTATCTCGCGATGGTCTTCGGCTACGCCGACCATTTTGGCCTTAACGCGCCCGAGGCGACGATCCGCGCCGAGGCGCTGGAGTGGTCGATCACCCGCGGCGGCCGCTCCGGCCGTGTCGCCTGGCAATATATTCAGGACCTGGCCGGGCGGCTGGGGAAGGTCATCTAGCCCTTTTGCAGCCGGCCGGCGAAGGACCGTGATGTTCAACATTCTCTATCATGCCGACTGGAGCATGCATGCGAACAAGCGTTGGGTCGCGTGTGCCACGCGCACTGTTGAGAATTGGACTGTTGATGTCCCGCGTAAAGTCGGCGTGGCGGAGCTCTTTCTGGACGAACTGTTTGAGAAAAAATCTCGCGGCAATCGCGTCCTAGCCGGCTTCGACTTTCCGATAGGCGTTCCTCTCGCATACGGAAGTAAGACCTGTTTCGGCAGCTTCCAGAAAGCTCTTTTGGCGTTCGGCAACGCGCCAGGATGGGACAATTTCTTTGCCGTCGCCGAATCCGCCGCCGAAGTCACGCTCAAACGACCTTTCTTTCCTCATAGGTCGTTTAGGGGCGTGAGGCGAGACTCGCTCGTAGCTGGACTAGGTGTAGAGTCGTTCAGCGACCTCATTCGGAAATGCGAAAAGGGCGGAAATGGCAGACGAGCGGCCTGCTCACTTTTTTGGACTTTGGGAGCAAATCAGGTCGGTAAGGGCGCTCTCACAGGCTGGCAGGAAATTGTTCGACCTGCATTGAAAGGCGGAGCTCTTCTCTGGCCCTTTGCCGGCCAGCTTGAGGACCTAGCATCGCACGCCTGCTTGGTCATCGCTGAAACCTATCCGGCGGATGCATACGCATGTCTTGGCGCAAGCTTCCGGCATGGAGAAAGCAAGCGAAGGCAGGAGGACAGACAAAAGAAAGCAGAGGCAATCCTACGCTGGGCTCGGGAGCGTAAGGTTTGTCTCCACGCTGCGGAAAACGTAGTGCGAAGAGGGTTCGACGAAAGCGAGGGTGGGGAAGACGCTTTCGATGCTCTTGTCGGCCTCCTCGCGATGATCAGCGTGATAAAGAAAGACCTTGCAGAGGCGAGCGTGGTATTGCCGCCTTCAAGCGCTGTTTGGGAAGGCTGGATCTTGGGCCGGTAGAACTCTCGCCCTCTATCTTTCGTCCCGCGGCAGGCTTAGCCTGAGCCGGGGCGAAAAAGGGGGGGCAGAATGAACTTCAGACGTATTGCGCTTATCTCGACCACGATGTTTCTTTCGCTGGTTTCGCTTTCTGGAAGCGCCTTGGCTTTCTGCGGCGTGTTGCAGGCTTCGGCCAGCGGCTATTCCAGAGACGAAGCGCTTTCAAAGGCCAACAACAAGGGGCTGGTCGAGGTTCGAAGGCTCGAAGCGAACTATGGGAGCGGCGCTGTTCATTATCAGCCCGCCAGGTCTTCCTGTCAGGAAGGCGGCAGGGTGAGCTGCTTCATCTCCCAGAAGTTCTGCGTCGACAGCGGCCAGGGACAGCGGCCGAGTCGCGGCGGGGGAGGCGGGGAATTCGAAAGCCAGCCGTGGAAAAAGCCGGGTTGCCGGACCTGGAAACAGAGCTGCGACAGGGGCGACGCCCGGGCCTGCGGAAGATATGAATCGACCTGCCAGGTCAATTGACGCGAGAACATTGCGAGACGCCTGCGCGGCAGGCGTCTCGGATCGCCGTCTGGCGGATCAATACGGACGCTCCGGCGTGCATTCCGCAGTCGTGCATCGCGATTTGTAGGCATAAGGGATCATGGCGGCGACAAGCAGCAGTCCGCCCATGATGATGATCGCCATTTTGTAATTCATCACGGCTCGCTCCGACATCGTTCGGTCCTTCGGCTTGATTGGAACAGATCCCACGTCGCCCGATGCGCGTCTGTGACTTTGTCCTCAACGCCGCGTGGGGCTGCAAGGATCGGACGATCAGAGCGTCTTGGCTTTGAACCGGCAGAGATCGGCGATGGGGCAGCGCGGGCATTCTGGCGTGCGCGCCTTGCACACATAGCGACCGTGCAGAATGAGCCAGTGATGCGCGTGCAGGAGATATTTCTCTGGCACGATGCGTTCCAGTCCCGCTTCGACCTCTTCGGGCGTCTTGCCGCTTGCGAGCGGCAGCCGGTTGGAGACCCGGAAGATATGGGTGTCGACCGCGATCGCCGGCTCGCCGAAGGCGACATTGAGCACGACATTCGCGGTCTTGCCGCCGACGCCTGGGAGCGCCGTCAATTCCTCGCGCGTGCGCGGCACCTCTCCGCCATGCCGTTCGAGCAACAATCGCGACAGGGCGACGATATTTTTCGCCTTGGCGCGAAACAGGCCTATCGTTTTGATGAGGTCGCGCACGCGCTCTTCGCCGAGCGCCGCCATTTTGGCGGGCGTGTCGGCGAGCGCGAAGAGCGCGGGAGTCGCCTTGTTGACGCCGGCGTCGGTCGCTTGCGCGGACAGAACGACGGCGACGAGCAGCGTAAACGAATTTTTGTAACCGAGTTCAGTCTTGGGTTCGGGATTCGCGGCTGCGAGACGCGCGAAAATCTCTTCGATGCGCGCGGCTTCAGCGGCCGCCGGCCGCCGGCCGGCGCGCGGTTTTTTAGCGACGCGCGCGCGCTGACTGATTGTTTCCGCCATGGGCGCGTTATAACTTTTAGAATCTCAGGGACAAAGCCGGCAGGAGAAATGTCCGACCCCTTCGAGCGGAAAATTTACGAAGCGCGGCTGACGCCGCATCGGTCGATGACGCCGCACGCCTTCTACCTTTTCATCTTGATTTTCTGTTTTGGACAGGCCCTTTTTGCGCTGCCCTTCTTCTTCATGGGCGCCTGGCCCGTCGCCGGCTTCATGGGCCTCGACGCGGTCGGTCTCTATCTCGCCTTCCGCGTCAGCTTCCGCGCCGCCCGCAGTCATGAGACGCTCGACCTCACGCCGCTGGAGCTCGTTTTCGCGCAAATCGGCGCGCGCGGACAACGAAAGGAATGGCGCTTCAACCCCTCCTGGGTGCGGCTTGAACAGACGGTCCACGAAGAATTCGGGACGGAGCGGGTGGCGCTGATCTCGCGCGGCGAATGCATCGAGATCGGCGCCTTCTTAGGGCCGGATCAGAAAGCGGAGCTGGCGCGCGAACTGAACCGCGCGCTCATCGACGCGCGCATGGGCGCCCGTTTCGGCTAGAGCGCCCAAATGCAGGTGATCTAGCGTCGCTGGCTTAGCATGGCGTCGGCTTCCCGCATCAGCCGCGCCTCGTGCCGTTTATAGTAGCGCCAAAGCACAAACAGCCCGATGACGAGCCCGCCGATGAGGGCCATTGCGATGGGACCTTCGATTTTTTCGAAGCCAGCGGTGAGGTAATAAGCGCCAAAGCCGAATACGCAGGCCCAAACGACGCCGCCCGTCGCATTATAGATGAAGAAGCGGCCAGGCGGCAGATGGTTTGCGCCGGCGAGCGAGGCCGCGAGAATGCGCAGCAGCGCGACGAAGCGGCCGAAAAAGACGATCGCGCCGCCCCAGCGATAGAAGAGATATTGGCCAAGGCGCAGCTTCTCCGGGCCGAGCCCGACATGATGGCCGTAGCGTTCGAGAAGCTTCGTTCCGTATTCCCGCCCCAGCCAATAACCGACATTGTCTCCGACGATCGCGCCAGCAGCGGCCGCCACGACGATATTCTCGATGGCGATCGCTCCGGAGAGCCGCGCGTAAATCGCCGCGCCGACGAGCATGGTTTCGCCGGGCAGCGGAATGCCGGCGCTTTCCAGGGCCACGACGATAAAGATCGCCCAATAGCCGTAGGTCGAAAGGATGGCGGCGATCTGCGCCTGGTCGAGAAAATGCGTCATCCCTGGCCCGGAAAGTGTCTTACGCTACTCTCATGTAGGCCTAAACGCGCAAATGGCGACGTCGCCGAAGCGAGGCCGCCATTTCATAAACGTCGATTGGACAGTGTCAGTGATATCGCAGCGCATTCTCTCGCGCGGCGCTGAAGGCGTAGGGCGGCGTCGCCGCCATCGCCTCGCTGTCGAGGACGAAGGGGCCGCGCTCCAGCGCCACTTGAAGGACCTCCCGCAATCCTCGGAGCAGAGGCTGGTCGTCGCGGACAACCTTGGCCCGAAGCGCCTCTTGCGCGGCTTCATCCGACCGGCTCGCGAAATCGCGCACCGCCATCGCGACGAATCTGCCAACGCTGACGCCTTTCTCTTCTGCCGCGGCGCGCACGCGCTCGGCGAAGCCGCCGCCAATGCAAGCCAAGGCGGCATGCGCCACCTTGTCGTTCGAGCAGGAATTGATCAGATCCACGATGACCATGACGACCTCCGCCCTTGAACGTTCCATGTTTTGGAACCCTTTGTTGGCCGCGGTTGCTTATCTCCGCGACATCAGTTTCCGTCGCCCCGTTCAGGCGCGTTCGTTCCCGCCAAGCTATCCAGTCAAGCTGAACGTTATCTGTATGACTGCTGAAAAAATTCCGCGTCCGACGATCGGACGGGATCTCTCAAGCCCCGCGAACAAGGCTATCGGCGCAAGAGCCGAGAGACTTTCGCTCCCCATGCCGCGCGCTGCCGCCTTCTAACTGAGGGCCATGACAGCTTCACGACGAAGTTCGCCGGTAAATCAACGACATAGTGATCAGCCGAGCTGAGGCCGCAGCACGACTCGGGACTCAACTCATGGCCAGAGCAATAGTTCCGAGCAGCTGAAAAATTCGTAGATGCGACGCAAAAGATCGTGCGGCGCCGCAGTAGCCTTGCCTCTACCAACCGCCAATGTTAGGCGCCGACGCCCAGGGTTCCGTTGGCGGCAGCGGCGCGCCCTTCTGCAACAGCTCGATGGAGATCAAATCCGGCGATTGCACGAAGGCCATATGGCCGTCGCGCGGTGGCCGATTGATCGTCACGCCCGCCGCCTGCAGCCGCGCGCAAACGTCGTAAATATTATCGACGGCGAAGGCGATGTGACCGAAATTCCGCCCTCCGGAATATTCGTGTTCGTCCCAGTTATGGGTGAGTTCGATCGTCGGCGCGCCGTGTTCCTTGGCTTGCGCGGCGTCCTCGGGCGCGGCGAGATAGACGAGCGTATAGCGCGCCTTTTCGTTCTGGGTGCGGCGCACCTCCTGAAGTCCAAGCACGCCGCAAAAGAATTCAAGCGAGCGGTCGAGGTCGCCGACTCGGATCATGGTGTGCAGAAATCTCACATGAGGCTCCTATTTGGTGCGTCCGCCATAATAATAGCGTTCCGCGGGCGCGGATTTGCGCCCACGCCGGGCGCCTGCTAGAGCGCAGGCGCTCCCAAACACAGGTTCCTATTGACGTGACCGAGACGAAGTCTCTTCCTCGAGCGGCGCCGAGCGTCAAGCTGGCGGCCGCCAAGGCGTCGATCGCCGCCAGCGCTTTGCTCGCGGCGGCAAAGCTCGCGGCCGGTCTGTGGTCTGGCTCGCTCGCGCTGCTGTCGGAGTCGGGGCACGCCTTCGTGGACACCGGCGCGACAGTGCTGACCTTCTTCGCGGTGCGCGAAGCAGAAAAGCCGGCGGACGAGGAACATCACTATGGCCATGGCAAATATGAGGCGCTGGCCGCGCTGATCCAAACCGGCTTCCTCTTCGGCCTCGCCTTGTTCATCGTCGGCGAAGCCTGGAGGCGGCTGCAGGAGACGGATGTCGTGATCGACGCCGGCTGGCCGATCTATGGCGTTCTGGTCGTTTCGATCGTCGTCGATTTCGTGCGCTCGCGGCAGTTGCGGCGGATCGCAAAGGAAGAGGGCAGCGACGCTCTGGCCGCTGACGCGCTGCATTTTTCGAGCGATCTGGTGTCATCGGCGCTGGTGCTGCTCGGTCTCGTTGCGGCGCATTACGGGTTCGAGCGCGGCGACGCGCTCGCCGCCTTGGGCGTCGCCGTCTTCATCGCCATCGCGGGTTTCCGGCTGGGCCGTCGCACCATCGACACTTTGCTCGACGCCGCCCCACGCGAAATGGCGCCGCATCTGGAGAGCGCGATCGTCGACGTGCCGGGCGTCATCGCGATCGATTCGCTGCGACTGCGCACGATTGGCCCTGACATCGTCGGCGAGGCGACGATCGGCGTTTCGCGCGGCCTGCGCGTCGAGCAGGCGGCGCGCATCAAATCGGCCGTCGCCGACGCGATCGCCACAGTCACGCCGCGCGCCCGGGTCACGCTGTCGATCGAGCCGCGGGCGCTGGACGACGAAACGATCGCGGAACGGATCCTGCTGGTTGGGGCGCGTCGCCACATCCACGCCCATCATGTCATCGCCCAGCAGATCGAGGGCAGGCTATCGATCGGCGTCGACGTCGAACTCGATGGCGCCATGCCGCTCGGCCGCGCGCATGCGATCGCCGCCGACTTCGAGAGCGCGCTGCGCGACGAGTTCGGCGCCGACGCCGAAGTCGATACGCATATCGAGCCGCTCGAACTGCAATTGCTCGCGGCGCAGGTCGCCGATCCCGCAACTGCTGGGGCCATCGAGGCGGCGCTTGCGCGCGTCGCCGCTCAGACCCGACCGCCGGCGCAAGTGCGGGACGTTCGAGTCCGCGAAACGGCCGGGGGCATCGTCGTCAACTTCCGTTGCCGTCTGAACGCGGCCGTATCCGTGCAATGCGCCCATGACGCGCTCGACGAGATCGAGCGCCGCACGCGCGAGGAATTTCCGGCGATTCTGCGCATTGTGGGCCGTGCCGAGCCCGGCGATCGCGCAGCCGCCGCATAGCCAATGATGGGCGCTTCGTCTATGAGAGACGCCATGACGCAGAAGCCGGACGCCGCCGCTGACATCGCATCATTGCCTTTCGAACAGGCGATGCAGGAGCTCGAGCGTATCGTCGCCGACCTGGAGAAAGGCGCCGTCTCGCTCGACGAGTCGGTAAAGCTCTATGCGCGCGGCAAGGCGCTGCAGGCGCGCTGCGAGGCGCTTCTCGCCGAGGCCGAAGCGCGCATCGAGAAGATCACCCTTGGCGAAAACGGCCAGCCGACAGGAGTCGCGCCCTTCGACGTCGAATAGACGTTAATCCAAGTGTTCCTCCTCCGCCGCCTCTCGCGACAATCTGTGAACGCGGGCCATGAACGCCATGGCGATGAGCACGGCGATCGGCATCGCGAGAGCGGCGACGAGATCGGCGGAAACCTGCGGCGGAAGGGCGCCGGCGGCCTTGAGCCCCTTGGCGATAAAGCTGAAGAGTCCGGTAAGAAAATAGGCGAGCCCGGCGATCGTGATTCCCTGCACGATGCGGTTGAGCCGCATCTGCAACCGTGTGCGGCGGTTCATCTCTTCAAGCAGCGCGCCGTTCTGCCGCTCCATCTCCAGCGTGATGCCGGTGCGCATCAGATCGGTCGCGCGCTCGACCTGCGTTGAAAAGCGGGTCTGGCGCGCCTCGACGGCGTTGCAGGTTTCGATCGCCGGATCGAGTCGCGCGCTAAGAAAATCAGAAATCGTCACATATTGTCCTTCGCGGCGTTCCTGCAGCTGGGTAAGCCGGTTCTTCACCAGCGCGCGATAGGCGCGGCTCGCGTCGAAACGGAAGGCCGTGCGCGTCGACAGCGCCTGACCGCTCGCGAGCAGGTCCGAGAGCCGTTTCAGCAAAAGGTGATTGACGCGCATATCATGCGCTTCGTTCAGCGCCTCGGTGATGCCCGACAGCTCTCGCTCCATATCGGCGAGCTGCGGCGACACTTGCCGCGCGAGCGGCAGCCCGAGCAGCGCCATCGTACGATAGGTTTCGATCTCGAGGACGCGCTGCGCGAGTCGGCCGGCTTCGAAACGCGGCAGCGCATTTCCGCGGATCAGCATGCGCGTAAAGCCATAGGCGTCGACGGCGAAGTCGGTCAGAACCTGCGCTTCACGATCTTCGACGCCGACGACGCACAGACTCTGCGAATTGAAACAGGATGCAAGCTCTTCGACCGATCGTGCGCCGTCGACGACGCAGAGCTGCGTCGCGACGATGAGAACGCCTGGCGGCTTGAAGGAGATTTCGCCCGCTTTGAACGGGTCGGCATGCGCGAAGGGGATTTCAGCGCCGACGCCGGTCGACCAGCTGTAGGTGGTGAATTCGCTATGTTGCTCCCAGCGAAGCCGCCAGTCGCCAAAGATAAAGTAGTGGAATCGCGCGCCCGGGTCCGGCGCCAGCACGCCATGCGCGAGCGCGAGCGCGCCGATCGCTTCTCGATCGGCGGCCGCCGCTTCGTGGTCCGTGGCGAAGGCGTAGTGATAGACGCGCCGCGGCGCATCGAGCGGCAGGAACGGCCGCGCGTGCAGCTCCGCGAGAACAGCCTCGCGGAATGGATGCTCGCTGAGAGTCTTGGGTTCGTCTTCGCTGATTTCCATTGCGTCGCTTGTCTCGCATTGGAGGGCTGCATCATTCACGCGAATCACCGGCGTCACGGCCCGTCTGTCATGATCGGCGCAATGACGGCGGGGGCGGGTCCGTTTTTTGGTTGCCATGAATTCTATTCCAGATAATTCTTTGCGCGGGACAGCCGACGGGGCAAGCCTTTAATGGAGGGCCGCATGTTGGACGCGCGACGCAAATCATTCTCGTCGATCCTGAGCGCACTCATCGCAATCGCCGCCACCCTCGCTTACGCGCAAACGGCGCCCAAGCCTGCGACGGAAGCCACGAAGTCCGCCAATCGGGCCGTATTGCAGAGCCTGAATTTCGACGACCGTGAAGATTTTGACAACGCCGCGCGCGGTCTCATCGCCAAGCCCGACTCGCTGACGATCAAGGACGCTTCGGGCAGGGTCGTCTGGGACATGGAAAGCTTCAAGTCCTTCATCGTCGACAAGCCAGCGCCCGATTCGGTCAATCCGAGTCTTTGGCGCAATGCGCAACTCAACATGCATTACGGCCTATACAAGGTTCACGACCGCATTTTTCAGGTCCGCGGCTATGATTTATCGAACATAACTTTCATCAGAGGCGACAAAGGCTGGATTGTCTTCGATCCGCTGATCTCGACCGAAACCGCGAAGGCCGCCTTCGAGCTCGTCGCGCAGAACCTCGGCAAGCGTCCGATCGTCGCCGTCGTCTACAGCCACTCGCATGTCGATCACTACGGCGGCGCGCGCGGCATCGTTGATGCAGCCGATGTGAAGGCGGGCAAGATCCAGGTTCTCGCGCCGGAACATTTTGCTGAACATGCGGTGAGCGAAAACGTCATCGCCGGCAACGCCATGAGCCGCCGCGCGATCTTCATGTATGGCGCGATGTTGCCGCGCGACGAACGCGGCAGCGTGGGCGCAGGACTGGGCCAGACTACGTCGACCGGCGTCATATCGCTCATTTTGCCGACGCGCGAGATCAAGAAAACCGGCGAGACCGTCACGATCGACGGCGTGCGCATGGTCTTCCAAATGACGCCGGGCACCGAGGCGCCGGCCGAGATGAACACCTATTTCCCGCAGTTCCGCGCGATGTGGATGGCCGAGAATGCGACCAACACGATGCACAACATTCTCACCTTGCGCGGCGCTCAGGTGCGGGACGCGCTGAAATGGGCGCGTTACCTCGATGAGACGATCGATCTTTTCGCGGACAAGATCGACGTCAAGTTCCAGAGCCATCACTGGCCGCTCTGGGGACGAGAAAAGATCGTCGACTATCTCAAGAAGCAACGCGATCTTTACAAATATATTCACGACCAGTCCGTAAACCTGTTGAACAAGGGCTACACGGGCGTTGAACTCTCCAACATGATTCAGCTTCCGCCGGAACTCGACAAGACATGGGCCGACCGCGGATATTATGGCTCGCTCAAACACAATTCGCGCGCGGTCTATCAGCGCTATATGGGCTTCTACGACGGCAACCCGACGACGCTGGACCAGCTACCGCGCGCCGAGGCGGCGAAGAAATACGTCGAATACATGGGCGGCGCGCCGGCGATTTTAAAACGCGCCAGAGCGGATTTCGACAAGGGCGGGTATCGCTGGGTAGCCGAAGCGCTCACCCATGCGGTTTTCGCCGATCCCAACAATAAGGAAGCCAAGGATCTGCTCGCCGACGCCTATGAACAGATGGGCTACCAGGCCGAGTCCGGGCCGTGGCGCGCCATCTATCTGCAAGGCGCGTTCGAATTGCGCAATGGCGTTCCAGAGTCGGGCGGCCTGAACACGGCAAGCGCCGACACGATCGAGGCGATGCCTCCGGAAATGACGTGGGATTATCTTGCCGTACGCTTGAACGGACCGAAGGCCGTCGGGAAAAAGCTGATCCTCAATGTTGAGTTCACCGACCTGAAAAAGCTCTACAGGCTGGCGGTCGAAAATGGCGTGCTGAACTATTCTGACAAGCCAGCTCTCAATCCGGACGCGAAGGCCACGCTCAAAAAATCGACGCTCGATCGGATCGAGCTTGGCCTGCTCACGCCCGAACAGGCGATCGCCTCGGGAGAGCTGAAAGTCGAAGGCAAGCGCGAGACGTTTGTGGAGTTCGTCGGATTGCTCGACAAGTTCCCGTTCTGGTTCCACATCGTGACGCCTTGAGCGGCGGGAGCGCTCTCGATATGCGCCCGCAGCTCAGCGTCGTCGCCGGCTTGACGCTTTTTTTTGCCGTTTTCGTCAGCCCTCAGACGGGCATGGCCTGCGGCTTCGATGGGCGGCTCGGCGACGGATTCAGCGCAATGCATCCAAAGTCGCTTGCGGTCGCTTTCGCACTCAGCGACGCGGTCGCAAGCGGCGTCGTCAGTCGCGCTGCGATTGCGCCGATCGAGCCTGGCCCGAAAGGCTATTGGCGCGCCGCAGGCCGCATCCAAAGCCTCGAGCGTCGGCTTGCGGCGACTCCCGAGACGCTGATCCTGGCGCCGAAAATCTCCGTTCTCTTCATCGACTCTCAGCTGTGGTCGCGATTGGCCGCAAGCGCGGGGGGCTACGACATCGAAATGCATGTCGCAGGACCAGCGCCCGGCGATGTCGTGGTCGTGACCAATGAAACAGTCCTCGCCTCCGTGCTCGACGGCGCGCTTGCGCCGCAATCCGCGCTCGATCTCGGCGTGATCGCAATCGACGCCGAGCAATCCGTAGCGAAGGCGGTGCGAAAGGCTCTGTTCAGCGCGACAGCGTCGACGACCGAGA
Source organism: Methylocystis sp. H62 (assembly GCF_015709515.1). Lineage (GTDB taxonomy): Bacteria > Pseudomonadota > Alphaproteobacteria > Rhizobiales > Beijerinckiaceae > Methylocystis. Next base: position 131,404 of record NZ_JADNQZ010000059.1, read on the forward strand.
AGTCCGCTGCGGCAAAACCAATTCCCTTCGTCAGACGCAAACGGTAGCTGCGGATTTGTACGGAAGCGCACGCACGCTCAGGTGATGACGCTCGGCGCAGCGCGCTGCGTATAGCGTTCGATGGCGGCGAGGTCGCGCGATAGGCTTACGAGATCGGCGAGCGCCGCCTCCGTCTCCATATGTTGCCGCGCGGGATCGGGTTCGTAGCGCTCGATATAGACCCGCAGCGTGGCGCCGGCCGTGCCGGTGCCCGACAGCCGATAGACGATCCGTGAGCCATCAGTGAAAATCACCCGCAGGCCCTGATGCTGCGAGTCCGAGCCGTCGACCGGATCGTGATAGGCGAAGTCGTCGGCCGTCGCGACTTCAAGGCCGCTGAAATATTGGCCCTTGAGAGTCGGCAGACGTTGGCGCAGCGCGTCGATCAGCGCATGGGCGCCGTCGCTCGCGACTTCCTCATAGTCGTGACGCGAATAATAATTGCGTCCATAGGTCGTCCAATGTTGTCGAACGATGGCGTCGACGCTCTCTTTGCGCGCTGCGATAATGTCGAGCCAGAACAGCACCGCCCACAGCCCGTCCTTCTCGCGCACATGGTCGGAGCCCGCGCCGGCGCTTTCCTCGCCGCAGATCGTCACGAGACCGGCGTCGAGCAGATTGCCGAAATATTTCCACCCCGTCGGCGTCTCGAAGAGCGGGACGCCGAGCCTTTCCGCGACACGGTCGGCGGCGGCGCTTGTCGGCATGGATCGCGCAATTCCTGCGACGCCTTTGCGATAGCCCGGCGCGATCGTGGCGTTGGCGGCGAGGATCGCGAGACTGTCCGAAGGCGTGACGAAACGGCCGCGGCCGATGATCAGATTGCGATCGCCGTCGCCGTCCGACGCTGCGCAAAGATCGGGTGCGGCGTCCGACATGGCGAGATCGTAAAGATGCTTGGCGTGGACGAGATTGGGGTCGGGATGATGACCGCCGAAATCGGGCAGGGGCGTCGCGTTGATGACGCTGCCCGGCCGCGCCCCGAGCTCCTCTTCGAACAGCACGCGCGCATAGGGGCCGGTGACGGCCGACATGGCGTCGAAGGTGAAGGTGAAGCCTGAGCGAAAAGCGTCGCGGATGCGATCGAAGTCGAAGAGCGTCTGCATCAGCGCTTTGTAATTCGCGACGCTGTCGACCACATCGACGCGCATGTCGCCGATCGCGGTTTCGCCGAGCCTGTCGATATCGACGTCGAGGGCTTCGATGATCCTGAACGAGGTGATCTCGCGCGTGCGCGCGTAGATCGCGTCCGTCACCTTCTCGGGCGCCGGGCCGCCGTTCGCGACGTTGTATTTAATGCCGAAGTCGCCATGCGGACCGCCAGGATTATGGCTGGCCGACAGTACGATTCCGCCGAAGGCCGTAAGCGCGCGAATGAGCGCCGAGGCCGCGGGCGTGGACAATATGCCGCTTTGTCCGATGACGATTCGGCCGACGCCGTTGGCGGCGGCGATCTTCAAGATCTTTTGAATCGCCTCGCGGTTGTAATAGCGGCCGTCGCCGCCGACGACGAACGTTGCGCCCTGATAGCCCTCCAGACTGTCGAAGATCGATTGAATGAAGTTTTCAAGATAGTGGCGCTGCTTGAAGACCTCGACTTTCTTGCGCAGGCCGGATGTGCCCGGGCGTTGATCGGCGAAGGGCGTCGTTGCGATGGTGGTCGCCTGAGAATTCCCCATTTTGGAGCGGAGGCCTAGCGTGTTTGTCGGCGCCGCGGGGACGCGGCGTCCGCTTCTACAATTCGTCTCCGGCAACGGCAAAAAGGCGGCGCGAGTCCCGCGCCGCCGTTCAGACCGCCTGGAGAAATGTTGAGCTTACCAGCCCCAGCCGCCGCCCCAGCCGCCCCAGCCGCCGCCCCAGCCACCGCCACCCCAGCCGCCGCCCCAGCCGCCGCCACCCCAGCCGCCGCCGCCCCAGCCGCCCCAGGGATCTCCCCATCCGCTGTAGGCGGCCGGGTAATAGCCATAGGGGTAGCCATAGCCGCCATAACCGCTCGAAGCCGCGAGGCCGGCGCCCAGAAGTCCGAGGCCCACGCCCGCGGCGATGGCGCCGCCGGGGTTGTAATAGCCGCGCCGGTAGCCGTAGCGCCGGCCCCAGCCGCCGCGATTGCCCCAGCCGCGACGATACCAAACATTTTCGACCGGGCTCGAAGGTGCGACAATTGACCGATCGGGCGCGCTCATCGGCCCGGCGAGCGCTTCGGTGGGAACGGCGGTCGCCAATGTCGCGCTGCAGAGCGCGCCGGAGAGCGCCAATTTTAGGGCTTTTCGCATCATTTATCCTCCTCCTGGCGCGGCGTCTCGCCGCGTGCGTCGCAAACTCCCCTGGAGCTCACGCCGCACTAACAACTTACTTAGGCTGAACATGATCCGCTGCGAGAGGCTGAAACGGGACTTTTTTTGGCGTTTACGTTAAGCGCCCAACGTCGCGGTCAGACGCCGACGCCTCGGCGCCGATATCGTGGATGAAATCCAAAAGCCTGCAACGAAAGAAATCGCGCACGCGAGCGGCGGTCGCCGGATGCTGCTCCAAAATCAAATGAAACAACGGCCGCAAGATCTTAAGCACCGTGGCCGGCTCCTGGGCGATGGCGCTGGCGGGGCGGGTCGAGGGCGCGAGGAGGGCGGTTTCGCCGATCAGCGTCCAGGGCCGGACGATCTTCGATTGTGCTCGTCCGTCGTTTGAGGCGGTCAGCGCGATCGACCCCAAGGTGAGCACATAGCCGCCGTCCGACATTTCGCCGCGTCGAAACAGGACATCGCCGGCGCGCAGCAGGCGCGTTTCTGTGGAAAGCGCGAGCAGACGCAGGGCGTTCGGCTCGAAGATCGAAAAGAGAGGGATGCGCGCGAGATTGTCGATATCGTCGTCCAGCGTCATGTCACTTTGTTCGGCGTGCCCCACGCTATCTCTATATGCGCCGGCGGCGTGGCGTAAGCGTTAAGACGCGGGGTCCTCTTCGCTGGCGGCGAGCCGGTACCCGTCGCGTTCGGTTTTGAGCCAGCGCGGCTGTTCGGGCGACGGCTCGAGCTTGCGTCTCAGACGGTGAATGTGCGTTTCGAGCGTACGGGTCGACATATTCGGACCGTAGCCCCACACGTCGCGAAGCAGCGCCTCGCGCGAGACCGCCGCGCCATGGGCGCGCGCCAGCCTCGCGAGAATCGCCGTCTCTTTTTCGGTCAGCTTCAAGCGCGCGCCAGAAGGCGCCCGGAGTTCGCCGGCCTCGAAATGAAAGGGGCCGACTGCGGCCCGCGCCGGCGCGAAATCGATGAGCTCGACCAATTCCGCAAAGCGGATGGGACGCGTCACGACGGCGTCGACCCCGAGCGGCGGCGATTTCGGTTCATCGGCGATGAGCACGACACGGGTCCTGCAGCCCCGCGCGCGCGCATCGGCAAGCGCCTTGAGATCGCAATGGGCGTCGTCCACGATCGCCGCATCCGGCCAATCTTGTCCCGGCGCGCCGAGCTGGCCTTCGCGCAGCGCATAGCGGCCGAGCGCGGCGAATTGCTCGACGAGCGTCGCCCGCAACGTGGCGTTGGCGGCGATGCTCAAAATGCGCGAAAGGGACATCAGCTGGTGGCGCTCCTCGCGGGTATTCCTGCTATAGGCGGTCAGACGCGCCGGCGAGCGGCGCATATGAACGCATCATGCACTGCCGAACGACCCGGACGAAACCTGCCGGACTGGCCTTGCTGCGCGTCGCGCGGCGCATTGGCGGCCGCCCGCACGAGGGAAGGCTGATCGCCGGCTCGCTCGTTCTTCCTTGTGCGCTTGGCCGCAGCGGAATTAAACGCAACAAGCGCGAAGGCGACGGCGCGAGCCCGGCCGGCCGTTGGCCGCTCCTCTATTTTTACCTGCGCGCGCCTGCGCCCTTGCATCTGCCATGGCGGCGAACGCGGCCGCATGATCTCTGGTGCGATGATCCGCGCTCGTTTCTTTATAACAAACCGCTGCAGGCGCCGTCGCGCCTCGGCCATGAGGAAATGTGGCGCAAGGACGTGCTCTATGACGCCGTCGGCGTCATGGGCTATAATCTTTGTCCGCGGGTGCGCGGTCGCGGCAGCGCGATTTTCTTTCATATCGCCACGGATGATCTTTCGCCCACGGCCGGCTGCGTCGCATTGCGCGCCCGCGATATGGCGCGGCTTCTGCCGCGGTTGGGACGCAAGGTCGCGCTGTTGATCGAATAGCGCTGAGCCCCCTCCCTGTCCCTCCCCCGCTTCGCAAACCGGGTGCTCCCGGTTTGCGCATCGACCCCGAAGTCGTCAACAGCCGACTTCGGATGGGAGAGGGGACGCTAACGAGCGGTATTCGCGAACCGGAGCCGCGACGCTTTTCGAGAAATGGCGATGAGGGGCGTGGCCTGCTCCCTCTCCCGCGAAGCGGGGGAGGGTTGGGGAGGGGGCCGCCATTTCACGCGGGATAATCCCGCTCGCCCATGATCGCCGAGCCGACGCGGACATAGGTCGCCCCTAACTGGATCGCGAGTTCGAAATCCGAACTCATGCCCATGGACAGTTCCTTGATCCCATTGCGCGCGGCGATGTCGGCGAGCAGCGCGAAATGCGGCGACGCCTGTTCGCCCACGGGCGGCACGCACATCAGCCCTTCGATGCGCAGCCCATGAATGTCGCGACAGGCGGCCAGAAAGCCGTCGGCGCTTTCGGGAAGAACGCCGGCCTTTTGCGGCTCGGCGCCGGTGTTGACCTGAACGAAGAGCCGCAGGCGCTTGCCGGTCCTGGCGATTTCCTCGGACAGCGCCTTGGCGATCTTTTCGCGGTCGACGCTCTCGATGACGTCGAAGAGCTCGACCGCCTCGCGCGTCTTATTCGACTGCAGCGGGCCGATGAGATGCAATTCGATGTCCGGATATTTTTCGCGCAAGGGTGGCCACTTCGACAAAGCCTCCTGCACGCGGTTCTCCCCGAAGACGCGATGGCCCGCTTCCAGCAGCGGCGCCACGTCCTCGGCCGGAAAGGTCTTGGTGACGCAGATGAGGCGAATGGCGCCAGGATCGCGGCCACAGTCCACTGCAGCGCGGCGAATCGCTTCGCGTGTCGATTCAAGGCGATCGGCGGCTCCCATGGCGCGAAAATCGCGATTTCGGCGGCCGGGTCAAGCGCCGAATGGTTTACGACTTCGCAGCGCGGAACTTCGTGCAGTCCGGCGCGTTAAGCTTGCGGCGGGCAAAAGGGCGGGCGAGGGGCGGTATCGTCGCACACGTTCATTATTGAGAAACGCGTCCCGCCTACCAAGGATTGTTCCCACCGAATTGGAGGCCGATAATGGTCAATGACAGCCTGACTTACGACGGGCGCACGATGCAACTGCATCATCTGCGCCGCAAATGGGGATGGATCGTCGCGCTTGGCGCGCTCATGCTCATCGGCGGATTGTTCGCACTCTACGACGTCACCACCGCCACGCTCGTGACCGTCTTCTATGTCGGCGCGGCGATGCTCGTCGCCGGCGCGATGGAGATTATCACGGCCGTTCAGATCCGGCCCTGGACCAGGGCGCTGCTCTGGGGCGCGATCGGGCTTATCACGATCGTCGCGGGCTTTCTGGTCTTCCGCGATCCTTTGCTCGCGGCGGTGTCGTTGACGGCGATCATCGGCGTCGCGCTGATCGCCGCCGGCCTGTTCAAGCTGATCCTCGCCTGGCACATCCGCGACGTCGGCCCCTGGGGCCTCGTGGCGTTCTCGGGCGTGATCAGCATCGTGCTGGGCGGAATGATCCTGGCCCAGTGGCCGATGTCAGGCCTCTACATCCTTGGCCTCTTCCTCGCGATCAATCTGATCTTCGAGGGCGTCAGCTGGATCACCGTCGGGCTTTCGGCGAAGGCGTGAGATCATGGGGAACTGTCGGGGGCCGTGCTTACGGCCCCCGAGCTTTTTCGTGGCTCTGCGAACGGCTCCTGCCTTTGACATCCCCCCGACCGCCCGGCATTAGAGGCGCAATCCCGCAAGCCTTTTGACCGGACTCGCCAGCAAATGAGACCCGAACGCTATAATTTTGCCGAGGCGGAGCCCCGATGGCAAAAGATTTGGGAAGAAAAACAGTCTTTTAAGGCAGGCGAACGCATCGGCGCGCCCAAATATTACGTGCTCGAGATGTTTCCCTATCCTTCGGGCCGGCTGCACATGGGCCATGTGCGCAATTACTCGATGGGGGACGTGATCGCGCGCTTCATGCGCGCCAGGGGCTTTGACGTCCTGCATCCGATGGGCTGGGACGCCTTCGGCCTTCCCGCCGAAAACGCCGCGGCGCAGACCGGCGCGCATCCGGCGCAATGGACCTACGCCAACATCGCGGCGATGCGGGCGCAGCTCAAAACGCTGGGGCTGTCGCTCGACTGGTCGCGCGAGATCGCGACCTGCGATCCCGAATATTACGGGCGCCAGCAGAAGCTTTTTCTCGATTTCCTGAAAGCCGGCATCGTCGTCCGCAAGAAGTCGAAGGTGAACTGGGACCCGGTCGACATGACGGTGCTCGCCAATGAGCAGGTCATCGACGGGCGCGGCTGGCGGTCCGGCGCGCTCGTCGAGCAGCGCGAGCTGACGCAGTGGTTCTTCAAGATCACCGACTATTCCGAAGAGCTGCTCTCCGCGCTCGACGATCTCGACCGCTGGCCCGAGAAGGTGCGCCTCATGCAGCGCAATTGGATCGGGCGCTCGGAGGGCATGCTCGTGCGCTTCGCGCTGGCCGAGCCGCTTGACGGGATGCGCGAGATCGAAGTCTTCACCACCCGCGCCGATACGCTGTTTGGCGCGAAATTCGTCGCGCTCGCCGCCGATCATCCGCTGGCGAAAGCCGCCGCGCAGAAGGACCCGGCGCTCGCCGCCTTCGCCGAGGAGTGCCGGCGCGGCGCGACGTCCGCGGAAGCGATCGAGACCGCGGAAAAGATGGGCTACGACACGGGGCTGCGCGTCGTTCATCCGTTCGATCCGAACTGGACGCTGCCGGTCTATGTCGCGAACTTCATTCTGATGGACTACGGCACGGGCGCGATCTTCGGCTGCCCGGCGCATGACCAGCGCGACCTCGATTTCGCGACGAAATATGCGCTCGGCTTCAAGGTCGTCGTCTGCCCGGAAGACCTCGATCCCCAAGAGCTCGAAAAGCAGATCGCGACAAGCGGCGAAGCCTTCGAGGCCGAGGGGAGGCTGGTCAATTCCGGCTTTCTCGACCGGCTCACTGTGCCGGAGGCGAAGGACGACGTCGCCAACCGTCTGACGACCACGGCGCTGTTCGGCCATCCCCAGGGCGAGCGGAAGGTGAATTACAAGCTGCGCGACTGGGGGATTTCGCGCCAGCGCTACTGGGGCTGCCCGATCCCCATCATTCATTGCGAGAATTGCGGCCCGGTCCCGGTTCCGGAGGCCGATCTGCCGGTGCGGTTGCCCGAAGACGTCTCCTTCGATCAGCCCGGCAATCCGCTCGATCGCCACGCAAGCTGGAAAAATGTCCCCTGTCCCTCATGCGGCGCGCCGGCGCGGCGCGAGACCGACACGATGGACACGTTCGTCGACTCGTCCTGGTATTACGCGCGCTTCGCCGACCCGCATAATGAGACGGCGCCGGCGAGCGCCGAGGCGCTCGCGCGCTGGCTGCCGGTCGATCAATATATCGGCGGCATCGAGCACGCGATTCTGCATCTTCTCTATTCGCGCTTCTTCGCCCGCGCCATGCGCGATTCCGGCCACGCGGCGGTCGCCGAGCCCTTCGCCGGGCTCTTCACCCAGGGCATGGTCGTGCATGAGACCTATAAGGCTCAGACTGGGGAATGGGTGTCTCCCTCTGACGTTCGATTTGAATTTGTGCCGGCGTCGAGTGTTCCGAGTGCGGGCACAGCCATTCAAACGGCAACGAGCTCTACCCCTAATGAGCCGGCAAAGGGCGGTCTGAAGATTTCGACTGGCAACATTCGCGTTGCGAATCTTGTAAGCACCGGTGAGCGGCTCGAAATCGGCGCGATTGAGAAAATGTCGAAGTCGAAGAAGAATACTGTCGATCCCGACGACATTGTCGCGAGTTATGGCGCCGATACGGCGCGGCTCTTCGTCCTGTCCGACAGCCCGCCCGACCGCGACGTCATCTGGTCGGACGAGGGCGCGCAGGGCGCCTGGCGCTTCGTGCAGCGCCTGTGGCGCCTGACCGGCGAACTGGGGCATGTGGCGGCCCCCGTCGGGGCTGAGCCGCCGGCGGCGTTTCACGATCTCGCGCTCGCCGTGCGCAAGGCGACGCATCGTTCGATCGCCCAGGCGAGCGAAAATATCGAGCGGCTGCGGTTCAACAGCGCCATCGCCCGCATACGCGAATTCGCCAATGAGCTGACCAGCGCGCTCGACGCCGTGACGCAAACGCCGGTTCCGGACGATCTCGCCTTCGCCTTCCGCGAGGCGGCCGACGCGCTCATTCGGCTTGTCGCGCCGATGACGCCGCATGTCGCCGAGGAGTGCTGGGCCGATTTGGGCCACAAAGGTCTGGTTGCTGAAGCGGCTTGGCCGGCGGCCGATCCTACCCTGTTGGCCCAGGAGATGATAAGCCTGCCGGTGCAGGTCAACGGCAAAAAGCGCGCCGAAATTCTTGTCGCCCATGACGCCGACGAAGAAACGATTCGCAAAGAGGCTTTGGCGCAAGATGGCGTTCAGCGCGCCATGGAAGGCAAGCCGCTGAGGAAGTTCATTCTCGTTCCGAAAAGGATCGTCAATGTGGTCGTTTAGCAAAGCGGCAGTCGGCAATCGGCAATCGGCATTCGGACGACTGCCGACTGCCGACCTGCCGATTGCCCGGTTCCGGCGCTTGGCGATGATGTGCGCAGCGCTGCTCGCCCTGCCGCTCGCCGGCTGCATCCAGCCGCTTTATGCGCCGGCAGGATTTGGGCTCGACTCCGCGCCGCTCGCGGCCGAGCTGCAGTCGGTCGCGGTTGACGAAATTCCGCAGCGGCTCGGCCACTATGTCCGAAACGATCTGATCTTCGGCCTGAACGGGACTGGCTCGCAGCCGCCGCCGCGCTACCGTCTGATGGTCGTGCTCCGCGAGCGCGTGCAGACGCCGATTCTCGACACTGTGACCGGCCGCGCCACATCGGCGACGGTGATCGTCGACGCCGAATATCGGCTCGTCACCATCCCTGATGAGGTGGAGGTCACGAAAGGCATCGCTTTCAACATCGTGAGCTACGATCGATTCTCGAACCGCTTCTCCAATGTGCGCGCCGCGCGCGACGCAGAGATCCGTAACGCGCGGGTGATCGCGGATTCGATCCGCACCAGAATCGCCACCGTGCTCGCTACGCGCCTGTCTTCTGTACCGGCTCCCGCCGTCGTTCGCTATTGACGGCAGGGGCGGACGATAGCGCCTCATGACGGCGGTCAAGAGTCGCGACGCCGAACGCTTCATCGCCGCGCCGCCCGAGGGCGTCTTTCTTTTCCTGGTCTTTGGCTCCGACGCGGGCATGGTGCGTGAGCGCGCGCTCGCGCTTGTCGAAAAACGCGTCGACGATCGCCGCGATCCTTTCCAGTTCGTCGAGATGAGCGGCGATGGCGTCTCCTCCGACCCGCTTGCGCTGCTCGACGAGGCCAACACCACGCCGCTCTTTGGCGGACGGCGCGCCATCCTCGTCGAGACCGGCGCCAAATCCGTCATTCCGGCGCTGACGTCGCTTATCGGCGCGCCGCCGGCGCATTGCACGGTCGTGCTGACCGCTGGCGCGCTGAGGCGCGACGCGCCGCTGCGCAAGCTGGTCGAGGGCGCCAAGCAGGGCGCGGCGATCGAGTGCCAGCCCGACGCGGAAGCGGATTTGCAGGCGCTGATCGATCGTAGCCTGCGCGACGCCGGCCTTGTCGCGAGTCCGGAAGCCCGCGGCCTGCTGCTCGGCGCGCTTGGGGAAGACCGGCTGATGAGTCGCGCCGAGCTTGAAAAGCTCGCGCTCTATATGCATGGCCGCGAGCATGTCGAAGCCAAGGACGTCGAAGCGATTGTCGCGCATGCCTCGAACATCGCGTCGGATCGCATGGTGACGGCGGCTTTCGCGGGCGCCGCCGATATGGGCGCGGCGCTCGACGCTTATTTCGCGCAGGGCGGCGATGCGCAGCAGCTCGTCATCGGGGCGCTGCGCTACGCCGTGGCGCTGCATCGCGCCCGTCTCGCCATGGAGCGCGAGGGCGGGCGACCCGATGTCGGCGTTTCGGCGCTGATGCGCGCCGGCTTCGGCTTCATGCACCGCGCGCTGATGGACGAACAGCTCAAGAGCTGGTCATCCGCGCGGCTTGGCGCGCTGATCGAGCCGCTGCGCGCCGCACAGATGCGGGCGCGCGCCAACGCCGGCGTGGCGCAGATGGAGGCCGAGCGCGCGCTGTGGAACGTCGCGCGCGCGGCGCGGCGGTAAGCGGGCGGCGTCAGTCCCGATCCGGCGCGCCGAGCGGAAAATAAGCGCGATAAGGTCTTGCTCCGTCCACGGCTCTCGCGAAGGAGGGGCGCGCAAGCAGCCGCTGGCGATAGGCCTTTAAATTGACGAGCGCGTTGTCGATGGGGTGCGTCCAGTCGGCGTAGAAAAGCGCCGGCGCCGCTGCGCAATCGGCGAGCGAGAAATCCTCTCCCGCCGCCCATTCGCGACCTTCCATATTTTCGTTTAGCCAGCCGTATGCCGTGTCCAGCGCCCGACGCGCTTCAGCGACTCCAAATGAATCGCGATCCTCTTCCGAGCGCAGACGATCGAACACAATTCTTTGCATCGGCGTCATGATGTAATTGTCGAAGAACCGGTCCATGAAGCGGACCTCGATCGCCGCCTGCGCATCGCGCGGCACGAGCGTCGTTCGGCCAGGGTGGCGTAGGTCCAGATATTCGACGATGACGCTGGCCTCCATGACGCTGCGATCATCGTCGAGCAGAAGCGGCATCCGCTTGATGGGCCAAAGCGCGGCCCACTCCGCTTCCGCCTGCTTGTCTTCGAGCGAGCGAAACTGGAAAGCCGTGTCGTTCTCGTAAAGCGCAATCAGCGCCTTTTGCGTGTAGGACGAAAACGGATGGCCATACAGCGCGAGCGTCATGACGCGCCTTCGTCCATCAATACGCTGAAGCCGCCGAAGATCATGCGTTTGCCGTCGAAGGGCATCGGCATGTCTTTCATGCGCGGGTCTTCATGCATTTTCTTGTGCGCCGCGTCGCGCACCTCTTTGGACGGCCATAGGACCCACGAGAACACGATGTTTTCGCCGCTCTCGGCGGCGACGGCGCGTTTAAAGTCGGTGACTTTGCCGTCGGGCAGGTCGTCGCCCCAACATTCGACGACGCGTAGCGCGCCCCACTCCTTCATGATCGGCCACATCTGCGCGGCGGCCTTATGGTAATCTTCCTTCTTGCCAGTGGGCACGGGAATCACGAAACCGTCGACATAGCTCATTGCGTCGCTCCTTCTTGCTGGCAGGTCTTTTCTTGTTGGCATGCCTTCGACGCCGCCTCGGCGTCCATCCACATAATCTCCCAGATATGACCATCGGGATCTTCGAAGCTGCGGCCATACATGAAGCCGAAATCCTGCGTCGGCGTCGGATCCGGGGCGCCGCCGGCGCGAGTCGCCTTTTCAACGACGGCGTCGACGTCGGCGCGGCTGTCGGCCGAAATACAGATCAGAACTTCTGCGCTCCTATGCGCATCGGCGATCTCTTTCGTCGTGAACTGGCGGAATTTTTCATGGGTCAAAAGCATCGCGTGAATGGTGTCGGAGAAAACCAGGCAGGATCCCGTGTGGTCGGAGAACTGCGGGTTTTTCCTGGCCCCGACCGCCTCGTAGAAAGCGGTCGCCCTGGGCAGATCGGTGACAGGAAGATTGACGAAAATAAGCTTGGACATGGACGCTCCTCAAACCGCACGTTGCCGAACCTACCGCACAAGTTATAAAATGCAACAATGAAGTTAGTAAAAATAACTAAAAAGACCGCGGATAAGAGTCGCCCTTCCGCGCGCACCTATGACGACGCCTGCGGCGCCGCCCATGCGCTCGATCTGATTGGCGAACGCTGGGCGCTGCTGGTGATGCGCGAACTGATGTTCGGGCCGAAAAGATTCAGCGACCTGCGCGCCGATCTTCCCGGAATCAGCGCCAATGTGCTGACGCAGCGGCTGGAGCGGCTGGAGGGCATCGGCGCGCTGAGCCGGCGCAAGCTGCCGCCGCCGGCGGCGAGCCATGTGTACGAGCTGACGCCCTGGGGCTATGAGATCGAGCCGGTGTTGGGCGTCCTCGGCCGCTGGGCGGCGCGCTCGCCACTGCATGACCCAACGCTGCCTCTCAGCGCCGCCTCGCTGATGCTGTCGTTCAAGACGATGTTCGACGCCCGCAAAGCAGAGGGATTGAACGCGCGCATCGGGTTTCGCATCGGCGACGAGACGTTCCTCGTGCAAATCCACGGCGGCGCATGCGACGCCGCCCGGCAAGCGTTGGAGGGCGCCGACGTCGTCTTCGCCGGGCCGGCGAGGGCGATCGCCGCGGCGGTCTATGGCGGCGCGCCGCTCGAGGCGCTTGAAGCTGAGAAGGCGCTTTGGGTCGAGGGCGACCGCGCCCTCGCCGAACGCTTCACCGGGCTCTTTCCGCTGCCGCCAAAAGCGTGAGGATCACGCCGCGCTGGCGAGGCTCTCGAAAAGCCCGCGGCCGTCGGTTCCGCCGACGAGCGCGTCGATGAGATTTTCGGGATGCGGCATCAGGCCGAGGACATTGCGCCCTTCCGAATAGATTCCGGCGATATCGTTGCGCGAGCCGTTGGGATTGGCCTCGCCGCCGACATTGCCGGCCGAGTCGCAGTAGCGGAAGGCGACGAGGCCTTCGCCCTCCAGGCGATCTATCGTCGGGTCATCGGCTTCGTAATTGCCCTCGCCATGCGCGATGCAGACTTCGATCGTCTGACCCTTTGCATATTGCCGGGTGAAGGCGGTGTCGTTCCGTTCGACCTTGAGATGCTGCATCCGACAGACGAAGCGCAAATTAGCGTTGCGCATCAGCACACCTGGCAGCAGGCCGCTTTCGCAAAGAATCTGGAAGCCGTTGCAGACGCCCAGCACCAGTCCGCCGCGCGCGGCGTGCGCGCGCACCGCGTCCATGATGGCGGCGCGGCCGGCGATCGCGCCGCAGCGCAGATAATCGCCGTAGGAAAAGCCTCCGGGCAATACGACGAGGTCAGTCCCGGCGGGCAGCTCGTGATCGGCATGCCACAACATCGATGGCTGGCGCCCGGTCGCCTGTGTCAGCGCGCGGGCCATGTCGCCTTCGCGATTGGAGCCGGGGAAAACGACGACGGCGGCTTTCATCACAGATCGATCTGATAGTTTTCGATCACGGTGTTGGCGAGCAGCTTCTCGCAGGCGGCTTGCAACTGCGCCTTGGCGGCGGTGGCGTCGGCGCCGGCGAGCTCCACGTCAAACACCTTGCCTTGCCGCACGCTGGCGACGCCTTCGACGCCAAGCGACTTCAGCGCGCCTTCGATCGCCTTGCCTTGCGGATCGAGGACGCCGGATTTGAGGGTGACGACGACGCGGGCTTTCATGCGCTATTCCAAGTTCAGAAGATGGCGAACGGTTACTGGCTCGACGCGCGAAGCGCAAGCCGGCGCGTTAGAGCAGACCCGTGCCGCGATAGATCTCGCGCAAGTCGATCGACGCGCCGATAAGGGGCAGGTCGAGCACGCTCTCCGCCGTCTCGAAGCGGCGTTCCGAGAACTCATTGGCGCGATCGAAGGAGACGACTTCAACCGCGTCCTGCGCGATGACCACATACTGCCTGAGCGATGGCAGCGTCGCATAGGCTTTCCGTTTCCAGCGCAGATCCTTGTTCGCTGTGGATGGCGACAGAACCTCAAACGCGATGATCATGTCATTGCATTCGACGCCCTCAAGATTGTCATCGGGTCGGATCAGCAGATCAGGAACGGGAACGCTTAATTCAGAGAGGCGCACGCCGATCCCGGGAATGATCTCCCAACCCGGATTTCTTTGGCGAGAAATCTCTGACAGGGCAAAAAATACGTTGCCGATGATCTTTTGATGCAGACGGCTGGCGGAAGCGTTCAAGACCGGCTCCCCTTCGATCAGCTCCCATTTTTCGTCGTCGGGGCGTGTCGCGGTGAACGCGAAGAATTCCTCCGCGCCCATTGGACCTGAATCGAGATGAGGAACGCCCATGGCGGCCCTTCGGGATTGCCTACTGCACGAGCTTCGGCGCGCCGGTGCGGATCGTCTCGTTTTCCTGCATGATGCCGAGACGGCGCGCGACTTCGGTATAGGCCTCGACCAGCCCGCCGAGATCGCGACGGAAGCGATCCTTGTCGAGCTTGTCGTTCGACTTGATGTCCCACAGCCGGCAGCTGTCGGGCGAAATCTCGTCGGCGACGACGATTCGCATCATGTCGCCTTCCCAGAGCCGACCGCATTCCATTTTGAAGTCGACGAGGCGGATTCCGACGCCGAGGAACAGGCCCGAAAGGAAGTCATTGACGCGGATGGCGAGCGCCATGACGTCGTCGATCTCCTGGGGAGTCGCCCAGCCGAAGGCGGTGATATGCTCCTCGGACACCATCGGGTCGTCGAGCGCGTCATTCTTATAGTAGAATTCAATGATCGAGCGGGGCAGTTGCGTGCCCTCTTCCATCCCGAGACGCTTGGCCAGCGAGCCGGCCGCGACGTTGCGCACGACGACTTCGAGCGGGATGATCTCCACCTCGCGGATGAGCTGCTCGCGCATGTTCAGCCGGCGGATGAAGTGGGTCGGCACGCCGATGCTGTTCAAATGCTGGAAGATATATTCGGAGATCCGGTTGTTGAGCACGCCCTTCCCGTCGATCACCTCGTGTTTCTTCGCGTTGAAGGCCGTGGCGTCGTCCTTGAAGTGCTGAATCAAAGTGCCGGGCTCAGGGCCCTCATAGAGGACCTTGGCCTTGCCTTCGTAGATGCGGCGTCGGCGGTTCATTGGGATCAACCGGGGCTTGAGGAAGTCCATGTGGCGGGTCGTCGCTCCTCCGAAGTGTGAACGCATGCCGGCTTCTGGGCGGCTCTCAGGGAGCGGCGGCGGGCGTGCGCCCTGCCGCGAGCACCGGCGGTCGTAGCGTCTTTGGCGGCCAGTGACAAGCCGACAGCGCACTCTATCGCAAAGAGAAAGACGATACAATGAAACTGAAAGGGCGGCGGCCAGCGGCGGCGTCGCCGTGTTGGTTCCTCTTGCACGCGCGGGCGCCCGTAATTTGAGCATCTGGTCGACGATTTTCCGACCGCGCCCGTTCGCCCCTGCGACGCTCATGGCGCAAACACAAAGCGGCTTTGGCGTTTACGCTACTTCCAGCCGGCCTGTTTCTCGCAGTCCTGCCGGGCCTCAGGATTGGCCTTTTCCCACTGAGTGACGGATCGGGTTTCGTTGTCGTCCATCTTCTCGTTCATGCACATGCAATAGGCGCGGATAATGGCGGGCGTCCCGCCTTCCTCGCCTTTGTTATCGCTGATGCATTGGTTGATCCATTTGAGGTCGTCGCTGGTCATTTTCTGGGCGAAGGCCGGGCTCGTCAGGGCCAAGGCGGATAAAATAACGCATGCAAATTTCTTCATGAAGCGCCCCTGCTTGGTCCGATCGCCGGACGGAAAACTCTCTAGGCTGTTACAAATTGCCGAATCGGCGCGCCTTTTGCAATTCGGCGCGCGGCGCGCCATGTCCGCGTCCGCGCCCGCATCATAGCGGTCGTTTTCGTCGCGGCCAGGACGACGCTTTCCGGCATTGGCTTTGCGCGCGAATACGCATATATCGAGCCGACGCCGATGCGGCGCATGATCGCCGAGTCCTGATTTAAGAACAACCCGGCCGAGGATGGACATGAGCACGTTCGACCAGCGCGAAGATTCCTTCGAAAAACGCTTTGTCCATGAAGAGGAGCTGCAGTTTCGCGCCGAAGCGCGCCGCAACAAGCTGCTTGGCCTCTGGGCGGCTGAAAAGCTCGGCAAGACCGGCGCCGAGGCGCAGGCTTACGCGGACGCTCTGGTCGCAGCGGAAGTCGCCGCCGACGCCGATGAGCGGGTCGTGGCTGTGGTGAAGAAGGATTTTGAGGCGGCGGGCGTGAACCAGTCCGAGCATCAGATCCGCCGCACCATGGACGAGATGCTGACCAAGGCGAAAGCCGAGATCAAGTCGGGCGAATAACCGACGATTCACGGCCTTCATTCATCTTTTTGGGCGATAGTCGCTTATGCGCGATTCGCCCGTCAGAGCGCCCCGACAGAAGCCGCTTCCCGACGCCTCTTACTTTCAGGCGGCGCCGGCCATCGCCGAGGAAGCGGCGCTATGGTTGCGCTATCTTGCCGGCGAGCGGCGCGCCTCTCGGCACACGGTCGACGCCTATGGCCGGGACCTCGCCAATTTTTTGGGTTTTCTGGCGCAGCATCTGGGAGAGCGGCCGGACGCGGCCGCGCTTAAGTCGCTTCAACCCCCCGACCTGCGCGCTTTCATGGCCAAGCGTCGCCGCGATGGCTTGGAAAGCCGGTCGCTGCTGCGGGCGCTCGCCGCGGTTCGCAATTTTCTGCGCTTCATCGAGAAGAAGGGCCTCGCCCGCACCGATGTCTTTGGCGCCGTGCGTCCGCCCAAGCGTCCGCACAGCCTCCCCAAAGCGCTCACCATCCCCGACGCCCGCGACATCGTGGACCCCGCACAGAGAGCGGGCGAGGCGCGAGAGCCCTGGGTGATCGCGCGCGACGCCGCCGTGCTGGCGCTGCTCTACGGCGCCGGCCTGCGAATTTCCGAGGCGCTGTCGATCGGAAGCGCCGCGGCGCCGATCGGCGCCGCCGATCGGGTCACGATCCTGGGGAAGGGCGGCAAGAGCCGGACCGTGCCGGTCATCGCGCCGGTGCGCGCGGCGATCGAGGCCTATCTCGCGCTCTGTCCCTATGATCTCGCCGGCGGGCCGCTGTTTGTTGGGGCGCGCGGCGGGCCGCTCTCGCCGCGCATCATCCAGCTCGCCGTCCAGCGCCTGCGCGGGGCGCTCGGTCTGCCCGAGAGCGCGACGCCGCATGCGCTGCGTCATTCGTTCGCCACGCATCTTCTGGGTCGCGGCGGCGATCTGCGCACGATCCAGGAATTGCTCGGCCACGCCTCGCTCTCGACGACGCAGATCTATACCGCCGTCGACAAGACGCGGCTCCTCGACGCCTATCGCTCGGCGCATCCGCGCGCGAAGTGAGGTCTATGGAGACAAGCGTGCGGCGAGCCCGTCAGAAGCCGCTCACTCCACCGGCTCCACCGCGCTGATCTCGATGCCAAAGCCCGAGAGCCCGACGAAGGCGCGGGGCTTTGACGACGAGGAGCGCAGACGGATCGACGAAACGCCGAGGTCCTTCAAAATCTGCGCGCCGAGGCCGACGTCGAGCCATTGCCGCTTGCGCGTTTCCGCGGCGTTTTCCTCTTGGTCCCCTTGGCCCGCTTGCCCCCCTTGGCGTCCGACAATATTGGCCGGGACGCCCGCCGCGCCGTCGCGCAGATAGACCAGCACGCCGCGCCCTTCGCGGGCAAAGCGATGCAGCGTCTTCTTGATCGTGTCGGCGCCCCCGAACACATCCGCGAGAATATCGGCGCGATGCAGCCGCGTCGGCACGTCGCGTCCGTCGCCGATCGCCCCCAGAACGAAGGCGAAGTGCTGCACGCTGTCGAACGGCGTCACATAGGCGTGGCCGATCATTTCCCCGGCCTCTGTGGCGACGGGGAAAGTCGCGACGCGTTCGACGAGCTTTTCGCGCGCCTGCCGAAACGCGATAAGATCGGACACCGACACGAGTTTGAAGGCGTGCGCGCGCGCGAATTCCTCGATCTGGCGGCCGGTCATCACCGTGCCGTCGTCATTGGCGAGTTCGCAAATGACGCCGACCGGCGGCAGGCCGGCAAGCTTGCACAGATCGACGGCGGCTTCCGTATGTCCGGAGCGCATCAGCACGCCGCCGTCCTTGGCGATCAGCGGGAAGACATGGCCGGGCCGCACGAAGTCGCTCGCGCCCATATTGCCATTGGCGAGCGCGCGCACCGTATTGCAGCGCTGCTCGGCGGAGATTCCGGTGGTGAGCCCGTGGCGCGTGTCGACGGTGATGGTGAATGCGGTGGCGAGCGGCGCGTCGTTTTCCGCGACCATGGGCGCAAGGTGCAGACGGCGCGCCTCCTCGAGCGTGAGCGGCGCGCAGACGATCCCGCTCGTGTGGCGGATGATGAAGGCCATTTTCTCGGGCGTGCAGAGCGACGCGGCGACGACGAGGTCGCCTTCGTTCTCGCGATCGTCGTCATCGGTGACGATAACGATTTCGCCACGGGCCACGGCCTCGACGGCTTCAGTGATGGAATGGGACAAGGGTGGCTCCGGTGTGGGGCCGGCGCATTGCTCTGCGCCGGGGGCCAGGACGTGGAGATTTACTCCGGGCGCAGGCGGGATTCAAACAGTCTGGCGGAGATGGCGTCGAGGCCCAGCGATGTGCGGGGAATGATCATTGTCCGGGGGACATCGCCATCGGCGGCATAGGCGAGACCCAAGACGCGGTCGGCGATCGCCAAGTCATTGGTCGGGACGACATCGTATACTCTGCTCACGATCCCGTCGATCGCCTCGCGGACGTCTCGATCGATCGATCGCCCATGATCTGGAGCATAACGCGACATTCATCGGCGAAAAGAACGTTGAAAATTCCCATCGATGCGAGCTGCTCGATCGCTTGCAGGGCATCGCTAACGAGGGAAGCGCCAGGCGTTTGGACGATCACGCACATCGTCGGCTGAATATCGCAACCAACATTCGGAACGGAGAAGCACTTCGAGGAATCGCGTCGCTGTCGATTGCAGGTCACGCCCGTTCCGTCGGATGACGAAGGGCTTTCATCGACTGTATGGGACGAGCGTGCGTATGCGATCATTCCTTAAGTAGAGAGCGCCCCAAAGCATGAAGCCGACATAAACTCCAAAGAGCGTGTGACTGAAAAAAGGGCTCCCAATGCGCGCATGAGTCGCGACGGCCCCGCCGAGATAAGCAGTGAGAAGGATCGCTCCGAGCACAGATGTTCTGGGATAGGCATACAGCGCCGTGCATGCGAGCAAGACGAGCCCTACTGAATTCACCGTCGTGGCAGGCCACCCGAGCTGAACAGTCGTTTCCAAGACGACAGGGAGCTGCGCGAGCTTCATCGTCACGTCCATCAGCATGAAGAGGATTACAAGTCCGCTCAGACCGTAGCCGGCCCACCGCGACCATTTGCGAGTTGCTGTCGTATTTTTTTGCGTCAGATGAGTTTCCCTTCGTTCGAGGCTCGCGGCATTGACGAATTTGCTGCGCGGTCATGGAGTCAGGGGCGCTTTTGCGGGCTTGAGCGCCGCGTAGATGGCCATCGCGTGGCCGCGACCCAGACCAAAATCGTCCTTGAGCCACTTGACGATCTCGCCGGCTTTGACGCCTTCCTTCAATTTCCCTTGTTGAGTGAAGCCCTTCTCGTCCGCGAGATTCTTGAAGTCGTCGACCCCCTTGCCTGTCTTCGCTCGGATATTGTCGAGATAAGCTTGGAACGTCATGCGCAGTCGCTCCATGTTATATATATTCAATATAGTGAGATATATCTAATATGTCCGAACAGGGCAAGCGGCCATACGCGTCGAAACTCCGGAGCCGGTCGGCGGAAGCCACCCGGACCCGAGTTCTCGACGCCGCGAAGGAGCTTTTCGCAAGTCAGGGAATAGACGGGGTCACCATCGCTAGGATCGCCGAAAAGGCCGGCGTGGCCGCCGCCACTGTTTATTCGCTGTTCAAGTCAAAGGAGGGATTGCTCCACGCGCTGATGCATGCCGCCCTATTCGGCCCACAATTTCAGGAAGCCGTTGCAAGGCTGGAAGGTGTGACCGACCCCGTCGAATTAATCGCGATGTCAGCCCATGTCGCACGCGCCATTTACGAGAGCGAAAGCGCGGAGCTTGGATTGATTCGGGGCGCTTCGGCCTTCTCGCCCGCTCTTCGACAATTGGAGCAAGATTTCGAGAGGATCCGATTCGAGATGCAGGAAAAACGGGTGAGTTTGCTGTTCGCGGCGGAAAAGCAGCAGAAAGGTCTCCAACTGATCGAGGCTCGGCGCATCCTCTGGATGTATACGAGTCGCGATGTCTATCGCATGCTCGTCTGTGATGGCGGTTGGACGCCGGATCGATATCAACAATGGCTATCTGAAACGCTCGTGCTAACGCTGGTGAATGCGAATGCGCGACAAGATTGGGCGGCCTCGAGCGATTGACGCCAATCCGCTCGCGCAGATTCCGGAACGAGGCGGCGTGCTATGAGGAGGCTCATGAAGAAGTTCAGACGCCTTTCGCCGCTCGCGCTTCTCTTCGTCCTCTGGCTTGCGCCGACCGCGGCGGCCGAGCCCGGCCCCTGCGCCGAAATCGAGGAGGGCGGCGCCTATACGCTATGCGACTTCGATGCGCGCAAAAGCGACATTCGGCTTTTTCTGCGCGACGAGAAAGGCGAAATATATGGCTCTTTCGCGCGGCTTGCGGATGGACTGGCGAATAAGGGCGAAACGCTCGTTTTCGCCATGAACGCCGGCATGTATGCGGAAGATCGCACGCCGGTCGGCCTCTACGTCGAAAACGGCCGCACGCTGAGCGGCGCCAATACGCGTTCCGGCGCCGGCAATTTCCACCTGAAGCCCAATGGCGTGTTCTGGGTCGACGGCGCGCGCGCCGGCGTCACCGAGACAGCGCGCTTCCTGAAAAGCCGTCAGCGGGCGCAATTCGCCACCCAGTCAGGACCAATGCTCGTCATCGGCGGGCGCATTCATCCCCGCATCCATGGGGACGGCATGTCGCAGAAATTTCGCAACGGCGTCTGTGTTCAAGACGGTCATCTCGTGCGCTTCGCGATCTCCAACCAGCCGGTGACGTTCCATCAATTCGCGCGGCTCTTTCGCGATCGCCTGCAGTGCAAGGACGCGCTGTTTCTCGATGGCGGCTCGGCGTCGGCGCTCTATGCGCGCTCGCTCTCGCGTCACGACCGTTTTGCGCCGACGATGGGGCCGATCGTCGGCGTCGTCGAGAAGGCGAGTCGCTAGCTTAGTCGGGTAAGCGCGGCATTGAGCTTTTCGACGCGCGCCGCCGTCTCTTCGCGCCGTTCGCGGTGCTCGTCGATCACCTCTTCTTCGGCCTTGGCGAGGAAGCCCTCATTGGCGAGTTTGGCGTCGAGCTTCTTCACCTCGCCTTCGAGCTTGCCGATCTCTTTCGCCAGTCGCGCTCTCTCGGCGCCAAGGTCGATTACGCCTTCGAGCGGCATGGCGGCGACGCCGCCGCGCACGATGATCTGGGCGCTGCTCTTTGGCGCCGCCTCAGCGAAGCCGATGTGCGAGAGGCGCGCGAGCTTGCGGATCGTCTCGTCCCAGCGGGTCGCACGCGCTTTCAGCGCGTCGTCGGCGCCGATCAGCAGCAGCTCGGTCTCGCTCGTGAGATTCATCTCGGCGCGCAGCGAGCGGACTTCGGAAATAACATCGACGACCCAGCCGATTTCGCTTTCGGCCTCCGCATCTTCGAGTCCTTCGAGCGAGGGCCAAGCGGCGAGCGCCAGCATCGTCTCGCGCTTGGGACCGTCCGCGCCCTTGATCGCCCAAAGCTCCTCGGTGAGGAAGGGCATGAAGGGATGCAGCAGCGCATAGATTTGGTCGAGAACGAAGGCTGTCGTTGCGCGCGTTTCGTCCTTCTCCGCGCCGTCGGCCCCTTGCAACATTGGCTTCGCCAGCTCGACATACCAGTCGCAGAAGACGCTCCAGACAAAGCGATAGACGGCGTTCGCCGCGTCATTGAAGCGATAGGCTTCGATCGCCGCGCTCACGTCCGCCGTTGCGCGCGCGGCCTCTCCGACGATCCAGCGGTTCAGCGTAATCTTATTGCCGCGCGGATCGTAGCCTGGAACGCGCGCGCAGCCGTTGATCTCGGCGAAGCGCGACGCGTTCCACAGCTTCGTCGCGAAATTGCGATAGCCTTCGACGCGCTGCGTCGAGAGCTTGATGTCGCGGCCTTGCGCCGCCATCGCCGCGAGCGTGAAGCGCAGCGCGTCGGCGCCATATTCGTCGATGAGGCGCAGCGGGTCGATGACATTGCCCTTCGACTTCGACATCTTCGCGCCCTTCTCGTCGCGAACGAGCGCGTGGATATAGACGTCGCGGAAGGGGACCTCGTCCATGAAATAGAGGCCCATCATCATCATCCGGGCGACCCAGAAGAAGATGATGTCGAAGCCGGTGACGAGGGCGCTCGTCGGATAATAGCGCGCGAGCTCCGGCGTCTTCTCCGGCCAGCCGAGAGTCGAGAACGGCCAGAGCGCCGATGAAAACCAGGTGTCGAGAACGTCTTCGTCGCGCGTCAGAGTCACGCCATCGCCGCGTTTGGCGCGCGCCGCGGCAAGCGCCGCTTCTTCCGTCTCTTCGACATAGGCGTTGCCGTCCTCGTCATACCAGGCCGGGATGCGATGACCCCACCAGAGCTGACGCGACACGCACCAGGGCTGGATGTTCTCCAGCCACTCGAAATAGGTCTTCTCCCAATTCTTCGGCACGAAGTTCGTGCGGCCCTCGCGCACGGCTTTGAGCGCCGGTTGCGCCAGAGTCTTGGCGTCGACATACCACTGGTCGGTGAGGCGCGGCTCGAGCACGGCGCCCGAGCGGTCGCCATGCGGCACCACATGTCTATTATCGTCGACGCCGTCGAGCAGCTCGCGCTCTTCCATCATTTCGACGACGCGCTTGCGCGCCGCGAAACGATCGAGCCCGTCGAGGGCGGAGACCGTCGCCGCGAGTTCGGGAGAAGGATCGACGCCTTCGTGAAACTCGGCGTTGGCCGCGAGCGTCATCTGCGCCTGCGGGTCGAGCACGTTGACGAGCCGCAGGCCATGCCGCTTGCCGACCTCGAAATCGTTGAAGTCATGCGCCGGCGTGATTTTCACCGCGCCGGTGCCCTTCTCGGGATCGGAATATTCGTCGGCGACGATCGGGATCAGCCTGCCGACCAATGGCAGACGCACGCGTTTTCCAACCAGCGCCGTGTAGCGCTCGTCTTCCGGATGCACGGCGACGGCCGTGTCGCCAAGCATCGTCTCGGGGCGCGTCGTCGCGACGACGATATATTCGCCGGTCTCTTTCCCAGCGTCGTCGACGATGGGATATTTGAAGCGCCACAAATGGCCCTTCACTTCCACCTGCTGCACTTCGAGATCGGAGATCGCCGTGTGCAGCGCCGGGTCCCAATTGACGAGGCGCTTGTCCTTGTAGAGCAGCCCGTCGCGATAGAGCTGCACGAAAACCTTCACCACCGCGCGCGATAGGCCTTCATCGAGCGTGAACCGTTCGCGCGACCAGTCGCAGCTGGCGCCGAGCCGCTTCAGCTGTTCGACGATTTTGCCGCCTGACTCGGCCTTCCATTCCCATACGCGCTCGACGAATTTCTCGCGTCCGAGTTCGCGGCGATGCTCCTGGCGCTCCATTAGCTGGCGTTCGACGACCATTTGCGTCGCGATGCCGGCGTGGTCGGTGCCCGGCTGCCAGAGCACGTCGTCGCCCTTCATGCGGCGATAGCGAACGAGAATGTCCTGCAGCGTATTGTTGAGCGCATGGCCCATATGCAGGCTGCCGGTGACGTTTGGCGGCGGAATGACGATGGAGTAGGGCGCCGCCGGCGCGCGTTCGGGCCGTCCGGCGCGAAAGGCTTGCGCCTCTTCCCACGCGTCGCGGATGCGCGATTCAATCGAGGCGGGAGCGAAGGTTTTTTCCATGGTCATTGGGCAGGAGCCTTTTGGCCCCCACCCTGTCCCTCCCCCGCTGCGCGGGAGAGGGGACGCTAACGATCGGCGGTTCGTCGCACGTCAGTGAAGGCTCGAATCTACTCCCTCTCCCGCGAAGCGGGGGAGGGCAGGGGAGGGGGTTACGCCAGCGCCTTGAGCGCGCCTTTGCCGGCGTAGATCGCCGCGTCGCCCAGCTCCTCCTCGATGCGGATGAGCTGGTTGTATTTGGCGGTGCGGTCGGAGCGGGCGAGCGAGCCGGTCTTGATCTGGCCGCTGTTGGTCGCGACGACGAGATCGGCGATGGTCGAATCCTCGGTCTCGCCGGAGCGATGCGAGAAGACGGTGGTGTAGCCGGCGCGATGCGCGGTCTCGACCGAAGCCAGCGTCTCGGTCAGCGTGCCGATCTGATTGACTTTGACGAGCAGCGAATTGGCGACGCCCAACTTAATGCCCTCATTGAGGCGCACGACATTGGTGACGAAAAGATCGTCGCCGACGAGCTGAACTTTGTCGCCCAGAACGTCGGTGAGCTTCTTCCAGCCCTCCCAATCGTCTTCGGCCATGCCGTCCTCGATCGACACGATCGGATAGGCGCTGGCGAGCTTGGCGAGATAGGCGACCTGCTCGTCGATCGAGCGCGTCACGCCTTCGCCTTCGTAGACATATTTGCCGTCCTTGAAGAATTCCGTCGCGGCGCAGTCGGAGCAAAGATGCACGTCGACGCCGGGCTTGAAGCCTGCCGTTTCGATCGCCTTCATGATGAAGTCGAGCGCCGCTTCGGCGGAAGGAAGATTGGGCGCGAAACCGCCTTCATCGCCGACCGAGGTGCTGAGGCCGGCTTTCTTGAGCGCCGACTTGAGCGTGTGGAAAATCTCCGCGCCCCAGCGGATGGCGTCGCGCACATTCGGCGCGCCGGTCGGCATGATCATGAATTCCTGGAAGTCGATCGGATTGTCGGCATGCACGCCGCCATTGACGATATTCATCATCGGCGTCGGCAGCACCCGCGCCTGCACGCCGCCCACATAGCGATAGAGCGGCAGCGCCGAGGCCTCGGCCGCCGCCTTGGCGACCGCGAGCGAGACGCCGAGAATGGCGTTGGCGCCGAGCCGCGACTTGTTCGGCGTCCCATCGAGCTTGATCATCGCCTCGTCGAGGGCGACCTGATCTTCAGCCTCGAAGCCGAGCAGCGCGCCGGCGATTTCGTCGTTGACGTTGTCGACCGCCGCGAGCACGCCCTTCCCGAGATAGCGCGACTTGTCGCCATCGCGCTTTTCCGCCGCTTCATGCGCGCCGGTCGAGGCGCCGGACGGCACCGCCGCGCGTCCAGACGATCCGTCCTCCAGGGTGACGTCGACCTCGACGGTCGGGTTCCCGCGAGAATCCAGAATTTCGCGGGCGTGGATGTCGACGATCTCGGTCATGGATGCCTCTTCATGATGCGGCGCGGAGCGGCGCGACTTCTTAGACCTATTGCGCGGTCCGGAAAAGCCTCAGCCGTAAAAAGGTTCTGTGTCCGCTGCGGGCTTTTGTGGGATCTGTGCTGCGCCGCGGCGAGACGCGCCGGTGAAATCCGTTGACTGGGGAGGGGACCTCCCTATCCTTGAGCTTGATTAATGAGCGGACGTTCGCCGCCAAGCGCGACGGTCGGCGGGAGGTTCGGATGGCCCTAAACACAACGCGATTCGCGCGTGGCGTCGTTTTTTGCCTTTGCTTGGGCCTTTGGAGTTCCGCTTGGGCTCAATCGCCGGAGCATGTCGCCGCCGCGAAGGCGACTTTGGAGAAATCTCCCGTCCGAGGCAATTGCGCGCCGGCGCAGGAAGATTTTCTCGGCTGGCCGGCGAGCCTCGTGCAGCGCTGCGAATATCAGCGCGAGGATATGCCTGGCCTCGCCTATGTGCTCGACGTCAAGCCGGAAACTCTGGCGCGCTGGGTCGAGGCCGGATGCAGCGCGCTGATGGTCGGCGCCGGCCATTGTTTCGACCGGACGTTGAAATGCGCGCTCGACAGCACAGGCGCCAGCTTTGTGATCGGCGGCAATCTGATCGCGGCGCGCGGCGGCGTGAAGCAAAATCGCTTTTATCGCAACGGCGTCGCGATCGTTGCGCCAAAAAGCGGGATGCCGGGCGCCGTGCCGATCCCAGAACAGGAGCAGATCGCGCATATGCCCGAAAAAGACGTTTCGGCGATGCTCGACCGTGGCGGCGTGGCGTTGTGGAACACCTTGCCCTATCAATTCGCGGTGAAGGCGCTCGAAATCGCCGTGCCGGCGGAGATGAACACGCCGGACAGGCGCGAAAAATGGCTCGAAATGGTGCGCATCGAAATGCTGAAGGCGCTGGAGAGCCCCGAGAATCGCCTTCTCTCGGGCTGGATGTCGGCGCATCCGATCACCTTGCGCGCGGGCGAATGTCCCGACTCGCGCGACCCGTGAGCCGTTTGGCGCTTGACGCGGCGGCGATCGCGCCTTTGTTACGCGCATGACCAAGTTACGCGCATGACCAAGACGCATAAGGGCGCCGCGCTGCTCGGCCGCATGGCCGCGCTGCCGGCTTCGCCGGACGAGGCCGAACTCGATCTCGTTCCCAATCCCCACAAAGACGCGAACTATCTCGTGCGCTTCACCGCGCCCGAGTTCACCTCGCTTTGCCCGGTGACCGGGCAACCCGATTTCGCACATATCGTCATCGACTATGTCCCCGCCGAATGGCTGGTCGAGTCGAAGGCGCTGAAGCTTTACCTTGGAAGTTTCCGAAACCACGGCGCCTTTCACGAAGACTGCACGCTGCGGATCGCGCGCGATCTCGTTGCGGCGATGACGCCGAAATGGCTGCGCATCGGCGGCTACTGGTATCCGCGCGGCGGCATGCCGATCGACGTCTTCTGGCAGACCGGCGCCCCGCCAGAGGGGCTGTGGCTTCCTGACCAGGGCGTGCCGCCCTACCGGGGGCGAGGCTAGGCGTTTGGGCGCCCCAAAGTCGAACCTTGTGCCTCCGCTAGCAAATCACCTATGGGTCACAGCGGTCTCCTGACCAAGAGACCGTCCGATCGCGGGGCCCAGAGAACATGAAGCTTCGGACGTTCTTCTCGATCTTCTTCCTGTTGCTCGTCGCGCTCGCAGGCGGCAATTTGGCGCTGGGCGTTTTTCTGGAAAAAGCTCAGAAGGGTCTGGAGACATCGCACCGCGAATTGCAATCCTTGACCACGCTTGCTGAGGATTTGGTTTTTTCCTCGCAGTGGCAGACGCGCTTTGCGCGCGGTTACATCTCCAGCAACGATCCGAGACGCGTTGAGTGGTACAACATCATCGGCGCCATTCTCAACGGCGAAACCGCTCGGCCGAAGGACTATAACTTCGGCTATTGGGATCTCGTGAATGGCGGAATCATTCCGCCGCCCGAGAAGAAAAGCGACGGCGCAGTTTCCATCGAAGAGCGCTTCTTAAGCCAAAATGTCACCGCGCATGAATTGAATAAGCTTAAGGAAGCGCGAAGCTTCCTGGAAAGAGTGGTCGCGATCGAACGCGCCGCAATGCATGCCGTTGATGGCGAGTTCGATGACGGCGCTGGAACCTTCGTCCGCAAGGGCAAGCCCGATCGCGCTTTAGCGACAAAGCTGCTGTTCAGCGATGAATATCGCAAGCTCAACGGCGATTTAACGCTGCGCATTGCGCAGATGCAGAATTTGATCCGACAGAGATACGCGGGGCGAATTTCGCAAGAAGAGTCGTTCGCCAACAAATTGTTTGAAGCCAACTCTTACTTGAATATCGGATTATTTGGCGTGGTTGTTTTGTCCCTGATCTTTTTGCGCAATCGCTTCGCGGTTCGAGCGTCGCACCTCATGTCGGTCGTTCGCGAGATTGGCTCGGGAAATCTGGCGGCTCAGGCCTCGGTCTTCGGAAGCGACGAGATCAGCGAACTCGCCACCACCGTCAATACGATGGCTGCAAATCTGAACGTCGCGTTCGACAAGCTCGAAGACAAGATAAAGCTTTCGGGCAAAGCCTTGTCGGACCTCGAGATCGAACGCTCCCGTTCGGAAAAACTGCTCCACAATATTCTTCCTGCCGCGATCGCCGAACGACTGCGTGGCGGAGAGGAGACGATCGCGGAAGTTTTCCCTGAGGTTACGGTGTTTTTCTCCGACATCGTCGGTTTCACCGGACTCTCGGCAAAGCTTGGTCCGCATGCCACCGTCAATATGCTCAACGTTCTCTTCGAGAAATTCGACGAACTGGTCGAAAAGCACGGCGTCGAGAAAATCAAGACGATCGGCGACAGCTATATGGTGGTCGGCGGAGTCCCGAACCGGGACCCGTTGCACTGTCAGCATATCGCGGACTTTGCTTTAGACGCGCAAAGTTTCATCATGAGTTTCGCGGAAGGGCTTTCTTACCCGCTCCAAATGCGCATGGGCGTGCACACCGGCACGGTGGCGGCCGGCGTCGTGGGGAAAAAACGATTTTCCTATGATCTGTGGGGCGACGTCGTGAATGTCGCCAGCCGATTTGAGTCGACTTCCAAGCCCGACAAGATTCACGTGTCCGAAGCGGTGAAGGTGCGTCTCAGCGACGATTACGTATTGGTGGACGGCGGGACCGTCGAATTGAAGGGCAAAGAGGCGACGCGTTCTTTCTTTCTGATTGGCAAGAAGACGCAGATGCCGGGAATCTTGGACTTCACGACTCCTGGCGCTGCGGGGGGTAGTCCATCCCGACTGCGCCGCGATACGCCTTCATTTGTCCCTGGCTTCGATAGGCGAGCATAGAGATGAGCCAGCTCGCGATCAGGATCGCGGCGATCGCAAAGCCGAAATTGGCGAGATTGTCGTTAAGCCCTTGAACCAGGCGCCAAAGGCCGCCTTCGAAGCCGAGCTTATCGCCGATCAAGCCGAGCGCTTCGATGCCGCCAATGAAAATGGCGACGATGACCGACATCGCGGTCATCACCAGATTGTACCAAAGTTTCCTCAGCGGATCGTCGAACGCCCAGCCGTAGGCTCCAGTCATCACGAGGCTGTCCGTGGTGTCCATCAAGGTCATGCCGGCGGTGAACAGGGCCGGAAACACCAGAATCGTCGAAAAGGACATGCCTTGCGCGGCCTGCGCCGCCGAAATCCCGAGCAGGCCGATCTCCGTCGCCGTGTCAAAGCCCAGTCCGAACAGAAATCCAACGACATACATGTGCCATGACCGCGACACGAAGCGGAACAGCGGGCGGAAAACCCGGGTGAACACGCCTCGCCCGTTGAGCAGACGGTCGAGGTCCTCTTCGAGGACGGGTTCGCCCAGTCGGGCGCGGTTGTAGGCCGACCAGATGCCTCTGAGCAGGAGCAGGTTTGCAAGGCCGATGACAATGAGGAATGAAGCAGACGCCATCGTGCCGATGGCGCCGCCGAGGGCCTGATAGTCATGCGCCTGGCCCTGCAGGGCCACGGCCGCCGCCGCCATCATGACCGATGCGAGGGTGACGAAGGTGGAGTGGCCGAGCGAGAAGAAAAATCCGACGGAATAGGGCGTCTTGCCGTCCTGCATCAATTTGCGCACGACATTGTCGATGGCGGCGATGTGGTCGGCGTCGAAGGCGTGGCGAAGACCGAACATAAAGGCCAGAACGGCCGCTCCCATCAGGCCCGGTCGATCGGAGAAGGCCGTCCACGCCCAAGTCCAGGCGAAGACATTCGCCGCGATAATCAAGCCATAGGTCGCCGCAGCCTTGGCTTTGAAATTGTCGCCTAGGTCATCGAAAGGATTGAGCGCCATGACCCCCGCCTGAGCAATAAAGACCTTTAACCGTAATCGCTTAATTAGGAAAGTTCATACGTTGACCAGCGGGAGGCTTAGTGGATCGTCTTCGCCAGCGGTCTCTTGAGCAACATGGTTTGCGCAGCTTCGATTTTGATAGGATGCGCGATCAGGCGGAAGCGCCGGGGAACGACATGCTGTCGGAAGAGAATATCGCCGCGTGGCGGCTCTGCGCGCCTTCGCTGCGGGATGCGGAGCTCTCCGACGGCGAAACGCTGTATCGGCAAGGCGAGGAGCCGGGCTTTCTCTATTGTTTGATGCGGGGCGTCGTCAGGCTTTCTCATGTCGCCGAAAGCGGCGCGCAGATCACGCTCGCCATCGCGGGCGCCGGCGATCTCTTCGGGCGCGTGTCGCCGGGACGAGCGTCGGCGCACGCGGCAAGCGCCATCGGCGACGCGTGCGTCCTGATGTTCGACCCTTCGGACGTGGCCCGTCTCCTCGCGAAAAGCCCGTCGTTCTCGAGCTTTCTGAGCGCGGGACTGGAAGCGTCGCGGGAACGCGCCGAGCGCAGGCTGATCGACCGCCAGACCAAGACAGTCGCCGCGCGGCTGATCGAAACGCTGGGAGAGCTTGCGCTCGCGTTCGGCGCGCCCTGTCCACACGGCTATTCGCTCGAAATCAGGCTCACGCAGCAGGACATCGCCGATCTCGTCCATGCGAGCCGCCCAGTCGTGACGCGGATCATGAACGATTTGCGGCGCCGGGGGGCGCTCGACTATCGGCGCGACCTTATCTGCGTCAATCACGTCGCGCTGCAATCCCTCGCGAAAGAAAAGCCCGCCGATTTGTAACGCGGGTGACAGACCGCCACCGGGCCGCGCCCTAACGAGGGAGAAAGCGGCCGAGCCGCGCCGCCAACGCGGAGAAACCACAATGAAACCACTCACGGCGCGCCTGCATGGCTATCTCGACTATCTGACGGTGTTGATTTTCCTCGCCGCGCCAGCGGTGCTTGGCTTCAGCGGCCTGCCGGCGCAGCTCTCATGGCTGCTCGCGGGCGTGCATTTGGCGATGACGCTCGTGACGAAATTTCCGCTCGGCGTCTTTCGGCGATTGGCCTTCGCGCTTCATGGCTGGGTCGAAAGGATCGTCGGCCCGGCGCTTATCGCGATCGCCTTTTTGCCCGCCATCTCCGCCGAAAGAACGGCCTTCGCCTTTTTCGCGGGAATGGGCCTTGTCATCATCGCGGTCGGCTGGCTGACGGATTATGCGGAGGCGGGTTAGGCTCAGTGTCCTTCATGGCCGCCGAGGCTCGGAGCGCGCGCCAGGGGAAATCAGGTGAAGGACAGCCATCCTCGCCCTCATGCTGAGGAGGCTCCGTCGGAGCCGTCTCGAAGCACGAGGGTGAGCTCCAGAGCGCGCAGGAAGGTCTCCTCGTCCTTCGAGACGCGGCCCATGCTGACAGGGCGTTGGCGGTGTGGCTACGAAGGTCCACCTATTCGCCATGAAGGCCCGCGACATCAGATAATGGTCACGAGAGATTTCAATCTTTGGTCAATATTTCATTGACCCGCATTCTTCGCCAGACGGTCGAACGCCATCAGCTCCTTGACCATTGTTTCGAGCTCGTCGAGCGGGACTTGCGTCGCGCCGTCCGAGATCGCCGCGCCCGGATCGGGATGCGTCTCAACGAAAAGCGCCGCGACGCCAACCGCTACGGCGGCGCGGGCGAGCGTTGCAACGAAACGCCGCTCGCCGCCCGACGACGTCCCTTGTCCGCCCGGCTGCTGCACGGCATGCGTGGCGTCGAAGACGACGGGCGCGCCGGTCTCCCTCAGGATCGGCAGCCCCCGCATGTCGGCGACCAGCGCATTATAGCCAAAGCTCGTGCC
This sequence comes from Methylocystis sp. H62, assembly GCF_015709515.1. Classification (GTDB taxonomy): domain Bacteria; phylum Pseudomonadota; class Alphaproteobacteria; order Rhizobiales; family Beijerinckiaceae; genus Methylocystis. The sequence continues at coordinate 162,888 of NZ_JADNQZ010000059.1, forward strand.
GCGCTCGGTGACGAGCACGCCGCCATCGCCGGCCTCGCGCGCTTTCTTGACGGCGTGGATCATGTCCCAGGGCGCGAGAAACTGACCCTTCTTGATATTGACCGGGCGTCCGGTTTTCGCCGCCGCGATGATGAGGTCCGTCTGCCGGCAGAGAAAGGCGGGGATCTGCAGCAGGTCGACGACCTCGGCGACGCGCGCGCATTGCCATGCTTCATGCACGTCGGTCGTTATCGGCAAGCCGGTCTTCTCTCTAATTTCAGCAAAGATCGGCAGCGCGGCGTCGAGACCGACGCCCCGCGCCGCATCGCCGCTGGTGCGGTTCGCCTTGTCGAAGGACGCCTTGAAGACGATTCCGATCTTCAGTCGCTCGCCGATTGCGGCGAGTTCGCCGGCGAGTTTGAGCGCCAGGTCGCGGCTCTCCAGCGCGCAGGGGCCGGCGATGAGCGTCAGCGGCAAATCATTGCCGATCTCGACGCGCCGCGCGCCATGTCCAATGAGAACTATCGTCACGGCGCGCCTTGTCTCATGTTTTCACGAGCCGCGCGACCTCGGCGCGCAGCGCCGGCAGGACCTCGGCTTCGAACCAGGGATTACGCTTCAGCCAACCGCTGTTGCGCCAGGACGGATGGGGGAGGGGAAAGATCAGCGGGCTAGCGTTCTCAAATTCGCGCCAGCGCGCGACGATCTCCGAAACGCTGGCGCCCCTCGGCAGCGCATGGCCGAGCCGCGCGAAATGATAGTCCTGCGCATATCGGCCGATCGCGACGACCGTCTCTATCTGCGGCAGCGCCGCGAACAGCGAATCGTGCCAGCGCGGGCGACATTCGGGGCGCGGCGGCAGATCGCCGCCGGCGGCGTCGTTGCCGGGAAAGCAGAAGCCCATCGGGACGATGGCGATGCGCGAGACATCGTAGAAGGTCTCGCGATCGACGCCCATCCAGTCGCGAAGACGATCGCCGGAAGGATCGTTGAAAGGGACGCCGGTCTGATTGACGAGATTGCCGGGCGCCTGGCTCGCCAGGAGAAGCCGCGCGCTGGACGAAACGCGCAGCACCGGCCGCGGCTCATGCGGCAGTGTCGCGCCCTCGGGCGTCTCCGCGCAGAGACGGCAGGCGCGGATATGCGCCGCGATCTCGTCAATTTTCTTGCGAGATGCGCGTATCGTCATCAGCGAACGAAACTGGGACGCGCCGACACTTCCGCGCGCCAGCGCGAAAGATTCGGCAGATCTTGAGGGATCTCGACCCGCGCGGCCTTGGTCAGGTCCATGGCGACGATGGCGGTGATGTCGGCGATGGTGAAGTCGTCGGAAGCGATGAAGCGCCGCGCGGCGAGTTCCTGGTCGAGAAAGCGCATCATTTTCTGCGCGCGCGGCCGCTGATGCTCGGCGAATTCAGGTTTTTGGGGCGACTCAAGCCGCGCCAGCGCCGGATGGCTGTGCCGGAAGGCGAGCGCCACCGGCGTGAACAGGCGGAATTCCACCCGGCGCTGCCACATCTCAATGAAGGCCTGTTCGCGCGCGTTGCGGCCAAGGAGCGGCGGGTCGGGGTAGAGCGATTCGATGTAGCGGCAGATGGCGACCGACTCTGTGAGCGTCGCGCCATCGTCGAGAAGGAGCGCCGGAACTTCCTCCAGCGCATTGACCGCCACATAGGACTCCTGCTTGTGCTCATGCGTCATGAGGTCGACGTCGCGCATGGGAATCGTGACGTTTTTCTCAGCCAGAAAAATGCGGACGCGTCTGGGATTGGGCGCGAGCGGCGTATTATAGAGCAGCATGTCGATCTCGGTTCGGGTTTCGATATGGGTGCAACGGCTCGCAGTTTTAGCGGCATGATTTAAGTTAAGCGCGATGACGAACGATCTCCCGACTCACTCCTCCGCCGCGCTCGTGCTGTTTTCAGGCGGGCAGGACTCGACGACCTGCCTCGCCTGGGCGCTGTCACGCTTCGAGCGCGTGGAGACGGTCGGATTCGATTACGGCCAGCGCCACCGCGTCGAACTCTCGCGCCGCGCCGGGTTGCGCGAGGGGCTTGTTCGCCTTTCGCCGCTTTGGGCGGAGCGGCTTGGCGAAGATCGCACGATTTCGATCGAGGCGCTCGGGGCCATCTCCGAGACGGCGCTGACGCGGAACGCCGAGATCGCCTTCGCCGCCGACGGGCTTCCCAACACATTCGTTCCAGGGCGCAATCTGCTGTTTCTGACCTTTGCCGCGGCGCTCGCCTATCGTCGCGGCGTCGCCGATCTCGTCGGCGGCATGTGCGAGACGGACTATTCGGGCTATCCCGATTGCCGCGACCAGACGATCCGCGCCATGGCGCAGGCGCTCAGTCTCGGCTTGGACCGCAGCATGAACATCCATACGCCGCTGATGTGGATCGACAAGGCGGCGACCTGGCGACTGGCGGAATCGCTCGGCGGCGAAACGCTGGTGCGGCTCATCGTCGAAGAAACCCACACCTGCTATCTCGGCGAGCGGGGCCGCCGCTTCGACTGGGGCTATGGCTGCGGCGAATGCCCCGCCTGCAAGCTGCGCGCGCACGGCTGGGAGAACTATCGCGCCGGCCAGACGCAGGTGACCGCCTGAACCTCTGACCGCTCAAGTGTGGCGTCGAGGCCACAGTCGGCGCTGACCTGCTTACGCCGAGCGACAGCGTATTGACACGGCTCAGTCCGCCTCGGATATGATATGTTATAACATTATCAGCGAGAGCGGGCGTCGATGAAGAAGAGTGTTTTGGTCGGCGCGGCGGCCGGCGGCGCCGTCGTCGGGATTTTCACCTGCGTTGCGAGCGCCTTGGCTCAGCAGGCCCTGCCGCCGATTGAAGTCGGCTCCGTGAGTCCGATCAAGCGCGCCAAGATCGTCTCCCCGCCACAGACTCCCCCAGCGCCCGGCGGGCGCAACCGCAGCGTCGCCGGCCCGAGCGGACCCGAGCCGCGCGAACCGGCCGTGGCGCCGCAAGGCGTCCTTCCTATCGTCGCCGATCAATTCGCGACGGTCACGGTCGTCACCAATGAGGAGCTGCGGCGCTCGCCGGGCGCGACGCTGGGCGACGTGCTTTTCTCCAAACCGGGAGTCACCGGATCGAGCTTCGCGCCCGGCGCGGCGAGCCGTCCGATTGTGCGCGGGCTCGACAACTACCGAGTCCGAATCCAGGAAAACGGCGTCAGCAACAGCGGCGTGTCGGAACTTGGCGAGGACCACGCCGTACCCCTCGACCCCGTCGCCGCGAGCCAGGTCGAGGTGGTGCGCGGCCCCGCGACGCTGCGCTGGGGGTCGCAAGCGATCGGCGGCGTCGTCAACGTCGAGAACAACCGCATTCCCACCGCCTTGCCGTGCCGTCTTGCTTTCATCCCCACGGCCGAGACGGAAGGGTGCTCGGTCATCGAGACTCGCGGCGCGGTGATGACTGTCGACAACTCGCTCGAGAACGCGACCCTGCTCGACGTCGGCCGCGGCAACGTCGCCTTCCACATGGATGTCCACGGCCGGCGCAGCAGCGACTACCTTATTCCCGGCTATCCCTATCTTTTTCCGCCGGACCCGCCGCCGCCGGTGTTCGGACGCCAGCCCAATTCGTCGATGCGCTCGGCCGGCGGTTCGGTCGGCGGCTCCTATTTCTTCGACGGCGGCTTTGTCGGCGTCGCGGTGACGCAGTTCAACTCGCGCTATCGCATCCCCGGCATCGAGCCGACGGAGACCAATACGCGCATCGAGCTTCGTCAGACGCGCGTGACGACCAAGGGCGAGCTCCGTCCGCAGTCGGCCTATATCGAAGCGGTCCGCTTCTGGGCGGGTCTGACCGACTACAAGCACCACGAACTCGCCAATGAGGGCGGTTTCGATGGCGTTCAGCAGACCTTCACCAACAAGGATCTCGAGGCGCGGGTCGAAACGCAGCTTCGTCCGGTGGACTTGTCCTTCGCGACTCTGACGAGCGCCTTCGGCGTGCAGGGCATGCATCAGATCCTGACTTCGCCCGGACGCGAGGGCGGGCTCTTCGACCCCAATCGGACGCGAAGCGTCGCCGGCTATTGGTTCAATGAATTCAGGTTGAGCGATACATCGAGAATGCAGCTGGCCGGACGCATCGAACATGCGACCGTCTCCGGCGCATTTCCCGAACTCCTCGTCTTCGACGCATTTCCCGAACCCCTCGCTGATCCAGCACTGCAAATCGCCCGCGTGCGCAATTTCACGCCAAAAAGCGGGGCCTTTGGCTTTCTGCAGGATCTGCCGCAAGGCGTCGTCGCCAGCCTGACCGCCCAATATGTCGAACGCGCGCCGCGTGCGCCCGAGCTCTTTTCGCGCGGAATCCATGAGGCGACGGGCACCTTCGACATCGGCAATCCGAATCTTCGAATTGAAGGCGCGAAGACCATCGAAATCGGTTTGCGCCGCCCAGTCGGCCCATTCCGCTTCGAGGCGACAGCCTACCTCACGCGCTTTGACGGCTTTATCTTCCGAAATCTCACCGGCGCGGTCTGCGAGGAAACTATCGCGAGCTGCGCCTTGGAAGGCGAGGGCGATTTGCGTGAAGCGATCTATTCGCAGCGCAATGCGCTATTCCGGGGCGGCGAGTTTCAGAGCCAACTCGACGTCGCGACGCTGGCAGGCGGCGTTTTTGGGGCGGAGCACCAGTTTGACGTGGTGCGGGCGACATTCGTGGGCGGCGGCAACGTCCCCCGCATCCCGCCCGTTCGGCTCGGCGGCGGATTGTTCTGGCGAGATTCGAATTGGTTGCTGCGGGTCAATTTTTTGCACGCCTTCGCGCAGCGCAATATCGACCCCACCAATGAAACGCCAACGAAGGGCTATAATCTGCTGAAGGCCGAAATCAGCTACCGCATGCTGCTCGATCCGGGCGATCCGCTGAGCCGCGAGTTGAGGCTGGGACTCGTCGGCGACAATCTCCTCAACGAGGACATCCGCAACAGCGTCTCTTTCCGCAAGGATGAAGTGCTGCTCCCGGGCGCGAATCTGCGGTTTTTCGCGAATGCGCGGTTTTGAGCGCCGAGGCTCGGCTTGATCGCCGGGGCGAAATAGGGCATAGGCGGGGCCAACGAAGCGCTGGGCGTTATCCCGGCCAGTTCACCATTGCCGGGGATAGACCGATGAAAGTCCGCAACTCTTTGAAATCTCTGCGTTCGCGCCATCGCGCCAACCAGATCGTGCGCCGCAAAGGCCGCGTCTACATCATCAACAAGGTGCAGAAGCGCTATAAGGCCCGCCAGGGCTGAGTTCGCCAGGCCTGTTGATCCAGACGCATGAAGAAGGGCCGGAGCGTCAGCTCGCGGCCCTTTTGCATTACCGCCCAGGGTTGCGCACAGGGCTACCGGCCGCCCGCTAGGCGTTCGCGTTCTCCGCAACGCCCATGAGCGCGAGCACATGCGCGTTGACGCTGCGGCTGAGAGCGTCGACCTCATAGCCGCCTTCGAGCATCGAGACGATGCGGCCGCCGCAGCGCCGGTCGGCGATATCCATCAGCCGTTTAGTCGCATCGCCGAAGTCCGTCTCGCGGAGCCGCAGGCCGCCGAGCGGATCCCGCTCATGGGCGTCAAAGCCCGCCGAAATCAAGATCAGGTCGGGCGCGAAATCGCGCACCCGCGGCAGGATTCGGTCGGCGAGCGCTTCGCCAAAGGCGTCCCCCGTCGAGCCGGCGAGGAGCGGCGCATTGACGATGTTGTCATGATCGCCCGTCTCGTTACGCCCGCCCGTGCCTGGATAAAAGGGCGCCTGATGCGTGGAGCAGAACAGCACTTTGTCGTCGGCCCAGAAAATCTCTTGCGTGCCATTGCCGTGATGGACGTCGAAGTCGACGATCGCCACCCGTTCCGCCCCATGCGCCGCCAAGGCGTGGCGCGCGGCCACGGCGACATTGTTGACGAAGCAAAAACCCATCGGATTGTGCGCGCCGGCATGATGACCCGGCGGGCGGACGGCGACGAAGGCGTTGTCGGCGCGTCCCGACATGACGTCGTCCACGGCCGCGACGGCGCCGCCGGCGGCGCGCCAAACCGCTTCAATCGTCTGAGGACACATCAGCGTGTCGCTATCGAGCGCCGTATAGCCTTCGCGCGGCGCGGCGCGCTCTAGGGCTGCAAGATAGGATTGCGGATGGACGCGTTGCAGCGCCTCCGCTTGCGCTTGGGGCGCATTCATCCGGTTCAGGGACGCGAATCGCGCGTGCTCCAAGCCGCGCAGGATCGCCCGCAACCGTTCGGGGGCTTCGGGATGGCCGGGACCCATCTCGTGAAGGAGCCCGCTTTCATGTGTGACGAGGAGGGTTTTCAATGCTGCGACGCAATCCGGGCGGGCGACGCTACGCCAGTCAACACCATGATTTTCCGCCTTCCCGGGCTTCCTGTCCATGAAAAAGAAATAGTAAAGGTCAAGCGTGGGCCGCGCCGGCTAGCGTGGCGCCGGCGCAACAGTAAGGGAATAATTCGGAAGACGTGATCCCAGCGCCAAAGTTCATGATAAGAAAATCGTAACAACTGTTTTGCGGCGGGAAGGAGTGCCTGAAATGAGTTTCAGATATGTGACAGCGGCGTCCGCGCTTCTCGCTGTCTTTTTGGCTGGTTGCAACGGGGGGACGCCTCTTCCCGATCCGAGGCTTAACGGCCGCGACGCCGAATTCATGGCGCTCGCGCCGAAGGCTGGGGTAAGTTCGCAATACGAACGCTACCTCGTCGATTACAAGACGAACGAGCCGGTCGGTTCGATCATCGTCGATAACCGCTCGAAATTCCTCTATTATACCATGCCGGGCGGCAAGGCTGTGCGCTACGGCGTCGCCACCGGTCAGGACGCGATGGCCTTCACCGGCCGCGCCTATGTGGGTGGCATGCAGGAATGGCCGCGCTGGATCCCGCCCAAGGACATGCTTGAGCGTTGGCCGCACCTGCAGCCCACGGCGGACGCCGGCGGTCTGCCGGGCGGTCCCGACAATCCGCTCGGCTCGCGCGCGCTCTACCTCTATCAGAACGGCAAGGATACGCTCTATCGTATCCACGGCACCAATGAGCCGGACAAGATCGGACAGGCGGTGTCCTCGGGCTGCATCCGCATGCGCGACATCGACGCGATCGATCTCTACACCCGCGTGAAGGTCGGCACGAAAGTCGTCGTGCTCTAAGCTTTTCGCCCGTTTATCAAGCTTCCCTACGACGCCCTCCGCCCAGCGCGCGAGGGCGTCGTCTTTTTTGCCATACGCCGGGCGCAGTCGCGCCGCGCGCCCGCGTAGACCGTGGTTTCGACGCCTCGCCCTGGCATTCGCCAGTGTGCGCTCTCGCACGGCGCCTTGGTAAAGCGGACCTTAATGTCGCGATTGTTCGCAGGGTGCGGGCGATCGAAGAGGGGGATTGGTTATGCGTCCGACGACAAGCATGGGCTGCTTAGTCCTGGTGGTCAGCATTCTCTTGCTGGAAGTCGCCGGCGCGGGCGCTTACCTCGCCTCGTCCGCGCAAGCAAAACCCTCGGACCCTTGCTACGGCTATGCGATTTGCCAGTAAAAATTATCATTCGGTCGCGCAATTCGTGGAACGCGCGCGCGACATTTGCGTTTCTGTTTTGAAAGGCCGGCGCGCCCAAAATCAATGCTCGAAAGAGCGGAGACTCGGAGCGCTGCGCCTTTCAAGTTTTTATATCCGTTGCAGCGAGAGGCGGAAGGCTGGGCCTGTCATGCGCAATTTGGTTTTGTACGTTTTGATGTTGTTCCTGTTCGCGGCAAGCGTTGCAAGCGCCACGACAATTCTCTCCCGACCGTCGCCCAACGGCGACGATTTTTGCTTTGGATATGCAATCTGCGAATAATCAGGCGGACCGTTTCTGACGCGCGAGTTCGCGCAAGCGTGCGACGCTGCGCGTCAGCGAGCCTGCTTCAACGCCGATGAACGCTTCTATTCGCCCGCACATCGCGTCGGCGGTCTGAAAGACGCGCTGTTTGAACGGGGCGACCAGTCGCGCCGCCCAGGCGCGAATTTCGAGGACAACCGAATAGATCTGACGAAATCGGTCGATCTGCATCAGCTTGTCCCGGCAGATGTCGAAAAGAAACGACATGACGCCGAGCGCCAGTGTTTTGGCGAGAAGAATCGCCAAAAGTCCCGTGAACACATGGCCATGCGCGATCAACTCAAAACCAACCAGCTTGGCCGGGATAATCGCGAACGCCGGCGCGATAAATATCGCCAATGTTTTTAGGGGCGTAAGCGTCGCAACGAAGTCCTTGAACTGCTGTTCGTAACGTTCAAGCCCAAGTGCGCGTCCAAGATCGTGCAACCATGCGCTGAAATGATCCCACAGCCAGGTTTCGACCAGAAAGAGGACGGCGAGCGCGAACCAGAACGCCTCCCTCAGACGCCGTTTCCAATCTTCCATAAATTCTTCCTCTCACATGCGGCGGGCGCGTAGCGCCCGCGCGCGGCGGGAATCACGACGGCGACATGGACCACCAGCTCACATGTGGATGGCGCGTTTGGCGACGGCGAAGGCCGCTTCGCGCATCGCCTCCGAGAGCGTCGGATGGGCGTGGCAGGTGCGCGCGAGATCTTCCGCCGAGCCGGAAAATTCCATCAACACAGCAGCTTCAGCGATCAATTCGCCGGCCGCGGCGCCGACAATATGGACGCCGAGCACCCGGTCGGTCGCGGCGTCGGCGATGATCTTCACGAAACCGTCGGTCGCGCGCATCGCGCGCGCGCGGCCATTGGCGGTAAAGGGGAATTTGCCGATCGCGACTTCGATCCCTCCGGATTTGGCCTCTTCCTCGGTGATGCCGACCGCTGCGACTTCCGGCATCGTGTAGACGACGCTGGGAATGACGCCGTAATTCACATGCCCCGCCTGTCCGGCGAGGATTTCGGCGACGGCGATGCCTTCATCCTCGGCCTTATGGGCGAGCATCGGTCCGCGCACCACGTCGCCGATGGCGTAGACTCCCGGGACATTGGTCGCGAAGCCGCCGTCGATGACGATGCGTCCGCGCTCCAGGGCGACGCCGGCGTCCTCGAGTCCGAGGCCCTGCGTGAACGGGATGCGGCCCGTCGCGATGAGCACGGCGTCGGCCTCGATCGTGTCGGATGTCGCGCCATCGACCGACGAATAGGAGACGACGGCGCGCTCGGCCTTGCCGGTTCCCTCGCGCCGCACGCCAGTCACCTTGGAGGCGAGCCGGAATTCGAAGCCCTGTTTTTCGAGGATCTTCTGGAAGCGCGTGGCGATCTCAAGATCGAAGCCCGGCAGAATGCGATCAAGATATTCGATCGCAATCACTTCCGTTCCCAGCCGCCGCCAGACCGATCCGAGCTCCAGTCCGATGACGCCCGCGCCGACGACGACCAGCCGCTTCGGCGTCTCCGCCAGGGCCAAAGCGCCGGTGGATGAAAGGATCAGCTTCTCGTCGATCGCGATCTCCGCGCCGGAGGCGTCGCGCAGCGGCGCGACGGCCGAGCCGGTGGCGAGGACGATGTTTTTCGCTTCCAGCGTCTGAACGGCGCCGTCCGCCCCGACGACCTCGACTCGCCCGGCGCCTTTCAGCCGGCCGACGCCGCGAAACGACTCGATCTTGTGTTTTCTAAACAGGAAGGCGACGCCGTTGACGTTCGCGCCAACGGTGTCGTCCTTGTGCTTCATCATCGCCGCAAGATCGAGGCGCGGCGGATCGACGATGACGCCAAGCGGCGCGAGTCCATGCGCCGCTTCTTCGAACATATGTGAAGCGTGGAGCAGCGCCTTCGACGGAATGCAGCCGACATTGAGGCATGTGCCGCCGAACGTCGAATCCTTCTCGACGACGGCCGTCTTCAATCCAAGTTGCGCCGCGCGGATCGCGCATACGTAACCGCCTGGACCGGATCCGATCACGATAAGATCGTAGGTCATGTCATCCGCAATTCAAGAATGGCGCCGCTTCCAAGATGCGTTGCTCAGATAACGCATCCGCGATGAACCTTGGCTAAACGCCGTCTCGGGAATCAGCCTGCCGCCCACACATAGATCAGCGTCGCGACGAGTCCGAGCGCGGTTTGACCCAGCTCCAGACGCCCCCAAAGGTCGATGACCTTGCGCGCCTCATGCGCCGCGTCGGCCTGGATCAGCGCCAGGATGCGATTGTTGAGCGGCACGATGGCAAGATAGGTGTAGGGCCAGGTCGCAATCGCGATGAGCGCGCCGAAAAGCCATCTGACGTCATCGAGTTCGCGATAGGCGATGAAGCCGAAGAGGGCGGCAAGCGCGGCAAAACTTGCGAGCACAATGAAGCCGCGGTGATCGGAGGGCTCCCACTCCTTGATCAGCGCGTCGTCAGTGAGCGCAAGCCGCGCCGGCTGTTCAACGTAATTGACATAGAGCGAGGCGCCGGTGAAAGCGCCAGCCGTCGCGAGCGCAAGCGAACCAATAATCATTCAAGCGTCCTTTGGCGGTCGGCGCATAACTCGGCGTTCCTGGCGAATCGACCCCGACCGCCGACCCGCCGCCGTTGTTCTTAAGCTGACTCGATCGCTTCCTCGTCGCAGACGACGCGGGAGTTGCTCTCGGCTTCAGCGGCGACGTCGATTTTCACCGCCTTCACCGCATCCTGCTCTTTTCGGCGATCGGTGAAATGGTCGAAGAACACCCTCATGGCGCGATCGACGCCATAGGGATTGATGCGTCTCGTATCCTCCCGATAGAACATCGGCACGTTCGGAGAAACCGTGGCGAGATCATAAGACGGGAGATAGGCGATGTTCGGCCTGGCCCGGACCACCTCGTCGGCGGCGGCGCGCAAAATCGCTTTGACCGCGCAGTTCGATTCGATCACGTGCCGGTCTTCATAGGTCGCGATGATGCCGACGGGCGACACGCTCAGCACGATGCGAACCTTGGGATTGACCTCGCGAATTCGGTCGACGGCGGCCATGAAGTCGCGCACGACTTCGCTGACGGTCATATTGTAGAACTCGTAGACGCTCGGATCCCAGGCGCCGCCGGCGACGCCCGGCGCAAGCTGCAGGATTGCGCCATCCGGCTTATGGCGCCAGGTCTCGGTGTGGCCGAATGTGAAAACGAAGACGTCCATCGTCTCGAACATGTGGCGGACCGCGGCGAGATGCCGCTCACGATCGGCGCGCATCTCGTCGACAGTGGCGTATCCGTCGGGCTCGATGCGCGGCCGGAACGGATCGACGAAGCGGCCGTCCTCCGGCCTGTTCCAGTGATCGAGCTGCGGCGTGAAGCGTCCATAGGCGCGTTCGATCAATTGCAGCAGCTGCGCGGTCGTGTAGAGATTGCCGTAGCGGCAGGAATACATTGAGTAGTTGCGGCGCAGCGCCTCATCCGCGGACATGCCGTCCGGCGGTTGCTCGGCGAGATAATAATGGAATCCGCTCGCCTGCAGGCCCATGGCGATCTCCTGCGCGAAGCAGCTGCCGCCCGTCGCGACCTTGTCCTGCGGCGAAATCTTGAAAGGCGTGCGAATGATCGGATCGAGCGCGAAGGGCGGCAGCGACGTCACCGCCTTGCGCCAAAAGCGATGGTCGGGTAGGGAGCTATAGGGGTTCTCCGCCATGGTCGCACTCCTTTCTGATCCGGCCGATGGTCGCGGATCGAGCTTTTCCCGCGTCGTTCGCGAGCCGCCTTCTGGCGTCGCAACATAGACGGCGCCCGTCCGCTTGTCACCCGGCGGCGCCGCTGAGAACGCCCGCGTCGTCGCCAATCCATGAAAGACCGCATGTTAACGCAGGTTGACAGACAAATTCTCAAATCCTGGCGGCAATACGCCGTCGAGCCGCGGCTCGCGAAGATCACCGGCCGCGTCATGCGCAACACCGGGCCGCGGATCGCCATCATCGGCAATTGCCAGAGTTTCGGCGTCGCCTATGCGATGAAAGTGCTCGATCCGAGCGCGACCGTCGACCATTTTTCGATGATCGCCCGCGCCCGCTCGACGATGGGCCTCTTCGCCAAGACGCTGGAGACTTACGACTACGTCTTCTCGCATGACTTTCTAGACGGTCATGTGCGCGGCGGCGGATCCGAGGAATTGTGCAAGCGCCTGCCGAAGACGATGATCTTTCCTGCGATCACCTTCGCGGCCTTTCATCCCGATCTCGTCTATATTCACGATCTGTCGCGCATGCACGGTTTCGTGTGCGGGCCGATCGGTCCCTACCACTCGGCGATCGCGCTTTTCGCCTATCGCAAGGGCTTGTCGGTCGAGATGGCGAACGCGCTCTTCAACGAGAACGTCTTTGACGCGCTCGGCTATTTCGACATGTGGAACGACGCGTCGCGCGAACTGGTCGACGGTACGCGCGACAGATATGGCCTCGATCTTTCGGCCGAGCTGATGAACTGGTCGCGCCGCGGCGTCTTCATGTACAGCACCGTGCATCCGATGAGCTTCGTGCTGTTCGATCTCTCCAAGAAGCTTTTCGAGACGGTCGGACTGAAGCCGCGGACAGTGAACTTCAACTATTACGCCATTCATGATCTCGCGCGCAGCGAGATCTTCCCGATCTATCCGCCAATCGCGAAGCGCTATGGGGCGCAGGGCGGCTATATGTTCAAACTGCAGAACCACCATATATCGACGGCGGTGGGCGACTTCCTGACGCTGCCGCAGTACATCGCCTCCTGCTACAAGATCTATAGCGGCCACGATCCCTCGCAGCTCAGCAATCCGCGCGTCGACGCCTGGGTCGCCGACGAGGCGACGAGCGGATTGCTGATGAGATTGGCGCGCGAGAATTTCGTCGCGGGCCTCACGCCTACGCTGTAAGCTGCTTGCGTCATTCCCGACGCGCGCAAAGCGCGCGATCGGGAATCCAGAGCAAGACCAGCGCGCTTGGATCGGCCCTGGATTTCCGGTCAGGCCTTTGGGCTGCCGGGAATGACGGCCCAAATGCACGGATCTCCGTACTATTTCCAGCGCGTGTCGAATTTCGCGAGATTGAACGGCGGCTTATAGGGATGCAGCGGATTTTCGCCGCTGAAGGGCTTCACCACGGTGAGAATGCGCTCGCGATGTTTCAGGGGCGGGAAGCCTGAAGGATCCTGCGCCCCGGTGAAACCGAAAAGATGCGCGGGATCGACATTGACCTTGAACGCCGGCGGCGGACGCATCCAGCTTTGCGCGGCGACATCCATATAGGTTGTCTTCAGCATGTGGTTGAGGCCCCACTGCGTCGGCACGAAGCAGGACTTCGCCGAATCCGACATGTCCCAGTAAAAAGTGTCGGGCCGCAATTCGAGCGTCGCGTCGCCTTCGAAAATCGCGATCGATCCTTCGTGCATGAGATGCCGCACTTCGGCGAATCCCGCGAAGGGATCGACAAGGTGGTAGTAGACGCCGAGACAGATGATGATGTCGAAGGTCTCATTGAGCTTCGAGGCTTCGTAGATCGAAACGTTCTGATTGATCTCGACGTTGGAATTCAAAAGCTTCTTGGCGAGGCGCAGCCCGGCGCCGCTCGCCCAGTTCTGGCTCACGTCGTCGGTGGCGACAACGCGCTTGGCGCCCCGCCGCTCGGCGTAAAAGCTCCAGAAACCGTCCCAGCAGCCGATTTCGAGCACGCTCTTGCCGGTGAAATCGATCTTGTCGAGCTCGTTCTCGATGAAGCGCCAGATGCGGCGGTGATCGTCGGCCTGCGACACGCTGAGGGCGCGCAGCCCGTTTCCGAAATCGAACTCATGATACCAATGAATGGCGTCAATTTCTTTTTGCAGCGCTTCGCGCGAGGCTGCGTCCTGCACGTCCATCGAATGTTCCTTGGATGATTGGGTCGGGCGCGCGAAAACGCCCACTCTAATCGCGGCGAGGGCGCGGAGTTTGCCTTTATTCCGCGCTCCATGCAAGGCGAGGACGCGTCGTCCCTAAGCCGTCGACACTCTCCATGTCGGCCGCGAATGCGCGAATGCGCGGCGCAATCTCGTCGCGAAAGCGCGAGCCGTTGAAGACGCCGTAATGGCCGACGCCTTTCTGCACATAATGGCGTTTCCGGGCGGCAGGAATATTGGCGCAGAGATCCAGCGCGGCTTCGGTCTGGCCGACGCCGGAAATGTCGTCTTTTTCACCCTCGACGGCAAACAGCGCCGTGCGGCGGATCGCTTTGAGGTCGATGAGATTGCCCCGGTGGCGCAACAGTCCGAGCGGCACCTCGTGGCGGACGAAGATGCGATCCACGGTTTGCAGATAGAATTCTGCGGTCAAATCCATCACCGCAAGATATTCGTCGTAAAAATCGCGGTGTCTTTCGGCGGAGTCGCCGTCCCCCTCGACGAGATGGTCGAACATTTCGAGATGGGCCGAGATATGGCGCTCGAAATTCATCGACATGAAGCCGGAGAGCTGCAGAAAGCCCGGATAGACTTGGCGTCCCATGCCCGCGTGCGGAAACGGCACGGTGTGAATGCAATGGCTGCGGAACCAATCCATGCCGCGCTGCTGCGCCAGCTTGTTGACCGCCGTCGGATTCACCCTTGTGTCGATGGGGCCGCCGATCAGCACCATGGATTCGGGAACGTCAGGATCGTTGTCCGCCTCCATCGCGGCGATCGCGCAGATGAGCGGCACTGACGCCTGACAGACGCCCAGCGTATGCAAAGGCGTTTCAGTTCCGTTCAACGCGAGGAATCGCATGATTTCGCTGAGATAATCGATGTAATCATCGAGATCGAAGGAGCCGTCGACGAGCGGCACCGAGCGCGCGTCGCTCCAATCCGTGATGTAGACGTCGTGGGTCGGCAGGAAGGCCTCGACCGTGCCGCGCAGCAGCGTGGCGTAGTGGCCGGACATCGGCGCGACAATCAGCAATTTCGACTGTCGGGGCGCCGGACCGGTAAACAGCCGCTTCAAATGCAGCAGGCCGCAAAACGGACGGCTCCAGACAACCTCCTCGAAGATCTCGACCTCGGCGCCGTCGACAACCGTCGTGTCCAGGCCGAACAGCGGTTTCCCGTAGCGGCGGGTCATACGCTCGAACAGTTCCGCCGAGGCGGCGACGTTGCGGCCGAACGACGTGTGATGCAGCGGATTGAGCGGATTCTTCATCGCGTGCAGCATCGCGTCCGTCGCCGCCCGCGCCGGCGCGAAAGCCAAGTGCAACATTTCGTATAGCTGGTACGACATACGGTCCATCTTTACGCTTCTCCCCGCCACCCCCGTCGCAGCCGCCGCGCTGCGTTTCATGCTGCACCGCACAATCTAACTTATAACACATTCAAGATGGGCTAAGTTAGAAATCTGGCGAGCAGAGCTGTGGCGCCACGGACCTGAAAATTTGCAGCTCTGTCATATTCTCGCAGCCAAGGCGCAGACTGCAAGCGAAAACCAGAGCGTGGCGGTTGAAATCTCATAGAGCGACAAAGCGCGGCGAATATCCGCCGCATTGGCCTCGCGCCTGCCGTCGCCCAGACTCGCGCCCTCCACCGCCTCAGCCCCGCCGTAGGATCGGGGACCGCCGAGCTTGAGACCAAGAGCGCCCGCAGCCGCCGCTTCGGGCCAGCCTGCGTTGGGAGAGGCGTGCTTTGGCGCATCACGCCAGGCCGCCGCCAGCGCCTTGGCCGGAGAGGCGCCGTTCACCGCCAAGGCGCCGATCGTCAGCAGGCCCGCAGATGCGCGCGCGGGGAGAACATTCATCAAATCGTCGCAGCGCGCGGCGGCCCAGCCGAAGGCGAGATAGCGCGCCGACTTATGGCCGATCATGCTGTCGGCGGTGTTGACGGCCTTGTAGGCGAGAGCGCCAGGTAAGCCGAAAACCGCGAGCCAGAGCGCCGGCGCGACGACGCCGTCGGAGAAATTCTCGGCGAGGCTCTCGATGGCGGCGCGCGCGACGCCAGCCTCGTCCAGTGCCGCTACGTCGCGGCCGACGATTTTCGCGACCGCCGCCCGGCCGTCCTCCACCGAGATCGTCAGAGCCTCCGCGACCGCGGCGACATGCGCATGCAGGCTGCGCTGCGCCAGAAGGCTGGACGCCACGACAGCGAGCGCAATCCAGCCGAGCGGAAGCGCGAGCGCCGCGCGTTCGATCAGCGCGCCGCTCCCACCGGCGATGACAAGAAGCGCCACGAGAGCGACCGCGCCTTTCGCCCGTCGAAGCGCGAAGGAGTCGCCCTCACGGTTCAGCCCTCGGTCGAGCGCGGCGATCAGCGCGCCCATCCATGTCATCGGATGGCCGATCCGGCGAAAAAGCGCATCCGGATAGCCGGCGCCCGCCTCAATGGCGAGCGCCAGAAGCGCAACGCCGAAATTCACCGTCCAAAAAGCGCGGTGATCGAGGCCTTGGCCAGCGCATTCTGATTGATGGTGAAGCCGGCGGCGGCGGTGCGGCCATGAGCGGCGTCGCCGAGCTTCTCAGTCTTGAGCGCGTAGACGGTGAAAACGTAGCGGTGCGGCTTGCCGGGCGGCGGGCAGGGACCGCCATAGGCCTTGTCGCCAAAGTCCGTCTCCAAATGATGCGCGCCGGACGGCAGATTTTTCCCCGAAGCGTCGCCGGCGCCGCGCTTCAAGCCGTGAACGTCGGCCGGAATATCGACGACGAGCCAGTGCCAGAAACCGGCGCCGCCGGTGGGCGCATCGGGATCATGCACGAGCACGGCGAAGCTCTTGGTGCCGGGCGGCGGGTCGCTCCAATGGAGCTCCGGCGAGATATTCTCACCGGTGCAGCTCATGGAATCATAGACATGCCTCATATCGATCGTCTTGCCTTCGGCGACGTCGGGGCTTGTGAGCTCGAACGCCTGGGCGCCGCTCGAATCGGCGGCCAGCGCAATAAGACCGAGAAAGGATGAAACGCTGCGCAACATGTAAGCGTGCTCCTCAAATCTGGAAATCGCCGCATCTTTAGCGGATCGACGCGCCGGTGTCGCGCGCTCGCGCTTCGCGGTAAAGAGGGCGCATGAGCGATGCGGGAAGTGGGCGTCCTTTGCGCCGCGGCTGGACGACCGGCGCCTGCGCGACCGCCGCGACGCGCGCCGCCTTTGAGGCGCTGATGACGGATGCGCCGCCTCCCGATCCGGTCGAGATCGCGTTGCCGTCGGGAAAGCGCGTCGCCTTCGCGCTCGCGACCTTCGAACGCGGCGAGGATTTCGCCCGCGCCGGCGTGGTCAAGGACGCCGGCGACGATCCGGACGTCACCCACGGCGCCCTTATATGCGTGCAAGTGCGCCGCGGCGCTGCCGGCGCGGGCGTGCGGTTTTTCGCGGGAGAGGGCGTCGGCGTCGTGACGCGCCCGGGCCTTCCGCTGGCGCCCGGCGAGCCGGCGATCAATCCCACGCCGCGTAAGATGATGGTTGAGACGATCATCGAGGCGAGCGCCCAGATCGGCGTCGGCGCGGACGCCGACATCGAAATTTCGGTCCCCGGCGGTAGGGAATTGGCCAAGCACACGCTCAACGGCCGCCTCGGCATCGTTGGCGGACTTTCCATACTAGGCACCACCGGCATCGTGACGCCGTTTTCCTGCGCCGCGTGGATCGACAGCATCCATCGCGGCGTCGATGTGGCGCGCGCCAGCGGCCTGACGCATGTCGCCGGCACGACGGGCTCGACCTCCGAGGCGGCGGTGAAGCGGCTTTATGATCTGCCGGAGACGTCCCTCATCGAAATGGGCGATTTCGTCGGCGGGCTTTTGAAATATCTTCGCACCCATCCGGTCGCGCGCGTCACGATCGGCGGCGGCTTCGCCAAAATGACCAAGCTCGCGCAAGGGCGGCTCGATCTTCATTCGGGGCGCTCGAGCGTTGATTTTGCGCGGCTCGCCCAAACCGCGCGCGAGGTTGGCGCGGGCGAAGAGATTGCGGCGCTGATCGAGAGCGCCAACAGCGCGCTCGAAGCGTTGCAGATCGGGCAAAGCGCAGGAATCGATCTTTCGGCGCCGGTCGCGCGCGCCGCGTGGAAAACCGCCGCGCGGCTGCTGGATCCGGCGGAGAGCGAATTGGAGATCATCATATTCGACCGCGAGGGGGCGTTGCTCGCCCGCACGCCGTTTCAAAGAGCCAGCATATGACTGAAAATCCGCATCTCACCCTTGTGCTCGGCGGCGCGCGTTCAGGCAAAAGCGCCTATGCGGAGAGTCTCATCGTCACGCATCCGTCGCCCTGGACCTATATTGCGACGGCGGACATTCTCGATGAGGAAATGCGTGCGCGCGTCGACGCGCATCGCGCAAGACGCGGCGAGGATTGGCGCACCGTCGAAGCGGCGCAGGCGCTCGTCGAAGCGATTGGCGATGCGCCAGCGGATCGCCCGTTGCTGATCGACTGTCTCACCTTGTGGCTGAGCAATCGGCTTATTGGCGGCGCCGATCTTTCGCGTGATCGCGCCGCGCTTGTTCACGCGTTGTCGTCCCGCTCGGCGCCGACCGTCGCCGTCTCGTCCGAGGTGGGATTGTCGATCGTGCCGGACAACGCATTGGCGCGTGCTTTTCGGGATGCGGCAGGCGAATTGCATCAGGCTGTTTCCCGGAGTGCGGGAAGAGTGGCGCTCGTCGTCGCGGGCAATCCGCTGATCGTGAAGGGGCCGCCGATCATGTGATCATTTCTCCCCGCCGCTAAAGCTTCGCCACACGATTTTAGAGGAGAAGTTCATGTTTATTCCTTTGCGCAGATTACACATCGCCGTCGCCGTGACGTGCTGTCTTGCAGCCGACGCCGCGTCAGGGGCCGAGCGCCTGCCGCCCTACGGCGCAAATCTCTCCGAGACTTCCGTGTCAGGGCTTTCATCGGGCGCCGCCATGGCGTTGCAATTCCATGTGGCGCATTCGGGCATTGTGAAGGGCGCCGGGATCATCGCCGGCGTGCCTTACGACTGCGCGGAGCAGAGTACGAACCAGGCGACCAATAATTGCATGAAGCCGGACGCCGGCCATCCTGTCCCGGATCCGGCGCATCTTACGAACATCACCGATTCGCTCGCGCGCTCCGGCGCCATAGACGACGTCGCCAATTTGAATGACGCGCGCGTCTGGCTGTTTTCCGGCCGCAAGGACGAGGTGGTGCACCCCGTCGTGATGGATGCGGCGCGCGATTATTACGCGTTTTATGTGCCGCCGGACCGCATCGTCTATCGAAACGATATCGGCGCGGGTCACGCCATGGTGACCGAGGACTATGGCGACAAGCAATGCGGCGTGAACAAGGCTCCGTTCATCGTCGATTGCGACTTCGACGCCGCGAAAGCCTTGCTCGAACAGATTTACGGGCCGCTCAACCCGCCGAGCGCGCAGCCCGCCGGAAAATATGTCGAGTTCGACCAGAAGGAATTTCTGCCCGACGGCAATCCCTACAATCACAGTCTAAGCGATGTCGGCTACGCGTATGTGCCGCATGTCTGCGCGCTGGAGACGTGCCGCGTGCATGTCGCCCTGCATGGCTGCAAACAGCAGGCGGCCGAAGTTGGCGACGCGTTCTACAAAAACGCCGGCTACAATCGCTGGGCCGATACGAACCACATCATCGTCGTTTACCCGCAAACGATCAGCCGCTGGGGATGGGGCTGGCCGTTCTATACGTTGAACTTCGTGTTGAATCCCAACGCCTGCTGGGACTGGTGGGGCTACGACAACGCCGAGCACCACACCAAGAAGGGGCCGCAGATCGCCGCCATTCGCGCGATCGTGGACCGGCTCGCGACGAAGCCTTGAGTCAGGCGCAACACGCATGGCGTTTGTGCGCATCCTTCTCACACTTGGTGGGAGAAGGTGGCCCTCGCGTCAGCGAGGGTCGGATGAGGGCTTTAGAGTGCGATCGGAAATCCTTTCGTCTTCGCGGGACGCGTCCGAGCGATGGACGATCCGCTCTCATGGCTCTTGAACTTCGCTGGCGCCATTCTTCGTAAACCAAGAAGCATTGCTGCGATCGCCCTCATCCGACCCCGCTTCGCGGGGCCACCTTCTCCCGCTTCACGGGAGAAGGGAGCGCCTTACGCGCCCGCCGCTTTCAGCCCCTTTTCCAGATCGGCGATAATGTCATCGATGTGCTCGATGCCGATCGAGAGCCGCACATAGCCGGGCGTCACGCCGCTCGCGATCTGCGCCTCCTCCGCGAGCTGAGAATGCGTCGTCGTCGCCGGATGGATGGCGAGGCTGCGCGCGTCGCCGATATTGGCGACGTGATAGAACATCTGCAGCGCGTCGATAAATCTGCGGCCGGCGTCGAGACCGCCCTTTAATTCGAAGCCGAGCAGCGCGCCATAGCCGCCCTTCAGATAGGCGTCGGCGCGGCGGCGCATCTCGCCTGTCTGCTGCGACGGATGAATGACCCGCGTCACTTCGCTGCGCTCGCTCAAGAAGTCGACGACCTTCTGCGCGTTCTGCACATGACGCTCCATGCGCAGCGTCACCGTCTCGACGCCCTGCAGTGTCAGAAAGGCGTTGAACGGCGAGGGAGCCGGGCCGAGATCGCGTAGCAGCGTCGCGCGCGCCTTGATGATATAGGCGACCGGACCGATCGGCTTGACCGCCTCAACCCAGACGGCGCCGTGATAGCTCGGATCGGGCGTGTTCAGCGCCGGCTGACGTTGCGGAAATTTCTCCCAGTCGAAATTGCCGGAATCGATGATGGCGCCGCCGATCGACGTGCCGTGGCCGCCGAGATATTTCGTCGTCGAATAAACGACGATCGCCGCGCCATGATCGATCGGCCGGCAGAGAATCGGCGCGGCGGTGTTGTCCATGATCAGCGGAATGCCGAGCTCCCGGCCGATCGCCGCGACTTCGGCGATTGGAAACACCGTGAGTTTGGGATTAGGCAGAGTCTCGGCGTAATAGGCGCGCGTGCGATCGTCGGTGGCGCGGCGGAAATTTTCCGGATCCGCCGGATCGACGAAGCGCACCTCGAGACCCTGGTCCTTCAGCGTATTGGCGAAGAGGTTCCAGGTGCCGCCGTAAAGATCGGTGGACGAGACGACATTGTCGCCGACGCGCGCGAGATTTTGAATCGACAGCGCCGACGCCGCCTGTCCCGACGCCAGCGCCAGGGCCGCCACGCCGCCCTCCAGCGCCGCGAGCCGCGCCTCCAATACGCCGGTCGTCGGGTTGCCGATGCGCGTATAGATGTGGCCGAGTTCTTTCAGCGCAAAAAGATTGGCGGCGTGCTCGGTGTCGTGAAACTGATAGGAGGTCGTCTGGTAAATCGGAACGGCGACGGCGCCGTTGGTTTCATCAGCGCGCCAGCCGGCGTGGAGCGCAATCGTTTCGGCGTGCTTGCTGTCGACGGCCATCATGTTTCTCCTAGCGTAAGCGCAAGCTGAATACGGCAAAGCGTACGCGAGCGCTACAGGGCGCGCCCTACATGGCGCGCCTCGCGCCATTGCTAGTTTTGTTCCCTCCTCCATTTACCCGCAGGGCGAATGTCGCGCATTGGCGCCCCTCCAAGGAGTCGACATGAAGACAAGATTAGCCGTCGTCGGAAGCCTCGCCCTCGCCCTTTTGGCGCCTGCCGCGTTGGCCGAGGACCAGCAGCAGGACCAACAGCAACAGCCGCAGCAAACGCAGCAGCAGCCGCCAGATCAGCAGTCTCAGCAACCGCAGGAGCAGGGCGTGACCTCGGGACCGGCGGCTGGAAGTCCGGTCGAGCCATCGGGCGCCGTGCAGAAGGACAATCCGAAAGCGGCTGATGTCAACGAAAGCGGTTTGGCGGGGTCGAGTGGAACCTCCGCCGGCTCGCCGGGCGTCGAGGGAAAGAAAGGAACACAAAGCGGCCAGGAATGGGCTCCGCCCGAAGAGATCAGGCGGAAGAAGGGGCCAAGCTCGTAGCGTCCGTTCGAGCTGCGAGTCAGGACTCGCTGCGGATGATCAATCGGCGGCTTGAGTGGAAGGAGTCGCCGACTATAATCCGCGCCGGCCATAAATGAGCGCAACCCCGCGACTCGGGCTTACTCCAAAGGGGAAATCGCCATATGAAAAAACTACTGCTGTTGACGGCCGCAATCGCCGCGGGCGCAATCTTCAGCGCGCCCGTGCGCGCCGAAGATCAAAACGAAGCGCCCGCTGCGGTGAGCGAAGCGCCCGCCGAAACGGCGGCGCCCAGCGCTCCCGCCGAAACCAGCCCGCCGGCCGCCGAGAGCAAGCCCGTCATTCCCCCCGATTCGGAGTGGGTGCATCCCACCAAATGACTTTCTTCGCTGCATTTCCCTCTCTCGGGAAATGCAGCGGCTTTATTCAATATTATTACACGAAATCCTTCGCGTCATTGAAGGCGCGCGCGGCGCAGGCGAGTGCGAAAGCATATTCCAGCGCCGTGTCTTCAAGCGCTTCGAATCGGCCCGAGGCGCCGGCGTGGCCCGCGCCCATATGGGTGAACAGCATCACTGGTCCGCCGCCGCTCATCGTAGCGCGAAGCTTCGCGACCCATTTGAGCGGCTCCCAATAGGTGACCCGAGGATCGGTCACGCCCGCGACAGCGAGAATCGGCGGATAGTGTTGCGCGCGCACATTGTCGTAAGGCGAATAGGACGCGAGGCGATCATAGGCTTCGGCGCTGGCGATCGGGTTGCCCCATTCCAGCCATTCGGGCGGCGTCAGCGGAAGATCGTCGCGCAGCATCGTATTCAGCGTGTCGACGAAAGGCACGCTGGCGATGATGCCGGCGAACAGCTCCGGCGCCTCATTGGCGACGGCGCCCATCAGCAGACCGCCCGCCGATCCTCCCTGCGCGACGACGCCGCCTTCGCGCGTGTAGCCGGCGGAGATCAGATGGCGCGCGCAATCGATGAAGTCCAAGAAGCTGTTTTGCTTCTTCTCGAGCTTGCCGTCCTCGTACCAGCGCCAGCCCTTGTCCGTTCCGCCGCGAATATGGGCGCGCGCATAGACAAAGCCGCGATCGACGAGCGATAGCGCGTCTTCGTTAAAGCCCGCCGACAGCGCATAGCCATAGGCGCCATAGCCGTAGAGCAGCAGCGGCGCGCCGTCTCCGCCGGGCATGAAGTCGGCGCGATGCAGGAGCGTGATCGGCACGCTTTCGCCGTCGCGCGCCGTCGCGAGAAAGCGCCGCGTTACATACTTCTTGGGATCATGTCCGGAGGGAATTTCCTGGCGCTTGCGCAGGATGCGCGTGCGCGCGGCCATGTCGTAGTCATAAGTCTCATCTGGCGTCGTCATCGACGAATAGACGAAGCGCAGAATGTCGGTGTCGAATTCCAGCCCCGGATCGATCGACAGCGCATAGGCTTCCTCCTCGAAGTGAATCGCATGTTCCTCGCCGCTGGAGAGCGCGCGGATGACGATCGTCGGCAAGGAGTTTTCCCGAAGCAGCCAGACAAGATAACGCGCATAGACGGTGAAGGAGTCGATCATGACGCCGTGGCGATGGGGAACGACGTCCTTCCAGTTTTCGCGGCCGGGCTCCGCGAGCGGCGCGACGGAAATGCGGAAATCATCGGCGCCGTCGGCGTTGTTGCGTATGTAGAGAAGGTCGCCATGCGGCTCGACGTCGTAGCGCAGGCGCGGTTCGCGCGGCGCGACGATGCGCGGCGTCGGATTGCTCTCGCGAAGATCGATGAGCCAGCATTCCGTCGCGTCATGGCCGTGGATGGACACAATCGCGAAACGCCTGCAGCGGCTTTCATGCAGGCTGACGAACCAGGCGCTGTCGGTTTCCTCGATGATCAGCGCGTCGTCGGCGGGATCGGCGCCCACTTCGTGTCGAAAGACCTGCGCGGTGCGATGGTTCTCGTCGATCAGCACATAGTAGTAGGCTTTCGAATTGGCCTGCCAGACAACGGCGCCGTCGCTGTCGCTCACGACGTCGGCGCGGTCGAGGCCATCGCTCAACGCCCTGGTGCGGATGTCGTATAGCTCCGAGCCCGCGTCGTCGACGCTCCAGGCAAGCTGCGCATGATCGGGCGCATGCGCCGCGTCGCCGATATCGAAGAAGTCGTGGCCTTTGGCGAGCGCATCGCCGTCGAGGAGCACGGTTTCGGCGCCGCCGTCTCGCGGCGTCCGGCAGTAGAGCGGATGTTCCGCGCCCTCGTGGAAGCGTTCGTAATAGGCGTAAGGCCCGTCCGGCTCGGGAACCTCGCTGTCATCCTCCTTGATGCGGCCGCGCATTTCGGCCACCAGCGCCCTGCGTAAATTTTTGAGCGGCGCCATGACGCCATCGCAGTAAGCGTTTTCCGTCTCGATCAGCTCGGCGATGTCGTCGGGAAGCGCATCCGGGTCGCGCAGCACCTCGCGCCAGTTTTTCGCCGCGAGCCAGTCGTAGGGATCATCGAGCACGCGGCCATGGATGACTCTGCGCGTGTGGCGCTGCGCGGCGACGGGCGGCGCCGCGCCCGCGAGTTCGAAGCGCCAATCCGATGTCTTCGCCGTCGTATCGCGGGCCATGTCGTTCTCCGCCGATTGCTTTCCGAGGCTTTTATCACTGCTTGCAGCGCCGCGCAGCGATCTCTCTGGAAGCGATCTCTCGGGTCAGTTGAGATCGAAGCAATTTGTAAATCAATCGCGCCTTAGCCTTGCCGCTAATGACCTGTCCGCTTTTGGATGAGGAGCGATTCATGCGTTACTCCCACGCTGCGCTCAGTCCGGTTTCCGTCGGCGAGCGAAGGACTTCCCGCCCCAACGACATTCCTGTGCGCCGCGCGTCCGCGCTGCGCCGGCTCGCATGGAAGATCCTCTATTCGAGCTTCATCGCCGGCGTCGCGATCTACGTGTGGTGGCGACGCTAGCCATTTTTGGCGCTGCTGCGTTGCGTCAAAGACAAACTGTCATAAATCGCCTAAGCTTCAGGTGTGGCCGATGGCGCACGCGCGCTCGCGCGTGATGGAGTCGCGCCGCAATTGGATCAACATGCGGCGTTGCGGCGCGCCTCGAAGCAAAGAAGAAACGTAGATGTTCACCAATATGAAAAGCATTGTCGCTGGCGTCCTATGCGCCAGCCTCTCCTTCGGCGCCGCCGCGCTCGCCGAGACGAAGGCGCCTGACGCGCCGACCGCCTGGGCGCCGCCTGCGGAAATCGCGCCAAAGAGCGTCGCGACTGCAGCAGCGCCCGCGCCGAGCGCCGAGGCGCCTGCCGCCGCTACGCAGCCGGCGAGCGCCGCGACAGGGGCGAAGACGCATGCGGAGAGGGAAAAAGACTGCCGCGCGCAAGCCGACGCTAAAGGGCTTCACGGCAAAGACCGCAAACACTTCAAGACCGACTGTCTGAAGGGATGATAGGTCCGCCGGTCGCCTCGCGCGGCCGGCGCCGCTAGAGCGCTTCCCGATCACATGGAATCATGTAATCGATAAGGAATCGCTCCAGATAAAAGCGTTGGAGCAGGTTCTCACCGAAAAAGTCCGATCAACTTTTTCGGAACCTGCTTTAGTAGACGCGGTCGATGCAGAAGTCGACGACTTCGAGCAGCGCGCTCTTCCATGGCGATGCGGGGAAAATCTCCATCGCGTCGCGTGCGATGGCGCCGTAATGCGCCGCGCGCTCGATCGTATCTTCGAGCGCCTTGTGCTTCTTCATCAGACCGCAGGCGGTCTCGACGTCGCCGTCCTTGATTTCGGCCTTTTCCAGCGTGCGCCGCCAGAACTCGCGTTCTTTCTCATTGCCGCGACGGAAGGCGAGCACCACGGGGAGCGTGATCTTGCCCTCGCGGAAGTCGTCGCCGACGTTCTTGCCGAGCTTGGTGGACGAGCCGCCATAATCGAGCGCGTCGTCGATAAGCTGGAAAGCGACGCCGAGATTCATGCCATAGCTGCGCGCGGCGGCTTCGTCCGCCTTCGGCTTGCCGCCGAGCATCACGCCGACTTCGGCCGCGGCGGCGAAAAGCTCCGCCGTTTTGCGGCGGATGACGCCCATATAGGCGTCCTCGGTGGTGGTAGTGTCCTTCGCGGCGTTGAGCTGCATGATCTCGCCTTCGGCGATCACCGCGGCGGCTTGCGAAACCACGGAGAGCGGCGCGATGACGCCGGGCTCGACCATCATTTTGAAGGCGTGGCCGAGCAGGAAGTCGCCGACGAGCACGCAGGTCTGATTGCCCCACAGCATGCGGGCGGCGATCTTGCCGCGGCGCATGTCGCTTTCGTCGACGACGTCGTCATGGAGCAGCGTCGCCGTATGCATGAATTCAATGCCGGCGGCGAATTTCAGATGCCCGTCGCCCCTGTAGCCGCACATGCCGGCGGTGGCGAGAACGAGCATCGGCCGCAAACGCTTGCCGCCGGCGGAGATGAGATGATTGGCGACCTCGGGAATCGTCGTGACGTCGGAGCCCATGCGCTGAATGATCAGCTGATTGGTGCGCTCCAGGTCGGGCTTGATGAGTTCGAGGAGACTGTCGAGGCCGGCGTCCTTTTTCTCATCGAGCGGAATGACGATACCCACGGACCCCCCTTAAGCCTTACGTTTTCTGGCGCGAACTTACGGCTTTGGGATGGAGGCGGCAAGTCGGCGGCGTAGGCTATCGCAATCACCCTCCCCTTGAGGGGGAGGGTCGCATTGCGATAGCAATGCGGGGTGGGGTGACAGGCGGCAAAGACCTTGGGTTCACCCCACCCCGGCGCTCCACCCTCCCCCTCAAGGGGAGGGTGGAGCGCCGCGGGATGTGAGCCTCTCGGCTCCTATGAAAGACGCGAGTTTGGATGGTTTTCTCGGCGGGCGCCTGCGCCTGCGTCAAAGCGCCGCCGGCCACCGCTCCGGCACCGAGGCGGAGCTTCTCGCCGCCGCGACGCCCCAACATCAGCAGGGGCTCATTCTCGACGTCGGCGCGGGGTCGGGCGCGGTCGGGCTGATGGCGGCGCTGCGCGCGCCTGGCGCGATCGTTGGCCTTGTGGAGATCGACCCCGAGTCTTGCGCGCTCGCGCGCGAAAACGTCGCCGAAAATGCGCTGGGCGCAAGGGCGACGGTTTACCAAGCCGACGTTCTCGCGGCGAAATCGCGCCGCGCCGCTGGACTGATCGACGAGAGGGCGGCGCTCGTGCTCACCAATCCGCCGTTTCACGACGCCGGCAAGGTGCGCGCGACGCCCGACGCGGCCAAGGCGCGCGCCCATATCGCCAGCGCGCCGCTGATGGATTGGGTCCGGGCCTGTCTCGCGCTGCTCGCGCCTAGCGGAACTTTCGTGATGATCCACCGCGCCGACGCGCTCGCCGAATGCCTCGCGGCTGTGCAGGGCAGAATAGGGGGCGTGTCGATCCAGGCGATCCACACGCGGGCCGACGCGCCGGCGACGCGCATTCTTCTCGCCGGCGTCAAGGGCTCGAAAGCGCCGCTGTCGATCTTGAAGGCGATAGTGGTCTAATATGAATCCCGGTTGATCAGTTCGCTGGGCTTGTCATTCCCGGCGGGCCGCAGGCCTGACCGGGAATCCAGAGCCGATACAGCAGCGCTGATTTTCCTCTGGATTCCCGATCGCGCGTGAGATGCGCGTCGGGAATGACAGGCCTGCGACTCAGGCGAAACGCGTATTTACGCCGCGCGCTGCGACGCCGCGGGCGGGCTCGAGAGCTGCGGCTCCCAGTAATTGCCCTTATCAAACATGTGCCGCGCCTGCGCATATTGAAACATGATGCGCGCGACGATGGTGATGGTCTCCGGCTTGCGCACGGCGGCGCCCCAGACCTTGTTCCACATGCGGCCTTCCGCCTCGCCCATCTTGCGCACGTCCATGCCGACCTGCATCGCCTGCTGTTCGACCTCGCGCAGCGATTTCGGATCGAAGGGCTGCGGCGCCGGCGCCTTGCGGTGGCGGCCAAAAGTGCTGATCAGGCGCAGCATGCGTTCGCCGAAGGCGGCCGGGGCGTAGATCGCGTTGCAGAGATTCTGCATGCCGTGATGCAGCTCTTCCATGCTCATCGTCTGGCACTGGATGTTGGAGCTCCACGGCACCGCCTGGGTCTCGACGCCGCCGGTGAGCAGCCGCCCCTCGCGGGTGATGCGGTCGAAGAGCGGCGTCGCCTCCGAGGCCATCAGCGCGCCGAGGCTGAAGATCGGAATCGGCGTCGCCATGGCGAACTCATATTGCTGGGCGAATACGCTCGGGCCGTCATGGTCGAAGCCGACGATCATGCCGCCCATCACCGACATGCCATGGTGGACGAGCTTCTGGATTTCGTCGACGAGGCTGATCTTGAGATTCTGCCGCTTGCCGGTCTCCCGCAGGCTTTCGACATTGGGCGTCTCGATGCCGACGAAGACCTGCGTCAGGCCCGCCGCGACGCACATGTCGAGCAGTTCCTCGTCGCGCGTCGCGTCGATGGAGATCTGCGTGACGAACTCCATCGGACGATCGCGGCGCCAATGCGCGATCGCCGCGAGCAGCTCCTTGCAGTGCGCGCGATACGCGGTGAAATTGTCGTCGGCGAGGAAGGCCGTGCGATAGCCCGCCGCCCAGAGCGCGTCGAGTTCGGCGAGGACGTTGGCGATCGGCTTGTGACGCTGCTTGCGCCCCAGATATTGAATGACGTCGCAGAATTCGCATTCGAACGGACAGCCGCGCGAGGTCTGCACCGCGCCGAGAATCGCGCGGTCGTTGCGATAAAGATCCCAGCGCGGCGGCGGCGAAGCGGCGAGCGACGGCTTGTCGCCGACATAGCTGTCCTTCGGCTTGCCGGCGCTAAGATCGGAGAAAATTTCGCCGGCGATTTCCTCGATCTCGCCGCTGACCAGCACGTCGCAGTGGTCGCGCAGCCGCGCCGGCGAAAGGCTCGCATAAGGGCCGCCGATGATGACGCGCTTGCCGCGGCGGCGGAATTCGTCGGCGATGGCGATCATCCGGCCGCGCTGGCTGACCTTGCCGGTGATCGCGACGTAGTCGGCAGGATGGTCGAAATTCACCGGTTCGACCTGCTCTTCGCAAAGTTCGAAGGCGAAGTCCCTGGGCGCGAGCGCCGCGACGGTCGCCGTGGCGAGGTCCGCCATCATCACGCCGCCCGCCACGCCCGACGCCGCCAGCGCCTCGCCGCCGAAATAAGTTGGAAAATCACCAGCAGGATTGATGAGATAAATCGAAACGGACATGCACGACCCCTCATGCGCTCCGAACTTTACGCTAATGGAACTTCGCAATACCGACAAGAACTTGTCATCGATCCAAAGTGGATGACCGAGCGCAAATCACAAAGAAAAGCGGCCGCTACCGGCCGCCTTTCATTTTCACGCGTAAGAATAAGTGTTTACAGATGCGCGACGACGGCGAGCCGGCGCACCTCGCCGTTCTTATAAGCGCGCAGGAAGGCCTGATAGTCGCGGAACGACACGCAGCCGTTCGAATCGCCGTTCGGGCCGAGCATGTAGGTATGGGCGAGAAGGCCGGCGCGGCCGAAGATCGCGCCCTCGCCGCCGACCGGCGTGAGACGCAGCGCTTCGACGCCATGGAACAGCGCTTCGCGCGGCTTGAGATCGTAAACATGCGGCGGCGTCGCGCCGCGCATCCGCAAATGAACGTAGCGCGGATCGTCGAGATGTTCGCGCAGGCCTGAATGCGCCTCGAGTTTTGCGCCGCTGGGCAGATAGACCGTATGCGTCGAGATGTCGTAGACGGCGGTGTAGCGGTCGTAGCGCGTCGCAGGTCCGACCGCCGCGCCGGCCGCGCCCGAAACGCCCCCGAGGATGCCGGATTTCAGGTCGGAGAGCGTGCCGCCGTCCGGCGCCGCATAGGCGAGCGCCTGTCCGCGCGGCTGCTGCTGGCGCGCCTCTTGCGCCGATTGCGCGGCGTCGCCGAGCCCGAAGAATCTCTCGAAGATCGAGCGGTCGTCCGGTCCGGAGCCCGGCACGACGGTGGTGCGCGCCATGCGGCGCAGCGAGCCCTCATAGAGGCCGCGATTGGCGACGGTGAGTTCGACCGGGCGGCGCGGCGGCAGCGGCGCGTCCTCGGCCGAGGCGACCTGCGCGTCGTCGACGTCCTGTTGCTCGGGAACGATGGCGGACGGCGTTTGCGCCGCGGGCTGGATGCTGGCGTCAAGCGCGCCGCGCAGCGTCGGTTCAGCGAACGCCAGCGTCTGGCGCCGGCCGCCGAGGCCGACGATGGCCCCGTAGGGGTTTTGCGCGACAGAGGCGCTTTGCGTGTGGAACGCCGCGGCTGTCTCAGAGCGGGCGGCCTGGCGCTGCGAGAGCGCCCACCACCCCGCCGACAGGCTCACCGCCAGCGCGACGCCGGCGATGACCAGATGAGACGAGCTCTTGCGAGAATAAATGCGACGATCCAAAGAAATAAAATCGATTGGCGCACCGATCCCTTGCATCATTCGCCCCTACCTCCGAATTACTCTTCCGTCGCAAGGCTCTGAGCTTCGCTGACATTTGCGCGAAATCGCGACAAAGTTCGGCGAAAGCCAGAACTGCACGGAACGCCTTCACATATTCTCACCAGAACTAAACGGCCTTGCTTGGGCTGCTTTAGGGCGAATTCTTGTCCGCGCTTACGGTAAAGACGAATAGTTAAGGCTTTGAAAATGCCGGCTTTCACGAAATGTCCCACCAGGGCGCGGCCAAGTTCGCCGCCGCTTTGGCGCCAAATGTGGCGCCAAGATTGGCGCTCTCTCGCAGGCGCGTTTTGACGACGCGCGACGGCGAAAGCTGCGCTGCTTCAAGTCGTTCTGAAAAAGGTTCTGAAAGGGGACGCGGTCTGAACTATTTGAAGCGCCCATCGGATGCAAGGTTGGCCGTAACGGGCGCGTCAAAGCGCCTCGGCGCAATCGCGAGGCGCGACCTCGTAGCGCGCGGGGGCGAGATTTCGGAAGGGTTGCGCTGAGATCGGCTGCAGGATCGCACGACGACATCATGCCCGGCGCGGTTGGCGCCGAATTGGCACCGGCGCCCCGCACAAGGGCGGTCTGAATTCATGGAGCCGCTCGCCGGTCAGGCGATCCCCGCGGTGCAGGAGTTTTGAGTTAGGTTTTGTGCTGTCGGCATCGACTGGGGCGGTCGAAGGTCGGATTGAACGAGTGCTTATGACCCAAAGGAGGCAGTTGGGTTGCCCATCCAGGGCGTGACCCTCTGTTAGATTGGCCTCGATAGGCTTAGTTATGGAATTCGGGGTGCGGATGTGGGCTACTATTTACGGATTGTAGGCTCCGGCCACGCGGAACAGGTGTGGCGGATCAAAGATCGTAAGGCGGTTCGTCTTGGCGTCAGCAATCCAGAAAGAGGCCCCGGTTCTTACTTCGAGGCGTCTCAACAAGAAACGATCTGGGAGGCTATCGAACGCGGGGGGTGGTCCCGACTTTCGTTTCACAAGATAGAGCTTGACCCGCGGCAATACTGTCCGCGCATGGCACGCCCCTTGAGCTATGAAAAGCAGCGCTACATGCGTAGCCCGAGTGTAACGGAGAATCCGAATATTGTCGCTCTAGGGTTGGGCCAAGCGAACGCTCGTATGCGCCGCTTGGACCTAATCTGTCAGACGGTGCATCCGGCACCGGACACGCTTGATGTATTCGGACATGAAATTCGGAACCTTCTGATCTTAGCGTCCACGGAAGTAGAGGCTCACTGGCGCGGCGTTCTAGTCGCGAACCGCGCCGTCACGGAACAGCTCCGCACCAGAGACTACGTGCGTCTCGTTCGGCCAATGAGGCTCGATGGTTATGCCGTGAGCTTCTCCAGCTACCCTTGGCTACCAGCGGTCAAGCCTTTTTTCGGCTGGAACACCGAGCGGCCGACAAAATCGCTCAGCTGGTATGACGCGTATAACCAAGTCAAACATGATCGTGAGGGTGCTTTCCGACAGGCAAGCTTGGAACACGCGATTAACGCTGTCAGCGCATGCGTTGTTATGTTGGCTGCACAGTTCACTCCCTCGATTGGTCTCGGTGGGCATTCTGATTTAAGCGCGTATTTCCGGTTCCAGGAGATTCCTCAATGGACGCCTAGCGAAATCTATTGTGACTTTGCCGAAGACGGGCGTGACTGGACCGCTGTGCAGCATCCTAATCTCAGGATTTAACGTCGGCTCTGGCCCATCCCGGATATTCACCCGCCCGCCGTCTGCAAAGCATGTCGTTGACCTGCGTTGGCCCCGCCAATAGCTTGCGCGCAAACCCTCTCCCCGCTGGCGGGGAGAGGGAAGGGTGAGGGGCTTGGGGTTTTGACATGAGCGTTGATCGAAGCACGGAAGCAAACGTCAAGAATCCTTCAGCCAACGCTCCCAGCCCCTCACCCCAACCCTCTCAACGCAAGTCGGATTTTTCCGACTTGCGCGTTGAATGCGGAAGTCGGCAACAGCCGACTTCCGAGGAACTGGGAGAGGGAGTATACGCGGCGATGCCCCCCATCGCCCCCCATCTTTCCCCCATCCGCTCCTTCCAGGGGCTCATCCTCACCCTGCAAAACTTCTGGGCGGCGCAGGGCTGCGTCATTCTGCAGCCCTATGACATGGAGATGGGCGCGGGCACCTTTCATCCGGCCACGACGCTGCGCGCGCTCGGCCCGAAGCCGTGGCGCGCGGCCTATGCGCAGCCCTGCCGGCGCCCCAAGGACGGGCGCTATGGCGAGAATCCCAATCGCCTGCAGCATTACTATCAGTTCCAGGTGATCCTCAAACCCTCGCCCCCCGATCTGCAGGAGCTCTATCTCGCTTCGCTTTCGGCGATTGGCGTCGATCCGAAGCTCCACGACATCCGCTTCGTCGAGGACGATTGGGAAAGCCCGACGCTCGGCGCCTGGGGGCTCGGGTGGGAATGCTGGTGCGACGGCATGGAGGTCTCGCAGTTCACTTATTTCCAGCAGGTGGCGGGCTTCGAATGCGCGCCGGTCGCCGGCGAACTGACCTATGGGCTGGAGCGTCTCGCCTGCTATCTGCAGGGCGTCGACAGCATCATGGAATTGAATTTCAACGGCCGCGACGGCGACGAAAAAGTCACCTACGCCGACGTCTTTCTGCAGGCCGAGCAGGAATATTCGCGCCACAATTTTGAGGCCGCCGACACGGGAAAACTTTTTAAAGATTTCAAGGACGCCGAATCCGAATGCGAGCGCCTGCTGCATTTTGGCGCGGGCTCGGGCGACGAGATGCATCTCATGGCGCTGCCGGCCTATGACCAATGCATCAAGGCGAGCCACGCCTTCAATCTTCTCGACGCGCGCGGCGTGATCTCGGTGACCGAGCGCCAGAGCTATATTTTGCGCGTGCGCGAACTCGCCAAGGCCTGCGGCGCGGCCTGGCTGCGCACGGCGGGCGGCGGCGCGAACGGATAGGGCGCGCGCGCTATTGCGAAAGCCTCAATCGGCGCCCACCTCGATAAGAGGTAAAGCGTTCGTCATGCGCGTTGGCGCACATCTTCCAAGATCATCGCCATGCATAACTAAGCGCGAGACGGGAAACCGTCTTGCGCCGTTGGCGAGTAGCGGCGCGTGCGCGCCTGTCCTGTCTTTTGCCAGGAACCCAAGAGACATGGATGGGCGCGCGCTCCTTGACGTTGTGCCCGTTTCGTTCTAGTCATGTTCCGTGTTCATCCTCGTTAGCGGATCGTGCCATGTATCAGCCCCGTTATCCGTCTTTCAGCATCGCTCGCAGCGTCTCTAGCAGCGCCTCTAGCAGCGTCTTGGGGCTTGAGGATTCCGCGCCGCGCGGCCAGGCGCTTCTATCGCTCGCCGAGACGGATTCGCTGCGCAGCCGGTTCTTTTCCTGGCGCGGCGCTTCCGGCCGCCGCTATGTGTGCTCGGTGTTTCAGTCGGGCGAGGAGTCTTTCGTCGCCGACGTGACGAATGGCGTCGTCATCGGCGTCGCGCGGGAGGGCGCGGCGACGCGGCCGGTCTGCGTCTTTCTCGCGCAGGAACGCAGCTACGGCGACCGCCGCGGGCTGCGCGAGATCGCGCGGGAGCTCGGCGTCGCCGAATGGCATGTGCATTTTTGCGCCGACGCCGCGTCGTTGCGCGATCTTTCCGCGTCGCTGCTCAACTGATCAGGCGGACCGTCTGTAGCGTCAGCGTTGCGTCGCGAGTTTCGTGCGCGCAAGTCTGTGCGCGCAAGCGTTAGTCGTTGCGTAAAAGCGTTGTGCAAAGCGTTGCGTCAAAGCGGCGTCGGCTCATCGCCGGCGCCGCCGGTCGCGGGCCCGGTCCTGCAGGACTCGTGATCGAGCCGGCGGACGACCTCGGCGAGTTCGGCGTCATGGATGTCGAGCCGCAGCAGATGTTCGTAGGTGTTGCGCACATAGGCGGGATTGTCGCCGTTGAGGCCGACGCCTTCGGCGATCAGGCGAATCATCTCATCTTCCGGCAGCCGCCCGGCGTATTGGATATGCGTGCGGTCGACGACATAGGCGAGGGCCTTGGCGCCGCCGCCGTCGACGAATCGCACGCCGAGCGTTTTTTCGAGATAGACCGAGGTGACGAGTTCGCGTTCGCGCAGATAGCGAATCGTTTCGGCGCGGTCGCGCGCCGCGATTTTGAAGGCGACGCCCTGGCAGGAGCCGCCGCGATCGAGCCCGAGCACCAGCCCCGGCCGCTGCGGCGTGCCGCGATGGACATGCGAGAAGATGCACAGCGCCCGGTGATAGCCGTGCACCCAGGCGAGCGCGCTGTCGAGGAAGTCGAAGCCCGGCCGCCACATCAGCGACCCGTAGCCGAACACCCAGAAATCTTCGTCCCGCGGACTGGCTGAACCCATTCTACGCCTTTTAAGCCTCGCGATTTCGCTCAAAAATTCGCAGTGTTGGACTGAAGGTTTCCTCATCCTGAGGAGCCTGCACCCAAGTCGGGCTTGCCTGACTTGGGCTTCAAATGCCGATCACGGGTAAACCCGAGATCGGCGCAGGCGTCTCGAAGGATGAGGGAACCGTCACCTGACGGCCGACTCATGTCTCGAATCCATTTTTTCCGCCGCAATCCTGCGATGCAATGAAAATCGTGATTCGGTGGCGGAATGCGACGCGCCTCCGTCTCGGGAGCGCCTTCGGTAGCGCCTACCCACAACATATCGCGTCGGTTTTCTTGCTTTCCCCTGCAGTTTGTGGCGGTCTTTAGGCAATGAAATTCGAGCGCCTGCGCCTTCTGGGCTTCAAGAGCTTCTGCGAGCCGACCGATTTCCTCATCGAGCCGGGCTTAACCGGCGTCGTCGGCCCCAATGGCTGCGGCAAGTCGAATCTGGTCGAAGCCCTGCGCTGGGTGATGGGCGAAAACTCCTATAAAAACATGCGCGCGTCCGGCATGGACGACGTGATTTTCTCGGGCGGCGGCTCGCGCCCGGCGCGCAATCTGGCCGAGGTCGGGCTGGTGCTCGACAATTCGTCGCGCACGGCGCCGGCGGCCTTCAACGACGCCGACGCGATCGAGGTCACGCGCCGAATCGAGCGCGAGCAGGGCTCCACCTACCGAATCAACGGCCGCGAGGTGCGCGCCCGCGACGTGCAGCTTCTCTTCGCCGACGCCGCCACCGGCGCCCGCTCGCCTTCGCTCGTGCGCCAGGGACAGATCGGCGAGATCATTTCGGCGAAGCCGCAGGCGCGCCGCCGCATCCTCGAAGACGCCGCCGGCGTCGCCGGGCTGCATTCGCGCCGGCACGAGGCTGAGCTGCGCCTCAACGCCGCGTCGGAAAATCTCACGCGCCTCGAAGACGTGTTGAAACAGGTCGACGGCCAGGCCGACAGCCTCAAGCGCCAGGCGCGCCAGGCCACAAAATACCGCGGGCTCGCGGCGCAGATCCGCAAGAACGAGGCGCTGGCGGCGCTTCTCGCCTATCAGCTCGCCGCACAGCAGCTGCAGGGCGCCGCTTCGAAGCTCGACGCCGGCCGGCGCAGCGTGCAGGACCGCACGCTGGAGCAGGCGGAGGCGGCGAAGTTCCAGGCGGTCGCCGCGCATGAGCTGCCGCCGCTGCGCGACAAGGAGGCGGAGGCCGGCGCGGCGCTGCATCGGCTCGTCGTCGCGCGTCAGGCGCTCGAGGCCGACGAGCAGCGCGCCAAGCAGAGAATCGCCGAGCTTCAGCGCCATATCGAACAGTTCGGCCGCGATCTCGAGCGCGAACGCGCGCTGATTCAGGACGCGGCGGAGGTCGCGCAGCGGCTTGAGGAGGAGCGCGCCGAGCTGCAAGGCGGCGACGCCCACGACGCCGGCCGCGAGACCGAGGCGCAAGCGCGGCTGATCGACGTCGAAGCGGCGCTGGCGGCGACCGAGGCCGAGCTGTCGAGCGCGCAGGAGCAACTCGCCGGCGTCAACGCCAGGCGATCGGCTCTTGAAGCGGCGCTGCGCGATGAAAATCAGCGGGTCGCGCGCTTCGAGGCGGAGCTCACCCGCATCGAGACGGAATTTGCGCTGATCGCCGGGCAGGGCGGCGGCGCCGACGAGGTCGAGCGTCTCGCCCAGGCGTTCGAACAGGCGGCGCAGGACGCGCGCGGAGCGGAAGAAGCTACGCAGGAGGCCGAGGCCGCCACCCGGCGGGCGCGCGACGCCGAGACCGCCGCTCGCACGCCGCTGGAGCCGGCGGCGCTGCGCGCCCAGCGGCTCGAGACCGAGATCCGCACGCTCGAACATTTGCTGCAAACCGGCTCCGGCGGCCTCTGGGCGCCGGTGGTCGAGAGCATGACCGTCGAGAAGGGCTATGAGACCGCGCTGGGCGCGGCGCTCGGCGACGATCTCGACGCCTCGGCCGAAGATTCGGCGCCGGCGCATTGGTCGGTGACGTCTGGGGAGGGCGATTCGGCCCTGCCCAATGGCGTGCGCGCGCTCGCCGCGCTGGTCGAGGCGCCGCCGGCGCTGCGCCGTCGCCTCGCGCAGATCGGCGTCGTGCTGCGCACCGAGGGCGAGAGCCTGCGCAAGCTTCTAAAGCCCGGCCAGCGGCTCGTCTCGAAAGAGGGCGATCTGTGGCGCTGGGACGGCTTCACCCAGGCCGCCGAGGCGCCGACCGCCGCCGCGCGCCGCCTCGCCGAGAAGAACCGGCTCGCCGATCTGCGCGTCGAAGCCGCCGCCGCGCGGGCCGCTGCCGATTCGCTGACCGCCGAGCTGAACGCGGCGCGCGAAGCCACGCGAGCGGCCGCCCAGGCCGACGCGGAGGCGCGCGACGCGCATCGCCGCGCGCGCGTTGGCCTGGAGGAAGCGCGCGAACGCCATTCGACGGCGGAGCGTCGTCAGGCGCAGATCGGCCAGCGCCTGTCAGCGCTGCAGGAAGCCAAGGCGCGGACGCTCGCCAATCGCGACGAGGCCGCGCAGAAGCGCACAAGCGTGACGCAGGCGCTCGACCAGCTTGAGGAGCCGGCCTTTCTCGCCGGCGCTTTGGAGAATTTGCGTGGCCGCGCTTTGGCCGAGCGCGCCCAGGCCGGCGAG
Source organism: Methylocystis sp. H62 (assembly GCF_015709515.1). GTDB lineage: Bacteria > Pseudomonadota > Alphaproteobacteria > Rhizobiales > Beijerinckiaceae > Methylocystis. The sequence continues at coordinate 200,050 of NZ_JADNQZ010000059.1, forward strand.
GCGCGGGCCGCGGTTGCCTCCCTGCGCCACGAAAGAGCCGCGCGCGCGTCGCGGCTCGCGGCGATCGCGCGAGAAACGGCGTCATGGGCGGAGCGCCGCGATCGGGCGCAGGACCGCATCGGCGAGCTGGAAGAGCGGCTGGCGACGGCGCAAGAGGAAAACGCGCGCCTAGGCGACGCGCCCGACGCCTTCATCGGCCAGCGCCGCGCGCTGATGAATGCGCTCGAAGAGGCCGAGGCCGCGCGTCGCGACGCATCCGACGCGCGCGCCAGCGCCGAAACGCGTCTTGCCGAATCTGACCGCGCCGCCCGCGCCGCCCTCGAGGCGATGAGCGCCGCGCGCGAAGAGATGGCGCGCAGCGAGGCGCAGCTGGAGGCCGCGCGCCAGCGCGTCGCCGACGTCGAGCGCGCCATCGCGCATGATCTCGAATCGACGCCGCAGGCGCTCGCCCAACTCGCCGAGGTCAAAGACGGCGACGATCTGCCGGAGATCGCCGACATCGAGCGGCGGCTTGAGAATTTGCGCGCCGACCGCGAACGGCTCGGCGCGGTCAATCTGCGCGCCGAGGACGAACTCACCGAGGTCGAGGCGCAGCGCGAAAAGATGATCGCCGAGCGCGACGACCTTTCGGAAGCGATCAAGAAATTGCGCGCCGCGATCGCCAGTCTCAACAAGGAGGGGCGCGAGCGCATGCTCGCGGCCTTCGACAAGGTCAACGCGCATTTCAAGGAGTTGTTCACCATCCTTTTTGACGGCGGCGCGGCCGAACTGCAGCTTGTCGAAAGCGACGATCCGCTTGAGGCCGGCCTCGACATTCTCGCGCGCCCGCCGGGCAAGAAGCCGACGACGATGACGCTGCTGTCGGGCGGCGAGCAGGCGCTGACCGCGATGTCGCTCATTTTCGCGGTCTTCCTGACCAATCCATCGCCGATCTGCGTGCTCGACGAGGTCGACGCGCCGCTCGATGACAGCAATGTCGAGCGCTTCTGCGATCTCTTGGAGGAGATGCGCAAGAAGACCGACACGCGCTTCGTCACCATCACCCATAATCCGATCACCATGGCGCGCATGGACCGGCTGTTCGGCGTGACGCAGGCCGAGCGCGGCATCTCGCAGCTGGTCTCGGTCGATCTCGAGCAGGCGGAGAAATTCGCGTTGGCGAGTTGAGGGATTGAGACGTTCAACGCGCTTGGCCTCCGCTTGGGCGCGAACGCGTGATGGCAATTTCGCTTGATCTTGTTCGCAACGCCGTCATTCCCGGCAGGCCGAAGGCCTGACCGGGAATCCAGAGCCGATCCAGGAATGCTGGTTTTGATTCTGGATTCCCGATCGCGCGCAAGACGCGCGTCGGGAATGACCTGCGAGCGGTTCGAATGACAATCGTGTGATCGGGCGAAGCTGACATGACCAGAAGCGAATTTGTTCTGCGTTCGGCGATTTTCATTGCGCTCGCCCTCGCGCCGTTTCTCATCTGGCTGCTCTTCAATGTCATCGTGCTTGCGACAGGCGCGGTGCTCGTCGCGACGCTCATTCATCTTGTGGCGACGCCTTTCCTCAAGCTGCGACTGCCGCGCGGCGTGGCGCTCACGCTTTCGGGCCTGCTGATCGCCGCGATCATCGGTGGAACCTTCTATCTCTTCGGCCGGACGATGGCTTCGGAATTTCATGAGGTGCTGCGCCGCGCCGAGGACACGGCGGACGCGATCTCGCTCGAAATCGCCCGATCGGGACTGTCCGACTATCTGCCAAAATCGTTGAGCGAAGATTTTTCGCTGTCGGATCTGATCGGACGGTCGTTCACCATCAGCATCGAGGCCGTTCTTGGCGCGCTCGTGGCTTTTTTCGCCGGCGTGTTCATCGCGAGCGAGCCGGCGCTCTACAGCGAAGGCTTCACGCTGCTGTTTGCGCCGCGCTGGCGCAACAGAGCGCGCGAAACGCTCGGTCACGTCTCCACCGCGCTGCGCCGCTGGCTGCTTGGTCAGATGATTGAAATGGTCACAATGGGCGTCATGGCCGGCGTGGCGGTCTGGCTCATCGGCCTGCCGTCGCCCTTCGCGCTAGGCGCCATATCGGGGCTCTCGGAATTCATCCCCTATATCGGACCGATTCTGGCGATCTTTCCTTCAGTGGCGGTCGCGGCCACGATCGGACCCTACACGATGCTTTGGACGATCCTCGCTTACCTCGCCATTCATCAGCTCGACGGCAACATGATCATGCCGCTCATCCAGCGGCAATTGGTGCGCGTGCCGCCGGCGCTCATGCTCATTTCGATCGCGCTGTTCGGCACGCTGTTCGGATTGGGCGCGACGATCTTCGCGGCGCCGCTGACGGTCGTCATCTATGTCGCGGTGATCAAGCTCTATGTGCGGGATACGCTGGGCGAGTCGACGCCGCTGCCGGGAGAGAAGGCGTAAACACCCTCCCCTTGAGGGGGAGGGTCGCGCCGAAGGCGCGGGGTGGGGTGAAGCCCTTCTCCGATGATTGCTTATGACGTGCGCCATTTCAGTGCGACTTTGTTTATGCATTTATCCGTAAGTCACCCCACCCCGAAACGCTTCGCGTTTCGACCCTCCCCCTCAAGGGGAGGGTGGAGATCGTCGTCGGCGGCGATCAAATTGAAAACAGCCGCCCGCGCATCGACTTACGCCAGCGAAAACCACATGTGGTCACAAGCTGCCCGAATGAAAACAGTGCCGCCCGAGCAGGCCGATGCCGGCCTACACCCTTTCTTAATTGCCGGGTGTTGGCGTTAAAGCCTTGGACAGCGTCTCCAATAATCGTTGGTCCGAGTAGGGCTTGTTGACCACGGGTATGGCGGCGAATCGGGCAGGAATGAGCATATCGCTGTCGTAAGCGGTCGTGAAAACGAACGGCCTCCCCGCATCCTTCAACGCGTCCGCGATCGGCCAAGCTGGCTCGCCGTTGAGATCGATATCTAGCAGAGCGATATCGAAATTTTCGACCTCGAGCGCGCGCAAACACTCTCGAATAATTCCGAAGGGTCCGACCGGGATCATTTTATGCATGCGAAGCAGTTCGCACACATTCAGCGCCACTAGACCGGAGTCTTCAACAACAAGCACGCGCGCGTTGTCGCACGCTGCGAGGGTCGCGGGCGCGACGTGCACGCCTTTCTTCTTGTCGAGCGGCTCATCTCGCCGCGCGATCTGAGTGAGCGGCATCGACAAGCGACATTGCACGCCCTCGGGGTCGAACGTAAGCTCGACGGCGCCCTGTAGATCGAGCGCGATTGCCTTGCCGAGCAGCACCCGTCCAAAGCCTTTTTTGGTGGGCGGTGTAACGCGCGGGCCGCCACTCTCCTTCCATGTGATGACAAAAGACTCCGCCGGGCTGTTCTCTTCGGCGCCCCAGTCGATGCTGACGAGCCCGCCCGGGATCGAGAGAGATCCATACTTCTGCGCATTCGTGGCGAGTTCGTGAATGGCGAGACTGATGGCGAGCGCCGCCTTTGGTTTGAGCACCACCGGGTCGCCTGTGACCCGGCAACAATCCGAAGGAAGAGTTTCGAGCTCCGATTCGACCAATGTCTTGATGGACACTCCTTCCCACCTGCTTTCGGTCAAGAGAGTTTGCATCCGCGCCATGGAGAACAGCCGATTTTGCAAATCCTCCTGAAACGCTTCGAGCGAGGCCGCGGACCGTGACGTGAATCGAACGAGCGACTGGATGACGGCGATCGTGTTTTTCACCCGATGGTCGAGTTCGGCCATCAACATGTCTTGACGGGCTTTCGCTGCATGACGCTCCCGCAAAGCTTCATCGAGCGTGCGAAGAATAACCTCCATAATCGATGTGCGCAGCGCTTTGGCGGATTCCACTTCCCTTCCGGTCCAAGGCTCCGACTTCAGGCGCACCATTTGTTCCCAGGCCGTGAAGGAGGCGCGGGGCGACAGCGTCTCGCCATCGGACGAGGGCTGAACGGGCTTTTCCGGGTTTCCAGCCCATTTCACGATTTCCGTGACTTCCGGTCTGAACCAGATCACGTAATCCCTTGGCGTCCGCGAAACGGATATCGCGAGCACCCCGGAGCCGACCTGACGAAAGTCTTCTGCTGGCGCAAACAGCACAGGGAGAGATTCGCTGACGAAAACGCCATCTTGCCCATTGGCGTCGAGCCAATGGATCAGCGACATAATCTGCTTTTCAGAAGGCACGTCGCCAATGCTCGTCAATTTTTCATCGACAAAGACCGCGCAACCATTCGCTGGGATGAGATCCAACAGATTCGGCGGACTGGAAATCAGCGCGTCGTTGAAGCCTTCTCGCGCCATCGATGTGACAATCGCGCGCTCGATCTCTCCGGCTTTCACGCGCTCTCGCGCCAGCTCTGATGAGATCTTCTCCTGGAGCTGAAGGGAAGCGACTTGCGAAAACAATTCGCAGGCTGCGCGCAACCGCGTGTCTAAAAAATGCGGGGAATAGTCATGGCAGGCAATCAAGCCCCACAACTCTCCGTCGATCACGATCGACATCGACATGGAAGCCTGCACGCCCATGTTCTTCAAATACTGGACATGGATGGGCGAGACGCTTCGCAGGACGCTGTGGCTCAAATCGAGCGGCCGGCCGGTTTTCGGGTTGTCCGCCGGAATGAGCGGCGCTGGCGTGTAATCTACGTCGGGAATCAGTCGCAACCAATTGGCGACATAAAGCCGTCGCGCCTGCTGCGGAACATCAGACGCAGGATATCGAAGCCCGAGAAACGAGTCGACGCCTTCGGCGCGCGACTCGGCAATAACGCTTACCGACCCATCTTGTAGAAATTGATAGACCATCACGCGGTCGAAGCCGGTGGCTCTGAAAACCTCTTCGGCTACGGATGCAAGGAATTGCGAAATCGTCTCCGTTGCGGTGCAATTGGCGATCATGCGCTGCACGAGCGCCAGAGGCTCCCGCTCGAACCCGGAGCGTTGCGGCTCAAGTTCAATGATGATCAATCCCTCGGAGATGTGCACGACTCCATCGAGCGCCATCGTCGAATCGCCGATAGACGTCTCGAACACCAGTAGCGGGCGTGGAATTATGATCGCCTTATCAATGAGACGGCATAATTTGGTCGCCGCAACAGAGCCGAGGCGGGCCTCCAAACTCTGGCCGAGCAATGCCTCCGGAGGCACGCCGAGAAGCGCCATTGTGTCGCCCGCGACCTGGACCACGGTCATGTGTTCAGGGTCGAGCGCGAGCAAAATCCCGTGCGGCTGGATCGCGCCGGATATGTGGATCGGTTCTTTGTCGCAAGCGGAAAGATCCATGGCCAAACTTAGCCTTAGCGGTATCTCCAGTCCAGGCGTTTTTCAAGTAATGGGTGGATCAAAATCGGCTCTGGCGTATTTGTTTCTCGTCTACGCTGCTGACTGTCATAATTATCTCGAGCTATCGCAGTCCCGTTGGATGAACCGACCTGGCCACCGTCTCAAAAATCTGTAGGGCGGTCTGTGAATACAAGTCACTGTATTTGCGAGGACTGCGTGAAGGCGTCTTGATTTGAAGGAAGGCGTCGCAGCAATGTAACTGCATGTGTCAAAGCTTATGTAACGACGTGTGTCACAATAACGTGAAACATGAAAACAAACAAATTCAACGACGCGAGCCGCGACTTTTGAGAGCGTCTTCCTGCCGTAGCAATTGACCAGCAAAAAAGCTCATGGATTGGCGCGCGCCGGTAATGGATTATTGCGAAAGGCAGAGTTCGGCCTTCTGGGCGGAGCCGGCGAATGCGCTGAGCAATTTCGCTTTCGTGATCGCGGCCGCCAGCGCCTTTCTTCTTTGGCGACGGCGGGGCGGGGCGGATTATCCTGCGCTCGCGCTCATCATCGTCACGGCGTCGGTGGGCGTCGGGAGCTTCGTCTTCCATACGGTCGCGACGCGCGGCGCCATGCTGCTCGACGTGATCCCCATTGCAATTTTCATTTACGGCTATTTCCTACTGGCGCTTCGCCGTTACTTTCGTCTGTCGATGATGCGCGCGATGGCGATCACGCTGGCTTTCGCGGCCCTCTCATTTTTCGCAACGACACTCGAGGCGCTGAACGGTTCGGTCGGGTATCTGCCGGCGCTCGCCGCGCTAGCGATTTTCGCCGCGCTGCTGTGGTCACGGAGCGGTCAACGCGGTACGGCCCGCACACTTGCTGTCGCCGCGCTGCTTTTCGCCATCTCGCTGGTCTTTCGAACGATCGACCGCGCGATCTGTCCCGCCGTTCCGCTCGGCGCGCATTTTCTGTGGCATATGCTGAACGCCTGCGTGTTGTGGCTGCTGCTGCGCGCGGCGATCGTCGTCGGACCGCGCACCGACGATCAGGCGAGTCCGATCCAGAACGCGAAAGAGCCGACGGCGGCGTGAGAGGCGGTCAGCGGCCAGACGTTGCGCGTGAAAAGATAGGCGGTGCTCCAAGCGACGCCAGCGAGAAACGTGTTGGCGAGCAGCACGGGGTCGCCATAGGCCCCGTGCATCAGCGAAAAGACCGCCGAGGAAAACAGCACGTAATTGCGTCCGCTCATCTGCAGCCGATCGGCGATCAGCTTGGGGACCGAGCGGCAGACGATCTCCTGGCAGGGGCTCGACACCAGCAAGTAGAAGGGCGCGAAGGCGACCCAGTTCGGCTCGGGATTTGAATGACTCAGGAACTGCGCTTCGACGACGATTCCCGCCAGAAGCAGGCAGGTCAGCGCGCCGCAGATCAGCCAGGCGCGAGCGCCTCGGGGCGCGCCCAGACCGAGTTCCGCGAAGGAATAGCCGCCGAGCACGCAGGCCGCGATGCAAAGACCGGAAACGACAAGCAGCGCCTCGAAGCGGATTTGGAATGATAGCGCGCCGGCGGCGATCCCCAGGCTCGGCGCGAGCAGCAAGAGCACGAAGCCGATCAGCGGCGCCAAGGATCGCAGGGGAAGCGTCATAAAAGCGTAACAGACTTTCCCCTGTCACAGTTCCGCGCGCCCGAGCGCCGGCATTTTGACGCGTCGCGGCGCCTCGTCGAAGAGCAGATGGGTCGGCTCCGACAAATACGCTTAAAGTTCAATGTGTTATCTAAACGAGCCTCGCCTTGACTAAATGAAAGACCGGAAATATGTTGCGCGCGGCTCGAAAGGATTGGCCGCAAGGCCGAGAGTTTCGCGCCGTCTCCCGAACGGTTCGACTTTTCCGTCGCGCGACGTCGCGCCATCGTTCAATTTTTGCGCATGGCGCAATTTGCGAGGCGAACAGCGCCGATGAGCGACGAGAACGACGACGACGCGGAAGACGCGGAGCGCGCGGCGCTCAACGCGCGGCTTCAAAAGCTCAACGCGGCCTTGCGCAAGGTCGATGAAGAGCAGGCCGCCGCCGAAGCGGCGCCGCGGACCGAGCGCAAGGGCTTCACGCGCGCCATGCGCGTCGGCCTCAACGCGTTCTCCGAATTCGTCGGGGCGGTGTTGGTCAGCGCCGTTATCGGCTGGCAGGCGGACAAATGGCTTGGCACGACGCCCTGGCTTTTGATCGTCATGCTGGGACTGGGCGTCGCGGCGGGGTTTTGGAATGTTTATCGCGTGGCGAAGCCGAAAGCGCCGGGCGAGGAGTAGAGCAGGTTCCGAAAAAGACAGACTTTTTCGATGAGAACCTGCTCCAATGTTTTGATTTTGAGCGATTCCTTGTCGACCGCATGAGTCCATGTGATCGGCAAGCCCTCTAGGGAACACGACGGCGCGTGCAAGCGCCAAGCGGGGCCGGGCGGCGACGCCCGGAAAAAGCGATGAATCCGGAAGAAGCAGCCGCAAAGCCCAATCCCATCGAGCAGTTCGAGCTGCATCGACTGTGGCCCTTCGAGATCAACGGCGTCGAGACGTCGTTCACCAACGCCTCGCTGTTCATGTTGCTCGCCGCGCTTGGCGTCGTCGCGCTGATGATCCTGGCGACCACAAAGAAGGCGATCGTGCCGGGCCGCGTGCAGGCCATGGCCGAGATGCTCTATGAATTCGTCGCCGGCATGGTGCGTCAGACCGCCGGGACGGAAGGGATGAAATTCTTTCCCTTCGTCTTCACGCTCTTCGCCTTCATTCTCATCGCCAATCTGATCGGGCTTGTGCCCTACAGCTATTCGGTGACGAGCCAGATCGTCGTCACCTTCGCCTTCGCGATCGTGGTGATCTCGCTCGTGGTCGTTTACGGCCTCTATCGCCACGGCTTCGGCTTCCTTAACCTTTTCGTGCCGCATGGCGTGCCGCTGCCGGTGCTCGTCGTGCTGGTGCCGATCGAGATCATCTCCTTTCTGTCGCGGCCGGTGTCGCTTTCCGTCCGTCTGTTCGCCAACATCCTCGCCGGCCACATCACTCTCGCCGTGTTCGGCGGCTTCGTGGTGATGCTGCTCGGCGCCGGCGTCTGGGCGGCGCTCGCGCCCGTGCCGATCCTCGCGATCGTCGCGCTCTATGCGCTCGAGCTGCTCGTCGCCTGTCTGCAGGCGTTCGTCTTCAGCGTTCTCACATGCGTCTATCTGAACGACGCAATTCACCCGGGCCACTGATAAAAATCGAACAATAAACGTCGCCCCATTCAGCAGGAGTAAGATATGTCAGAAATGCAACTCGTCGGCGCCGGACTGGCGGCGATCGGCACCGGCGCTGCGGCGATCGGCGTCGGCATCATTTTCGGCAACTTCGTCAACGGCGCCCTGCGCAACCCGTCGGCGGCCGCTTCCCAGTTCACCAACGCCATCATCGGCGCGGCGCTGGCCGAAGGCCTGGGCATCTTCGCCTTTCTCATCGCCATACTGCTCTTCCTGAAGCAGTGAATTTTCGCGTCCGGCCTTGCGGCCGGGCGCATTTTCTCATGCGCTGCGCGGCCGCCGCGCGGCCCCTGTCCGAGACTTGGATCATGTCCATGGCGATCATCTCTTCCGCTTTCGCCGCCGAGGGCGAGCAGACGACGCACGAGGCCGTCGGCGCCGGCGAAGCGCATCATGAGGGCGTTTTTCCGCCCTTCCAGACCGAGAATTTCGCGCCGCAGATCTTCTGGCTCGTCGTGATTTTCGGATTGCTCTACGTGCTGATGTCGCGCATCGCGCTTCCGCGCGTGGGCGGCATCATCGAGAACCGGGGCGCCAAGATCGCTTCAGATCTCGGCGCGGCGCGCGAGATGCAGTCGAAGGCGCAGGCCGCCGCGGCCGCCAATGACGAAAACCTTCGTCATCGCCGCGACGAAGCGCAAGCCATCGGCCGCGAGGCGCAGCACAAGATCGGCGAGGAGACCGCCAAGCAGCGCACGCTCGCCGAATCTTCGGCCGCGGAGAAGCTCCGCGCCGCCGACGAGCGCATCGCGAGCGCTAAGCGCACGGCGCTGGGCAACGTCGAGCAGATCGCCGTCGACGCCGCCGCCGCCATCGTCGAGAAGCTCACCGGCGCCAAAATCGACCAAGCCGCGCTCGCCAAGCATCACGCGGCGTCGTCGAACTGAGGAGAGGCTCAATGCATTTCGACGCGGAATTTTACGTCGCCGTCGGCTTCTCAATCTTCGTTCTCGGGATGATTTGGGTCGGCGCGCATTCGAAGTTCACCGCCTTCATTGATGCGCGCATCAACCGCATCAAGGGCGAGCTCGCCGAAGCCGAACGGTTGCGCAACGAAGCGGAGGCGCTCCTGGCGTCCTTCGAACAGAAGCGGGCGGAAGCGGAAGCCGAAGCCAAGGCCATCGTCGCGCAGGCGAAGGAAGAGGCGGAACTGATTGCCGCCGAGGGGCGTCGCCGGCTCGGCGAATTCATGGACCGCAGCGTCAAGCAGGTCGAACAGAAGATCGCACAGGCGGAGGCGCAGGCCTCGGCCGAAGTGCGCGCCGCCGCCGCCGACGCCGCGGTTAAGATCGCCGAGCGCGCGCTCGCCGCCGGCGCGGGCGCTGGCAAGGATTTCGTCGGCGACGGCATCAAGGAATTGAAGTCGCTCGCGCACTGATGAGACGGGCGGCTTAGAGCGCTTCCCGATCACATGGAATCCCGTGATCGATAAGGAATCGCTCAAAATCGCAATGCTCGAGCAGGTTGGCGTCGAAAAAGTCTGTCAACCTTTTCGCAGCCTGCTCTAGCCGCCCTTGCGCTTTTTCTCGGCTGCGGGCTTTTCTGCGCCCTGGGTGAAGCCGACCAGAATTTCATAATCGTCCTGGGCGCGCGGGCTCATCAGAGGCACCGTGAACGGATCGGCGACGACTTGAAATTCGCCGCGCGTGCCGCCTTTTGGGATTGACGCGCTGACGCGATAGGTCTTCGAGGCGACGAGCGTATCGTCTTTCAGACGGCGAATCGCCACCCGCAGATTGGCGCCAAAGGCGCCGGGCTGACCGAGCGCGCCGAGCACGGCGGAGCCTTCAAGACCCACTCTGATCGTCAGACGATCGCCGTCGACCACGCATTCGCGCGCAGTTTCGCCTAGCGAAAGCTGGTAGCGCACGTTGGCGCTGTCGGCGTCCGGCGGCGAGCGCAGCATGGCCGCGCCGCTTTCAACGAAGACTTCCGGACAATCTGGCGTCGCGCCAGGCGGCGCGGGCTGTCCCTCTTTTTGTTCGCCGCCGCCGAAGATGCTGGGCACGCGAAGCCGCGGCAGTTCGAAAGCCGCCGCCACAGGCGTAAGCGCGATGGACGCTGAAACAGCAATGGCCAGGCGGCTCCGCGCAGTCCTGGAGAGCTTGCCCACCGGGCGCTTCATGCAATCGTTACGGCAGCTTTGCGAATCCATCCTTGAATCCCTGCAGAGTCAGCGGCAGACCTATGCCTTCTTCCGGAACCTGGTGAATGATGAAGGTCGCGGTCTTGCCGCTCTTCAGCTGATCGATGAGCTTGTCGTCCATCATCACCTCGGCGACGCAGCCCGTCGGCAGACATTTGACAAAGCCGGCGCGGCCGACGTCGGTTTGGTCTATTTTCAAGCCGAGCCCGCTTGGCAGGAGCACGCCGAGAGGCGCGATCACACGCAGCAGACGGCTCTTGCCGTCGCTTGTCTTCAAGACGATGACGACGAGGTTGACGTTGCTCTTATCCTCGGCGACCACGCTTTGGATCAGCGCGCATTGTTCCGCAGCCGCGCCTGCGGGCTTCTCGCAGCGCATTTCCCAGTCGCCGAATTTAGCTCTGGCGGGGCCGCCTTGCGCGTGGCTCGCGACGGCGCTGAGCCCGAGCAACAGCAATGAGGCCGCCGGCGCGACCTGATGTCGCAACAGGCGACGCGTTTTCGCAGCGCGCAAGGACTTCATGATGGCTCCTGGCTGACGGCGCCGCGGCCGTTCAAATGGTAACGCAGGGAACTGGCCGGTCTCCGCCGGCCGTCCAGCGCGACAGGTCGTTGCCTATCAAATGGACTCCAACTGTCAAGGTCGACGGCGTTCGCGCCGCATTGTTTGGCAAACGCTTTGACGCGACGATTTGTCTGCCGAATCTGGCGTTGCAACAATTGCGCGGACCGACGGTTTGTGATTGAACCGGCCGACTACCGAGCGGGGCGGGCTTTGGGCGGGCTGCGCACGGAAATCGCAAAAAGAACAACGACTGTCTGGCGAAGGGTTCGAAAGGCGGCTTTAATGTTTAACGTCAATCGACGAATGCTCACACGTGGCGCATTGGCGGCCGCCGTGACGATTCCTGCGACTTTGTTCGCCGGCTTCGCCCTCGCACAAGTTGAAGGGCAGCCCACCCCGGGCGGCCTCGGCCTGCCGAACATGGTGACGCCGGTCGGCTTGGGGACTCAGCAATTCTACAACATGGTGCTGATGCCGATCATTTCGTTCATCGCGCTCTTCGTTCTGGGCTTGCTGGTCTATGTCAGCTATCGCTTCAACGAGCAGAGGAACCCCATTCCCTCGAAGCTGACGCACAATACGCCGCTCGAAATCGTCTGGACCTTGATTCCGGTTCTGATCCTTCTGTTCATCTCCGTTCCGTCGCTGCGACTGCTGGCGGAGCAAGTTGAGGTGCCGGAGGCGTCCGTCACGATCAAAGTGACCGGCAATCAGTGGTATTGGTCTTACAAGTATCCCGAGGATCAGGGCGGCGGCTTTGGCTTCGATCAGATGCTGAAGCCCGAATCCGAACTTCAGCCCGGCGATCTTCGTCTGCTGTCTGTCGACAATGAGGCGGTTGTGCCGGTCAATGAGGTCATCGCCGTGCACATCACGTCGAACGACGTCATCCACGCGTTCGGCGTCCCGTCGTTCGGCGTTCGCATGGACGCGATCCCCGGTCGTTTGAATCAGACATGGTTCAAGATCGAGAAGGAAGGCGTCTACTACGGCCAGTGCTTCTTCATCTGCGGCAAGGATCACGCCTATATGCCGATCGTGATCCGCGCGGTCAGCCGCGAGAAATACAATGAGTGGCTTGCCCAGGCGAAGCAGAAGTTCGCCAGCGCCGACTCGCGGGTGCGGGTCGCCGCCGAAAGCCACTGAATAGCCGCTGAAACGAGACGCAACGGTACACACTAGTTTTTCTAAGGAACATGACGATGGCGAGTTCGACGATGGCCGGGGCGCATGATCATCCGAGGGGTTTGCGCCGCTTCCTCTTCTCCACCAACCACAAAGACATCGGCACGCTCTACATCATTCTCGGTTCGATTGGCGGCGTCATCGGCTTCCTGCTGTCGCTCGGCATGCGGCTCGAGCTGGCGTATCCGGGCGTGCAGATTTTTCCAGGGCTTGCGGAAGCGCTCCAGGGCGCCGATCCGTCGATGGCGCTGGACGCGGGCAAGAACCTCTACAACGTGTTCATCACGGTCCATGGCGTGCTCATGATCTTCTTCATGGCCATGCCGATCCTCATCGGCGGCTTCGGCAACTGGTTCGTGCCGATCATGATCGGCGCGCCGGACATGGCCTTCCCGCGCCTCAACAACATTTCATTTTGGCTGCTCTTCGCCTCGCTCGTGCTCGCCGTCATTTCGATGTTCGTCGAAGGCGCGCCGGGCATGAAGGGCTTCGGCGGCGGCTGGACCTTCTATCCGCCGCTGTCGTCGAACACCGGCTCGCCCGGCCCGGCGATGGATTTCGTGATCCTGGCGCTGCATCTCGCCGGCGCATCGTCGATTCTTGGCGCAATCAACTTCATCACGACGATCTTCAACATGCGCGCGCCCGGCATGACGCTGCACAAGATGCCGCTGTTCGTGTGGTCGATGCTCGTGACCGCCTTCCTGCTGCTGCTCGTGCTGCCGGTGCTTGCCGGCTGCGTGACGATGCTGCTCACCGACCGCAACTTCGGCACGATGTTCTATGACCCGGCGGGCGGCGGCGATCCGCTTCTGTTCCAGCATCTGCTGTGGTTCTTCGGCCATCCGGAAGTCTACATCGTCATTCTTCCCGGCTTCGGCATCATCAGCCAGATCGTGTCGACCTTCTCGAAAAAGCCGGTGTTCGGCTACCTCGGCATGGCCTACGCCATGGTCAGCATCGGCGTGCTCGGCAGCATCGTGTGGGCGCACCACATGTATACGGTCGGCATGTCGCTCAATGCGCAGCGCTACTTCACGCTGGCGACCATGGTGATCGCGGTGCCGACCGGCATCAAGATCTTCTCCTGGATCGCGACGATGTGGGGCGGGTCGATCTCGTTCCGCGCGCCGATGGTCTGGGCGATCGGCTTCATCTTCGTGTTCACGATGGGCGGCATCACCGGGGTCGTGCTCGCCAACGCCAGCGCCGACAAGCAGTTCCACGAGGGCTACTATGTCGTCGCGCACTTCCATTACACGCTGTCGCTCGGCGCGGTCTTCGCGCTCTATGCGGGGTTCTATTACTGGTTCCCCAAAATGACCGGCTACATGTATTCGGAGACTCTGGCCAAGGCGAACTTCTGGCTGCTGTTCATCGGCGTCAACGTCGTCTTCTTCCCCCAGCACTTCCTCGGACTGGGCGGGATGCCGCGCCGCTACATCGACTATCCGGACGCTTACGCGCTGTGGAATCTGGTGTCGTCCTCCGGCATGATCTTCGTCACGCTCTCGCTGATCGTCTGGTTCTACGCGATCATTGAGGCCTTCATGAAGAAGCGTCTGGCCGGGGCCAATCCCTGGGGCGTGGGCGCAACGACGCTGGAATGGACTCTGTCGTCGCCGCCGCCGTTCCATCAGTTCCAGGTTCTGCCGCGCATCACCGGGGCGAGCCGGTAACCAACGAAGCGTCGGCGCGAATGAACTCGCGCCGACGATGCAGCCGGCCCTGGCGAGCATGACGCTGCTCGCTGCGCCCGCCTCGGCGGCCAAGGTTTTGAGTGAAACGCCATGAGCGACGCATCCTATCTGCATGACGAACAGGCTCCGCGCATCTCGGTCGCGGCGCCGTCGGACTATTTCGCGTTGCTCAAGCCGCGCGTGATGTCGCTTGTGGTGTTCACCGCGCTCGCCGGCCTGTTGCTCGCGCCGACGCCGCCGCATCCGCTGATCGGCTTTGCTTCGCTCCTCGCGATCGCGGTCGGCGCCGGCGCTTCCGGGGCGCTCAACATGTGGTACGACGCCGATATCGATGCGCTGATGACGCGCACGCGCAAGCGGCCAATTCCCGCCGGCCGGCTCGATCCCGAAACGGCGCTCGCCTTTGGCCTCGTGCTGGCGACGCTGTCGGTCTTTACGCTCGGCTATGTCGCGAACTGGTTCGCCGCCGCGCTGCTCGCCTTCACCATTCTCTTCTATGTCGTGATCTATACGATGTGGCTGAAGCGCTGGACGCCGATGAACATCGTCATCGGCGGCGCCGCCGGCGCGCTTCCGCCGATGGTCGGCTATGCCGCCGCGACGGGCGAGATCAATCTCGCGAGCGTCGTGCTCTTTGCGATCATCTTCATGTGGACGCCGCCGCACTTCTGGTCGCTCGCCTTGCTGAGAAGCGAGGACTACGCTCGCGCCGGCGTGCCGATGCTGCCCAATGTCGCCGGCGAAGACCGCACGCGGCTCGAAATCCTGATCTATGCGCTGGCGCTCGCGCCGCTCGGCGTTGCGCCCTGGCTGATGGGCTTCGCCTCGCTCGCCTATGGGCTCATCTCGATCGGCTGCGGGATCGCGCTCGTCGCTGTCGCGGCGATGGTCTTCAGGCGGCGCGAAGGCGACGCGGCGCGTCTCGCCGCCCGCCGGATGTTTTTGTTCTCGATCCTCTATCTATTCCTGCTGTTCCTGGTCCTCGTCGTCGAGCAGACGGCGCATATCTTTGCGCTGATCTAGGCGGCCAAGCGAATGGTGAGCGAAATGATCGATGCAGGAGACAAAATGAAAGAGCGCGCCAGTCTATTCGACCGGCCAGGGGTCGTTCTGACCGAAGAGCAGGCGCGCAGCCGTCGGGCGCGCAACATCGCGATCGGTGTGACGATCGCGCTCCTCGCTGTGCTGTTCTACGCCGTCACGCTGGTGAAGTTTGGCGCGGCCATCGTCAATCGGACGATCTGACCATGAACGCGCCGGCGCCTCGATCACGCAAACGCCCGCAGATGATCGCGGCGGCGCTGGTCGTGGGCACGGCGGCGATGCTCGGCCTGTCTTTCGCTTCCGCTCCGCTTTACCGGGCCTTTTGCGCCGCGACTGGCTTTGGCGGCACGCCGAGGACCAATCTTGCCGGCGCGCCGTCCCCCGGCGAGCGCGTGCTCACCGTGCGCTTCGACGCCAATGTCGCCCGCGATCTTCCGTGGCGCTTCGAGCCCGAGGTCGCCAAGATCTCCTTGCGCACCGGCGAGACGAAAACCGTCTATTACAAGGTCGCCAATCTTTCTGATCGCGAGACCAGCGGCCAGGCGGCCTACAATGTCACGCCCGGCCAGGCCGGCGCCTTCTTCGTCAAGGTCGCCTGCTTCTGCTTCGAGGAGAAGCGGCTCGGACCGCACGAGGCCGAGGAATGGCCGGTGGTTTTCTATCTCGATCCCGCTCTTGAGCGTGAAGAAGGCATGCGCGGCGTTCGCGAGATCACGCTGTCCTACACGTTCTTCGCCATCAAGGATTCCACCGCGGCGAAGACGAGCGAGACGGCGATCGCAAAGCCGAAGGGTTGACGGCGCCGCGCGACTTGGCCGCACGGCAAACTAGGGGACTGGCCGGTACCGCCGGCCGATGACAAGGAAGAGCAAGATGGCGGACGGACACGCGAAACCCGAACACGACTATCATCTGGTCGATCCGAGTCCGTGGCCGATCGTGGGCGCGCTCGCCGCGCTCATCACGGCGATCGGCGCGGTCATGTGGATGGCGCAGCACAAGGGCGCGCCGATCGGCGGCATGACTTTCGGCGGCACAATGTTCTTTGTCGGCCTGGGCGGCATTCTGCTGGTGATGTACGCGTGGTGGAGCGACATCATCCACGAAGCGAGCGCCGGCGGATTCCACTCGCCCGTCGTGCGCCTGCATCATCGCTACGGCATGATCCTGTTCATCTTCTCGGAGGTGATGTTCTTCGTCGCCTGGTTCTGGGCGTTCTTCAATTCGGCGCTTTTCCCGGCCGATGCGGCGCAGGTCCTGCGCACCGAATTGTTCCAGGGCATCTGGCCGCCCAAGGGCATCGAAGTGCTAAGCCCCTGGAAACTGCCGCTCCTCAATACGCTCATTCTGCTCAGCTCCGGCGCGACTCTGACATGGGCCCATCATGGCCTTCTGGAAAACAATCGCGGCGTGTTGAAGAAGGGCTTGATCGCGACGATCGCGCTCGGCCTGCTGTTCACGGCGATTCAGGCCTATGAATATCTCCACGCGCCCTTCGCCTTCGCCTTCGACCCGGCGAAGCCGGCGGCGACGAATTACGGCTCGACTTTTTTCATGGCGACCGGATTTCACGGTTTCCACGTGATCGTCGGCACGATCTTCCTCGTCGTGTGCCTGCTGCGCGTCTTCAAGGGCGCCTTCACGCCGGACCAGCATTTGGGCTTCGAATTCGCCGCCTGGTACTGGCACTTCGTCGACGTCGTCTGGTTGTTTCTGTTCGCCAGCATTTACGTGTGGGGGAACTGGGGCGGGACAATGGAATAGGCGCGCCTGCGCTAATTTGAACATTGGACGGTCACGGGCGCGCCCGTGACCGTTTTCGTTGGAGGACCAACATGTCACAAGAGCACGTCTATCCGCCCGTTTCGCTCTATGTCGACGGAATCCTCGGCAGATGTCCGCGCTGCGGCAAGGGCCATATGATCCGGGGCCTGCTGACCGTTGCGCCGACATGCGAGGTTTGCGGGCTCGATTTCTCCTTTGCCGACGCGGGCGACGGCCCGGCGATCTTGGTCATGACCATCGTCGGCTTCGTCGCGATCGCGGTGCTGTGGTATGTCGAGGTGGGATATCAACCGTCCTATTGGGTGCACGCCGCGATCCTGGTGCCCCTGTCGGCCATTCTCTGCGTCGGGCTGCTGCGGCCGATGAAGGGCCTGCTGATCGCCCTGCAATATTTCAACAAGGCTGAAGAAAGCCGCCATCAGTCGTGAGCGCCGCCGTCCGCGCGCTTCTGGGGCCGGCGGTTGCGACGACGCTGCTCTTTGCGCTGCTGGTCAGTCTGGGATTTTGGCAGGTGCGGCGGCTCGGCGAGAAAGAGGCGCTGATCGCACGCGTCGAGCAGCGCTCCACGCAGTCGCCGCAGCCGATTCCGCCGCCTGAGGGATGGGCGAGCCTTCGCGCTGAAGATTACGACTTCATGCATGTGCGCGCGGCGGGTCGTTTTATCGACGGCCGCGATGCGCTGGTCTTCGCCGCGCCGCCGGAGGGCGCGAGCCGAGAGCCGGGCTATTGGCTGCTCACGCCCTTCGCGCTGACGGGCGGCGGCCTCATGCTTGTCGATCGGGGATTTCTTCCCGCCTCAAAAGCCGGCGACGCCGCCGTGCGCGCCGCTCCTCCGGGCGAAGCGACGCTCGTTGGACTGCTGCGCGCGCCGGAGCGCCGCAACCCCTTCACGCCCGCCGACCAGCCCGAGAAGGGCGTCTTCTTTGCGCGCGATCCCGCGGCGATCGCCGCCGCTCTCGGCTTAGCGGACGTCGCGCCTTTCGCGCTCGTCATTGATGCGGCTCCCGCAGCGGGGCCGGATTGGCCGCGCCCGGTGGGGGGCGTTCCAATGATCGTCAATAATCACTTCTCCTACGCCGTGACGTGGTTCAGCCTGTCGCTCGCGCTTCTAGTGATATTCGCGCTTTATGCCCGCGGCGTCCTGGCGCGCGCCGACGCGCCGTAGCCTCGGCCTTGCGGCGATCGCGAATATGCTATGAAAAGGCGCAATGAACTGAACGCCGATTGATCCGTTCGCTGATCTGTCATTCCCGAAAGGCCGAAGGCCTGATCGGGAATCCAGAGCCTACCTAGGAGCGCTGGTATTGCTCTGGATTCCCAATCGCGCTCCGCGCGTCGGGAATGACCCCTGAACGGCTCAGAAGGAAATCGTATGACATGCGCGTCGCAAGCGGCGCGCCCGCCGCATCGATGGATCGAAGATTGCGCTATCTCTCAACCCGCGGCGAGGCCGCGCAGCTTGGCTTTGACGACGTGCTGCTCGCCGGTCTCGCGACCGACGGCGGGCTCTACACGCCGCTCGCCTATCCGCGTCTCGCGCCATCCGAGATCGCCGCGCTCGCGGGCCGGCCCTATGCCGAAGCGACGGCGCAAGTGATCGCGCCTTATCTCAGCGAGACGTTTTCGCATGAGATTTTGCGGGCGCAGACCGAGAGCGCCTATAGCGGGTTTCGTCACCGCGCGATCGCGCCGCTGACGCAGATCGCCGACAATCTCTTCGTACTCGAACTTTTTCACGGGCCGACGCTCGCCTTCAAGGATCTGGCGATGCAGCTCCTCGGGCGCATGATGAATCATGTGCTCGAAGAGCGAAATCTGCGCGCCACCATCGTCGGCGCAACGTCCGGCGATACGGGCGCCGCGGCGATCGACGCGTTCAAGGGCCTGGATCGCGTTGACGTCTTCATCCTGTTTCCGCACGGCCGGGTCTCCGACGTGCAGCGCAAGCAAATGACCACGGTCGCTGACGACAATGTTCATACGATCGCGCTGCAGGGCTCGTTTGACGACGCGCAAGCGATTTTGAAACGGCTGTTTCGCGCCGCCGACTTTCGCTCACGCGTCGGACTCGCCGGGGTCAATTCGATCAACTGGGCGCGCGTCGTCGTGCAGACCGTCTATTATTTCACGAGCGCCGTGGCGCTCGGCGCCCCGCATCGGCATATTTCCTTCGCCGTGCCGACGGGCAATTTCGGCGACGTGCTCGCCGGCTATGTCGCCAAGCGGATGGGGTTGCCGATCGAGAGATTGGTCGTCGCCACCAACGCCAACGACATTCTTGCGCGCGCGCTTGCCAGCGGGCGTTACGAGCCGCGGGGCGTCACGCCGACTCAGTCGCCGTCGATGGACATTCAGGTTTCATCCAATTTCGAACGCTTGTTATTCGACGCAAGCGGGCGCGATCCGGCGGTGATCCGCGCCGCTTTCGCCTCGCTCGACCAATCCGGCGCCTTCGAGATTCCAGCTGCGGCGCTCGCCGCCATTCGCGCCGAATTCGACGCGGAGTCCGTCGGCGAGGCCGAGACGACGGAGGAGATTCGCCGCACCTGGCGCGAGACCGGCTATGTGCTCGATCCGCATACGGCGACCGGCGTCACCGCGGCGCGCGCGCGGCTTGCGAAAGATCCGGCGACGCCCGTCATCGCGCTTTCGACGGCGCATCCGGCAAAGTTTCCGGACGCTATTGAGCGCGCCATCGGACTGCGCCCGCAGCCGCCTGAAAATATTGCGGCCCGACTTGACGCGCCGGAACGATTCACGATTCTTGAAAATGATGGCGCGCGAGTCGCCGAATTTATTTCATCGCACGCGCGGGCGGCGAAGAACTGACAAGGTCTGGCAAGGAGAACGATGGCGATCTTCAGCGTAATCGGGCGACGCGACCTGCCGATTAGAGGCGACGGTCTTTATCTGCGCGCGTCCGAAATGCGCGATTACATGGAGTGGGCCGAACTGCGCGAAAAAAGCCGCTCCTTCCTGACGCCCTGGGAGCCGCTGTGGCCGATCGACGATCTCACACGGGCGAGCTTTCGCTATCGCGTGCGCCGCCACGCCGAGGAAATGGCCCGTGACGAGGCCTATTCCTTCTTCATCTTCCGTGAGGAGGACGATGCGCTGATGGGCGGCCTCTCCTTCGGTCATGTCCGGCGGGGCGTCTCGCAGGCGGCGACGCTCGGCTACTGGATGGGCGAACCCTATGCAGGCAAGGGCCACATGACCCGCGCCGCGCGCGCCGCTTGCGCCTATGCTTTCGAGAAGCGCGGCTTCCATCGTATCGAGGCGGCTTGCCTACCGACGAACGAGCCCTCCAAGCGTTTGCTGGAGCGCGTCGGTTTCAAGCAGGAGGGCTATGCGCGCTCTTATCTCAACATCAACGGACAGTGGCGCGACCATTTGCTTTATGCGCTGTTGGAAACTGATCCTCAGCCGATCAATCCGCCGTCGCCGGCGTAAGCGGTGCTGAAAGAGACGCCCGATCGATGCGGGGCGCGCGGCGCGGGACGAGCTTCCCTGCGGCTTGAGCCGCGCCGTCTCTTCAAAATCAGATCGCGGTCTTTCTGCTGCTGACGTGGACGAGATCGCTCACGCGAGCGCCGCCTTCTGCAGCGCGACGAGGTCCGCAACTCCCTGCTGGGCGAGCGCCAGCATGGCCGACAGCTCATCTTGGGAAAACACCGCGACTTCGGCCGTCGCCTGAATTTCAACGAGGCCGCCCGAGCCGGTGAGAACGAAATTCGCGTCGGTCGCCGCGGTCGAATCCTCGGCGTAATCGAGATCGATCACCGGCGTTGCGTTGAAGATGCCGCAGGACACCGCGGCGACATGATCGCGCAGCGGGCTTTCCTTGACGATGGAGCGCGAACGCATCCAATCAAGGCAATCATGCAGCGCCAGCCAGGCGCCGGTGATCGACGCCGTGCGCGTGCCGCCATCCGCCTGGATGACATCGCAGTCGACGACGATCTGCCGCTCGCCAAGCGCTGGCAGATTGGTGACCGCGCGCAGCGAGCGGCCGATGAGACGCTGGATTTCCTGCGTGCGTCCCGAGAGCCTTCCGGCGGCGGCCTCGCGACGCGTGCGCGTGTGGGTGGCGCGGGGCAGCATGGAATATTCCGCCGTGACCCAGCCTCGGCCCTGGCCGCGCAGCCACGGCGGCGGCTTGTCCTCGAGCGACGCCGCGCAGAGCACCTGCGTATTGCCGAATTTAACAAGGCAAGAGCCCTCGGCGTAGCGGGCGACGCCTCGCTCGAAACTCACCTGGCGCATCTCGTCGGGCGCGCGTTTACTGGGGCGCATAATAGCTCCGTTGTCGTATGGGTTGCGCCTTCTATCGCGCTTTCCGCAACCGTGAAAGCGCCAGGCGAGGGACGGCGTCTTGCGCTCCCGGCCGCATGGTGAAACCATGAGCTAACGGGGCCGGACGAAACCAGGCTCCGACGATAAGGAGGGAGTGATGGGCCAGACATTGTCCCAAGCGTCGTCCCAAGGAGCGCATTCTCACGAGGCGAGAGCACAGGGCCCCCGGCTGATTGCGCTGGCGGGCCCTTTCCAATGCGGCAAGACCACACTTCTCGAGGCTATTCTGGCCCACGCCGGCGCGATCCCGCGGCAGGGTCCCGTCGCCGCAGGGGCGAGCGTCGGCGACCCCAGTCCGGAAGCCCGCGCCCATCAGATGAGCGTCGAGGCCAATGTCGCGACGGTCGATTACATGGGCGACCGCTACACATTCGTCGATCTGCCGGGCTCCGTCGAATTCGCCCATGACTCGCGCAATATCCTGCCGGCGGCCGACGCCGCCGTCGTCGTCTGCGAGGCCGACCCCCGCAAGATACCGGCGCTGCAGCTCATTTTGCGCCAGCTCGAAGAGCTTGGCGTGCCGCATTTCATCTTCCTGAACAAGATCGACGCCGCGACCATCGATGTGCGCGAGGCGCTCAGCATTCTGCAGCAAGCTTCGCGCACGCCGCTGCTGCTGCGCCAGATCCCGATCTGGAACAATGGCGTCGCGGTCGGCTTCATCGATCTCGCGCTGGAGCGCGCCTATGTCTATCGCGAACATGCGCCGTCAGAAGTCGTCGACATTTCCGGAGGCGACGTCGCGACCGAGAAGGAAGCCCGCTACTCGATGCTGGAGCGCCTCGCCGACTACGACGATGCCCTGATGGAGGAGCTGATTTCCGATATCGAGCCGCCGCGCGATCAGATTTTCGACGATCTCACCAAGGAATTGCGCGCCGGACTGGTCGTGCCTTTGTTCATCGGCTCGGCCGAACGCGGCGCCGGCGTGACGCGGTTGTTGAAAGCGATGCGTCACGAGGCGCCGGGAATCGAAGCGACCCGCGTGCGGCTTGGCGTCGGCGAGAGCGGCCCCGCGCTCGCGCGCGTCTTCCGCACGATCCACACGCCGCACGGCGGAAAAATGTCGGTTGCGCGCGTGCTGCGCGGCGCCTTTGCGGACGGCCAGACCGTCGCTTCGCCGCAGGGGGAGGATCGCATTTCAGGCATGTCGCATTTGATGGGCGCGGCGACGAGCAAAACGACGGAGGCGAAGACCGGAGACGTCGTCGCTCTCGGGCGTCTCGATCATGCGCAGACCGGCGACACGATCATCGCCGACGCGCGCGCGGGCGCGGCGGATCTGCAGAAGACGCGCGCGGAAACTCCCGATCCGGTGCACGCCCTGGCGCTCAATGTGAAGGACCGCAAGGACGAGATGCGCCTCGCCGCGGCGATGACGAAGCTCATCGAGGAGGATCCTTCGCTCGTTTTCGTTCATGACCAGGAGCTGTCGCAGATCAAGCTTTTCGGCCAGGGCGAGATGCATTTGCGCGTCGCGCTCGAACGCCTCGCCTCGCGCTTCAACGTCGCGGTCGACTTCTCGAAGCCGACGGTCGCCTATCGCGAAACGATCCGCCATAAGGTCACCGTCCGCGGCCGTCACAAGAAGCAGTCGGGCGGACATGGCCAGTTCGGCGACGTGGTGATGGAGATCGCGCCACGCGGCCGCGGCGAAGGATTCGCCTTCAGCGAGCGCGTGCACGGCGGCTCCGTGCCCAGGCAATATTTCTCGTCCGTCGAGGCGGGCTGTCAGGACGCCTTGCTGCACGGCCCGTTAGGCTTTCCGGTGGTCGACGTAGAGGCGGTGCTGACCGACGGTTCGTATCATTCCGTCGATTCGTCCGACATGGCGTTCCGCACCGCGGCGCGCATCGGCATGAGCGAAGCTCTGGAAAAGGCCGAGCCGATCCTGCTGGAGCCGGTGCTCGCGGTCGATATTTTCGTGCCGAGCGACGCCATGTCGCGCGCCACCGGCATCGTCTCGGCGCGGCGCGGCCAGATCATGGGCTTCGGCCCGCGTGAGGGGTGGGAAGGCTGGGACAAGCTGGAAACGCTGATTCCCGAGGCGGAGATGGACAATCTCATCGTCGAGCTGCGCTCCGCGACCGCGGGCGCGGGCTTCTATCAAGCGCGCTTCGACCATCTCGCGGAAGTCGTCGGCAAGCAGGCGCGCGACATCGTCGCCGCGCATACGGCGAAGGCGCACGCGGGGTAGGCGGGTCAGCCTGGAAAGCAGCGCCCGAAGGCCAGCAGCAGACGCGGATCGCCGCGCAGCCGGATCTTGCCGCGCAGCAGCGCCCAGACGAGGCTCGTCTCCTTGCGAAGGAAGCGCAACCAGGTTTCGGAGTCGGCGACCACGGTCAGCCGCGAGTCGCCGACGAGCCCATCGTCGACGCGGAGCGTTCTGTTTGCGATGGCGACGGTGGCGTTGCGATGTTCCGCGCCTGTGAAGACGAAGTGATAGACTGCGTCGAGACCGTTTGACTTGCCACGTTGAAAGACGAGCCTGAGTCCGGAGAGGAAGCTCTCGATCGTCGGGGGACGAAAGGGTGCGCCGACGCGTTTCAGTTGCTTAGCCGGAAACCGACGCGTCACATAGCTTTCCGCGTCGGAGTCCACGACGACGTAGACCGTCTCGGCTTTCTTCTGCAGAGGATCGACGATCTCCTGAAGATAGCGCTTCTTGTCCGCTTGATAGGCGCCGATCACATCCGCGCCTGCCGGGCAGACGGCCATGCAATAGGCCGCCTTGTAGTTCGGACCGAAGGCGAGGCTCTGCCACATCGAGACGGTCTCGGCGTCGCTGACTTTCGCGCGATAGGCGCGCGCGCTTTTTGCATCCGCGATCGTCTCCACCCACTCGCCGAACCCCCCCATGAACTCCCGGTAATTATGCGTGTAGCAGGCGCCGAAGTCGAAATGTCCGTCCGGCGCAATCGCGCCCGTCGGACAGGCGGCAACGCAGAGCTTGCATTCGAAGCATGGATTGAAGTCGAGCGCCCTGGCGCGCGCGCCGCAATCGACGTCGACGGCGACCGTGCCGAGCAGAATGAAATTGCCGAACGTCGGATGGATGACATTGCGATGGATGCCCATCCGTCCGAGCCCCGCGGCGATTGCGACGGGCTTGTGCGCGATGATCCACATCTTGCGCGGCCAGCGTGACGCTTCCATTGGGAATCCCATTGACGGATAGGCGGCGCGCACGCCGCGTGCTTCGAGGGAGTGGGCAATCGCGCGCGCGACTTCGTCGCAATCATCGGCTGCATGGTGGAATTCGAGATTGGCGACGGATCGCGCGGGACTGCGGATGTTCTCGCGGTTCATGCGGAGGACGAAGGAGATGAGCGTGCGCGCGAAGGGAAAGGCCGCGAGGATATCGCCCCGCTGATCGTCAAGCGCCGGATCGTCGAGCGAGACAAGGCCGACGTCATCGGCGCCGGCCTCAAGAGCAATGTCTCGGAGAGCGTTCGCATCGAGATCTGCGGGGTCACGTGCGAAGGAGAGGCTGCGATCTACCATTGCATATACCCCTTTTAGCGCGGCGACGGTCTCGGCGCCGTTCACCTTAGATTGGCGAGGTCGTCTCCGTCAGAACGCGTAGCTCGGAGAGAAGCTTTTGCAGACGTTCGGCGCCGAATTTCGCCTCCACCGCATTCTGCGCCTCTCGCCAGTGCGGCAGCGCGTTGGCGAGCGTCGCCTCGCCGAAGGGCGTGAGCGCAATCTTGCGCGTGCGGCGATCGTCGCCGTGCTTTACCTTCACAAGCCCGTGCTTCTCCAAAACCGCTAGGTTTCGAGCAAGCGCGCTGCGATCAAGCGCGAAATATTCGGCCAGTTTGCTGACCGTCGCGCCTCCGGTGAGAGAGCAGGCGACGAGCAGCGAATATTGCGTCGGCTCCAGACCCGTCGCCGCCATGAATTGCCCGTAGAGCCGCGTCATGGCGCGACTGGCGCGACGAATATTCGCGGCCGCGCAGTTTTGCGCGCAGAGCGTGACGTCGGCTTGATCTAACGAAGTCATAATACATGCATATGCCCCTTTATTCGCGCCGTCAAGCGTGGCCGGCGCTCGCTTGTGTGCGAGAGCACAGCGAACCAACGCGCTTCGGATGAAGGTCGTGGCCTGCTTGTCTCATGATCAAAAGGGGAGTGATGAGATGCGAATGTTCATCTTCCTGGTAGTCGCCGCTCTCGCCATGTCCTTCAGTCTCTATTCGAGCGCTGGCGGCTTGAAGAGCGCGTCGACCTCTGCGCCGCAGGCGATGAGCCACGACGCCAATCCGCCGGCGCGTTGCGTTAAGAGCAAAAAAATGCGGCAGGCGAACGCCGGATGCGTCATGAAGGGCAAGCGCCGCAGCGCGTAATTGGGAGCGCTTGATCCGTCGACGGGCGGCGTTAGCTACTCGCGCAACCCTCACACGCGAAAAGAGGCTCAGCATGTCCATTCCCGGCGGCGACGAGACGGCGGCTCAGACGATCGAACTGCGAATTGCGCCACGCGCCCGCGATCTCGGCGGCTTCAGCGTCAGGCGCGCCTTGCCCGACGACAGGCGCCAGATGGTCGGGCCGTTCATCTTTTACGATCATTTCGGCCCGGTTCAATTCGCGCCGGGGCAGGGGATAGACGTGCGTCCGCATCCCCATATCGGGCTTGCGACCGTCACCTATCTTTTCGACGGGCGCATTCTGCATCGCGACAGTTTGGCGAATGTGCAGGAGATCGCGCCTGGCGCGATGAATTTGATGACCGCCGGGCGCGGCATCGTGCATTCCGAGCGCACGCCGCCGGGGCCGCGCGCGGCGGGGCAACAGATGCTCGGCGTGCAAAGCTGGCTGGCCTTGCCGTTGGCGCAAGAAGAAACCGCGCCGAGCTTCCAGCATTTTAGCGCGAACGTTCTTCCTATCGTTGAGGATGAAGGCGTGTTCGCGCGCGTCATCGCAGGCGCCGCGTTCGGGACGACGTCGCCGGTGGAGACCCTGTCGGACTGGTTCTATGTGGAGGTGCGTCTCTCCGCCGGCGCCTCAGCGCCGCTCGACGCCGATTATGAGCAACGCGCGCTTTATCTCGTCGAGGGCGTCATCGAGATCGCCGGCGAACGTTTCGACGAGCCGCAACTGCTGATCTTCAGCCCCGGCGCCGCGATCACGATCCGCTCGCTTTCCGATGCGCGGATGATGCTGCTCGGCGGCGCGCCGGTCGACGGACGCCGCTTTGTCTGGTGGAATCTCGTCTCTTCCAGCAAGGAGCGGATCGAGCAGGCGAAGCGCGACTGGCGGGAAGGGAAGTTCCCTTCCGTGCCGGGCGACGCGGAGTTCATTCCGCTGCCGGAAGAGTAGGGGCGGTCAGCCGCCGACCATCCGGCGGCAGGCGGCTTATATATGTGGTGAATTCCACCATCCACTCCCAGCCAGACGAACAAAATCATCGAACGCTCATGCCTAAAGCCCGTCAGCTGGATGCCCATTGGCATTGGGCGCGGGAAGGCTGAGGCCATCGAGCGTTGCATGCAGGCGCGGCGCGGCGAAGTCGATGAAAGCTCTCAGTTTGGCGGAGACCAGGCGGCTCTGAGGATAGACAAGGTGAACTGGGACGGGCGGCGGCGTGAAATCGTCGAGAAGCGGCGCGAGTCGGCCGTCGCGAATCTGATCGGCGACCATGTACGACAGCGCCACGGTGATGCCGTCCCCCATTTCCGCCGCGGCGATGGCCGCAGCCGCGTCATTGATCTCGAGCCGCGGGACAAACGAAACGCTGTCGCCTTTTTTGCCGTCGAGAAAGCGCCACTCCCGGTTCGGCATAAGGCCGGTGAACGCAATGATTGAGTGGAGACGTAGATCGGCTGGAGTCTGCGGAACGCCCCGCCGCACGAGATAGTCCGGGCTCGCAACCAAGATCCTTCGAACGGTTCCGATCTTTTTCGCGACCAAATTTGAAGCCGGCAAGGGACCGATGCGGACGGCGAGATCGATCGCTTCTTCCACGAGGTTGGCGATGCGATCCAGCAACAGCACCGACATGGTTACGCGTGGGTGCTGGCTAAGAAAGGCGCACACCACCGGCGCGAGCGCCGTCCGACCAAATGTCACCGAGGCCGTCAGCGTGATATGGCCATTCGGAACCGCCGTTTCGCCGACAGCTTCGTGTTGGGCGTAATCGAGATCGGTCAGGATGCGCCGTGCGCTATCCAGGAAGCGCTGACCGACATCAGTGATGGTTAGGCTGCGGGTCGTGCGGTTGAAGACGCGGGCGCCGAGACGCTCTTCAAGCGCGGAAATCGCCCGGGTCACCGCAGGGGGAGACAGGCGCAAGCGCGTTCCCGCTTTCACGAAGCTGCCGGCGTCGGCGACGGCGACAAAGACCTCGAGTTCGTGGAGGCGATCCATTTTATTCCTCCAATCGGAATAATGAATTCCATACGTCAGATATTCTTACAATGAAAATAACCAGCCATTGTCTGGAGGAGCGGCGCCGAGGCGCGCCGCGCCGTCAACGAAACAAGGATTGACCTTATGGCTCGAATTGCCGTCATCGACCCCACATCCGCCACTGGCGAAGCCAAGAAGTTGCTGGACGCCGTCCAGGCCAATCTTGGCGCGGTCCCCAACTTCATCCGCGTGCTGGCCAATTCCCCGGCGGCGCTGAACGCGTTCCTCGGCATCCACGGGATCGCCGGCGCGGGTTTTCTCGACCCGAAAACGCGGGAGCGCATCGCGCTGGCCGTCGCCGAACAGAACGCCTGCCAGTATTGCGTCTCGGCGCATACGGCCATCGGCCGCAAGGCCGGTCTGGACAGTCAGGAGATGCTGGCGAACCGCAACGGCCGTTCGTCGGAGGCCAAGGCGGAAGCCGCGCTCGCCTTCGCCCGCGCGCTCGTCGAACATGCCGGACAGGTGAGCAAGGCCGAATTCGACGCCGTGCGCGCGGCCGGCCATTCGGATGGCGAGATCATCGAGATCATCACGCATGTCGCGATGAACATCTTCACCAATCTGCTGGGCAAGGCGACCCAGATCGAGATCGACTTTCCGGAAATCGAGCTGAACAAGGCCGCCTGATGATCTTGGAATCCGGCGCGGCTGACACTGCGCCGGATTCCTCAATCCAGAGAGGAGCTTTCAATGACCGAGACGACTCAATCCGCCGGCGCCCGCCCGCCGCTGCCGCCGTTCACACGCGAAACCGCCATACAGAAAGTTCGCATGGCCGAAGACGCCTGGAACACGCGCGACGCCGAGCGCGTGTCCCTCGCCTACACCGAGGACAGCCGCTGGCGCAATCGCGCGGAGTTCCCGGTCGGCCGAACCGAAATTGTCGCGTTCCTGAAGCGCAAATGGGCGCGTGAACTGGAATATCGCTTGATCAAGGAACTCTGGACGTTTGCCGCGAATCGGATCGCGGTGCGCTTCGTTTACGAGTCGTGTGATGACGGCGGCGACTGGTTCCGCAGCCATGGCAATGAGAATTGGGAGTTCGACGAATGCGGTCTGATGCGACTGCGCTTCGCGAGCATCAACGATCAGCCCATCAGCGAAAGCGAACGGAAGTTCCGCTGGCCGCAAGGCCCGAGGCCTGCGGATCACCCGGGTCTTTCCGATCTCGGACTTTAGAGGCGCGGGCGTGGGCCTGCAGGAGGACGCAATGCCGCATCGTTACGCCGAGATCGCCTTTACCCCGACGGTGAAGAAGGCGCAGGAGCAATTTGGCAGCCGCAACGCTTATGCGCGTATGGAGGGAGCGCCCGAGACCAGGAACCATCTGCTCGGCCAAGCGGAGGCTCAATTCATCGCGGCGCGAAATTCGTTCTACATGGCGACGGTCAGCGAAACCGGCTGGCCTTACATCCAGCATCGCGGCGGGCCGACGGGATTCGTGCGCGTGCTGGATGACGCCACGATCGGCTTCGCGGATTTCCGCGGCAACCGGCAATATATCAGCCTCGGCAATCTCGCGAACGACGATCGCGTGTCGCTGTTCTTCATGGACTATCCAAACAAGACGCGGCTGAAGCTCTTCGGGCGCGCGAAGATCGTCGGTCTCGACGACGAGGCGACCTCTCTGCTCGAAATCCCGGATTACCGCGCCCGCGTCGAACGCGGCTTCCTGATCAGGGTCGAGGGATTCGACTGGAACTGCCCGCAGCATATTACCGAACGCTACACGCTCGACGAAGTGCGCGCGATGACGGCGCCGCTCACGGCGCGGATCGCCGAACTCGAGCAGCAACTCGCCCCGGCGGCCGGCGCCGCGACCTCAATCTAGGTCCAAAAAATCGAACAATCGCGCGTTCAAATCATACGATGACAACGTCGACCATTGCTGCGACGGCTGTTGGTATCACGGCTCCACCACCACGGTCGCGCCGACGGCGACGCGGTCGTAGAGATCGACGACGTCCTCGTTCAGCATGCGGATGCAGCCATAGGAAGCGGCCGAGCCGATCGACTTGCGCATCTTCTGCGTGGTGCCGTGGATCGCGACCTGACCCTCGCTGAGCGTCATGGCGCGGGCGCCCATCGGGTTATTCGACGCGCCGCCGGGGATCACCTCCGGAAGCTCCGGATGATCGTGCTTCACATCTTCCGGCGGCGTCCAGTCGGGCGCGACGAATTTGGCGTTGATCTGCACGACGCCGCTCCATTCTTTGCCTGCCTTCGGCACCGCCACCTTGTAGGCGATGGCGTCGTCCTGATCGACGATGAGATAGAGCTTGCGCTCGTGCTCGCTAACGACGATGGAGCCGGGATCGAGCTCGGAGTGATAATGAACGAATTCGCGGGCGGCGGCGGCCTGCGGCGCCGAGGCGGCGCCGATGAGGGCGGCGGCGAAAGCGAATTGGGCGATCTTGGACGTGCGGCGGTTCATTGTCTTGCGCTCGATGTTCGATGTCTCGATGAGCGCGTTGTAGAACAGGCGCCGCCCGCATACCGTGCGGCGGCGCACGCGGGCGCTCCTTCAGGTGAGCGTCGAAGCCGAGTCTTGCGCAGCGCCCTCAGGGCGCACGCGTTCTTTCAACCATCTGAAACATGCAATTCCAAGAAAACCGACGATGATCAGCGTATGGGGCGCGGTGATTGAGAAGTGATACGCCAAGGCCGCGGAAATGGCGCGTTCCTTCTGGAGGCCGTAGCCGTTGACGAGATAGGCGACGATGCCGGCCTCGAACAGCCCCAGGCCGGCGGGGCTCGCGGGAACGGCGATCGCCAGCGCGCCGATGATCAGCAACGTCATCGCGTGCATAAGCGTGAAATCGATTTCAGGCAGCAGCGTTCTGAAGGCGACATAGACCAGGCAGACGTTTGTCGTCCATATCGAGGCCGTGAAGAACGCCGTTCTCGCGGCGCGATGATGGGCGACCAATCCTCCGGCCTGTTTGAAAAAAGCGTCCAACCGCAATGCGCCCACGATGCGCCAATCCGGAAGGCGCCAGACGACGGCTTTTCGCCGGAAGACGAACATGCCGCAAAAAACGATCGAAAGGATCACGGCGGCTGCGGTCAACAGGCGTGGATCGATGATGCGCGAATCTGAGTTCGCAAGGATGAGCAATGACAAAAGGACGATCGCTGTAACGTCGTAGAGTTTTTCCAGCAGGACTGCGGCGCTGATGCCGCCGATCGCATAATTATAATAGGAATGTCCAAAATAGATTTTCACGCCTTCGCCAGCCCTGAACGGAACTAAACTGTTGAAGGTGAATCCCATCGTGGCGATCAGAAAACCGGACGAGAGTCCGCCGCCAAGCAGCGTCGACAGGCGCGACCCATAGAACAGCAAGACGAACACATTCATCGTCATTGCGATCAGAATCGCGCTTAAGGGGATCTGCTTCAGCTCCTGCGACAGATCGGCGAATTCGATGTTCTGGTAGAGCCAGTAGGAGATGTAGGCAAAAAAGGCGGCGTTCAGAATCAGCGCGACATATCCGCTGCGCTGAGAGATAAACTTTATTGAGCTGGTCGCTTGCTGCGCACCGGCGCTGGGGGGCAAAGGCCGAAGGCCGCCGACCGGCGAGACGATCTCGCTCAATCGCAGCTCGGGCGCGAGAAGCGTCGGTTGAAGTCGATCGTCCTCTACGCTCATGGCCATCTCGCTCTGCGCGGAATAGCGCTTCGCCTCGTAGGCCAGAAAGATGGCCGGCGCGAAGACCGGCCGATTCTCTGGCCCGCACAGACCATCCGCTTAGAGCGCGCTGCGAAAAAGTGGGAACCGGTTTTTCGCGTAGAGCGCGCTCTAAACTTTGGGATCGATCACGTTATCTGCATTTGGGCGATCCGCCCAAATGCAGCGTGATCTAGTGCAGATACTGGCCGCCGTTGATCGTCAGCGTCGAGCCGGTGATGAAGCCGGCGTCATCGGCGGCCAGGAACACGACGGCGCGCGCGATCTCTTCCGGCTCGCCG
Source organism: Methylocystis sp. H62 (assembly GCF_015709515.1). Classification (GTDB taxonomy): domain Bacteria; phylum Pseudomonadota; class Alphaproteobacteria; order Rhizobiales; family Beijerinckiaceae; genus Methylocystis. The sequence continues at coordinate 231,772 of NZ_JADNQZ010000059.1, forward strand.
AGGCGGCCGACGGCGATATAGGGAATGATGTGCTTGTCGAGCACGTCCTGCGGAACGGCCTTCACCATCTCGGTGGCGATATAGCCCGGCGCGATGGCGTTGACGGTGATGCCCTTCGACGCGCTCTCCTGCGCCAGCGCCTTCACGAAGCCGATGTCGCCGGCCTTGGAGGCGGAATAGTTGGTCTGGCCGGCCTGGCCCTTCTGGCCGTTGATCGACGAGATGACGATGATGCGGCCGAAGCCGCGATCACGCATGCCGTTGATGACCGGGCGCGTGACGTTGAACAGCGAATTGAGATTGGTGTTGATCACCGCCTGCCACTGGGCAAGCTCCATCTTGTGGAACAGACGGTCCTTGGTGATGCCGGCGTTGTTGACGAGAATGTCGACCGGGCCGATCTCCTTCTCGATCTGCGCGATTCCGGCGGCGCAGGCGTCGTAGTCGGACACGTCGAACTTGAAGACCGGAATGCCTGTCTCAGCCTTGAACTTATTGGCGGCTTCGTCATTGCCGGCGTAAGTCGCCGCGACAGTGTAGCCCGCCGCCTTCAGCGCCTTGGAAATCGCTTCGCCGATGCCGCGCGTGCCGCCTGTCACAACTGCAGTTCTTGCCATTTAAAGAGTCTCCTCCAGAATTGTTGATTGTTTGAAACGGCGGTCGGCGGTCGTGAGCAGGCAGTCGGAGAATATCGCAATCCGAATGCCTACTGCCGACGTCCTATTGCCGACTGCCGATGATTACCGCTCCACCGTCAGCGCGATGCCCATGCCGCCGCCGATGCAGAGCGTCGCGAGGCCCTTCTTGGAGCCGCGACGCGCCATCTCATGCAGGAGCGTGGTGAGCACGCGCGCCCCCGAGGCGCCGATCGGATGGCCGATGGCGATCGCGCCGCCATTGACGTTCACAATCGCCGGATCCCAGCCCATGTCCTTGTTGACCGCGAGCGCCTGCGCCGCGAAGGCTTCGTTGGCCTCGATGAGATCGAGATCGGCGACCTTCCAGCCGGCCTTCTCCAGCGCTTTGCGCGACGCGGGGATCGGCCCGGAGCCCATCAGCGACGGATCGACGCCGGCGGTCGCCCAGGAGGCGATGCGCGCCAGCGGGGTCAGGCCGCGCTTCTTGGCCTCTTCGGCGCTCATCACGATGAGCGCCGCGGCGCCGTCGTTGAGGCCGGACGCGTTCGCCGCCGTCACCGTGCCGTCCTTGGCGAAGGCCGGGCGCAGCTTGCCGACGCCCTCGATGGTCACGCCATGCTTGATATATTCGTCAGCGTCGACGACGACGTCGCCCTTTTTGGTCGAGATCGTATAGGGGATGATTTCGTCTTTGAACTTGCCGGCCTTCTGCGCGGCCTCGGCCTTGTTCTGCGACTTGACCGCGAATTCGTCCTGCTGCTCGCGGGTGATCTGCCACTGCCGGGCGACGTTCTCGGCGGTGACGCCCATGTGATAATTGTTGAAGGCGTCAGTGAGCCCGTCGATGATCATGGTGTCGACGAATTTGACGTCGCCCATTTTCGTGCCCGTGCGCAGCTGCGACGCATGCGGCGCGAGCGACATCGACTCCTGACCGCCGGCGACGATGATGCTGGCGTCGCCCGCCTGGATTTGCTGAGCCGCGAGCGCCACGGCGCGCAGGCCCGAGCCGCAGACCTGATTGATCCCGAAGGCCGTGGCGCTGTCCGGAACGCCGGCCTTGATCGCCGCCTGACGCGCCGGATTCTGGCCCTGCGCGGAGTCGAGCACCTGCCCGAGAATGACCTCGTTGACCTCATTGGGCTGGACGTTGGCGCGCTCGAGAGCGGCCTTGATGGCGACGGCGCCGAGCTCGTGGGCCGGAACCGCTCCAAAGGCTCCGTTGAACGATCCGACGGCGGTGCGCGCCGCGGAAACGATCACGATATCGGTCATCTGTCGATCTCCTCGAAAAATAAGTCCAACCGCCCGACCGCCTTAGCCAGTCAGGGGGCGAAGTGTTGGTCCTTTCGCGCTTGCGGTGGGCAAGCGCGGCCCGTTTTGCACGGAATCGAGCGGTAGCGAAAGGCTTTCGGCATGAAAATATTGCCGCAGGCGCCAATTTGCGCGTATCGTCCAACGCTAGACGGCTGTTTTTAGGCGGGTGGCGGTCGCGGGGCGAGGGGAGCATGTCAGGCGTATGGCGACTGAGAAAAAACCCACAACGATCAAGAAATACGCCAATCGTCGGCTCTATGACACCGGAACGAGCACCTATGTGACGTTGGAAGACCTTGCCGGGATGGTGAAGCGCGGCGAGGATTTCGTCGTGTGCGATGCAAAAAGCGGCGACGACATCACCCGCCCGGTTCTGGCCCAAATCATCTTCGAGCAGGAGGGCAAGGAAGGCCAAAGCCTGCTGCCGATCGCCTTCCTGCGCCAGCTCATCCGCTTCTACGGCGACTCGATGCAGATGCTTGTGCCGAGCTATCTCGAATTCTCGATCGACAAGCTGACGAAGGAACAGCAAAGGTTCCGGGATCAGTTCACCTCGGCGCTCGGCGTCGGGGGCGCGCCGTTCGCCGAGCCGACACGGGCGGCGTTCCAGTCGCTCGAAGAGCAGGCGCGCAAGAACATGGCCGTCTTCCGTCAGGCGCTGACCATGTTCAATCCCTTCGGCGTGCCGGCGGAAGGCATGATGACCACGGCGCCCTCGCTCGACGAGCAGGAGAATGGCGGCGTTCGGAAGGAAGGCGGCGACGTCGCCGACCTGAAGCGCCAGCTCGACGAGCTGAACAAGCGGATCGATAATCTGTCGAAGGGGTGAGGCTGGTTAGCGTAATGCTGAGTTTCTCCTTCTCCCGCAAGCGGGAGAAGGTGTCGCGCGAAGGCGCGACGGATGAGGGCAAAGGCGTTCAGGAAATTGCGACGCCCTCACCCGACCCGGCCAAAAGGCCGTCGTTAGCGACGGGCGTCTTTACAGACGCCCTTTGGCCGGGCCACCCTCTCCCGCATGCGGGAGAGGGGAGTCGCTGCGGATTTACGTATTAAACCTGAAATGCATCACGTCGCCGTCGGCGACGACATATTCCTTGCCTTCGAGCCTTAAGCGCCCGGCGTCGCGCGCGCCCGCTTCGCCCTTGTTTGAAACGTAATCGCAATAGGCGATCGTCTCGGCGCGAATGAACCCCTTCTCGAAATCGGTATGGATCACGCCCGCCGCCGCCGGCGCGCGCACGCCTTTCTCGATGGTCCAGGCGCGCGCCTCCTTCGGGCCGACGGTGAAATAGGTGATGAGATGCAGGAGGTCGTAGCCGGCGCGGATGACGCGATTGAGCCCGGGCTCGACGAGGCCGACCGCCTCCAAATAATCCTTCTGCTCGGCGGCCGGCAGCACGGCGATCTCGCTCTCGATCTTCGCCGAGACGACCACCGCGGCCGCGCCTTCCTCGGCGGCGCGAACAGCGACTTTCGCAGATTGGGCATTGCCTTCGGACGCCGACGCCTCTTCGACGTTGCAGACGTACAGCACCGGCTTCGACGAGAGGAGCCCGAGACCCGCGAAGGCGACGCGTTCTTCCGCGCTCACCTTGGCGAGACGCGCGGGCTTGCCCTCGCGCAGCAAGACAAGGCAGCGGTTCATCAGATCGGCGAGTTCCTTCGCCTCCTTGTCGCCGCCCTTGGCTTTTTTCTCCATAGCGACGACGCGCTTTTCGAGGCTGTCGAGATCGGCGAGCATCAGCTCGGTCTCGATCGTCTCGACGTCGCGGATGGGATCGACGCCGCCCTCGACATGGGTCACGTCGCCGTCCTCGAAACAGCGCACGACATGGGCGATCGCGTCGCATTCGCGGATATTGGCGAGAAACTGGTTGCCCAGCCCTTCGCCCTTGGAGGCGCCGCGCACCAGGCCGGCGATGTCGACGAAGGTCAGGCGCGTCGGAATGATCTCTTTGGAGCCGGCGATCCTGGCCAGTTCCTCAAGCCTCGGGTCGGGAACGGCGACTTCGCCGACATTGGGCTCGATCGTGCAGAAGGGATAGTTCGCGGCCTGCGCTGCCGCGGTCTGCGTGAGCGCGTTGAAGAGGGTCGACTTGCCGACGTTGGGCAGGCCGACGATGCCACATTTGAACCCCATATCCGTCCCGGTTTTTGGATTGCGCGTTGCGGCGCGGTATGCGGGGCGGCGCGAGAAAAGGCAAGGGGGACGCGCGTCCCCCTTGTCTTCATGCTGCGATCGTCGCGCGCGGCCTTCGCGTTAGAGGCTCTTCAAATATTCGAGAAGCGCTTTCTTGTCGGGATCTGAAAGCGAAGTTCCGAAGTCATGGCCGCAGCGGCTGTTGCCGGAATCGCGTTTCGAGCAATCGTCGGCGTTGTAGGTCGAGTTGAATGACCCCTGTTCCCTCGCCAAGCCGACGTTCTCAATGTCATAGGCCGGGCCGACCTTGAAGGAGGCCGGACGGTCGGCGGGCTTTTTCAAGAGATCGGCGAGGGTCGGCACGGAGCCATTGTGCAGATAAGGCGCCGCCGCCCAGATGCCGCGCATCACCCGCGCTTCAAAGACCGGGGCTGGTTGCGCGCTGGGCTTCTTGTAGAGATTTTGCAGGTCCGCCGAGAACTTGGCGGTTATGAGACTGGCGGCCGTCTCCGTCCTGGCTTGTCGAGACTCGGGGATGCACTCTTCAACGATCGGCTTGAACACGTCGACGCCGAAATGGAGCGGCGCTTCGAGGATCGATCCAATCACCGAGAGGCCGAGAATGCTGATGATCTTGTCTTTCGGTTTTAGCGGCGTGTCGATCCCGGGGACAAAGGGGATCGCTGCGCCATTGAGCACGCCGGTGTCCGCCTCGCGTCCGAGCACGTTGTATTCGCGCACGTCCGTTCCGACATCCTGAAGCGGCGTTTTCCACGTGTTGAGATTGCAAAGTCGGGGCGTTCCTTTCGCGACTTCGTGACAACCTGTCGCGCAGCCGCCCTGCTTGGGATCGCGATTGAAAATTTCTTCGCCTTGCGCGACGAGTTTTGGATCGAGAGTCCACGGCCATTTCGGCGGGCCGATCTGCTGGATCAAATTTTCAAGACGCATGAGGCCCGGATAATTCAGCGAGGAATCATTGAGGAAGTTGATGAGTTTGGGGAGCCGGGAAGAATTGAATTTGACGAGTTGCGGCAATGCGAGCGTGAGAGGCGTCGGACGGTAGATGCCGAAAACCCCGTAGACTTCGCCGACGTTCCGCGCCAGACCAAGAATGTCGTCGCCGTTGCGGGCGAATCCCGGCCACTGCGTCATATCCTGAATGGGCGCGTTCCACAGGAACGGGTAACGCACCGGCGCGTCGGCCAGTGCAATGTTCTGCTCGATGATCCGCGACGATGTCGTTCCGATGTCCAGTCCGGCGACGCGGTTGAAGATCATCGATACGGCGTCGGCGCGCGCGACGCCCCAGCCAGGCTTGGGGAGCGATTTGCGCATCAGAACGTCGTAAGGCTGGAACCAGACCTCGACCTCCTTTCGCAGCTTCCTCAGCGCGCGTTCGTTGGGGTCGCCGCCAAGCGCCTCTTTGGCGAATTCGTCGAAGGCGGCCTCGTCGGCGAGAATTTTTTGGAACGCCGTATCGATATCGGCGAGAAGACTTTGAAAGTCGCTGAGCGCCGGCCCCCCATCGATCCGCCAGGAGACGCCGTTGACGTCGATCTGACGCGTATGGCAGGCGGAACATGTCATGCTGAAGAATTGCGCCCCCTGTTCGGAGGCGGCGAGAAAGCCCACCGGCAGTCCGGGAGTCGGGCTGTTCGGATTGGGCAGATAGCCATAGCGGGTCAGCCCATCCTCGAGGAAATGTTTGCCGTCAGAATGTCTCAGAGCCCTGATCCAGTTGAGCGGCATGATTCGCGCGCCCTGGTCGAGACTATAGAAGTCGTCGCGGTCCGCCGGCGCCCAATGGGCCCCCTGATCGGCGTATTTCACTTCGGCTGACGCAGGACTTGCCGCGGCAAGTGCGAGCAGCGCAGCTGCGGCGATGTGCGCACGCAATGGCGTGCGCAGTGCTTTGTTTGCAATCATGGCTCCCCCAAAACAATAGAATATGCGATGAAATTAGAGCATAGGCGCGCGTGATTCACAACGGGCGGCGGCGCGCCGCCGCTGTGCGCTATGCACGCGCCGACATGGCATGAAAATGAAGAAAACTCCTTCCGCTTCTCGTCTTGGCTTCCTGATTGGGGCGCTGTTGTCGATGCTCGCGACAGGCGCGCCGCTTCGCGCCGAAACCGCGACGCCCGAAACGGCGCCTGCGCCCGCGCAGTCGGCGCCGACGCCCGTTGCGCCGCCGGCGCCCGCGGCGCCGCCCGAACCTGCGCCCGTAACGTCTGCGCCGCCTGTCAGCGCCGTGCCGCAAGCGACAACGCCAGCGCCCGCTCAGACCGCGGTGAAAAAGCCAAAGCCAAAACCCACGCCGCCGCGCGAGACGGCGCTGTCCGACGATCCGACGCCCGCATTGCAGCCTCAGACATTTTTCACCACCTCGAAAGCGGCGGACCACTATCGGCAGATCGTCGATCGCGGCGGATGGCCGAGAGTGGGGGTCTCGCTTCGCCCTGGCGCGAAGGGACCCGCGGTGTCGACGCTGCGCCGGCGCCTCGCCGCCGAAGACGAGAGCCTCGTCGACACGGCGAAAGAGAAGTGGGACGCCGATCTCACCGCGGCGGTGAAGCGCTTTCAGTATCGGCTGGGGCTGAAACAGACGGGCGTCGTCGCCGGCGCGACGCTACGCGAACTCGACGTTCCGGCGGAGACCCGCTTCCATCAGCTCGAGTCCACCGCACAGCGGCTCACCGCGTTCGATTTCGCCTTTGGCCCGCGCTACATCGTCGTCAATATTCCGTCGACGGCTGTCGATGCGGTGGAAGACGATCGCGTCGTGCGCCGCTACGCCGCGATCGTCGGCGATCCCGAGCACCATTCGCCGGAACTGCAGGCAAAGGTCGTCGCGGTCAACATCAATCCGACCTGGACGGTTCCGGTCTCGATCATCAAGAACGAGATCGCCCCGAAGATGCTGAAGGACCCGACCTATCTGCAGCGCTCGCATATTCGCGTGCTCAATGCGCAACGCGAGGAGGTCGATCCGCGCTCGATCAACTGGGCGAGCGAGCGCGCCGCCCAATACACGCTGCGGCAGGATTCCGGCGCGGACAATTCGCTGGGCTCGATCCGTATTTCGATGCCCAATGCCCATTCCGTCTACATGCATGACACGCCGTCGCGAAATCTCTTCGCCAATGACTATCGCTTCCTGTCGCATGGCTGCGTGCGCGTGCAGGGCGTCGTCGATCTCGCGGCCTGGCTGCTTGACGGCGAATCCGGTCCTACGATGAGCAAGGATGAAATCAACGCAAAAATTGCGTCGGGCGAACGCGAGGAGGTGAGGCTGACGCAGCATGTGCCGGTGGCGTGGGTCTATATGACCGGCTGGGCGTCGGCGGACGGCCTCGTGCATTTTCGCGACGACGTCTATCATCTCGACGAAGTGAGCGCGATTGCGGAGCAGTGAAGCCTCGTTCGCTTGAATGGCCCGGATGTCATTCTCGGCGGACCGAAGGTCCGACCGGGAATCCAGAGCATTCCCGATCATGCGCGTCGCGCGTGTCGGGAATGGCGCCCAAACGTATTGTCCGTATGAGCGCTACAGCGTCACGCGGTAGCGAACGAAACTGTCGGCTTCAACGAATGAATCGTAGAGACGCCGCGCGCGTTCATTGTCGGCTTGCGTGTGCCAATAGAGGCGCGCCCATCCGCGAGCGCGTCCAAGATCGATGAGGTCTTGAACGAGCGCGCGGCCCAGGCCCGCGCCCCGAAGCGTTGGATCGACGAAAAGGTCTTCGAGGTAACACGTCGGCGAGGAGGTCCAACTGCTTTCATGCAGCACAGAGACCGAGAAGCCGACGACGCGCGCGTTTCTTTCCGCGATCCGTCCAATCATCGTGGATGTCGGGTCGAGCAGGCGGCGCAAGGTCAATTCCGTCACGTCGATCGGCACAGACGTTGCGTAAAATTCGTTATAGCTTGCCCAGAGCCTGCGCCACGCCGTGGCGTCCCACTCGCGAATGTCCCGGATGAGCGTCATTCGTCTTGCGCTCTGGCGCTTTCGTGCCAGCCGCGCAGCAGAACATAGGAGAACGCGGCGAGCGCGCCGTAGATCGCCAGCCCGCTCAGCGAGATGAGCGCCAGCGCCGCGAACATGCGCGGGATGTCGAGACGGAATCCCGCCTCGACGATGCGATAGGCGAGGCCGGTTCCCTGACCCGAGGCGCCGGCCGCGAGTTCAGCGACGATGGCGCCGATGAGCGCCAGTCCGCCGCCGATGCGCAGGCCAGCGAGGAATTGCGGCAGCGCCGAGGGCAGTCGCAGATAAATCAGCTTCTGCCATGGCGAGGCGCGATAAAGGTCAAACAGATCGCGCAAGCCGAAGTCGACGGAGGCGAGTCCGAGCGAGGTATTCGAAAGAATCGGAAAGAAGGCGACGAGAAAGGCGCAGACCAGCACTGCATTGCCGGGTTGCAGATAAACCAGCAGCAAAGGCGCGATGGCGATGATCGGCGTGACCTGCAAGGTGATGGCGAAGGGCAGCAGCGCGCGCTCCAGCCATTTCGATTGCGCGATGAGCAGCGCCAGCGCCACGCCGCAGATGGTGGCGACGACAAGCGCCTCGAAGGTGACGCCGAGCGTCATCATCAGCGACGAGAACAGGAGTTCACGGTCCTCGACGAGTTTGGCGAGGATGACGCTCGGCGCCGGGAGAATATAAGGCGGGATGTTTTTCCAGCGCACGAGCGCTTCCCACAGCGCGAGCGCTAAGAAAAGAACCGCGAGCGGCACGCCGATGTCGCGCCAGGGGATCGCGCTTGGTTTCTGGATCACGGCGTCGCTTCTTCGATCGAGACGCGAAGCGCCCGCGACGCCCGGCGACACACGTCGGCGAAGATCTTGCTCGAGCGATAGTCGTCGTCGCGGGGAATCTCCGGGTCGATCTCGATCTCGTCGACGAGTCTGCCGGCGCGCCGCGACATCACCACGATGCGCGTCGAGAGATAGGCGGCTTCGAACACCGAATGGGTGACGAAGACGATCGTCGCGCCGAACCGGCGTTTGAGCGCGAGAAGATCGTCATTGAGTTTGAAGCGCGTCACCTCGTCGAGGGCGGCGAAAGGTTCGTCCATCATCATCAGCGTGGGCCGCGTCACCAGGGCGCGGGCGATGGCGCAGCGCATCCGCATCCCGCCGGAGAGTTCTCGCGGCAGCGCGCGCGAAAAGTTGAGCAGACCGACATGCGCGAGCGCCTCTTCGATGCGCGGCGACGCCGCTTCGCGTGGAACGCCCTTGAGCCGCAGCGGCAGAAAGACATTGTCGAAGACGCTCGCCCAGGGTAGCAGCGTCGCATCCTGGAACACGACGCCGATATTGTTCTTCACTTGAGGCGCGCTCCAGTCGATCGCGCCTGCCGTCGGGCTCGCGAGCCCCGCTATCAGCCGCAACACCGTCGACTTGCCGCAGCCCGAGGGACCGAGCAGCGTCAGGATCTCGCCTTCGCGCACGTCGAGATCATAGTCGGCGAGGGCGACGAGCCCGCTTGGGAAAATCTTGCCGACGGCGCGCAGCGAAACCAGCGCGGGCGCCGTCACTTGCACATCCGCGATGTCACGCGCGCTCATGTCGGATCCCTGGCGTCATTTCGGCCGCAGCTCCATGCCGACCTTCTTGCCGATGAAACGCAGCGTGTAGCCGCGTTTGTAATCGATGTCGGCGGGAACCACGCCGGCCTTCGCCATCTTATCGAAAAAGCTCTTCATTCGCGCGTCGGTGATGACGCCGACGCCATAGGTCAGCGCGTCGCCGGAATCGACGATCCCGCGCTCCTTCATTTTGGCGAGAGAATAGGCGATCTGACCGTCGGTCATCTCCGGATTGTCGCGCTTGATCATCGCATTGGCTTGAGCATTGTCGCCGTAGAGATAATTGTACCAGCCGACAATCGAGGCGTCGACGAAGCGCTGCACGAGGTCGGGAGTCTTGGCGATTGTGTCGGCGCGCGACTCGATCGTCGTCGAATAGCCGTCATAGCCGTAGTCGTGCAAAAGAAAGACATTGGGCGTGAAACCGCCCGCGCGCTCGATCGCGTAGGGCTCAGAGGTGAGAATTCCCTCCTGAATCGATGTCTTGTCGGCAAGAAAAGGCGCCGAGTTGAAATTATAGGGCTTGGCGTTTTGGTCCTTGAACCCATAGGCCTGCTTCAGCCATTGCCAGACGGAAGCGCGCATGTCGCTGGCGATGAAGGCCGTCGCCTTGGGCAGATCTTCGAAACGATCGAGGCCGACGCCGGGATGCGACATGAAAATCACCGGATCGACCTGAAACATGCTGGCGACGGTGACGACCGGCACGTTCTGCTGCACCGATTCGAACATCTGGATGGTGTTCGCGCCCATCGCGAAGTCGACCCGGCCTGCGGCGAGCAGCAGCCGCGCGTTGAGCTGCGGACCGCCTTGCAAAAGGGTCACGTCGAGTCCGTATCGCGCATAAGTGCCGTCGGCGATAGCCTGATAGAATCCGCCGTGCTCGGCTTGCGCCCGCCAATTGGTGGCGAAGCGCACCTTGTCGAGCGCGAGGGCGGGCGCCGCGATGAGGAGAGCGATGAGCAAGGCGACAAGGCGCATGGTGCGGCTCCGGCTGCGAGGCGCGCATCATACATGAACGCGCGCGGGCTCTATATCCCGCTCGACTTCGACGAGAAATTGAAGCCTTCGACGAGCATCGCCGGCGCCGCCGGCGCGCCGCCTTCGCCCGCCGCGCGCCAGGTCCGACGCGTTGGACCGAGCGCCTTGATGTTGCTGAACAGCTCGCCCAGTCGCTGATTGAAGCGCATGTTGCGCATCGGCGCGACGATGCGGCCGTTCTCGATGAGGAAATTGCCGTCGCGCGTGAGGCCGGTCAGCAGCAGGCTCTTCCGGTCGACGATATTGGTGTACCAAAGTCTCGTCACCAGAACGCCGCGCCGCACCGAGCGCACCATATCGTCGATCGAAACATCGCCGCCCGACATGACGAAATTGCGTACAAATGGAATTGCTTCCGCTCCGGTCTTTTGCGCCCACGCGCGCGAACGATAGAGCGTGGTCACGACGCCGTTCTCAACGAAGGCGCGGGCGCGATGCGGCACGCCCTCGAAGCCGAAGGCGGCTTCAGGCGCCAGCGGATCGGCCGGATCGACGCGGATCGTGAGCTGTTCGTCAAAGAGCTTCTCACCCAAATGCGCTCCGCCGCCAGGACGCGCGAAGAAGCTTCTCCCCTCGTCGGCGGCGCGCGCCTCCATCGTTCTGATGAGCCAGAAGGCAAGCTCCGCCGTCGCATCCGGTTCGAGAACGACGGTATAGGCGCCGGGTTCGAGATCAACAGGCGTCGCGTCATACGCGCCCTTGGCGCAGGCGACGCGCGCGATTCGCTCGGCGTCGAGACGATCCGCAAAGAACTGATGCGCGCCCGCCCAGCCCGACCAAGCATCGGCGCGGTTGCGCGCCGTGGCGGAAAGATCGATTTCGCTGCGCCGCTCATAGGCGAAAAGGCCGGCGCTCGTCGCATATGCGTTGAATCGCCTTGCCGTCGTCGCGCAGCCGAAGGTGTCGACGCCGATGCGCGCGCCTTCCGCGATGACGCGCGCGGCCGCGTCGGCGAGCGCGTCGAGGCGCAGATTGGCGGTCGCGTCGTCATAGCGGTCGGAAAAGCCGTAATTCTGCGGGCCGAGCGGCGCGACATAATCCGGGTCGACGGGCAATAGGCGCGCGATTTCTTCCGAGCGCGCCACGGCCGCGGCCACAGCCTCGTCGTCAAAGCGCGAGGTGCTGCAGGAGCCGATGCGCCCGCCGATATGCGATGAGATTCGCAGATTGGCTTCCGCGGTCGCAAGATTGGTCGTCGCGCCGGCGCGCGCGAAACGCAGACTCTGGTCCAAGCCGCCGTGAATCTGCACCGTGCAGGCATCGGCTTTGGAGCGCGCGAGAACTTTGTCGGCGATCGACTTTGCGTCGTCTGAAGAAAGGAACATGCTCTATGCGTCGTCGCTCGTGCTCAGCACGCGCACATTGCGAAACAGCGCCGGCGGGCTGCCATGCGAGACAGGCGCCAGCTGCACTGGCTCGGCCTTGCCGCAGGTGAAGGTGCCGTCGAGATGATAGGCGCTCGCATCGCACAGGCCCGAAAGCGAATTCCAAAATTGCGTGGTGCGGCCCTGATAGGCGCCGTCGCGCAGCAGATCGCCGAGCTTGCCGTTCTTGATCTCATAGAACAGCTGGCCGCCGAACTGGAAATTGTCGCGCTGCTGATCGATGCTCCAGCTGCCGGCGCCGACGACGTAAATGCCGTTCTCGACATCGTTGATGAGATCGCTGAAGGAGCATTTCTGAGGATTGGGCTTGAGCGAGATGTTTGGCATGCGCTGAATGGGAAACGTCGTCGGACTGTCCGCATAGGCGCAGCCGTTCGAATGCGACAGGCCGATGAGATGCGCCTGTCCAAGCGCCATCTGGAAATTCCTGAACACGCCCTTTTCGACGATGGCGAAGTCGGCGGCTTCCGCGGGGGCGCCGTCGTCGTCGAAGCCGATCGTGGCGAGCGCGCCGGGCTGCGCGCGATCGGCGACGATCGTCATCAATTCGGAGCCGAACTGCAGTTCGTTGAGCATATGCGGTTTGACGAAGCTCGTTCCGGCGAAATTCGCCTCCCAGCCGAGCACGCGGTCGAGCTCGGTCGAATGGCCGACCGTCTCGTGAATCGTGAGCCACAGATTCGTTGGGTCGATCACGACGTCGTAGTCGCCCGGCGTCACCGGTTTGGCGCCAAGCTTCGCGCGCGCCTCCTCGCCGGCCCGCGCGGCGTCCTCGATCAGGCCGGCGCCGACGATATAGTCCCAGCCGGCGCCGCGCGCCGGCGCCAGGCAATCGCGCGTCGCGAAACGGCCGCTGGCGCGGTCGATGGCTGTCGCCTGAAAGTTCGGCGCGACGCGCGTGCGGGTTTGATGAATGCGGCTGCCAAGACTATTGGCGAAGAATCGCTCTTCGCAGGTGGCCGAAAGCGACGCGGAACAAAAATCCGCGCCATGATCACGCGCGCTGGCGATGATCGAAAGCAGCAGGTCGGCCTTCTCGCCCGCGGACACTTCGAAGGGATCGACGCCCATGGGCATGATCCATTCGGCTTCATGCACGGGCAGCAGCTCAAGCGCGATCGGCTGGGTTTGTATCCGCTTCACCGCGCGGGCGTTCTCCAGGGCGCGCTCGACGCCATCGCGCAGGCTCTGCGGATCGAGCCGCCGCGCGCCATAAAATCCCCAGCAGCCGTCGAGCAGCACGCGCATGCCGAAGCCTTGCGACGCCCGCTCGTCGAAACTTTCCAAGCGGTCGTCCTTGGCGAAGGCATATTCGCGCCGCGTTTCGCCGATTCTGACGTCGGCGTAACTGGCGCCGTTTCGCCTCGCGCCCGTCAGCGCGATATCGGCGAGATCGTAGAGCAGCGCGCGGTCCAGCGCGAAGGCGCTGCGGCCGCTCGCGCATGAGGCTTCGGTCGTCGAAGGCGTGGCCGCCATTGGTCGCTCCAGAATTCCCTCATATGGTGGTCGTTTCGGCGGTCATTTGCAATCGCCGTGTTACGGTTGCGCTTCGCCGTTCCATCCGCATGCGGCGAGCGCCTGGCGCATATGCGCGGGCGGCGCAGCGACGGCTTCCACGGGCGGCTTGCCGTCCTGCATCGGCACGCTCACCGCGCGCGCATGAAGATGTAGCGGGGCTGAGTCCTCGCGGCGACCTGAGCCGTAGATGGGATCGCCGAGGATCGGCCAGCCCATCGCCTGGGCATGCACGCGGATCTGATGCGTGCGGCCGGTGTGCGGCGTGAATTCGATGAACGTCAGCGCGCTGTCCGGACTTCCGCCAAGCACGCGCCAGGAGGTGCGAGCGGGCAGACCCAGAGGGTCCGGCTGCATCCACCAGCCGCGCGTGGCGTCAAGGCGTCCGAGCGGGAGGTCGATTTCCCCTTCTTGGCCCGCCGGGGCCCCTTCGACCACCGCCCAGTATGTCTTGCCGATGCGGCCGGACTTGAACAGGCCGCCGAGCCGCTCGAGAGCCTTACGGTGGCGCCCAAGAACGAGGCAACCGGATGTGTCCTTGTCCAGTCGGTGGGCCAGCGCCGGCGGCCGGGGCAGGCCAAAGCGCAGCTGGTCGAAGGCGTCTTCAAGGCTCGCGCCGCCCTTCGGCCCGCGATGGACGGCGACGCCGGCGGGCTTGTCGATGATCAGCATCAGCCCGTCGCGGTGGAGCAGGCGAGAAAGGAGGTCCATGGCGGGCTTATAGCAGCGCCGCGCGCAAGACGGCGCTATTTCACGACCGGCGCGGCTTTCCTGAGTGAATCCACGCCGCGATGAATTCTCCGTCGTGGAAACAGCTCAATATCGAATGCTTGGCGGCGTTATAGAGAGTCGGCGGTCGGCGAAATACTCGACGAGTTTTCCCGTATATTTGACAGAGGCCGATGCGCCGACGTGCTGGTGCGCGTCGTTGACGCCGTTCATGAGGACGACCTTGTCGGGGTCCAAAACAAGCCGACATGGACGCCGAATGGCTGCTATTGAGCGATCCGGCGACGTTGAAACTCTGCATCCGAGGAACAATGGCGATTATATCTGCGACCCCGAAGCTGCGCGTCACAATCGAATTCGGCGTGGCGCGCCTCTACATCGAAAATCCCGCCAAGCGGAATGCATTCGATTTCGAGATGTGGCGCGCGCTGCCGCCGCTGCTGCGCGCCGTCGACGCGGCGGAGGACGCGCGCATCCTCGTCATCAGCGGAGCGCCGGGTCTGCCGTTCTGTTCCGGCGCCGACATCAGCGAATTCTCCAACCTGCGTGCGACGAGCGAAGGCGGGCGCATCTATGAGGACGCCAATGTCGAGGCCTTCGACTCGATTTCGAATCTCTCCAAGCCGACGATCGCGGCCGTGTCGGGCTTCTGCATGGGCGGCGGATTCGGAATCGCCGCGGCCTGCGACCTGCGCATCGCCGATGGGCAAGCGACATTCGCGATTCCGGCGGCGAAGCTCGGCGTCGGCTATCCGCCGGCGGCGATGGCCTATGTCGTCGCCGCCGTCGGCCCGCAACTGGCGTTCGATCTCTTTTACACGGCGCGCCGCTTGACTGCTGATGAAGCCAAGGAGCGCGGCTTCGTCAGCCGCCTGTTCGCCACCGAGAGTTTTGAAGGCGCCGTGCATGCGCTCGCAGAAAACATCGCCGGCGGCGCGCCTCTGACACTGCGCGCCGCCAAGGCGGCGATCCGCGCCGCCGCGCGCCTGCCCGGCGCCTCATCGCATGAGCAATGCGAAGCGCTGACGCGCGCCTGTTTCGACAGCGCCGATTACATGGAAGGGCGCGCCGCATTCCTGGAGAAGCGGGAGCCGAATTTTACCGGGCGCTGACGCGCCTCGCAGCCGGGGCGCGCGCCGTGGGCGATGGGTCGTCGCCAGCGGAAACGCGCGCTCTGCTTATGCCAGTGCTTCGAACTCGGGTTAATTTCAGCTTTCTTTCAGCCGTCATGCCCGGCCTTGCGCCGGGCGTCTACGCCGGGACATCGCGAAACGCATCGCGTGGAGGCATTCGGCTCATGTTCTCACGATTACATCGTGTCGTCGCGTGGATGGCCGCGACAAGCGCGGCCATGACGCGGTGAGAGCCCGCCTTGTGAACCTGGATTCGGAGCCCTGTTGCTTATGCAGGCCGGCTTGACGGCGTGGGCATAGCGGTTACTGTTTCAGCGACTATTGGCGATGCCTATCCCCGTGTAGCGGCGAATTACGGGAAGGATTGTCTTGAGGCCTTTCAACAAGCGTTTGCGCAGATCATCGTCTGCCGCTGGAGGCAGGCTGCGCCTCGGCGCGGTTCTGCTTGCCGCGATGCTGGTCGGCAGCGCCGCTCCGGCCGGAGCGGCGGAGACCTACAGAGGCGATGATCCCGACTCCTACGAGTGCAGTTCGGACTTCAACATTCTCAACCGATTTTCCGCGCCGCCCGGCGCTCCGGCGAGATCGACCAAATATTCGGACGTGAAGTTCAACCTTGAGAACAACGTCATCTCGGTCAAGGACGCATCGAATTCGAGGGATTTGGCGTACATCACCGTCGGAGAAGGTGCCAAATATTGTGTCTTCAAAGACATACAAAGCTATGATCGAGCAAAAGAATTTTTGCCGACGACTGAGAGATGTGCAATAAAGTACTTCATTTTTCGTATAAGAATTGTGATAGACGCCGAGTTGCCGGTAAGAACGTTTTCATTGCAAGGCTCACCACCGGAGTTCGACAGAATGGATCATATTGTCGATATTAGTGTATATCGGGCAGCAGATCGCAGAAAGAGCGTTTCTGCTGCTGGTTGCAACGAAGTTGGAAACAGTCCAGATAGCCCTTTCTTTGCCATAGGTATTCATGGACTGAGGACTGCCAACAAGTCTGCTCTCAACGTTATAGAAGAATTGCCGTTTGGTCAGGCTTCTTCTGTCTATGAGCGCAAAGTTCTGAAGAAGGCAGGACCAGGAGTTCCGCTGCCGAAGTAGAGCACGGTGACAGGAAAAATATGGCAGTGAAATGTTTAGCAAAACTGAAAGACGCGCGTACTATTTTGTGCTGACCATGGTCGTTCTATCGTTTGTGATTATTGGCGTTTTGCCGTTGTTTCGCCTTGCTCAATATTTATGGCCAGATGACTCTGGGCAAGACGTCACAGAGTTCGTATTGTCCGCGCCTCGTCAAAACCAAATCCTGAATCTGAACCAGTTGTTCTCCGCGGACACAATTTGCATTGTTCCGCCGGAGGCCAATGTCAACGAACATATTCGAAGGGCGCTTCCTGAAAAGCAGATTTCAGTTCCGGGCGATGATGACGATTACGAGGACAATGTGGCGCGCTGGCGCATTGTCGCGAGCTGGGACGCCACGCGGCTCGTGAAAGTTTTCGACGTATGGTCAACGACGACCTCAAAGAGGAAATATCCTTTAGAGCTGTCCGCCAAAGATAGAGATGCGCCAGGCGCGATCTGTTCCAGGCGACTTCTCGTGAAAATAGAAACAATAAACGGAGAAGTGACAGCGACAGTGCAGTAGCGTTGGCAGACCGCCGGTTAGCAGCAGCCCCCGGCTGGCGTATCACCTGTCGGCGCTCGCCTCGACCTCTAGGCTTTCCAAAATCTCGCTCGGTTTTCGCGCCAGCACGTCGATCGCGTTGACGCCCTTTGGCGCGGCGAAGCGCAGATGCAGCCGCTTCGGCTTCTCGATATAGGCCGAAACCGCGTCGGCGATGCGCTTGGCGTTTGCCCCTGCGCCGCCGAGCGCCGTAATCGCCGTCGCGGCGGCCTTGGCGTAATCGGCGCGCGCCTTGTCGACGGATGTTTTCTGCTCCTTGGCTTCAAGCGCGAGCACACGATCGACGAGGCCGTCGCCTTCGAGCGTCAGATCGATCGACTTAATCGATGTTGTGAGCATGGCGGCGCGCGAAATGAGGGGCGAGGTTGAGAACGCCGCGTTCGATACATTGCCGAAGCGCGCCGTAAGATGCGCGACGCCCATGTCTTTGGCGTCGATCGCGACAGGCTCCAGCGCCGCTTCGGATGTCTTCTCGCGCCATTCTCCAGCCGCGACGCCGGAGAGCGCGAGTTCGCGATAGCCGAGCGCCAGGAAATGCGATGTCGTCTGGGTTTCGCCGCGCGCGGAAAGATCGACGACGAAATTGTCGACGCGGCCGGAGAATTTCGTCGGCGTCATGCCAATAAAATTGTCGAACGTCGCGCTGGCGTTCTCGACGCTGAATTTCATGCGCGATGGTTCACTGATCTTTGGGTCGGGAATATCGGCGGCGACGCCGCGCAGCTCGATGCGCGCCAGCTTGGGATAGGCGGCGCCCTCTAGGACTGGAGCGAGCTGCACGTCATTCAGCGCAAATCGCTTCACCGACAGTTGGCCGCCGTCAGACGCGGCGAGCGAGAAATCGTCCAAAAACATCTCGCCGGCGCCGGCGCCCGCGACTTTGCGCAGACCGGCGCGCGCGATCTTCGCCGTGAACGGCTTCCCTGCGGGTTCGCCCTTGCCGATGGCGACGACGTCATCAGCGTCGATCGCCGCCGCCTCGAAGGATTGAAGCGCGTCGAGCACATCGCGCCTCAGCGCGGGATCATCTTCGGATTTCGCCGGATCGAGCTTCGCGAATCTTTCAATGAGTTTGCCGGCGGGAGTCCGCAGCGCGCGGCCGCGCACGCCCTCAATCTTCAGGCGGCCCGTCGTCAGAACGAGATTGGCGCTCGCGTCTTCAAGGCGCGACGATTCGACGATTTCCTCCTCGATCAATGGTTTCAGAGGCTCATTGGCGTCGCCGCGCGTGGAGAGCGCCAGACGCGCGAGTTCGGCAAGATCGACGCCCTTGGCGACAGAGGCGCCCCAGGAGACGCGCTGAACGCCGCCTTTTGCTGATTCGATCGTTTCCTCGCCGCCGTCGCCGCGCACCGTCGCGGCGCGTCCGGAAACGACATTCTCGAAAAGCAGCTGGCGATACGCGGCGCGTTCAATGTTCGATTCATTGCGGCTTTCGCTCGACATGGAAGGCACGGCGATTCGCCGCGCCGAAATGCGCGCGAGACGCGCCGCGACATTTCCGTCGCCGCTCAAAAACAGCGCGGCCAACTCCATCGCCGGCAGACTCGCGCCTTCGATTTCGATGTGCGGGATACGATAGGTCGTCGCGCCGAGCGTGAGGACGAGATTGTCGAGCGTCAGCGGTTTTTCGCCGGCGCCCGGAGAAGGCGCGGCGAAACTCATGAGCGAAAGCGACGTCACGACGCCGATGGCGAGGGATTTGCGCATCAGGAAACCTTGTGAAGACGAACGAGGAGAGCTTGCACGCCGCGCCTTTCGGGGTAAAGAGGCGCGTAGTTTCGTCGCAGCCGGCGTTTCGCGAGGGGCGGCGCGTGGCGGCGCGGCGGCGCCGTGATAGAGAGGCCGCATGCGTCGACTCCTGCTCCTGCGCCATGGCAAGGCCGACCGGCATTCGGCCGGCGGCGACCGCCAACGTCCGCTCACCCGTCGAGGGATGGAGGATGCGCGGCGCATGGGCGAATATCTGCGCGACGCCGACATCGCGCCGGGCCTCGCCGTCGCCTCCGACGCGCGTCGCGCCAAGCAGACCCTCGACCGGGTGCTGGAAGCGTTCCCAGGCCATGTCACGCATCTGATCGAGAATACGATTTATCTTGCGACCGTCGACCATCTGGTCGAGATTTTGCGGCAGACGCCTGACAGGGTCGCGACGCTGCTCGCCGTCGGTCACAATCCGGGCTTCGCCGAACTTGCCTCCTGGCTCGCCGGTTCGGGCGAGGCGGAAGATTTGGCGCTGATGCGCTCAAAATTCCCAACGGCGGCGCTGGCGATGCTCGACTTCGAGACCGATCATTGGGGCGACGTCGGCAGGGGCGGGGCGCGACTTGCGCGCTTCGTCACGCCGGGCATTCTACGGGGCGAGGCGACGGAAGACCCCGACTAGAGCGCGCTGCGAAAAAGTGGGAACCGGTTTTTCGCGTTGAGCGCGCTCTAAACTTTTGGAATCGATCACGTTATCTGCATTTGGGCGATTCCGCCCAAATGCAGCGTGATCTAGCGCAGTTCGCAACCCGCAAGGCGGCCATGCTGATCGAAGCGCTCCTGACGATGCTGGCCCTAGCTGCGCCCCATAAGGCGCCGGCGGCGATGGTTGCGCCCTTGTCGGCGTTCGCTGCGACGCCGAATCCCGCCTATCAGCCTCAAGCGCGCGCCGTGGACAATTGGCGCTTCGAAAGCGCGCTGGCGCTGGAGATGGCGCCCCTCGCCGCGATCCGCCGGGCGTTCGGCGCGGAGGCGGGCGAACCGGCCCGCTGCGTCAAGCTCAACAATTACTGGTGCATCAAGAGCGCGGGGTGGAATGGCGAGATCGCCGCCGATTCCGACGGCCATGTCGCCTTCGCATCGGCGGAGGAGGGCGCCGCCGTCGCGGCGCTGCTGCTGCGCCGATACTACGTCAACTATGGGCGGCGCACGGCGCGCGCCATCGTCGAGCGCTGGGCGCCGGCGCAATGTTCGCTTGTGTTCGCGCCCGCCGTTCCCCGGCGGCCGGCGCCCGCCGTAAGTCCCGATTCCAGTTCGGCGAAACCGCGCACCCTGGCGCGCATGCCGCCGCAGCGCGTCGCCCCCATGGCGATTGCGCGGCGCGGCATTCAGAACACGCTCCGCTCGCGCTGGCTGGCGGCATATGGGCGCGGCGGGGTCAATCTGAAGACGGCGCGGCGACCGCTCGCAAGACCGGTCGACCTCATGCCGACGCCCTCGATCATGGCCGGCGTCTCCGAGCTTCCCGCGCGGCGGGAAAAGCTCGCCGAGCTGATCCAGCCGTCGCCCCAAACGACGCTCGCCGACCTGCCGCCGTCGCCCGCGCCGCGACCGCCGCCGGTTGGCGTTTCGAATTGCGCCGGGGAGCTGGCGCGGATCGCCACTTACGCAGCCACCATAGCCCAGGGCGTCGTCGGTGGCGCCAACGAGGATCTGGCGCTGTTCACCGCCGACGGCGCGCCGACCGAAAATCTGGCCAAAGTGATGGCGAATATGGCGGCGGTCGAGATCGGGCCGGCGCGGCCGCGCGATGCGCTGATCCGGATCGCCGTCGTGCAACTGCGCCAGCTGTTCGAGGCGCCCACAAAGCCGGGAGGCGGCGCTGCGCCGACTCTCCCGGCGCATGCGGGGCCGTAACGCGCTCTTCTCCGCGCTAAGAGCGCGCCATCAGCTCCAGCGCCAGCCCGTAGACCTTCGTGCGGGCGGGTTCGGGCAGGGTTTTCAGCACTTCAAAATAAGTCTGCCCGGCGCCGCACATGCGGGCGTCTTCCAGCGGCGGCGTCGGCATCTTGCCGTCGAGCAGCGCGTCGATCTCGACCTTGTTCAGACCCCGCGCGGCGAGCGCGGTCTCCAACACCCGGAAGTCGGCCTCTGTCGGCGCGGTCCGATCGATCTTCTTGGCTTGTCCGCTGACGATCGCCTCTAATCCGGCAAGCGCCATGTCCGAGACGATCTGGCGGCGGGAGGCGGCGAATCGCTGAAAGTCGAGATTGGTCGCGCCGTAGAGGAAGGCGACGCACATGCGCTTATCCTCCCGCGCCACCGCCTGCAGCACTTCGAGCTGCTTTTCGAAGACGCGGGCGATCGGCTCAGGCTCGGCCTTCGCCGCGAGGGCGCCGCGCGAGGTGCGGATGCGGCGCACCGCCTCGGACAGATAATAGTCGACGCTCTGCTCTTCCTTCGTCTGCGCGAGGCGGGTGGCGAAATCATTGATCGCCGCTTCGTAATCGGCGGTGAAGGTCTCGCGGAGCCGGGCGAAGTAGCGCGCATAATCCGGCGTCGAGGCGATCAGGGCCTCGATCTGCTGCCGCGCGCTTCCCTTGTCGACCTGCCCATTGGCGGGCGCCGCGATCCCCGATCCCGCATCGGCCATGCGCGGCGCGGGATTGAGGGCCAGCCAGGTCAGGCCGATGCCGGCTCCGACCGCGACGAGCGTCGCAGCCAGCAGCGCCAGAATTTTCTCCAGATACATCGCCGACCTTTGCGTCTCTGATCGAAAGCGCGGAGCTTAAAGCATCGCGCAGTTGGGCGGAAGCGCGGCCGCGCTACCCGCCATTCAGCAGACGATGGAGCCGCGCGGTCTCGGCGCGATGGGCGACGAGCAGGCTGATATGCCGGTTGAGATCATAGCTCCAATGGCCGCGCCGGGCGCGTTCGCCGCGCATCGCACGCTCGATTTCCTTGAGCGCGGCGCGCGCCGCATCGGGCGATTCGCTGGCGATCGAGTCAGGCGACAGGCGATGGAAACGCGTCAGCACGCTCGTGCGGTCATAGGCGTTGAGACCGGCGGCGAGGGCGCCCTCGAGCGCCGCGCCGGCTGCTGCGGCGAAGCGGGCGGGGCGGTCGTCTTGCGGGGCGGGAAGTGGCCTGTGCGACATGGATGATCCTCCGTGACGCTCAGAATGCTTTCCCTCGAACGGATGAGGATAAGTTTTTTATCCTTGAATAGGATTATTTTCCAGCTTACGGTTGTTCGTCACCTGGCTGGAGACCTCGATGCTTCTCGATCCGACGCTTATTCCGGGGCTTAGCGCCGCCGCGGCCGCCGCCGCACAGGGCGCACCCTTCGCCGATCTCTTTTCCCCTCGCCGCTCCCGCGCCTCGGTCGCGCGGGCGCGTCAGCTCGCCGTCTATCTCCACCATGTCGCGCTCGGCGCCAGCGTTTCGGCCTGCGCCAAAGCTTTCGCGCGCGACCGCGCCACTGTCCGTCACGCCTGCGCGACGATCGAAGATCTGCGCGACGATCCGCTGTTCGACGCCGGCGCCCGCCGGCTCGAAACCGCGCTGACCGCGCAGCGCGACATGATCTGCGTCTTGATTGCCCAAGGGAGCGTGCGATGACGAAAAGCGCGCGAACTCCAACCAGGGACGAAACCGGCCGCGCGATGCGCCGGCTGCTGCAGGCGCTTGCCGAGCCGGGCGCGCGCGGCGCCCTCAGCCCGCTCGAAGCCTCGACGCTCGTCGTGCTCGCCGCGCGTAAGGGCGTCACCGTGGCGCGCGCGCGATTTGCGGCGGCCGCCTCCGACGCCGCGCTCGCCGAAGGACTCGTGCGATGGGAGCGGGAAGGCGGCGAGCGTCGGCTGGCGCTCACCGACGCCGGCCGCGCTTATCTGCGCCGATTGTCCGCGCTCGACGTCGATCAGGCGGAGCCGTTTCGCGCCCAGCACGCATCCTATGCGCTGCGGCAGCTTGAAAAGGGCGCGCGTCCGACGCTCGTCAATGATGCGCGGAAAGTCCCCTCGCCTGGCTGGCGCGGCGGAAGGACCGCGAGGGCCGAACCTTTCTCGACGCCGCGCAGCTCGAAGCCGGCGAGCGCTTTCGCCGCGACATCGAACAGGCGCAGCTCCTGCAGCGCGTGACCGCGAATTGGGAGGCGTCGATCAACGCGGCGCGCCAAGGCGCCGACGCCGGCGCCGTCTCCGAGGTGGCGATCGACGCGCGCCGGCGTCTTGCGCGCGCCGTCGACGCGACGGGGCCGGAACTGGCGGGCCTTTTGACCGACGTCTGCGGCTATCTGAAGGGCCTTGAGATCGTCGAAAGCGAACGCGGCTGGCCGCCCCGCTCGGCGAAAGTCGTGCTCAAAATCGCGCTCGATCGATTGGCGCGCCATTACGGGCTCGCGATCGAAGCGCGCGGCCGCGACCGCGCCGAAGCGCTGCTGCATTGGGGCGCCGAGGATTATCGGCCGAGGGTGTGAGAGGCAACCCCCTCCCTGTCCCTCCCCCGCTTCGCAAACCGGGTGTTCCCGGTTTGCGCATCGACGCCGAAGTCGGCAACAGCCGACTTCGGATGGGAGAGGGGACCCTAACGAGCAGCGCCGCGCAGCCAGCGCGGCATTGATGCGCCGGCGCAACGTTGATGAAGCGCCGAGTCGGACTCCCTCTCCCGCGAAGCGGGGGAGGGTTGGGGTGGGGGTCTACGCCGCCATCGCCTCGCGCGCTTCCCTCGGATGCGCTCAACCGTCGAGCGCGGATCGCGCCAGTGCAGAAATTCCTTGATTTCTACGCGTGCTATCTTCTTCGTCGCGTTATTAACATCTGCGCGCGATTGAGATTTCGCTGCGCTAAGCCATGCTGGTAGGAAGCAGCTTCGGGCGTCCATTCTTCAAGCGCCTCGCGATAAGCGGCGACCGCATGTTGCAGCGTCTTCGTTCCGCTCTCGCGTTCACCGAGCGCCGCCAGCGCAAGTCCCAGATTGTTCTGCGTCATCGCCCAATCGAGCGGAACGCGCTCGCGCGTCCTTTCCATGAGCGCCTCCCTGAAGGCCGCGACGGCCTGTTCCAGAGTCGCTGTCCCGCTCTCGCGTGCGCCGAGCGTAGCGAGCGCACTCCCAAGATTATTCTGAGTCATCGCCCAATCGAGCGGAACGCGCTTGCGTGTCTTTTCCTTGAGCGCCTCGCGGAAGGCCGCTATGGCCTCTTGCAGAGTCGTCGTTCCCCTCTGGCGTCCCCCAAGCCGCGTCAGCGCACCGCCGAGATTGTTCTGTGTCGTCGCCCAGTCGAGCGGAACGCGCTCGCGCGTTCTTTCCTTGAGCGCCTCGCGGAAAGCCGCCACCGCTTCCTGTAGCGTCGCCCAACCGCTCTCGCGCTCACCGAGCATCGCCAGCGCACTCCCCAGATTGTTCTGCGTCGTCGCCCAATCGAGCGGAACGCGCTCGCGCGCGCTTTCCTTGAGGGCCTCGCGGAAAGCCGCCGCCGCTTCTTGCAGGGTCGCCGTTCCGCTCTCGCGCTCTCCGAGCCGCACCAGCGCAAGGCCGAGATTGTTCTGAGTCCCGGCCCATTGAAGTGGAACCCGCTCGCGCGTCCATTCCTTGAGCGCCTCACGGAAGGCTTCCGCGGCCCGTCTCAGCGTCGCTGGATCGCTTTCGCGTTCGCCTTGTCTAAAAAGCACAAGGCCGAGATTGTTCTGGGTCATCGCCCAATCGAACGGAACCCGCTCGCGCGTCCTTTCGAGGAGCGCCTCTTGGAAAGCCGCGGCTGCCTGTCTCAGCGTCGCCGGATCGCTCTCTCGTTCGCCTAGTCTCGTGAGCACAAGGCCGATATTGCTCTGCGTCGTCGCCCATTGGACTGGAACCCGCTCGCGCGTCCTTTCCTGGAGCGCCTCTCGCAAAGTCGCCACGGCTAGTTGCAGTTTCGCCGTCCCACTCTCGCGTTCGCCGAGCCGCGCCAACGCGACTGCGAGATCGTTCTGGGTCATCGCCCAGTCCAGCGGAACGCGCTCGCGCGTCCTTTCCTGGAGCGCCTCTCGCAAAGTCGCCACGGCTAGTTGCAGTTTCGCCGTCCCACTCTCGCGTTCGCCGAGCCGCGCCAACGCGACTGCGAGATCGTTCTGGGTCATCGCCCAGTCCAGCGGAACGCGCTCGCGCGTCCTTTCCTGGAGCGCCTCTCGCAAAGTCGCCACGGCCTGTTGCAAGGTCGCCGTCCCGCTCTCGCGCTCGCCAAGCCGCATAAGCGCAAAGCCGAGATTGTTCTGCGCCATCGCCCATCGGAGCGGATTCTGCGCGCGCGTGTATTCCTTAAGAGCCTCACGGTATGCGGTGACGGCCTGTTCCAAGGTAGCGGTCCCGCTCTCACGTTCCCCCAGCCGCAAAAGCGCATTGCCGAGATTATTCTGCGTCCTCGCCCATTCGAGCGGATTCTGCGCGCGCGTGTATTCCTTGAGAGCATCACGGTAAGCGGTGACGGCCTGTTTCAAGGTCGCCGTCCCACTCTCTCGCTCGCCGAGCGCACGAAGCGCATTGCCGAGGTTATTCTGGGCCATCGCCCAGTCATGCGGAACCCGCTCGCGCGTCCACTCCTTTAGCGCCTCGCGCAGGGCCGCCGCAGCCTGCTCCAGGGTTGTTCTACTACTCTCCCGCGTCCCGAGCAGTTGAAGCGCGGCGCCGAGATTATTCTGCGTCGCCGCCCAATCTCGCGGAGATCGCGCGCGCGTCCTTTCTTTGAGCGCCTCTCGGTAGGCGGCGACGGCCTGTTGCAGCGTCGCCGTCCCGCTCTCTCGCTCGCCAAGCGCGCCAAGCGCAGCGCCGATGTTGTTCTGGGCCATCGCCCATTGGAGCGGAAACGTTCGGCGCGGGAGCAGGTCCAAAAGTTTTTTCCAGCGATCAATAGCGGCGTCAAACGCGGCTTTATCTCCAGATGCAATTCCTCGCTTGTAAAACGCCTCCGCTTCGCGCGCCAATAACTCGGGACGCTTGTTATCGGACGGCGACAAAGATCTACGCTTCGCGAAATGCTCCGCCGATTGCGCATTACGTATATGCGAAGCGCGTGGCGCAGCATCGGATCTGGTCGGGTTGAGACAGGCGAAGATCGCCCAGAGCGCGGCATGAACCGCGATCGCCTCCGCGCCTTCAAAAAAAATCCGACGAGAATATTTTTCTTTGGCGTCGCTCGCCGACTGACGTCCCATAAAATGCCCCTGCGGATCTTCTCAAATATTCTACAGGCGTAACATGAGCGGAGCCGTCGCGCGAGACTCGTCGGCGGCGAGAGACGCGTTGGCCAGTCCGTCGTGGCCGGGCTTGTCCCACGGGCTGTCCACGTCAAAACGGGCGCATTCGTGGATGCCCGGCTCAAGGCGGGCGTGACGCGGCAGAGGTTCGCAGCCCATGCGTCGCTCAAGTCGCGAAACGGCCGAACAATGACAGAACATAGTGGTGCTAGACTGGGACCCCCTCCCCAACCCTCCCCCGCTTCGCGGGAGAGGGAGTGAGACTCGGGCGCTTCATCGACGCCGCGCTGGCGTATCTACCCTGACGCCATAGCGCTGCGCTGCTCGTTTGCGTCCCCTCTCCCGCGAAGCGGGGGAGGGACAGGGTGGGGGCCTACGCCGCCATCGCCTCTTTGGCTTCCCTCTTGATGCGCTCGACCATGGACCGCAGGCCGTTGGCGCGTTGCGGCGTCAGATGTTCGGCGAGGCCGAGCTCCTTAAACAGCGGCGCCGCGTCGGTGTCGACGATCTCCTGCGCGGTGCGTCCCGAGTAAAGCGCCAGCACGAGCGCGACGAGGCCGCGCACGATATGCGCGTCGCTGTCGCCGCGAAACGCGAGCGCGGTATGCCCCTCAGAGTCGCGCGTCGGCGTCGTTTCGAGCCACACCTGGCTGGCGCAGCCGCGCACCTTGTTCGCGTCCTTATAGGCCTCTTTGGGCAGCGGCTCGAGCGTGCGCCCAAGCTCGATGAGATAGCGGTAGCGATCCTCCCACTCATCGAGCAGCTCGAAATTGCCAATGATCTCGTCGATCTGCATTTTGCTCCGCATCCTTCCGGCGAAGGCGCATTCTACCTCATTCCGGCGCTGCGCCGCGCCCTTTTCTTGGCGAGGGCCACGCCTTACATTCCGCGCGATGATCGCTGGCGCGCCGCGCCGCTCTCACGGAGATTTATATGAGCGACTTTTCCCGTTGGCGCGCCGTCGCCGCCGCGATTTTTCTGAGCTTTAGTCTTGCAGGCTGCGGCTACAATACGATTCCGACGCTCGAAGAAAACGCCAAGGCGAAATGGTCGGACGTGCAGTCCCAGTATCAGCGCCGCGCCGATCTCATTCCAAATCTCGTGGAGACCGTGAAGGGCTACGCCAGGCAGGAGAAGGACGTGCTCACCTCCGTCGTCGAGGCCCGCGCCAAGGCGACGTCGGTCAAGGTCGACGCGGGTTCGCTGACCGACCCCGAAAAAATGAAGCAGTTCCAGGAGGCGCAAAATCAGCTGACCGGCGCGCTTGGCCGGCTGATCGCGGTGAGCGAAGCCTATCCGGACTTAAAATCCAACCAGAACTTCCTCGCCCTGCAGTCGCAGCTCGAAGGCACCGAGAACCGTATCACTGTCGCGCGCCGCGACTACATCGACGCGGTGCGGGAATTCAACACGTCGCTGCGCACCTTTCCGACGCTTCTCTGGGCGAAGACGTTCTTCGCCGGCACGAAGCCGATGGCGGAATTCTCCGCGGCCGGCGCGGCGCAATCGCCGCCAGAGGTGAAGTTCTAAACGATGAGCGCCGACGCGCCGACAGAAGAGCTGATTGCGCGGGAGGCGATGTGGGCGCATATGCGCCGCGAAGCCGAGGAGGCGCTGCGTCTCGACCCGTCGCTGACGCCGCTGATGCTCGGCGCGATCCTCAATCGCGCCTCGCTCGAAGAGGCGGTGGTCCATCGCATCGCCGCGCGACTCGGCGCGTCAGCCGTGGACGCCGAGACGATCGCCGACGCCTTCCTGCAGGCGGTGCGCGACGATGCGGCGATCGCGGCGGCCTTCCGCGCCGATTTGACCGCCTATGTCGAGCGCGATCCCGCCTGCGGGCGGATGATCGAACCGCTGCTCTATTTCAAGGGCTTTCACGCCATCCAGTCGGCGCGGCTGGCGCATGCGCTGTGGCGCGGGCGGCGACACGACTTCGCTTTTTATATCCAAAGCCGCGCCTCCGACGCCCTGGCGGCGGACATTCATCCTGCCGCGCGCTTCGGCAAAGGCCTGTTCCTCGATCACGGAACCGGTTTCGTCGTCGGCGAGACGGCGGTCGTCGACGACGACGTTTCGATCCTTCACGGCGTGACGCTGGGCGGCACGGGCAAGGTCGCGGGCGACCGTCATCCGAAGGTCAGGCGCGGCGTGATGATCGGCGCGGGCGCCAAAATTCTCGGCAATATCGAGATCGGCGCCTGTTCGCGGATCGCCGCAGGCTCGGTGGTGCTGCAGTCGGTTCCGCCCAATTCCATCGTCGCCGGCGTTCCGGCGAAAGTGGTCGGGACCGAATCACGCATGGAGCCGGCGCGCGACATGGACCAGATCCTGCGCGGCCTCGCCTATGATTCTTTCGATTACGTGATCTGACCCGCGCCGCCACGTCCGCTAAGGGCCGGGGCGATTGAGGCTTGCGCAGGGCCACGGTTCTCCTGCTATGTGTCGCCGCGCGCGGCGGCGCCGTCGCCAAAGGCCGGCGCAGGACGGCGGCGGCCGGGGCAGGGGGATCGATGCTCGAGATTGCGGTCCAGATGGACCCCTTGGAACGCATTAATTTTGCTGGAGATTCCACCTTCGCGCTGATGCTGGAGGCGAAGCGCAGGGGCCATCGCCTGTGGTTCTACACGCCGGATCAATTGTCGCTCGAAGGCGACCGGCTGACGGCGCGCGGGCGCCATATCGACGTTTTCGACGATCCTTCGCGCTATTACGCGCTCGGCGAGGCCACCGACCTTGAACTCGGCGACATGGACGTGGTGCTGCTGCGTCAGGACCCGCCCTTCGATCTCGCCTATATTACCTCCACGCATTTTCTGGAGCGGCTCGCGCCGAGGACTCTCGTCGTCAACGACCCCGCGCATGTGCGCAACGCCCCGGAAAAAATCTTCGTGATGGAGTTCGCCGATCTGATGCCGCCGACGCTGATCACGCGCGACCGCGCCGCGATGGAGCGCTTTCGCGCCAAGCATGGCGAGATCGTCATGAAGCCGCTCTACGGCCATGGCGGCGCCGCGGTGTTCAAGGTCGCGCCGCGCGATCCGAATTTCGGTTCGCTGTTCGACATGTTCGCGACGATCTTCCGCGAGCCCTGGGTCGTGCAGCGGTTCCTGCCGGAGATCGTCAAGGGCGACAAGCGCATTCTTCTCATTGACGGCGAGGCGATGGGCGCGATCAACCGCATTCCGGCCGATGACGACATCCGCTCCAATCTGGTGCGCGGCGGGGCGCCGGCGGCGTCCGAACTCAACGCGCGCGAAAGAGACATCTGCGCGCGGCTCGGGCCGGAGCTGAAACGGCGCGGATTGGTCTTCGTCGGCATCGACGTGATCGATGGCTGGCTCACCGAGATCAACGTGACCTCGCCGACAGGGCTCCGCGCGCTAAAACGCATCGGCGGGCCGGATCTTGCGCCGCCGCTCTTCGACGCCATCGAGGCGCGTCTGCGCGCCCTGCGCGCATCGGGCCGATCGCCGGAACTGACTCCATGAACGAAGCGGCGCCGCTCAGCGTTTTCGCCGGGCTTGATCCCAACGAGCAGTTCCGTGGACTGCGCGAGGCCCTCGCGCCATCGGTCGCCGCGATCTGCAAGGGTGAGCGCGGCCATGCGCGGCGCACGGCGATCGTCGAATTGTTTCGCTCGGTCTTGGCGGAAGGACGCGAGATCGCGCGCGCCCGGCTTGAGGCGCGCGGCTCGGGACTGGCGTGCGCGAGATTGATTTCAGGGCTCGAAGACGAGTTGATCGGCGCCATCTACGACTATGTCGTGCGCTACGTTTACGTCGTCGACAATCCGACCTTTGCCGAGCGTCTCGCCATTATCGCGGTGGGCGGCTATGGGCGCGGGACGCTGGCGCCGGGCTCCGACATCGATCTGCTGTTTCTCGTCCCTTACAAACAGACGCCGTGGGGCGAAAGCGTCATCGAGGCGATCCTTTATATCCTTTGGGATCTGCGTCAGAAGGTCGGCCATGCGACGCGCTCCGTCGCCGAATGCATGCGTCAGGCTCGCGCCGACATGACCATTCGAACGACGCTTCTCGAAGCGCGCTTCATTCTCGGCAACGCCGAGCTGTTCAGCGAGTTCCGCGAGAGCTTCGATCGCGAGATCGCCCGTTCGGATACGCGCGAATTCGTCTCCGCCAAGCTCGCCGAACGCGACGCGCGGGTGATGCGCGCCGGCGCCTCGCGCTATCTCGTCGAGCCGAATGTGAAGGAAGGCAAAGGCGGCCTGCGCGATCTCAATACGCTGTTCTGGATCGCCAAATATGTCTATCGCGTACGCGAGGCGAAGGAGCTCGTCGCCGCCGGCCTCTTCACCGCGGCGGAGCTCAGCCTGTTCGAGCGCTGCGAGGAGTTTTTGTGGCGCGTGCGCTGTCATCTGCATTTCGCGACGGGGCGCGCCGAGGAACGGCTCGCCTTCGACGTGCAAACGACGATCGCCAAGCGTCTCGGCTATCACGACCGTAGCGGCCTCTCGCCGGTCGAGCGCTTCATGAAGCACTATTTTCTCGTCGCCAAGGAAGTCGGCGATCTCACCGCGATCGTCTGCGCGGCGCTTGAAGAAAAGCAGGCGAAGCCGCGCGCCATCTTCGAGCGCTTTCTGCAGCCGTTTCGGCGCCGGCGCAGCCGCGCCCCGCAAGGCGACTTCATCGTCGATCACGACCGCATCAGCATTGTCGACGCTGATGTGTTCAAGCGCGATCCGGTCAACATCATCCGGCTGTTCTGGACGGCCGATCATCACGGCCTGCCGCTGCATCCCGACGCTTTGCGCGCGGTGACTCTGTCGCTGCGTCTCATCGACGCCAATCTGCGCGCGAATAAGGAAGCCAACCGGCTGTTTCTGGAAATCCTGCTCTCGCGCAACATGACCGAAATTACGCTGCGCCGGATGAATGAGACCGGCGTGCTTGGGCGGTTCATTCCGGATTTCGGCAAGATCGTCGCGATGATGCAATTCAATATGTATCATCATTATACGGTCGACGAGCATCTGCTGCGCGTGGTCGGCGGACTGTCCGATCTCGAAGCCGGACGCATGCCGGAGCATCAGCAGCTGGTCGACGAAATCCTGCCGACGATCGTCAACCGCAAAGTGCTTTATCTGGGCCTGCTCCTGCACGACATCGCCAAGGGCCGAAAGGAGGACCACTCGCTCGCCGGCATGGAGGTGGCGCGCAGCCTGTGTCCGCGTCTGGGCTTCACCCCTGGCGAGACCGAATCCGTCGCCTGGCTCGTCGAACATCATCTCACCATGTCGAGCTTCGCGCAGAGCCGCGATCTCTCCGACCGCGTCACCATCGAAAATTTCGCCGCCATCGTTCAAACGATGGAGCGGCTGAAGATGCTGTTCGTTCTTACCGTCTGCGACATCAACGCGGTCGGGCCCGGCGTGCTCGACGCCTGGAAAGCGCAGCTGCTGCGCGTGCTCTACTGGGAGACCGAGGTTGTGCTCGGCGGCGGCCATTCGGCGGTCGATCGCAAGAGTCGCGTCGCGGCCGCGAAAGCCGATCTGCGTGCGGCGCTTCCAGAGTGGAGCGACGAGGAGTTCGACGCCTACGCCAAGCGTCACTATCCGGCCTATTGGCTCAAGGTCGACGTCGCCCGCAAGCTGCGTCACGCGGAGCTGCTTCGCGAGATGAACGACGCATCCGCGCCGCTGGCGACCGCGGTTGAACTCGACAGGACGCGCGGCGCCGTAGAGCTGACCGTCGTCGCGCCGGACAACCCGCGTCTGCTGTCGATCATCGCCGGCGGCTGCGCGGCAGGCGGCGCCAATATCGTCGACGCGCATATTTTCACCACGGCGGATGGTCTCGCGCTCGACACGATCTTCTTCTCGCGCGCCTTTGATTTTGACGAAGACGAGATGCGTCGCGCCGGGCGAATCGCCGGCCTCATCGCCAGGGCGCTGCGCGGCGAGGTCGTCGTGTCCGAAGAGCTGCGGGCGCGCGCCAAAGCGCATCTGCCGACCGACGCCTTTTCGGTCGCGCCTGAGGTCGTCGTCGATAATAGCCTGTCGAACGTCTATACGGTCATCGAGGTCTCCGGACTCGACCGCGAGGGGCTGCTGTTCGAGCTCACCAATTCGATTTCGCGGCTCAATCTCAATATCGCCTCGGCGCATATCGTCACCTTCGGCGAGCGCGCCGTCGACGCCTTCTATGTCACGGATTTGACGGGCGCGAAGATCGCCTCGCCCCAGCGGCAGGCGACGATCAAGCGCCAGCTCCTGGACGTGTTTCGCGGTCCCGGCGCGGGCGGGGCCAAAACGCCCGCCGCCGCCGCGACTTGATTTTGACGTTTCGCGCGCAGATATCGAAGCCTTTACGAAAGAATGATGGTGACAGCATGAGCGATCCAACGAACGCAGACAAAAAGGCTGAGTCGACGGAGAATCGGAAAGGCGCTGAGCCTTCATCCTTGTCGCAGCCGTCGGCCGAATCCGACATTGCGCAGCCGGAGCCGTTCACCGAGCTCGAAAATCTCTATGCAGAAAACGCAGGGTTAAAGGATAAGCTTCTTCGCGCCCTCGCCGAAGTCGAGAATGTGCGCCGTCGCGCCGAGCGCGAGATCGCCGACGCGAAAACTTATGGCGTGGCGAATTTCGCGCGGGAGATGCTGTCATTCGCCGATAATCTGCGCCGCGCCATCGAGAGCGTGCCCGAGGCGGCGCGCGCCGAGCCGGCGGTTGCGTCGCTGCTTGAGGGGGTCGACGTGATGGAGCGCGATTTTCTTGCGCGGCTCGCGCGCTTCGGCGTCAGGAAGATCGACGCCAAAGGCGCGCGGTTCGATCCTAATCAGCATGAAGCGCTCTTCGAAATTCCCGACGAGACGCAACCATCGGGCACGGTGGCTCAGGTCGTTGAGCAAGGCTACATGATCGGCGAACGCGTGTTGCGCCCTGCAAAAGTCGGCGTGGCGCGCGGCGGATCAAAGCCGTCCTGACCGGGGCAGGACGCATGGACGAGCGAGCGACCGCGACAAAGCCTCCGGAAGCGGGGGTTGTCGCAGCGGCGGTCTATCACGGTGGACATAAGATCGCCGATATTGAGATCGGCGAGGCCGGAGAGTGGACCAAGCGCGAAGGCTATGTCGTCTGGATCGGACTCTACGAGCCGTCACAACAGCTGCTGGAGCGCGTCGGCGAACAGTTCGCGCTGCATCATCTCGCGATCGAGGACGCGTTCAAGGCGCATCAGTTTCCCAAGCTCGAAGAATATGAAGACAGCGTTTTCATCGTTGCCCGCACCGCGCAGATGGTTGAGGGCCGCATCGCTTTCGGCGAGACGCATATTTTTATCGGCGCCGGCTATGTCGTGAGCGTGCGCCATGGCGCGTCGAGTTCGTATGCGCATGTGCGAGAGCGTTGCGAGGCGCGCGCGGAACGCCTCTCGGAGGGCGAAGACTTCATTGTCTACGCCATTCTCGATTTCATCGTCGACAACTACTTTCCGGTGCTCGACGCGATCAACGATCAGGTCGAGGACATCGAGGATCATGTTCTCGCGACGACGATGGGCAAGCCGGAAATTGAGCAGCTCTATAGTTTGCGGCGCGACCTCTTGCATCTGCGCAACGCCGTGACGCCGCTTTCGGACGTCTGCCGTCGCTTGGAGCGCAGCGACGTCGTCGCCATCGACCGGGAGATGCGGCCGCATTTTCGCGACGTTCGCGACCATCTGCGCCGCGTCCAGGAACGCATCGACACGATGCGTGAGACGCTCGCCTTCGCTTTCGAGTCGAGCCTGATGAATGCGCAGATCCAGCAAACCGACATTTCGCGCCGGCTCGCCGCCTGGGCCGCGATTCTGGCGGTGCCCACGGCCATCGCCGGCGTCTACGGGATGAACTTCCGTCACATGCCCGAACTCGACTGGAAATATGGCTATTACGTCGTCCTCGGCGTGACGGTGAGTATCTGCGGCTATCTTTATTTCCGGCTCCGTCGCGCGGGCTGGCTGTGAACGCCGCCCGCCATCCCGGCCGAGGCGCGTCGCCAGTGCTCTCACGCTGCGCATTCTCACGCGCAGTCGCCCTGCGACCGTTTGCTTGGGCCTAGCGCCTTACGAAAGTTTCATCCCGCCGCCATTGGCCGGCAAAGCGGTGATCTCCATCTTCCATCTTGCGGCGACGTTGCGCTTCTCCTCCACGCGGCGTCGTTCAAGATGGAGATTTTCGAAAAATGCCTATCGCAAACAATCCTCGCGCCCGCGCCGTTGAAGCGCCGCGCCGCGCGTCCCGTCTGGCGCTGATGGGCGCTGCGGCGGCATTCGCGCTGAGCGCAGCGATCGGTCCGGCGCCGCTGACGCCGGCTTACGCCGAAGCGCCGCTTTCAGGATCTGTCACCGCCGCCGGACCGGCGTCGTTCGCGGACGTCGTCGAGCGCGTCAAGCCCGCTGTCGTCGCCATCAAGGTCAAGGCCGTCGACGATCAACAGGGCGGCGGCATCTTCGAGATGCCGGACGTCTCGCCTGACGACCCCATGTATCGCTTTTTCAAGCGCTTCGGAGAAGGTCAGGGGGGCCGTCCGCAAAAACACATGACGATGTCGCAGGGCTCTGGTTTCATCATCAGCCCCGACGGCTATGTCGTCACCAATAACCACGTTGTGGAACACGCCAGCGAAGTCGACGTTGCGCTCGACGACGGAAGAACGCTGCCCGCCAAGGTTGTCGGCACGGATAAGCGCACCGACCTGGCGCTGCTCAAGATCAGCGACGGCGCGAAGCTGCCCTATGTTGACTGGGGCTCTGCGGCGCCGCGTGTCGGCGACTGGGTGATCGCGGTCGGAAATCCGTTCGGTCTCGGAGGTTCGGTCACCGCCGGCATCGTTTCGGCGCGCGGGCGGGACATCGGCGCCGGCCCTTACGACGACTTTCTGCAGATTGACGCGCCGGTCAATCGCGGCAACTCCGGCGGTCCGGCCTTTGATTCTCGCGGCAATGTGATCGGCGTCAATACGGCGATCTATTCGCCTTCGGGCGGTTCGATCGGCATCGGCTTCGCCATTCCGGCCGAGGTGGCCAAGGACGTCGTCGCGGCGCTTAAGGAAAAGGGCTCCGTGTCGCGTGGTTGGATCGGGGTCAAGATTCAAAACGTGACGCCGGAAATCGCCGACAGCATGGGGCTGAAGTCCACGAAAGGCGCGCTGATCGCGCAGCCGCAGCGCGGCGCGCCGGCGGAAGAGGCCGGCCTGAAGTCTGGCGACATCATCGTCGCCGTCAACGGCGACAAGATCGACACGTCGCGAGATCTCGCGCGCCGCATCGCGACCCTTGGCCCTGGCAAGACGGCGGACATCACCTATCTGCGCTCGGGCGCCGAAAAGACGGTGAAGCTGAAACTGGGCGCCCTTCCTGACGAAAGGGAAGCACGCGCCGATGATGAAGGCTTCTCGGAGCGGGGGCCGGAACTGTCCGGCCTTGGGCTCGAGGTCGCCCCGGCGGCCGACATTCGCGGCGCGGGCCGGGAAGGGCTGTTCGTGACTGATCTCGATCCCTCCGGCGCCGCCGCCCAAAAGGGATTGCGCAGGGGCGACGTGATTATCGAGGCCGCCGGGCAGCCGGTGAGCTCCCGTGGCGAACTCGCCTCCGCACTTGAGGCGGCGCGCAAAGAGGGACGGCGCTCGGTGCTGCTGCGTGTGAAATCTGCGGACGGCGCGAAGTTCATCGCCGTTCCGGTGAGAGGCGGAGCCGGCTAAGGCCGCTTAAGGACTTCTTGCGTCGAGGCCGTCACACTGCACCCGCCCGCAGCCGGTCTCCGCAACGAAGAGCGTCGGGCAGAGCCAGTCCCCTCCTGGCTTCCGAACGCGGGGCAGGCTGGCGCACAATGCGCCGGCCTGCCGTTTTTTTGCAATCTCAGCTATAGTGAAACATGCGCATTCTGATCATTGAAGACGACAGCGAAGCGAGCGAATACCTCGTCAAGGCGTTCCGTGAACAAGGCCATGTCGCCGAACACGCCGCAGACGGGCTTTCCGGCTATGGACGCGCCAGCGAAGGCGGTTACGACGTGCTGATCGTCGACAGGATGCTGCCCAAGATGGACGGGCTGTCGCTGATCTCGGGCTTGCGCGAGCAAGGCGTTCAAACGCCGGCGCTCATTCTCTCCGCTCTCGGCCAGGTCGACGACCGCGTGAAGGGTCTGCGCGCCGGCGGCGACGACTATCTGCCAAAGCCTTACGCCTTTTCGGAATTGCTGGCGCGGGTCGAGGCGCTGGCGCGCCGCCGGGTCGGGCCCAAGGGCGAAGAAACCCAATATCGCGTTGGCGATCTGGAGCTCGATCGGTTATCGCATAAGGTGACGGTCGGCAGCCAGGAGGTGGTGCTTCAGCCGCGCGAATTCCGGCTGCTGGAATATCTGATGAAACATGCCGGCCAGGTGGTGACCCGCACGATGCTGCTCGAAAATGTCTGGGATTACCATTTCGATCCGCAGACCAATGTCATCGACGTGCATATTTCCCGTCTGCGATCCAAGATCGACAAAGGCCGCGAGAACCCGCTTCTGCACACCATCCGCGGGGCTGGGTATATGATCCGTGACGGCGCTCGGTAAGCTTTTCCGCACGACAGCGTTCAAACTGTCGATCGCCTATCTCGTGCTGTTCTCAATTGGCGCGGGCCTCGTGCTCGCGCGCGTCGGCGCACGCGTCAAGGAAGTGCTCGATGAGCAGATCGAGCAGACTGTCGACGCCGAAATCCGGGCGTTGTCCGAACAATATGCGCAGGGTGGCCTGCGCCAGCTCGTCAATGCAGTGGAGCGCCGCGTGCGTGCGCCGGGCGGTTCGCTCTATCTGCTCTCGAGTCATGCCGGGGACGTCATCGTCGGCAATATCGAGCCGCCGAATTTCACACCTTCCGGCGGCACGGAACTCGTCGAGACGCCCTATGAGCGACGCGGCGAGCCGGGCGTCAAGCATCCGGCCTTGCTGCGGCTGTTTCTTCTGCCTGGCGGCTTTCGCCTGCTCATCGGCCATGACATCGAAGACCATGAAGTGCTTCGCGACATATTGCGCCGCGCGCTCGGCGTGTCGCTATTCTGGCTCGCGCTCGTCGGGGCGCTTGGCGGCTTGTTCGTTTCGTATCGCATGCTGGAGCGCGTCGACGTGATGTCGGGCTCGGCGCGCCGCATCATGGCGGGCGATATGCACGAGCGACTCGCCATCTCGGGCGCCGGCGACGAGCTCGACCGGCTGGCGGAAAACTTCAACGCCATGCTCGAGCGCATCAGCGAGCTGATGGCCGGCTTGCGCGAAGTTTCCGATAATATCGCGCATGACCTCAAGACGCCGTTGACCCGATTGCGCAACCGCGCCGAGGCGGCCTTGCGGTCGGGCTCAGATGACAGCGAGCATCGTGCGGCGCTCGCCGCCGTGATCGAAGAGTCCGACAATCTCATCGGCGTCTTCAACGCCTTGTTGATGATCGCGCGGGCGGAGGCGGGCTATTCGAGCGACAATATGGCCGTCTTCGACGCCGACTCCGTCGTGCGCGACATCGCCGAGATGTATGAGCCCGTCGCCGAAGAGCAGGGCGTCAATCTCGATGTCGACGCGCAGGACGGACTTGCGGTCACCGGCAGTCGCGAACTGCTCGGGCAGGCGCTGGTGAATCTCGTGGACAACGCGCTGAAATATGGCGGGACAGGCGACGCGCCGCGCATCGCCATCGAGGCGCGGCGCGTCGGCGATCGTGTGGAAATCATCGTCGCGGACCGCGGACCCGGCATCGCGCCATCGGATCGCGAGCGCGTCGTGGGACGTTTCGTGCGGCTTGAGAATTCCCGTTCGCGGCCGGGCTCAGGTCTCGGCCTGTCGCTGGCGGCGGCGGTCGCGCGGATGCATCACGGCGCGTTGCGGATCGAAGACAACGCGCCTGGATTGCGCGTGGCGCTGTCGCTGCCCGCGATGCGGACAACTGTCGGCCCGACGGCGCGGATGGAGCGCGCGTAAGGCGCGATCTTCGCGGATGCGCCGGCTTCGATCGCGCGCGCCTTCAAAGGAGTCACCGTCGCCGAGGCCGCCGGAAGCCGCATCATGACGACCGTGCCTTCTCCAAGACGGGAGCGGACGCGCAGCGCGCCGCCATGCAGCTCGATGAGGGCGCGGGCGATGGCGAGGCCGAGCCCGGACCCCCGCATGCCGTTCTCCATCAGATCGGCGCATTGTTCGAACGGCTTGCCGAGCTTGGGGATGGCGCGCGGGTCGATGCCGCGCCCTGAATCCTCGACGTAGACGTCGATTGCGCCGCCATGCGCGCGCGCGCGCACCCGCACCACGCGTCCGAATTCGCTGAATTTGACGGCGTTGGACAGAAAGATGCTGAGCGTCTTGACGATCGCCGCTTCGTCTCCGACGCAACGTAGGTTCTCGCGGGCGTCGGCGACCAGCTCGATGTTCTTCACGTCGGCGCGCGCGCGCCAGGCGCCAACGGCCTTGCGCAGCGCCTCCGCGACGTTGATCTCCCGTTCGGCAAGACGCACGAGCCCCGCTTCGAGACGCGACATGTCGAGAATGTCGGACAGCACTTCGTTGAGGTAATTGCCGCCCTGGCGTATGCCGCAGCAATATTCGAGATATTTTGGCGACCCGAGCGCGCCGAACGGCTCCGCCTCCATCATTTCCGAAAAGCCGATGATGGCGTTGAGCGGCGTGCGCAGCTCGTGGCTCATATTGGCGAGGAATTCCGATTTCGCCACATAGGCGGCTTCCGCCTCGGCCTTTTGGTGATGATACTGCTCGGCGAGCGTCGCGAGCTGCTGCGCCTGCATCTCCAGCGTCTGTCGCGAGCGGGTCAAATCGGCGACGCTCGCCGTGAGTCGGCGCTCCGATTCACGCAGCTTCTCCTCGTTGCGCTTGAGCGCCGTAATATCGGCGCCCACGGAGACATAGCCGCCGTCCTTGGTGCGGCGCTCATTGATCTGAAGCCAGCGGCCGTCGATGAGCTGCGCCTCATAGGTGCGGGCGTCTGGCGAAGGTCCGTCTGGCGAAGCGACCTGGGTGCGGATCAAGGGCGCGGTGGCGCAGCTCATGATCCGCCGATAGTTGGCTCCGGCGGATGCGGCTTCCAGCGAAAGCCCATGCAGCGAGAGAAATTTCGAATTGCAGGTCACGAGGCGGTTCTTGGCGTCCCACAGCACGAAGGCTTCGGAAATGGCGTCGATCGCGTCGCGCAGGCGCAAATTGGCCATCTCCGTTTGTTCGGCGAGCGCGCGTTGCTCCGAAACGTCAATGGCGATTCCAATCAAATGCTTGCCGGCTTCCCGACCATCTTCGACGATCTGCGCCCGCGCGCGCAGCCAGATCCATTCGCCGGCGGCGTTCTTCAGCCGGAACTCGTGATCGACGCTGTTCGTCCGTGCGCTCGCGACCATGTCGGCCATCGATTGGAAGTCGCCGTCGTCGGGATGCAGCAGCGCGCTCAATTCAGTATAGGAGAGCGAGCGGCGCTCGGCCGGCAGCCCCAACATTTCATACATGGAGTCCGACCAGGAGATCCGGCCGCGCGCGATGTCCCATTCCCAAAGGCCGCAGCGGCCGCGCGAAAGCGCCGCCTCGAGGCGCCTGCGGATCAACGTATTGGCGCGTTCGACGTCCTGACGGCGCCGACTCTGGCGGAAATAGGCGAGGACGATGACGAGCAGCAGCAGCGTGGTGCAGGCGAACAGCAGCGCATAGCGGGACGCGATCACGCGCCACTCGCCGAGCACATTGTCCACGGGATAAATCATCGCCACCTGGCCGAATGGCGTCGGCAGCTTTCTGACGCTCACGAGGGCGGGAACGCCATCCGGTAAAATGACGCGCAAGACGCCGGCGTTGTCGGCGAAGTCGACGAGCGCGTCTTCGGCGCCGATGGCTTGCGACAGCGTGAGGTCTGTCGAGGGAATCGGCGGAAAGGCGGCGGCGACGCGGCCGCGCTCGTCTGTCACCAGAATGCGTCGTCCTCGCGCCAGCGCGCCTTGCGGCACGAGCTGATTGAGCGGCGCGCCGAACGGCTTTTGGGCGTCGGTCTTGATTTTTTCGCGCAGGTCCTGCGACACGGCGCGAACGAAAAGATCGAGATCGTCGACCGCCTGCTCGACCAGTCGATCCTGCATCGCGCTGGTCAGCGACACGACAAAGGCGGCGAGAGAGACGAGGCAAACCGCGCAGGCGGCGAACGCCAGAGGGCGCAGCCAGGAGAAGTCCTTCAGGCCCTTTGCGCCGTCCTCATCGAACCGGTACGCTCCCCAGACGGTATGGGCGTGAGTCTTCACGCGGGCAGCGGGAGCGCGCGCCATCGATAGCCTCCAAAATGATTGTGATGCGAACGCGGCTTACGAGCGAATCACCTTCATTCGAATCTCTCGACGCGCGATTGTCCAGAACTTAACGCGACGTTAACGACTCTTTTTTGGGCGCCTCAACCAAGCGCCTCAGCCAAGCGCCCGCGTGGCGATGTCGCGCAGGTCCGCCGAAAGATTTTCCTGCGCGACGATATGCTTGAGCCGGGCTTCAATGAGGTCGCGGCGCCGCGACTCCATCGTGCGCCAGGACCGCAGCGCCGAGAGAAGCCGTGCGGACACCTGGGGATTCTTCGGATCGACTTCGAGAACGACGGCCGTCAGCAAATCATATCCCGACCCGTCGAGCGCATGAAATCGCGTGAGATTGCCGTTGGCGAAGGCGCCGATCAAAGCGCGCACGCGGTTGGGATTGCTCATCGAGAATTCCCGATGTGTCATCAGACCCAACACGCGCTGAGTTGTCGCCGCTTCCGGAATCATCGCCTGCAGCGAGAACCATTTGTCGATGACAAGCGCGTCGCCGGCGTATTGTGCGTAGAACTTGGCGAAGGCCTCCTCGCGCGCGTGGCCGCCGAGAAGCGCCAATGTCGCGAGCGCGGCGAGCTTGTCGGTCATATTCCCGGCGGTTTCGAACTGCGCCGTGGCCAGAGATCGCCCCTTGTCAGCATCGCCCGCGGCCAGGAGATCAAGCGTCACGTTGCGCAATGCGCGGCGTCCCGCGCTCGCGGCGTCGGGCGTAAAGGCGCCAGCGGCAGAAAAGCGCGTGTGGATCGCGTCGAGCTCAGCGCCGAGCGACCTGCCGATCTCCGCGCGCAACGCCATGCGCGCCTCAAAGAGCTGATCCGGGTCGACGTCGCGCCCTTTTTCGCGCGCAAGGTCGATGTCCGACGGCAGCGACAGCGCCTGCGCGACCAAAGCCGGATCGTCCTCGGCCTTGGCCAGCAGCAGCCGCAGCGCTTCGCTCAGTCCCCGGGCGTCCAATGCGCCGGTTTCGAGTCGACCGAAGATCGCGCGCAAGGCGAGGTTTTGCGACGCCTGCCAGCGATTGAACGGATCGTCGTCGCAGGCGAGCAGACGCTCAAGATCCTCGCTCGCCGGCGCCGGCTCGAGGCGCACAGGCGCGGAAAAGCCGCGCAGCAGCGAGACCACGGGGCGTGAGGGAATCTCGCGGAAACGGATGACGCGCTCGGCGCGGTCGAGTTCGATCAAGCCACGGGCAAGTTCAG
The DNA here is from genome assembly GCF_015709515.1 of Methylocystis sp. H62. GTDB lineage: Bacteria > Pseudomonadota > Alphaproteobacteria > Rhizobiales > Beijerinckiaceae > Methylocystis. The sequence goes on from NZ_JADNQZ010000059.1 coordinate 273,420, forward strand.
TCGGCGCGGCGTCTTCGCTCACGAGATCGAGCTTTTGCCCGTTCTCGCCAAAGAGCGCGAGCGCCAGCGGGATCACGACGGGCTTCTTGTCGCTTTGACCCGGCGTTGGAGGTGTTTGCTGATTGAGCTTCAAGGCGAACGTCTGGGCGGCGGAATCGTATTCGCCTGACGTCGTCACGACGGGCGTACCCGCCTGACTGTACCAAAGCGCGAAATGCGTCAGATCTCGGCCCGATGATGCGGCGAAGCAGGAGAGGAAATCTTCGATCGTCGCGGCCGTCCCGTCGAAGCGTTCGAAATACAGATCCATGCCGCGGCGGAAGTTGCCCTCGCCGATCAGCGTCCGCAGCATGCGGATGATTTCAGCGCCTTTTTCGTAAACCGTCGACGTGTAGAAATTGTTGATTTCCTGATAGACGTCCGGACGCACGGGATGCGCGAGCGGACCTGCGTCTTCGGGAAATTGCGCGAGGCGCAGGCCGCGCACGTCGCCGATGCGCTCAACCGCGCGCGAGCGCATGTCAGCCGAAAATTCCTGGTCGCGGAAAACCGTCAACCCTTCCTTGAGGCACAGCTGGAACCAGTCTCGACAGGTGATGCGATTGCCCGTCCAATTGTGGAAATATTCGTGCGCGATGACTCCTTCGATGCCGGCGTAATCGCCGTCGGTCGCGGTGTCGGGCGAGGCGAGCACATATTTGTCGTTGAAGATGTTGAGGCCCTTGTTCTCCATCGCGCCCATGTTGAAGTCGGAAACGGCGACGATGTTGAACACGTCGAGATCATATTCGCGGCCGAATTTCTCTTCATCCCAGCGCATCGAGCGCTTCAGCGCGTCCATCGCATAGGCCGCGCGCGATTCCTTGCCATGTTCGACGTAGATGGCCAGTTCGACGACGCGGCCCGACATTGTCGTGAATTCGTCGCGCACAACGCCCAAATCGCCGCCCACGAGCGCGAACAGATAAGAGGGCTTTGGGAACGGATCGCGCCAGAGGGCATAGTGGCGATTGGATCCTGCAACATCGCCATACTCGATCGGATTGCCGTTCGACAGCAGGATCGGCGCTTCGCTTTTCTCGGCTTCGATGCGCGTCGTATAGACGCTGAGCACGTCGGGCCGGTCCAGGAAATAGGTGATGCGGCGAAAACCTTCCGCCTCGCACTGCGTGCAATAGGCCGAGCCGGAGCGATAGAGCCCGGAAAGCTGCGTATTGCCGCTCGGATTGAGCTCTGTGTCGATTTCCAGCGTGAAAGGCGCGTCAGGGACGTTGGCGAGAGTAAGGCGATCCGGCGTCGCTTCATATTCGCCGGGCCCGAGCGTCCGGCCGTCGAGCTTCACGCCCAGCAGCATCAACTCGTCGCCGTCGAGCACGAGTGGCGCAGAAGAATCACCGGCTGGATTGCGGCGGAGCGCCAGTCGCGCGGAGACGCGGGTCTTGGTCGGATTCAGGCTGAAATCGAGTTCGACAGAATCGATCGCGAAATCGGCAGGACGGTAATCGGCGAGCCGGATGGCGGCGGTCGACGGATGACGCATTTCGCTCCTCAGGGCTAGGGCCACGTTTCTGCGGTGATTATAGAACGGTAGCCATCGTTTGCGACGTCCAGAGCCGACGAATACGGACGCGCACGGCCGGTTTTTTTTGGAAAGTCTCCGGCGAGCGGCCGAATTGCCTTGAGCCTGTCGCCGCATCCGGGCAAGATGAGCGCCATCGCGGCGCCGTAGGAATGCGGCGGCCGCTGTTGCGCGCGTCACTTCAGCGTGCGCCGCTTCGCCTTTGGAACGCGTCCCGCTGCCCTCGACAGCGGAAGGCAGGCGGACGGCCTGTAAAGCGAAGGTTCATGATCACACACATGCGACGGGCGCTTGCTCCTTTCTTTGTCCTTTGCATTCTCTCGGGCTTTTTCGTTCTCGGCGGCCTCAGCGCTCCAACAGCGCAAGGCGCCCCCGCCGAGACACAGAACCTGGAGCCGATCCTCGTCAAAATCAGCGAAGATCAGATGCGCGTCGCCGGCGTTGAGACTCAGCCCGTCGAGAAGGAGTCGGGCATGGGCGAACTCGTCGTGCCGGGCGTCGTCGCGGTGCCGCCGCAGCAGCTCCTCATCGTGGCGGCCCCCGCCGCCGGTCTGGTCGAGACTCTGCTCGTCGCAATCGACGAGGATGTCAAACTAGGCGCGCCGATCGCGACACTGAAGTCGTCGGAGCTCATCGAAGCCCAGCGCGCCTTCCTGCACGCTGTCTCGGAGGCGAATCTCGCGGCCGAGAAGCTGCGGCGCGACGAGCAGCTGTTCAAGGAGCATATCATCGCCGAGCGGCGATTGATCGTCACGCGCGCCGAGGCGACTCAGGCGCGCTCGGCGCTGGATGAGCGCAGACAAATTCTGTCGCTGGCCGGCATGACGGATCAGGAGATCAATACGCTTCAGCGCGAGCGCAAGCTCGCTAGCGCGCTTGTCGTGCGCGCGCCGGTCGCCGGGACCGTGCTGCAGCGACACGGAACCACCGGAGAGCGCGTGCAGGCCTCGGCGCCGCTCATCACCATTGCGCGGCTCGACCCCATTTGGGTCAATCTGCAAGTGCCGCTTGGCCGCGCCGCAGGACTCGACAACGTCGACCGCGTGCATTTGCCCTTAGCGGGCATCGACGGCAGACTTATTCGCATCGGCCGCACCGTGGACGCGGCGACGCAATCGGTCACGGCCGTCGCCGAGTTTCGGACTGGATCGAGTCCGCTGCGCCCTGGCCAAGCGGTCCAGGCGATCCTGCGCCTTAAAGGCGGCGACGCTTCCCAGTGGCGCGTTTCCGCCGACGCTCTGGTGAACTTCAAAAACCACAATTGGGTGTTCGTGCGCTCGCCGGAAGGCTTTGTCGCGACCCCGGTGACGCTACTTTCCGAGACGCCGCAGTCCGCGTCCGTCCAGGGCGCGCTCAAGGCAGGCGAGCGCGTTGCGACCCGCGGCCTGCTGACCTTGCTGGCGGAACTCGCCGAGGCCGAAAGGTGACGATACGCAATGCTTGAAAGACTGATCCGTGTCGCGCTCCAGCAGCGGCTGCTCGTCTTTCTTGGCGCGCTCGGCATCGCCGGGTGGGGGGCGGTCAGCTATTTCAAACTGCCGATCGACGCCTTTCCGGACGTCGCGCCGGTGCAGGTGCTGGTCGCCATGCGCGCGCCGGGCCTCACGCCAGAGGAGTTGGAGGCGCGCGTCACTGTGCCGATCGAGCTCGCGGCGAAGGGCATTCCCAACCTCGTTCGCATGCGCTCGATGACGCGTTATTCGGTGACGCTGATCACCTTCGAATTTTCGGAAGGGACCGACATCTACTGGGCGCGCGCGCAGGTGAACGAGCGTCTGGCGCAGGCGCAGAGCCAATTGCCGGAAGGCGTCTCCGGCGGCCTCGCGCCCATCGTTACGCCGCTCGGCGAGATGGTGATGTTCACCATTGTCGGCGGCGACCTCACGCCGACGGAGCAACGCACGTTGCTCGACTGGACGATACGCCCGGCGATCCGTGGTCTGCCAGGCGTCGCCGACCTCAACGTGCTCGGCGGCTTCGTGCGCACCTTCGAAGTTGCGCCGTTCCCCGCCGCCATGGCGTCTCGCGGCGTCACGGTGGAGATGCTCCAGTCGGCGCTCTCCAACAACAATAAGAACGACGGCGCGGGGCGCGTGCGCGATGGCGAGGAAGCGTTGCTCGTGCGCGCCGAAGGCCGCTTGCGATCGCTGGAGGAAATACGGTCTGTCGTCATCGCCGCGCGGGACACCGGCATCGTCCGCGTCGGCGACGTCGCCGAAGTGCGCAATGGCGCGTTGCCGCGCAACGGCGTCGTCGTGCGTAACGGCGAAGGCGAGGCGGTGTGGGGACTCGTTCTGGGTCTGCGCGGCGCCGACGCGAGCATGGTCGTCAAGGGCGTGAAGGAACGGCTGGCCGAGATCGAGCCGACGCTGCCGAAAGGCGCCAAGATCGAAATCTTCTACGATCGCAGCGAATTGATCGGCAAGGCGGTCTGGACCGTACAGAAAGTGCTGATCGAGGCCATCGTCCTTGTCGTCATCCTGCTTGTCTTGTTCCTCGGCGATCTACGCGCCGCGATTGTCGTGTCGGTCATTTTGCCGCTCGCCGCGCTCGCGACGTTCGGCATCATGCGCTGGTGGGGGCTCTCGGCGAATATCATGTCGCTCGGCGGTCTTGCGATCGCCATTGGACTTTTGGTCGACTGCGCGGTCGTCGTCGTGGAGAACGTCGAACATCGCATGGCGCACGCGCATGATGTCAGTCTTTCCGATCGCATTTTCATGACGCTTGAAGGGACTCGCGAGGTCGCCGTTCCGCTCACTTCCGGCGTCGTCATCATCGTCACTGTGTTTCTGCCGCTGCTCTCTCTCGAAGGGCTGGAAGGGCGTCTGTTCGCGCCGGTGGCGCTGACCATCGCCTTCGCGCTCGGATCGGCGCTCGTGCTGTCGCTGACCGTCGTGCCGGCGCTGAGCGCGACGTTGCTGAAGCCGGGCCATGCCGACGAGCCCTGGCTTGTGCGCAAGCTCGCCGCCGTCTACGAACCGCTGCTCAAGCGCGCCCTCGACAAGCCGCTAATTGTCGGCGCCGCCGCCGTCATTGGCCTCGTCGTCGCCTTCACGGCCTATTCGCGCATCGGCCAGACCTTCATGCCGGTGATGAACGAGGGCACGCCCGTCATCACCATCCGCAAACATCCGACGATCAGCGTCAATATGGCCGCGGAGACCGACATGCGCATTCAGCGCGCAATCATGGAGCGCGTGCCGGAAGTCAAGGGAATGATGGCCCGGGCTGGCGCCGACGAACTCGGCATCGATCCCGTCGGCCTCAACGACACCGATAATTTCCTGACGCTTGCGCCGCAAAGCGAATGGCGCGGCAAGAATATAGATTGGCTGATGGGCGAGATTCGCGCCGTGCTCGATAGCATGCCCGGCATTTCCTACGCCTTTTCGCAGCCCATCGACATGCGCGTTCAGGAAATGATTATCGGCGCCCGCGGCGACGTGGTCGTCAAGATATTTGGCGACGATCTCGATGAACTCAACCGCCTCACCCGCGAGGTTACCGCGACATTGCGCAAGATCAAGGGGTCGCGCGACGTTTTCGGTCTGCAGAACGACGGCATGCGCTATCTGACGGCGCGCGTCGATCGGCTGGCGGCCGGGCGCTTTGGCCTGAACGCCGGCGAGATTCAGGACGCGCTGCGCGTGTGGGTCGACGGTCAGCCGGTCGGCATCGTGCTGGAAGGGCCGATCCGCACGCCGCTCGTCATCCGCGGCTCGGAGACCTCGCGCCGCTCATCCGTCGATTTCGCGCGGCTGCCGATGGTGTCGTCGGAAGGCAAAGTCGTCGAACTGTCGCAACTCGCCGACGTGCGCGTGGAAAACGGGCCGATCCAGATCATTCGCGAGGAAGGCCGTCGCTTCGCCACCGTCCTCGCCAATGTGACGGGACGGGATCTTGTCGGATTCGTCGACGAAGCCAAGAAAGCCGTCGCCAAAAACGTAAAGACGCCGCCAGGATATCGCTATCAATGGGGCGGCCAGTTCGAAAACCAGCAACGCGCATCGGCCCGACTCGCGATCGTCGTGCCGATCGCGCTGGCGCTGATTTTCCTGTTGCTTTATCTAACCTTCAACTCGGTGCTACAGGCGACGCTGGTGTTCTGCAATGTGCCTTTCGCGGCGATCGGCGGCATTTTGGGCCTGTGGCTTTCGGGAGAATTCATGTCCGTGCCCTCGTCGGTCGGCTTTATCGCGCTTATCGGAATCGCGGTTCTCAATGGCGTCGTGCTCATCTCCTACATCAATAAGCTTGTGGCTGAAGGCACGCGCAGCACGCGCGAAGCAGTGTTAGAGGGCGCGCGTCGGCGCATGCGGCCCGTTATGCTCACCGCCACCATCGCGGCCTTCGGCTTGATACCGTTCCTGTTCGCGCATGGGCCCGGCGCCGAGATCCAGCGCCCGCTCGCCATCGTCGTCATCGGCGGGCTGATCTCGGCCACGGTGCTGACCTTGATCCTGCTGCCGATTCTTTATGACCGCACCGCCAATCTGGGCTTGGCCATTCGTCAGAAGTTCCGCGCGCGCGCGATGCGGCGACCCGCGCCGATGCATGAGCGCGAGGACGCTCGCGCATGAAGATAGGCGCGGTCTACACGGCATTTTCCTTGTTTGCGTTCGCTTTGCCTTTCGAGACGGGAGTCTTTGCACAGGAGCAGGGCGAGCCGGCGGAGATGCAAATCAAAGCGTCTGTCAAAGCTGCGCCCAAGAAGGCGCGCGTGACATCGCCCAAGAAAGCCGCTGCGCGGCCGCCATCCCAGCGAAGCGGCGGCGTGTTGGCGAAACATCTTGAGATGGCTGTCCTGATCGACGCCCAGAGCCGGTCGCTCGAGGCGCAGTTTCGCGCCATCTCCGCGCGTTACGCGACGGTCAATTCGCTGACGCCAGGCTCGCCTTATGTCGCAGGCTATCAGCGCAATGCGGCCGCCGGCAATCTACGAAACTACAACGAGACCGAACTTGAACTGGGCATGCCGTTATGGCTGCCGGGGCAGCGAGACGCCCTCGCGGGAACAGTGAACACCGGACTCTTCGAGGTGGAGGAGCGCCTCGCGCTCCGTCGATTGGAAGTCGCCGGCGTTTTGCGCGACGCATGGTGGAACGCGCAGCGTGCGGCGCGGGAAGTTTCCGTTGCGCGCAATCGCGTCGCCACTGCGCGCGATATCGGCGCGGACATGACGCGCCGCGTCGAGCTTGGCGACGCCGCCCAGACCGATGCGCTGCTTGCCAAGAACGAAACGCTCGCCGCTGAAACGGAGCTTGCGCAGTCGGAGGGCGCGGTAAAAGTGGCGCAGGTCACTTACATGGCCTTGACCGGCGGCGCGCCGCCCAGCGGCGCATTGGAATCGGTGCGCCCGGCCATCGACATCGAGGAGCATCCATCGCTGCGCGCGCCGCGCGCCGCGCTTGCGCGCGCCCGGGCGCAGGCGGAGCTTGTCGACGCGACGCCGATCGATAATCCCGAAATCGGAATTTTTGGCCGCCAGGAACATAACGATCAATATTCGACCGACCCGTCGCAGCAAATTTCCGACCAGCGCACCGATGCGACGACAGTTGGCGTGCGCTTACGGATTGCGATTCCGACCGCCGGTCGAAATGAGCCAAGACGCGCCGAGGCGCTTGCCGAGATGGATCGCGTCACAGCCGAATATGAACGCGCGAAGCGCGTCGTGCTGGCGGAGATAAAAGCTGCGCGTGAATCATTGGCGGCGGCGCGGCGCGCAGCGACATTCGCCAACGCCCGTCTCATCGTCGCCAACGATCAATTCGACCTGTCGCGCAAAGCGTTCAAGCTTGGAGAGATCAGCGCCTTCGATCTCTATCGCGTGCGCCAGATTCAACTCGAGGCGCAGCGCATGGAGGCGAACGCCGAAATCAATGTCGGCGTCGCGATCTCCCGACTTAATCAGGCGCAGGGATATGCGCCTTAGCAGTGGGTGACGCGCGATTTATGGACATTGGCGCACGAAGTCCGCGATGCGCGCAATTGTCGGCTGATCAAGCAGCAGCGGCGCGTGCGCCTGGCCTTCGACCCAGGCGCGCTCAAGGCGCGGCGCGCGCCGGGCCATTTCGTCGAAGACCTCGGGCGAGAGAATGTCCGAGTTCGCGCCGCGGATGGCGAGAATGGGAACATTCGACAGCGCGGCGAAGTCGTCCCAATGTTCCTTTGGCGCAACGTCGGGCAGGACAGAGTCGAGCGTATGCGACAATTCCGGATCGTAGCGCAGCTGAACCTTGCCGTCTTTCTCGACAAAGGTGAGGCGCGCATAGTCTTCCCACTCCTGCGGCGAGACGCCGGAAAAATCGACGCCGGCGGTCATCCGCATCAACGCGATCGCTTCGCGCATAGACGGGATGGGCGGCAGCTTGCCGACGTAGCGTTTAATGCGGAGCAGGCCGGCATGCTCGATCTTCGGTCCAATGTCGTTGAGCACGGCGCCGCGTACGACGCCGGGCCGGCGCGCCGCGATGCGCATCGTGTGAAGACCGCCGCGTGACGTGCCGATAAACACCGCTTGCGCGACGCCTGCATCGGCAAGTTGAGCCGCGATGTCGCCCTGTTCGACGTCGAAGGCATAGCGGCGCCAGTCCTGATCCCAGTCGGATCGGCCGCGTCCACGATAGTCGAGGGCAAGAATCCTGCGGCCGTCGGCTTGCAGGGTTCTGGCGACGCGGTCGAAATCATCGGCTGAGCGCGCAAGCCCGGGCAGGCAAACGACCGGGAGGAGCGGACTCCCGCCGCCGCCCGGCGGCGCGGGATAGTCGAAATAGTGCAAGCGGAGCCCGTCGGCCGCGCGAATGTAGCGGCTAACCGGCTCTTGCGCAGACGCCATGGAACGACCATTCCCGCATCATGAAACCTACTCCGTCGACGGCGACTTTGACGCTCTGAATCGAGTTTCGCAACTGCGCCGCTGGCGCTTTGTGTTCCTTGACTTCAAACCCGGTTGCGGCGAGTTTGCCCGCGCCCGCGAGGCGTCCCTCGCCTAAAGGAAAACGCCGCCTCAATGCGCTCCTATCTCGACTTCGAAAAGCCCGTCGCAGAACTCGAAACCAAGGTCGACGAACTGCGTGCGCTGGCCGAAAACGGAGAGGCCGTGTCGATCGGCGAGGAGCTCAGCAAGCTCCAGGGCAAAGCCGCGAAGGCGCTCGCGGATCTCTACGCCGGCCTGACGCCCTGGCAAAAGATCCAGGTGGCGCGGCACCCGCAGCGACCACATTTTTCGGATTATGTGCGGCAGCTTTTCGACGAGTTCACGCCGCTCGCCGGAGACAGGCTGTTCGGCGAGGACTTCGCGATCGTCGGCGGTTTCGGGCGCTTCCGCGGCGAGCCGATCTGCGTCATCGGCCAGGAGAAGGGCTCGGACACCTCGAGCCGTCTTCGTCACAATTTCGGCATGGCGCGGCCGGAAGGCTATCGCAAGGCGGTACGCCTGATGGAGCTCGCCGACCGTTTCGGCCTGCCGGTGGTCTCGCTTGTCGATACGGCTGGCGCGTTTCCGGGCATCGACGCCGAAGAGCGCGGGCAGGCCGAGGCGATCGCCCGCTCGACCGACGTGTCGCTCTTGCTCGGCGTGCCCAATGTCGCGGTGGTGGTGGGCGAGGGCGGCTCCGGCGGCGCAATCGCGATCGCCGCCGCCAACAGAGTGCTGATGCTTGAGCACTCGGTCTACACCGTCGCGTCGCCCGAAGCCTCGGCCTCGATCCTGTGGCGCGATTCCGCCAAGGCGCAAGAGGCGGCGACGAGCATGAAGATCACAGCGCAGGATCTCTTAAAGTTCGGCATCATCGACCTGATTGTGACGGAGCCGCCGGGCGGCGCCCATCGCGATCCCCAAGCGGCGATTGGCGCAGTCGGAGACGCGCTCGCCAAGGAACTTGCCGGCCTGTCGAATTTGTCGCGCGAACAGCTGAGACAATTCCGCGCCGACAAGTTTTTGGCCATGGGCCGGAAACTTGAAGAGAAGCGTTAACGTAAATTCCAGAAGATTGGCCCTAAAAGCCCGTACGCGTGCGATTCTTCGCTAATTCGGACATGTTCTCGTCCCATTATTTGTTTTTCGTGATCAGGCGCGGCGGCTCGCTTTTGAGACCTTCGCGAGGCGACTGCGCCGCCAGAGGGGACATTATGAAGACTCGAGGCATAGCGCCGGCGCTGGGGCTTGCCGTCCTCGCGGCCTTTGCGCTTTCGGCCTGCGAGCAGAGCGGTCTCGCGCATCGCTCGCTTGCGCCGATCCCTTCCGAGACTGTCGCGCTGATGGAGCAGGCCGGCACGACCAAGGAAGCGCCGATGCTGATCCGCGCCTATAAAAAGGAAGCGGAGCTCGAAATCTGGAAGATGCGGTCGGACGGTCATTACGTCCATCTGAAGACGTTTCCGATGTGCCGCTGGTCGGGTCAGCTCGGCCCCAAGCGTCGCCAGGGCGACCGCCAAGTGCCGGAAGGCTTTTACGCCATCGGCCCGGCGCAGATGAATCCGAACTCAAGCTATTATCTGTCGTTCAACGTCGGCTATCCGAACGCGCTCGACCGCGCCCTTGGCCACACGGGCGGCGACATCATGGTGCATGGCGCCTGCTCGTCGGCCGGCTGCTTCTCCATGACCGACAAGCAGATCGCCGAAATCTACGCGATCGCCCGCTCGTCGCTCGGCGGCGGTCAACGCGCGATCCAGATGCAATCCTTCCCCTTCAAGATGACGGCGGAAAATCTCGCCAAGCATCGTCTCGATCCCAACATCGACTTCTGGAAGCAGCTCAAGGAAGGCTCCGATCATTTTGAGGTGACCTTGCAGGAGCCGCAGGTCGCCTTCTGCAACCGGCGCTACGTGTTCAACGCCGCCGGCGCGGCCAATCTCGATCCGGACGCGGCCTGTCCGCCGCTCAAACAGGACCCGGAGATCGCCCAGGCGGTGGCCGAGAAGAGCGCCAAGGACCAAGCCAAAATCGCCCAGCTCGCGCAAAGCGGCGTGAAGCCGGTGCGGATCGTTTATCAGGACGGCGGCCAGCACCCGGCCTTTGCGTCGCGGGTTCCAGAGGTCAGCCGGCCGGAAACGATCCTTCCGCCGACCGAGATCGCCCTCGACGAGCCGAACCGAGGCGCCGGGTCGGCAGCTGCCAATCTCGCCGTCAAATCGCCGGTCGTGACCCTGACCGGGGCGAAGGCTGCTGACCAAAGCCGGCAGACCCGCGTCGTCGCCATGGCGCCGATGCGCAGCGACCACCGTGACCTGTCGGCGCTCGCAGTCTCGGATCCAAGCCCCACCAACAGCGTGAAAAAACTGGTGCGTTCCAGCAAGGACGCATCGGCGGGAGATATTCCGACGCCGCCGGCCTCTATCGGCGTCAGGAAATCCGCCGCCGTTCATTCGACCAAATCTTTTTAAGACCCTCGGATCCTTCGAGCAAACTCAAGGCTGCGCCTCGGCGCGGCTTTCTTTTTGTCCAAGGCCGGCGGGCGGCCACTAGCTGAAGCTTTGCAGTGTAGCGAAAAATATCTTGACTCTTGTGCGGCGCAGCAATATAACAGTGCGACGCAGCGAGAGTTGTCTTGCTTCGTAGCCCTCCTTGGGCGTTTCCTCCCTTGACTTGGGCCGCTGGTTCGTCCGGCGGCCCTTTTTTATGCCATCAGGTGGAAAAACGAGCCGGAAACGCCGTTTCTCGCCAGTCCGGCTGGGCGCTCATCATCGCTATAGGCGTCACGCGCCAGCGCGAAGGGCAGGCCTTCTTCGCGAAGAACAGTCGCGTAGTGAAATTCATGCCCGCGCAGTCGAAATCCGACAGCGCCCAGCGGGTGGTCTGCCGCGAGTTGCGCCTGCCGATAGCCGAGATGCAATTTGCGCTGGGCGAAACTCGTTTCCAGTTCCAGCAGTCCGGCCATTTCATGAGCCTCGCCTGCCGCGTCGATCAGCGCGCGGCCAAGAACCATGTAGCCGCCGCATTCGCCATGGAGCCACCCTCTCTGAGCGAAACGCCGCAAGCCCTTCATAAAGCCTTGCGCCGCCGACAGCCGACCGGCGTGCAGCTCCGGATAGCCGCCCGGCAGCCAGCAGAGATCGCAATCGTCCGGCGGCGCCTCGTCGGCGAGCGGCGAAAAAAAGCAAAGTTCCGCGCCGGCGTCGCGCCAGCTCTGCGCGAGATGCGGATAGAAGAAGGAAAACGCGTCGTCGCGCGCGACCGCGATGCGCTGCGCGGGAGGCGGAAGGACCCCCTCCCTGTCCCTCCCCCGCCTGGCGGCGGGAGAGGGGACGCTCACGATGGTTTCGCGTGTTGCTGATGACGTGCGCCGCCTTGCTCCCTCTCCCGCGAAGCGGGGGAGGGTCGGGGAGGGGGCGGCGCGCGCAGTCTCGGTCACTGCACCCACATCCACATGCGCTTCGATGAAATCCGCAAGCGCCTCGAGACGTCCGTCGAGCCCCTGGGTTTCGCCGGCCTGAACCAGGCCGAGATGGCGTTCGGGAAGGGAAACCGCCTCGTCGCGGGGCAGCGCGCCAAACACCGGGACGCCCAGCGCCTCGATCGCTTCGCCAGCGAGTCTGCGATGACGCTCGGAGCCGACGCGGTTCAGCACGACGCCGGCGACCTTTACGCGCGCGTCGTGTCCAGCGATCCCGCGAACAATCGCCGCCGCCGTCTGCCCCTGGCCGGAGACGTCATGAACGAGCACGACCGGCCAGCCGAGCAAGGCGGCGACGTCGGCGGAGGCGCCCACGCCCGCCGCGCCGCCGGGCGCGCCGTCAAAGAGCCCCATCGCGCCTTCGGCGATTACAATGTCAGCGTCCTCGCTCGCCCGCGTGGCGAGGCGCCCGATCAAATCGGCGTCCATCGCCCATGAATCGAGATTGACGCCCGGTCGGCCGGTGGCCGCCGCGTGAAAGGCAGGGTCGATGTAATCCGGCCCGCATTTGACCGGGGCGACGCGCAAGCCGCGCCGCATCAGCGCGCGCATCAGGCCGAGCGTCAGCGTCGTCTTGCCCGAGGAGGAGCGCGCGGCGCCGATCAGCAGGCCAGGCGCGTTCACCTTTCGCCTCTTGCCCGAAAGCGCCGATCATAATCGGCGTCGTAAAGCGCGCTTTCCCGGAAATCTTCGCTCGCGAGCGCCGGTCCGACGAGAATGAGCGCGGTGCGCTCCATCGGCGTCTCGGCGGCGCGCGTTTCGATGTCGGCCAGCGTGCCGCGCACGACGCGCTCATCGGGCCATGAGGCGCGATAAACGAGGGCCACGGGACAGCCGCCGCCATAATAGGGCGTCAGCTCCTCCACGACCCGCGCCAGAACATGGATCGAGAGATGGATCGCGAGCGTCGCGCCGGATTGCGCGAATGTCGCGAGGCTTTCGCGCTCGGGCATCGACGAGGCGCGCCCCGACGTGCGCGTCAGCACCAGCGATTGCGCGACTTCGGGCAGCGTGAGTTCGCGCTTCAATGCGGCGCTCGCCGCTGCGAAAGCGGGAACGCCCGGCGTCATTGTGCAAGGAATGCCGAGCGCGTCGAGGCGGCGCATCTGCTCTCCCACCGCGCTCCAAATCGAGAGATCGCCCGAATGCAGCCGCGCGACGTCCAGGCCGGCATCATGGGCCTGCTGCATTTCTGCGATGATGGCGTCGAGCGACAGCGGCGCGGTATCGACGATGCGCGCCCCCGGCGGACAATGCGCCAGCACGCCAGCTGGCACGAGCGAGCCGGCGTAAAGGCAGACCGGGCATCGCGCGATGAGATCGCGCCCGCGCAAGGTGAGCAGATCAGCGGCGCCGGGACCGGCGCCGATAAAATGCACGGTCATGAGTTTTCGTCCTCGGCGCGTCGCGCCAGTGCGCAAGCGGCGACGGGGGTCGTGACGCGCGGCGAGACAAGGCGGCTCCCTGGCCCGGCGCCAACAAGCGCTGCGGCTTCGGCGACGCTGCCGACTCCAAACATCGCCTGCACGCGCGGCGAATGGGTCGCCGCCCGCGCCTTGCGGGTCCGCAGCGCCGCGAGCGGCAAAAAGACGAGTTCAAGCCCAAGTTCGCGCGCCGCCTCGTGCAGACCGGTCTCCTGCGCCTTGCTTTCGAGCGCGCAAAGCTTCGCCTCGTGCAGGTCGACGTTGTGCGTTTGCGCGACGCGGCGCACGAGTTCGACGATATCGTTCGCGGCGACGCCGCGTCTTGCGCCGAGCCCGAAGGCGTAAAGCGGAGCGTCAGTCATAGGCGCGCGCCCCTTCGGGGGAGGGTCGGACCGAAGGTCCGGGGTGAGGAGTATCCATCGACCGAAATTGGCTGCGCCGTTGGACCGAATGATCTTCGCAAAATGAACAAGGATGGAAACCTCTCTCCCGGCCCCGCTGCGCGGGGCAGCCCTCTCCATAGGGAGAGGCAGTGCGCGCTGTCGCAACATTCATCTCTTCACCGCGCGCCATTGCGTGACCGCCATTGCCGGGTCGAGCGCATGGAAGCGGCCGATGGGACGCGCATGCGCGATCTGCAGATGTAATAGCTCGCCGCCCTTGTCGCGATAGGCGTCGGCGAGCAGCGACTGAGTCTCGATCGTGACGGCGTTGACGACGACGCGTCCGAAATGGGGCAGGGCGTCCCACGCAGCTGCGAGCGTCGCCGCATCGGCGCCGCCGCCGATGAAGATCGCCCGCGGCGTGTCGAGTTCGGCGAGCGCTTGCGGCGCTTCGCCCGCGACGACGCGCAGATCCGGGACGCCGAGCCACAGCGCGTTGCGCGCGATGCGCGCCGCGCGCGTAGCGTCCCGCTCGATGGCGATGGCGCGGTTTGCGGGATCGCTCAGCATCCATTCGATGGCGACGGAGCCGGCGCCGGCGCCGACGTCCCACAGTAATTCGCCCTTGCGCGGCGCGAGCGCGGAGAGCGTCACGGCGCGGATGTCGCGCTTGGTGAGCTGCCCGTCATGTTCGTACCACTCGTCAGGCAGGCCCGGCGCAAGCGGAATCACCGCTGCGTCTCCGCCGGCGTCAACTTGGATGGCGACCGTGTTGAGCGTCGCAATGTCATTGAGCGCGAAGGCGTCGGCGCGCGCGTCGCGGACGCGCTCATGTGGACCGCCGAGCCGCTCGAGCACATGGAGGCGCGAGCCGCCCATGCCGCGCGCCACGAGATGGCGGGCAAGGCGCGCAGGCGTCGACTCGTCCCAGGAGAGCGCGATGATCTTTGCGCGCGGCTGCAGATGCGGCGTCGCACGCTCAAAGGCGCGGCCGTGCAGTGAAAGCAGCGCGCAATCCTGCAGGCTCCATTTGAGCCGCGCGGCCGCGAGTGAAAAAGCCGAGGGCGCCGGAACGCAGAAAATTTCGTCAGGCGCGACGTGGCGCGCGATGAGATCGCCGACGCCGTAGAAGAAGGGATCGCCTGAGGCGAGAACCACCGTGGGCTTGCCGCGCTGGGCGAGAATGCGCGGCAAGGCCTCGGAGAGCGGCGAGGGCCACTGCAGGCGCTCCGCCGGCGCGTCGATCATCGCGAGATGGCGCGCGCCGCCGACGATCACCGAGGCTTGCGCGACGAGCGCGCGCGCCGCCGGCGTCAACGCCTCGGCGCCGTCTTCGCCGAGGCCGATCAGCGACAGCCATGGCGCGTTCATGTCGCCTTCCGTGACGTATAGACCCAGTCGCGCGCGCGATCGCGCGAAATGCGGCGCGTGCCGCTCGCGCCGATAACGACAAGCGTCGACATGTCGACCTTGTCGCCCTCGGCTTCATCAAGTCGCGTCAGAATGATCTCCTCATTCTCGCGGCCGACGGATTTCGCGAGGCCGACGAAAGTCTCGCCGGGAAGATGACGACGCAGCAGCGCAAAGGCGTCGTCGATGCGCGTCGGTCGCGCGCGGGACGCGGGATTATATAACGCGATGACAAAGTCGCCTTGAGCGGCATGTTCCAGCCGCTTGGCGATGACGTCCCACGGCTTGAGATTGTCAGAGAGCGAGATCGCGCAAAAGTCATGGCCGAGCGGCGCGCCGAGCCGCGCCGCCGCCGCCTGCATCGCCGAGACGCCGGGCAGCACGCGAATATCGAGATCGCGCCACTCCCGCGGGCCGCAATCGACCGCTTCGAACACCGCCGCAGCCATCGCGAAGACGCCGGGATCGCCGCCGGAGACGACGGCCACGCGGCGGCCCTGCGCGGCGCGCGCCAGCGCCTCCTGCGCGCGGTCGATCTCGACGCGGTTGTCGCTTGCAAGCCGCGTCTGCCCCGCGCGCTCAGCGACGCGCGCGACGTAAGGCGCATAACCGATAATGTCCTGCGCCTCGTCGAGCGCCGCCTGCGCCTCGTGAGTCAGCCATCGCGCGTCGGCCGGGCCAAGGCCGACGATGTCAAGCGCGCCGCTCAAGGGCGCCGGCCTCGTCCCGGAACAAGCGCCATCGAGAAATAGGGCGCGTCATCGTCGCGCTTGTCGGCGAAGCGCATGATCTTTTCGCCAGGCATCGCGCCGCGTTCGACATAGATCGCGCGATCGATGACGCCGGCGCGAGTCATGGCGCGGCGCAGCTTGGCGAAATTGCCGCCAAGCTTCATCACCACCGCGGCGTCGGTCTCCGCGAGGCGTGACGCAAGCCTGTCTTCATCGAGCGTCGCCGGCAGAACGGTGAGAATGTCGTCGCCCCAGGCCATCGGCTGGCGCGCCGCGGCGAAACATCCCGACATGCCGGAGACGCCGGCGCAAATCTCGACGCGAAAACGCGCGTCAAGCCGCGCGAACATATGCATGAAGGAGCCGTAGAGCAGCGGATCGCCTTCGCAGAGCAGCGTTACGTCGCGTCCGGCTTCGAGCTCGGCGCGAATGCGCATCACGCAATCTTCATAGAAGCGCTGAAGCGACGAGACATATTCCGGTTGATCGAAAGGAATCTCCGTTGTCACCGGATAGAGCAGCGCAATCTCTTCGCAACCCGGCGCGAGATAAGGCGCGGCGATGGCGCGCGCGTGACTCGCGCGGCCGCGCTTGGCGAAAAAAGCGACGACGTTCGCCGCGCCGATCAGACGCGCAGCCTTCACCGTCACAAGCTCCGGATCGCCAGGACCGAGTCCGACGCCGATCAGCGCGCCGAGCGTCGCGACGCCTTCATGCGATGTCGAGGCGAGCGCGTTCATTCCTGCTCGCTCGCCAGCGCATTGATGGCGGCGGCGGCCATGGCGCTGCCGCCCTTCCGGCCTTTCACGATTACGAAGGGGACGCGGCCGTATTCGCGCAGCGCGTCCTTCGATTCCGCCGCGCCGACGAAGCCGACCGGCATGCCGATGATGGCGGCCGGCGGCGGCGCGCCTTCGTCAATCATCTCGAGGAGACGGAACAGCGCGGTGGGCGCATTGCCGATCGCGACCAATGCGCCATCCAGCCGGTTGCGCCACAGCTCCAGCGCCGCGGCGCTGCGCGTGGTGCCGATCTCGGCGGCGAGCGCCGGCACGCGCGGCTCGAGCAGCGTGCAGACCACCTGGTTTTCCGCCGGCAGACGCGAACGGGTGACGCCATGCGCGACCATGTTGGAGTCGCAGAGGATCGGCGCGCCCTTCTGCAGCGCGTCACGCGCCGCCGCAACAAAGTCCGGCGAGAACTCGATGTCGTCAGAAAGCTCCACCATGCCGCAGGCGTGGATCATGCGCACGGCGATCTTTTCCTGCTCCGGCGTGAAACGCGATAGATTCGACTCGGCGCGAATGGTCGCAAACGAACGCGCGTAAATCTGCGCGCCTTCGTGGATATAGTCGAAACGGCGGCTCATTGCGTCCGACCGTTTGCGCGCGCGGAGAGTTCGCGCATCACCGCCTCGAAGGTCAGCGATCTGAAGCGCGGCGCGCCGTCGGCGCCGGCGTTCTCGATAAGATCGAACCCTTCAGCGCAGGCAAGCAGCGTGATCGGCGAGGCGCTTTGCCGGGCGCAGCCTTTTGCGCAGCCCGAAAGATGAAGGCCAACGCCGTCAGCGCCACCGATCATCTGCGCAAGCGGCGCGAGATCCATCACATGCGCGCGGGTCTCCGCGTTCGCCTGCGGACATTCCGGCGCGCCGGGACAAGCGATGACGGCAAGGCGCGTGTCGTCGGCCGACGTGATGAGGTCATGGTCTTGCGCGCGCGCGACGATGCGTCGCGCGTTGTCTTCATCGAGCGTGACGATCAGCAAGGCGCGCCAGGGCGTGAGGCGCAGTTCGCCTGTTCCCTCGCTTTGTGCAAGATCGGCCACGGCGGCGAGTTCATCTGCGCGCCAGCGGCCGAAGGGCGCGCCGACGCCGGCGAAAGCCTGCGCGCCGCAGCGTTGCGCGCCAAAAATATGCGCACGGGATGCGGGCGCGGGCGCTTCCCTGGAGACGCGCATGACGAGTCCAGCCGCACGCGCCAGCGCGTCGGCGCCGAGCGCCTCAACCAGCGTGCGGACGCGCCTGAAGCTATTTGCATGACGGTCGCGCAGCTCCACGAAGGCGCGTGCAAAGCGCAACGCCACGTCGAGCGCGTCATCGGTCGCGACGACGACGGCGCGATTGGAAACGCCAGCGATGCGAATTGCGACGCCGCCGTTTGTAATCGCTTCGATCCGAATGTCGGCTTCGACGTCGGCGATCGACAGCGCGCCGCCATCATCCAGAAGAAACAGAAATTTCGGCGGGAGCGCGCGCAGCGCCGCGTCGCGCTGCAATTCCGCAGCAAGCTCCACAGCCATGGCGTTGGCGTCGAAAACGCCGGCGACGAGCCCGGCGAGCGGCGATGCAATGACGTTCGTCACGCGTTCGGCGTCGGCGCTGGGCGCGAGCATGCCGATCGCCTCGAGGCCGCGCAGGGCTTCGGCGATCGTCGCCTCGCTGATCCCGCGCAGCTGCAATTGCGCGCGCTGCGAGAGATCAATCAGCCCATTGCCGCAGTTGTCCGCAATTCTCGCGATCTCACGCGCCTGCGCCGCGCTCATGCGAGAGCCGACCGCCTTGGCGCGGATCAGCAAACCGTCGCCGCTCGGCATCGGCGCGAAGGCTCCGGGACACCAGCCTTTGATCTCAGGCCTCGGCTGCAAGACGCCCTCCCTCTTGGCGTTCGATATCGCTTAAGGCGCCGCGCACGCTGTTGCGTTGCGTCTTCCACAAGCCGCGCGCGAGCGCTTCGCTAAAAACCCGTGCGATTGCGGTGAGCGCGCGGGGATTTTCCATGGCGAGAAAAACCCGTGTCGCATCATCGCCTAAGGTGGCGTCAAAAGCGAGATCGAATTGCGCATCGCTAATGAGGCCGCTCGTCGCGGCGAAAGCATAGAGATTGTCTATCGTCTCGGCGATTTCGCCGGCGCCGCGGTGGCCGTGCCGCTTCTGGCCTTGCAGCCATTGCGGATTGGCGAGCCGCATGCGCAGGACGCGCGCGATTTCGTCTTTCAGAGCGTGCGGCCGTAACCGTTCCGGCCGCGTCGCATCGATATGCACCAAATCGGCGTCGCCGCCAAGCATGGCGTTGGCGGCGGCAAAGCCCCCTTCGTAGTCGGCGAAGGCGGGTCCGATCAGAACGTCGACTTCGGCCATGTCTTGCACATGGACATGCGCATCGGCGCCCGCGACGCGCGCGCTGAACGCCGCGACGGCCTCATTGCTTTCGCCCGCGCGATTAAAGGCGTGACCTGCGGCGCCAAGATAGGCGCGTGCAAGATCGTCGCGGTTCGACCACTCGCCACGCAGAACGCGATCGCTCACGCCAAGCCCGTAAGCGCCGTCAGCGGCGCCGAAGACGCGGCGCAGATCGTCCGCCGCTTTCAACGGATTGATTTCAGCGTCTTCATCGCGCGCGGCGACCGCGCGCACGGCGTCGTCGAACAGCGCGATGAGATTTCCGAACATGTCGCGGAACAGCCCCGAGACCTGCAGCGTCACGTCGACGCGCGGAAACTCGAGCCGCGCCTGCGGCAGAATTTCAAAGCCGATGACGCGCGCGCTCGCCGCATCCCAGCGCGGCGCGACGCCAAGAAGCGCGAGCGCTTGCGCGAAATCCTCGCCGCCGGTGCGGATCGTCGCGCTGCCCCACAGGTCGAGCATGATGCGGCGCGGGAATTCGCCATGCAGTTGCGCGTGGCGCGTCATCACCTCGGCGGCGGCGCGTCGGCCAATGTCATAGGCCGTTTGCGTGGGCGCATGGCGCGGATCGATGCAATAAAGATTGCGTCCCGTCGGCAGAACGTCGGCGCGCCCGCGCGACGGCGCGCCCGCCGGGCCTGGCTCGACGAAGCGGCCCGCAAGCGCGGCCACAAGCGCCTCGCGTTCGGCGCGCGCGCAGGCGCCCCGCGCAGGATCGACGTCGGAATTTTCTTCGGCGCGCCCGAAGACATGCAGCCCGTCGCCGATGCGCATGTCCTTCAGGTCGCACATCCAGGCGTCGAGCCGCGTCAAGGTTTCGGCGATGTCCATCTCGCGCGAGACGCCGCATTCCGCGGCAAGACCGCTGCGTTCGGCTTCGTCGATGATGGCGCCGGCGACGAGCCGCGCGCGGCGCGCGTCGAGCGCGCTTGCCGTCGCATATTCGTCGAGCAGCGTTTCGACTGTCGCCGCCGCGTCGAAGAGTTCCGCGTCGACGAGCGGCGGGGTCAGATGGCCGATGGTCACGGCGCATGTGCGGCGCTTCGCCTGCGCGGCTTCGCCGGGATCATTGACGATGAACGGATAGATCAGCGGCGTCGGGCCGAGCACGGCTTCCGGCGCGCACGCCTCGGACAGCATGACCGATTTGCCGGGAAGCCATTCGAGCGTGCCATGCGCGCCAAGATGAATGAGCGCGTCGATCCTTCGCTGATGCCGCAGCCAGAGATAAAAGGCGACATAGGCGTGACGCGGCGGGCGTTGAATGTCGTGATAGGACTCGTAACGCTCCGTGCGCGCGCCGCGATCGGGCTGCAGCGCGATGATGAGCTTGCCGGCTTCGAGACAGGAAAAGCGGAAGGCGCTGTCGACGACGGCAGGATCATCCTGCGGCGCGCCCCATGCGGCGTTGACGCTCGCGACGAAGGAGGCGGGCAGGGTCGAGAGCAACGCCCGATAGTCGGCAAGCGGGAAACTGACAACGAACTTCTGGTCTTCAAGGCATCGCAACAAAGATAATGCGCGCACCTTCTCCCGCTGGCGGGAGAAGGTGTCGTCGCGGAGCGACGACGGATGAGGGCCCTCACCCGACCTTGCTTCGCAAGGCCACCCTCTCCCGCCCGCGGGAGAGGGGAGCGCGTTGTCGGCGTCATTGCCAACGTCATATCCCGCATCGATCAACGCCAAGACGATCTCATGCACGCTCGCCTCAGCATCGAGGCCGATGGCGTAGCCGCCACGGCCGCGCCGCGCCGGATAATCCGAGAGAATGAGCGCGAGGCTTTTTTCCGCGTTGGGTTTGCGGCGCAGCCGCGCCCAGTTCAATGCGAGATTCGCGACGAAATCGATGCGCGAGGGTTCCGGCGCGTGGCGCGTTTCGCTGAATTCCGCCGCAAGACGCAGCTGCGCTTCCTCCTTGAAGGAAATCGCGCGCGTAAAAATGCGTCCGTCAACTTCAGGCAAGACGACATTCATCGCGAGATCGGCGCCGTTCGCGCCGCGCGTTGAGCCTTCCCACGCATCGCGCGAAGACGTTGCGAGCGCGAGTTGCAGCACCGGCGCGTCCGCGCCATCGAGCACGCTTCCCGCATCGCGCCGCGCCGAAAAAGCCGTGGCGTTGAGAATGACGTCTGGCGCGAACGCCTCAAGCGCGCGCGAAACGAAAGCTTCGCTTTCCGCCTCTTTCAGGCTCGCCACATAAACCGCCTCGACCGCAAACCCCCGCTCAGCCAGCGCATCGGCGAGCGCGATGATCGGCGCGACGTCGTCGGCGAGGAACATGGCGCGATAGAAGACGATCGTCGCGCGCAATTCGCCGTCGGCGCGGCAAGCGGATTGGAATTTCCCGGCGCTGGCGGCGGGAGCGCTCTCGCGCCACGGCGCCGGATGGCCGGCGAGAGTCGCGGCGTAGCCGAGGAATGAACGCAGATTATCGGGACCGCCGTCCTGAAAGAACCGCCAAATTCGATTGAGCGTCTCCGCGCCGAGTGTCGACGCCTGCTTCAGGCGCGCGTCGTCGTGCGCATCGCCGGGAACGATCGCGAGAGCAATACTCTTCGCGCGCGCCAGCGCCTCGAGCTGCTCGACGCCATAGGGCCAATAATCTTTGCCGCCGAGCAGCCGCACGACGATCAGCCGCGCATGTCGCGCCCCAGTGTCGAGATAGAGATCGACGGAATAGGGGTGCTTAAGTTGCGCCAGCGACGCGCAGCGCAAGCTCGGGAGAGTCGCGCCGCTTTGTTCATAGAGCCGCGCCAGCAGCCGCAGCTCGGAATCCGAAAAGGACAGAAACACGATCTTCGCGGGAGATTGTCCAAGATCGACGGCGGCGCCGGCGTCGTCGAGATTATGGAGATCGCGCGGGAGAAGATGCATGGCGTATCACGGCTGCGCCAGCGTCGCGATCACCGCGTCGCGATTAAGGCCTTTCTCGCCGATGATCACGACGCGACTCATGCGCTGCTCATCGGGCTTCCAGGCCCGATCGAAATGATGTTCGATGCGCGCGCCGACGCCTTGCACGAGCAAGCGCATCGGCTTGCCGACGACTTCAACGAATCCCTTGATGCGCAGCACGTCATGCGCGCGCGCCGCTTCGGCGAGTCGCGCAACCAGCGCCGCCGGATCCTTGATCGCCGAGAGAGACACGACGAAACTGTCGAAGTCGTCATGGTCATGTCCGGGCTCGGCGTCATGATGTGACGGACGGTTCGCCAGATCATCCTCCGCCGCCGCTGAAAGGCCGAGCAGCACGAGCGGATCGACGCGCCCGCCGCTGGCGCGCACGATCTTCGCCGCTTTCCGAGCGCCGCGCGCCAGACGATCCGCGACGTCGCGTTCTTCGTCGGCGCCCAGCAGATCGGTCTTGTTCAGGATGATGAGATCGGCGCAGGCGAGCTGATCCTCGAACACCTCTTCAAGCGGATTGTCGTGATCGATCGTCTGCGTGTCTTTGCGCTCTTGCGCGATGGCGTCGAGATCGTCGGCGAAACGGCCCTCCGCCACGGCCTTGCCGTCGATGACGGCGATGACGCCATCGACGGTCAGCTTCGAGCGGATCGCGGGCCAATCGAACGCCTTGACGAGCGGTTTGGGCAGCGCCAGTCCCGAGGTTTCGATGATGATGTGATCGGGACGCTTGTCATGCGCGAGCAGCGCTTCGATCGCCGGGATGAAATCATCGGCGACGGTGCAGCACAGACAGCCGTTCGCGAGTTCGACGATGTTTTCTTCCGGGCAGTTTTCGACGCCGCAGGCGCGCAGGATTTCGCCGTCGACGCCGACGTCGCCGAATTCATTGATGACGAGCGCGAGGCGACGATCCTTGGCGTTTTCGAGAACGTGACGAATAAGCGTCGTCTTCCCCGCGCCAAGGAAGCCGGTGACGATCGTTGCAGGGATTTTGGCGCTCATGAGGGTTCCTGTTGGCGCGACTGGAGTCGCCAGATTAGACCGGCGAGCGCGCCGGCGAGCGCCCAGCTGATCGCCTGAACGGCGAGCGAGGCGGCCGCGAAGCGCGCGGCGAGCTCCGCCGGCGCCGTGCTCTCGGGAGTGGCGGGCTGCGGCGCGAAAAAATGCGGCAGGGCGATCAGCACGACGCCGACGATCTTCGCCGCCGGCGAGTCGAGCCGCAACAAGGCGAAGAGTCCGGCGCCGGTGCAAAGCGCGGTCGCGAGCCACCAGATCTGGCGCGCGGCGAGTTCGGTTTCGGCCATGCCGGGAAGCTGCGGCGCGAGGCCGAGACTCGTCGCGAGTCCTGTCGCGGCGAAGGCGCAGGCGCCCCAGAGCGCGGCGCGGCGCGGCGCGATGGCGTCGCCAGAGAGAAGCATCGCGGCGAGCAATATGAGCGCATAGCCGATCGAGACGGCGATCGTCGCGGCGCTAGTCGCCGCCGTGCGGCTCAGGCCGGAAAGCGCTGCGCCGGCGTCGGCGCCGTCATGCGCATGCTGCGCCGCCTCATAGACCTCGGCGGCGAGGATCAGCGGCGTCGTGGTGAAATGCTGCAGGGCCGCGACCGCAAGCCCGGCGACAAGGCCGGCGATAAGGCCGGTCGTCAAAACGCGCGCGATCAAGCGCGTGGCGGCCTAGTGACAGGGGAAGGAGAGCGCGTGGCGCGTGTCATGCGCCGCGTCATGGACGCTTTTCGGATAGGCGAAGCCCGCGAGCCAGACGAGCCCGAAGCCGAGCGTGAGCGCAACGGCGGCGGCCTTCAGCGCCTCAAGTCTCGAAGAGGGGAGGGCGGCGGCGTTGGCGGATAATTTGGCGTTCATGTCGGTCTCCCTGCCGCCCCACCGGCGGCGATGCGATGCGCGCGGCGATCGTAAGCGATCGCCAGACGGCAGGTCTCCTGGCTCCCGGCTCGTCGGACCGCGCCGCCTTCCCAAGCGTTCAAGCTCAGTGGCGGATGGCGCGGGCCTCGCCGGCTACAGTTGCGGGGGCAGCCGCGGATAGGGGCGTAATGCCCGCGCCGCGTTCCCTTTTCACTTCTTGCGAAGGACCGTCTCGACTAGTCATATGCGCGGCTTAGGCTTCCGTCAAACCGGCCGAGGAGCGCCTGTGACCGAGATGAACGAAGACGACGAGGCGCGCCGCCATCGCCTCAAAATGGAGAAGCGCAAGGCGGTTCAGGACGCCGAGGTCGCCGGCAAGACGGTCGCCCGCAAAGGCCTGCTGATGGTCCACACGGGCGCCGGCAAGGGCAAGTCGACGGCGGCCTTCGGGCTGGCGCTGCGCGCGCTCGGCCATGGCTGGAAGATCGGCGTCGTTCAGTTCGGCAAGGGCCAGTGGCGCACCGGAGAGCGCAACATGCTCGAAAAGCTAGGCCAACAGTTCGGTCAAGAGTTCGGTCAAGTCGCCTGGCATACGCTTGGCGAGGGCTTCACCTGGGAGACCCAGGACCGCGCGCGCGACGAAGCGGCCGCGCGGCGCGCCTGGGAAAAGGCGTGCGAACTGATGGACGACCCAGATGTTCGCCTGCTCGTGCTCGACGAATTGAACATTTCGCTGCGCTATGAGCATCTGCCGCTGGACGAGGTGCTGGGCGCGCTCGCGGCGCGCCGCGACGATCTCAACGTCGTCGTGACCGGACGCAACGCCAAGCCGGAGCTCATCGCCGCCGCCGATCTCGTCACCGAGATGACCCTCGTCAAGCACCATTTCGGCGCCGGCGTCAAAGCGCAGGAGGGAATCGAATTCTAATCTGGAGCATATGCTCGGAAGGCCCGCCGGCATATCGCTCTTGGCAGCGGCGCGCGTAGAGAATACGCTTTGCGGGCAGGCAGTTCCGTAACGGACGGGACGCGGGCCAGCGACGCGAGCAGGCATCCCGAAGCGCGTCAGTCCTAGGCTGAACTCTCAACATCATCTGGACCCGAAAGCTCGATGGACGTTTACGGCGCGCTCCGCTTTTCCGCTTCGAGGATCTCCAACGAACTGTTTTCGGCAGGATCGATTTTTTCGGTCTATTCCCTGGCGACGACATTTGTCATCGCCGTTGGCGCGCTGGCCTATCAGCGCAAGATGCGCCGGGGGCGCGTCAACCTGCGGGCCATCGCCCGCGCAATCTTCGACAAGAGACTCCTGCTCTCCAAGTCCTTCGCCGCGGACGTCAAGCTGCTCATCCTGAGCGTCGTTCTCATGCCGGTCGTGGTGGGCGCGCTCGTTCTATCGTCGAATGCCGTCGCGACGGCCGTGAGCGCCGCGCTGCGCAATTCCTTTGGCGCTTTTGCGCCGGTCTCCTGCTGTGACCTTTCGATAAAGCTCTTCTCGACCGCCGTGCTCTTTTTGGCTTATGAGATCGGCTATTGGGTCGATCACTACCTCAAGCATCGGATCCCGTTTTTGTGGGAATTCCACAAGGTGCATCACACCGCCGAGGTGCTGACCCCGGTGACGAACTTTCGCAATCATCCGATCGACAACATCATTTTCGGCTACATGCTCGCGACGTTCATTGGCGCCGCGTCAGGCATGTTGGCGTGGGTCTTTGGGCGAACCACAGAGTCCTTCACGGTCGACGGGAAGAACATCCTTTTCATCTTGTTCCTTTGGACGATCGGGCATCTTCAACATTCGCAGTTCTGGATTCCCTTTCGCGGCGTTTTGGGGCACATCGTCCTAAGCCCCGCGCATCACCAGATCCATCATTCGACAGATCCGCAGCACTTCAATCGCAACTTCGGCAGCGTTCTCGCCGTCTGGGACTGGATGTTCGGATCGCTCGAGATGCCTTCGACCAAAAACCCGCGCCTTAAATACGGGGTCGAGGAAGACGCCGCGGACCCGCATTCGTCCTTCGGATTATTGGCGACCCCGATGGTGAGAGCCGCCCTCGCGCTCTGGGGCGCGCTCGCCGATGCGTGGAATGCAGCGAGTGAGCGACTCGAGCAGCGCCGTCAAAGGCTAAAGAGCACAGGCGTTTTATGAGCCGCATCCGCGCCGATGTGCTGCTTGTGCTGGCGGCGTTTATCTGGGGAACGGCCTTTATCGCGCAAAAAAACGCCGGCGAGCTTATGGGCCCCATCACCTTCGTCGGCGTCCGTTTTCTCCTGTCTTGCGCCGCGCTCGCGCCGCTGGCGCTCTATGAAGGCCGTCACAGCGGCGCTCCGCTAAAAAAGGGCGATTTGCCTCTCGCCGGCCTGATCGGCTTGTGCGTTTTTCTCGCCGCCGCTTTGCAGCAAGTGGGCCTTGCCACGACGACGGCGACCAACGGCGGCTTCCTCACCGCGCTCTATGTCGTGCTCGTTCCAGCGTTCGTCTTTGCGCAGACCGGCGTCAGACCCCGGCAGGTCGTTCTCGTCGCGGGCCTCGGGTCCATCGTGGGCGCCTGGCTGCTGACGGACAGCGCGCAGCTCCAGAGTTGGACGTCGGGCGACGCCTTGGTTCTGATTGCGGATATCGCGTGGGCGGCCGGGATCAGTCTCGTCCCGACCTTTCTCGCTCGCACCAACCGGCCGTATTTTTTGGCTTTCGCGCAGTTCGGCGTCATCGGCGTTCTTGGAGCCGTTGCGGGCCTAAGCAGTGAGCCTTTTTCGCTCGATGGCCTCATCGCGGCCCTGCCGTCGATTCTCTATGCGGGGCTTTTCTCCGGAGGGATCGCCTTCACGCTGCAAATCGTCGCGCTCAACTATACGCCAGCGGCGGAAGCCGCGCTCATCATGTCGCTGGAGAGTGTTTTCGCAGCCTTGTCGGGCGCCCTCCTGCTGTCCGAGCGCCTCACCGGGCCGGCGATGCTGGGCGGGTTGCTGATCTTGCTCAGCGCCGTCTTCGTCGAAGCAGGACCGGCGGCGCAAAATATTTGGGCGTCGCAGTATTGGAGTCGGCTGTCGCAAGTGTGGAGCAGGGCGCGTTAGAGCAGGTTCCGAAAAAGTGGAAGCCGACGCTCGATCACGTCGAGAACGTCGGCTCCAAAATGATCTGCGCGGTAACCGGCCGATCACCCGCCAGAAAGACAAGGGCCGGGAGCTTTCGCGCCCGGCGAGTCTTTTCGGCAGGGGTATGTATTACTGGATCATGCGGGCGGTCGAACCAACGCCATCGCCTTGCATACCGTTGCGGTTGCCCGTGCCGTTGGTTCCTTCAGGAGAGATCCAGTCCGGAACCCAGGTCAGAGCGACGATAACGAACGCGACGAAGGCGGCGACCCAAAGCAGCATCTTGCCGATATCGCCGGTATTGTGAACGTTGACGGCCATGCGTTTTCCCCCTGTTCTTGATTTTACGTGAATGCTTGCCGCATCGAGAGGGAGCCTAGCTTGTTTCCGATCGGATGGCAATGCGCTCTTGCGGGAGCTCAAAGCTCCGCCAAAAAAGCAATATTAGTTTTTAAATCCAAGCAGTTAACATGCGACAGAACGTCGCGGACGTTGCAAAAATTAAGCGCATTTCCCTGTCCGCGTTTCCCTTCGAACGCCGATGCGCCAGCCGAGCGTCGAACGACTGAAGCGGCCGCGGCCGTTGGCCAGCGGCGGCCCTTGCCGGACGTGGGCGCATCGCCTATAACCGCGCCATTCCACAGGCGAGAGTTACGCGGCGTCTGCCTCAAGACGTCGCTCCGGTGGCCGGATCTCCGGCCTCTTTACTCTCTCGCCGAGGTTCAACCGGAGAAAAGACACTATGGCTCTGCCCGATTTCACCATGCGTGGCCTCCTCGAGGCCGGCGCTCACTTCGGCCATCAGTCGCATCGCTGGAACCCGAAGATGGCGCCTTTCATCTTTGGCGCCCGCAACAACATCCACATCATCGATCTCGCCCAGACGGTGCCGCTGCTCCATCAGGCGCTGAAGACGATTTCGGACACGGTCTCCAAGGGCGGCCGCGTGCTGTTCGTGGGCACCAAGCGCCAGGCGCAGGAGCAGATCGCCGACGCCGCCAAGCGCAGCGCTCAATATTACATCAACTCCCGCTGGTTGGGCGGCACGCTCACCAATTGGAAGACGATCTCCGGATCGATCACCCGTCTGCGCAAGCTCGACGAGATGCTTTCAGCCGGCGCTTCGGGCATCACCAAGAAAGAGCGCCTGCTGCTGACCCGCGAGCGCGACAAGCTCGAAAAGGCGCTCGGCGGCATCAAGGATATGGGCGGCACGCCGGATTTGATCTTCGTGATCGACACCAACAAAGAGCAGCTCGCGATCAAGGAGGCGAATCGCCTCAAGATTCCCGTGGTCGCCGTGCTCGACACCAATTGCGATCCGGATGGCGTCACCCATCCGATCCCCGGCAACGACGACGCCGGCCGCGCCATCGCGCTCTACTGCGATCTCGTGGCGAGAGCCGCCATCGACGGCATTTCGCGCAGCCAGGGCTCGGTGGGAATCGATATTGGCGCCGATGAGTCGCCGGCGCTTGAGCCCGCGCTCGCCGTGGTGCGCGAAGATTTGCGTCCCGCCGAAGCCGCCGGGACGGATACGGAGACGCCTCTCGAGGCCTTCGAACTGCTGTCGGCGCCGCGCGGCGCGCCGGACGATCTCGCCAAGCTGCACGGCGTCGGCCCGCAGCTTGTCAAGAAGCTGAACGACGCCGGCGTCTATCACTATTGGCAGCTTGCCGCGATGACTCCGGCGGACGTCGAAAAACTCGACGGCGAATTGAAGATGAACGGCCGCATTGCGCGCGACGGCTGGGTCGATCAGGCGAAGGCGCTCCTCGCCGCCTAGTCGATCCGTCAAGTCCAATGCTTTAAGACGCGCGCGCCGGTCCAAATGGGCCGGCGTCGTCGCATGACTCCCTTAAGAAGGAATTTCAGCCATGGCTACGATCACCGCCGCCCTTGTGAAGGAACTGCGCGAGAGCACCGGCGCGGGCATGATGGATTGCAAGGCGGCGCTCACCCAGACGGACGGCGAGTTCGAAGCGGCGGTCGATTGGCTGCGCAAGAAGGGCCTCTCCAAGGCCGCGAAGAAAGCCGATCGCGTCGCCGCCGAAGGGCTTGTCGCCGCGCTGGTCTCGGACAATTCTGGCGTCGTCGTCGAGGTGAATTCGGAGACGGACTTCGTCGCCCGCAACGCCGATTTCCAGACGCTGGTGAAGAACATCGCCGAAGTCGCGCTGAAGAGCGGCGCGAGCGACGTCGAGGCGCTCGGCAAGGAAGCCTATCCGGGCGGCGGCACGGTGAGCGAAGCGATCACCCAAGCGATCGCCGGCATCGGCGAGAATCTGACGCTGCGCCGCGCCGCCGCGCTCAGCGTCAGCGAGGGCGTCGTCGGCCGTTACGTGCATGCGCAGGTCGTCGACGGCCAGGGCAAGATCGCGGTGATCGTCGCGCTCGAATCGAAGGGCGACAAGGACGTGCTGGCGGCTCTCGCGCGCCAGCTCGCCATGCATGTCGCCTCGGCCAATCCGCTGGCGCTTGACGCCACAGGCCTCGACCCGGCGACCGTCGAGCGCGAAAAGAAGCTGCTCGCCGAGAAGAACGCCGGCAAGCCGGAAAACGTGCTGCAGAAGATCATCGACTCGGGGATAAAGACCTACGCCAAGGAGGTCTGCATGCTCGATCAGGTCTCGAACCATCCTGACCACGGCGGCAAGAGCGTCGCCCAGGCGGTCAAGGAGATCGAGGGCAAGGCCGGCGCGCCGATCGCCATCAAGGGCTTCGTGCGCTATGCGCTCGGCGAAGGCATCGAGAAGCAGACGAGCGACTTCGCCGCCGAGGTCGCGGCCGCTGTGAAGGGGTAAGTCACTCCCTCGCTTGTGGTGGAAAGGTTAGTGCGGGCCGGGGCGTTGACCCCGGCCTTTTTTGTTTCCACGAACCTCTCCGCGTCATGACCGGCTAGTGCCAAGCATCCGTCTACTCAGCCCCGCCGCGTGGATGGCTGGGACGGGCCCGGCCATGACGGCTGAACGTCCGCGCCGACACTCCCCACGCATCGCCGCGGCGACCTTCGCCTTCGCCTCATCCTGCTTGCGGCCGCGTGCGCGAAGAAGGTGCGACAGCTGTTGGCGATGCTCTGGTCGTCGCGCCCGCGCGAAACAATCGCGGGCGGGCGGCGTTTAGGCTCCTGACCTGATCTTCGTCGCAGGGCGAAGATCGAGCAGAGGGAGCCGCGCATGCGCGCCAAGAAGACCGCCGCCGACGCAACGATTCGCGGACCGCGCGTTGAGCGCGCGATCGATGCCAATACCTCGGTGCTCGGCTTTGAGGATGCGCGTTCCCTGCGGGAACTGCGCGATCCGCGCGAGCTCTATCCCAAGCCGCCCTTCGAGAAGCAGACGCAGCCCTGGCCGGGTCTCGCCGGCCTCATGACGCCGCGTCCCGATCATGGCGAAGAGAGCTACCGCGGCTCGGGGCGTCTGCTTGGCCGCAAGGCGCTGATCACCGGCGGCGACAGCGGCATTGGCCGCGCCGCGGCGATCGCTTTCGCCCGCGAAGGCGCCGATGTCGCGATCAACTATTTGCCGGAGGAGGAGGCGGACGCGAAGGAGGTCATGACTCTCCTGGGCGAGGCCGAGGTCAATGCGGTGGCGCTTCCGGGCGATATTCGTGACGAAGAATTTTGCCGCAAGCTCGTCGATGACGCGGCGCGCGATCTCGGCGGCCTGGACATTCTCGTCAACAACGCCGCGCGTCAGCATGCGCGCAAATCGATTCTCGACATTACGACCGAGGACCTCGACTGGACGTTTCAAACCAATCTCTATGCGCTGTTCTGGATCACGAAAGCCGCGATTCCGCATCTCCAGCCGGGATCGTCGATCATCAATACGAGTTCGATCGTGGCCTTCGATCCTTCGCCGCAGCTTCTGGATTATTCGGCGACCAAGGCCGCCATACTCAATTTCACCAGATGTCTGGCGAAGCAGCTCGCCGACCAAGGCGTCAGGGTCAACGCCGTCGCGCCCGGCCCGTTCTGGACGGCCCTGCAGCCCAGCGGCGGACAATTTCCCGATCACCTCGCCGAATTTGGCGCCGATACGCCGCTCGGACGCCCGGGTCAGCCGGCGGAAATCGCCCCGCTTTATGTGCTGCTCGCGTCAAGCGAAGCGAGTTTCACGACCGGCCAGGTGTTCGGCGCGACGGGCGGCGAGGTGGGGCCGTAATCAAAGCCTGAATCACGTCTTGGTCGACGCGTGGCGGTCGTTTGCGTTCGCGTGGGGGGCGACGCCAGTCGTTGCTGCGTCTGCGCCACATCGCAAACGGCCGCTTGGCGCCTGCGTCACGACTGCCTCACTTGCGGGCGCCGCTCGGTCTCCGTAAGAAGAACGCGCCCCGCCTCAGCCAGCGAGATCCGCCTCATGTCCGACCTCACGTCGACGCGACGATTCAAGCGTGTGGTCGTCAAGCTGTCCGGCGAAGCCCTGCAGGGGTCGGCGCCGCACGGGCTTGACGCCGTCACGCTCGCCCGCATCGCCGCCGATCTCGCGGCCGCCGCGGACGCGGGACATGAGATCGCCGTCGTCGTCGGCGGCGGCAATTTCTTTCGCGGCATCAAGGGCGCCGAAACCGGCATCGAGCGCGCGCGCGCCGATTCGATCGGCATGCTGGCGACGGTGATGAACGGCTTGGCGCTGGAGCAGGCGGTCGAAGGGCAGGGGCGGCAGGCGCGCTGCCTCTCCGCCGTCACGATGCCGTCCGTTTGTGAATCCTTTTCGCGCCGCGCCGCCCTGCATCATCTGGCCAAGGGACGCGTCGTCATTGCGGCCGGCGGCACCGGCAATCCCTTCTTCACGACGGACACCGGCGCGGTGTTGCGGGCCGCGGAGCTCTCCGCCGACGCCGTGCTCAAAGCCACTCAGGTCGACGGCGTCTACACCGCCGATCCCAAGCGCGATCCGACCGCGCAGCGCTATGACCGCTTGAGCCATGACGAGGCGATCGCCAAAAACCTGGCGGTGATGGATACGGCGGCCTTCGCGCTCGCCCGGGAGAATAAGATCCCGATTCTGGTCTTTTCGATCGCCGAGGCCGGCGCCATCGACGGGGCGCTTTCCGGTCGGGCGCGCGCCACCCTCGTCGCGCCCTAAGCCCCTTTCGCGCACGACGGGAAATCGTGCCATAAATCCTGCGCCGCGGAGCCGCAGCGCCGGCGAGGGCGGCGGCGTGCGCCTTTTCGCCACGCCAAGTTGGAAAATATAAGAAGCCGAGCCGCGCGAGTGTTCGTGAGAGCGGCGACAGATCAAAGACAGGTTGTGAACATGGCGGAAACTTTTGACCTTGCGGATATGAAGCGCCGCATGCAGGGCGCGCTCGCGACGCTCAAGCACGAATTCGGCGGGCTTCGCACAGGACGCGCCTCGACGAGCTTGCTCGATCCAATTCATGTGGAAGCTTATGGGCAGGTTTCGCCGCTCAATCAGGTCGCCACCGTCAGCGTACCCGAGCCGCGTCTTCTTTCGGTGCAGGTGTGGGACAAGGCGCTGGTCATCGCCGTGGACAAGGCGATTCGCGAGGCCAATCTCGGTCTTCAGCCGACGGTTGAAGGTCAGAACTTGCGCATACGCATGCCGGAGCTGAACGAGCAGCGCCGCAAGGAACTCGTCAAAGTCGCGCATAAATACGCCGAGGAGGCGCGAGTCTCCGTGCGCCACGTGCGCCGCGACGGCCTCGACATTCTCAAGAAGTTGCTAAAGGATCACGCGATTCCCGAGGACGACGAGAAGCGCCACGAACAAGAGGTGCAGAAGGCGACGGACGAGACGGTGAAGGAGATCGACGCCGCGCTCGCCGCCAAGGAAAAGGAAATCATGCAGGTCTAGGAAGCTGCGACGTCGCCTGGCGCAGGTCCCATGCCATTCGGAACCCGAATATGACGGAAAGCGACATTTTGGAGGCGCAAACGAACGCGCAGCGCGCGCGCGCGGCGCCGCGTCATGTCGCGCTGATCATGGACGGCAACGGCCGCTGGGCGGCGAAGCGGGGCTTGCCGCGATTCGAAGGGCATCGGCGCGGCGTCGAGGCGCTGCGCCGCACGGTGCGGGCGGCGATCAAGCTCAACATCGGCTATCTGACGGTCTATTCCTTCTCGGCGGAAAACTGGTCGCGCCCGCGCGAGGAGGTGGAAAGCCTCCTCTCGCTGCTGCATCGCTTCATCCGCAACGATCTGGCGGAGTTGCACGCGAGCAATGTGCGCGTGCGGGTCATCGGCGCGCGCGCCGAGCTCGCGCCTGACATCTCGGACCTGCTGCGCGAGGCCGAGCAGATGACGCAGGCGAACTCCGGGCTGACCCTTGTCGTCGCATTCAACTACGGCGCGCGGCAGGAGATCGCGGCGGCGGCCCGCGCGCTCGCGGAAATGGTGGCGCAAGGCCGTCTGGCGCCCGAGGAGATCGACGCCGACGCCATCGCGCAGCGTCTCGACACGGCGGACATTCCCGATCCCGACCTGATTATCCGCACGTCGGGCGAGCAGCGGCTGTCGAATTTCCTGCTGTGGCAGGCGGCTTACGCCGAATTCATCTTCTTGCCGATTCTCTGGCCCGATTTCGATGAGGGCGCGCTGGCGGCCGCGATCGCCGAATACGCCCATCGCGATCGGCGCTTCGGCGGGCTTGAAGCCGCGGCGCGCAGCGCCAAGACCGCGTCATGACGGCGGATCGAAGGGAGCCAACCATAAGCGCCGCCGGCCGGCCGAAGCCGTCTGCCGGAGGCTTCGCCGACCTCGGGCCGCGCGTCGCCTCCGCCGCAGCGATGGTCGCGGCGGCGCTTGGCGCGCTCTATGTGGGCGGCGACGTCTTTGCGCTCTTCTGGCTGGCGGCCGCCTTCGCGGTGAGTTGGGAGTGGCAGAACCTGATCGACGGCGAAGGTCGCGCCGCCAGAATCGCCGTCGGCGGCGCGGCGGTCGCCGCCGCAATGGCGTTCGGACGCGTCTCCATGCCGGGCGCCGCCGCGCTCGCGATTGTGGTTTTCGCGCTTGCGTGCGCAGCGCTGGCGGGGGCCGATCGTCGGCTCTGGGCCGGAACGGGCGTCCTCTACGCCGGCGCGCTCGCCTTCTCCGTATGTCTCTTGCGCGAATCGGCCGATGTCGGCGCGCTCGCCATCGCCTTCCTGTTCGCCGTGGTCTGGGGCACCGATATTTTTGCCTATTTTGGCGGCAGGCTGATCGGCGGACCCAAGCTTTGGCCGCGCGTCTCGGCGGGGAAGACTTGGTCCGGCACCATCACCGGCGTCCTCTGCGGCGCATTCCTTGGCCTCGTCGCCGTTTACCTCGGCGCCGGCCCGCAACTTGCGAACTGGCGTGTGTTCCTGGTCGGATTGGCCACCGCCGCCTTTTCGCAAGTCGGCGATCTTTTCGAATCTTCGGTCAAGCGCCGCTTCGGCGTGAAGGACTCGAGCCAGCTTATTCCCGGCCATGGCGGCGTCATGGATCGGCTCGACGGCTTCATCTTCGCCAGCGCCTTCGCGGCGGCGGTGGGCCTGCTGCGCGGCGCGCCGTCGGTGGCGGCCGGTCTTTTCTTCTGGTAGGGCGGAGCCAATGACATTAGCAAACGGACAGTTTCACGCGCACGCCCCGGCCCAGCCGCGGGCGCCGGTCCCGCGCCGCATCGTGCTGCTGGGCGCGACAGGCTCGATCGGCCGTTCGACGGTCGACATTCTCGAGCGCGATCCGGAAGGGTATTCGGTGTCGGCGGTGGCGGGCGGCCGCGATGTCGAGGCGCTCGCGCGCGTCGCCCGCGCGGTCAGGGCTGAATTCGCCGCGATCCGCGACGAGAGCGCCTATGCGGCGCTCAAGGAAGCGCTCGCCGGGACCAACACTCAGGTCGCCGCGGGTCGCGAGGCGGTCATCGAGGCTGCGCTGCGCGACGCCGATCTCGTGGTCTCGGCCATCGTCGGCGCCGCCGGCGTGGAGCCGACCTACGCGGCGCTCGCCGCCGGCCGCGACGTGGCGCTCGCCAACAAGGAATGTCTCGTCTGCGCCGGCGTCCCCTTCATGCGGATGGCGGCGGAAATGGGCGTGCGGCTGCTGCCGATGGACAGCGAGCACAACGCCATTTTCCAGGCGCTTGGCGGCGAGGACGCCTCCCGCATCGAACGCATGATCGTCACGGCCTCCGGCGGCCCCTTCCGCACCTGGAGCAAGGAGCGCATCTCCGAGGCGAGCGTCGAGGAGGCGCTCAACCATCCCAATTGGGCGATGGGCCCGAAAATAACCGTCGACTCGGCCGGCATGATGAACAAGGGGCTCGAACTGATTGAAGCCCATCATCTATTCGGCATTCCGGCCGAAAAGCTCGAAGTCGTGGTCCATCCGCAGTCGATCATCCATGGCCTTGTCGCCTTTTCCGACGGCTCCGTGACCGCGGGAATCGCCGTGCCGGACATGCGCACCCCGATCGCCCATTGTCTGGGCTATCCTGATCGGCTGACGACCCCGACGCCGCGCCTCGATCTGGCGAAAATCGCCACCCTGACATTTGAAGCCCCTGATTTTGATCGGTTTCCGGCGCTCAGACTGGCGCTCGACGTCCTGCGCGCCGGCGGCGGTCTGCCGACCGTGCTCAACGCCGCCAATGAAATCGCCGTCGAAGCCTTCCTCGATCGCCGCATTTCCTTCGACGGGATCGCTCGGCATGTCGCCGAGGCCTGCGAGGCCGCTTTGCGCGACGGAACCGCAAATGCGCCCGCAACAGTTGAGGACGCCCTCGCGGTGGACCATATTGTCAGAGAAAGATCACGATCGGCCTTGGCCGGGCGTGCCACATCAGGCATGCTGCTTCAGTGATCATGGCGCGCGCCGCCGACAGGCTTGGCGCAAGCGAGACCTGCGAGACAGCGCTTTGCTAGACATCCTGACGACCGTCGCCTTCTATCTCATCCCCTTCGTGCTCGTCCTCACGCTGGTCGTGTTCGTGCACGAATTTGGACACTTCATCGTCGGCCGATGGTGCGGCGTGAAGGTGGACGCCTTTTCCATCGGCTTCGGACCGGAGCTGTGGTCTCGGGTGGATCGTCTCGGCACGCGCTGGCGCATCGCCAGCATTCCGCTCGGCGGCTACGTCAGCTTCCATGGCGACGCCAACGCCGCAAGCGCGCCCGACCCCGAAGCGGTGCGCGCGATGCCCGAGAGCGAGCGCGCGGTGACCTTCGCGGCGCAGTCGGTATGGAAGCGCGCCGCCATCGTGTTCGCTGGTCCTTTTGCGAATTTCATTTTGGCGATCGCGATTTTCGCCATTCTCTTCGGGGTTTACGGACGCACCACCTATGCGCCGCGGGTTGGCTCGCTGTCGCCTGACGGGGCTGGCGCCGCTGCCGGCTTCATGGCCGGCGATCTGGTGCTGACCGTCGACGGCGCGCCGGTCGGCTCGTTTTCGAATCTGCAGGAAATCGTTTCGGGTTCGGCAGATAAGAAACTCATCTTCGTGATTCAACGCGGCGATCAGCAGCTGACGCTACCGGTCGTTCCCGCCCTGCGCGAGGTCGAGAGCGCGATCGGCAAAATCCGAATCGGCATGCTGGGCATTCAGGCCTCGAAGGCCGCCGCCGACATCCGCCAGGAACGCTACGGACCCGCCGACGCAGTCGCGATGGGCGTGCAGGAAACATGGACGGTCGTGCGCCGCACCGGAAATTACATCGGCGGACTCGTCACCGGACGCGAGAGCGCCGATCAGCTTTCCGGACCGATTGGCATCGCGCAAGTTTCGGGGCAAATGGCGCAGGCGGTGTCCAAGGTCGGCATCGCGCCGCTGTTGAGCCTCATCGCGATTCTCTCGGTCTCCATCGGCCTGCTCAATCTTATGCCGGTGCCGCTGCTTGACGGCGGACATTTGCTGTTCTTCGCGATTGAGGCGGCGCGCGGCCGCGCGCTCAACGAGCGCGCGCAGGAGGTCGCCTTCCGAGTGGGTCTCGCGATGGTCGGCGCGCTGATGATTTTCTCGACCTACAACGACATCGCGCGGCTCATTCACAAGCTCACCGGCTCAGGCTCCTAGAGCGCATCCCGATCACATGGAATCATGTGATCGATAGGAATCGCTCTAAATAAAAACGCTGGGGCAGGTTCTCATCGAAAAAGTCCGTCAACTTTTTCGGACCTGCTTTAGCGCACGCAGCCGTTGCAACGACGTGGCGTGCAGGACGCCGCGTAAGCGCGCGATTCCCGTCGTAATTTGGACATGATGACGCTTGCGGCGCCACGTCTTAACCATGCGCTGACCATGAATCGTGGCTTTAACGTCACGCCTTCGACAAATTGCGGAAACAACATTTATTCTGCATTTGCAGGGTCGGACAAACCTTGTAGAAGGAATCGCTCAACGTTGGCGAAGCGCCGATCGTCAGCGCATTTACATGAGTTTCGTGCCGCGGCCCGGGCGGCGACGTTGCGACGAGGACCTGCACTTTATGCGCTCAATCAGCGGCATTTGGAAATCATCGTTCCTGTTCGCGGTTGTGGCCGCTCTGCTGGCGTTTAGCGCTCCGGCGTTCGCCGCGCCGGACATCAATCGCATCGCGTTCGAGGGCAACAGCAAGGTCAAGACTGACATCTTGCAGGAGCAGGTGCGCTCGCGCGCCCGCACCGAATTCAACCCGCAGATGGCCGAGGCCGACGTCGCGCGATTGACGGAAGTCTATCGCCGGTCGGGACGCGCTGCGGCGAAAGTGAGCTTTCGGACGGTTGATCTGCCGAACGGACGGGTCGACCTGGTCTTCAGCATCGTTGAAGGCGACAAGACCGGCGTCAAGGAGATCCGTTTCATCGGCAATGAGGTCTACTCCACACGCCGTCTCGTCGGCATGATGGAGACGACGGAAATGAACTTCCTGTCGTTCCTCAAGACAAGCGACGTTTATGATCCCGACCGCATCGCCGCGGACCTCGAACTCATTCGTCGATTCTATCTCAAGAACGGCTACGCCGATTTCCGCGTGATCAGCTCCGACGTGCAGTTCGATCCGACGGCCGGCGGCTACATCATCACCGTCGTGGTGAACGAGGGCCCGCAGTATCGGGTGTCAACCGTTGGCGTCGAATCCCATCTTCCCGACGTGGACGGCGCCGCGTTGAATGATTTGCTGCGGCTTGCCCCGGGCGACGTCTACAACGGCGATGCGGTTGAGAAGACCGTCGAAGCGCTGACCCGCGAAATCGCTCGGAAGGGCTATGCCTTCACCCAAGCGCGCCCGCGCGGCGAACGCAATCCGGCCGATCAGACGGTCGCGATCCAGTTCCTGCTCGAGGAAGGGCCCCGGGTCTATATTGAACGCATCAACATTCGCGGCAACACGCGAACGCGCGACTACGTCATCCGCCGCGAGTTCGATATCGGCGAGGGCGACGCCTATAACCGCGTCCTGATCGACCGCGCCGAACGCCGGCTGAATGGCCTCGGCTATTTCAAAAAGGTGAAAGTCACCAATGAGCCGGGCTCAGCGCCGGACCGCGTGATCCTCAACGTCGACGTCGAAGACCAGCCCACCGGCAACTTCGGCATCTCGGGCGGCTATTCGACCAACCAGGGCTTTATCGCCGAAGTGTCCGTGTCGGAAAGCAACTTCATGGGTCGCGGCCAAGCGGTGCGCCTTTCGGTGCAGGGCGGCCAGATCGCCCGCGGCGTGACGTTCAGCTTCACCGAGCCTTATTTCCTCGACCAGCGCATCGCCGCCGGCTTCGACGTCTTCGTGCGTCAACAGGACGCTTATAACTATTCGATCTACAGCTCGACGTCGTACGGCGGCACATTGCGCTTCGGCATACCGATCACCGAAGAGCTCAGCTTCTCGCCGCACTACTCGATCTATGAGACGACGATTTCAATCCCGAACGACAAGAATCGTCCTTACAACGACTGTTTGGTGCCGGTGTTTGGCTACACGCCTGGTTTCAGTCCGTTCTACCCGCAGCCCGACTATCCGAACCTCCTGGTGAACTGCCAATCCAACGGCGAAGCGTCGCTCGCGATCAAGTCGTCGCAGGGAGGGCTGCTGACGTCGCTCGTCGGCTATTCGATGAATTACAGCACGATCGACAACTTCAAGAACCCGCATAATGGTTGGCTCGCCTCGCTCAATCAGGACGTCGCGGGTCTCGGCGGCGGCACGCGCTATCTGCGCACGACCGGCGACATTCGCTACTTCCGTGAGATTCCCTATCTCGACGATGTGGTCGGCATCGCCCGACTGCAGGGTGGCGATCTGTCGACCTTCGGCGGCTACAAGCCGCGCATTCAGGACAACTTCAACCTCGGCCCCAGCCTGGTGCGCGGCTTCGCGCCGGGCGGCATCGGCCCACGCGACTCGAACATTCTGACGAGCTTCAACAACAACCGCGGCAACTCGCTGGGCGGCTCCAACTATGTCGGCGCGTCGCTCGAAGTTCAGTTCCCGTTCTGGTACCTGCCCAAGGATTTGGGGTTGAGAGGGGCGCTCTTCGCCGACGCCGGTTCGCTGTGGAATTTCAGCGGCCGGACAAACTACGCCAACAATCTGCCGACAATCCCCGGCGTGACCTGCATCGGCGCCTACACGCCGCAGGCGGGCTTCGGCCAGGGCAATTGCGTTGTGCCGATTGCGAACAAATTCGCCATCCGCTCGTCGGTCGGCGCCTCGGTGTTGTGGAATTCGCCGATGGGGCCGATCCGCTTCGACTATGCGGTCGTGACCTCCAAGGTCTATGGCGACATCACGCAGAATTTCCGCTTCAGCGGCGGCACCAACTTCTAATGATTGGAGACGATCGCCGGGCGAACTGCGCCCGGCGGACGGCTGAAGGTTTGGCTTGGGCTGCCGGACAGGATCTTGCAGGGTGAGCGCCGCAGCCTTCTTTCCCTTGGCGCGACCCGCCCCTTTGAGCGAAATTGCGCGGATCGCCGGGGCAAAAATTCGCGGCGGCCCTGACGGCGAGCCAGCGTCCAGCGAGCGTGCGCCGCCGCCCCTTATTCTCGGCGTCGCGCCGCTCGATTGGAGCAGGCCGGGCGACCTCTGCTTCTACGACAACCCGCGCTATCGCAAGGCGCTCTCGGAGTGCCGAGCGACCGCCTGCTTCCTGCGCGAGCGCCATCTTGACCTGCTGCCTAACGCCGTCGTCGCGCTCGTCGTCGACGATCCGCAGAGGGCGATGACGCTTGCGGCCGCGCATCTCTTTCCCGACGCGCTGCGGCCCGGCTCCTTATTCCAGTCCAGCGGCGTTTCTCCGGGAGCGGCGGTGCATCCGCAGGCGCGACTCGAACCTGGCGTGGTCGTCGATCCCGGCGCCGTGATCGGGCCGGGCGCCGAGATCGGCGCCGGAACGATTATCGGGCCGCAGGCGGTGATCGGCCCGAATGTGCGCATCGGCCGCGACTGTTCGATCGGCGCGCATGCGAGTCTCACCCATACGCTGATCGGCGACCGCGTCGTCATTCACCCGGGGGCGCGGCTTGGGCAGGATGGCTTCGGCTTCGCGCCAACGGGCGAAGGCTATCTCAAGACGCCGCAGGTCGGTCGCGTGATCGTGCAGGACGATGTCGAGATCGGCGCCAATACGACGATTGATCGAGGCGCGTCGCGCGACACGATCATCGGCGAGGGAACCAAAATCGATAATCTCGTGCAGATCGGCCACAATGTGGTGATCGGCCGTTTTTGCGCCATTGTCGCCCAATCGGGCGTCGCCGGCTCCTGTGAGATCGGCGATTTCGTCGCGCTTGGCGGACAATCCGCCGTCGCCGGCCACCTCACGATCGGCGAAGGCGCAGCGGTTGCGGCCAAGTCCGGGGTGATGCGCGACCTGCCGGCCGGGGCGCGGGTCGGCGGCGCGCCCGCGCGACCGTTGCGGCGGTTCTTGCGCGGCGCGGCGCTGCTCGACCGACTCGCGCGCAGGGACAAGCCGACGTAAGACAAGCCGGCGAAAACAAGCAAAAACTGGGATGGCGCTCGCCATGCCCTCGAGAGGGAGGAAGAAATGCCCGAGGCCGCGGACGGCGCGACTCTGGAGAGCGCCGACATATTGCAGATTATGAGCCAACTGCCGCATCGATACCCATTCTTGCTCGTCGATCGCATCTTCAACATCCGCGGCGACGAATCATGCGTCGGCGTGAAGAACGTCACGGTCAACGAACCGCAGTTTCAGGGACACTTTCCCGAGCGTCCGATCATGCCCGGCGTCCTGCTCATCGAGGCGATGGCGCAGACCGCCGGAGTCATCGCCATCCGCGCGCTGAAAGGCGGGGACCGGTCGCGTCTCGTTTATTTCGTCACGATCGACAATGCGAAATTCCGCAAGCCGGTGACGCCCGGCGACCGTGTCGAATTCCACATGGCCAAAACCGCGCAGAAGCGAAACATCTGGTGGTATTCCGGGCGCGCGATGGTCGACGGCGCGCTGGTCTGCGAGGCGCAGATCAGCGTCATGATGGGCGCCTAGCGTCGGAGCGGCGAGTGCGACAATGAACCCATCGGTTCATCCGTCCTGTGTCGTCGAAGACGGCGCGCGGCTCGGCGCCAA
Source organism: Methylocystis sp. H62 (assembly GCF_015709515.1). GTDB lineage: Bacteria > Pseudomonadota > Alphaproteobacteria > Rhizobiales > Beijerinckiaceae > Methylocystis. The sequence continues at coordinate 314,896 of NZ_JADNQZ010000059.1, forward strand.
CGTCGCCATCGGCCCCTTTTGCCACATCGGCGCCGGCGTCGAGATTGGCGACGGCGCGACTCTCCTTTCCCATATCGTCGTCGGCGGCCGCACGCGCATCGGCGCGCGCGCCCGGATTTTCCCCTTCGCCGCCGTGGGACTGGCGTCGCAAGATATCAAGGCTGCGCTCGCGAAGGGCGCGCTGACGATCGGCGACGACTGCGTCATTCGCGAAGGCGTGACCATCAATGCAGGCGTGGGCGAGGGCACGCGTATCGGGGCGCGCTGCGTCTTTCTTGCCGCTTCGCACGTCGCTCATGACTGTCGGCTGGGCGACGACGTGATATTGTCCAATCAGGTTCTGCTGGGCGGCCACGTCGAGATCGGGGACCATGCGATGATCGGCGGCGCCACGGCGGTGCATCAGAATGTGCGGATCGGCGCGCACGCCTTCGTCGGCGGCCTTTCGGGCGTTGAAGGCGACGTCATTCCCTTTACGCTCGCGTCGGGCAACCGCGCCCATCTTTTCGGCCTCAACCGGGTCGGCCTGCAGCGGCGCGGTTTTGCGCCGGAGCGCATTGAGCGGCTACGCCGGGCGTATCGCCTGCTCTTCGCGCAAGAGGCGCGCGCGCTGAGCGAACGCATCGACGGTCTGTCGCGAGATTTCGCGGACGACTCGGACATTGCGGCGATCGTCGAATTCTTGCGGGCGCCCTCGACGCGGCCGCTTTGCGCGCCTCGCGCACGCGCCGAACCATGAGCGCGCCGCGCATCTTCGTTGTCGCTGGCGAAGCCTCTGGCGATCAGCTCGGCGCGGCGCTGATGCGGGCTTTGCGCGCCGCGCGTCCCGAGGCCGTTTTCACCGGCGTCGGGGGCGAGGCGATGGCGCGCGAAGGCCTCGTTTCCCTGTTTCCGCTCGAAGACATCGCGGTGATGGGCCTCATTCCGGTCTTGGCGCGGCTGCCGCGCCTTGTGTGGCGCATCGCTCAGACGGCGCGGGCGATCGTCGATCAGGCGCCGGACTGTCTCGTCATCATCGACGCGCCAGATTTTACCCATCGCGTCGCGCGCCGGGTCCGGGTCGCCCGACCTGACCTGCCGATCGTCGATTACGTCAGCCCGACCGTATGGGCGTGGCGGCCCGGCCGCGCGCGCGCGATGCGCGACTACGTCGATTGCCTGCTGGCGCTGCTGCCCTTCGAGCCGCAGGCGCATGATCGGCTCGGCGGGCCGCGATGCGTCTATGTCGGCCATCCGCTGGTCGAGCGGCTCGACGAGCTGACGCGGCCGTCTCACGATCGCGGCGGCGCGCGGTCGCTGCTCGTTCTGCCCGGATCGCGTCTTGCGGAAGTGCGGCGCATGACGCCGATCTACGGCGAGGCGCTCGAGCTTCTTTTGCGCGAACGCGCCGACTTCGAGGTCGTCATTCCTGTCGCGCCGAATGTTGAGAAGACATTACTACGCGAATTGCGGGGATGGCCGATGACGCCGCGTCTGATTGGCCAGGCGGAGAAATTCGCCGCGTTCCGAAATGCGCGCGCCGCACTTGTGACGTCCGGCGTCGCGACGCTGGAGCTTGCGCTCGCCGGCGTTCCCATGGCTGTCGCCTATAAGGTCTCGCGCGCCGAATCGCTGCTGCGCTTTCTCGTCAAAGTCGACTCGATCGTACTGCCCAATCTCGTCATCGGCGAGAATATTGTACCGGAATTCCTGCAGGAGGCGGCGACGCCGCACGCGCTCGCCGAGGCGCTGAGGCCGCTCTTGCGCGAGAGCGCCGCGCGCGACGCGCAGCTCGCGGCCTTTAAGCGCGTTCGCGCGCGTCTGCTCGAGGCAGGCCGAACGCCGAGCGTTCGGGCGGCTGACATCATCCTCGAATATGCGTCGCGCGGTCGGGGGTAGCCGCGCCGTAGTGGGATCAGAAGGGGATGTCGTCGTCGAGCTGGTCGGAGAGCTTGCCGGCCGGGGCGGGACGCCGTTCGGCGGGACCGCGCTCCATCGGCGAGGAGCGGCCGAAGGATCCGCCGCCGCTCTGGCTGTAGCCGCTGTCGTAGTCGCCTTCGCCGCGTCCGCCGCCCTTGCTGTCGAGCAAGGTCAGCTCGCCGCGAAAACGCTGCAGCACGACATCGGTCGCCTTGCGCTGATTGCCGTCCTTGTCGGTATATTCGCGGGTCTGCAGCTGACCCTCGATATATATTTTTGAGCCCTTGCGGCAGTATTGCTCGGCGATCTTCCCGAGATTTTCGTTGAAGATCGACACATTGTGCCACTCGGTGCGATCTTTGCGCTCGCCGGTGTTCTTATCGCGCCAGGACTCGGTGGTCGCCACCGAGAAGGAGACGACGCGATCGCCGGACGGCAGCGTCCGCACCTCCGGATCGCGGCCGAGATTGCCGATCAGGATCACCTTGTTGACGCTGCCCGCCATGTCGCTCTCCGCTTGCTTGACGCGTGGCACTCTAGTGCAAAGGCCGGTCCTGGGGCGCGCCGGCTCGGCTTGTCCACAGATGATGTGTTGCGCCGCTCGACCCCGGAACGTTCGATTTTTGTTCTAGCAGCGGTCGTAAGATCGCGCAAGCACAGCGGAATTTTGTTCTCTTTTTCCGAAGCTTAGCGCTTGCGGGCTCCTTGCCTCACTCCGTCGTGACGCCGATCGCGACATCGGAAGGATCAATCTTGCGTGCAAGCCCCGCCGTCAGCCGAGCGCGATCCAGCTCGCCCTCCCAGGCGGCGACCACGATGGTGGCGACGCCATTGCCGATAAAATTCGTCAAGGCGCGGCACTCGCTCATGAATTTATCGACGCCGAGCACAAGCGACATGCCCGGCGCCAGTTGCGGATCGACCGCCATCAAGGTCGCCGCCAGGGTGATGAAGCCCGCGCCGGAAACGCCGCTCGCGCCTTTCGACGTCAGCATGGCGACGATGAGGATGGTCGCCTGATGTGACAGATCCAGCTCGACGCCCATCGCGCGCGCGATGAACAGCGTCGTCAGCGTCATATAGATGTTGGTGCCGTCGAGATTGAAGGAATAGCCGGTCGGCACGACGAGTCCGACGACCGACTTCGAGCAGCCGAGCCATTGCAGCTTCTCCATCAGCGCGGGCAGGGCGCTTTCCGATGAGGACGTGCCAAGCACGATAAGCAGCTCGTCGCGCAGATAGGCGATAAGGCTGAAGATGTTGAAACCGGCCGCGCGCGCGATGGCGCCTAGCACGAAGACGACGAAGAGCCCGGCCGTGAGATAGAACAGACCGACGAGTCCGGCGAGCGACAGAAGCGCGGCCGAGCCGTATTTCGCCACCGTATAGGCCATGGCGCCGAAGGCGCCGATCGGCGCCGCCTTCATAATGATGGCGATGACGCCGAACATGGCGTGGCCGACGTCGTCGATGATCACCCGCAGCGCGCGGCCGCGTTCGCCCAGCGCCAAGAGCGCGAAGCCGAAGAGCAGCGAGAACAGCAAAACTTGCAGAATGTCGCCCTTGGCGAAGGCGCCGATCGCGCTCTCGGGAATGATGTCGAGAAGAAAATCGACGCCGCCGCGCTTTTCCGCGAGCGCCGTATATTTGGCGATGGCGGCAGGGTCGGGTTTGCCGGCGAAGCCAGCGCCGACCTGCGCAAGATTTCCAATCAGCAGGCCAAGCGCGAGGGCGAATGTGGAGACGATCTCGAAATAGAGGAGCGCCTTGAGCCCGACGCGGCCGACTTTGCGCGCATCCTCGATATGGGCGACGCCGGAGACGACCGTGCAGAAAATGATCGGCGCGATCGCCATCTTGATGAGCTTGACGAAGCCGTCGCCGAGCGCCTTCACCCAGTCCTGCGCGGCGGCGTGCGGCGCCAGCCAGCCGAACAGCGCGCCAAGCGCAATGGCCGCGAGCACCTGGACATAGAGGTGCCGGTAAAGTGGCTTCTTCGGCGTCGTCGCGCCATCGCGCCTCATTGCATCGAGCGGCAATTCAATAGCTCCTCAATAGGGCGTGATGCTCTTTACCTTCTGAACAGCTCCGATGTCATTCCCGACGCTTCGCTTTAAGCGAAGCGATCGGGAATCCAGAGTAGATTCCGAAGCTTTGAGTATTTGCACTGGATTCCCGGTCAGGCCTCCGGCCTGCCGGGAATGACAGTCTCCCATTCGACCGCGAAGGGATTGACGACAGCAAGGTCTAAATCGCTAAAGTCTGCAACATTGCGCGTCGCGAGCGTCATTGCGTGGGCGGCGGCGATGCTTGCGACCATCGCATCCATGACGGCGAGCGGCTTGCCTTGCGTTTTGCGTCTGCCACGCAAACGGGCGAAGGCGTGCGCCGCGCGATGATCAAACGCCAATATGCGGCCAGCGAAAATCTCATCTTCGATCGTGTCGCAGGCTTTGGTCAAAACATCCTTCTTTCGCCCCTCAGGCAGCAGCGCCAGACCAAAACGAAGCTCCGCGATGACTGGCGTCGGGATGAAGAAATCGAGCTCAGAATAGGAGTCCATCCATCGCCGCACGTTACCGTCGCCCGTCGGCTTCATCATTTCAGAGACGATGTTCGTGTCGAGCAAGATCATTCGAAATCTGGCGGGGCGCGGTCGCTTTGATCACGAGGCTGAATGAAATCGTCCGTCCAATCTTCTTGCGACACGAGACTTTTGAGCCGCGTTCCAAGTCCTCCAGTCGCTCGGGCGCGCTCTGGCCGGACAGCCTGTGATAAAGCGCGTTCGAGCAATAATTTGGCCTGGCTCGAAATGCTGCGCTTATGCCCGTGCGCTAGATCCTCGATCTGGCGCTTCATTTCCGGGGGAACGTCTCTCAACAGAATGTCAGGCACGCCTGCCTCCGCGTTTGATATCAATGATATCGCTATGCGGGCGCGATATCAAGGCCGGCATGCAAGGGAGCTGATCGTGCATCGGATAGGCGTTCCGATGGATTTATGCGGCGGCGCGTGGCATTTGCCTTGCTCAGCGCCTAAATGACGCTTCCACTCTCCTTCCGGCCTTTATGAATGGCGATCATCAAGCAAAAGGACGCGCGAGCGGGCGCATCAATAAACTCCAGCGCAGACTCTAAATCCATCTCGATACGCGGCGCGCGCGAACATAATCTCAAGAACGTCGATCTGACGATCCCGCGCGACAAGCTGGTGGTGTTCACCGGCCTGTCAGGCTCCGGGAAATCGTCGCTCGCCTTCGACACCATCTATGCTGAAGGCCAGCGCCGCTATGTCGAATCGCTGTCGGCCTATGCGCGGCAATTTCTGGAGATCATGCAGAAGCCCGACGTCGATCAGATCGACGGGCTGTCGCCGGCGATCTCCATCGAACAGAAGACGACATCCAAAAATCCACGCTCGACCGTCGGCACGGTCACCGAGATTCACGACTATATGCGTCTGCTCTGGGCCCGCGTCGGCGTGCCCTATTCGCCGGCGACAGGACTGCCGATCGAGAGCCAGACCGTCTCGCAGATGGTCGATCGCGTGCTGGCGCTTCCGGAAGGCTCGCGGCTCTATCTGCTCGCGCCGGTCGTGCGTGGCCGCAAAGGCGAATACCGAAAGGAGATCGCCGAATATACGAAGAAAGGCTTCCAGCGCCTCAAGATCGACGGCGCCTATCATGAGATCGCTGACGTGCCGGCGCTCGACAAGAAATTGAAGCACGACATCGATGTCGTGGTCGATCGAATCGTCGTGCGTCCCGATATGAGCGCGAGATTGGCCGACAGCTTTGAGACCGCGCTCGATTTGTCGGGCGGCCTCGCCGTCGTCGAATTCGCTGATCGGCAGTCGGCAGTCGGCAGTGGGCGGTCTAGGGATGACGACCGACTGCCGATTGCCGACATGCCGACCGCCGTCGCCAATGTCTCTACCCATTACGCGCCCGGCCACATCGTCTTTTCGTCGAAATTCGCTTGTCCGGTGTCGGGCTTCACCATCCCGGAGATCGAGCCGCGGCTGTTTTCCTTCAACAATCCCTTCGGCGCCTGTCCGGTCTGCGGCGGCATCGGCCATGAGCAGAAGGTCGACGCCGACCTCGTCGCCCCGAATCCGAAGCTGACGCTGCGCAAAGGCGCGATCGCGCCCTGGGCGAAATCGACCTCGCCCTATTATCAGCAGACGCTCGAAGCGCTCGGCAAGCATTACAAGTTTCGGCTCGACGTCTCGTGGGAGACGCTTTCCGACAAGGCGCGAAACGTCATTCTCTACGGTTCGGGCGAGGAGGAGATCCGCTTTTCCTATGACGACGGCTTTCGCGCCTATGACGTGAAGAAGCCCTTCGAAGGCGTCGTCATCAATCTCGAGCGGCGCTATCTTGAAACCGACAGCGAATGGGCGCGCGACGAGATCGGCCGCTATATGTCGGCGACGCCCTGTCTCGCCTGCGAAGGCTTTCGGTTGAAGCCCGAAGCGCTCGCCGTCAAAGTCGCGCGCAAACATATCGGCGAAGTCTCGGAGCTTTCCGTGCGCGCCGCGCTCGACTGGTTTCGCGCGCTGCCCGACGCGCTCGACAAGAAGCGCAATGAAATCGCCTTCCGCATCTTGAAGGAGATTCGCGACCGGCTAAATTTTCTCGTCGACGTCGGCCTCGACTATCTGACGCTGTCGCGCAATTCAGGCTCGCTGTCGGGCGGCGAAAGCCAGCGGATTCGTCTGGCGTCGCAGATCGGCTCGGGACTGACCGGCGTGCTCTATGTGCTGGATGAACCGTCGATCGGGCTGCATCAGCGCGACAATGACCGTCTGCTCGACACGCTGCGGCGGCTGCGCAATCTCGGCAACAGCGTCATCGTCGTCGAGCACGACGAGGACGCGATTCTCGCCGCGGACTACGTCGTCGATGTCGGGCCCGGCGCCGGCATTCACGGCGGCAAAATCGTCGCGCAAGGGACGCCGCAGGAGATCATGGACGATCCCGCTTCGCTCACCGGGCAATATCTGACCGGCGAAAAGCAGGTGATTCTTCGTCACAAGCTGCGCAAGCCGACGGCAGGGCGCTGGCTCAAGCTCTTTGGCGCGCGCGGCAACAATCTTAAGGACGTCACGGCGGAAGTGCCGCTCGGCCTCTTCACTTGCGTCACCGGCGTCTCGGGCGGCGGCAAGTCGACGCTGGTCATCGAAACGCTCTACAAGGCCGTGGCGCGGCGGCTCTCCGGCGCGCATGAGCACCCGGCGCCCTTCGATCGCCTCGAAGGCCTGGAACAGATCGACAAGATCATCGACATCGACCAGTCGCCGATCGGCCGCACGCCGCGCTCCAATCCGGCGACCTATACCGGCGCGTTCACGCCTATTCGCGAATGGTTCGCGGGCCTCCCCGAGGCGAAGACGCGCGGCTATGCGCCGGGACGCTTCTCCTTCAACGTCAAGGGCGGCCGCTGCGAAGCCTGCCAGGGCGACGGCGTCATCAAGATCGAGATGCACTTTCTCCCGGACGTGTACGTCACCTGCGACGTGTGCAAGGGCAAGCGTTACGATCGCGAGACGCTCGAAGTGAAATATCGCGAAAAATCCATCGCCGACGTGCTCGACATGACGGTGGAGGAGGCGGCGACTCTGTTCAAGGCGGTGCCCTCGATCCGCGACAAGATGGAAACCTTAAAACGCGTCGGCCTCGACTACATCCATGTCGGCCAGCAGGCGACGACGCTGTCGGGCGGCGAGGCCCAGCGCGTCAAGCTCTCCAAGGAGCTGTCGCGCCGCTCCACAGGCCGCACGCTGTATATTCTCGACGAGCCGACGACGGGTCTGCATTTCCACGACGTCGCCAAGCTGCTCGAAGTGCTGCATGAGCTTGTCGAACAGGGCAATACGGTGGTCGTGATCGAGCACAATCTCGAAGTCATCAAGACGGCGGACTGGATCATCGACATGGGGCCGGAGGGCGGCGACGGCGGCGGCGAAATCGTCGCGACCGGACCGCCGTCTCAGATCATCAAGGAAACGCGCAGCCACACCGGGCGCTATCTCGCTGAAGCGATGGCGCGCAAACCCTCCGTGGCGGCGACCGCGCCGGCGAAACCCAAGAAAGCGCGAACGGTTTAAAAAGCCCGTCGCGGCCACGTCTTCTCCTCAAAAAAAAGGCCGCCTCGCAGCGCATGCGAAGCGGCCCATGTTTGTTGTGCGCGCGCCCGTTAGGCGTTTAGCTCTTCAGCGGCGCCGGACGTTCGTCGCGTTCCGCTTCGGCGCTGCGAATCGCCGAATCATCTCCGGATGCGGCTTCCTCCGCCGCGCGCTTCTTGCCGGCCTCGAAGATATCGCGCTCAGGCCGCGGCAACACCGGTCCCTCCGGGAAGACGAAGCCCAGCGACTTCGTTCCGCTATCGTCGCCGACGACGACGACGCGCACGGCGCCGCCGTTCTTCAGACGGCCGAACAGCACCTCGTCGGCGAGCGGCGTCTTGATGTGCTGGTGAATGACCCGCGACATCGGTCGGGCGCCCATGGCTTCGTCATAGCCGTGCTCGACGAGCCAGCTGCGCGCTTCGTCGGTGAGCTCGATCGTGACGTTGCGGTCGGCAAGCTGCGCTTCGAGCTGCATGATGAATTTGTCGACGACGCGCTTGATGACGTCGACCGGCAGATGACCGAAAGGCACGATGGCGTCGAGACGATTGCGGAACTCCGGCGCGAAGAGCCGATTGATCGCCTCGCTGTCGTCGAGATCGCGGCGCGTGCGCGTGAAGCCGATCGGCGTGCGGGCAAGATCCTGCGCGCCCGCATTCGTCGTCATGATGAGGATGACGTTGCGGAAGTCGATGGTCTTGCCGTTATGGTCGGTCAGCTTCCCGTGGTCCATCACCTGCAGCAGGATGTTGTAGAGATCGGGATGCGCCTTCTCGATTTCGTCGAGCAGCAGCACGCAATGCGGATGCTGGTCGATGGCGTCGGTCAGCAGTCCGCCCTGATCGAAGCCGACATAGCCGGGAGGCGCGCCGATCAACCGGCTCACCGTATGACGCTCCATATATTCCGACATGTCGAAGCGCACGAGTTCGATGCCGAGCGATGTCGCGAGTTGGCGCGCGGCTTCCGTCTTGCCGACGCCGGTCGGTCCGGAGAAGAGATAGCAGCCGATCGGCTTCTCTTGATCGCGCAGGCCCGCCCGCGCGAGCTTGATCGCCGACGTCAGCGCCGAGATCGCCTTATCCTGCCCATAGACGACGCGCCGCAGCGTCTCGTCGAGATGCGCGAGAACTTCGGCGTCGTCCTTGGAGACGGTCTTCGGCGGCACGCGCGCCATGGTGGCGATCGTCGTTTCGATCTCTTTCAGTCCGATGGTCTTTTTGCGTTTGTTTTCCGCGACCAGCATCTGCGCCGCGCCGGTTTCGTCGATCACGTCGATCGCCTTGTCCGGCAGCTTGCGGTCATGAATGTAACGCGCCGAGAGCTCCACCGCCGCCTTCAGCGCGTCGTTGGTGTAGCGGATCTTATGGAACTCCTCGAAATAGGGCTTGAGCCCCTTCACGATTTCGATCGCGTCGGGGATCGAGGGTTCGTTGACGTCGATCTTCTGGAAGCGGCGAACGAGCGCGCGGTCCTTCTCGAAATACTGCCGGTATTCCTTGTAGGTCGTCGAGCCGATGCAGCGCAGAACGCCCTGCGCCAGGGCGGGCTTCAGAAGGTTCGAGGCGTCCATCGCGCCGCCCGAGGTGGCGCCCGCGCCAATCACCGTATGGATCTCGTCGATGAAGAGGATCGCGTTCTTGTGATTCTCGATTTCCTTCACGACCTGCTTCAGGCGCTCTTCGAAGTCGCCGCGATAGCGCGTGCCGGCGAGCAGCGCGCCCATGTCGAGCGCGAACACCGTCGCGCCGGCGAGAACCTCCGGCACTTCGTTCGAAACAATCTTACGCGCGAGGCCTTCGGCGATCGCGGTCTTGCCGACGCCGGGATCGCCGACGAGCAGGGGATTATTCTTTTGCCGGCGGCACAGGACCTGAATCGTGCGCAGCACTTCCGGCTCGCGGCCGATCAGCGGGTCGATGCGGCCGTCGCGCGCCTTCCTGTTGAGATTGACGCAATAGGCCTCGAGCGCGCCTTCCTTCTTGCGGCTCTCGCCGTCGCGGCCCTCGCGGCCTTCGCTGCGCTCGCCATCTTCCTCGACGCCGCGCGGACTCCGGCTGGCGTCCGAAAGCCCCGGACGCTTGGCGATGCCATGGCTGATGAAATTGACCGCGTCATAGCGCGTCATGTCCTGCTCCTGCAGGAAATAGACGGCGTGGCTTTCGCGCTCGGCGAACAGCGCGACAAGAACATTGGCGCCGCTGACGTCTTCGCGGCCGGACGATTGAACGCTGATAATCGCCCGCTGCACGACCCGCTGGAACCCGGCGGTCGGCTTGCATTCATCCGCGTCTTCATTGACGAGGTTGTCGAGCTCTCGATCGATGTAGTCGCGCAAATTCTTCGTTAGCACGTCGAGATCCACGGAACAGGCGCGGAGCACCGCCGATGCGTCGACGTCCTCGACGAGGCTCAGCAGCAGGTGCTCGAGCGTCGCATATTCATGGCGCCGCTCGCGGGCGGACGCGAGCGCACGGTCGAGGGTCTGCTTGAGATTGCGCGAGAAGGTCGGCATGCGCTCGTCCTATTTCTTTTCCATGATGCATTGCAGAGGATGCTGATGCTTCCTTGCAAAATCCATGACCTGGGTGACTTTGGTCTCAGCGACCTCGTAGGTGTAGACGCCGCATTCGCCGACGCCGTGATTGTGGACGTGGAGCATGATGCGCGTGGCTTCCTCCACGGATTTGTTGAAATATTTCCGCAGCACGATCACCACGAACTCCTGCGTCGTGTAGTCGTCATTCAACAAAAGCACCCGATACATATTAGGCTTGCGCGTCTGAGGACGCGTTCGAGTGACGAGCGCGGTTCCGGCCCCGGGACCGACGTCGCCTCCCTTGCGCGGCTCTTTGGCCGCTCGCGGCCCATTGGCCGCCATCGCTCGCGTTAAATCCTCCGCCGCCACGTCTTCACCCTTTCGATCCTTTTCATGTAGGTCGGCACAGTGGTTCTTTTAGGGTCGACTCGCAGAATCTGGGCCATTTCCACGATGAGGGAAATCAAGAACATCGCTAGTTTTGAGCTTTCCCACCGGCTTGGCAAGGGGTCGCGCGACGCGCCGTCGCCGAGTTTTGTCGAAAGTCGCATCAATAAAAAATTTACCTACGCAAGATTAGCGTCACACCGCTAACCTTCAGGCATTCAAGTGCGTCGACCCCTCGAGCATCGCCGTTTAAGCCACCGCCGCGCCGGCCTTCCGGCGGGTGTTTGGAGTCTTGCGGCGCTGTCGATCGCCGCTTGTTTGTGCAGCGTGCTCGGCGCCAAGCTGCTCTCAAATATGTTTGAGCCTCCCGAAGCGCTGGCGCCCGCAGGCTTTTCCCGGGGAGCAGAAACCGATCTGCCCGGTCTTGCCAAGGCGGCGCCGCAAACCGAGGCGCCGCCGCCGACAGGACAACGCGAGGCCGACATCGACCGTTTGCCGACAGGTACGATCCCAGACAGGCGCAAAGGGCGGAAGGCGTTGACGCCTTGCGGCGAAGCTGGCGAAATCGCCGATCATTAGTTTTTTTGCGGCCAGCCCTCGCGCGCGCGACGCCTTGCGCATATATTTATTGACAATTCGGCAATTGCCCGTAAAGCATTCCCGTGGCTATCGCCCGCGCTTCTTTGCGGCGGACCGTCGGCGGGCCAAATAGCTGTTGCGGCGACGACGGCGACTTCTCTCAACAATCCACGCGCGCTTCTTTACGGCTGGCGCGCAAGCGGAATTTCCGCATATGCGAGCCGTAATTCAGGATAATTAATGACATTCGAAGTACTGGGCCTTTCCCAAAAGGTTCTCGCAGCCGTCCAAACGTCCGGCTATACGACCCCCACGCCCATTCAGGCGCAGGCCATTCCACCCGCCTTGCAGGGGCGCGACATTCTCGGCATCGCCCAAACGGGCACCGGCAAGACCGCCGCCTTCACCCTGCCGATGCTGAGCCGTCTCGAAAGCGGCCGCGCCCGGGCCAGAATGCCGAGGACGCTTATTCTCGAGCCGACGCGCGAACTCGCCGCGCAGGTCGAAGCAAGCTTCGCCAAATACGGCAAGAACCATCGTCTCAACGTCGCGCTGCTGATCGGCGGCGTCGCCTTCGGCGAGCAGGAAACCAAAATCATGCGCGGGGCCGACGTGCTGATCGCGACGCCGGGCCGCCTTCTCGACTTCTTCGATCGCGGCAAGCTGCTGCTCACGGGCATCGAAATTCTCGTCATCGACGAGGCCGACCGTATGCTCGACATGGGCTTCATTCCCGACATCGAACGCGTCTGCAAGCTGGTGCCGTTCACGCGGCAGACGCTCTTCTTCTCTGCGACCATGCCGCCTGAAATCACGCGGCTGACCGAAGCCTTTCTGCATAACCCGATCCGTTGCGAAGTCTCGCGCGCCGCGTCGACGGCGACCACGATCCGGCAAGTTCTCGTCGCCTCGCGGGGGCACGCCGACAAGCGTGAGACGTTGCGCAAGCTCATTCGCGACGCCGATAACTTCAAGAACGCGATCATCTTCTGCAACCGCAAGCGCGACGTCGCGACCCTTCATCGCTCGCTCGTCAAGCATGGCTTTTCCGCCGGCGCCCTGCACGGCGACATGGATCAGCTGGCGCGCATGGCCTCGCTCGACGCGTTCAAGAATGGCGATGTGTCGCTGATCGTGTGCTCGGATGTGGCGGCCCGCGGCCTAGACATTCCGGACGTGAGCCATGTGCTCAACTTCGACGTCCCGACGCACAGCGAGGATTACGTGCACCGGATCGGCCGCACCGGCCGCGCCGGCCGGTCGGGCGTGGCGATCACGCTCGTCACCGGCGACGACATGAAATACATCGATCAGATCCAGAGCCTGATCGGCAAGGCAATCGACTGGGAGGGGCCGGGCTTCGACGCCTTGCCGCCGCCCATGGAGACGAGCCCGCAAGAGCGCCGCGGCGAGCGCGACGAACGCGGACCCCGCCGGGAGCGCGGCCGCCGGCCAGCCGCGCCCGCCGACCGGGAAGCGTCCGTCAACCGCCGCTCCGCCGCCGCCGCCGAGCGCGAAGCGCCCGTCAGCCGCCGCCGTCCAGCCGCCGCCGAACGCGAAGCGCCGGTCAGCCGCCGGCCCGAACGCGAAACGCCGGTCAGCATGGGCCGGCCGCGCGGCGGCCGCGCCAAGGCCGAGGGAGAAGGTCTCCGGACTCCGGCCTATGGGGCGCCGGCGGGGCCGCCGGCCGCAGAGGGGCGTGAACGCCGTCCGCGCCATCATGAAGACGATGGGCCCCCTGTCATTGGACTGGGCGACCATGTGCCGTCCTTCCTGCTGCGCCCGGTGGCGCTGAGGCCGGCGAAGGTCGGCGAAGAATAGGTTTTTTCGGCAAGGTTCGTCTGGTCAAAGGCTCGCCTGGTCAAAGGCTTGCCCGATCAGGCAAGCCGTCGCCGCGGCGGCCTCATCCTTCGAAAGGCGCCATGGCGGCGCGAATTTTCTCCGCCTGTTCAGCGAGCTTTGCGTCCTCGGCCATGGTCCCCGGAGGCCGCAAGGCGACACCCTCCCAACGCGGCAGCAGGTGGAAGTGCAGGTGATAGATCACCTGTCCGCCGGCGCTTTCGTTGAATTGATGCAGCGTCAGGCCGTCCGCCGCAAACGCCTTTTCGATCGCCTTCGCGACATGCTGCACGCGCTTCATCAATTCGCCGAGCGTTTCCGGCGAGACGTCGAGGAGTCCGCGCACGCCTTCCTTTGGAACGACCAGAACATGGCCCTCGGCGCGCGGCATGATGTCCATGAACGCGAGCGAGACGTCGTCCTCAAAGACCTTATGCGCGGGGATTTCTCCGCGCAGAATCTTGCCGAAAATATTGTTGGGGTCATAGGCGACGGCCATTGGCTGTTCCCTTCGAGCGCTTGCTCCTTAAAATCATTTTGGCCGTTTCGACGGGCGCTTGCGTCTCGAAGGACGTCGCTCATGGCGCGAACGAAGCGTCGCTTGGGGCGACAGTCCCGTTTCCGCTGAAGAAGGCCGGCAAGGAAAGCAATTGCGCTTGAGGCCTGTCAATCCCCAAAGGCGAAGGCGCGGATATTGGTGAGGCGGAATTCGCTCGCGGGATAGACGCCGAGAATCTCCACTTCCTTGGAGAAGAACTGCAGTTCTTCGAGCGCCCGCGCCATCGCCGGCTGTTCGGGATGTCCGTCGGCGTCGGCGAGAAAGCGCGTCGCGGCGAATTCGCCGTCAACCATGTAGCTTTCGAGCTTGGTCATGTTGACGCCATTCGTCGCGAAGCCGCCGAGCGCCTTGTAGAGCGCGGCCGGCACGTTGCGCACGCGAAAGATGAAGGTGGTGATGGTCGAACCGGCGTTCGGCGACGCCCATTGCCTGGTCTTCGACAGCACGATGAAGCGCGTCGTGTTATGCGCCTCGTCCTCGATATTCTCCGCCAGCACGTCGAGATCGTAAATGTCGGCGGCGAGTCGCGGCGCGATCGCGGCCTTCGTCGGATCGCCCCATTCGGCCACTTCGCGCGCGGCGCCGGCGGTGTCGCCGGCGGTATGCGCCGCGAGGCCGAGTTCGCGGATCGCGCGTCGGCACTGACCGAGCGCATGGACATGGCTGTAGACGCTCTTGAGCCCCTGCCGCGTCGCGCCTCTGGGCGCCATCAGATGAAAATGGATCGGCAGGAAGTGCTCGCCGAGGATATGCAAACCGGAATGCGGCAGGAAATGGTGAATGTCCGCGACGCGTCCGGCGATCGAATTTTCGATCGGGATCATGCCAAGCGCGGCGCGCCCCTCGGTCACCGACGCGAAGGCGTCCTCAAAGCTCGCGCAAGGAAGCGGCGTCAGTTGCGGAAAGGCCTGACGGCAGACGAGGTCGGAATTCGCGCCCGGCTCTCCCTGATAGGCGATATATTGCGTCACTTCGGGTCCTGTTCGCGCGCCGCGGCGCGCAGCGCGGTCAAATCGCGTTCCGTATCCACCGATGGGGCGCCTTTGTCCAGCAGCGCGGCGTCGATGCGCATGCCGGCCTCAAGCCCGCGCAGCTGCTCAAGCCCTTCGCGCCGTTCAAGCGGGGAGGGCGGCAGCGAGACGAATCGTTCCAGAGCGGCGCGGCGAAAGGCGTAGACGCCGATGTGCTTCAATCGTGGCCCGTCGCCATGGGGGGCGGGCGCTCGGGTGAAGTAAAGCGCGCGAACCCGCCCAGGCGCGAGCGGAGTTCCCACGAGCTTGACGGCGTTGGGATCGCCGGCGTCTTCGGCGCGCGCCGGGCAGGCGAGGGTGCCGATGTCGACGGCCGGATCGTCGAGAAGCGCGAGCGCCGCTTCAAGCGCCCCCTCAGGAAGCAAGGGCTGGTCGCCTTGCAGATTGACGACGGCGCCATGCCGGCCCTGTGGGTCGAGCGCCCGCAAGACTTCGCCGATACGGTCGCTGCCGCAGGCGTGAGCGCCGCAGGTGAGCGCCGCGTGTCCGCCGACCGACTCGATCGCCCGCGCGATCTCGGGAGAGTCGGTCGCGACCACGACAGGTCCGAGCGCTGCGGCGCATGCGCGCTCCCAGACGTGGACGATCATGGGCCGACCGTCGATGTCGGCGAGCGCCTTGCCGGGCAGACGCGTCGAGCGTAGACGCGCCGGAATGATGACGATCGGCGCGAGCGCCTGCACGGCGCTAATAGGCGTTGCTATCCTCGGCCATCCAGCCCTTTTCGCTCTTCACGAAATGCAGCGTGCCTTCGCTTGTGTGCACTTCCGCCTTGGTGAATGTCCGGTCGTTGTCGAGGCCGAGAAAGGCGCATGTTCCGCGCTCGCGCTCATCGGCGCATTTGGCTTCGAAACCCTCGGGAAACAGAATTTCAGCCTCATACATCAATTCGTATGCGTCGACGTTCTCGCGCTTCACTTCGCGGCCCTGCACCTTCTTGAAGGACACGAGCTTGGCGTCCACGCCGTTCTTCTCCAGAAGATTGCGCAAAACCTTCGCGCCCGTGGCGTCGCCGGGCATATGGTCGCCGCAAGCGGAAAGCGTCAGGGTGATTGAGACGCCGGCCACAAGCCCGAGAACAAAGCGGAATCGAGATGTCATCTATTCCTCCGGCGCCGCGTTCATCGCAGCGCGATGTTATTTGTTACGCTGTTGCACAAACGCTTCACAACTCCGCGTCTGTGAAAATTCATATCAGATAGTTGCATTTTTGTGCAGCCGGAGTAACGTGAGTGCGCCAAATGAGTTGCGCGTCTGGCGGCGTCGAAGGGCCTGCAACAAGACCCATGGCGTGCGTAAGCGTTTGATGCGTATTCGGCACAACTTTGAATACCCTGCGGAGTGCTCAGGTCCGCCGCATCTCCTGGGTCCGTGGGGTTGGCCGACTGGCGGTGGTTGGAGTGGCCTCCTTGAAGCCATCGTCAGTCGGCCGCCTTCCCCAAAGCGGTTCCTCATCCAGCCAATAAGTTTGCAGCCAATAAAGTTTGGAAGCGTCCCTTGCGGCGACGCTCCTTCCGGCTAGACCAGCGATTGTGACGAACGCCTTGGCAAGGCGCGCGCGCCTTTGTCCGCGCGCGCTTACTTGATCTTGGTTTCCTTGAATTCCACGTGCTTGCGCACGACGGGATCGTATTTCTTGAAAACGAGCTTTTCCGTCTTCGTGCGCGCGTTCTTCTTGGTCACGTAGAAATAGCCCGTATCCGCCGTGGACAGGAGCTTGATCTTGATCATGGCGGACTTGGCCATTGCTCATCCCAGTCTATCAGAGAAATGAAATCGTCCCGGTAGCTGAGCGCGCCGGGAGCGAATTGGCCGGCAACATACGTGCGGCGCGAACGATGTCAAGAAGGCGCGCCGGGCCAGCCTGAGTCCAGCGCGATTCGCGCCTCGTCAAGAGGATACGGCAAAGAACAGCCATAATTTTGTTGGTTAATCCACAAGAGGAGCAGCGTAGGGCCGGGACGACTTCGGCGAATTGCGCGGCAATACTCGGGCGGGGAGAAATATCTCGTAAGCAGCCGATGCGCACGCGCGTCGTCGAGCGCAGCGCCTGCATGTATCGACGTGAAGAAGTGCTTCCTTCGCCTTCACGCGAACGCGCTTGGAGTGAGTAGTATGAGCGTAACACTCGAAAAGCGGCGCAAAGTCGCGGAGTTGGAGAATTTTGAACGGCGGATACTTCAAGAGAAGCGGCGCCTTTTAAGCGAGCTGGAAAGCTTGGAGAGGCCCTTCCGCAACACGCGCGCGATGGGCTGGATCAAGGATTTTTCGAGCGACGTCGCTGGCGCGTGGCGCGCGGTCCAGGGCGCCGCGTCAATTAGAGCGCCGGTCTGGTTTTATGTCGTCGCCGGGGCCATCCTGCTCGGAGGCGGCGGCTTCGTCGCACAATTCGCCTCGAGAGGCGCGCCGCGCGCCGATGGCGCGACGCTGCGTCAGGTCGAAACGCCGACGACGCCTGTGCGGATCGAGCAGCCGGCGCCGGCGTCCGTGACCGAGGCGGCGCAAGCCGCCGACGTCGCGTCATCCTCGGCGCTTAGCGCCCCGCCGGACTCAATTGCGCCTCCGACGCCGTCGACGCCCGACTCCAAGGAGCTAAAGCAGCGGCTTCTGGAGGCCCAGGCCGCGTCGGAGCCCTTGCCCGAGCCGCTGGCGCCGCCCCAAAAAGCCGTCGTTCCCGCCGCCACGTCAACGCTCGGCGCGGCGACGGTTCCGCCGCTCGGCGCGGCGCTGCCGAACACCGCCTTCGACGACGCGCCGCCAGTTGATGCGGCCGCGACGGCGGCGCCGGACGACGCGGCGCCAGCGGCACGGACCGCGGCGCGCGAAAGCCAGCGCGAGGACGAGCCCGCGGACGAAGGCCGCCGCGCAAAATGCTTCGTCAAGATCGATGGACGGGTTCTCTTCGAGCGCAGCTGCATGCTCCGCCAGCCCAGGCGCTCAACGCTGACGCTCAACGCCGGAGACGACGCGGTCGTTCTGACGCAAGATCATGGACGGACGTGGACGGCGAGCCTCGGCGGCCGCAGCCTCGGCAAGGTCTATCGAAGCGGCGAGTGCTGGGGCCGTCGCCGACAGGTCTTCATCTGCGCGAGGGGCGCGTGAAGCGCGCCGGGCCTATCGGCTTTTCGCTCGCGTAGAATCATTGGAGGGCGCGGCGCGCCCGCTGGCAGCTGCGGATACAATGGCAGCCCCGCCGATCGTTAGCGGCGGGGCTTTTGCGTTTTCTCGAAGGCGTGAATTCAACTTTTTCGATGGAGGCCACGTTGAGATTCAAACATCTTATCGCGACCGCTTTGGCGCTCGCCGGGATATTGTTTTCAGGCGTCGCTCTGGCGGAGAAGTCAGAGGAGCGGGTTGTGAAGGAGGCGATCGCGCTCTTTCGCGCTTATGGAGTCATGCACCCTAAAGTGGCTCGCAATTCAGTGCGGCGCTGCTTCTATTCGGCGAGATGGAGATGGGGGAGCATTCCGGAGGGATACTCGCGCAAATTCTTCGGGATCAGGGCGCTGGCGGGACTGGCCGCGGAAAACCCTTCTGGCTTCTATGAGGTCATGAAAATATTCGATCCGGAAGGTCTGCAGCCCGATGCTTTGTGCACCGAGGAAGAGGATAAGGAGAAATTGGAAGAGTGGCGCGAAGTATTCGAGAACAAAACCAAATCGCTGGATAAGCGTGAGATCGAAGATTCTCCTTATTCTCCGTACTTTGTGCGGATAGAGTATACATTTCCGGTTTTCGACACCAGATTTCGCAAGGCGGCGTTCATAGAAAATGTTGTAGTAAGGCAATTCAGACGATGGCCCGATGGCAGGGTGACGCCCTTGCCCCTCGAACTTACCCACACGGTGGTAATTTTTGAAAAGCGCAACGACGTTTGGCGCGAAATTGAGAGAGGGATTCTCGGGCAAACATAAGCCTTGACCGTGATACGCATCTCTTTGAACGGCTCGCCTGTCATTCCCGACGCGCGCAAAGCGCGCGATCGATCCAGAGCAAACCAGCGTTCTTGGAATCGGCTCCGGATTCCCGATCAGGCCTTCGGCCTGTCGGGAATGACCGCGGTCCAAGCGAACTCATCAGCCGGACCCGTATCAGACTATCATTTGCGGCGCGCGGGCTTCCGCTCACGTTCCTTTTTCGCCCGCGGCGGCGGGGCGCGGCGTTCGCCGCCGCTCACCACCTCGAAGCGCAGGGCGCCGGCGATCGGCGCCGCCTCGATCAGCTTCACTTCTATAATATCCGCCAGCCGGTAGCTGACGCCGGAGCGCGAGGTGAGCGCATGCGCCGCCTCGTCATAGGCGTAATATTCACGGCCCAGCGTCGCCGCCGGCACGAATCCATCGGCGCCTGTCTCGGCGAGGCGCACGAACAGACCGGATCTCGTGACGCCGGAAATGCGCGCCTGAAAGCGCGCGCCGATCTGGTCGGCGAGATGATGCGCGATGAGCCGATCGACGGTCTCGCGCTCCGCCGCCATCGCGCGTCGCTCGGCGGCCGAGATGCGGGCGGCGATCTCCGCGAGTTCGCCGACCGGCATCTCCGGCAAGGCGCCTTCGCCGAATTTCAGTGCGCGAATGAGCGCGCGATGCACGATCAAATCGGCGTAGCGACGAATCGGCGAGGTGAAATGCGCGTAGCGGCGCAGATTGAGGCCGAAGTGCCCGTAATTTTCATGCGTATATTCCGCCTGCGCCTGCGTGCGCAGAATGATCTCGTTGACGATGTTCTCGTGCTCCAGGCCCTTCACGCGACCCAGGATCACATTGAAATGCGCGGGGCGCAGCGCCTGGCCCTTGGCGAGCTTGACGCCGATCGTCGCAAGAAATTCCGAAAGCGCCGTGACCTTTTCGCGCGAAGGTTCGTCATGGGCGCGATAGATCAGCTGCTGGCGATGCTGCTCCAAGGTTTCGGCCGCCGCGACATTCGCCAGAATCATGAATTCTTCGATCAGCCGATGCGCTTCGAGCCGCGGCGGAATGATGACGCGGTCGAAGGTGCCGTCTGTCTTCAACAGGATCTTGCGTTCGGGCAGATCGAGATCGAGCGGCGCGCGCAGATTGCGGGCGTGCCGCAGCGCTTCATGCGCGGCGTAAAGCGTTTGCAGCACCGGGGCGAGCAGCGGCTTCGTGGTTTCATCCGTGCGGCCCTCGATCGCGTCCTGCGCCTGCGCATAGGCGAGCTTGGCGTGCGAGCGCATCATCACGCGATGAAAACTGTGATCGATCTTCCTGCCCTTGCTGGTGACGCGCATGCGCACGGCGAGCGCCGGCCGATCTTCATTGGGCCGCAGTGAGCACAGGTCGTTGGAGATGCGCTCGGGCAGCATCGGCACGACGCGGTCGGGGAAATAGACCGAATTGCCCCGCTCCAAGGCGTCGCGGTCGAGCGCCGAGCGCGGCGTCACATAATGCGCCACGTCGGCGATCGCGACCGTCAGGACGAAGCCGCCGTCATTATCCGGCGCGCTGTCGAGCGCGGCGTGCACCGCGTCGTCGTGGTCCTTGGCGTCCGGCGGATCGATCGTGACAAGCGGCAGATCGCGCCAGTCTTCGCGGCCGTGCAGAGACGCGGGCTGCGCGCGCTCGGCCTCCGTTGTCGCCTCGGCGCGAAACACGTCGGGAATGTCATGCGCCCGCAGCGCGATGAGGCTCACCGCTTTTTCGCCCGTCACCGAGCCGAGCGTTTCGCGCACGCGGGAGCGCGGCGCGCCAAAGCGCGTCTTGCCGACGAGATCGACCGAGACGAGGTCGCCGTGCTTGCCGACGCCGAGGTCGGCCGCCGCGACGGCGAGTTCGCGTCCGGCCTGCTTCTTGTCGATCGGCTGGATACGGCCGGCGCCATTCGCTTCGATATGCAGCACGCCGAGCACGCGTTGCCGCTGGCGCGAGAGGAGTTTGACGACGCGTCCGACATAGGGCGGCTCGTTTGGTCCGGCGTCGCGGTCGGGCTCGGCGCGCACCAGCGCGCGATCGCCGACGCCGGGCAGGGGCTCCCCCGGCCGGGCGTGGCGCGGCGCGTGGATGCGGATGCGAGGGGCCGGGCCCAGCTCGTCCTCGTCCCATTCGACCGGCGCGGCGATCATCTCGCCGTCGCGGTCGCGCGCGATGATGTCGACGAGCGCAACTGGCGGCAGCGTCCCCTTGCGGTTCACGCGCTTGCCGCGCTTTTCCAGGAGGCCCTCGTCCGCCATCTCGGCGAGCAACCGCTTGACGGCGATGCGGTCGTCGCCGGCGACGCCGAAGGCGCGGGCGATTTCGCGCACGCCGATCTTGCGCGGGCCGCCCGCCTCGGTTTCGCGGGTGATGAAGGCCAGGATGTCTTCGCGAGAGGGCGTGTGTTTTGCTGTGTCGTCTTTCGCCAAGGGCTCGCTCAATAGAGGCAAGAAAATCGCCGTTCGACGCGGCGGGCGTGCGCTTCAACCGAACTCGGCATCACACATATAGGACGCCGGCGGCAAAGTTGAAACGCTGCTTCAAGCTCGGCGAATTCGAGAGCGCGTTCCTCTACTTCGCCGCAGCTTTTTTCGTCGCCAGCTTTTTGGCGGGCGCCTTCTTGGCCGCAGGTTTCTTTGCGACCGTCCCGGCGACCTTTACCGGCTGGGACTCGTCGAATGGCGCCTCATCGCTGTCTTCGATTTTCTTCTTGGCGTTGGTCGGCGTTTTCTTACCGGCTGCTTTCTTGGCCGGCGCTTTTTTCGCCGATTTCTTCGGCGCGCCGCCCTTGGCTTCGATCAGTTGCAGGGCCTCTTCGAGAGTCACGTCCTCGGCCGAAGCGCCCTTGGCCAGCGTCGCGTTGATCTTGCCCCAGTTGACGTATGCGCCAAAGCGGCCGGGGCGCACCGTGACCTTGCCGCCCTCGGG
This sequence comes from Methylocystis sp. H62, assembly GCF_015709515.1. GTDB lineage: Bacteria > Pseudomonadota > Alphaproteobacteria > Rhizobiales > Beijerinckiaceae > Methylocystis. Next base: position 336,718 of record NZ_JADNQZ010000059.1, read on the forward strand.
ATGCTCGCCGAGCAAGCGTCCCCCGCCGCCCGTCGCGCCGCCGCCGCCGGCAGCCTTTTCGGCGAGAAGCTCGAGCGCCTGTTCGAGCGTCAGCGACGCCTGATCGATGGCGCGCGGGATCGTCGCATTGATCTTGCCCCAGTTTACATAAGGACCAAAACGGCCAGCCTTGACGGTCACCGAACCGCCTTGAGGGTGATCGCCGAGCACGCGCGCCGGCTCCGAGGACCCGCGCGAGAAGCGGGAGCCCCCGCCGCCCGACTCCTTCTGCACGATGAGATCGATGGCGCGGTTGGCGCCAATGCTCAGCACGTCGTCGTCGCGGCCGATATTGGCGTAGGTCTTGCCGTGCTGGACATAGGGCCCGAAGCGCCCGATGCCGGCGACGATGGGTTCGCCGCTCGTCGGATGTTTCGCGACTTCGCGCGGCAGCGCGAGCAGGGCGATGGCCTGCATCAGCGTCAGATCGTCAGGCCTGATGCTTTTGGGGAGCGACGCGCGTTTGGGCTTTTCGCCGCCTTCTTCCTGCTCGCCTTCCTGCACATAGGCGCCGAAGCGGCCATCCCGCAGGGTGACCTCCGCGCCCGTCTCGGGATTGACGCCCAGGACCTTCACGCCCGGTCTCGCCGCATCGGCGGCGTCGCCCGTCGGCGGCGACAGGGTGCGCGTGTAGCGGCATTCGGGATAGTTGGAGCAGCCGACGAAGGCGCCGAACTTGCCGATCTTGAGCGAGAGCTGACCGCTGTTGCAGGCGGGGCAGAGCCGCGGATCGCCTCCGTCTTCCTTCGCCGGGAAGACGTGTGGACCCAGCAGTTCGTTGAGGCTGTCGAGCACCTCGCTGACGCGCAGATCCTTGGTGCCGTCGACGGCCGCCGAGAAATCTTTCCAGAAGTCCCGCAGCACCTGCTTCCAGTCGATCTCATTATTGGAGACGAGATCGAGCTTTTCTTCGAGGTCCGCGGTGAAGTCGAATTCGACGTAGCGCGAGAAGAAGCTTTCGAGGAAGGCGACGACGAGGCGTCCCTTGTCCTCGGGCACGAGGCGCTTCTTGTCGATCCGCACATAGTCGCGGTCGCGCAGCACGGCGAGCGTCGAGGCGTAGGTCGACGGGCGCCCGATGCCGAGCTCCTCCATGCGCTTGACCAGCGTCGCCTCGGTGAAACGCGGCGGCGGCTCGGTGAAATGCTGGGTGGCGTCGATTTTTTCGCGCGTGCACGTTTCGCCTTGCGCCATCGCCGGCAGGCGACCGCCGTCCTCGTCCTCGCCGTCGTCGCGGCCTTCCTGATAGAGCTCGAGGAAGCCCGGGAAACGAACGACCTGACCCGTCGCGCGCAGCTCCAGCGCGTGGGCGCCGGCTTTGGCGTCGATGTCGACGGTGGTTCGCTCCATCTCGGCCGACTCCATCTGGCTGGCGATGGTGCGCGTCCAGATCAGCTCATAGAGCTTGGCCTGTTCGGGTTCGAGATATTTGGCCACGTCCTTGGGCAATCGCGCCGGGTCGGTCGGGCGGATCGCCTCGTGAGCTTCCTGCGCGTTCTTGGCCTTCGTCGTATATTTGCGCGGAACCTTGGGAACGAAACGGTCGCCGTATGTCTTTCCAATCACGCCGCGCACGCTCGCGACCGCCTCGGGCGCCATGTCGACGCCGTCGGTTCGCATATAAGTAATGAGACCCGCCGTCTCGCCGCCGATGTCGACGCCTTCATAGAGCCGCTGGGCGATGCGCATGGTGATCGCCGGCGCCAGCCCGAGCTTTCGCGAGGCCTCCTGCTGCAGGGTGGAGGTCGTGAAGGGCGCGTAAGGGTGGCGCTTCACCGGCTTTGCTTCGACCGAGCGGACAACGAAGGCGGCGGTCTCCAGCGCCTTCTTGAAGTCCTCGGCCTCCTGGCCCGCGCCGATGTCGAGCCGCGAAATCTTCTTGCCGTCGGCGCCGACCAGGCGGGCCGTAAAGGGTTCGCCCGCCTTGGTCTTCAGATGGGCGACGAGCGACCAATATTCGCGTGCGACGAATTTTTCGATTTCGAGCTCGCGGTCGCAGACGAGGCGAAGCGAGACGGACTGCACGCGGCCGGCCGAACGGGCGCCGGGGAGCTTGCGCCACAGCACCGGCGATAGGGTGAAGCCCACGAGATAGTCGAGCGCGCGGCGGGCGAGATAGGCGTCGACCAGCGCCTGATCGATCTCGCGCGGATGCGCCATCGCCTCTTGGATCGCCGACTTGGTGACCGCATTGAAGACCACGCGCTCAATCTTCTTATCCTTGAGCACGCGCTTCTTGTTCAAAATGTCGAGCAAGTGCCAGGAGATGGCCTCGCCCTCGCGGTCGGGGTCGGTCGCGAGGATGACTTTGTCGGCGCCCTTCACCGCCTCGGCGATGGCGGCGACGCGCTTTGCGCCCTTGGCGTCCATTTCCCAGACCATGAGAAAATCCTGGTCGGGGTCGACCGATCCGTCCTTGGCGGGAAGGTCGCGAACATGGCCGTAGCAGGCCAACACATTGAAGTTCTTGCCTAAATATTTGTTGATCGTCTGCGCTTTGGCCGCCGATTCGACGATAACGACATTCATCTCATGATCATTCCAGGAGGCGCGCCGGCTTGGCGAGCGGCGGAAGATGGTCAAAATGGGCGCCCCCTGTCAAATTGGCTAGTCCAGGGGCCTGAAGGAAAGCTGCGCCATGGAAAAGCCGATCAGGTCCGTTTCAGCCGCAGTCGAGGCGACGGATGTCGCCCCTCGCGCCAAGCGCTCGAGCTACCCCGACCCGTTCTCGGCGCGGGTTCGCGGCCGCGAGAAACGGTCGCTTGGCGACTTTTTTGGCCTGACCAATTTTGGCGTCAATCTCACGACGCTCGCCCCCGGCGCGCAGTCCGCGCTGAAGCATCGCCACAGCCGGCAGGACGAATTCGTCTTTATCCTGGAGGGAGAGCCGACGCTGCTGCGCGACGATGAAGAGATCCTCCTGCGCGCCGGCATGTGCGCGGGCTTCCCCGCGCAGGGCGCAGCCCACTGCCTCGTCAACAGAACCGATGGCGACGTCGTCTATCTGGAAATTGGCGACCGGTCGGCAGGCGACGCGGCGACCTATCCCGACGACGACCTCGCCGCAGCGCTCGGCCCGGACGGGCACTGGATCATGACGCACAAGGACGGCCGTCCCTATTGATGCGCGGACGCGCGCGACTTGGCTCGTGCGACTGGCTTGCTCGCCATGACGCCCTCCTGTATGAGCGGTCGCACGCGGCGCACGCCGTGCCAAGGCCTCGTGGCGGAGTGGCTACGCAGAGGACTGCAAATCCTTGTACGGGGGTTCGATTCCCTCCGAGGCCTCGCCTTTCTCACACGAGAATTTGGCGCCATAATTTGAAGGCGCGCACTTAACGATAGCGCAGAAGAAGCGGGCCGCGCGGTCAATACGCGCTGCATTTGGGTTCGTTTTCTTCGCAGTTGCGGTATAGTTGGGGCGACATCACATCGAAGAGGGTAACGATGCTGAATGCGTTGATTGCGGATGCGCAGGCGCGGCTGGACCAGGCGCGCCGCGAGTTGAAATCCGCCGTGCTTGATTTCGACGTCTCAGACGACAGGCTTCTGGAATTGCGGGCCTCGGCGCGCCGCGTCTACGACGAACTCAGCGCGCTCGACCGCAAGAAGCTCAAGAGAGGCTTTTTGGGGTTTTTGAAAGTCTGGTGACCGCTCTGCGGCGCGTCGGCTCTTTTGCCCGCCGACGCGCGCTCCATAATTAATTTAGGAGCGCGCGTTCATCGCGCCGCAGAACGAGGTCGCCAAATGATTAGTCCTGAAACGCCTCCTGGCGCCGAGGTAGTTTGCGTAGACGCGACTGCGGGCCCCTATGGCCGTTGCGAGGGCTTGGCCCGTGGCGGGATTTACACGGTCGCGCGGATCGCCCGCGGCATCGATGGCGGTCACGTCGTCATTCTGGGGGAAGTTTCGCCCTGGCGGACCTATGCGCCGCCCTGGGGCGTCGTGGAGGTTGGTTTTGAGCTTCGACGCTTCCGCTACCTCGATATCCCTGACGAACTGACAAGGCTGCTGCACGAGACGCAGTTGGAGGACGTCTAACCTTCTCGCGTCATCGCGCCGCCGGTCCGTCCGGGGGCGGCGGGTCCATGCGCGGCAGCAGCGGCGCGGCCGCGTCGGAGCGGCGGATGAAGGCTTGCGCGTCCAGCCCCAACGCCAATTCATCCCAGGGGCCGGCGAGTTCGAGGGCGATGCTTGGCGCTGAATCGGCGGTCTGACCGGCGCTGTCAGCTTCGCGCGCAACGGCCCTGACCGCGAGGCTACGCTCCGGCAGGCGCGCCGAGCCGCCGAAGGCAAGCGTAAACCCAGGACCGCGCGCGACGCCCTTGGCGATGTCGGCGACGCCGTTCTCTATCTTTACAGTGGCGCTGGCGGCGTCGAGCGTCGAGCGGCCCGAGCGGATGTCGATGGCGCTCGATAGAGGCCGCGTCTCCAGTCGGCGCAGCGCTTTCTCGAGGTCGACGCCGGAAATCTCCCCGTCGACAAGAGCGACGCTGGCGCGCCCGTTCAGGCTTTGCATCAGCGTCGCCATCCGGTCGCCGACGCCGTCGACCGCGAGAGTCGCGTTAAGCGCTCCCGCCAGAACAGGTTTTCCATAAGCGTCCCAGAGCAGCGGGCCCGCTTCGACCGCCGTCATTTGCGCATTGGCCCGCAGCGCCAGCCCGTCGGGCGAAGGCGCGATCGAGGCCCGAAACTTCACTCCGCCGCGATAGGCGTGCGCCTGCGTTATCGCGAACTCGGCGGCGCCGTCGCGCAACGTGACTTCGATGGCGGCGTCTTCGACCTTCAGCCGGCCAAGTCTGGCGTGGCCGACGGCGAGATGCAGATCGACGTCGGCGCCGGAGAGGTCCGGGAGATCGAACGGCTGCTTGCTCCACTGTCCGTTCGCGGCGACAAGCGGCGGCGCGTCGGCGAGAAACGGCCGCAGGGAGAGGAACTCGCTCTGGAGCGCAGCCGTCAGCGTCGGGCGGCCATCCTCCTTCTGAAGGTCGATATCGCCGCGAAATTCGTTTCCGTCGACAAATAGACGTGCGCCCTTGAAATGCGCCTCTCCGGGCGCGAGCGTCGCCTGCGCGGAGAATTGCGCGTCAGTGAAGGGGCCGGGCAGTGGCGCGGCGACGCCGAAGAGCCGCAGCGCCTGCTGCGCCGAAGGCGCGCTGGCCGCCGCGCGCCCCTCGAAGCGGGCGTTGGCGCCAAGTTGTCCCACGCCTTGCGCCTCAGCCCGAAGGCTCTCGCCGTCAAGCCGGCCGGTCACGACGGACGGTTCACCACGCAACAGCGCTCCCGGACGCGCGACCCAGAAGATCGCCTCGAGCCGTTCGCCGTTCAAATCGAACGCGCCCGTCAGAGCCGCCGCCTCGCCGATGCGGCGCCATTCAAAATTCGCGTTGATTCGCTCCAGCGCGTAGACGCGGCTGCGGTAGGTGATCCGTGCGTCGCCGTCGACGATCGACACCACGCCAAACCGCACATTATCGGCCGCCGCAGCTTCCAGCGTCGCCGGCTTTGCAGCGGCCGCTCGGGCGGCTGCGCCGGCCACGCCGGCCGGCTTTTTGTCAAGATCGATGCGGGCGCGCGCCCGGACGAGCTTCACCGACGCGACCTTGAGGCGCCCTGCGATCAGCGGCAGAACGTCGACGTCGCCGCGAAGTTCGCTCGACTCGATAAGCAGCGCGCCGTTCCGGTCGGCGAAGGCGACGCCTTCGACGGCGATGCTCGGACGCGGAAAGAGCGAGAAGCTCGTCCGGCCGCGCGCGGCGACATAAAGCCCCGAAGAGCCTTGGAGCTGGTCGGCGACGGCGTCCATGAGCGCGCCGGGCGAGAACAGCCACGGCGCGACGACGGCGGCGGTCGCCGCCAGGGTTGCCCCCGCCGCCAAGGCCGTCGCCAATAGCCGAAGCGCCGCGCCCGAAGGGCGGCGCGCTTTCAACGATGCGGAAGGCTTGTCGGTTATGGCGGAGGGCAGCAGCCGTGCTCCTGAAGCAAAGTCTTCGGACGTTGCTTGTCGCGGCCAAGGGCGGCGATATAGTGGCGAAAGGCCGAGCCTAGCGCGCTTCCGCGCGCGACAGTTCGCTGCGGAGCGCGGTCAGGATCTCCTCGACGTAAAACGGTTTTTCGACCATGGCGTGCTCAAGATGCGCCTCGGGCAACCCTGCGCGCCCGCATCCCGTCGTGAAAATGAAGGGGCAGCCGCGGGCGGCGAGCGCGTCGGCGACCGGATCAATCCTTTCGTGGCCGATATTGACGTCGAGCAAGGCCAGATCGACGCCATCCTCGCGGGACAGCCGCACCGCTTCGTCGACGCTGCGCGCCATCCCCGCGATAACTAAGCCGAATTCCGCGAGCGTCTCTTCGAGCGCCAGCGCGATATAGGGATCGTCTTCGACAATCAGCAGCCGTCGCCCGAGCAAAGGATCGCTCGTGCGCTGGGAGTCATCTCTCTGAGCGGCCGAGGAAGAAAGGCCGGAGCTTGAAACCGACATGAGTAAATGGTGGGGCGGAATGCCACAGTTGTCTAGCTTTCGGGCGGCTTTTGCAGCGAATTTGCTGCGAACATGGCGAATGCCGCCCAGACGGCGAGAGCGCACCAACTCAGGATCGTCAGCCCGCCGCCGATCGGCGCGGCGAGAGGAAACAGTCTTCCCGATAAGAAGACCCGCGCCGCCAGGTCGCTCGCGAACAGCGTGCCCCCCGCCTGGAGCGCCAGCGCGATCGCGGCGAGCCAATTCGCTTTTGGTCGCGGCGTCGTGCGGATAAGCGCCGCGAGGCCGACGCCGGCGGCGGCGTGGATCATTAGAAATTGGCTGGCGGTCGCGAGAAAAGGACTCGCGTCGGCATGGGCCGCGGCGGCGGCGAGAGACACGCCGGCCGCTCCTTGAAGAGCGGCGATCGTGGCGATGGCGAACGACAGTCTCAATGGCAAACTCCGTTTCGCGCAGCTAGATGGCGTTCTCAGCTTAAGGAGAGTCGCAGCTTAAGGAGAGTCGCAGGCGTCGCCAAATTATAGACTTCGAGCAGAATCGACAGCGTTCTTCATCGCGGATCGACCCCCTGCAACCGTCGTGTTGCAGGCGATTGAGATAACTGTGTCCAGGCTTTGGTTTTACTGCAACGGCCAAGAGAAAGATGTCGTCTGCACCAAAGTCGAGATCAGCGGCGACATAAGGCGGCGCTCTCGCAAAGCCGGGCGCGCTTTCCTATATTGGCGCATGAAAGTTTGCGGGAGAGAAGAATGAGCGCAATGGGCGTCGTGATTTGTCTGGCGATCGCCGCCTCGGCCGCCCTCGGCGTGTATCTGCGCATGCGGCAGACGGCGACGGTCGAGGCCCATGCCGATCGGGTGCCGGCCGATTTCGCGCAGGAAGTCACGCTCGACGAGCATCGCCGCGCCGCCGAATATACGATCGCAAAAACAAAATTTTCCGTCGCCGAAACGATTTTCGACGCCGCGATGTCTATCGCGTGGCTGGCGCTGGGGCTCGCGCCGCTTTACGCGGCGATCGCCGCCTTCGTCGAACCTGGCCTGGTTCGCAGCGTTCTGTTCGTTCTCGTCTTCGGCGTGATCGGCAGTTTGATCGACATGCCCTTCGCCGCAGCGCGCGCCTTCTGGCTCGAAGACAGGTTCGGATTCAATCGGCTGACGCCGCAAAAGTTTCTCGTCGACCAAGCAAAGTCCGGCGCGCTGGAACTCGCGATTTCGACGCCCTTGCTCTTCGGCATGTTCTGGCTTCTGGGCGCCGCCCCCGACACATGGTGGCTCATCGCTTATGTCGTTTTCATCGCCATCGCGATTGCGATGACAGTGATCTATCCGACCGTCATCGCGCCGCTGTTTAACAAATTTTCGCCGCTTGAAGACGGCGCCATGAAGCGGCGCATGGAGTCGCTGCTCGCCAGATGCGGCTTCGAGTCGAAAGGCCTCTATGTGATGGACGCCTCGACGCGCTCCACGCATGGCAACGCTTATTTCAGCGGCTTCGGCAAGGCCAAGCGCATCGTCTTTTTCGACACGCTGCTCGAGAAACATTCGCCGGACGAGATCGAATCGATTCTCGCGCATGAACTCGGCCATTTCAAATTCGGCCATGTGCGGCAGATGCTGGCGCTGGCGGCCGCGATCGCCTTCGTCGGTTTCGCGGCGCTGTGGTGGGCCTTCGGCTCGGATGTCTTCGCCGGCTGGTTCGGCCTGCCGAACGACCCTGGCGTGGTGCTCGTCGCGCTGCTGCTTGCCCGAGAGCCGATCTCGCATGTCCTGTCGCCCTTGCTTGCGTGGCGGTCGCGCCGGGCGGAGTTCGAAGCCGACGCCTTCGCCCGCGAGATCGTCGGCAAGGAGCCGATGATCTCGGCTTTGACCCGGCTGACGCGCGACAACCTCGCAACGCTGACGCCCGACCCGCTCTACGCCACCTTCTATTTCTCGCATCCGCCCGTGCCGGTGCGGGTCGCGCAACTGCGCGCCGCGGCGTAGCGGGCGCGAGGCGCGTCAACCGCGGTTTCTTCGCAGGCGCGCGATCCCTTCAGTGCGATCGACGACGGCGATAGCGCCGTCGCAATCGTGCGAACCCATCGCGCGAAGCGCTTACGGCGACTGCATCGTCCATTTGGTCGGATGATCTGCGGGAGAATGGCGCCTGTAAAGACCAGGGCGCGGAGAGCCGAGCTTGCTGGCGATCTATGCCCGTGCCAATGAAAGCATCGCCGTTGGCGGTCGCCGAGGTGGAACCAAGAGGTCGGAGCGTGAAGGCTTCTCGACGCGAGTTCGCCAAACTGGTCACCGCGAGCGGCATTGCGCTCAGCCTGTCGCGTCTCGCCCTCGCGAATGAACCTGGATTCGCCGCACGCGAGACGCTGCCTGGAAGGCAGCGTTGGAACCCGGCCGCCACAGGCATGGGCCGGATTGATGGGGTGGCCAAAGTCACAGGGGCGAAGCTGTACGCGTCCGATTTCCGCGCCGCGGATCTCCCGGGATGGCCGACGCATACCGCGCACGCCATGCTCATCCGGACGGCGAACGCCACGCATATCTACGAGGGCGTTGATCTCGCGCGCTTGAGCGGCGCGTTAAAGCCTTCCGTGGTCGTCACCGCAGCTGATCTCGCGCGCATCGGCGCTCGCGTTCCAAAATTTTATTCCGGCGACCTGTTCTGCCCCGTCGGCAAGACGCCCTTGTATCTTGGTCAGCCGGCGGCTCTGTTGATCTATGAAAGCTTCGACAATTTCGATCAGGCGCGGCTTGCCTTACGCAACGAAACGCTCCTGAAATTCGGCGCGGAAACTGGCCCCGTCGTCGAGCGCGACTACGGCGCGTTTCGATTCACGCGCGTCGCCGGCGCGACGCCAGACGCGCCCGACGTGTACTCGCCGGTCAAGGATGGCTGGGTCAGTCCAGGGTTCTTTCAAGACGGGGGCGGCCCAATATGGGCGCGGCTCCCCGTGCCGACAGGGGCCGCCTACGCCAATGCGGCGAGCTACGGCGAACAGATCCGCGCTGAACTTGAGGCCGACAATCCAAGCCTTCTCGTTCTTGATCGCGAATTTGAGACCCAGTCCGTTGATCCAATGTTTCTCGAGCCCGAATGCGGTCTTGCCTGGTATGACGCCGATCGCAAGAACCTGGAGCTCGTGCTCGGCGTGCAGTCGCCGTACGACGCCGCAACCTCAGTCGCAACCCTGCTGGGCAACGCCCGCGCCAACTTCAAGCCGGCGCATATCAACGCGCATTTCGCTTATATGGGCGGCGGATTTGGGGGACGCGACCACACGCCATTCCCGCTTTACGTCGCGCTGGCCGCGATGTTCCTTCCCGGTCGCCCCGTGCGGCTCTCCCAAGATCGTTATCAGCAGTTCCAGGGGGGAATTAAGCGGCATGCGTTCAAGATGCGCACACGCATCGGCGTCGATCGAGCGACAGGCAAAATCTCCGCCTTCGCCGCTGACCATGTGCTGAATGGCGGCGGCCTCGCCAATTATTCGGCGAGCGTGGCGGCGGTTTCCGCCAATGCCGCGATCGGCATCTACGATGTTCCAAAAGTCGACGTCACTACCGTCGCGCTGCATTCACGCGGCGTGACGGCAGGGTCGATGCGCGGCTATGGCACGCTGCAGACGATGACGGCGCTGGAAGTGTTGATTGATGAGGCGGCGTCGGCGCTGGCGATTGATCCGATCGAATTTCGCCGACGCAACGCGCTGAAGACCGGCGGTAGGACGATGGCGGGAAACACCTATGACGTCGTGGTTCGCACGCCCGAGATCCTCGACAGACTGGAAAAGCATGCGATCTGGCGACAGCGCGCCGAAGAGAAAGCGCGCGGACGGCGCCCGGGAAGCGTTGTCGGCACGGGAGTGGCTTGCGTCACCAAGGATTACGGCAGTGGAGCCGACACTTCTTTGTCGTCAGTTGAGGTCGATCCAAAGGGTCGGATCTCCATCCATTGCGATCACGTCGAGATGGGGAACGGCATAGGGACGGCGCTTGCGAACCGGGTCGCGGCCCATCTCGGCGCCGTGGCCGACGAAGTCGCCGTCGCGGAAGTCGACCGCTTCGGCGCGCTCGGGCTCGTCACCTCCGGCGATTCTTACACGATGGACCAGGCGACGCAGGACGCCGCGCAACGCGATCCGCGCTGGGTTCCGGCGATCAGTTCGCCAACGAGTTCCTCGATTGGCGCGCACGTCGGAACTCATTCGGCGTCGGAAGCCGCCCGCGTCATCTTCCGGTTCGGGCTGTGGCCCGCGGCGCTCGAACTATGGGGACTCGCGCCAACCGATCCGAGAGCCGCGAAATGGGACGCGGCGCGTTGGGAGCAGGGGCGGCTCACGATGCCGGAGTTGAGACCTTTGCCGCTGTCGGAGATCGCCGCAAGGGCCCATGCGCGCAAAGGCGTGACAGGGGCGATGGCGCACAGCTTCTCTCGCTGGTCGTGGTCGAAAGCGACGTTTGCGATCGGCGGACAACCGTGGACGGCGGAGATCGATGCGCTGGCCGTGCGAAAGAGTTCTGGAAAATTCGTTCGGTTGGATCGCGCCGATGTCAAATATCCGCCCACCGTGTTCAACCGGATCGGGACCTCCTACACATCGCTATGCGGCGCGCTGGTCCGTGTCGAGATCGAGCGAGACACCGGCGCCTTGCGCATCGACAGGGCATATACCGTCCTCGAATGTGGTCGCGCGCTGACGCCTGAAATCGTGCTTGGCCAGGCGCAGGGCGGTTTCGCGATGGGCGTCGGCTACGCGCTCCTCGAATCGCTGCCGCTTTATGAAGACGGACCCGGCAATGGCCAATGGAATCTCGGACAATATTTGATCGCGCGCGGGTCGGACCTGCCTCGGCAGGGGCTCGAGATCGACGTGTTGCCCCCGCTGCCGAACGATCCGCCAAAGGGCATGGCTGAGGTCGTTATGATTCCCATCGTTCCAGCGTTGTTAAACGCGATCTTCGACGCGACGGGGCGTCGCTTCCATGCCCTGCCGGTGACTCAACACGTGCTCAAGGGAGCGCTCACGTGACGACTGTGCGCATGAGGATCAAGGGAGCGCTCACGTGACGACCGTGCGCATGAGGATCAATGGCCGCGCATATGGCCCGGTGAAGGTGCGCGACGAGCTGACCATGAATGATTTTCTGCGCGAGCGCCTCGGACTTACCGGCACCAAATTTGGCTGCGGCGCCGGGCAGTGCCTCAGTTGCGCAGTGATCATCGACGATCCGGACGGGACGAGCCACACCAGTCCAACCTGCATCGTTCCGGCGGCGAGCTTCAACGGGAAATCCATTCGGACCGTGGAAGGCCATGCGAAGAACGGCGAACTCACTGCGCTGCAAAGATCGTTCATCGAGCATTTCGCGTTCCAATGCGGCTATTGCACAGCCGGCTTCTTGAACGAGGGACAGGTTCTGCTGGAGCGTCTGGCGAAGACGCCGGTGGCGCGCGCCGATCTCGAGAAAACAATCGTTGATGCGTTTGACGGACATCTGTGCCGTTGCACGGGCTACTTCAAATATCACGAGGCTGTGCGCGACGTCATTCTCGCCGATCCGGGACGATATCTGACGTAGTGAAAACGGCGTTCCGCAGGAGCGCGGCGCAGGAGGGGGACCGAGGATGAAATTTGCGGTTCTCGCAGGGGTCGTGGGGCTAACGACATGCGTGACGTCCGACTGCCAATCGGCGACGCTCGCGACTCCAGAAAGTTTTGCCGCCATTAGCGACGCCGCGGCGCGGTCCGCGGCCTTGTTTGCCGAACTCGGCAAAGTCCTGACCAGTCCACGCTGCGTCAATTGCCATCCCGCCGGCGATCGCCCGCATCAGGGTGAACTGGGCCGGAGTCACCAGCCGCCGGTCGAGCGCGGGCCGGATGGCCGAGGCCTCACGGCGATGCGCTGTCCGATCTGCCATCAGGACGCCAATTTCGACCCCGGCCGCGTTCCCGGTCACCACGAATGGCGTCTCGCGCCGCGTGCGATGGGCTGGGAAGGCAAAACGCTCGGTGATATCTGTGCGCAGATCAAAGATCAGTCGCGCAACGGCGGCCGTTCGCTGGACGCGCTTGCACGCCACATTGGCGGCGACACGCTCGTCGGCTGGGCGTGGTCGCCCGGATTTGGCCGTCAACCCGCGCCGGGAACGCAGAAGGAGGCGGGGGCGCTCGTCGAAGCATGGATCAACACCGGGGCGGTATGCCCGAATTAGCGGAGGATAAGCGAACCCCGCGCGGCTTCCGGCGGCGATCGCACGACGCCCCCGCATCTATCGTCGAGACAATTGGCCGTCCACGCCGCGCCTTTGCTGTCCTCATCTCACTGGAGAGTCTCATGATGCCCACCACGCTCACGACGAGCGGTCTCCGCAAGCTGCTGTCGTCGGTTGTCGTCTTTGGATTATCGGTTTCGCCCGCGTTCGCGACGGAGTCGCCAAGCTACTTCACAGGACTTGTCGGCGCCGAGACGGCCAGCCCCGCCGACATCGCCAACAAAAACCTGCTGCAGCTGAATACGTCGATGTTCCAGCTGTATGGCGACGCCGCACAGATCTTCAAGAAAAACATCCTCGCGAAGCATCCGATTATTCTGGGACTGTTTTCCGGCGCCGGCGGGCGATTTATCCTTTATCGTCCCGGCATGGCGCCGATTGAGGCGCCGCAGGCGCCGATCGTCTATCAGTTGCTGAAATCGGTTGGCCACAGCACGATGGCGTTGGCCGAAGTCGTCGTTCCGTATCTGAACAGTCCCAAGGACACGACATGGCGCGGCGCGTTGGCGGCGTATCGGAGCCGCATGCAATCCGCGCTCGACACGCTTGATGCGAGCGGCATGCAAAAAGACTGGCGAACAAACAATCGAAGCATTCTGCGAAACAATATCGCGTTCATGGACGAGTGCCTGAAAAATAATGCGATCTCAGCGGAAGGCCTGCAGAAATTCGCCAAGACGCAGTCGCCGCTGCTGAAGAAAAATATCGCTTGGGCGGCGCAAACTCAGGTCGCCCATTGGATGGATGTCCTCGGCGGTTGGAAAGAGATGCTTGGCGCCGACTGGGACAAAACCTATGCGGCCAGCAATACGATCTACGTCGCCCGCCAGAACAATGTCCTGTTCAGCGTGCTGGCGCAGTTCTTCGGACCTGAGGCCATCAATGATCGCCTGATGCTGATCGAGACAATCTCATTCACTACGACGCCCGACGATATGCTGGAATCGCTGACGCGCATCATCGCCGACCGATCGGTGGGCGCCGCCTTCTTTGGCGACTCCCATCTCATGGATTTTGAATTGATGGGCGGTGACGCACGGCAAGCGATCATCGATGAAGACGCGAAGCGCAAGATGAATGTGGTCCTGCCGCCGCAAGTGCCGTTCGGCTCGCATCAATGGCCGACGTTGATCACGCCGGGGCCCGGCGCGAAGAGCTTGAGCGACCTTCCGTGAAGTTGAATCCTGTAGCCAGGATCACGGCGCGAAAGGCTCCTGAATCTCGTTTTATCGTCGGAGTTGCGCTCGTTCTTGGCGTTCTGCTTCCGCTTGAGACTCACGCGCAAGATCGCATTGATCGCGTCACGGGTTTCGAGCGCGAAGCGATCCACACCGCCGCCTGGCCGGCCGGCAAAAAGGTCGCGGTCAGCTTCGCGTTTTTCGTGGAGGAGTTCGGCTTCGGCCAAGGTCCGATCTTCCGTCCAGATCTTGCCTCGCGCAATCCTGACCTCGTGAACGAAGCGTTCCGTCAATATGCGATCGACTGGGGCGTTGTCCGCGTCGGCCGGCTATTTCAAGAACTGAATGTGCCGCTCACCATCGTGGTGAACGCGGAGTTTTTCGGCAAGCATCCATCGGTCTGGAAGGAGTTCCGTTCGATGCTGCCGAACGCGCCGATCGTCGCGCACGGCATGAACAACACAAGCCGCATGTTGCCGCTTCGGAGCGGGATCGCCGCGCAGAAGGCCTACATTCGCCGAACATTGGATCTCATCGCCGAAGCCACGGGCGTCAGGCCGACGGGCTGGTCGAGTCCGAGCGTCTACGCCAATCGCGACACGATGCGTGCGTTGGCCGCCGAAGGCGTCGCCTATACGCTCGACCAGATGGATTCGGATGTCATTTCACGTTTGAAGACGCCGGAAGGCTCGCTCATTCTGCTGCCCTATCCGGCCGTAACCGTCGACATGGGCCAATATCTCGCTCGGATGAAAACGACGAGAGAGATCGAGACGCTCTGGTTGGACTATGTCTCGGAACTGACCATCGAGGCGCGCGCAGATCCGGCGCGAGGCGCCACGACCGTGGTCATCGGCATACATCCCTTTGTCGTCGGCACGCCGGACGGCGCCCTCGCGCTGCGGCGCGTTCTTTTGCGCCTCAAGGAAGACGACGCTGTATGGCTGGCGGACGCCGACGCCCTTTTGAAGGCGGCTGGCCTGAGATGAGCGAAGCCGTCGATTCCGACGACTTTCACCGGTATTCGCGCGCTTGATCCCGACGGATCGCCTGGAACAGGCCAACGCCGTTTGGCGCGCCGGTCAGGACAAAGATGTGAATGTCGCGCCGCCTCCGAGCGTTTCCTGCACTCCAATAGAGCCCCCCAGGGCGTCCATAATCTCCTTCGCGATCGCGAGCCCAAGTCCTGTTCCAGGCTCCGCCTCGTTCTTGCGCCAAGTCGCCTGGAGCAGATTACCGAGTCCTGCGTCAGTGCGCGATTGAGCGTCGACGTCGGTCAGCTCGACAGCCGCCCGACCCGAATTCTTCCAGCTCGATCCTGAATGTCGCGCCGCCGCCCGGCGTATCCTTGACGAGGATCGATCCTCCCATCCGCTCGACGAGTCGCTTCGAAATCGACAGTCCGAGGCCGACGCCAACGCCTTCCCTGTCTCGGCGCCAAAAAGGTTCGAATATCTTTTCGCGATCCGAAGGCGCGACGCCCGGGCCATGATCGATTACTTCGATCGCCGCCCCTGAAAGGACGCGAACCCGGACGACGTCGCCCTCCGGCTCGGCTCGAAGCGCGTTGTCGAGAAGATTGGCGACGACGCATTCAAGCGCCCATCGCGCGCACCTTACTTCGGTCGGCGATTCGGGCTCTTCGAACGCGATCCGCTTTTTGTTTTCGATCATCAGCGGCGCATAATCGGCGACGAGATGCAGAACGGTCGTTCCCAGATCAATGCGGTCTTGTTCGCATTCCTTGCGAACCGAAAATCGCGCCGTCGCCAACAGCTGTTCTACGATCGTCTGAATGCGCCGAATGTCGCGCCGGATATTGCGACGAAACGCAACGTCGTCGGGATTATCTGCATGGGCGCGCATAATTGCGATGGGCGTGCGCAACTCATGGGCCGCGTTGGCGGTAAAGCGGCGTTGCGCGGCGACTCCGGCGTCGAGACGCGCCAGCGCGGCGTTGACCGCGTCGATGAAGGGGACGACCTCCTTCGGCGCGTCGTTGGCCGCGACGCGCTGGTGCAAAGTGTTCATGTCGATGGCGGCGATGTCAGCCGCGGCGGCGCGCAGCGGCGCAAGCCCGCGCTGAACGACGAACCATGCAATGGCAAGCGCCCCCAACATCGCGGGGGCAGTGACGATAGCGGTATGCAGCGTCAAGAACAGTCCGGCGACTGCAACGAGATCGCTCCACGCAAATCTATATCCATAGGCCGCTATTGCGTACGGCCCGAACGCGGTCTGCGCCTGCCGCAAATAGCCGCGCGCTTGGCTTGTCTCATTACCCGGAATCCGAAACTTTATCGCCGAGGCCTCTATTTGATTGAAACCGCCGAGCGCTGCGACGAGTTCCGGCGATGAGCCACGCAGGGCCTGACCGCTTCGTTGATCAAATGCGGCATAGCGAACCTGCGGATTGGCGTCGTTATAGGCGCGCAAAGCGGCTGTCGGCTCCAGAACCACGGTCCCTTCGGGAGCCTGCATCAATGAGTCGACGACAAGCGAATGAATACGATATTCGCCCCAATCGTCTGGCGCGATTTCCCAGTTCGGGCTGACGCCCGATATGGAGACGAAGAAGTCGGTGATTGGGATCAGGAAAAACAGCGCGGCGAATTGTGCGAGCGCGAGATAGACGATCACCCGAGCTGATAAAGATTGGCGCTTGTTCATGACGGCTCTCGCGCGAGCATGTAGCCAATTCCGCGCGCTGCATGGATCTCGACGCCGGCGTCGAGATCATGCAGGCGCCTGCGCAATCTCGAAACCAGAATGTTTAGCGCATTGCCGTCAACGTCGTCATCGAATCCGTAAATCTCTTCGAGAAGCTTGTCGCGCAATACGACGCGGCCGGCGTTTCGGATAAGCGCTTCAAGCAGCGCGAGCTCTCGCCGGTGGAGCACGATGGGCCGGCCGCCGACGACCACCTGATGGGACGCCAGATCGAACGACAAGCGGCCAAGCGCGACAGGGGGAGGCGCGTCTCCGCCCGAACGCCGGAGACACGCCCTGATTCGCGCCATCAGTTCATCGAGATCGCAAGGCTTCGCCAGATAATCATCAGCGCCGGCGTCAAGCCCGCAGATGCGATCGGCGACCGACTCACATGCGGTCAGAATCAAGATCCGGATTCCGGGCTGAAGCGCCCGCATCCCGGAAAGGAGCTCAAGTCCGTCCCCATCGGGCAGACGCCGATCCACGAGGGCGAGCGCGTATTTGTGGCACGTCAGGGCCGCACGCGCTTCATCGAGCGCGCTGACATGGTCTGCAATAAATCCAGACCGTCCCAATCGTACGCTAAGCGCGCGCGCCAACTCCGGCTCGTCCTCGACTAGCAGAATGCGCATCGAGCGTGGCCAGTCGTCGCGCTACCCGCCCGCGTCCGATGGGACGCCAGGGACAAATTTGAAAGTTGAGACATTTATCAATCGCTCCGCCGCAAGCGAATGCGCGAGGGTAAGGCGAAGAATGATAAAAATGCAACAGTTTCGATAAGTCGAAGTCACGACCCTCCATGTTACCTCCATGAAAGTTTCGCCTCATAGACAGGCTTCCTGAATCGCGGCGGCGACTTTTCGACAGTTGAGCAGCAGGAGGCCACCATGCTCACTCACAAGCTATTTTGGGGCGTTAGCGTACAGGTGTTGGCGATTGGCTGGGTGAGCGGCGCGGCGCTCGCGCAGCAAAGCCTGCCGACGATCGACATTGGCGCGAGGGCCCCACGCTCGTCTCAGCGGTCGATCCCGTCGACGACCGAGGCGCCATCGTCTCTCTCGTCAGCGCAGGATGGTCCGCCGATCGAGCAGACCACCGCCGGACCGGTTCGGGGCTATCAGGCGCTCACGACGCGCGCCACGCGATTCCAAACCCCCATCCAAGAATTGCCGATGTCGGTGCAGGTGATCCCACGCAAGCTGATCGACGATCAGCAGGCCATTTCGCAAGCCGAGGTCTTTCGCAACGTTTCCGGTCTACAGCCGGTAAGTCCGTTGTTCCCCGGCGGAATCGGCCCCAGCCTGCGGGGTATGCGGGCGGAGCGCTATATCGACGGTTTGCCGAATTACTATGATCTCGGCGTGCGCGACCTCCTCGTCAATGTCGAGCGCATTGAAGTGATCAAAGGGCCGGCAAGCATTCTCTTTCAGGGCGGACAAAGCCCGGTCGGCGGCGTCGTCAACATCGTCTCAAGGCTTCCGACGCCGGATCGCTTCGCCGAAGCGGGCGTGCGCGGGGGCGGCTACAGCTACGTAAGCCCTTACATCGACGTCAATCAGCCGCTGACCGAGGATAAGAGCGTCTTGTTCCGTCTCACGGCGCAATATGAGACGACGCGTTCGAACATCGATGTCGTGCATCGACGCAGCTATACGATCAACCCGACCATCAAGATCGCGCCGACCGACGCCACCTCGCTGATCGTGCAGGGAATTATCACGCGGCGGGATCAGCCGGACTATGCGGGACTTCCGGCCGTTGGAACGATCGACCATTCGCTTTTTGCGATCCGTCCCACCGCCTTTTTGTCGACGCCCGGCCTGCCCAGCACCGGGACCTCATCGTCCGGCGTGACGCTGCGTTTCGATCACAAGTTCGACGAAACATTCTCCACTTTCACGAGCGCGCGCTTTTCTTCGTCGGGCATTTACGAGCCCTCGCAAATACCCTTCGGCAACACGCCGACCTTCTATGCCGATCCTTTCCTGCCCCTGCTTGGCGGCCCGGGAGTCATCGGCGGCCCAAGCCAGTTCTATATGGCGAACACGATCCTCAAACAGCAGGTGAAGGAGGTGTCGGTCACGTCGAACGTCATGGCCAAATTCGACGCTGGGCCGACCAAAAACAAATTGCTGCTTGGCGGCGATTTCAACCGCGTCTGGGAACTCGGCTACCTTGCCGGCGCCAACGCCACCGCGCCGGATCCCGCTATCCAAAGCGTCCTTGACTTTTGGGGACTGGGAGCCTTCGCGCCGCTCTACCCGATCTTCACCGACTTCAGAGCGCCGGTCTTTCCGCCCTATCTCTACCCGCTTCCGGGCCAGGGCAATTACACAATTTTCAGTCGCGTCAACAACGCCTATCAGAACGCCGGCGTCACCTTGCAGCTGCAGTCGACGATACTCGACCGTTTGCACATTCTCGCGGCGGGCCGGGTCGCCTTCATCGACATCAACTCGGAGGAGGCGGCCCTCGTCCCGCCTACGAGATTTAACTCCACCCGAACCGCATTCCTGCCGCGCGTCGGCGCGCTTTTCGACGTGACAGACTGGCTCTCAGTCTACGGCAGCTATGCGCAAGGCCTGCGTCCGGTGACCTTCTTCAATGGCGCTGGCGGCGCCGCGCCAAAGCCCGAGGGCTCGGAGCAGTGGGAGGCTGGCATTAAGCTCAACGGCCCGATGGGTCTTTCCGGCACGCTTGACTATTTCGATCTCAAACGCACCGGCGTGCCGGTGACTCCGGCGGGCAGCCTGACGCAGCGACAGTCCGGCGAATGGCGTTCCACCGGTTTTGAGGCGGATCTCATTTGGCAGCCGACGGCGGAACTGTCCGTTCTCGCAAGCTATGCGCATATCGACGCAAGAGTGTCGCGCGACGAAAACCCGAGGCTGGTGAACGCCACGCTCAATCTTGCGCCGCGCGATTCCGGGCGCCTGTGGGGACACTATGCCTTCGACGGCGCGCTTTTCGACGGCGCGCTCAGAGGGTGGTCGGTTGGCGCGGGACTTTACGCCGCATCGGGGACCGTGATCGAGATCGGCCAGCCGCAACCCTGGGCGCTGATCGGGCGCCCCTGGAGCACCAGCAGCTATGTCACCTTCGACGCCACGCTCGCCTACAAGCACGAGAATTTTACATTCGCGATCAATGGCAAGAATCTCGGCGGCCAACAGTATTTCGTTCAATATCCCTATCTTTCCGGAAGAGTTGCGCCGGGAGAGGGACGCACGGTCTTCGTGTCGTTCTCGGCGCGGATGTAGGAGTGACGATGAGTGAGATCGACCGCCGTCAGTTCGGCGACGGCGTCGCCGCCTTCGCCATGCTGCTCGCAAGCGGCGCTTTGGCGGCCCCGAGCCCGTCGCCGGACGACGGCAGGGCGCCGCATAAGATGCCGGACATGCCTGCGTATTGGCGCGGCAAGGAGAAAGTCGCCTTTCTGATTTACCCCGGCTTCACCGCGCTCGACATGGTCGGGCCGCAATATATGTTCGCCAATCTGATGGGCGCGACGATAGAGATCGTCGGCAAGTCGCGCGATCCCATCCGCAGCGATACTGGCGTCGTCTTCACGCCGTCGGCAAAATTCGAGGACGCCGCGTCGAACCTCGACATTTTGTGTGTTCCTGGAGGCTCGGCCGGAACGCTCGCCGCGATGCGCGATGAAGAGACCCTCGCCTATATTCGCGCCGCCGGACACGGCGCGCGTTACGTCACGTCGGTCTGCACCGGCTCCATGCTGCTGGGGTCCGCAGGCATGCTCGACGGCTATCGCGCCACGTCTCATTGGGTCACCAAGCCGCTGTTGCCCGTTTTCGGCGCGACGCCGGCCGAAGGCCGTTTCGTGCGGGATCGAAACAGGATCACGGCGGAAGGGGTCACCGCCGGTCTGGACTTCGCGCTCGCCCTCGTCGCGGAATTGCGGGATCGCAAATATGCCGAGGGCGTTCAGCTGCTGGCGCAATATGCGCCAGCGCCGCCCTTCAACGCCGGCGAACCTGGAACGGCGCCCGCGGCGGTCACGACAATGCTCGACACTATGTTTGCCGGTTTCAAAGAGGAAATGCGCGCCGCTGCTGCGGCGGCCTATACAAGATCGAAAGGGCTCTGACGCGAAATCGGCGAACACTTGCATCCCGCCTTCGAAATTATCATGCATGAAGGTGTTGTGAATCGCACGACGTCGAAGGGCCGGACGATGATGGCGGGGTTGGCGCCGCTAGACGAGCGGCGGTCGCCGCTCGATAAACCGATTTAGGCCACAACAATTCCGCGTTGGAGAACAGCATTTCGCTCTCCTCGGCGATATCTCGAAAAAGCGGAATGTGACCGTGCATCCCGAGCGCCGTAGTGATGCAGCCGCAATGCGCCAACCGAGCGTATCGGCGAGGCTGATTGAACCGAGCGCACGCCGCGCAAGCAGTCAGTTCCTGAGTCCAATAGCAGCTTCATCCCAATCAAGGCCTGTTCCGGCCACAGCGGGAATATGCAACATCCCGTCTACGACGTCATAGGGCTGCTTCAGGATTGGATTGACCCAATTCTGCCACTCAAGCCAATGCGACGTTTCGGATACCCGCATGACGTGGGCGCCGACCTCTGGATAGAGATGCGTAGAAATGGGCGCCCCGAACGCCGCCGCAATCGCTGCCGATTTTAGCCAGCCGGTTACGCCGCCGATCCTCATGAAGTCGGGCATGACCAGGTCGCACGCCTTCATTTGAAGCGCACGGTGCAGATCCCGATGACCGTAGAAGTTTTCTCCTATCTGCAGCGGCGTTTTCAGTTGCGAAGCGAGGCGCGCATATCCATCCAGATTGTCGTAAACGATAGGTTCCTCGATCCAATCCAGGCCCAAGCCGTCGACCGACTGGCACCTCACGAGCGCTTCAGCAAGATCGAGCCCTTGATTGAAATCCGCCATCAAACGAACGCCGGGGCCAACTGCCGCGCGCACAGTCTCGATCGCGCGCAAATCCTGATCTGCGGTTGCGCGGCCTAGCCGGATTTTCAGTCCGGCGAATCCTCCTTCTTGGATGAGCCTCGCGGCTTCCTCCCCTAATTGCGCTGGATCGCTCAGCCAAAGACCGTTGCTGTTATAGGCCTTCACCGGCCCAACCGTTCCGCCGAGGAGCACGCACAAGGGTAGATTCGCGGCCTTCGCCAAGGCGTCCCACGCCGCCATATCGAGGCCCGAAACGGCGATCATGCTCAATCCCTGATAGCCAACGAAATGGAGAGACTTGCGGGTCAGCTCGAAGATCTCGGTCGGCGCGACGGCATGACCCTCGAGAAGTTCGCCAAAATCCTCCAAGGCGGCAATGATGTATTTCATCGCCTTCGCCGTGTACGGTTCGAGGTAGCTGCGCCCAACGATTCCTTCGTTTGTGAAAAGATCGATGAGGATCACGGGCCAGTCGGAGATCGTCGCTATTCTGGCGACGATCGGGCGTTCCAATTTGAGGATCAAGGGCCGCGCCGCGACTCTCAGGGCGCGACGCTCTATGGGCGCGGGCGCGACATTCCCGATTTCGACGTCGCCGTCGTCTTCGACAAGGAGGCTTGTAAATGGCGCGCGCTCGGTGAGGCGGCTGAAGTCAGGCGAACGGACGAGCGCAACACGATTCTCACGGCTCTCAAGGCTGCGGGCGGAGAGGGAATGACGCCGCGAGAGATCGCCGCCGAAACGGGCATGAAAGACGCCAACGTGCGCAAGTTGATCGGCAAAATGGTGACGGCCGGCGAGGCGTTGAAGGCGGGACGCGGTCGCTATTTGCACGCTGAGCACGCGGAGAAGCTGGCCGCAGAGGACAGCGCGACGGAGCTGTTTAAGGAGGGTTGAGGCGGTTTCAGCGGCAAGATTCGCTCTCATTGTGACCGTTGTGACTTTGGCGTTCACAATGAGCGGTCACAATGGCGGCGGAGCGCCAGACGCCAAAAATCGGCTTTTTCTCTACCACCCATCACAATGATCACAACGATCACAACGGCCGATCACGCTGCCCAAGCGCTTGATATACAAGGTATTTATCGTCCGTCAATTGTGACCGGCATTGTGATCGCTCCTTATATGCCCAATCACAATCCGACCCTCTGACTCTCTTCCTGAGTCCTCATTGTTACCGTTGTGACCATTGTGATCGGGTTTGAGAGAGTATGCGCGCGCGAGCCCTGGACCTGATTTTTGAGCTGGACGCGTCCTTCAAGTGCCCCCTGGGCGGCCGAACGTTTTCCCGTCGTCGGCGAAATTGAGCTCCCGTTCCGAACACGCTGGCAAAACCCTTGGCGGCGGCAATGCAGCCTAAGCGCCCGACATCTCGGACGCGCGCCTTGACGAGTCGGCAATGAGCACGGGGAGCAGGAATGAAGCCGACGCTCCAGTGAGCACGGCGAGAACGATCAACGGGCGGCCTGAGCCGGGATTTCTCCTCCCTTCTGTGAAAGACGCTCCTGCGGGCTCCGCTGTCGCGTTACACGGCGGTTTGAAAGCTGTGAGGGCGATGAGGACGGCAACAAGCTCGCACAATGGCCTATGAGGAATATTGGCGACAGTGCCTGACCGACCGTCATCAGTCGTGATTGACTACGCTGGCTCTGCATGATCGGATTCAAAATCGTGGATTTCCGCGAAGCTGGACGCGGCGCGGTGGTAAAATGCAACGGATTTGGAAACAACTTTTCGCCGCTGTCTTGCTCGTCTCCCGGCCGGACTTAGCCTGTGCAACGACGACTGGAAGCGCATTCGATTTATGTCTAAAGGCTAAGGCGGCGTTAGAAAAAATCGACCGCTGCTCGACCGTCATTTCAACATCGCGCAAACGCGCGCAACTGGAACGGGCATATCTTCGGCGTGGCAATGCTTATAAGGAAATAGATCGTCTTGAAGAAGCAGCTAAGGATTTTACTGAGATCATTCAGCTGAATCCAAAAATTGCCGGGTATTATGATAACCGGCAAAATGTGCTGAAGTTGCTTTTCCGATTTAATGAGGCCCTGGAGGACGCCAATCGCACTGTTCAATTGGCCCCCAATCAATCGTTTGTATATCTCAGCCGGGCGATCCTCTATGAAACGATGCAGCGCTACGACGAGGCGCTTCAAGATTACACGAGCGGCATTTCCATCAATCCAGGTGATGCTGGCCTTTACGTCGCCCGAGGGAGAATTTTTGCAAGAGAAGGACAGGCCAACGAGGCTATCGCGGACTTCGCCAAAGCCTTGGATATTGAACCAGAGAACCGGCTCGCGCTGCGGGAACGCGGTTTTTCCTTTAGGAGCGTTGGCCAAATTGATGCCGCTATTCGCGATTTGGAGGCATTTGCCAGATTAGAACCAGGAGATAAGGAAGCGATTGATGCCCTGAACCAGATAAAGCCTAAGGTGTCGGCTGCAGCGCCGGCTGAGAATCTATCTCCATCAGAGCAAGCCAAAAAAAACACGATTCACCCTGGCACAACACCGAGCTCGCCGCCGTCGAAAGCGACCGCGTTACAAACGAATAACCAGTCGAATGGTCCATTTGCTTTGGCCGTGCTGTATTCAATAACCGTTCTGGCGGCTCTGGCTCTCTTTGGTATAATATTGAACGGCTCGCAAGCCGCGCCAAAATTGAAAACGCTTCTCTTCAGCTTCAAGGGACGTTTAAACCGCCTCCATTTCCTGTTTGTTCAGCTGGGTATCATTGCTTGCTTATTTGTAATAAATACAAGTATTATTATTTTGCTTGTCACATCGCCTCCAAGTGTCTTAGCCGCAGGTCTCTTGATTTGTGAGCTCTTAATGCTCTTGCCATTACTTTGGATTGTCGCGGCAACAACGGTAAAGCGTCTTCACGACCTAAATAACAACGGTTATTACGTAATAATTTTCTCTATCCCTACTTTCTACGTGCTTCTTCTTTTGTTCGGCATTTTGAATCCTTTTCTCGATTACCGATTTACAGGCTATGCCTTTTTCTTTTCATTGGCCTTTATATTGTTCTACGTGGCAGCGCTTTTGCTCGTTCCGGGGACCCGTGGGGCGAACCGTTTCGGAGCAGACCTCTTGCCTAAGAAGCCAGGGCCTGAAGGGATGCAGGCAGACATAGTGCAAACCCCGCTAGAGCAAGTCGAACAAACAGCCCGCTTGATCGAGGAGAAACTTGTAACTGCAGCGAAGAGTGCTGAGGAGAAACTTGCACTTCTCGACGAGATTGCAACAAACCGTATCACGGAGTGGATGAGCGGTCCCCCACCCGAAAAATGGCCGCCAATCGTTGTTAAGACCTATACAGGGCGGGAATCCAGGGCCATCGCGCAGTTTCAATCTGAGGCCAATGAAATGGCGGCGGTAGGCTATTTTCCTGTTTCTCAGAGTTGGACCCCCGGCCACTGGGGTTGTGGGTCCTTTATCGTGGCTCTTCTGCTATGTTTTTTGTTCGTCGGTTTTTTCGTTTTTCTTTACATGCTTATCGTCCCGCCTGAAGGCACGTTGACGGTGACGTATCAGAGGAGGTCGTTAGAAAACGAACAAGTCGAGGCAAATACAGGCCCGACGACGCGGACAAACGCCCCCTGATCTTTTTTTTGCGCTCCTCGCTGCAAAGCCTGCTTTCTTGAAGGCATGCGCGAAAACGATCGGTTGCGCACATGCCTGATGCGCATTGCGCAGAATATAGCTGTTGCGACTTTACGCGCATGTGCGAAAATGAAGGCTAGTCACGCACATCAGGACCAGCCATGCCACGCGTTTACGCCTATTGTCGCGTCTCGACGAAGGAGCAATCGACGCAAAATCAGGTCGAAGAAATCAAGATCGCCGGCTTCGACATTGCGCCGCATCGGATCGTTGAAGAGGAGATCAGCGGCGGCGTGGTCGCCAGTCAGCGTCCGGGCTTTGCTCGCTTGATGGAGCGTTTGGAACCGGGCGACATGCTGGTTTGCACGAAACTCGACAGGCTCGGCCGGAATGCGCTCGACGTGCGGCAGACTGTTGAAAACCTTGCTGCGCGCGGCGTTAAAGTGGCGTGTCTCGGACTTGGCGGCGCTACCGATCTAACGTCCAGCGCCGGCAAGATGTTGATGGGCGTCGTCGCCGCCATGGCTGAATTCGAGCGCGATCTCTTGATTGAGCGAACGCAAGCCGGGCTCGCCCGCGCCAAGGCCGAAGGCCGAGTGACGGGGCGGCCGTGGCGGCTTACGGAACAAGAGCGAAGGAGCGTCCGCGATCGGCTCGGGGCCGGGGCGACAGTCTCTCAATTGGCGCGAGAGTTCGGTGTCGATCGTCGTCTGATCCAACGGGCGAGAGCGGCTGCGCCCTGACTCCCGGTCGCACCGTCCCGCCTCGAACTTAGCGGGCGACTAATGTTAATGCTATTCACATTGTATTAGGATCGCCTTATATTAGCCGGTATGAAATCTAAAGGTGATCCACATACCGGGCTCATGAAGGCGACCGCCCGTTCGCGGATCACCAACCGACGGCTTAAACACAAGCAGCTCGGCGTCCGAAGCCTGCTCCTTGAGGGCAGTGGCAGATCGGCATGGTCGAGGCATTACCGTGATTTGACGCAGTTGCTGGTTGAGGATGCTGGAGGCATCGAAGCGATCAGCGAACTTAAACTCGGGCTTATCCGCAGGGTTGCGGCGCTGACCGTCGAAGCCGAGCGCCTTGAATGCCAACTCGCCGACGGTCAGCCGGTCGATATCGACGTTTTGGCGCGCGTTTCGAGCCATATTCGGCGAATCAGCGAATCGATCGGCTTAAATCGCGTGTCGCGCGACGTTTCGCCCACGCTCCAGCAAATCATCGCCGCCCACCAGTCCAAAGCGCCTGAGAAGCCCAACAGAGCGCCGGAAGCGTCTGAGGCGACTACCGCCGCAGCCGACGCCGAATCACGCACGAACGCGTCCTCTCCGTGCAGCGACGACGTCATCGCCGAGGAAGAGGCGACATGAGCCATCTTCAACCGCGCCCGGAGCCGTCTGACGCCCTGGTTCCCTGGTCCGACGAGGATATCGGCCGCGCTGTTCTGGTCTATGCCCGCGTCAGAGACGAGGGCCGCCGCGCCGCCGCGCGATGCGAAGTCTGGCGAGTCTTGGCGCGAAGCGTATGGCGAGAGTCGGTTGCCGGCGAGACGCTTCGTCAGAGACGCAACGCGCGCCTGACGCTCAGTTTGACGCATTGATGGCTCACGACGGCGCTCGCCGAGTGGCGGTCATCGTTCAATGCCCTCCGCCGACTTGGCCTTGCTCACCATTGTCGATGCGATGGACAGCCCGGCGCTATTCCGGCCGTGGTTCGATGGTCCGTCATGGGACGGCTGGCGGGCAGTTCTCAAGGCCGCCTACGCCTTGCCGATGAGCGCTGCTGAGATTGATTTCTTCCGCAGCGTCGCCGGCCGTGATCCGCCCAAGCGGCCGGTCAAGGAAATGTGGTTCGTCGTCGGACGCGGCGGCGGCAAAGACTCCATCGCCAGTTTGATCATCGCGCATACCGCAATGTTGTTCGATCGCAAGTGCAGCGCATTGCGGCCGGGCGAACGAGCGTTGGTCGGTTGCATCGCAGTCGACCGAGAGCAAGCCGCGATCATCAAAGGTTATGTGCGCAGCTTCTTTCACGACTGTCTGCCTCTTCGCGAGATGGTCGAGAACGACACGGCCGACGGGCTTCGACTGAGTAACTGCGTCGATGTTTCGATCTTAACGAACAGCTATCGCAGCATTCGCGGCAGATCGATGTTGGGCTGTGTGCTCGACGAATGCGCTTTCTATCGCGACGAGAACAGCGTTTCGCCTGATGAAGAGACCTATCGCGCAATTCGCCCGTCGCTGGCGCGCGTGCCCGGCAGCGTCGTGATTGGCATTTCCAGTCCTTACCGAAAAAGCGGTCTGCTCTATCGCAAATTCACCAAGCACTTCGGCAAGAACGATGATGACGTGCTCGTCATTCGCGCCGCTAGCAAGATGCTCAATCCGACATTGGACGATGCGGAAATCGAACGAGACCTCGCCGATGATTACGCCGCCGCAAGAGCGGAATGGTTCGCCGAATGGCGTGACGATGTCGCCGGCTGGATGCCGTTGGAGATCATCGAAGCGGCGCGCGATGGCGGCGTTACGGTCCGGCCGCCACATCTCAATTCAAGCAAACGCATCTTTTACAGGAGCGGGTGCGATCCAAGCGGGGGCCAGAAAGATTCCTTCACTTGCGCGATTGCGCATGACGAAGACGGCGTCTCAATTCTCGATTGCGTTGTCGAAATCAAAGCGCCGTTCGATCCATCCGTAGCGACAAAGCAGATTGCGCATGTTCTCAAGAGCTATGGTCTACATTCAACAACCGGCGATAAATATGCTGCGTGATGGGTCGTCTCCGCTTTCCAGAAGGAAGGCATTCGCTACATGCACAGCGAGCGCGATCGCAGCCAAATCTATCTTGACGCAATGCCCTTGTTCACCTCTGGCAGAGTGCGGCTTCTCGACAGTCAGCGGCTGATTACGCAGTTCGCGCAACTGGAGCGGCGCACAAGTTCGCTTGGTCGGGATCGAGTCGACCATCCCGCAGCCGGCCACGACGATCTCTGCAATGCAGCAGCGCTGGCCCTTATCACCAAACGCAAATCTTCCTTCAAAGTCACGCCGAAAATGATCGAACTCGCCGGCATGCCCGGTCCGCCGCGTAACCGCTTCGGGGATAGTCCAGCACCGACGCCGGGGCATCCTCGCATCGTCCCGTTTTAAATCGCAGAAGAAGGAACAAAAGCCATGCAAGTCCGCAATCAGAAAACCGAAAAAGTCCATCGCGCGTTGCGTCAGTTTCTCGCTCCGAAGTTGCGACCGGGCGTCCACTTCGACGCTACGCCGTTCCTCATCGGCGTGCATGACGGAAATCTCGCCGACCGTATCGACGACGTCATCGGCGCTGTCTGTCGCGCAACATCTGGCGATCTCGTTTTTGACGCTGTCGTTCCCGAATTGCGCAGAAACCTGAAAAAGGCTGTCGACGAGCCGCAACCCGATGGAACTACGAAAGGTGGTGAAGTCGACGAGGACATTGTCGCCAAGGTTTTGGCGCTGCTCGAAATGCGACTGACGCCAAGCGAATTGTCGGCTGTCAAAACTATCTTAATGTCGAAGCCGTCGAAGGGCGGTCGATACGATCCCGGCAACGATACGGCGGAAGATGCAAGAATCGCCTACGATCAGCGCTGGCCGGACGCCGCGCGAATTCGCGTCGAGCCGTCATGCACGCCAGCGCCGCAGCGACAATCCCCGCCCGCGTCAATGTCCGACTACGCCAAGCGTTTTCCGAACGCTATGCGCATCGGGCAAGCCTGATCGGCGAGCGCTATAAGGAAGGGACGTAAGAGAATGACCGCATCAGCCGAACGTGCCCGCCTTCGCGAAGCAGTCGAAGCGGCGAAGGACGCACAGCAAGCCGTGGACGAAGCGCGACGCGCGCAGCACAATGCAACCCAGCGCTGGAGTGACGCCAACAGCAAGGTCGCGGCGCTTACGAGAGCGCTAGAAGAAGCCGAAGACGCGCCGCCGGATCGCTTCATCACTGAGCTTGCCGGCGACGTCGCCACTCTCTTGGAAAACCCCACCGACGAACTGCGCAAGGCGCGAGACGACGCGCAAGCCGAGTCCGCCATATGGGCCACCGGCCGCACCATCGCCGAAGAAAGCGTCATGGCGCGCGAACGGGCGCTCGATCTAGCGCGCTCCCGCGTCGATGAAGCCGCTCGTCGTGTCGCCGAAATCGAGCTGGACGTCGCGGCGATGCTCGCGCGCGCTGAAGCTGCCCGGCAAGCGACGCTTCACGAGTCGGCGGAGCTGATGACGGTTATGCGCATGCTGCCGCAATCGAGCATGCGCCGCCACGAGATCGAACTCTTCATGCAAAGAGGCTGGCATTCACCAAATGCGGTCGAGCGCGCTGCCGGCAGCGAGGCCCATCGCAAATGGTTCGCCGCGCTGTGCGCCGACGCTGGCGCGACGATGAGTTGAAGGAATTCCCTCCGCGTTCGCGCAAGAGGGAGCGCCGCACGTCATGCCCACGCGCCGCGAAGTCCGCCTCGGGGCGCTTTCTTGTGGGCGCAAGCGTGCTCCGGGGCGGGCGACTTTTGAAAGAGCTTCGCGCGTGTCGATCTCCGTACTCTTCTGTCTGATTTTCACCGCTAGGGCTCCTGACGCTATATCCGCCTCCTGGAAAAAGTCGCGTTCCGTCTCCTAATCATCCGATATTCCCGGAACATTTGTCGGCTGGGCGAACTGGTCGCTGGCCTCGGCGTCTGTCACCGCAAGCTAACCGGGGCGGCCTGCAATTGGACAGGATCAACGGAAGACCCTAGAAAAGTTATATTATGACAGAAAAAGGTGGTTGATTCGGCGGGGAAATATGAAGCTGACGAACCTTGTTGTCACGGCAGCTGACAGGATAAACGAGTTCAAGCAGCGCAACCGTGATTATGATGAGCAGTCCGTAACCCCGGGGGCGATCCAGGACTACGAGCCACACGGCTGGTCAGTAGCTCGCGAACTGAAGACTAAATTCAAGCTTCGCAAGCCGAGAACTGATGACCACAATTTGGAGAATCGCTTTTGGTGTTGCATGTACCGGCTTGGCTATCCTGAACTCGATGCCGGGCGTCACTTCAAAATTCCGACTGCCGAGAATGTAGAGAAACAAATCGACGTCTTTGCCAAGGACGCAGAGACGGTGGTGATTGCTGAATGCAAGACTGCGGAAACCTATAAGAAAAAATCGTTGCAAAAGGACCTTGGTGAATTTGATTCAAATAAGCGCTTGATAGCGAGTGCGCTGCGCAACCACTATGGGCGCAACTTTAAGCCGAAGATCATCTGGCTGTTCGTGCTGTCAAACGTCGTCGTAACGCAGCAGGATTTAGCGCGTGCGCGCGAGTTGAAAATTCATCTCCTTAGCGACAGGGAACTCACTTACTTCGAGGAGATCGCGAAGGCGCTTGGCCCTGCTGCGCGGCAGCAATTCAAAGCAGAATACTTAGCGGGGCAGGACATCCCGGCACTCGATAATGTTTCCGTGCCGGCCGTAAAAACTAAGCTCAACAACAAACCGGCTTATGTATTCTCATGTAAGGCATCTGACATGAGCCGCATCGGTTTTGTCAATCACCGCGACCTTCGAGATCCCAATTCGGCTCCCACGTATCAACGTCTTGTGAATCCAAACCGCCTCAAGAAGGTTGCCGAATTTCTCAGGGGCGGCGGCTATTTCCCAAACTCAATCCTAGTCAACTTCCAATTTCGCCCTCGGTTCGATCTCGCTCTTGCTAGCAACGACAAGGACATTCAATTCGGTCACCTGTATCTTCCTAAAAAATACAAGAGCGTAAAAATCATTGACGGCCAACATCGGCTTTATGGGTGCGCGCTGCTCGATGAGGAGGATAGGGACCCAAATCTCTTCTTCGTAGCGTTCGATGGGATCTCCGGCACCGAAGAAGCGAACCTGTTCGCGACCATCAATAAAGAGCAGCAGAAGGTTCAGAAACGCCTCCTGGACGAATTGGACGGCGAGTTGAAGTGGGATTCCGAGGTAGTGAGCGAACGCGTGCAAGCAATCTGCTCGCGAGCGATAGACCTGCTTAACGCCGCCTACGGCAATCCGTTCGAAGACAAAGTTGTTTCGCCTGGCATCAACGCATCGGAGGATCGGCCTCTAACGCTGCCAGAAATTCGCAAGACAATAATTTCAGCGAATTTGGTGTGGCGCATAACTAACAGGGAGTCTTGGGCACCGGGGCCCTTTTGTTGTCTGAAAAAAGGGCAAATCGACAATAAGGCAACGCTAGATCGCCTCATGGATGGCCTCACTTGGTACTTCAGCGAAATTCGTTCATTTGAACGTGACAGATGGGAACAGGGTAAGGCGGGCCGAATTTGCAACAACTTTGGCGTCCCAGGCTACATCAGATTGTTGTCGGAAATAATCCGCCACGTCGAGAAGACTGACGGGATTAGCGCGACTGACTTGGCGCTCAAGGACCTTGAGAAGGCGATCAGTCCGTTTCTCGAGCCGGTAGAATTTTTCGCCGTACTCGCTTTTGAGCGTTTCTACGACGTGCTTATGCACTACGTCCTGAATCCACTTGGCTGTTCTGTCTGCGTGCGCCTGCTGTTCCTTGTTCAGTTCAGACAGCCACTGCTCAAACCCGGTCGGCTTGAACTCCGGCAACGAAGCGTTCGTAATTTTCGAGAGCGCGAAATAATACTGCTTGACGCCGCCACTACCGAGTTTGACGTTGAACTGCGCCTCGAACTCCTCGTCCGTTGCGTCTTGAACGAATTTTCACTGTTTGAAACGCCATACGAGAGATACGTTGAACCGTTCCTCGGCGGCGCGGCCGCCTTCTTCGCGTTGCAACCCAAAGGGGCTCTGCTGTCAGACCTCAATACGGAATTGATCGCGACCTATCGCGCGATCCGCGCCGAGCCAAAGGAGGTTTACGCCAAGCTGCGAGTCCATCAGTGCAAGCATCTGGAATCCGGCGACTATTATTACAGGGTAAGGTCTAGCAACCCTTTCACGGAGTCGTCGCGTGCTGCGAAATTCGTCTACCTGAACAGAACCTGCTTCAATGGCCTGTACCGAGTGAATCTGCGCGGCGAGTTCAACGTGCCGAAAGGAAGCAAGGACTCTGTGATCTTCGGCACAGATGATTTCGATGGCGTATCGCGCCTGTTCAAACGGGCCACGCTGGTCGATACGGATTTTGAAGATGTTCTGGACCAATGCGACGCTGGTGACTTTGCGTTTGTCGATCCGCCCTACACGGCGAAACACAACGCGAACGGCTTCCTTAAGTACAACGAGAAGATATTTTCTTGGGAAGACCAGCGTAGGCTGGCAGCCTGCATTCGTCGGTTTAGGAAGCGCGGCGGCAAGGCCCTCGTTACGAATGCGGCGCACAAGTCGGTGATCGAATTATATCGGGATTTCGGCGAGATTGGCCTTGTTTCGCGAGCGAGCGTGCTTGCATCCGAAACGAAACGACGCGGGAGCGTCGAAGAATTGATCGTTACAGTGGGATACCGTGCAGAAGCTGACGGCTTGGTCAGAGAAGCGCCACCACCACATCGAGAGTCCGCTTTTGGCGCGAAGCAGCCGTCCGCGAGTGGCCGATCCTGACCCTGGCTGTGTGAAAACGGGATGGCCAAATTAAATTCAGCCGAAAATGGCGGCTCTCAGCCGCATCTTTTGAGATTTCCCATCTTCTGATCGACGTGAGGCGCACACCAAGT
This sequence comes from Methylocystis sp. H62, assembly GCF_015709515.1. Taxonomy (GTDB): domain Bacteria; phylum Pseudomonadota; class Alphaproteobacteria; order Rhizobiales; family Beijerinckiaceae; genus Methylocystis. The sequence goes on from NZ_JADNQZ010000059.1 coordinate 369,664, forward strand.
CGTTCAGGCTCGATTAGCGCCGTATCGTCATCGCCGACACCAGCGCGATTCACGCGCAGCAAAACGATCCAATCCTGCAAAGCGTCCTCAGGCGGTGGGCGCAGCAATGCGCCGGGATCGCTGCCCGTCATCCAGGGCCTGCGCCGCGCCAATGTAAGATGATCGGCAATGCGATTATGGAAGCGGGATCGATGGGTGGTCGTGCCATTGCTCCTGCCTCCTAATGATGGTCCACGATTTCCACGTTCGACGGCCCGTGCGACCGACCGCAAACTTGGCAAAGATGTGCAATTCAGGTTTCATGAACTCGCGCGAAGCGCAATCGACATGCCATTACAGTTTTGAGGGATACGAACCATGATGAAGGCTAAAATTTTTGTCAGCTACGCGAGCATTGACAAAGAGTTTGCAGAAGCTCTCAAGAATTTCATAGAGAGCACCTTCGCTGGAGGCGTTACTGTTTTCGTGTCATCCGAGTCTTTGCTCCCAGGAGATCATTGGTCTGCAAAGATAGTGGAGCACTTGCAAGGCGCAAAGATACTGGTTTCAATCCTGACCCCACAATCGCTTAGCCGTCCATGGGTGATCTTCGAGTCAGGCGTTGCACTTGGAAAAGGGATTCGGGTCATTCCTGTCTGCACAAAGGGGCTTGCGAAGGACCATGTCGGCCCCCCCCTAAACGTTATGCAATTATTAAACATCGCCGACGAAGAGGGGCTAAAACGCCTTATCAAGAATATTTCCTCTGAAATAGAATTCGACAAACCGAACATAGACGAGCGGCAAAGCGCAGAAATAATTAAGCTGGCGGCGGTCAGCGATATGCCGGCCCCACTTAGTCCCGCCGCAAAAGAACAGGAACATGTCCATCTCCACAAGATGCGCTTAGAATGGGACGAATTAGCTGATGAGCGGAAGATTTTCTGGGAGGCGTTAAACAAATACTATGGAGCTAAGTACAGAGCGGCCAAAGGTTATACTAACACGATTGAGCAGTTAGTGGATCTCTCGGAGCCCCCTTACGGCCTTCCGCTGAAGGACAAAAACGAGCACTTGCTAAATTACCAAGTCAATTATGCAAGATATTTGACCGGCGATAGCGTTAAGTTACGGAATATTTGTAATCTCATTTATCCCCCAAAGGACAGTTCTAAGCTTCTCGCCGATTGTAGTGCGATTCCTCGTGACATGTTCGACGCCTTTCATAGCGCACGTAAAAAGCTGGCAACGTTTTGGAACCGTTGGGCAGAAGATGCCTACGATAATCGGATCATTGGCCTTGATACGATTGCGAGAGCATTCGACAACTCACATCGAATAATGAAAATACTTAGTTACCTTGAGACATCGTTAGTGCTTTGGACCGAGGACAAAGGGCAAGGTAAGCGTTATCTATTTCGACTTACAAAAGATTTCCCGCGCCTTTAAGCGGGTTTTGACTGGCGGCGGGGATCGTCGCTGTGGTGGGCGGGCAGGTTACAGACGAATGGGCGCGATCGCGCCAGTGCGATGAATGGCGAAGGCGATCCTACCGTGATGCGCGCGCCCCAGCCCAATGCACCAGTCCCATGCGCCAGCGACGCCCTCAGCGCGCGAAGATCGGCGACGGTCGGCGGGACGGGGTGCATCGATAGGTCAGTCCGTGCGACTGCACATTTCTGCGCCACGTTCCATACAGGCTTATTGGACAAATATTGGACAAATGCCGAATCTGCCCGCAGCGATATTATTCGCAACTTATTGAATTTAAAGGTGGCGCGCCCAAGGGGATTCGAACCCCTGTTTTCGCCGTGAAAGGGCGACGTCCTAGGCCTCTAGACGATGGGCGCGGCTGCGCGGCCGCATTGCGGCGGCGCGAGGGCGTGTATAGAGGCGCGGGCGGCGCAAGACAAGGCCGTCCGGCGGCGCCAGATCGCCGCGCATGGCCTCGCGTTTGCACCCCTTCGGGCGAGGCCCTAAAGCATCGCAGCAATGCTCACGATCAACGATCTCGTCTACCGGCTCGGCGGCCGGCCGCTGTTCGACCACGCCGGGGTTTTCCTGCCGGGACGCTCCCGCGCGGGCTTTGTCGGCCGTAACGGCGCCGGCAAGACCACGCTGTTCCGGCTGATCAGCGGCGAAATCGCCCCGGAAAGCGGCGCGATCTCGATTCCCGCCCGTACACGGCTCGGGCGCGTCGAGCAGGAGGCGCCGGGCGGTCCGACGGCGCTGATCGACTTCGTGCTGGCGGCCGACCTTGAGCGCGCCGACCTGCTGGCGCGGGCCGAGGCCGCGCATGATGCGCATGACATCGCCGACATTCAGACGCGGCTCGCCGACATCGACGCCCATTCGGCGCCCGCCCGCGCCGCCGCCATCCTGCACGGGCTGGGCTTCGACGCCGCGGCGCAGCGCCGGCCGCTGTCGGAATTCTCAGGCGGCTGGCGCATGCGCGTCGCGCTGGCGGCGGTGCTGTTCGCGCAGCCCGACCTGCTGCTCCTCGACGAGCCGACCAACTATCTGGATCTCGAAGGGACGCTGTGGCTCGTCGATTATCTGTCGCGCTATCCGGCGAGCGTCGTCGTCATCAGCCATGACCGCGATCTGCTCGACGACGTCGCCACGCATATTCTGCATCTCGAGCGGGGAAAGCTGACGCTCTACAAGGGCGATTATTCCTCCTTCGAAAAGCAGCGGCGCGAGGCGCAGCTCCTCGCCATCAAGGGCGCCAAGAAGCAGGAAGAGCAGCGCAAGCATCTGCAGGCCTTCGTCGACCGCTTCCGCTCCAAGGCGACGAAAGCGCGCCAGGCGCAGTCGCGCTTGAAGCTTCTCGCCAAAATGGAGCCGATCGCGGCGATCGTCGACGATTCCGTCCTGCCGATTCGTCTGCCGTCGCCCGAGAAGCCGCTATCGCCGCCGATCATCGCGCTGGAGAAAGCGGCGGTCGGTTACGGTGATCGGGTCGTGCTGTCGCGGCTCACGCTGTCGATCTCCAACGACGATCGCATCGGCCTGCTCGGCGCCAATGGCAATGGCAAGTCGACCTTCGCCAAATTGCTCGGCGGGCGGCTTTCGGCCTGCGCCGGCGAGATGGTGCGCGCGCCGAAGCTGGAGGCGGGATTTTTCGCGCAGCATCAGGTCGATGATCTGAATGAGGGCGAGACGCCTTACGCCGTCTTCGCGCGGCTGATGCCGGGCGCCCCCGAGGCGCGCATTCGCGGTCGCGCGGCGCAGACCGGATTTTCCGGCGCGCGCGCCGAAACCCTCATCGCCAAGCTTTCGGGCGGCGAAAAGGCGCGGCTGCTGCTCGGCGTCGCCACCTTCAACGCGCCGCATCTCCTCATCCTCGACGAGCCGACGAACCATCTCGACATCGACAGCCGCGCCGCGCTGATCGAGGCGATCAACGATTACGAGGGCGCCGTCGTTCTGGTCTCGCATGACCGCTATCTGCTCGAGGCCTGCGCCGATCGCCTGTGGCTGGTCGACGACGGAACCGTGCGCGCCTTTGACGGCGATATGGACGACTATGCGCGGCAGGTGCTCTCAAAATCGCGCGATGAAGAGCCGAGGCGCGCGCTTGCGACGCCGGCGCAAGAGGCGGCAGAGCAGGGGGCGGCAAAGCAGCAGGCGCCAAGGCGCCGTGACGCCGGGCAGACGCGGCGCAAGCTCGCCGCCGCCGAGGAACGCGTCGAGAAGTTCACGCAGCTGATCGCCCGCGTCGACGAGGCGCTCGCCGCGCCCGACGCCTTCGCGCGCAATCCGCAGGAGGCGGCGCGGCTCGCGTCGCAGCGCGAGGAATTGGCGCAGGCGCTCGCCGCAGCCGAGGAACAATGGCTGGAGCTCGCTGCGGAGGCGGAAGTTTAACGGATATGGCGTCAGTCTACTCTCCGGTTTTTGGCTTTTTTACCCGTGAGGTCTGACGGCTTCAGCGAGAGAAACTTATCCGGCGTTTTCCATGTGTCGGGCAGATGCTTATTCGCCCATTTGCAAACGGCTTGCAGCACGGGCAGCAATTCGGCTCCTTTCTGCGTCACCGCATAGTCGTACCTGATTGGATGTTTTTGATAAGCGCTTTTCTCGATGAGGCCGAATTCCTCCAATCGTAAGAGTCGATCGGTCAGCACGTTCGTCGGGATGCGTTCAGGAGATTGGCAAAAATCTCCAAACCGGGTTTTCCCCATTGCAAGATCGCGCATGATGACGAGCGTCCATCGGTCGCCAAAAATATCGAGAGCGGTGGCTATCGGGCATCCCGACCTGAGTTTTTTCAAGGCGCGCATCGTTGGCTGATGGTGACTTGTGATTCACAAGTCACTGTTCTAATCTCGTGCGGCATGAACGCACAATCGAGGAGGAAATCCAATGCCGGGACCCTTCCAAGGCCGCTGTCTTTGCGGCGCTGTCCAGTATGAATGCAACGCCGATCCCCTCATGTCCGGTCATTGCCAGTGCGCTGATTGCCGCAAGAGCAGCGGGACGGGGCATAGCTCGCATCTCGCCGTTCCTCGCACCTCTGTGACCCTATCAGGGGACGTCACCGTCTACGACAAACCGGCTGACAGCGGGCATGTGGTCTCGCGCGCTTTCTGCCCTCGCTGCGGCGCACCGATCTATTCGCTTAACGACGCAATGCCCGATTTGATTTTCCTCCGGGCGTCGAGCCTCGACGACCTCGAAGTGTTCAAGCCTCAAATGATCGTTTACGCGAGCCGTGGCGCTTCCTGGGATATCTCCGATACGAATTTGCCGCGCTTCGAAACAATGCCGCCCATGATGAAGGGCTAGGCCCGAATGGCGTCCGACCCCGCTCTTGTTGAACGATTGCGAGCTGTTCTCGCGCACCACCGGCACATCGAAGCGCGCCGCATGTTTGGCGGCGCTTGCTTCACTCTGAACGGCAACATGTGCGTCGGCGTCCACAACACGAACCTCATTCTTCGTGTCGGCGAAGCGCGAGCTAAGGAGTTGCTGACCCGCGAAGGCGTCAAGCCCATGGACTTGACGGGCAAGGTTATGAAGGGATGGGCGACAATACTCCCAAAAGCCATTCGGACCGATGCTCAGCTTTCCAGCTACGCGCAACTCGCGGTCGATTTTGTTGAAACGCTGCCGCCAAAATAGTTCGTTCCCCGCTCGATGACTTCGCGCTCTGTGGCGCGAAGTTGGTTGCGCATGGTCCGCCCACATCCGATCCGGCTTCGCCGAGCCACCCTTTCCTCTAGTGGAGAAGGAAGGGCGCGAACTCATCCGTGGAGGCGGAGGCGGAGGCGTAAAGTTCTCCGGTCCGCGCTGGCCCGCATGAATGCGCCGCCACTGGATCTATGGTCGCGCCTGATAAGCCTTATCCTTGAGGGCGTCGAAAGGCCGATCGGATGGAAGGCGCGCACGCGGCGCAATTAACGCCTGAGGTGGAGAGGCGCGACGAGCGCCGGCTCGCGCAGCGCGCTCTCGCCGGCGAAGAGGAGGCGCTGCGCCTTATCATGGCGGACAACAACCGCCGCCTCTATCGCATCGCCCGCAGCATCGTGCTCGACAGTCATGAGGCCGAGGACGTGGTCCAGGAGGCCTACCTGAAGGCTTTCACCCATCTCGACGAATTTCGCGGCGAGGCCGCGCTCGCTACCTGGCTCGCACGGATCACGATTAACGAAGCCGCGGCGCGGCTGAGAGTCCGGCGCCGGGCGAAGCTCATTCATGTCTTTGGCGCGCAGAGAAACGAGGGCGAGGCTTTCTCTTCGCCGGCGAAAGACTGCGACGATCCCGAGAAATCTCTGGCCCAGCGCGAAATTCTGCGCCTCGTCGAGCGGGCGACCGAGAGGCTTCCCGAGGATTTTCGCCTGGTTTTCGTCCTGCGCGCCATTGAAGGCCTCACCGTCGCCGAGACCGCGCACATTCTCGAATTGCGGCCGGAGACCGTAAAAACTCGCCTGCATCGCGCCCGCCGTCTCATTCGCGACCAGCTGGAGAAGGACATCGGCCCGTTCGTTATGGAGGCGTTTCCTTTCGGAGGCGCGCGCTGCGCGCAAAGCGTGCGCGCCGTTCTGGCGCGATTGTCATCGCCACATAAAATTCGGGAACCTTTTCCGCCCGCCCTCATCCAATGACCGTCACGCAGCAGTCGTGAGCGAAGTTGGCGCCCATGCGCCCACAGGCGGTCGCCCGGGGCCGGGAGGAAGAGATGACCAAGGGAATGAAGAGAAAGATCGTTATGGCGGTTGCGATGGTCGGCGGATTGGCCGGCGTGACGCTCGCCGCATTGGCCGAAAACGCCGCGCCGATCAAAGATCCCGAGATCGAGCGCACGCGGCAGCACATCAAAATGCTCGATGACGTCTTCAAGACGGCCGTGGTGCTGATCGACGAAACTTACGTCAAACACCCGTCGGACCCATCCGCCGCGTCGGCGGCCAAGGCGCTCTTCGCCGCGATGAAAAAGAACGGCTGGTACGACGTCAGGCTGATCGGGCTGACCGACAAAGTCGGCGACCCCGACGATGAGCCCAAGGACGCCTTTGAAAAGACAGCGGCGAAAAAACTGCGCGGCGGCGGCGAGCAGGCCTATGAAGAGATCCTGGAAAAGGACGGCAAGCGCTATCTGCGCATGGCCACCGGGATACCCGTCGTGTCCGAGAATTGCGTCATGTGCCATGCGCATTTCAAGGGCGACAAGGGCAATATCGGCGCTTTGTCCTACACCATGCCGGTGGTGAAATAGGCCAGCGCCATCAAGCAGGGCGACAAAATGAAGCGGCCTCGACGCATCTGTCGAGGCCGCTTTTTTATGAGACCGGCGGCGAAAGGCTGCCGGTGGTCCGATCGCTTAGGGAAGAAGATCCCGGAACTCCGGATGTCTTTCCACATAGTCCGCGACGAAAGCGCAGTCGCCCCGAACCTTCAGGCCGCGCGCCCGCGCAAATTCCAGCGCGTTGCGGATGAGCTCCGACGCGACACCTTGGCCGCGCAGCCTTGGCGGCGTCTGCGTTGAGGTGAAGACCATGACGTCATTGTCGATGCGGTAATAGGCGAGCGCCGTCTCGCCATCGATGTCGAGTTCGAAGCGACTGAACTCGGGATTGTCGCGCACGCTTCCCCAGGGATGTCTGTTCGCAGACTCGCCTTTAGCCTTGCCCATAGTCTCGCCCACAGCCTTGCCCATGCTGGCCTCCTCAAGCGTTCGTGATCCCGAAATGGGCCGGGCTCGGCGAAAAGGAAAGGCGCCTTCGGCTTGCGTTTTCGCCCGCGCCGGGTTCAAAAGCTCCGCCCGCGCCGTTTTTCCGGGCGGCGAACGGGCTATGCTCGCCGCTCCTTCGATTCGCCCACTGGATCCCACATGCGCCTTTCCCGCTATTTCCTGCCCATCCTGCGCGAGACGCCGAAAGAAGCGGAGATCGTTTCGCACCGGCTCATGCTGCGGGCGGGCATGATCCGACAGGAGTCGGCGGGGATTTACGCCTGGCTTCCGCTCGGGTTGCGGGTCTTAAACAAGATCAACGCCATCATCCGCGAGGAGCAGACCCGCGCCGGCGCCATCGAATGTCTGATGCCGACCATTCAGTCCGCCGATCTATGGCGCGAGTCGGGGCGCTATGACGCCTATGGCAAGGAAATGCTGCGCATCGCCGATCGCCATGACCGCGAGATGCTTTACGGCCCCACCAATGAGGAGATGATCACCGAGATCTTTCGAGCCTATGTGCGCTCATACAAGGATCTGCCGCTCAATCTCTTTCATATCCAGTGGAAGTTCCGGGATGAGGTGCGGCCGCGTTTCGGCGTGATGCGCTCGCGCGAATTCCTGATGAAGGACGCCTATTCCTTCGATCTCACGGCGGAAGCCGGCCAGCATTCCTATAACAAGATGTTCGTCGCCTATCTGCGCACCTTCGCGCGCCTGGGCCTGACCGCCATTCCGATGGCGGCGGAGTCCGGCCCGATCGGCGGCAACAGCCACGAGTTCATCATCCTCGCGTCGACAGGCGAGAGCGAAGTTTTTTGCCACAAAGATTTTCTGTCCTTCGCGCCGCCGCCCGCCTCGATCGACTTCGACGATGCGGCGGCGTTGCAGGCGGTCGTCGACAAATGGACCAGCCGCTACGCGGCGACGAGCGAGATGCATGACGCCGCCGCCTTCGCCGCGGTTCCCGAGGATTCGCGGGTTGCGGCGCGCGGCATCGAGGTCGGCCATATTTTCTACTTCGGAACCAAATATTCCGAGCCGATGAAGGCCGTCGTCAACGGACCGGACGGCAAGGAGGTCGTCGTGCAAATGGGTTCCTACGGCATCGGGCCGTCGCGCCTCGCCGCCGCCATCATCGAGGCGGGCCATGACGACAACGGCGTCATATGGCCCGAATCCGTCGCGCCCTTCCATGTCGGGGTCGCCGATCTGAAAGCCGGAGACCCGGCGACCGGCAAGGTCTGCGCCGATCTCGTAGAGCAGCTCGAGAACGCGGGACTGGACGTGCTGCATGACGACCGCGATGAGCGCCCCGGCGCGAAATTCGCGACGCTTGATCTCATCGGTCTGCCCTGGCAGGTCGTGGTCGGGCCCAAGGGCCTGGCTGAGGGCAGGGTGGAGGTGAAGCAGCGCCGCACCGGAGAGCGGGAGCTTCTCGCGCCTCAGGACGCCGTCACCCGCATCGTCGCCGCAATGCGACAGGCTCAGGCATGACGGAAGCGGCGCAGCCGGCAAGAGGCGCCGGCGCCTTTTCGACCTTTGAGCGGATGGTGGCGCTGCGCTATCTGCGCGCCCGCCGCGCCGACGGCTTCGTGTCGGTCATCGCCGGCTTTTCGTTCCTCGGCATCATGCTGGGCGTCGCGACTCTCATCGTCGTCACGTCGGTGATGAACGGATTTCATCGCGAGCTGATGGACAAGATCATCGGCATCAACGGCCACGCATTTTTACAGGCGGTGGAGACGCCGTTCACGGACTGGGACCGCGTCTCGGCGAAGACCGCCAAGCTGCCCGGCGTCCAGCTTGCAATTCCCATGGTCGAGGGCGCGGCCGGCATATCGACCCAGTTCGGCCAATCGGGCGTGCTTGTGCGCGGCGTGCGCGAGAAGGACCTGACGCGGCTTCCTGGCGTCGCGGGCAACGTCAAGAGCGGCGCGCTCGCGGGATTCGATAAGGCCGGCGGCGTCGCCGTCGGTCAGCGGTTGGCGGAGACGCTCGGCGTCGGCGTCGGCGATTCGGTCAGCCTGCTCATCGCCAAGGGGGCGCAGACGCCTTTCGGGGTCGCCCCGCGCATCAAAGCCTACAAAGTCGTCGCGATCTTTTCTATCGGCATGTCCGAATTCGATAGCGTCTTCGTCTATATGCCGCTCACCGAGGCGCAGCTCTTCTTCAACAGGGAGAATGAGGCGACGGTCGTCGAAGCTTTCGTCACCGATCCCGAGAAGATGGACGATTTTCGTATCAACGTCGAAAAGGCGATTGAGCGGCCGTTGATCGTCACCGATTGGCGACAGCGCAACAAGACGTTCTTCGACACGCTGCAGGTCGAGAAAAACATCCTCTTCATCATTCTTGCTTTGATCGTCGTGGTCGCGGCCTTCAACATTATCTCCGGGTTGACGATGCTCGTGAAGGACAAGACTCAGGATATCGCCATACTGCGCACGATGGGCGCGACGCGGGGCGCGGTCCTGCGCGTGTTCCTGATCATCGGCGCTTCGATCGGCGTCGTGGGCACGCTGGCCGGCTTTGCGCTCGGTCTGGCGCTGGCGAAAAATCTCGACACCATCCGCCTCGGCGTTAATAAGCTTTTCGACGCCAATCTCTTCCCCGCGGAGTTTTATTTTCTCTCGCGGTTGCCGGCGATCGTCGACCCGCGCGAGGTGACGGCCATTGTGGCCATGACGCTCACGCTCGCCGTTCTCGCCTCGATCTATCCAGCCTGGAAAGCCGCATCGCTCGATCCGATCGAAGCGCTGCGCCACGAGTAGTCGCGATGAGCGAGGCCGTTCTCGAATTCCGCAGCATTGCGCGCCACTATCGCGAGGGCGAGGCGCGGCTCGACATTCTGATGGACGTCAATCTGTCCATCTACCCGGGCGAGACGGTCGCGTTGCTGGCGCCCTCTGGCGCCGGCAAGTCGACGCTCCTTCATATCGCCGGACTCTTGGAGCGCCAGGACGGCGGCGAAGTGCTGATCAAGAATGCGCCGACGTCGCGCATGTCTGACGCGGAGCGCACGCGTCTGCGGCGCGCCACCGTCGGCTTCATCTATCAATTCCATCATTTGTTGCCGGAGTTCTCGGCGCTCGAGAATGTGGCGCTGCCGCAGATGATCAATGGCCTGAGCGCAAACGAAGCGCGCCTGCGGGCGCAACAATTGCTCGACTATTTGCGGCTGGGACCGCGCGCGTCGCACCGGCCCTCCGAGCTTTCCGGCGGCGAACAACAGCGCGTCGCCATCGCCCGCGCGGTCGCAAACGCGCCGCATCTTCTGCTCGCCGACGAACCGACGGGCAATCTCGATCCGCGCACGGCGGAGCATGTTTTCGGAACGTTGTTGGCGCTCGCCCGCAGCACCGGACTGGCGGCGCTCATCGCGACCCACAATTTGGAGCTCGCCAAACAAATGGACCGCCGCGTAACCTTACGCGACGGTCGAGTAGAGCTGCTAAGCTGAAGCCGATTTAAGCCTTCGGCGCAGACTTCTTCTTGTCGATGAACTGATTTTTGTACCAAAGCCCGAAGCCGACCAGCGCCAGACCCGCGAAGAACACGGCGATCGTTATTTCCCTGGTTTGGGTCAAGCCGACAGAGAAGGGGAAGCGAGCGACATATTCTTTTGCGCCATCGTCGCTTTTCGCCTTCACCAGCCCGATGAACTTGCCTTCCTGCGGAAAGACGTGTTCGAAGGTGAGTGTGCCAGACTTATACTTCTTGGGGGGAGAGTAATACTCTGTGTTCCCCTCAAGATTTTCGGTGTCGTCCTTCTGGCCCACGTCGCGGACGACGCGCATTTCGAGATTCATGTCTCGCAGTTCGTCCTGCTGCGCATCCAGGGTGATAATGGTGGGCCCGGCGTCTGGAATGTCGTCGCAGAACTGTTCACGCGACTTTTGCGGCTGATACCCTGTGAAAGTCATCGTATCGGGGCCGAGTTTCATCAGGCACTGGCCCTGATTGATGCCGACGTCGCCATGCGCGTGTGCTTGCGTGACCCAGCCAGCCGCCGCGAACAGCACAACGGCGAAAAATCGCATGATCATCTGGTTTTCTCCCTTCTGAACCGGCCGCTCTGCGATGAGCGGTCTCTTCTTGGCGCGCAGGTCCGGTTCCGACGCGCCAGTTTTCGCACACCCTTTGAGCGAATGCGAGCCGCGAGCTGCGACGGGCGAGATTCCGGAACCTCCAGCAGCGCTTTAGTTAATATAAATTAGCTGCGCTCGCTTGTCCCGCGACCAAGGGCCACACGGGCGCGAAAAAAGTATGCGCGGCCCTTTTATTGTACAAACTCGTCGCCTTACGATGATTTTTCATAAGGCCCGCCGTTAGCGAAGTTGCTTAAACGTCATGCACTTGGCGCAAGTTCGGCGCAATTTCGAGGCAATCATGAGCGCCAGGGTTGGCGAAGTTAAATTTTCATTTAACTTAACCGAGCCTTCACAAACTATGGCGGGAAACATGTTGAACTTTCCTTATCTCCGTGACCAAGCTGAACTTTCTGGCGCCGGCGGCTGTCTTTCAACCATCTGGTTGAAAGACCACCAGGCTCTAGTATTGCGCAAGACTCGGCCGGGTTTTGACGCCCTAACGATGCGTACAATTACCGAGATTCTGTCGGCGATCGACCGAGGCGAGCTGAACGAGATCCGCTACCTCGTCTATGATTTCGCGCATGGCGTGCGAGAGGCGCCGAGGCCGGCGGAGGGTTTTGGGGAGATGGCTGCCGAAAATTCCGAGCTGATCGTCGATACGCCGGTGATCACGCTCGCCTGGGCGCGCGGCCTGATGAGCGGCTCCGATTTCGACTTCGCGATGCATTGCTCCGCCATCGTCGCAGAAAGGGACGCGCAGTTCTCCTTCTCGGGTGATCCCTCTGATCTTCTGGGACTTTACGCGGCGGTTGGCCGGACGCTCGGCTTCGTCAAGGCCGAACGTCTCATGGAGAGCAATAGGGCGCTCACCGCCGAAGACGCCCATGAACTGCTGATCGTTAGAGACGTCGTCGAGCCACAGCCAGGCGCCGCTGCGATAGAGCGCTACCTCGCTCAATTCGGTCGACGCTATAACGCCTCGCACGCGATTTTTCGCGCGCAGCGCATGGTGCAACCTGGGGTTGATCGGCGGAGCTTAGTGGCGCTTGAGCGCAACTGATGCTTGTTGAACGTAAATCACGCCGCGCTGACGAGGCGCGGCGCGTCGCGCCAATACTTGAGGAGCGGTCTCAGCTCCTCGATTGGCCGCGGTCTCGTGTATAGATATCCCTGAATAAGAAAAATATTCTTGCTCGCCATGAAGGCGAGTTGAGCGTCAGTTTCGACGCCCTCGGCGACGAGATCGATGGACAGATCCCGCGCCAGCGCAGAGATCGCCGAAATGATCGCCTGCGTCTTCGGCGACTCGATCGCCTGCCGCGCGAAGGAGCGATCAATCTTGACCTTCTTGACCGGGAAACGATTGAGATAGCCGAGGCTGCTGTAGCCGGTTCCGAAATCATCGAGCGAGAGACGGACGCCGAGCGCTTCGATCTCGCGTAACTTACTGTCGACGTCATCTGACACCATGAGCGTCGTTTCGGTGATTTCGAGTTCCAGACGATCGGGCTCCAATCCAGATTCGTGGAGCGTCGCCGCGACCATCTCGGCGAGATCCTTCTGTTGGAACTGTCTCGGCGCGATATTGACGGCGACACGGACGTTCGAAGGCCACGACTTCGCGTCATTGCACGCCTGCCGCAGCGCCCAGGCGCCGAGTTCGATGATCATGCCGGTTTCTTCAGCGACAGGAATGAATTCGCCCGGTGAGATCATTCCTCGGGTCGGGTGGCGCCATCGCAGCAGCGCCTCCATGGAAACGATGGTCGCGGTGCGGGAATCGACGACCGGCTGATAGTAGACGATCAATTCGTTCGCCAGGAACGCGTGACGCAGTTCGGTGTCGATTGCCCGCTTTCGGGTCAACGCATCCTGCATCTCCTGGGAATACCAAATCGCCTTGCCGCGCCCTTCGGCTTTCGACTGGTAAAGCGCGAGATCGCTGCATTTGAGCAGGCCGCCGGAGGTCTCCGAGTCGTTGGGCGCCGCAGCCATGCCGATGCTCGCGCCGATGTTGATGACGTGATTTTCGACGATGAAGGTGCGATGCATCTCGGCAAGGATATTGGCGGCGAGTTCGTCAACCTCAGGAAGGTGTTCGCCGGCGCGCAGCAGCACACAGAATTCGTCGCCGCCGAGCCTCGCCACGACGTGCGGATGCGGCACGCAGGCGGCGAGACGCGCGCCGACCGCGGACAGCAGCTGATCGCCGATGGAGTGGCCCAGCGTGTCATTGACGTCTTTGAACCGATCGAGATCAATGTTGAGCAGCGCGGCGTGGAACCCGCGCTGCCTGAGCTGAACCATTTCCTCTTCGAGCGTCTCCTGAAATTGATAGCGGTTCGGGAGATTGGTCAGATCGTCGAAATGCGCCATGCGCTCAATCTCACGGAGCGCGCGCTTTTGTATCGTCACGTCCTCGATGACGGTGATGAAGGAGCCCGCTTCGGCGCGTTCGCAGTGAAACTCAAAAAAACGTTCGCCGAGCTTGTGCGTGAAGATGGTCGCACGCGGCATTGTGACGTGCCGCTTCCACCGCTCAAAAAAGATCTTGCTTTCGTGCGGCGACATGCCGACGCTCTTGCAGATCGCGTGCGCCAGCGCTTCGAGCCGGATCGGCGTCGCCGCGGCCACGATGCCGAAGAAATCGATCACGCGCCGGTTCACGACCGTGACGGACAGATCGGCGTCGCCCATGCACAGGCCGTGTGTCATCGAGTTCAATGCGAGGCTGAATTTTTGCCGCTGGCGGGTGGCGTCCAAGCCGTTGCGCAGCGCCGACTCCAGATTGCCGTGCAGAAATTTCGTCGTTGAATGAATGGAGACGATCAGCAGCACGACAATCAGCGCAAGGCCGAGGTAGCGCCGTTCTTCATGCATCATCGCGGCGATGGCAAGCGGAAGCGCGAGGCCGAGCGATTGCGCGAGAACGATCCAGGGACGGCCGGCGTTGCGACCCGCAAGCCCGCTAAGGCCGCTCATCATAATGACGATGCTGTAAATGCCGAGCACATCATTGTAGTGATTATAGAACAAGACCGCGACGGACGCACCGACCGCTGTCATGAAGCCGACCGCGCCAATTGCGTAGAGCCTCTCCCATTCCAGCGAATCCCGTCGGCGAAGCGAGACCGGCGTGCTCGCATGCGCAAAGAAAACGTACAGGCGAAAGGCGCCGAGAACGGCGATCAGCGCCACGAAGTAGAGGTAGATTCGATCGCCGAGAAGAAGCCATGCGAGCGCAGGCGCGATGAGGCCGCCGAGAAGGCCCGCAAAAAACGAACCGGCGGTGCCGAACAGGGTTTCAACCAGGTCGCTATGGATTTGAACATCGGAGCTTTCGCTGGCGGCTGGCTTCGCGCGGACGAGCATGAGCTAATCCTCTTTGGAAGGCGGCGGCTTTTTTAAAGCCTCGCCCTTGCCGGAGGGAAGCTCGTCGCGGGGAAGACGCGACTGAGCCGAAACGAGCCGTTCCATATAGCGCAGGTCGTGCCGTGAAATGGCCATGGAGCAATCCGTCCAAAGCTCGACCACCCGAAGCAATTCTTCTTTGCGCACGGGGAAACATTGCTTCCGAAAGTTGACGAGGGCCTGACGGCGCCGCCAGTTCGCGCCGTCGGGGTCGAGCATCCACTCATGGGCGGTTTCGAGCGCCCGGCCTTCCGGCGCGACGACGTCGACAATGTCGAGATCGAACAGTTCGCGCGCCGTATAAACGCGGCCGGCCGAGAGAATCTGTTGTGTTCGCGCCGGCCCCACGCGCCTGGTGAGAAACGTCACCGCGCCCATTCCCGGAAAGGTGTTGAAGGCGATCTCGGGCACTCCAAGACGCGCGCTCTCCTCGGCGATGACAAAATCGGTGGCCAGCGCCCCTTCGAAGCCGCCGCCCATGCATTGTCCCCTGACGACGGACAGCGTCAAGACAGGAAGATCGAAAGCCGAGGTTAGCGCGTACATGACCTCGATACAGGCGTAGGCGTAGGTTAACAGGGAATCTCGGTCATTGTTCCTGATGCAGGAAACGAATGTCGCAAGATCGCCGCCCAAGCTGAATACATTCGGCTTCTTGGAGGCCATCACGATATAGCGGATCGGCCAAGTCGAGCCCTCCGTCTGCGCCAGACGTTTGATCGCGTCGCGAAACTCGATCGCCTCCTGCAACATCCGCAAAGTGTAACAGTGCGGCGAGTCTGCGCGATAATTCATCCACACCGATTGCGTCGGCGCGTCATATTCAATTTCTAGGAGTTCGAAGCGCCAGTGCGGAAAATCTTGGGGAGGGTGCCGTAGGTGCGCGGCGCCGATCATATCCGATACTTCGGGGCCAAGGCCTCCCCCCTCGATGACGCAAGAAAACGAGCCGTCCGGGTCCCGACGCAAGGCGCGGCGGCGCGGGCGGGCTAAGCCGCCAAGCTTCAAGTGAGTTTGATCCAGCATTTGGCAATGCCTTCAACTCGTATTCGAAGCATTTTCCGTCAAAGAAGTTCAGACAAAGGTCTGAACAGACGGAAAAAGCGTGGTTCTATTTCGGTGTTCTATTAACCTTTGTGACGCTTGCTCTAGGCGACTTCGAACCACGTCGCCAGTCCGCCTGCTTCGTGCTCCAGAATATCATCATGAACGGCCCACTTTCCAGGCGATTCGGCGAGGAAGGCGGCGTGCTTGGTTTTTCCGGGGGGAACGATCACGCCGTTGCGCCAATAGGGCTCCCATCCGTCATCGAGGTCATGCAGAAGACGCATGCACTGCCCGTGAACATGCATCGCGAGCGCTGCTCCCGACTTATTGACAAAGCCCAGCGTCACCGGGGTTCCGCGGGCCACTTTGAAGAGAGGCTGGCCTTCGTAGCCTTTCGTCAGCGCGCCGTTGATCGTCCAGGCGGGGCCGGTTGCGGCCTTGCGCGGTTCGATCACGAGATCGACTTTTTTGGCGTTCGCAAGCTTAATCTCGGCAGGGAGCGCCGCATTCTGCGGGAGCGACGCTATCGGCGGGCGCTTCGACGCCTTTGCGCCCTTGGCGTCCGCGACGAAAAGGTCGCGATCCTCGCCATTCGGTCCGCGCAAGATCAAATTGGCCTTGGCGCCCTCGGTCTCCGGCATGTCGAACATCAGCTCGAAGCGCGCCCCCGGCGCAACGGGAATGCTGCGCTTGATCGGCTCGAAGGCGTCGCACGGCTGGCCGTCGATGGCGATCACGAAAGGCTGCGCGCCCGCAAGGGACAGCACCATGATGCGCGCATTGCTGAGATTGGCCAGGCGCAGCCGCACCCTGGCGCCGGGCGCGAGGCTCTGCAGGGCCGGGGCAGCCTTGCCGTTGACGCAGAGCAGCGGGCCGATCCGGCCGACGCCGCTTGCCGCCGCAGGATCGTCGAAGCCGCCGACGATCTGACCGGCGTCATCAAGCCGCCAGTCGTCGAGCGCGAGGAGCAGGTCGGCGTCTGCGGGCAGCGGCGCCGACTCATCGACGACCAGCAGGCCCTTGAGGCCGCGCCCGACAAGCTCCGGCGTCGCGCCATAGACGCTCGGCCGGTAGCAGAACAGGCCGGGATCGGCGAGCCTGCGGCGGTAATCGAAGGACCCGCCGGGCGCGACCGGCGCCTGCGTCAGCGGGGCGACGCCCTCCATCGCATTGTCGCCGCGCAAGCCATGCCAATGAATGGTTGCGGGTTGGTCTAGCTTGTTGAGGAACGAGACGGCGAGGTCGTCGCCCTGCTGGTAGCGAAGGATGGGCCCGGGCGTGATCCCGTCGAAACCGAGAATGCTGGTTTCGCCGCCGCCGGACAGGCGCGCCTTCCCCGGCCGCGCCTCGAGCCGCCGCAGGGCGGGGAGCGGCGGCGACTGCGCCATCGCCGGAAGCGCCGCCAGGCTGGCGGCGACGCCGGAAAGAACGACGCGGCGGGAGAGGAGTTGTGACATCGCCATCTAGCTATGGCGCAGCCCGGCCCGTTGGGCAATGATTGAGAGCTTCAACGTCACGCGCCGTGAGGGGAGCGCGAGAACGGCCAAAACACGAGGAGGCGAGAGACATGAGCGCGCCGCGCATGAAGAAGACTGCCGCAATTTTAGGCTTCTGCAGCGCATGCGGGTTTCTGCCGCTCGCCGCGTGGGCGCAGGCGTCGCAAGGCTATTCCGACTATCGCCAGTCGCTGATCGCCGGCGGCTGGAAGCCCAATGTCGGCTACGGGCTGAAAACCGCCCGCGGCAAGCCCCTCTATAAGTTTCCGGAAGTCGTCTGCGGTCCGACGATCTGCAACGCCAAATGGCGCGATCCCCAGGGGCGCGAAAAGGTCATTACGCTGATCCGCGGCCTCGAGGGGGCGGATCACCGCGTGGCGCCACAATAGCCAGCGGCGGCTGGCATCCCGCCGCGTCCATGCTATAGAGCGACGCCCGACGAATCGAGTTCGCGCTTGGGAGCGCCTTGGCGCGCCCTCAAAACGCGCAAGGGACTGCGCCTTTTCGGGGGAACAGGATCGTTTGAGAGGGAGTCGAACGGTTCGATTTCATCTCAAGCGATCCCGGTTCACGGGCAGGGAATTGAGGCGGGCCCTATCCGCCGATCGCGGGCGTGGCGGAACTGGTAGACGCGCCGGATTTAGGTTCCGGTGACGAAAGTCGTGGGGGTTCGACTCCCTCCGCCCGCACCAGAGCCGCCTACCGTGGCAGTCGCATAATCGTCGTCGCGCGCCGGCGACGTCGCAGTCATTAAGAAGGCTAATCGAGATGCAAGTAACGCAGACCTCCTCGCAGGGCTTGAAGCAGGAATACAAGGTGGTTCTGCCGGCCGGCGAACTCGCCGCCAAGCTCGCCGCCCAGCTCACCGAGATTCAGGCGAAGAGTCAGATCAAGGGATTTCGCCCCGGCAAGGCGCCGATTGGCCATCTCAAGAAGCTCTACGGAAAGAGCATCATGAGCGACGTGTTGCAGGAGGCGGTTAACGACGCCAACCGCAAGATCGTCGAGGAAAACGAGCTGCGCATCGCGCTTGAGCCGAAGATCGATTTCCCCGGCGGGCAGGAGGAAGTCGAGCGCGCGCTGACGGCAGAGGGCGATTTCTCCTATGTCGTCACCTTCGAAACGCTGCCGAAGTTCGACATCGGCGCCTTCGACGACATCTCCCTGGAGCGTCCCGTCGCCGAAGTCGCCGAGGACGATATCGAGAAGGCGCTGCAGTCTCTCGCCGATCGTGCTCAGGAATTCGAGGCCAAGCCCGAAGGGGGCAAGGCGGAGAAGGGCGACAGACTGACGATCGATTTCACCGGCAAGCTCGACGGCGAGCCCTTTGAGGGCGGCGCGGGCGGGGACGTCGATCTGGTGCTGGGCGCGGGAACCTTCATCCCCGGTTTCGAGGAGCAGCTCGAGGGCGCCGCCGCCGGCGACCAGCCGGTCGTCAAGGTCCGGTTCCCCGAGGACTATGCCGCCAAGCAGCTGGCGGGGAAGGACGCCGAGTTCGACGTGACGGTCAAGGCCGTTTCGGCGCCCAAGACGCTCGGGCTCGATGAGGAGCTCGCCAAGAAATACGGCTTCGAGTCGCTCGAGGCGATGAAGACCGCCGTTCGCGGCAATCTCGAAGCCGATTTCGACAAGGCGTCGCGCGAAAAGATGAAGCGCGCGCTCCTCGACGCGCTCGACAGACGCTATTCCTTTGAGCTGCCGGAGAGCCTTGTAGCGCAGGAATTCGCCAATATCTGGGGCCAGCACG
Source organism: Methylocystis sp. H62 (assembly GCF_015709515.1). GTDB lineage: Bacteria > Pseudomonadota > Alphaproteobacteria > Rhizobiales > Beijerinckiaceae > Methylocystis. Next base: position 388,618 of record NZ_JADNQZ010000059.1, read on the forward strand.
AGCAGGAAAGCCAGCGGGCGGGCCAACCCGTCGCCGAAGACGGCAAGACGGAGGAAGAGACGAAGGCCGAGTTCCGCAAGATCGCCGAACGACGCGTGCGCTTGGGGCTGGTTCTGGCGGAAATCGGCAAAAGCGCCGACGTGAAGGTGGACGAAAAGGATCTGACCGACGCTTTGGTCGAGCGGGCGCGCATGTTCCCAGGCCAGGAGAAGGCGGTTTGGGACTATTACCGCAACAATGAGCAGGCCCTCGCCCAGCTCCGCGCCCCGATCTACGAGGAGCGCGTCGTCGACCACCTCTCGAAGCTGATCAAGATCGCCGACAAGACCGTCTCCCGCGAAGAGCTGTTCAAGGAAGACGAGGAATAGTCTGTCGTCCGGCCGCCTTCCCCGCAGGCGGCGGCGCGCCGCGAGAAAATCCGGGATCTCAGGCTCATGCGCATGGCGCGCTGCGGTGATCGTGGCGTGACGGCCGCAAACGAGTCTTTGCGTCCGGCGCGGGCGCAGATATATGACGGGTCAAGAGTTCCCGGCGCAGGCGCATCCGCCTCCGCCGGACCACAGAGGCGATACGCGATGCGCGACCCAATCGAAAACTACAGCCAATATCTCATCCCACAGGTGATCGAGAACACTTCGCGCGGCGAGCGCGGTTTCGACATCTATTCCCGCCTGCTGCGCGAGCGCATCATTTTCATCACCGGGCCGATCGAAGATCACATGGCGTCGGTCATCATCGCGCAGCTGTTGTTTCTGGAGTCCGAGAACCCCAAAAAGGAAATCTCGCTCTACATCAATTCGCCGGGCGGCGTGGTGACGTCCGGCCTCGCCATCTACGACACGATTCAGTTCATCAAGCCGAAGGTTTCGACGCTTTGCGTGGGGCAGGCGGCGTCGATGGGCTCGCTTCTGCTGGCCGCGGGCGCCGCCGGTCTGCGTTATGCGCTCCCGAACGCGCGCGTGATGCTTCACCAGCCGTCTGGCGGCTTTCAGGGTCAAGCGTCGGATATCCAGCGCCATGCGGAAGACATTCTGAAAGTCAAAAAGCGCCTCAATGACATCTATGTCCGACACACGGGCAAGGATTATGAGACGATCGAGCACACGCTTGACCGCGATCATTTCATGTCGGCGGAAGAGGCGCGGCATTTCGGAATCGTCGACGCCGTTCAGGAGCGACGGCCTGACGACGAGAGCGACGCCAAGCGATAAACGCTGAAGGCGTCGGCCGCGTTTTCTGAGCGTCCGGCGCCAATTGCTTGAGGGATTGGGGCACTGGGGCGCGCATGTTTCGTAAAATTCTAATCGCCAATCGCGGCGAGATCGCTTGTCGCATCATTAAGACGGCGAAGCGCATGGGACTTGCAACCGTCGCCGTCTATTCCGACGCCGACGCCGACGCTTTGCATGTCGAAATGGCCGACGAGGCCGTCCGTCTCGGCCCGCCGCCCGCCGCCCAGTCTTATCTGCTGATCGATAAGATCGTCGCCGCCTGTAAGGAAACCGGCGCCGAAGCGGTGCATCCGGGCTATGGCTTTTTGTCCGAGCGCGCCGCCTTCGCCAATGCGCTCGCCGAGGCGAATATCGTTTTCATCGGCCCCAATATTCGCGCCATCGAGGCGATGGGCGACAAGATCGAGTCGAAGAAATTCGCCTCAGCCGCCAATGTCAGCGTCGTGCCCGGCTACCTTGGCGTCATCGAGAACGCCGAAGAGGCCGTTACGATCGCCAGGGACATCGGCTATCCGGTGATGTTGAAAGCGTCGGCTGGCGGCGGCGGCAAGGGCATGCGCGTCGCTTTCACCGACGCCGAAGTGATCGAAGGTTTCACGCGCGCGCGTTCGGAGGCGGCGTCTTCCTTCGGCGACGACCGCGTCTTCGTCGAGAAATTCATCGTCAATCCGCGCCACATCGAAATTCAGGTGCTCGGCGATAAGCACGGCAATGTCATCTACCTGAACGAGCGCGAATGTTCCATTCAGCGCCGCAATCAAAAGGTGATTGAAGAAGCGCCGTCGCCGCTGCTGGACGAGAAGACTCGTCGCGAAATGGGCGCGCAGGCCGTCGCCCTCGCCAAGGCCGTGAACTATGATTCGGCGGGCACGGTCGAATTCGTCGCCGGTCAGGACAAGAGCTTCTACTTCCTTGAAATGAACACCCGCCTGCAGGTCGAGCATCCGGTGACGGAGCTCATCACCGGCATTGATCTTGTCGAGCAGATGATCCGCGTCGCGGCGGGCGAGCCGCTGCAACTCAAGCAGGAAAACGTCAAGATCAACGGCTGGGCGGTCGAGAGCCGTATCTATGCCGAGGACCCGACGCGCAACTTCCTGCCCTCGGTTGGGCGACTGGTCAAATACCGGCCGCCGGAAGAGAAGCGCGAAGGCGGCGTTACGCTGCGCAACGACACCGGCGTCACCGAAGGCCGCGAAATCTCGATCCACTACGATCCGATGATCGCCAAGCTGGTGACGCATGCGCCGGACCGCCTTCGGGCGATCGTGGCGCAGGCCGACGCGCTCGATCGCTTCGTGATCGATGGAATTCGCCACAACATTCCGTTTCTGTCGTCGCTCATGCAGAGTCCGCGCTGGCGCTCAGGCAATCTCTCGACGGGCTTTATCAGCGAAGAATATCCGGAAGGATTTTCTTCGCCCGAGCCTCGTGGAGATCTGGCGCACACGCTTGCCGCGATCGCGACGCTCATGGACCACATCGGCAATGAGCGTAAACGCAAGATCTCCGGACAACTGCGCGGCGGACGGCCGGTCGAATTCGAGCGCGAACGCGTGTGCATGCTTGGCGATCAGAGATTCGACGTCTGCGTCGAGGCGCAAGGCGAAGCGCTGATCGTGCGTTTCGCCGACGGCGATCAGCGCGCCCATCGCGTTTCGACCCAGTGGCGTCCCGGCGAACTCGTGCTCGAAGGGGATGTCGACGGCCGCACGGTCTATGTGCAGGCGCGGCCCATCCTCAACGGCTATGGGCTGTCGCATCAGGGCGTCGACGTCACCGCGCGCGTCTACACCAAGCGTGAGGCGGAGCTTGTCGCCTTCATGCCGAAGAAAAAAGACGCCGGCGCCTCCAAGCACCTGTTGTGTCCAATGCCCGGCCTGGTGAAGACCGTCGACGTCACGGAAGGTCAGGAAGTCAAGGCCGGAGAGGCTTTGTGCATGGTCGAAGCCATGAAAATGGAGAACGTGCTGCGCGCCGAGCGCGACGTGACCGTGAAGAAGATCCTGGCGAAGGCCGGCGACAGTCTTGCGGTCGACGCCGTGATCATGGAGTTCGCTTAAGGCGTCGCGCGCTGACGGGGCGTTACAGGTTGAGGAACATGCTCACCGAGAGAATGTGATTGATCCGGTGATCGAACTTCTGCTCGCGCTGCGAGACGACGCGCGATTGGATGAGCTGGTTCATATAGCCGATCTCCACGCGCGCCTTCTCGCTGAAACTGTAGCCAAGGCCGGCGAAGCCGCGATTTTGATCGAAGCCGAACCGCGTTGAAGGCGTCGTTGAATTCAGCCGCACAAACACCTCATCCCAGAGCACGAGGCTCAAGGGAGCGTTTTCCCAGAGCGGATGCGAAAAGCGCACAAATTGGCGCAGGCGCCATTCGACGGGGTTCACGTTCTGAATGAAGCGTTGTTCAAGGCGGGTGCGGCTTGTCAGGTCGCCGAAGGCGGCCTTGTCGGTCAGCAGGACCTGTTGCCAGATCCGATTTTCATGTTGCGTTTTGGCGTCTTGCGGAAACGTCGCGATATGCGCGTAGCCCAGCCACAGGCTGGCCTTGTCGGATAGCGCATAGCCGACGCCGGCGCGCCCCAGCGCCTGATCGGCGCTTGTGCCATCGTTCCGAAAGCGTCCCTGGCTTTCCAGCCACAGCCGCCATTTTTCCAGACTCGGATCAATCGCGCCGAGCTTGGCGATGGTGGTGACGTTTTCCCAGATCCTGAAATCTTCGTCGACGGCCGCCGCTGGGCCGGTCGCGAAAATTCCGAGCAAGGACCCGACGCAAACGGCGAGCCGCCTCGTCCTTTGAAGTGTCGCCGCTGACACCGCCGTCTCCGTGAAAATCGAGCGCCCAGCGCATTGGAGCGACTCCTCTCACGCCAGTCAAACCACAGAGATGGTAGATCAGGCCGCGACTGATGTGGGCGTGGGACGCGCCCGCTCCCGGAACAGGCCGTGCAGCGCATCCCAATCGAGCACCAGTTCGCCGCCGTCGCTGCGAAGTTGCTCGTCCCAGCTCGCGAGCAGATCGAGACAGGCGTGATCGATATACTTCAGCTCGTTGAGATGCACATGGAGACGCGCGCCCCGCGGCAGGGCTTCGAAAGCGGCGGCGAGTTGCGGCAGCCGTATAAACGTCGCGGCGCCCTCCAGGTGGATCACGGTCATGCCGTTGATCTGTTCCCTGCGGATGTTGAGATGCGAGAACGTGTAGAGCAGGCGCGCGACCGCCAGACCGACGCCGACCGCAATGCCGGTCAAGACGTCGGTCGCGACCACCGTCGCCATCGTCGCCGCGTAGATGCCGGTCTCGATACGATCCTGACCCCAGAGAAAGCGCGCGAATCCGAGATTGATCAGATTGATCCCCGCGTAGACCAGCACTGCCGCGAGGCTCGCCACGGGGATGATGCGGAGCACGTCGGGCGCGAGGGTGATGAACAGCAGAATCCACAGGCCATGCAGCACGGTCGAGAGTCTCGTGCGTCCCCCCGCCGTGACATTGGCCGAACTGCGCACGATGACGCCCGATATGGGTAGCACGCCAAGAATTCCGCAAAGGAAATTGCCGACTCCCTGCGCCACCAGTTCCCTGTTGTAGCGGGTTCGCGGCGTGCGGCGCTGCATCGCATCGACGGCGGTCGCCGTCAGCAGCGATTCCGCGCTCGAAACGAACGCGAGCGACAACGCCGCCGCCCAGAGCGCGCCCTCGCCGATCCTGCCAAGGGTGTGCGTCGTCGGCAAATTCACCGCAGCCAGAAGATCGTCCGGCGCCGGGACATATTTGATGTCGAGGGCGAAGAACGCCGCAGCCGCCGTCGCCAGGCCGACGCCGATGAGCGGGGCCGGGAGAAAAGACAGCCATCTCGGCGCCCAGCGGCGCCACGCGAGAATGACGGTGACCGTGAGCAGTCCGATCAGGGCGGCGGATTGGTGCGCCTCCATCGTCAGGCCCTTCCAAACGGCGACCGGCAGCGACCAGAGATTGATGACGCCGCCGAATTCCTGTCCCGTCCCGGGCGGCGTATCGTCGACCATCACATGAAATTGCGAGGCGAAAATCAGCAAGCCGATTCCGGCGAGCATGCCCTGAATCAGCGCCGGCGCGACCGCCCGGAACACCGGTCCGAAACGCAGGGCGCCGGCCGCAATCTGAATCACGCCCGACATTATCACGATGAGCCCGAAGACCTCGAAGCCGAGGTCCTTGATGAACACGGCGGCCATCACGGCCGCGCCATTCGCCGCGCCGCTCACCTGCAGCGGACAGCCCGAAAGCATGCCGACGACGATGCCGCCGATGACGCCGCTGATGAGGCCGACGGCGGCGGCGTTCTCGAAGGGAAAGCCGGCGACGAGCGCGAGACCCATCGACAAGGGAAGGGCGACGAGCAGCACGACGATGGAAGCGAAGACGTCGTCTTTAATCCTCGAGAGACGAGAAGGCGCGACATCAAGATCTAAAGACATTTTCGCATCCTTTAATGGTTCAGGTTCGCGGAGGCGGCGCGAGGTCAAACCTCGACGTTGACGCGTTCTCTCTCTTCGTGCGCAGGCATTTCCGATGGCGTCGGCGCAAGCGCGAATTGGCGCGTCGCGGGGTCATAAACAAAGACTTCGCCTGTCTCGATCTTGTAGACCCAGCCATGCAGCCTCAGTTTGTCCTGAGCGAGGGCGGAGGCGACGACAGGATGCGTGCGCAGGTTTTCGAGTTGCGCGAGCACATTCTCCTGGATGGCGACGTTGAGCTGTTCTGCCCCGGTTCTGTCCGCGTATTTTTCGTGCATGATGCGCCGTGTGGCTTCGGCGTGCGACAGCCAGTCGCTCAGCGCGGGAAAGGCTGTGGCCGGCGGCGGATCGAGCAGGCCCTTCATCGCCCCGCAATGCGAATGGCCGCAGACGATGATGTCCTTGACGCCAAGGCCGGCGATCGCGAATTCGATGGTCGCCGCTTCGCCGCCGCGCACGGCGCCGTAGGGCGGCACGAGATTGCCGGCGTTGCGCAGGATGAAAAGGTCTCCAGGCGCCGACTGGGTGAGCAGGCACGGGTCGATGCGCGAATCGGCGCAGGTGATGAACAGCGTCTCCGGCGCCTGCCCCTGGGCGAGGCGCTCGAACAAGTCGCGCTGGCTACCGAACACCTGCGACTGGAAGTGGTGTAGGCCTTCGATTAACCGCTGCACCTTGAACTCCTATTGCTTAGCGTCAGATCGCGCCGTGAAGTCGCGCTCCAACCGCATGAAAACAGCCCGAGCGTCTCTGGCGGCCGCGTCAATTCAGGCCGCCGGTTCCTTCATCCGCCTGCTCCGATCCGCCCACGTCGTCGGCCGTCGGCGGTCGGCAATCCGCATCTGCGTTGCGCGTGCGCAATTGGCTAAAGAGGTCGCAAAGCAGGCAGTGTCCAGGAGCGCCGTCGATGAATTCACGCCCGGTGGCGAATCCGGGCGACGCCAGCGCACCGGCCAAGGCCAGCGCGATGAGTGCGAAGCGATGCGCCATTGCCTGTCCTCCTTTTCGTCGAGCGCCGCCGCGACGCTGACGTCATCAAAGATGGCGCAGGGGATTGATATTGAAAATAAGGATATATAAATTAGTTACATCGATAAAAGCTATGGAACCATGGACCGTCTCAACTATCAGCACCTGTTCTACTTCTGGAACGTCGCCCGGGAGGGCGGCGTCACCCGCGCGAGCGAAAAGCTCGGATTGGCGCAGCCGACGATCAGCGGCCAGATCGCGGTTCTGGAGGAGTCGATCGGCGCGCAGCTCTTCCGCAAGGAAGGCCGCAATCTCGTGATGACCGAAACCGGACGCACGGTGTTCAATTACGCCGACGAAATATTTTCGCTGGGCCGCGAACTCGGCAGCGCCTTGAAGAACCGCGCCGGGGCGGTAAGCGTCAGGCTGAGCGTCGGCGTCTCCAACGCCCTGCCGAAACTTCTCGTCTATCGTCTGCTCGAACCCGCGCTCGCCGCGCATAATCAAGTCGTCTGTCATGAGGATAAAACCGAGCGCCTCCTGGCTGAACTGCCAGTGCACGGAGTCGATCTCGTGTTTTCAGACTGGCCTGCGACAGGCGCCGCGGATGCGCGGATCTACAATCATCCGATCGGCGAATGCGGGGTGGCTGCGTTTGCGACGCTCGAACTGCAGCAGCGCTATCGGAAGAATTTCCCGCGTTGCCTTGACGGTGCGCCGCTCTTGCTGCCGACGACGAACACGGCGCTGCGACGTTCGCTCGACCAATGGCTGGACGCCAACAGTCTGTTTCCGAAAATCGTCGCGGAAGTCGAGGACAGCGCCCTGCTGAAGACATTCGGGGCGGGGGGCGCCGGCGTCTTCATGGCGCCGACCGCCGTTCGCGCCCAGGTCGAGGAGCAATATGGCGTTAAATATATCGCGACGCTGGACGGGGTCAGCGAACGATTCTATGCGATCACCGCGCAGAGAAAGATCAAGCACGCGGGAGTCGCGGCCATTCTCGAGAGCGCCCGGGACTGGCTGGTCTAATCGTTGAACACGCGCGTCACATGACCCATCTTGCGGCCCGCGCGCGTCTCTTTTTTTCCGTAAAGATGCAGACAGGCGCCGTCTTCGCGCGCCAGCTCCGGCCATGCGTTGACGTCCTCGCCAATCAGATTGCGCATCTCGACGCGACGGCCGTGCCGGCGCGTGGCGCCGAGCGGCCAGCCGGCGACCGCGCGCATATGCTGCTCGAATTGCGAGGTCAGCGCGCCGTCGAGCGTCCAATGTCCGGAGTTATGCACGCGCGGCGCAATTTCATTCACGATCAAGGTTTCGCGGTCGCCATCGCGGACCACGAACATCTCGACCGCGATCACGCCGACGTAATCGGCGGCCTCGGCGAGGCGCCGGGCGACGTCGACCGCCCTTGTCGCGGTTTCCTCGGAGATCTCCGCGGGCGCCAGAGTCCTCGCTAGAATGTGTTGTTCATGGAAATTCTCGCACACGTCATAGGCGCGAAACTCGCCGGAAAGTCCGCGCGCCGCGACGACGGACACTTCCTTTTCGAAGGGCACGACGCTCTCCAGAATGCATGGCGCGCCGCCAAGCGTGCGAAAGGCGACCGCGAGGTCGCCGCCATCGCGCAATTGCGTCTGACCCTTGCCGTCGTAGCCGAGGCGCCGCGTCTTCAGGATCGAGTTGCGGCCGAGCTGCGCGACGGCGCGCGCAAGCGCGCCGGCGTTGTCGACGGCGACGAAATCGGCCGTCGCGATCCCGAGGCTTTGCACGAACTGCTTCTCGATGAGCCTATCCTGAGTCAGGGCCAGCGCCCTGGGATTGGGGCGCACCGGCCGATGCGCCTCGAGCACTTGCGCCGTGCGGGCGGGCACGTTCTCGAATTCATACGTCACGACGTCGACAGATTCGGCGAAGGCGGCGAGAGCGGCTTCGTCGTTAAAGCCGGCTTGCGTACGGGCGGCGCACACGTCGAAGGCCGGATCGTCGGACACTGGAGAGAAAACATGCGCCTTCAGTCCGAGGCGCGCGCCCGCCAGCGCCAGCATGCGCGCGAGCTGGCCGCCGCCAAGAATGCCGATCGTCGCGCCCGGCGCGAGCATCAAGCGCCGTCGCGCGGCGTCGCCGCCACGCTGTCCGTCTGACGCGCGCGATAGTCGGCGAGTCGCGCGGCGAGCGCCTTGTCGGCGAGGGCAAGAATCGCGGCGGCGAGCAGCGCGGCGTTGATCGCGCCGGCCTTGCCGATGGCGAGGGTTCCCACGGGCACGCCGCCCGGCATCTGCACGATCGAGAGAAGCGAATCGAGGCCCTTCAGCGCTTCCGATTCGACCGGAACGCCGAGGACCGGCAGCCGCGTCATCGCGGCTGTCATGCCCGGCAGATGCGCGGCGCCGCCAGCCCCGGCGATGATGACCTGGAAGCCTTCCGATTCGGCGCCCTTCGCGAACGTCGCCAGTCGATCGGGCGTGCGATGGGCCGAAACGATGCGCGCGTCGCAGCCGATATCGAGCGCCGCGAGAGTTTCCACCGCGTGGCGCATCGTCGCCCAGTCGGATTGCGACCCCATGATGACGGCGACGGGCGGTTTCGACTTCCCCACACTGCATTCCTTTACAAAGGGAAGCCATGCGGCATAGACGATGGCTTCTCGATAGGCAAGCGCGCGATCGGCGTCGATCGCGGACCGATTTCGCTTCGCGAGCGGGCGGCGCCCGCGCTAAGACTCCACAGCATTCTCTCTATCGGCGTGGACGAATTATGGATGAAAGCCTGAGACAAGCGGTCGCCGTGCTGGCGGTGGCGATGATCGTGGCGATCGCCGCCCGTCAAATCAGACTGCCCTATACCGTCGGGCTGGTCATCGTCGGCGCCGCCGTCGCGTTGTCGGGCGCCGACTTCGCGCCGCATCTCACGCATGATCTGATCTTTGATTTGATCTTGCCGCCGCTGCTGTTCGAGGCGGCGCTGACTCTGTCCTGGCGCGAACTGGTGCGCGATTCGCTGCCTTTGCTCTTGCTCGCGGGAATCGGAACGGTCGTTTCCGCAGCGGTTGTCACGGCGTCGATGACGACGTTGCTCGGCTGGCCGCTCTTCTCGGCGATGCTGTTTGGCGCGCTGATCGCAGCGACGGATCCGGTCGCGATCATTGCGATGTTCAAGGACAACCGGATCAAAGGCCGCATGCGGCTGCTGGTCGAAAGCGAAAGCCTGCTCAACGACGGCGCTGCGGCGGTGCTCTTCGTCATGGCGCTCGCCTTCGTGCAAAGCGGCGGCGCGGACCAGAGCGCCGCGGCGACCGCCCTCACGCTTGTGAAAGTCGTGTTCGGCGGCGTCGTTGTCGGGGGTTTGTTCGGCGGGGCGGCCATCCTCGCCTCGCTGCGCACCTCGGAACATCTCATCGAAGCGGCGCTGACCACCATCGCCGCGTTCGGCTCGTTTCTGGTCGCAGAATATTTCCATGTCTCCGGCGTGCTGGCGACGGTGACGGCCGGTCTCGTCATGGGCAATCTGGGCCTGCTGAGCGAGCAGGAAGGCGGCTACATCAGTCTCAAGGGGCGCGAATTCGTTCTGTCCTTTTGGGATTTCGCGGCTTTTCTGGCCAATTCCATGGTGTTTCTCATGATTGGCGCGGATGTGGCGTCGACCCCGTTCGGCGCCGTTGGAGCGACGGCGCTGGCCGTGGGGATCGCTACGGTGCTTTGCGCGCGCGCCATCGTCGTCTATCCGTTGAGTTCGTTATTTTTCCTTTCGCGATGGAAGATCTCGTTTCGCGAGCAGCATGTTCTCTGGTGGGGCGGCTTGCGCGGCGCGCTTGCGCTCGCCCTGGCGCTGTCGCTTCCGGGCGATCTGCCGCAACGCGACGAGATACTCGCCATCACTTTCGCCGTAGTCGGCTTCTCGATTGTGGTTCAGGGCCTGACCATGCCGCTGCTGCTCCGCGCATTGGGCTTCGTGCCGGGGCGGCCGTAAGTCCGCCCTCTGCGCGGCGGAAGAGGAAACCAGCTTAGGCGATGATGTCGGGCGTAAGCTGGTCTTCGAGATAGGCGATGCGATCGCGCAGCAGCAGCTTGCGCTTCTTCAGCCGCTGAATCTGCAGCTGATCGGAGACGCCGACCGCCAGCAACGCGTCGATCGCGGTCTCCAGATCGTGATGCTCCAGCCGAAGCCGTGCGACTTCAGCGCGAGTCGCGCTCGTTTCGATCTCGCTCGTTTCGTTCATTGACAGCCGCCGTTGAGCGCCATTGAACGCTGAGGAATCGATGGCGCTGGAGCGCAATTATCGCGCCGCAGCCATGGCGCGTTCAAGCGAATTGCTCTGTCGTCATTCATAGGCGCTCCGCATCTCCTCGATTGCAGCGATCTTGGCGTAGAGCGGCGCCCAGTCGTCGCGCTCGGCGATCGCCGCCCAAAGCGCCTCGACTTCGTCGATGAGCATCGTACAGGGCGCCGCGCCCTGGAAATAGGGGTGATCGAGGCGCGCGGAAGGCGCCGGTTCGTGTGCGGCCAAAGCGGCGCGCAGCGGCGCGAAGGCTTCCGCGTCATAGTGCGCCGCCGACGGACTGTGTTTGGCGCGCCCGGCGGACGCCAAGCCGCCGCGCCAGTCGAAGAAGGTCCGTTCGAAAGGGGCCTGCGTCACTGTCAGAAAATCGACGAAGGCCTTCGCCAGCGCCGCGTCGGCTTCCTCGCCGGCCGAGGCGAGCCCGAGCCGATTGAGCAGCGCCGCGCGAAACTCCTGCTGGATACGCGTGGGAAAGGTCGCCAGCACCTTTTCGGCGGTCTTTAGCCCGATGAGGGGGATCAGACATTCGGCCAGACGGGACAGATTCCAGCCGAGCGCGCCGGGTTGACGCCCGAAGGCGTAAAGCCCGCTTTCGTCGAAATAGGCGGCGGTGAAGGTCGGGTCATAGACTGGCGCGAAGCGCCATGGCCCATAGTCGAAGCTCTCGCCGGTGACGTTGATATTGTCGGAATTCAGCACGCCGTGAACGAAGCCTGACGCCATGTAGCCGGCGCCGAGCCGGGCGACCCGCGCTACGACCTCTTCGAGAAAGGCGAGGGCCCTCTCCGGCGCCGGCAGATCGGCGATGGCGGGGAAATAGTGACGGCAGACGTGGTCGAGTAGCCTCTCGATCGCCGCGGCGTCGTCATGGAAGGCGAGGCGCTGAAACGTTCCGATGCGAATATGCGAATGCGACAGGCGCACCAGCACGCTGGAGCGCGTCGGCGAGGGTTCGTCGCCGCGCATCAGCGCCTCGCCCGTTTCAATCAGGCTGAAGGTCTTGGAGGTGTCGACGCCGAGCGCCTCGAGCATCTCGGTCGCCAGAATCTCGCGCACGCCGCCCTTGAGCGTCAGCCGCCCGTCGCCGCGCCGCGACCAGGGAGTCTGGCCGCTGCCCTTGGTGCCGAGATCGAGCAGGCGGCCGTCCTTGGCGTCGCGCAACTGCGCGAACAGGAAGCCGCGACCGTCGCCGAGATCCGAGTTGTACACGCGGAATTGGTGGCCGTGGTAGCGCAGCGCCAGCGGATGCGCGAACCCGCCCGGAAGCGGCGAAAAACGCCCCAAATGCTCGATCCATTCCGCATCGCTCAGAGCGTCGAGGCCGACCCGCGCCGCCCAACGCTGATTGCGGTAGCGGAGTCGATGTTCGGGGAAACTGGCGGGTGCGACGCGGTCGAAGAAGGGCTCGCCCAGACCTTCGTGTAGCGTCTCGGGGCGATAAAGCTCGGTGACGGGCATAAGGACGAGGTCTCGCAAATCGCGCGCCGCGGCGCGAACGCCCAAAAAAATAAGGCGGAGATCTCTCTCCGCCCATGGCGTAAAGCAGAAAGTGAGCGAAGGGAAACGCTAATGTCGCGTTTCGCTAATCGACAATTTGGCGAGCTCGTCCTTGATCTGCAGCTTCTTGCGTTTGAGTTCCAGGATCTTCAATTCGTCCGATTGGGGATGCAGCTGTTCCTGCTCGATCTCCTTTTTGATCGCGTCATGGCGGCGCTGGAGTTCGACGATATGGCCCTGCAAGGACATGCGAAACCTCCTTAACTTCTCTCCGCTCGACAAGCGGGAGGGGCGTTAAGTCTGCCACAAAGCGGGCGCGCCGCAAGACTCGAAATCGCGCCACGTCACAAAACTTTTGCATGCGAAGCCCATGGCCTTTACGGAACGTCAATTCTTTCCGTGGCTTGCGGGCGAGGCTGATTCCCAACGTCGCAGGCGAAGCCCGCTTGCGCGTCGCCGCGTACGTCAGTATAGACGGGCGCTCCGGCCCACGGGCCTGGGGGCGCGTAGCTCAGCGGGAGAGCACTACGTTGACATCGTAGGGGTCACAGGTTCAATCCCTGTCGCGCCCACCATAAAAATCAAAAGCTTACGAAAAGCTTCGGAAAACACCCCCTCACATTGGAAGCAGGTTGGAAGCAGGCCGCGCTTGCGATAGACTCCCGCGCGACATGATTTGCACGCGGAGGCTTGATGCGCGTCGTCGGTGAATGCACATCGCTATCCGAGCTGATGAAGCTCGTCGCGGCTCGGCGCTATGAACTGCGGATCGCGAGCCTTGCCTTAGACCAAGCGGTCGGTGTCGCCGATGGATATGTCAGCAAGCTCGAATGCGGCATGAAGCGGCCAGGCGAAATGTCTCTGCCCTCCATCTTGGGCGCGCTCGGTCTCAAGCTCCAGGTCATCGCCGACGATGACGCGCTGCCGGCGAGCGTCCGGGCGCTGGTCGGCACGTCGCACTACGTTCCGCCCAGTCACCGGCCAGACGAAGCCGACCTCGCCGCGTAATTCGCGCAATCCACTGGCGGGCGATGGGGGTGGGGGCCTTTTGCGCGAAGGCCGGGTAGGGCCAAAAAACGGGTCGCCGACCCCTATCTCGTGCTTCAGCCGCACACTTCTCCCTCCCCAAAACCCGGCTGATATGGGAGGAAATCGGCCTTGCCGCCATTTTTTCTCGGCCTACGGAGATTTTGGCCATTCGGTTGGCGTGCTTAGCGGTCGCCCCCCGCACGCCTCGCCCCTCAAAAAATTTCGCCTGTCAGAAATTATCCGGGGCTATGGCAGTGAGGCTGCTTCTCGTAATGGTTGTGCGCACGTCAAAAATCGCCTTTACGTGTCAAGGCTTCCTTGACAAAACGGTGGCGGTGCGTTGGAATTTTTTGCGGCGCTGGGAGGGTGATGGGCCCGGCGCGAGAGGCAAACTCGGCCGGGCCATCGTGCGGTTGCTGAAACGGACACCGCCGACTTGCGGTAATTGGATACCACTTCCGCGAGAGACTTTCCAGCCCGGCGAGAGCCGATCGAGCCTCAGATAAATTGCCCGCCACCGCGGCGCATTGGTCGAAGAGGCCATCCGGGGGCAGACGACCGGGCGTCTTCACCTCCATGAGGGCTTCCGCGCCGGGCAAACGCCGCCGCTGGCTATGCCCGCATCCGAGACTTGAACGGCAAACCTCGCGGGGGTTCCTCGCGGCCGGGCGGCTGGCCCCCGATATCGGGCATCTCGGGTATACGGTCTAGGGTGGCTCCCCATTTCCGCTTGGCGCTTAGCCGGGATTAGCGGAAGGCGGATTATTGCTTAAATTTCCTTCGCTGGCGCTGGCGCGGATGGTCTTGCGAACCCTGCGCAATTTACCGGCGACCTGCTGTCCGGCTTTTCGCTTTTCTTAAGCGCCTTGTTTCAGACTCGCGGCGAAAATTTTTTCCAGTCGAGCATTTTATGACCGATTATCCCGATTTCACGCATATCAGCTACATCAATAGGGCGTCGAGCATTCTCGGTGAATTTATGGAAAGGGATCGTCGCCAAAAGAACGCGCTCGCCAATGCGATGATATTCGCTGCTGATAAAGTAGCTGAACACTCGGGTGTCCAAGGCGGCTTTCTGGGGCCTTTTGACATTAACGCTCTCGCTACGATTGGGCAGATGGGCGCGCTCGCCGAAGAAATCTCGGAATTATTCGTGGATCAGCGCGATGCCGCCGGGTTTATGGGATGCTGTTCTTACGCCGCGATATCGGTGATGTGTTTCTTGCGCGCCGGCCGGTATCACAATGATCCGGCAGCTGCCGAACTTGCAACGCTGGTTGTCGAGCTGTTCGGTACTGCCAAAGCAGCCCGCGACTGAGCCGCTGTTCCCGTCGCGGGGGAATTCGTGTCAGCCAAGGAAAAAGGAGCGGCGCCGAAGTGAATGCCGCTAGATTGGCGGTTGCCGCGCTCGTTGCCCTATGCGCGACAGCCTTTGCCGCCGATCTGCCGCTCAACCCCGCCGTGACCCAAATTCGCCGGCGACACGATTTGTGTTCCGGGCTGGGCGAAGACGCAGCGGCCGTCAGGGCGATATACGGGTCGGCGTAAGGTCCGCCGCATGATGCCGCGAATGAGGCTTGACGCTCGTTTCGGTGCCGTGCAGCATGCGGTCGCTTATACTTATGACAGATAGCATGACCTTGTCTCGAACTGAACTTTCGTGCTCCGGCGCCAAGAGGGGCAGCGTGACTCGTTCGGAACTCGCAGACGCGATCCACCGAAAAGTCGGCGTGCCACGGGCCGAATGCGCGAAATACATTGACATAGTGCTTGAAGAAATTTTCGAGTGCATCGTCGCACGCGAAGAAGTCAGGCTCTCCTCCTTCGGCACCTTTCTGGTGCGGGCCAAAAAGGAGCGGCTGGGGCGCAATCCGAAAACGGGCGTAAGCGCCAAGATTTCGGCGCGGCTGGTCGTCTCCTTCAAGCCGTCCAACATCATGCTCGCAAAAATCAACGGCGACGCTTGACGTTGCGGCGCATGCTGTGAGGGCGTAGCATTGCGTCAGCGTCGGTGCTCCGTCGCAACAAAACGCCCCGACCGTGGATGTAACGGCGGGGCGTTTTTGTGCCCCAGGGGCGGGACTGTCCCGTCGACGCTCAACGTTCCGCTATGGGCTTTAAGCAACGATCGTCGTATAGCTTGATTCATGCACCCTGCCGCCAGACGTTTTGAGGATGTGCCGATCGGAATCGGTTCCTATACGGTTCCCGAGGCGTCACGTTTGATCAAGACGCCGGCACGCAACATTCGCCGGTGGCTTGGTGGGTATTCTCATAAGAATCGAGGCATGGCGGTTGAAATTCCTCCGCTGTGGACGCCGCAGATTCCAAGGCTAGACGACCACATTGAGCTCGGCTTTCGCGATCTGATCGAGCTCCGCTTCGTTCAGGCGTTCATCGACGCCGGCTTGGGGCTAAAGACCATCCGCAATTGTCTGGAATACGCGCGCGAGTGCGCGAATGACGACCGGCCGTTTTCCACGCGGCGGTTCAAGACCGATGGCAGAACCATTTTTCTCGATAGCCTGAAGCAGTCCGGCGACACGGAGCTGCTTGATCTCAAGAAGCGCCAATTCGTATTCAAACGCGTTATCGAGCGAAGCTTCAAGGATTTGGATATTTCCGATGAGGCGGTTGCTCGTTGGCGGCCTCTCAACGGGAAGGACACCATCGTGCTCGACCCGAAACGCGCCTTTGGCCAACCCATCACAGCTAATTTCGGCGTGCCAACTGTCGTGCTTGCGGACGCCCTGAAAGTCGAGGGGTCAGTTGAGCGCGTCGCGAAGATTTATGAAGTTTCCGCGTCAGTTGTTCGAGATGCAGTGAAATTTGAAGAATCCCTCCTCGCGGCGTGAAAGTTCTCCTCGACGAGCACCTTCCTCCAGCGCTCGCTAGAGCCCTAAACGCCCTTTTTGCTGGAGAACATGAGATCATCCATCTTCGCGATAGGTTTGGTCCACGCGTTACTGACGTTGAATGGATCGAAGCGCTCGGCCGGGAAGGCCGATGGATCGTCATATCGGCGGATCGGCGTATAACGAGGAACAAAGCGGAGTATCACGCATTCCGAAACTCTAAGCTCATCGGCTTCTTCATGTCTCCCAGCCTTTACAAGAGCAAGATCACTAAGCAGGCTGAGCGCCTGCTGGCGCTATGGGAAGGCATTGTCGATCTCGCTGGCCGCGTGGAAGGTGGCGCGATGTTCGAACTGCCCATGAAAACCACCACTCGATTCCGACAGCTAAAGCCGTAGTATGGAAGGCGCTCACCCCTCGCTTGATAGTCCGGCCAGTCCGGCATGATCGTCACCTCGCGTTCGCGGCATCTGACATAGCGTGCGCGACCGTCTGCGTGACGGGCTCCGCGGCGATTGACGAGCCCCCTCCGGCCAGGTTGTCCTCGAAATAAACATAGGCGAGCGCGACACCGCCCGCATCTTCCACGCACAGAAAAGGGGCCGGCCCTGGGGGCTGGCCCCTGATCGCTTCGAAAAGCGCAAGGTTTTTGCAACGTTCAAATCATTGCGCGTCTGGTCGGAAGGCACAGTGCGCGGGCGCACAGGATGATCGATTTCTGCGCCCCTTCCAGATGCGTCAACGCCGCTAAGGCGCATTCGATCACAGCCGTGGCGTTCTCCTTCTTACTTTCCGCCATGATCCTGACTCATCGAGTGTGAGAGTATTGATCACGCGATTCGAATTTAGGAGCGCGACAATGAACGCCGATCGATCAAGCGAGCCTCGATACAACATTGTCATCTGGAAAAAGGACAAACAAGTCGGAACACTGCGAGACCATGGTGCGAGCCAGGCATGGAGTTCCTTCGGCGGAGCCGTCGCGCGCTATAGAGGTTCGGCCGACAGCCACCGCGTGGAACTTTACGACGGGCCGAACTTGATTGAGGCTTGGACTTCCGAAGAGGGACACAAAGCACTTTCCGCCTAAAAATCGCGGGTCGCAAAAATCTCGGCAATCAGCGTCGGATCAGCGTCGCCGACGCCCGAGCGGTTCACCCGAGGCGAGACGATCCATTCCTGCAGCGCATCCTCTGGCGGCGGATGCAACAGCGCGCCAGGATCGTCTCCCGCCATCCATGCGCCGGCGTCTCGCCAGTCGAGAATGATCGGCATGCGATCGTGAAAGCGCGTCATCCAATTGTTCGCCGCGCCGACAATGATCGTGGCGGAGTCGACCTGTGCGTCGCTTTCGGCGTCGCGCCATGTCTCCCATAGCGCAGCGAAGGCGAGAGGCCGACCATCGGGCGCGCTGAAATAGTGGGGCGTCTTCGCGCCTTTGGCGCCCGTCCACTCATAGAAGCCGGGCGCCGGAATGACGCAGCGCCGGCTCTTGAACGCCGATCGAAACATCGGCTTCTCGGCGACCGTCTCGGCGCGGGCGTTAAACGTCGAGGGAAGCTCGCTCAGCGGCTTTTTCCACCAAGAGGGCAGAAGCCCCCATCGCATGGGAACAAGGTCACTGCCGCCCGATGTAGGACGGAGGACCTCAATTCTGGTTGTCGGCGCGATGTTGTAGCGGGGCCCGAGGTTTCGCGGCTGGCCGATCAGGTCGGCGAGCCGGTGAAGTTCTTCCCAAGACAGATGTTGCGTGAAGCGTCCGCACATGGCGGGAGCATAGCGAGAACGTCAGACACATCAACCGTCGCGCACGTATGGAGTGTTGCGTCGAATTTTGACTTGAAAGGCAGTAATCCCCAGTATGCCAATTCTAAAAAAATCACGTCGCTCGAATAGCTTAGACTGCATAACAAATACACTCTTGCTTGGCGTAGTAAATAATTGTTTCATAAAAAAAGGGGGGGACGGGGAAAATTGCAAACTCATCTTCGTGACTTTTATATCTCATGCGCAATCGCTGCCAGTATCGCGCTTGCTGGCGTCACAAAAATGCTGGGGTGGTGGTGATGTAGTCGGTGAAATTCGGGGTGTTTCACATTTTCCCTATAGAAATCATTTTACGCTGACAGCTCCTATACGAGCGAATTACCAATCAAATCGCGCGCCATTTGGAAGCTTGTTTATGAGAAAATCCTGGGTGCTTCCGTTTTCATTCCCCGCCTCCACTAACGAACGAATTCTTCGTGCTCGGCGAGTGATCAAATTATGGCGAGTTGGTCCGGCGAATTTTTGTTGAGCGCCGACGGCGGGGCGAAGCGGGGAACGCATCGCAGCGCGAGCCCGCGATCTTCGCGCCTGGCGAGCTGCGCGTGGAGAAGCTTCTCACGCTTGATCTGGTCTTCGACGCTTTGGGTCGCAGGCTCGATTGGTTGAGGCGGCGATGCGGGGGGCGGAGTGGCGAGCGGCTGCGGGGTTGACTGAAGATGCGCCGTAGGCGGCGACTCCAAATTGAGGTTCGTGGAGATGCGGTTGAGGCCGAAGCGCTGATTTGTGTCCAGGCTCCCCTGCAGCTGCTTCGTAGCGATGGCGACGATGATCTTCGCGCCACTCCCGCGCGCAATCCAGTTTGCGCCGCAGCTCGGCGTGACGTTGCGGGCCGCCGCGAACGCTATCTCGGGGGGTCAGTCACTCGACGGGAGCAGGCGCTTGAAAATCGACCCGCCGCTGCTGAGCAGGCCCAGCGTGTCAAGATCGCGCGCGTTGTCGTTGGCGGCGTTGATCGCGTTCACGCCGCTCAACGCATAGAGCTGGGCCTGGTTGCGATCGGCTTGCGCCTGCCGGCGGATGTTGCCCGTCTGCGACGTGCGCGCCTCGTCAGCGAGATATTCGAAGCGGTTCTTGACCGCCCACGACGACGGCGAGCTGTCGACCGTGCCCGTACCCGCGAGCACCGCGTCAATGTTCGCCAGCGCGCCCTCTGTGCGTCGGCGCAGGAACGTGTCAGTCTCGGTCGCCTTCAGTTCGCCGGCCTGCGCCGCAATCTGCGCCTGCATCGCGTCGTAGAAGCGCGAGAACCCGGTGCTTTGGCCCTGCGCGCGCGCGTTCGAGGCGGCTGCTTGCCCCTTCAGGAAAAAGCCGCCCGCCTGCAGGCCGGTGGCGGCGAGAGAAAGGCCGGCGGCCACGCCCATGTCAGGCCTGGCCTTTCGGTTCGGACGCGATGAGCGCCTGCAGCCGCTCGAGAGGCGCGCGCGCTTCCATGTCAGAAACGGCCAAACATCGTGCCGGGGTCGCGCGAGTCGATCGCCACGCTCGGAGCGTGACGCTCCATTGCCTCGATCACCACGATCTGGATGGGATGAAAGTGATCCAGATTGAGCAGCATCTGAAATTGCCGCTCATCGATTTTTGCGAAGGCCTGCTCCATGGCTTCGATATCGATGCCTTGATCTTCAATCTGCCGACGCGTGACGCCGCGAGTCTCGAGCGTGCGCAAGATGCTGGCGAGAATTCCTTTCGGCTTGCTCGTGCTCGCAAAGCATTTGGTTTCGCCGCCGACAAATCGAACATAACCACGATTTTCCATCACTCGTTTCCTTCCTTCAACCGCGCTGCTAGCGCTCAATGTTTACCAAACTCGCCGACGCGATCTCTTGCGGCGTTCGATCGCGCGCTCGTCTTCCTCGGTAGGCAAATTTCGCCGACGCCATCCGCGATCGACTAGCTCGTTCCAGATTTCCTCCGACGTTGGCGGTCGTTGATTTCCGAGCGGAATGACGCGCTCGCACGGAGCCCATGCTGGTGGTCTATCGGGCGGCGCGTCGGTCATTAGCTAAGGTCGCCAAAATGCGACGTGATCGCCGCATTGTGCGAGGCGGAGCTGTTTTCCTGGATGGCGGTCGATTGCTCAATCACGCAAAGCGCCGCCTGAGACGCATTCAAGAGACGGCGCAAGTTCACTGCGTTTGCGCCGCCGAGCGCGACGGCGAGCGCATCCCAGTCATCCTGCACAAGACCGGCGCGCGACAAGAGTTTCGCGTGCGACTCGTTGCGCTGAGCCGCGCGCTTGTCCAGCGCCGCAAGAATGCCTGTCGGCGCGGCTATGGTTGCCAAAATCATGGTCGTGATCCTTTTTGCGCAGCGTTCGTCACTTCGTCACATGCCGAGCGACAGGAACGTGTTTGCTGTGATTGATGGCGTCGTGCCACCGATCACCGCGTAGCAACGCAGATAGCGGTAGACGATGCCCGATTTCATGTTGCTGAAGGGAAACTGGCTGCGCGTTCCCGCCGGCCCGTAAGCCGAAGCGCCGGGCGCTGGAGTGGCGCCGGGGATGGTCGCGAAAGCACGGCCGGATGCGCCGCCAAAATTCTGCGATTGCAGAATTTCGACGTTGCCGTTTGCCCAAGCCACGTCATTCGAGCCAAGCAAGTGAAAGGTGCAGCTCTCATCGCCAGTCACCTGGTCGAGGGCCGTGATGTTGATCACCCATTCGCCGCGCACGTGCCCTTGGCCGATATCGAGCTGCGTCGGCGCGCCGAAGTAGCCGGTCGAAGTCTTGGTTTCGGCGACGGCGTTCGTGCCGAATGCGAGAGCGGCGTCGAAGGGAGCCGCCAGAGTCGGCGGCGCGAAGGGAAGGGCGTTGGGCTGAAGCGGCATATCTTTTGTCCTTGCTCGGGAGGCGGGCTACTTCGAACTCGATAACTGCTCTTTGAGCTGTTGCGCCTGTTTCGCCGCTGCCCATTTCGTCTCGAAATTCAGGCTGCGATGTTGCTCGCTGGCCATATCCCGGAGCGTCGTCTCAAACTTCGCGCGCTCGCTGGCCGGCAACGAGCTTACACGGCGTTCGATCTCGCGTTCGTTCGCCGTGCGTTTAGCGGGGTCGAGGTCGCCCGCATTCGGCAGGCTCTTGATGAACGCGCGCAGGTCAGTCATCGGCGGCCTCGTTGCTTTCCACGCGCGTGAGCATCCGCTGCTCGCGGCTGAGCGGGTGCGTGTCGACGATCGATTTGGGCTCGACGCCGCTTTCGAGAGGCGTCTGCGGGAGGTTGCTGGGCAATCGTATTACGATTCCGGCCGTGAGGTTCACGCCGACATTAACTTGCACGTTCGACTTTGCGGGCGTTTGGCCGACCGCGTCGCCGAGGATCATGCTCGCGGCCTGAATTCTGACTTTTTTGTCAGCGGCCTTGCCGTCGCCGCGGTCGCGCATGACAGCGACGACCGTATTGAGCGCTTCGGCTCGGTGGCCGTCGCGCATCGCCTGGAGTTGCAGAGCCAACTCCTTCTGAGCGATTGGCTGCGCCATGATCCAGCGCGCGTGCCTTCGGCGAGTGCGTAGTAAATCTGCGGCCTCTTCCAACTTGAGAGGCTCGCCGGGCTCAAGCGGCCGGCGCGCATCTGGGTCGAATTCGGTGGGAGCGGCGCGCGTGTATTGGCTGACGTACGCGTGGGGGCATCCAGAAATCTGATATTCGATCAACAATTTCGCCTTCGCGTCGAGCGCGGTCAGCGGCTTCTTTTTCGACGGCCGTTCATGCCCGAGAACCTGCATTCGGTTCTTCGGCGCTTCGGTTTCCTGCGTCTCGTGCGTCTCGTTCATGTCAGGCGTGTCAGCGATGCGATTGAAATTGCGCCGAAAGCCTACGCGCGAAGCAATTTTGGTCGCAACGCACCGGAAAAAATTTGGTCTCAACGCGCCCCCGAAGGCGAGCGACGGGGCTGGAGATACTTTTCCGGGAGGGGGATTTTTGCGAGCTTCGCCCAGCCGACAATTCCTGACACAGGAACGTCTGCGAGTTTTGCGGCCTGCTCGACAGTCAGTTTGCCCTTGCGCAGCTGCTTGAGCACTTCGGCCTTTCGCGGGTTCGTCGCTGAGCGGATCACGCCGCAACCTTCCTTTCCCGCAGCAAGCCCGCGAGGCCGATCAGCGCGGCCTCGGCGCGGTCGCAGTCGCACTTGCGCGCGAATATGGCGGCCTGCGAAGGCCAACGGGAGATTGCGACGCTGCGGGCGCTGTCCTTGTTCTCCTTGCCCGGCGCGATGTTAGATGCGCGTTTCCAGACGGGCGGCGCGATCAATTCGAGAGGAATGCCGGCGGCCGCGAGCACGCCCTCGATGATCCCACGCGTGCGGCCGAAGCCGAAAGCGCCCGTCGTCCCGTCCGTCGGGCGAGGTCCGATCAATTCGCAATATGCGCGGCTCGCGTGCGTCGAATAGATGATGGTGGCGAAGAGCGCCGGATTGACCGCGCGCCTGCCTTTGGCTCCATCGAGCAAAGTCGGCATGTCGTGGATTTCGAGCAGATCGCCGCCGTCGGTCAGAACCGCGATCGCGCCATCGAGGCCAGGGTCAATTCCAAGGATCATGGTCGGGCCTTTCAGAATGGAATGTCGGCGTCGCTCTCGTGCCAGCCGTGAGGTGCGCTTGGCGAGCGATGGCCGACGGCGCGCCTGGCGCTGCTCGAGCGATCATGGGGGGCGGCTGATCCGCGGGGCGCGCCGGCTCGCTGCTTCTCGCGTGGCTGCTTTTCTCGCCGAAGAGGCAGGATCGCGTCTGCTGTCAGCGTAAGACTGACACGGGACTCCTTGCCGTCCGGCGCCCATATCTCCGCGCGCATCGATCCTGACACAGACAGCGCGTCGCCATCGTGCAGCCTGAGCAATTCCTCCTGCACGCTTTCGCTGAACGCGAAGACGCGCCAGAATGTCGAAGCATCACCGTCTTTGGTTTTGACGGTCGCCTGGACGAAAGGTCGGTCATTGCGCGAGACTTTGCGCTCGGGCGCACGGAAGAGCGTTCCTGTGATGAGGGCGCGCGCGGTCATCGAGAATTCTCCGTCTCCTGTGTCTCTAGCTTCTGCGCAGCAACAATTCGCTGGCGGCGCTTAGACGGCGGGCCGGTCTCTTCGACGCGGATTGCAGCCTTCGCAAACAAGCGATCCATCGCCGCCGAGAGTTTTGCCTTTCCGAGACGTTCCGCATTTTGATGTTTGGCGAACAATGCCGGCGCATATGCGTTTGAAGGCAAATGCGACACGGCGCGGCCTTCGCTATCGAACTGCGCAAGCAGTGAGAGAAAGACGCGCTCGGCTCTTCGTTCTTGTTCAGAAGACGATGAGCAATCCTTATCGAGGACGAACCTTCCGTCGCTATAGCGAACAACGATCGGGGCGCCGCTTGCGGCTCTATTGGCCTTCTTGACGCTCAAACTTCGAATATCGGTATCGTCTTCCGAGCCATCGGCGTTCTTTCGCCTCTCGAAGTAGAGCCTTGACCGAACAGAGTTGTTCCAGGCTGTGTTGCCGGACGTGCCGGAACCGCTCGCCATTCCGCTAAGGGACGGGTGTGAGAGAAGTACAATCGCGGCGTCATTCTCAAGCGCAACGCCGCGCAACATGGCGATGAACTGGCGTGCATGAACTTTCTTGATCTCGTCTCCGCCGAAAATGTCGGCGAGAGTGTCTAGAACGATCAGCGCAGGTTTCAGTTTGTTCGCCTCGCGCTTTAGCGCGGCGAAGATTGGCGTTTCTGCAAGCAGGCCATCGCGTGGTGTGGGGGAGGCCATCACTGCGTCTGCGCCTGCGAGTGGGCAGATAAACAATTCTGACAAATCGGCGCGCTCGCGGTTAATCGCGGCAAGCCGGCGGTGCAACTCGTCGAGCTCGTCTTCGGCTGACAGGAACAAGACGCGGCCGGGAGCCGGCGCCGTGCCAATCCATTCCGTGCCGGTGGCAGTTGCCGCGGCCAACTGAAGTGCGAGCAAGCTTTTGCCGGTCGCGCCGTCACCTGAAAGAATGGTCACGTTCGCCGCGGGGATGAGATCGGCGACATGCCAGCGCCGGTGGGGAGCTTTCTCGGGGTCAAGATCGGAGGCGCAAACGATCGGCAGTTCGATCTTCTTCTCGTCGCCGTAATTCGTTTGGCCAATCTTCTCGCCGATGGCCTCTTGGTCACGCCTGACGTATTCCGGCTCGGCTATGGAGATCGCGTCGGAGGCGTCGAGGATTGGTTCCGCCGATACCAGCCGCACGGCCGCCGGCTTTTCCCGCTGTTCGCGCCATTCGCGCGCCGCCTCTGCGAAGGCCGATGGATCGGCATTCATCGCGAAGCCTCGTTCGCGCAGACTTCAAGGAAGAGTTGGCAGAGGTCGAGCGTGATGGATCGTGCCGCGCGGATAGCGCGCTCGAGGCTTGGTCGATCTCCGGACAGCGCACAGTGCTCGATAAGTCCGCCCGCGCGGGCGAGAAGATCGCCGCGCTCGGCGAACTCAGCATCGATAATTGCCGCCGGGAGTTTCGAAAAATCGCATGGAGCCGGTGCGGCGACTGCTGACGGCGCGGGCGCTAGGTTCATTTCGTTCGTCGGAAAATATGCGCCGGTCGCGTCTTCGCGGGAGTGACCGGCCTCCGCGGCAATGGCGGTGGCGTTCATTGTCGGCGTCCTTGGTGCCGGCGGCTGCGACTAACTCGCTACTCTCCTGCACTCGACTACGCCGTCCCGGCGGGCTCCTGACGCTCTTCTTGTGTCCCTTTTCTCGGGCGGCCACGGCGGTGTCCTTCCGCGCAGGGACGGCCGCTTTCAGCCTCGCTGGTGGATGAGAAGGGCTGGCTGATCTTCGCCTCGGCCCAGGCAATTAGATCGTCGGAGTCGTAGAGAACGAAGCGATCTAGTTTTCGAAAACGCGGGCCGCCGCCGGTCGTTCTCCACTTCGCCAGCGAGGCAACCGACCCGAAACCATAGCGCTCGCGCAAGAGCTCGACGGCCTTTTCGGGCGTGATTAATTTCTTAGGTTCTGACACGTCGCGTCTCCGCTTTATTGAATACACGGAGATGATACCAGCGATATAAATAAAAGCCAAAGTGGTAGAAAATATACTCGGTAAAGGGTATAAAATATACACCAAGTAGTCACCCAACGTTGCTCAACGCGTAAGAGTCAACTCAATAGGTTATGCATTGAAACGTCAGTTTTGCCGGCTGTATGTCATCTGTCGAGCCGCGGGAGACTTTTGGTGTATTATTTTTGCCTTTGCCATAAGGCATTGAAATTTAGTGATGTTCTCTGATTGATTTGTTTTTGGCGCTCGGTGGCTGGCGCGAGGGCCGTCGGGCCGATCTGCACCGCTCCTCGAGGAAAGGCGGCGAGACGTACTCGCGCGCCCTGTGTCAGGGTGTCCGCGTTCAGTTGCGGCCGCAATGGATCAGCGCGGGTTCTTCTCGATAACTGCAAGCGCCCGACGGATCGTCTCGCTGGTCCCCACGACGACGGCGTCGGCCGGCATTTCTCTGTCGAGGAGCGTCGCGAGGACGCGCAGCTGCGCTATGGCGCCCGCGCGTGTCGTTGGCGTCATGTCGATGACGGCGAACTCGGCGTCAAATTTAGCGCTACCTGCGGCATCCGCAGCTTCGTCGTGAGTGGCGGATAACTCGGCCTCGGCTTCTGCGGCCTTGTATTTAGTCGACGCGCGCTTCATGGCGGCGATCGCCGCAAAGATCGGGTCCGCGCCGGCCGGTCCTTGCCGAGGAGATGCTTGCGCGGACACAATTCGAGTATGTTGAGCATTAGCCATGGTTCGGTCTCCGAAACCAGCTGTGGTTAGGCCGGGCTCGGCGCTGCAACGTCTCGCCCGGCTGCTTCTTCATAGCAGCGCTTGCGATTGATGTAAATCACTGATGTTAAAGAATAAAATGAGTATTAAATCTACCCATACGGCGCGATTGGGCGGCTAGATTTTCTACCCAAGATCGCGCTTTTGCTATCAGCGCGATGACGTTCCGCAAGTCGTTCTTTCACACGGCCGATCCTACGCGCGCGCGAGGCATGAGCCCGCCGGCCGACGCGCACATGTTCGGTCGAGCGAAGGTCGAGGGATCGCGTCGCGAAGGTGGTGGGGCGGACGGAGATGAGCGAGGGCTCGGCGGGCTGGCGAAAGGCAATAAGCGTGAAAATCGCCATGGCGAGTCGCTGGTGCGTGTTTCGCGCTGTCAGCGTGGGAAGTAGCCCGGCGATCGGTTCGGCGACGGGCGGCCGGTTTCTGAGTCGTGGCGGCGCACTCCTCGGCGGGGGGAGTTGCGTTCTTCACGCGACGCTGACGCATCGGGGCGAGGTGTGGGCGTGCGAGATGCTCGAAAGGTGATGGTTGAGACGCGCGAGAGACGCGGCTCAGGATTTCGGAACCCGAGCGCGAAGCGTTGGCGCCCGCGAGGGGCGCTCCAAGCGGCCCCGAGGCGGGCTTCCAACGCCTGGGGGGTATAAGGGGGGAGTTGGAAGCCTCCGTTGGAAGCGTTGGAAGGGCGTTGGAAGGGGCAAAAAGGGTGGTTGGAAAGGCGTTGGAAGGCGTTGGAAGGGCGATTTTTGGCGTTGGAAGGCGTTGGAAGGGGTCAGGATAGGCGAGTGTGCTCACGCAGTTCAGCTGGCGGTTGTGTTTTCGCGAGGCTGGATCGACACCACTTCTCCGCCGGTCCGGTCGATCGCGTTGGCGATCGTCTGCGCGACCCTGGTTGCTGCGGCGACAAGCGCCGCATCGGGCCGGCGCACATAGGATCGTTGCGTCACTCCGCGCTTCGCGTGCCCAAGCAGCTCGCCGACCGTCGCGTCGCCGCAGCCTGCCTCGTCGGCCAGCGTCGCGAACGTCCGGCGAAGCGCCTGCGATCGCGCGTCGGTCAGCTTTGCGGCGTCGAAGATCGCCGCGAGCTGCTTCTTCAGGTCCGCGTGGGTCTTGCCCGATCGGCTCGGGAATACGAATTCGTCGCTGAGGCGGGGCAGGGAGCGCAGATGCTCGATCGCCGCCTTGCCGATCGCGCGCGTTGAGCGGCCGGTCTTGGTCTGCGCCAAGCGAAGGCATGAGCCCTCGAAGTCCACTTCGCTCCATCGCAGGCCGCAAGCTTCGTCGCGCCGCAGGCCGGTGAGCGCTATCAGGCGCAACGCGCCCACAGCGAGCGGCGCGGCGTCTCTGGCGCGTTCCATCGCCTCGCCGAGCGCGCCAAGCTCATGGATCGAAAGAACGCGCTCCTGGGCCTCGCCGCGGGCCTTGTCGACGCCGCGCGCCGGGTTCTGTCCCGACACCAATCCGCGCTTCTCGGCCCACGTCCAGACGCCGCCTAACAGTTCCACGACGCGCGCGGCGGTTCCCGCGCCTCCGGTGACGCGCGCGACGCCGCGGGCTCGCGTCCTGACATGAGTCGCCGTTTTGCCGGCGGCGATGGCGTCGGCCATGCGCTGAATGTCAGCGCGTGTCAGCTCGCCGGCTGGCTTCTTGCCGATGAGCGGGACGATGTGACGTGAGACGCGGCCTTCGTCGATCGCGACTGTCGCGGCGCGCTTCGATCGGCCGAAGCGCGTCGTGACGTGCCCATGGCGCGCGGCCTGGAGATATTGCTCGCACAGCTCGGCGACGGTCATCGGCCGGCTGGCTTCACGGGCTGCGCGCCGCTCTTCGGACGGATCGCGGCCGTGGGCCACATCGGCGAGCCGAAGCCGGGCGACTTTGCGCGCTTCGTCTGGCGCGATGGCGCCAACACTGGCGAGCGTCAGCCGGCGGGTCGCACCCGCGGCGGTCCGATACTGCACGACATAGGTCATCCGTCCTGACGCCATGAGGCGGACGCCAAAGCCGGAAAGGTCGCTATCCCAAACGAAGGAATTCTTGCCGGCTGGGTCGAGCGCGTCGACGAGGGTCTTGGTGAGCCTGGGCATGGGCGGGCCGATCTTGGAAGCAGTTTTGGAAGCAGGTTGGAAGCAGAATGCGGAAAATCCGGGTAAACTCGATACATGAACGTAAAGGGGAATATCCCATAAATCAGTTGCTTGGTAAAGTCATGGAAGCAGGATAAAACCCAGATAATCCCTATTCAACTACGTTGACATCGTAGGGGTCACAGGTTCAATCCCTGTCGCGCCCACCATTTAAGCGACCCATTTTGGTCGCCCATCGCCGCAAGCCTTGCAACATTGACCCGACCATGCGTCACCCGCCGTCACGCGCGAAACTATAGCTGGTCGCTTGCCCGAGCATATCCGCACGCCATCTGGCGTCTTGCTTCGGTTGAACATGCAGGGCCAGCGTATGTGGAAATATCTGTTCCTGACCCTGCTTGGCGTCACCCTTGCCGCCGGCGCGGCCCAGTCGAAAGATCAAGCAAAAGCGCCCAAAAAATGCTTGCCGATCCTTCGCACGCCAGGGGTCGCCCCGACGCGCCCTTACGGTCAAATCCCTTACTCGGTCTGGTACTATGCCCTTTATCAACCGTTCTGCGATGGCAAATCCGCGAAGAAGTGCATTTGGGCGTGTGGAAAGCCGCCCTCCAAGGACAGCGATGCTGACTGAATGCTGGCGGCATAAGGCGACGCAGCGGCTCGCCTGCCGCCTTCGCTAACTCGATTGCCTCGCCCCATTGCGGCGTCCATAGCTGCTCCCATCCGCCCTGACCGGGCGAAAGCGGAGGGGACCATGGACCTGCCTGCGATTGACCCGCTGATCGGAATTGGCGTCGCCGTCTCGACCGCCATCACCGACGCGGTCTATGTGTTTTTCAACGCCGCCGTGTCGGAGCGTCGGCGCGTCGCCGCCGCGAGCTGGAGCAGCATCTGGTATCTGCTCTCGGCCTTCGCGGTGATCAGCTATACGTCGAACTGGGCCTATGTGGCGTTCGCCGCGGTGGGGGCCTGGATCGGCGGCTTCTTGTCCATCACCGTGCTGAACCGCCTCGTGCCCCTGCGCAAACCATAGGAATTTGGCGCAAAAAAACGCCGCTCACGCGGCGCCGAGGAGTAAATTGTCCGCGCGCTTAATCGCGAACGATCTGATTGCGATCCTGGATCAGCAGCGGCAGGCGCTTGGCCGAGGCGCTGGCGACGCTCATCTCCTGCCTGCTATGGGCGGCCCCGCGGGTCTTTTGCTCGTGATTGACGTTGGTGGCGAGGCCAAGGGCGAGAAATCCAACCCAAAACGCCACGGGCACGAAGCGCGACTTCGAAAACGGCATTTTGGTCTCCCCTTGCTCAGGCGCTTCTGCGAACGAACGCAGCTTTCCCCAATGTGCGTCCAAGTAAAAGCGCCAGGAGCAAGCAACCTGATGGCGCCAGATCGAAACAGTTCTCCTCTCTGGCTGGCGTGCTAATTAGCAACGGGCGCGAAAGTTGGCGCCAATGCTTACGTTCCCTGTGGACCTATGCGCGCGGGTTAGAAGCGCATTAGCTTGCGCCCAGGGGAGATTGCAGCGATGACCTTAACGACCACGGATCGTCCAGCGCCCATCGTCAAGAGCGGGCATGTGCAACTGTCGATCATTCTGGCTGAGTCAGACAAGAACACTCTGCAGAACCAGATCTTCGACCAGATCCGCTCGATGATCCTCAACGGCCAGCTCAAATGCGACGATCCGATGCCGACCACGCGCGAACTGAGCAGCCAGCTTAGCGTCTCGCGCAACACGGCCGTGTTGGCCTATGAGCGGCTGATCGCCGAAGGATACATTCGCACGAAGCCCTATGTGGGCACCTTCGTTTCGCCGGATCTGCCGGACACGGCGTTTCTGTCGGCCAATCACCGCACGCCGCAGACGGAAGAGCAGGGCGCCGCGATTGAAGCTCCGCCGCCCTGCGGGGCGTTGCGCACCCATCGCCTCGCCGACCCGGAGCGTCGTCGTCTCGCCGCCGATTTCTGGGTGGGCCGGCCGGACGCGCGATCCTTTCCACTCAAGGCCTGGTCGCATCACATCAAGAATCGGCTGAAGGCGGTCGGCTCCAATCTCACGAGCTACAATGACGCCGCAGGATTGATGGAACTGCGGCGCGCCGTCGCCAAACATCTTGCGCCGGCGCGCGGCGTCGTCGCCGATCCGGAGCAGATCATCATCGTCGGCGGCTGCCAGGACGGCTTCAATCTGGTCGGCCGCCTGCTCGTCACGCCGGGCTCCACCGCCGTCGTCGAGTCGCCCTGCTATCAGGGCGCCGCTTTCGTGCTCGAGAGCCTCGGGGCGACGCTTTATCCCGTTCCCGTTGACCAGGACGGGCTCGACGTGTCGCGACTGCCGAAAACCAGGGGCGCCGTCGCCTATGTGACGCCGTCGCATCAATATCCGATCGGCGTGACCATGAGCCTGCAGCGGCGGCTCGAGCTTCTGGCCTGGGCGACGCAATACGACGCCTACATTATGGAAGACGACTATGACAGCGACTTCCGTTTTGTCGGTTCGCCGCTGACGGCGCTGAAGGGGCTCGATCGCAACGAGCGCGTCATCTATCTCGGCACCTTTTCCAAGTGCATGGGGCCCGGCCTGCGGCTCGGCTATGTCGTGCTGCCCCGCCGTCTCGCCGAAGCCGGGCGGCGCATGAAGATGCTGATGAACAACGGTCAAAGCTGGCTGGAACAGGCGGCGATGGCGGATTTCATGTCGAGCGGCGAGTTCGGGCGCCATTTGCGGCGTATTCGCCAGCTCTATCGCGATCGGCGCGACGCGCTGCTGGGCGCGCTGCGGAATCACTTCGGCGCCTGCGAGATCTACGGCGACCAGGCCGGCATGCATCTCGTCTGGAAGCTGCCGGACGGTTTTCCGGACGCGGCCGAGGTGGAGAAGAGGGGCCTTGCCGCCGGCGTCGGCGTCTGTTCGCTGGCGACGGGCTCGGCGCTGCGCTTCGACGACGTCAATGGCGGCGATCGGCTGCTGATGCTCGGCTTCGTCGCGCTCACCGAAAAAGAAATCGAGACCGGAATCGCCCGGCTGGCGCAGGCGCTGAAGACGTAGCGCGCGCCAAACCCTCTCCCTGCGGGAGAGGGTGGTTGCGAGGCAACCGGGTGAGGGGTTTCTCCCGGACGAATTTTGGCGCAGCCGCAGCGGATTCCTTGTGTCTGAAGCGGCGAAATCGTAACCCCTCACCCCGGTCCTTCGGACCGACCCTCTCCCTTTGGGAGAGGGTTTCGCGCGAGCCGAATCAATTCATGAACGACTCCAGCGCCCACTCGCGTCTGCGCGCCATACCGTCCGGCGTCTGGGCGCTCGGGCTCGTCTCGCTGCTCATGGATTTCTCATCCGAGATGATCCATGCGCTGCTGCCGATCTATCTCGTCGGCGCGATGGGCGCCTCGATGGCCGAAGTCGGAATCATCGAAGGCGTCGCCGAAGCGACCGCCTCGATCGTCAAGATCTTTTCCGGCGCGCTGTCGGACTGGTTCGGACGCCGCAAGCAGCTGGCGATCATCGGCTATGGGCTTGCGGCGCTCACGAAGCCGATGTTCCCGCTGGCGCCGAATGTCGCCTGGGTCATGGCCGCCCGCTTCATCGACCGCGTCGGCAAGGGCATCCGCGGCGCCCCGCGCGACGCGCTCGTCGCCGATATCGCGCCGGCCTCCATTCGCGGCGCGGCCTTCGGGCTTCGCCAGTCGCTCGACACGATCGGCGCCTTTCTCGGGCCGGCGGTCGCTGTGGCCGCGATGTGGTTCTCGGCCAACAGCATTCCTTTCGTGTTCTGGATCGCGACGATTCCGGCGGCGCTCGCCGTTGTGGTCCTGGCGCTCGGCGTGCGCGAACCGGAAGCCTCCCGGCCGCCGCGGCCGGCGCGTTTTCCGCTGCATATCGAGGAAGTCCGCCGGCTCGGCGGCCCCTTCTGGATCGTTGTGGCGATCGGCGTCGTCTTCAGTCTGGCGCGCTTTTCCGAGGCTTTCCTGATCCTGAAGGCGCGCGACGTCGGACTGCCGGTGGCGCTCGCGCCGCTGGTGCTCGTCGCGATGAATGTCGTTTATGCCGGCGCTTCCTATCCGGTTGGCGCCTTCTCGGATCGCGGCGACAGAAAAACGCCGCTCATGGCGGGTCTTGTCGCGCTGATCGCCGCCGACGCCGTCCTGGCGGTCGCCGATCATATGCCGCTCGTGTGGCTCGGCGTGGCGCTTTGGGGCCTGCACATGGGCCTCACCCAGGGCCTGCTCGCGACGCTCATCGCCGACGTCGCGCCGGCGGCGTTGCGCGGCTCGGCCTTCGGCGTTTTCAACCTCGCAAGCGGGGTCGCGCTGCTTGCCGCCAGCGCCGGCGCGGGGGCGCTGTGGGACGCCTTCGGTTCCGCGTC
Source organism: Methylocystis sp. H62 (assembly GCF_015709515.1). Taxonomy (GTDB): domain Bacteria; phylum Pseudomonadota; class Alphaproteobacteria; order Rhizobiales; family Beijerinckiaceae; genus Methylocystis. Next base: position 421,050 of record NZ_JADNQZ010000059.1, read on the forward strand.
CGCCTTCTGGGCGGGCGCGCTTTTGGCGTCGCTGGCGCTCGTCGGACTCGCGGCCGGCGGCGGTCGGATCGGCCAGACCCACGGGCCGGTTTGAGCCGGCGCGTTAAGAACGTCGCGTCGAAAATCAGGCGCGTTAACCGCTGCCTAAGCATGTCCATTAATCGTTGAAAATGAACGATAAATTTTCGCAATTGCGCCATTGTTGATCATTCATTTCAGAACTGGCGGGGGCGCTGGCGTTTCAAAAACGCACCATCGAGGTTCTCATGAAAAAACCAGCTTTCGGCATCGCCGTCGCGGCTTGCCTCTCCGTCCTGTCGGCCTCGGCCGCAGACCTGCCTTCGCGCAAGGAGCCGCCGCCGGTCTATTATCCGCCGGCGCCAATCTTCACCTGGACCGGGATCTACGCCGGTCTCAATCTTGGCGGCGGGTGGCTTGATCGATACGACTATGGACATTGGCTGGCGCCCTCGAGCGCGTCTAACTCAGGCGGCGTCGTCGGCGGCGCCCAGATCGGCTATAATTATCAGCTCACCCCGCTCTTCGTCGTCGGTCTGGAAACCGATTTTCAAGGATCGAGCGTCGGCGGCGGCGGCAATCAGGGGTGGGGCGCAACGCGCAGCGTCGACTGGTTCGGCACGGTGCGAGGGCGCGCGGGCGTGTCGATGCTGAACGCGCAGCTGCTCCTTTACGGCACGGGCGGCTTCGCCTATGGCGACCTGCGTCTCAACTACGGATGGCTTGGCTCTCAGGCCCGCACCGGAACCGGGTGGACGGCGGGCGGAGGGCTCGAATACGCCTTCCTTCCCAACTGGTCGGCGAAGGTCGAATATCTCTACACAAACATCGGCGCGAATTACGACTCTATCTACGTTGCGCCTTTCATCGTCGAATCCCAGCAGCGCGCGCATCTCAATACGGTGCGCGCCGGCGTCAATTATCGCTTCAACTGGCTCCTTGCGCCTCCCGGCCCTCCAATGGCCGCCTACTGAACGCGAATGCTACAAGGATGAGCGACAAAAGCCCCGGCGACGGGGCTTTTGCATATGTAGCCGTCGAAGGCGCCGCCCGCGTAGTTGCGGCGCCGCAACAATTGAACTATCTGCTTTGGAAGCGTTCCGAGAAGAAATCGGCCGCACGCGAGAGGGTTCTACATGGCAGACGCCGACACTGACGGGCTCGCCGCGCGGCGGCCGCTGTCGCCGCATCTGACGGTCTTTAGGCCCATCCTGACGATGATGATGTCGATCGCGCATCGAATCACCGGCGCGGGGCTTTACGTCGGCATGGCGCTTTTGGCGCTGTTCCTGCTCGGCGCCGCGGTTGGCGGCGGCGCCTTCTCCGCCGTTTCCTGGATCGGGTCGGGCTTCATCGGCAATCTGCTGGTGCTGATGATCGTTTGGGCGATTTTCCACCATCTGCTCGGCGGCGTGCGTCACGCGCTCTGGGACCGCGGCCTCTACATGGACGCGAAAGGGCGGGAACTGCTGGCCCAGGGGACGCTCGTCGGCGGCGTCCTGCTGACGCTGCTCGTCTACATCTTCAAGACGCTGGCGGGCTAGGCGGAGCGAACGCATGACGGTTGCGACAAGGTTCAAGAGCGGTCGAACTGGACCCGGCGACGCCTATGTCTCCGACCACAGCGGTTCGACTCATGCGCGCTTCATGCGGCTGACGTCTTATGCGCTGGTCCCGCTCGGCGTGCTGAGCGCCTGGTGGATTCTCGGACTTGCCGGCAAGCCGCTCGAAGGCGTGCGCGCCGAAATCGGCAGACCGATTCCCGCGCTCGTGCTTCTTGCGTTCGGCGTGGTCGGCATGATCCATGCACGACAAGGCATGGACGACATCATCGAAGATTACGTGCACGACAAAGTGTTGAAGGCGCAGGCGATCGTCGCCAACACATGGGCGTCGCGCGCCATCGCAGCGATCTGGGTCCTCGCGATCCTCCTCATCGCTGCGCCGAAGTAGTCGGACGATGCAACCAACGGACGTCGACGTGACAGGCGAGAGCAGGAAGCAGCGCGACATCGCTGCTTCGATCGCAATGATCCCGTCTTGTGACGACGCAGCGACGCTGCGCGCGACGCGAATGAGATTCGAGAAGGCTTGATCAATGGTTGCACAGGGTCCTGCATCAAATGTGTCGGTGGGCGGTCGCGCCTATGCGATCGTCGACCACACCTTTGACGTCGTCGTCGTCGGCGCGGGCGGGTCTGGGCTACGCGCCGTCGTTGGCTGCGCCGAGGCGGGACTGAACGTCGCCTGCGTCACCAAGGTCTTTCCAACCCGCTCGCACACCGTGGCGGCGCAGGGCGGCATCGCCGCCGCGCTCGGCAACATGGGGCCGGACAATTGGAAATGGCACATGTACGACACCGTCAAAGGCTCCGACTGGCTCGGCGACCAGGACGCCATCGAATATATGTGCCGCAACGCCCCGCCCGCCGTCTATGAATTGGAGCATTGGGGCGTCCCCTTCTCGCGCACGAGCGAAGGCACGATCTATCAGCGTCCGTTCGGCGGGATGACGACGGATTTCGGCAAGGGTCCGCCGGCGCAGCGCACATGCGCGGCCGCCGATCGCACGGGCCACGCGATGCTCCACACGATGTATGGACAGGCGCTGAAGCTCGACACCAAGTTCTTCGTCGAATTTTTCGCGCTCGATCTCATCATGGATCAGGACGGCGCCTGCCGGGGCGTCGTGTGCCTGAAGATCGATGACGGGACGATTCATCGCTTTCGCGCCGCGCTCACCGTGCTCGCGACCGGCGGCTATGGCCGCGCCTATTTGTCAGCAACATCGGCGCACACCTGCACCGGCGACGGCAACGCCATGGTGCTGCGCGCCGGGCTGCCGCTGCAGGACATGGAGTTCGTGCAGTTTCATCCGACGGGGATCTATGGCGCGGGCTGCCTGATCACCGAAGGCGCGCGCGGCGAGGGCGGCTATCTGACGAACAGCGAAGGCGAGCGCTTCATGGAGCGCTACGCGCCCTCCGTGAAGGATCTCGCGCCGCGCGACATGGTCTCGCGCGCGATCACGATGGAGGTGCGCGAGGGCAGGGGCGTCGGCAAGGAGAGGGATCACGCCCATCTGCATCTCGAACATCTCGATCCGGCGATCCTGCATGAGCGCCTGCCGGGCATTTCCGAAAGCTCGATGGTTTTCGCCGGCGTCGACGTGACGCGCCAGCCGATTCCGATCATACCGACCGCGCATTACAACATGGGCGGCATACCGACGAATTTTCACGGCGAGGCGCTGCGCAAGCGTAACGGCAATCCCGACGAGGTGGTGCCAGGTCTGATGGCGCTTGGCGAAGCGGCTTGCGTTTCCGTGCATGGCGCCAATCGCCTCGGCTCGAATTCGCTCATTGATCTCGTCGTCTTCGGCCGCGCCGCGGCGCAGCGCGCCGCCGAACTCATCAAGCCAAACGATACGCAGCCGGAGCTTCCCGCGAATTCGGCCGATCTCGCGCTGTCGCGTCTCGATTTTTTCCGCAACGCCAACGGCGGAACATCGACAGCCACATTGCGCGACAGGATGCAGCGCACGATGCAGTCGCATTGCGCCGTCTATCGCACCGGCGAGGTCCTCGCCGAAGGCGTCGAGCAGATCAACGCCGTCTGGCGCGACGGCGCCGACGTCAAGATTGTCGATCGCTCGCTGATCTGGAACTCCGATCTCGTCGAGACGCTGGAATACGACAATCTCATCGTGCAAGCGGTCACGACGATGGAAAGCGCCGCCAACCGCACGGAGTCGCGCGGCGCGCATGCGCGCGAGGATTTCCCGAACCGCGACGACAAGAACTGGATGAAGCATACGCTCGCGACGATCGATCGCGAGAGGAAGACCACATCGATCGATTATCGCCCGGTGCACAGCTACACGATGACCAATGAGGTGGCTTACGTCGAGCCGAAGGCGCGGGTGTATTAAGGCGACGGGAATGCGACAATGTCTATCGAAGAAGCGACAGCAGGCTGTTGGAAGCGTGCCGCACCGCATCAGCGCCCGTTGCTCCGGCACGGTCGTATCGTACGTCCGCATTTGAAAGCGCCGGACTGCGCGACGCCCGATGAGACTGCGTCTGAGGACATGCTGCTATGAATGCAATCACGATCAAGAGCATCAGCCCCCAGGCGATCGCCCGGATTCAGGAGCTCGCCGCCGTCCATCACCGCACGGTGGAGGAGGAGGCCGCCGACCTTCTTGAGAAGGCGGTCAGCGAGAACACTGTTCGCGCGGCTCGTCTGGCCGCTGTAGACCGCATCGCCGCCATGACTCCAAAGGATGTCGAGCAAAGCGACAGCACCGCGATCATTCGCGAGGCGCGCGACCAGTGGTAGTCGTCGTAGACGCGAGCGTTGCGGTGAAGTGGTACGTCGCGGAGGCTTGGCGCACTGAAGCGCGGAACGTGTTGGCGAGCGCCGCGGAACTGATCGCGCCCGACATTATTCTCACAGAGGTAGCGAACGCCCTGCGGCGTAAAGTAACAGAAGGGACGGTGACAAAGGAGCAGGCGTTGAACGCCCTGGACGATCTTCCTGCCTCTTTTTCCCGGATCGTCCATGCTGAACAGACTCTGCGCGCCGCGTTCGACTTGGCGTTAAGCCTTAGTCATCCTTTCCCGGACTGCGTCTATCTTGCATGCGCTATTATGAACGGCGCGAATCTGGTGACTGACGACCGAAAATTCCTCGAAAAGGCGGTCGTCAACGGACATCGAAACCACGTCGTTCTCCTCGCCGACTGGCCGGCGCAAGAGCCGGACCAACAAGGATCGTAGGATCGAGAAATGGTCGAATTCGCCCTCCCCAAAAACTCCGTCATTTCCGAAGGCAAAACGTGGCCGAAGCCCGAAGGGGCCGAGCGCCTTCGCGAATTGCGCATCTATCGATGGGACCCTGACGACGGCGCCAATCCGCGCCTCGACACCTATTTCGTCGACGCCGACGACTGCGGACCGATGGTCCTCGACGCGCTGATCTGGATCAAGAACAAGATCGATCCGACTTTGACTTTTCGTCGCTCCTGCCGTGAGGGCATCTGCGGCTCATGTTCGATGAACATCGCGGGTCTGAACACGCTCGCCTGCACCAAGGGCATGGATGACATCGACGGCGCGATCAAAATCTATCCGCTGCCGCATATGGCGGTGGTGAAGGACCTCGTGCCCGATCTGACGATCTTCTATGAACAATATGCGGCGATCCAGCCCTGGCTGCGCGCCGGACCCGCCCCCGAGAAGGAGCGGCTGCAATCGCCGGAGCAGCGGGCCAAGCTCGACGGGCTCTACGAATGCATCCTGTGCGCCTGCTGCTCGACCGCCTGTCCGAGCTATTGGTGGAACGCCGACAAGTTTCTTGGTCCCGCAGCGCTGCTGCAGGCGTTCCGTTGGGTGCAGGATTCGCGCGACGAAGCGACCGAGGATCGAGTCTCCTATGTCGACGACGTCTTCCGCCTCTACCGCTGCCACACGATCATGAATTGCACCCAGGTCTGCCCGAAGAGCCTGTCGCCGGCGAAGGCGATCGCGGACCTCAAAAACATGGCGATCGCCCAGGACGAGGCGGAGTCGCGCTGAGTTCCGCTGAGCGCCCGGCCGCCTTGATCCCGCCGCGCCGCCGGTTTAGGACGGAACAAACGTCTTCGGAGATCTGCGCCATGTCGACCCGCGCTCGTCGTAGTTGCGCCTCGCTTCTCATCGCCTCTTGCCTGATCGCCGCTTGCCTGATCGTCGGCGGCCCTCGGACCGCCTCGGCGCAGCAGTTTCAAGCCGATCCCGGAGCGCCTGACGCTTCCGGCTCTGTAACGACGCAGCCGAAGGCCAAGAGAGCGAAGGCGCAGCAATCGCCGCGCGCCAACGCCGGCGCCAGCGCCGGCCAGCAGCAGGGCGGCACCGGCAACCGCCAGTTCGGCGAGCTTGAAGGCTGGTCGCCGGGCAAGGCGCCGCCCGGTGGAAAGCAGAAGGAGAAGGAAGGCGAGACGTCGAGCCCGCCGAAGGGCGGATTGCCCATTGGCGTGTCGCCCTCGGGCAATATGTCCGTCGGTCTCCCGTTCTAACCTTCTCAGACGCCGGGATCGCCGGCTGGAGTTAATCATGGCGTATAAGGTTGCCGTCGTCGGCGCTACGGGCAACGTAGGCCGCGAGATGCTCGATATTCTCGCTGAGCGCCGCTTCCCGGTTTCGGAAGTCGTTGCGCTGGCGTCGCCGAGTTCGATCGGCACGGAGGTGTCCTTCGGCGACAGGACGCTGAAGTGCAAGGTGCTCGACTCCTATGATTTCTCCGACGTCGACATTTGTCTCATGTCCGCGGGCGGCTCCGTCGCGAAGGAATGGGCGCCCAGGATCGGCGCGCAGGGCTGCGTCGTCATCGACAATTCTTCGGCCTGGCGCATGGACCCTGACGTGCCCTTGGTGGTGCCGGAGGTGAACGCCGCCGCCGCGGCGGGATTTTCCAAAAAGAACATTATCGCCAATCCGAACTGCTCGACGGCGCAGCTCGTCGTCGCGCTGAAGCCCTTGCACGACGCGGCGACGATCACGCGCGTCGTGGTCTCGACCTATCAATCGGTCTCTGGCGCGGGCAAGGAGGGAATGGACGAACTCTTTGCGCAGACTCGTTCGGTGTTCGTCGCCAACCCCGTCGAAGCGAAGAAATTTCCCAAGCGCATCGCCTTCAACCTGATTCCGCAGATCGACGTCTTCATGGAGGACGGCTTCACCAAGGAAGAGTGGAAGATGGTCGCGGAGACAAAGAAGATTCTCGATCCCAAGATCAAGCTTGTCGCCACCTGCGTGCGCGTGCCGGTCTTCATCGGCCATTCGGAAGCGGTGAACATCGAATTCGAAAAGCCGATTTCGGCGGACGAGGCGCGTAACATTCTGCGCGCGGCGCCGGGTGTGCTGGTGATCGACAAGCACGAGGACGGCGGCTACATCACGCCGCATGAAGCGGCGGGCGAAGACGCCACCTATGTCTCGCGCATCCGTACCGACCCGACCGTCGATAATGGGCTGGTTCTGTGGTGCGTTTCCGACAATCTGCGCAAGGGCGCGGCGCTCAACGCCATTCAGATCGCGGAAGTCCTGATGAACCGCAAGCTGCTCGCGCCTAAGAAGAAGGCGGCGTAACGCCCGAAGGCGATCATCATCGCCAAATGGGCCGAGCGGCAGCGCCAAGTGGGCGATCGCGGTCGAAAGCGAATTGCCGACGGCAACGGCTTATTTGTTGATCTTGAACAGCGCCGGATCAGGCACTTTGGCCTGGTCGATGTTGAAGACCGAAATCAAGGTCTCATAGCCTTGCGGGTCCTTCACCTCCCATTGCTTCAATTTGAAGGTCTTGGGGTCGAAGATCAGACGCACGTGCGACGTGCCGCCGAAGGTCGCCTTGTCCTCAATAGCGATGGTGACGCCGGAATCATCGATCTTCACGTCCTCGACGACGACATCCTTTTCGAGGTCGATCTTGTCCTTCATCAGGAATTTGAGCGGCGTCTGAGTGATAAAGTAGAGATCCTGCGTGTTGAGCTTACGGTCGCGCACCGCGACCTGCGCGCCATCGGCGACGACTTCCATCGTCGCCGGCTGGGCGTATTCGAAACGCACCCGGCCGGCGCGCTGAACGTGAAGCTTGCCTTCCGAACGCTTGCCGTCGCCGCCGATCTGCACGAAATCGGCGGTCATCACCGGCGATGCGTTGAAAAAAGCGTTGGCGCGCTTGAGCGCTTCGTCGCGGGTGAGCGGCTTCTCCGGCTCGGGCACGGGCGGCGGCGCGATCGTGGCGGCGGCGGCGGGCCCCTGCGCGCTCGGTTTGGCGGTCTTCTTCCCGATCGGGTCTGCAGGCTTCGCCTCTCCGGGCTTGGCCGTCACGGGCTTGACCGTCACGGCCTTGCCGTCGACGCCCTTCTCGTCAGCAGATTTGACCTCAGCCGATTTCGACCCTGTTTCCGCGGGTCTGGCTTCGGCTGGCTTCGTCTCTGCTGCTTTATTATCGGCGACCGCCGGAACGCTTCCCTGCGACGGCGGCGCAGCGCGCGCGACTGTCGCAGCGGCGGCCGGGACGGCGAATGAAAGCGCGGCGAGCAGGGCGGCAAAGCGAACGTATGTCACGGCGGGTTCCGATTCAGAGGGAAGCTGTCGCCGTCTTCCTAGCATAAGTTGGCGGAATTGGGGGCGGCGACGACGTTGATCGGGCGAGGCCGGAGCGTTTCCGGCAATCCTTGCTGCACAAGCGCGACGGGCGGATTTTCGATAGAGTTCGAGGGCAGAATTCGATTTTGTGTACAAAAATGTGTATTATATTAAGGGATATGCATGAAGGAGCTTGGATTCGAATGGGATGAAGAAAAAGCGGCGCTGAATCTCGCCAAGCATGGAGTCTCCTTCCTGCGAGCCGCCGAGATATTCGCAAATGAGATGCTGGAGAAGATTGATGACCGAGAAGACTATGGCGAACTTCGATTCATCGCCCTTGGTCGTGTGGAGACCGAGGTCTATCGCGTGGTCTACACATGGCGGGGCGAAGGGGTCGTTCGACTGATTAGCGCGCAAAGAGCAAACAGGAATGAGCGAGAAACCTACTACCGCGAAATATACTCTTAGCGAGATCAAAGCCGCGCGGGCGCGTGGCGAAGATCCAACGCGGCGCGACGCTCCGGAGGCCGAATCGCTTGGCGAGGATTTTTGGAAGGATGCGCGGGTCATGATGCCGCGCGGCAAGACTTCCGTGCATCTTCGCCTCGATAGCGACGTCGTGGAATGGTTTAAGGCCCATGGCAAAGGCCATTTGACCCGCATGAACGCCGTGCTGCGCGCCTATGTCGATGCGCATAAGGGAAGGGGGTAGGCTTAAAATAGCGCAATGCATCAGTCGTCACTGAATTCATTAAGGATATCACCTTGGCCAAACTTAACATAGGCCTTCGGCAGGGGAGGCTTATGTGCCAGATGCCTCACAATGAAAGGCTTGAACTCATTGCGGAGGGCTTACCCGTCGTATTTCAGAGCGCACAGGGCTTCTGGGATGCCGCCGAGGTACTTAAAGAACGACATCGAGAAGCAGACGTTCTAGAGGGTTTTGCTGAAGAAGAAGCAGCAAAAATCCTAATCTTGATGGACATAGTGCGCTGTCCGCCATCACTGGTTTCGTCAAAGATTGGTCTGATGGTAAGCAGGTTTTACGACCATTTGGCGCGCCTTTTATATGCCGAGGCTCAGCGCTGGAAGCCTATGCATGTTTCCCAACTGCGGGAATACGTCGATGAGCAGAGACGGGCGCACTATCTCGAAGGATACGCTGGTGAATATATTCTGCCAAACTGGAACATAGCGCGCAGAGAAAGCCAACTCTACGCCGATATCGAGGCGTATGAGGATGGCGCCCCAACGTGGAATGCGCCTACCGGATACGCATCTGGCTTGCCTCGGCTCAAACCCGTCGCTCTGCGCGTCGCTGAGTCGCTCTCAAATGTTGGAGCCTATAGTTTGAAAGGGGTCCAAGCTATAGCCAATTTTTGGGGAACGACTGAATTCAAAGACACAGAGAACTGGCAGGATTCTGAGAATCTCACTCGCTGCCTACTTGAAACGCTGATTGCTGAGGGTCTTCCGTCCGAACGCGCGTCGGAACAAGACATGTCAATGCTTTACGACTCTTGGCAGATGCCAATGTACAATCTTGAATTCAAATTGATTGACGTGCCGCTTGAAGATTTAGAGCGGGAAAGAGACGCCATGCTTTGGGCTGAAGCAGGATACGACAGCGAATATTAGCCAACGATCTAAGGGCGCTGATCCGACATGGATTACTTCGCGGTCCCCAAGCCCTCACCCTAACCCTCTCCCCGTAAAAGGGGAGAGGGAACGCGCCTTACTCCGCCGCCTCGATATCGAAGGCGCCCCGGTCGATGCCGCCGCCAACGAGAATTTCGCGCTTTCCGGCGTGGTTAGGCGCGGAGACGACGCCTTCCTGCTCCATGCGTTCGACGAGCGAAGCGGCCTTGTTGTAGCCGACCGAGAGGCGGCGCTGGATGTAGCTCGTCGAGCACTTCTTGTCGCGCAGCACGATATTGACGGCGCGGTCGTAAAGGTCGCCGCCTTCCTCCGCGTCCATCGAGCCGGGCAGGGGCGCTTCGCCGTCTTCGCCAGCATCATCCTCGACGGTGATGGCGTCGAGATATTGGGGCGCGCCTTGCGTCTTCACATGGGCGACGATGTCCTCGACTTCGTGGTCGGACACGAAAGGCCCATGCACGCGCGAAATGCGGCCGCCGCCCGCCATGTAGAGCATGTCGCCCTGGCCGAGCAGCTGCTCGGCGCCCTGTTCGCCGAGAATCGTGCGGCTGTCGATCTTCGAGGTCACCTGGAAGGAGATGCGCGTCGGGAAATTCGCTTTGATCGTGCCGGTGATGACGTCGACGGAGGGACGCTGCGTCGCCATGATCAGATGGATGCCGGCGGCGCGCGCCATCTGCGCCAGTCTCTGGATCGCGCCCTCGATGTCCTTGCCGGCGACGAGCATGAGATCGGCCATCTCGTCGACGATCACGACGATATAAGGCAGCGTCGAGAGCGTCATCTCCTCATGCTCGAAGATCGCCTCGCCGGTCTCCCGGTCGAAACCGGTCTGCACCGTGCGGGTGATCGTCTCGCCTTTGGCCTGCGCGTCGGCGACGCGGGCGTTGTAGCCGTCGATGTTGCGCACGCCGAGCTTCGACATTTTCTTGTAGCGATCCTCCATCTCGCGCACCGCCCATTTGAGCGCCACGACCGCCTTTTTCGGGTCGGTGACGACGGGCGTTAGCAGATGCGGGATGTTGTCGTAGACGGAGAGCTCCAGCATCTTCGGATCGACCATGATGAGCCGGCACTCTTCGGGCTTCAGCCGATAAAGCAGCGACAGGATCATGGTGTTGATCGCGACCGACTTGCCGGAGCCGGTGGTGCCGGCGACCAGAAGATGCGGCATGCGGGCTAGGTCGACGATCACCGGCTCGCCGCCGATCGTCTTGCCAAGCGCGATGGCGAGCTTGTGGTTGGAGCGGACGAAATCCTCGCAGGCGATGAGTTCGCGCAGATAGACCGTCTCGCGACGCTGATTCGGCAGTTCGATGCCGATGGCGTTGCGCCCTGACACGACGGCGACGCGGGCGGAGATGGCGGACATCGAGCGGGCGATGTCGTCGGCAAGGCCGATGACCCGCGAACTCTTGATGCCGGGCGCCGGCTCCAGCTCGTAGAGCGTGACCACTGGCCCGGGGCGGACGTTGATGATGTCGCCCTTGACGGAAAAATCCTCGAGCACGCCCTCAAGCAGACGCGCGTTGTGCTCGAGCGCCTCCTGCGGGAGCTTGACGCCGCTCGCCTGCTTCTTCGGCTCGGCGAGAAGGGTCAGGGGCGGCGTCTCATAGCGCGTATTGAAGCGGGGCTGCGCGGCGCGGGCAGGCGCACGCGTCCTGCGGGGCACGGGCGCGGACGGGGCGACGGCAGGTTCAAAGGGCGGCTCGTCGAGATCTTGGGCCCCCGGCGACGCAAAGGCGGGATAAAGGTCCATATCCTCGAAGGTCGGCTCGACGCGCGGATAGCGCGGGGGCGGCGGCCGGTCCGTCGTCGCGGCGCGACGTCTGAGTCTTGCGGCGGCGCGCAGCATCCAGGCTTTCAGCGCCAGTCCAAGATGAATCAGCGCGCCGAGCGAGATCAACGCGACGCCAGGCTCGCCGCCGGCGTCGTCGTCATCGTCGGCGCCCGGACGAATCTTCGCGTCATCTTCAGAGGAACGGCTGCGCATATCCGCTTCGGATTCAAAGCCCAGCCCCGCTGCGCCGGTCACGGCGAGAATCGCGACGAGAGCGGCCCCGGCGCCAAAGAGCGCGGTCAGGACGCCGGAGCCGGCAAAGATCAGCCGCGGAACGGTCAGGATGGCGTCGCCGGCGACGCCGCCGAGGCCGGTGGGCAGCGGCCAGCGGTTGGTCGCGGGCAGCAGCGACGCGGTCGCGGCGGTTGCGAAAACGCCGAGGACACAGAGGCCGACGCGCAGCATCACGCGGCCGATCCGGCGTCGTCGCATGAGACGCAATCCCTGGGTCGCGACCGGCACGATGGCGGCGATCGCGCCGAAACCGACGAGTTGCATCAGCAGATCGGAGACGATCGCGCCCGGTCCGCCGAGCAGATTGCGGACGTGGCCGGAGGTCGCGTGGTTGAGCGAAGGATCGCGGGCGGACCAGCTGACGAGCGCCAGCGTCAGCGCGCCGGCGGTCACAAGCAAGGCGGCGCCCAGGATTTCCGCCAGCCTGCGCGCCGCGAACTCGCGAAGCTGTTCGGTAAAATGGCCCCTTGCATGGCTGCGCATATGAAGAGAAGCCTCGCTTGATCGCAGCGCCGCCAACGGCGCGCGGATGCGGGCAGCGTAAAAAATCTCGGTTAAGGTGCGCTTAAGCCTGGTTGTGCGGTTTCTTGCCGCCCGCCGCGACGATCTGATTGATCTCGGCGCCGTAAATGAAGATCGCCGCCAGCATCTGAAGAAAGACGATGGCGATCACGATCGAGGCGAGGCCGGCGTAAGTCGAAACATAGCTGCCAGCAAATCTCGCGAGATAGGCGCCGAAGCCGGCGCCGAGCGCGAGCGACGCGATCAGCGTCAGCGCGATGCCTGGCCCGATGACGGAAAGTCTTTGCCGCTCGGGGGGCAAGTAGCTATGCGCCGCGAGGAGCGCAATCGCGAGCAGGCCGGTGGTGACGCCATAGCGCACCGGACCGTAGAGCGGCTGCAGCTCATGGGCGACGAGCGGAACGTATCGTTCCGCGATCGCCCGCGCGAGCGGCCCGAGCACGAGCAGGATGGCGACGGCGAGGAGCGCGGCCGCGCCGAGAAAGACGTAAAGAATTGATTCGAGGCGCGTCAGCCACCAGGGGCGCTTGTCCTTGAGGTCATAGGCGCGGTTAAGCGCGACGCGCAGCGCTTCCACGCCGGTAGAGGAGAAATATATGGCGAAGACAGCGCCGAGGGTCAGCAGCCCGCCACGCGGTTGCGTCAGCACATTACGGATTTCCCCGGAAATCGGCCCGGCGACGCTCTCCGGCCATGTTTCGAAAAGCAGTTTTGTGGCCGCGTCCGCTTCTCGTCCCAAGCCGAAGAAGCCGGCGAGCGCCGTCAAAAAAATCAGGAACGGAAACAACGACGTCAGGATTGCGAGGGCGATATAGCTTGTGACCGCCCAACCATCGTCGCGGTCGAACTTGAGATAGGCGTCATAAAAGATTTGAAAAAACTTTCGCATGGCGGACTCATGATAGCGTGGCGACCGGGAATGGCGATGGCGGAAGGGAGGGAATTCGTCGATGAGCAGCTTTTCTTTGCGGCGCGCCGCCGCCATCAGCGCGGCTTTTGTCGTTGTGGCGCATTCGACGAGCTGGGCGCTCGCCAGGGACTGCGACGGTCGCGGCTCTCAGACCGACCTCAATCTGTGCGAGGGCGATAATTTCAAACAGGCAGACGCGGAACTCAACGCCTTCTATGCCAAATTGCTAAAAAAGATCAGCGCGGCGGGGCAGTCAAAATTACGGGAGGCGCAAAAATCCTGGATCGCCTACCGGGATGCGCAATGCGCCTTTGAGACTCTGGGGACGATCGACGGCAGCATTCACAGCATGGTCGTGGCGCAATGCCTCACGGATGTGACCAAGCAGCAGACGAAACGGTTGCAGCATCAGCTCACCTGCGAAGAAGGCGACGTCTCCTGCGGCGGTCAGTAGCGCGCTGTTCACGGGCATTCGACTGGCGCTATTCGCGCTGGAAATGCTCATAGACGAGCCGCGCCGTCGTCTTGTTGACGCCAGGAACCTTTTCTAGGTCCGAAAGCGCCGCCTTCGACACCGCTTTCGCCGACCCAAACGCCAGGAGCAGCGCGCGTTTGCGCGATGGCCCGACGCCGGCGATCTCATCCAGTGGGTTCTTGGTGAATTCCTTCTTGCGCCGTGCGCGATGCGTGCCGATCGCAAAGCGATGCGCTTCGTCGCGCAGGCGCTGCACAAAGTAGAGCGCCGGATCGTGCGGCGGCAGGCGAAACGGCTCGCGGCCTTCGACGAAGAATGCTTCGCGCCCGGCGTTGCGGTCGGCGCCCTTGGCGATCGACGCGATCGCCACCCCTTCGACTGCGAGTTCGCGCAAGACGTCGCGCGCCACGTCGAATTGGCCGCGTCCGCCGTCGATCAGAATGAGATCGGGCTTTGCCGGAAACGCCTCGCGATCCTGCTCGGTTTCTCCATCCTTTGCGAGCCGCGCGAACCGGCGCGTGAGCACCTCGCGCATCATGCCGAAGTCGTCCCCCGGCGTGATCTCCGCGCTTCTGATGTTGAAGGTGCGGTAGTGGGCTTTCATAAATCCTGCGGGGCCCGCGACGATCATCGCGCCGATCGCCTGCGCGCCGCCGATGTGGGAATTGTCGTAGACCTCAATGCGCCGCGGCGCCGATACGAGACCAAAGGCCTGGCCGAGCGCCCCGAGCAGGCGCTGCTGGCTTGCGTCTTCGGCGAGCTTGCGGCCGAGCGCTTGCCGCGCGTTCTGAAGCGCGTGGTCCACGAGTTCGCGCTTCTCGCCCCGCTGCGGCGCGAGCACTTCGACGCGGCGGCCAATCCGCGCGGTCAACACTTCTTCAAGCAGCGCGCCGTCCTCGATCGGATGCGAGAGAAAGACGCAGCGCGCCGAAGGGTGCTCCTGATAAAACTGCGCGAGAAAGGCGTCGAGGACTTCCGCCTCGGACAGCGTCGCGTCGGCGCGCGGGAAGTAGGAGCGATTGCCCCAGTTCTGATAGGCGCGAAAGAAGAACGCCTCGACGCAGAAGCGTCCGGCGTCCTTGGCGATGGCGAAGACGTCGGCTTCTTCGACGCTGCGCGGATTGATCCCCTGCGCGCCTTGAACCGCCGAGAGCGCCGAGATTCGATCGCGCAGCCGCGCCGCGCGCTCGAACTCCAGTCGGTCGGAGGCTTCGGTCATTTCGCGCGCCAGCTGTTCGCGGACGTTGCGACTTTTGCCGGAGAGGAAATCCCGCGCCTCTCGCACGAGCTCGGCGTAATCGTCCATGGAGATTTCGCCGGTGCACGGGCCCGAGCAGCGTTTGATCTGATAGAGCAGGCACGGACGCGTGCGATTGTCGAAAAAGCTTTGCGAGCAGGATCGCAAAAGAAATGCGCGTTCCAGCGCGTTCAGCGCTCGATTGACCGCCCAGACGCTGGCGAAGGGACCGAAATAGTCTCCCTTGCGCGCGCGGGCGCCTCGGTGCTTGAGGATCTGCGGCGCATCATGATCCATAGCGATCAGAATGTAAGGGAAGGATTTATCGTCGCGCATCAGCACGTTGAAGCGCGGCTTCAACTGCTTGATGAGATTGGCTTCCAAAAGCAGCGCGTCGGTTTCGGTCTCGACCGAGATGAACACCATCGTCGTCGTCGCCGAGATCATCCGCGCGATGCGATTCACGTGACCTGCAAGACGCGTATAGCTCGCGACGCGCTTGCGCACGTTTTTCGCCTTGCCGACGTAGAGCACCTCGCCGCTTTCGGCGATCATGCGATAGACGCCGGGCCCGTTCGGCGCGTGCCGCCAATGCTTCTTGATGACGTCGACGCCGCGCTTGACGCTTTCAGGCGTCTGGGGCGCCTCGGCTCCCGGATCGCACGGCTCCGCCTGCGCCTCCTCGGCGGCGTCGGGCGCATCGAAGACGTCGTCGTCTTCAGGGGGAAGATCGCGCGGATTTGCGTGAGCGGTCATTCAGCTAGATCTATTCGCCGCCGGCCGCGATGGAAAGACTCGCTGGACTCGACCGCCTGGACCAAAGAGCTGTGTAGAACCTCGAGCCGCCGCGCATTTCCCCTGAGCGCCGCCTTGCGCCCGCCTGTCCGTCTGGCCACAGTCCTGCAAAGCTTGGGCTGCGACGATCAGGGGACGGCATGCAGGCGGCGAGGATCACCGTTGGCGCGGTCCTGTTTCCGGCGCTGGCGCTGGGGCTGGCCGGGTTTTTTTTGTTCGGCGAGCGCTGGATTTCGCAGATTCCAGCGTCCATCGATTTCGTTCCGCCGACTTTCGCGGCGGTATTGTTGATCGGGGCCGTCTTCGCCGCCTTGCAGCACGCCGAAATTCTCGGCGCCAAGACGGGCGAACCCTATGGCACGCTCGTGCTCACGATCGCCGTGACATTTATCGAGGTCGCGATCATGGCCTCGATGGTTGAATATGGCGAAGAAGACCCGACGGAAGCGCGCGAGGCGGTTTTCTCCGCAATCATCATCGTTTGCAATGGTCTCGTCGGCCTCTGCCTTCTGCTCGGCGGCTTCCGTCACCACGAGCAGGAGATCCAGCCGATGGCGACAAGCGCCTATCTGGCCATCCTGATCGCGCTTTCCGTTCTGACGCTCATTCTGCCCGATTATACCACGTCGAGCTACGGACCGACTCTGTCGACAACTCAGCTTATTTTTATCAGCGTTCTTTCGGTGCTGCTCTACGGCGCGTTTCTTTTCATTCAGACGGTGCGGCATCGATCCTACTTTATCGACGTGCATGCCGCCGCCGTAGGCCACGGCGAGTCGAAGCCTTCGCGCGCGGTGACGATAATCGCAGTTGTGGGACTCGGCGTCAGCCTGCTTGGCGTCTCGCTTCTCGCGGAGCGCGTCATTCCCGGTCTGGAAGAGGCGCTTCGCTGGGCGGGCGTCGACGACGTGAACCGGGTGACCGGCGCGGCCGTGGCGATGCTGGTCCTGCTTCCCGAATCGATGAACTCGATCCGCGCGGCGACGCGCAACGCGCTTCAGACAAGCCTCAACGGCGCGCTTGGCTCGGTCGTCGCCACGATCGGGCTCACGGTTCCCGCCGTGGCGCTGTTGAGCGTCGCGACGAACCGGGAGATCGTCTTCGGTCTCGAAAAACGCGACACCGTCTTGCTGCTGCTGACATTGCTGCTGAGCGTTGTGAGCTTCGGCGCCGGCCGCACGAATCTCATGACCGGGCTGGTGCACCTTGTCGTTTTCGCGACCTATATTTTTCTGTTGTTCGTGCCCTGATTGTCACGCGTGGAGCGCCAATGAACGACGACAATCCGATTTTGTATTACGCGCCGCGCACGCGGGCCTCTAGCGTGCTGACTCTGCTTGAGGAACTCGACGTTCCCTACGAGCTGCGTGTGTTGAATTTCCAGCTTGGCGAACAGCGCAAGCCGGAATATTTCGCCGTCAATCCGCTCGGAAAGGTGCCGGCCATCGTTCACAAGGGCGCGCTCGTGACCGAGCTTGGCGCGATTTTCATCTATCTTGCCGACGCCTTTCCGCAGAAAGGCCTCGCCCCAACTATTGGCGACGCCTTGCGTGGGCCTTATCTGCGCTGGCTCGTGTTTTACGGATCAGCTTTCGAGCCCGCGATCGTCGATCGTTCGATGAAGCGCGAGCCCGCGCCCGCAAGCAGAAGTCCCTACGGGGATTTCGATGGCGTCATGGCGCTGATCGACGCGCAATTGGCGAAGGGCCCGTATCTTTTCGGCGAGCGCTTCACCGCCGCCGACATTCTTTGGGGCGGCGCGCTGCGGTGGACAGTCGGTTTCGGCCTTGTTCCCGAAAGCGCGCACATCTCCGCTTATGTCGAGCGCGTGACGTCGCATCCCTGCTTTGCGCGCGTCGCGCAGACCGACGAAGAGCTGCTCAAGATTCATGAAGCGGCGGCGGCGAAGGCGAAAGGCGGCTGATTATTTCGCCTTGCGGCACGTCATTCCCGGCAAGCCGAAGGCCTGACCGGGAATCCAGAGCCGATACAAGAATGTCGATATTCTTCTGGACTCCCGCTCGCTCCGTTATCACGAAGCGTCGAGAATGACATTGCGCCTTACCACTCGATTGGCGTCTCGCCACGCGCGACGAGATAGTCGTTGGCTTTCGAAAAATGCTTGCAGCCGAAAAAGCCGTTATGGGCGGAAAGCGGCGACGGATGCGCGCATTCGAGCACGAGATGTTTGCGCCGATCGACGCCTCCGCCCTTGCGCCGGGCATAGGCGCCCCACAGCATGAAGACGACGGCTTCGCGTTCGCGCGATAGCGCGTGAATGGCGGCGTCGGTGAATTGCTCCCAGCCCTTGTTCTGGTGCGAGCCGGCGGCGTTCTCGCGCACGGTGAGCGTGGCGTTGAGCAGCAGCACGCCTTGTCGCGCCCAGCGCGAAAGATCGGGATCGCGCGAAACGGGACGGCCGAGATCGGCTTCGATTTCCTTGAAGATGTTCTGGAGCGAGGGCGGCGGCGGCGTCGTCGCGCCGACGGCGAAGCAAAGGCCGCAGGCCTGGCCGGCGCCGTGATAGGGGTCTTGCCCGAGAATGACGACTTTCACCGTGTCGAACGGACATTCGTCGAAGGCGCGAAAAATCTGCGACGCCGGCGGATAGATCCGGCCCGCGACATATTCGCCGCGCACAAATTCCCGTAGCGCGCGGAAATAGGGCTGGTCGAATTCCGCTGCGAGATGTTTGCGCCAGCTTTCTTCGAGGCGAACGGGTTTGGTCATTTTGAAGGGCCGGTCGTATCGAATTTATTCCGAATGTGCGTAATCGCCTCTTTGAGTTTCGGCAATTCGTCGACCACCACATTCCATATGATTTGATCGGATAGCCCTTGATATTCGTGACGCAATACATTGCCGATAGCGCGAACGCTCCGCCATGGGATGGTTGGCTGCGTCGCCTTCACTTCGTCTGGAATTGCGCGGCTTGCTTCAGAAATGATCTCGATTGCGCGTTGAATGGCGTGACGCAGAAGCCATTGTCGTCGATAGTCGGCCAGGCTCTTTCCGCGCGTGGCGTCCTCAATGCCGGCAATAGCGTCCAAAATGTCGTCGATGGCGTGGAGGAATTCGCGAGCCATTAAAAAACGCGGACCGCCGATTTCTCGATCGCATGGCGCAGGCGAGGATGCAGGCCGTCCCGAGTGGTCAAATCCACAGCAGTCTTCAACTCATCCTCGAGAAAAAGTTTAATGCCGACAAGATCAAATGCGTTGAATCGGCTGGCGGGATCATAGTCGATGAAAAGATCGAGATCGCTATCCGCCGCCGCTTCGTCGCGCGCGGCGGAGCCAAAGAGGAACAACGATGTCGCGCCGCGAGCCTTGATGGCCGGCGCGCATTCCTGCAGTCGCGTAATGGCTTCGACACGTTTCATAAAGGCAATCTAATCGAAAAGCGCGCCTTTGCTCAATCCTGCAGCGGGCCCCAGGCGGGATCGCTCGCATAGCCTGGCGTCGGCACCTGAGTCTCCGACCGGCCGAAGACGTCGACCATGTGGATTTTCGGTCCGCCGCCGCCCGAAGAATCGCGGAAAAACATCAGGAAGAGACCGTTCGGCGCCCAGGTCGGCCCTTCATTGTGAAAGCCCTCGGTAAGAATGCGCTCGCCGGAACCGTCAATCTTCATGACGCCGATCGAGAAATTGCCGCCGTTCTGCTTGGTGAAGGCGATGTAGTCGCCCTTGGGCGACCAGACCGGCGTCGAATAGCGCCCGCCGCCGAATGAAATGCGCTTCGCCTCGCCGCCATGCGCGCCCATGACGTAGATCTGCTGCGAGCCGCCGCGATCGCTCTCGAAGACGATCCGCGCGCCGTCGGGAGAGTAGGAGGGCGCGGTGTCGATGGCGCCGGTGTCGGTCAGGCGCATCGTCGTGCGCGAGCGCAGATCCATCGTATAAAGATTGGTCGTCGAGCCCTGCGCCAGCGACATGATGATCTTCTGTCCGTCGGGCGAGAACCGCGGCGAGAAGGTCATGCCCGGAAAATTGCCGACCACTTCGCGCTGGCTGTTCTCGATGTTCATCAACAAGACTTTCGGGTCGCCGTCGGCGCCAAACGACATGTAGGTGACGTCGAGCGAGTTGGGCGAAAATCGCGGCGTGACGACGAGTTCGTCGCCGCGCGTCAGATAGCGCACATTCGCGCCGTCCTGATCCATCATGGCGAGGCGCTTGCGGCGCCGGTCCTTTGAGCCGGTTTCATCGACGAAGACGACGCGCGTGTCGAAGAACCCTTTCTCGCCAGTGATGCGGGAAAAAACCGCGTCGGAGAGAAGATGCGCGACGCGCCGCATATTGGCGGCCTCGGTGACATATTGCTGGCCCGCGACTTGTTCGCCCGTCGTCACGTCGAAGAGTCGGAACTCCGTTTTCAGCCTGCCGTCGCCGGCGCGTTGGGAGCGACCCGTGAGGACAAATTGCGCGTTCACCGCCTTGAAGGCGGCGAGGTAGGGCGCGGCGTCCGGCGGTGCGGCGTTCGCGGGCAGGGCGCCGGGGTCGATCGGATTCAAGAACACCGAGCGCTTGAAGTTATTGAGCGTCACGGAGGTCACGGTGCGCGCGGCGTCGTCGCCGACAAAAGGCGCGACGGCGATATTGACCGGCTGAAAGCCGCCGCCCTTGAGATCGATGATGCGTCCGGCGCGCGCCAGAGATGCGGGAAGGAAAGGGGCGAACGTCGCGCCGGCGAGGAGGCCGGCGGCGGCGCGGCGGGTGATGCAGCATGTCATAGGCGATATCTTTCAAGCATCGGCGTGAAGAAAGCGTAGCGCTTTGCGGCGATGGATGGATGTTGTCGGCGAGAGCCCCATCGACCCCCTCCCCAACCCTCCCCCGCTACGCGGGAGAGGGAGCAGATTTGCGCTTCATACGCATCGCGCAAGCGCCGATCGTTAGCGTCCCCTCTCCCGCGAAGCGGGGGAGGGACAGGGTGGGGGCGAATCCGTTCACCTTGAACAACGCCGCTCACTAATTCGCATCCTGGAAGCGGATCGTGACGTCGTGTAGCGCCTCTTCGTAATAGGGCAGGAACTCGGGCGGTATCCGCATCGGGCTGCAGCGGCGCACCGCCTGCATCGCCTGTTCGCCGCGGGCGTGTTCGGTCGGGCTCGCCGAGGCGTTCAGCAGTTTCGGACGCCCTTCGAGTTCGCCGTCGCGGGAAAGATGGAACTCGACGATCGGCGTATAGCTCTGCCCGCCGAGCGACAATCCAGACGCCCAGCAGGGATAGTAGTGATCGTGAATATAGGCGGCGATGCGCGCCTCCATCGAAGCCGACATCGTTGCGGCCGCTCCCGTTGGCGCGCCGAGCGCCGCGGCCTGCGTCGCTCGGCCCGTCGCGGCCTTGCGTTGCGGCGCTTCGTGGCTCAGCAATTTCGAGATGCTGGCGGCGTCGAATTTCGACTTCGGGGCGTTCTCCTCGCCCGACTTCGGCTTCGACTCCTTGACGGCCTTTTCGGCCAGTTCGCCGATCGATGTCTCAGGCTCAGGCTTGTCTTGCGGCTTCTTGCTGTCGAGCAGCTTCGCCACCTCGTCGATCTTGAGCCGCTCTTTCGGCTTCTCCGTCGCCGCCGCGTCCTTTGCCGTGTGGTCCGGCTTCGTGCGTGCGGGCGGCTTTGGCTTCACGACTTCGGCTTCTTCGGGGTCTTTCTTCTCGGGCTCTTTTTTGTCGGGTTCCGGGGCGGCGGCCTTAGGCTTCGCAACCGGCTTGGGCTCGGGTTGTTTTTCGACGGGCTTTGGCGGCGGCTCCGGCTTTGGCGGGAGAGCGGCGACTCGCTTGGGCGGCGTCGGCGGCGCATCGTCGGCGGTCGGCTGCGGCAGCGGACGTACGGGCGGCGGCGGCGTCGCTATGTCCTTCTTCGCCTGCGCGAGCGGCGGCTCGGGCTTCGTCTCGGCTTCCGGCGCGACCTTGTCCACGCGCGGCGTTGGCTTGATCTCGCGTGCGGTTTTCTCGCCCTTCATGATCTGCGTGAGTTCGCTGTCGGTGACGAGGTCGACCGGCACCGTCTCCACCGCATCGTCGAATTTGCGGGCGTCGGAAAACAGGACGAACGCCGCCAGAAGCACTCCCGCGTGGATCGCCGAGGAGAGAGGAAAACCCGGTTCGGAGCGCGAAATTTTCACTTCCGCTCAGCTCACTTCTTCTCCTGCTCCGTCACCAGCGCGACCTTCTTGTAGCCGGCGCTAATGACAAGCGACATCACTTCGGCGACGCGGCCGTAGTTGACCGCCTTGGAGCCGCGCACATAGATGCGTTCGTCGAATCCCTGCTTCACGGCTTCCTTCAGCCTGTCGAGCAGCTGTGTCGTCTCGACCGGCTGATCCATCAGGAACACCTGTCCCTTCTCGTCGATGGCGATCGAGACCGGTTTCTGATCGATATTGAGCGCGCCGGCCTTGGTCTGCGGAAGATCGACGGCGACGCCGGTGGCGAGCAGCGGCGCCGCCACCATGAAGATGATGAGCAGCACCAGCATGACGTCGATGAACGGCGTCATGTTGATTTCGGCCATGGCGCCGTAGCGCGGCACGCCGCGTCGACGCCTGCCGCCCTTGCGTCCCGGGGTCGAGAGGGAAGCGCCCATGCGTGCTCCTTACGCCGCGCGGTCGCGGTTCGAGGACGCCGTGTGCTGGTCGATCTGACGCGACAGGATCGCGGAGAACTCGTCGGCGAAGCTTTCCATGCGCGCCTGCGCCTTGGCGACGTCGCCCTGCATCTTGTTGTAGGCGATGAGCGCCGGGATAGCGGCGAATAGACCGATCGCGGTGGCGAGCAGCGCTTCCGCGATGCCGGGCGCGACGACGGCGAGCGAGGTGTTTTTCGAGGCCGCGATCGAGCGGAACGACGTCATGATGCCCCACACGGTGCCGAAGAGGCCGACGAAGGGGCCGGCGGACGCCACGGTCGCGAGCACGAGCAGATTGGATTCAAGCTTCTCCACCTCGCGGGCGATGGAGACGTCGAGCACCTTCTCGATACGCGCCTGCAGGCCCATGAAGGAGGCGCTGGCGCCCGCCTGGAAGGAGCGCTTCCATTCCCGCATGGCGGCGACGAACAGCGTCGCCGTGCCGGTCTGTGGCCTCTCGGAGAGCTTGCCGTAAAGCTCCTCGAGCGAATTGCCCGACCAGAAGCTTTCTTCGAAGCGGTCCATCGCGCGGCGCATGCGCGAAAAGAGCAGCGTCTTGTCGATGATGATCGCCCAGCACCAGACCGAGGCGGCGAGCAGTCCGACCATGACGATCTTGACGACGATATGGGCGCCCCAGAACATGCTCCAGATCGTGATGTCGGCGGCTGGGGCGGCGAGAGGGCTCGCGGCGATCTCGGCTGGATTCATGATTTGTCCTTGAGTCGGCAGGCGCTCTGCGGCGGCTTGGCTGCGACGCCCGGTCTATCGCCCGCAATTTCGCCAATTGTTGGGCTGCGATGCGCCGCACAACAAACCATAGGGAGGACTGGTTAACAAGGTGTGAGGGTTAAGCAAAGCTTAGCCAAGCGGATGGGTTCTGGGGGCGGCTCAGTCATTCAGCCGCCAAATCCACCAGCCTTTGTGCTGATAGACAAGGGAAAATCGCGTCAGGGGCGAGGGCAGGGAGGTGGAGAACGGCAATAGCCGTGCAATCAGCCTGTCGCCGTCGCTCTTGCGCTGGAAATAATGCAGCCGCGTCGCGCCGCCCATCGGTTCGACGGCGAAGCCGCTTTCGATCTTTTGATCGCGCAGCCATTGTTGCGCGGATTTGATGAGGCCGTGCGAAACGCCGGTCGCGGCGAAGTCCTTATAGGCGATGGAGAGCTGTTGCGGCCGTGCAGCGGCGAGCATCCATGCGTCCGAAATGCGCATGGCGACATAGGCGGGCTTGCCGTCGGCGAGTTTTTTCAACGCCTCGCTCGCGCGCGCCTCATCGGAATCGAGCAACGCATCGATGAAACGCGTGAAGCTCTTCGCTAAAGTGGCCCCAACTCCCGCGCCCCATCGCGCGCGCTCCGCCGCCCCCGCAACCGACCAGGCGGCCGGCAACAGCAGTCCGCGCGCTTCTGCGTCGTCGAGCGGCGCGGCGCGCCCGGCGACAAGCCGGATCGCGCGCGACACGTCCCACCACGCCAGCACGACGGCGTCTTGCGGAACGTGTTCACGGATTGCGCTGAGCACCTTCGCCGTATCGCTCGCCGAAACGTCGGCGAAGAAGATCGGCTCCGTCACCTGATTGCGCCACGTGAGCGGCGTCAGCCGACCTGCGTCATCGCGGGCGACGACGCCGGTGGCGATAGGGCGGCGCTCGTCCTTCGCCGAGACCTCGATCTGCTGGAGGCGCTCGGGCGTGAGTCCCAAGCCTTCGACATCCTTCGCCGCTTCCGCCGAGATTGGCGCGAGCCGCGTTTCAAACGGCGCGGTGGGATTGAGCCCGGCGTAGATCGCCCAGCCGAGCAGGGCGAAGCCGAAGACGATGAGGGCGACGCCGACGATGAACCGAATGCGGGGAGTCATGTGCGCATAACTACCAGAGTTCCGATTGTTTCAGCACCGGATTGTCATTCCCGCGAAAGCGGGAATCCAGAGCAACAGCCGAATGTTTCGGAGAAGGCTCCCTGGATTCCCGGTCGCGCCTTCGCGCGCCAGGAATGACAGGCGAACCGTTTACCCGCCCTTGCGTTTGCGCATGAGCAGACCGGCGCCGGCAAGCACCGCCAGCAGTCCGAGGCCGCCCGCGAAGGCGCGGCCCGCCGGCGAGTCGAGATCGAGGTCGCCGCGCTTCTGGCCGGCGATGCGCTTCAGCTCGGCGCGGATTTCCGCGGCTTCGCGCAGCTTCGTGTCCTCGTCGTTGATCTTCGCCGCCGCGCCGATGAGCTGCGACCAGCCTTCGGTATAGGTGTAGCCGCCGGGGTTCATATGGGCGAGCCCCTTGTAATGCTTGATCTGATGATGCTCCCACATGTCGGCGAAGACATATTCGATGGCGCTCGGATTATTGCCCTTTTGCCAGAACAGCTGGAAGAAGCCGCCCGCGTCGTCCTTCTCGGGCGCCGGCGGCGCCGGACGGTTCGTCGTCTGACCCGGCAGCAGTTTGTCGTTGTAGAGCTTGACCAGGACACTCCGCGCCTGCTCGGTGATGTCGAGGCCGGAGACGATGCCCTTATCCATGCCGTCGAGATAGGCGCGCGCGAAGCTGTCGGAGTGACAGTTCGAGCAGGTCGATACCCACGATTCCTTGCGCTGCGTGAACCAGGGGTGGTTGAGGTTCTCGGCGATCTTCGGCATCGGCACGAAGGCCCAGCGCGACTTGCGCACCATGTTGTGCGTGAACTTGCCTTCATACTCCATGTGGCAGAAGGCGCAGGTCGGGGCGTTCATGTTGCCCTTTTCCATCGCGTCAGCGAGGCGCACGTTCCAGTCCCATGTGTCGCCGCGCGTCTGATAGATCGTGCCGTGCTTCGAAAGCATGTAGCCTTCAAATTCATTGTGATCGACGCCATTGTGGCAGATGGCGCAGGCCTGCGGCTTACGCGCTTGCACGGCCGAGAATTCGTGGCGCGTGTGGCAGGAGTTACACGTCGTCTGCGGCGTGTGGCAGAAGGTGCAGCCCTCCGCGACTTCGCGCTGCTCCATCGCCGCCCACACCGCGTTCTCGACATTGGCTTTCATTGACAGCGCGTGTGACGGATGGCCCGGCTTCCATTGATCCTGCGGCCAGGTGAAGGTGTCGCGCTCGGATTCGCGTTCGGAGAATTGCTGCACATGGCATTGTCCGCAGGCGGCCGCGTCGGGCATGCGCAATTCGGTCTGGTGCTGGCCGTGATCCTTGCCGACTCCCATATGGCAGTCGATACAGCCGACCTCCTTCAGCGCCTCGCCGTTCTTGAGCGTTCCCATCGAACGGAGGTTGTTCTCGACCTCCGTGATCATCGCCTTCTTATAGGCGCGCGCATCCGAGTCCGGCAGATTGCGGATCGCGTCGAGATTGCCATGCACGCTGCCCTTCCAGCTATGCGTCCAGCCGGGCGTCACTTGGCTGTGGCATTCGACGCATTGCCCGCGCTGCGCGTCGACGTCGATCGTCTGCGGCGGCTTATAGAAATCATGCGGGTTGAGATATTTCGAGATTGGGATCGGCTCCCAATATTTCGCGAACGAGCCTTTGCCGGCGCCCAGTGATTCGTCGTAGTAGCGCTTGGTCAGCGCATCGTAGAGCTCCTTGGGCGAGGCGGTCTTCGCAAGACCCAGCGCCTTGAAGGTTTCATCCGGCGTATCCGCAAGGGCCGGCGCGCAGAGGACAAAGGTCACGGCGAACGCTAGAATCAGCGCGAGGCGAGCCGCGTAATGAGAAACCCTTATTGAACTCAGCATGCTCCCCTCGCCCCTTCTGCGTCTGGCTGCATTGTCGGGGCCGAGGCGGCCAGAGGAAAGGACCACAGGCTTCTCCGCCAATGAGGCCACCCCCGGGTCGGCCCTATGGCTCGTCAAAACGCTTCCTGACGATACATGATGGTTTTCTGGAGAAGCCATGACGACGCGTTGGTTCCCCTCAGCTTTGAAGACCGCCGAGGCGCCGCCCGGCATGCGCATCTACGCGATCGGCGACGTTCACGGCCGCGCCGATCTTCTGCACGTTCTCGCCGAAGCGATCGCCGAAGATCTCGCGGCGCGCCGCTGCGAACAGGCCGTCACCGTCTTCGTCGGGGATTATGTCGACCACGGCCTTGGCGCTAACGGCGTGTTGAAGCGTCTGTGCTCCGGAGACTTTCCGACGCCGATCGTGACGCTGCGCGGCAACCATGAAGAAACGATGCTGCGCTTCATCAATGACGCGGCCGCGCTCGACGATTGGGTCAGCAGCGGCGCGCTGATGACGCTGCATTCCTATGGCGTCGACGCTGGCGAGGAGGTGGCGAAAGGCGGCGCCTCACAGGTTCGCGTGAAATTTCTTGCGCATTTCCCGGATGAACATCGCCGCTTCATTGAAGAAACGCGGCTGTGGGCGGAATATGGCGGCTATTTCTTTTGCCACGCCGGCATACGGCGCAGCGCGCCGCTGCATTTGCAGGCTCCCCACGATCTGATGAACATCCGCGAGGGTTTTCTCGACTGCGGCGAGTCCTTCGGCAAGGTGATCGTGCATGGGCATACGCCGCATGCCAACGTCGAGGATTTGCCGAACCGGATCAATCTCGACACGCATGCATTCAAGACCGGCGTGTTGACGGCGGTGGCGCTGGACGGCGCCGAGCGACGGTTTATTCAAACGGCGTGAGGCGTCACCCGACGCGCAGCTCGAAGGCGTTTTCGAGATGGCGCGGCAGCCGGCCCGGCGCAACGAAGATCGCGTCGGCGCGCAGCGTATAATTCATCGCCCAAGGATTCGCGGCGAGCCAGCGGCCCACAGCCTGCGAGAAGCGGCGTTGTTTCTGCGGCGTGATGGCGATGGCCGCGTTATCAAGATCGCCGCGCGCCTTCACTTCGACGAAGACGATGGTGAGGCCGCGCTTGGCGATAATGTCGATCTCGCCGCCATGCGCGCGAAAATTGCGCGCCAAGATTTGATAGAGCCGCGCCCGCAGCCACAGCGTCGCCGCCGTCTCGGCGCGAAGGCCGTAGACATAGGCGGCGCGGCGGGCGTCGTGCTTTGTCTCGCTCACAATGAAACGGGCGCGATCACTATGCCCCTCCCTGTCCCTCCCCATCTGAGCGGGAGAGGGGACCCTAACGACGCAGATTATGCGGTTTCATTGCAGGCACCCGAGTCGGACTCCCTCTCCCGCGGCAGCGGGGGAGGGTTGGGGAGGGGGCGCAAGCTCATCTTACTTCCCTCGTCCTGCCGCCAGCTCCAGCGCCCGCGCATAGACCTGGCGGCGCGGCTGGCCGGTCGCCGCCGAAACGACGCTCGCCGCGTCCTTCACCGAATGCGCCGTCAGCGCCTCTTCAATTTTGGCGTCGAGATCAACGGCTGCGGTCAGCGCCGCGTCCGCTCCCGGCGGGGCGACGAGCAGCACGATCTCACCCCTCGGCGGCTCCTCTTCGGCGAGCGTCGCCGCCAGCTCATCGAGCGTCCCGCGCCGCACCGATTCGAACATCTTGGTCAGTTCGCGGGCGATCGCCGCGTTGCGCTTGCCGAGAATCGCCGCGCAATCGGCGAGCGTTTCGGCCAGCCGCCGCGGGCTTTCGAAGAACACCAGCGTGCCGGGAATCGGCGCGAGTTCGGCGAGCCTTGCACGCCGCGGTCCGCTCTTGTGGGGGAGAAAGCCTTCGAAAAAGAAGCGGTCGGTCGGCAATCCGGCGACGACCAGCGCCGCCAGCACGGCGGAGGGGCCGGGCACCGACGTCACATGCACGCCTCTCTCGAGCGCCTCCTGGACGAGCCTGAAGCCCGGATCGGAGACGAGCGGGGTGCCGGCGTCGGAGACGAGGGCGAGCTTCGCTCCCGCCTCGAGGCGCGCCAGAAGGTGAGGGCGGATCACCCTGGCGTTGTGCTCGTGATAGGCGACGAGCGGCGTCGAAATCCCGTAATGGGCGAGCAGCGTCTTGGTGACCCTTGTGTCCTCGGCGACCACCGCATCCGCCGCGGCGAGGGTCGAGAGCGCGCGAAACGAGACGTCCTTCAGATTGCCGATCGGAGTCGCGACAAGGTGCAGGCCTGGCTCGATTCTCTCGGCTTCGGCGCGCAGGCCAAAGGCGGTGTAGCTCGCAGCAGGCGGAGAAATGGCCTCGATGGTCATGCGCGTCGCCGATCTTTGTTCGTTTTAAGATATTAGATGTTCGTTTAAGAGGACAAGCGCCAACTGCGCGCCAGCCGCAATTCCTCCAAATGGACCGTCTATTGACTTTCGGCTAGGGACTCGGACCCTTAGCGCGCAATAGCCGCGCCATGGCGAGAGCCCTCGGCGCCGCAGGGGGTTTTCATGTCGACATTGTCTTCTCGCTCGCGCGCCGGCGCGTTCACGCGCGGGGCCGTGACGATGCGCGCTGCGCTCGTCGGCCTTGCGGCCACGCTCGCCGCCTGCAGTCCCACGAGCGGGCCCTGGGCGCCTGGCGCGCGCGATCTAAAGCTCAGCGGCGCGACTCAGACCGCCCCGGCCGAAAGCGAGACGATCGGAACAGGCGCGGTGAAAATCGCGCTGATCGTGCCGCTGACGGGCCCATCAGGTCCGTCTTCCGTCGGCGCGTCGCTGCTCAACGCCGCAAAGCTCGCCTATGCCGACAGCGGCGCCAATGACGTGACGATCCTCGTCAAGGACGACCGCTCGACGCCGTCGGGCGCCGCCGCGGCGACTCAGGCCGCGATCAACGAGGGCGCCGAAGTCATTTTGGGGCCGGTGTTTGGCGCCGGCGTCAAGGAGGCCAGCCGCGTCGCGCGTTCCGCCAACAAGCCGATGATCGCCTTTTCGACGGACTCCTCGGCCGCCGGCCGCGGCAGCTATCTGCTGTCCTTCCCGGTCGAGGGCTATGTCGATCGGGGCGTCAGCTTCGCGTCGCAGCACGGCAAGAAATCGATCGCGGCGCTCGTTCCCGAAAACGACTATGGCACGCTGGCGATGGCGCAGTTTCAGCAGAGCGCCGCGACGTACGGCATTCGCGTGCCGGTCATCGAGCGCTACAAGCCGGGCGCGCCCGGCGAGTCCGTGAAGCGTCTGGCCGCCGCGCGCGATCAGTTCGACGCGCTGTTCATTCCCGAGCAGGCCGAGCAGATGCAGGCCGTTTCGAAAGAACTCGTGGCGAATGGCATCGATTCCAAGAAGGTGCAGATTTTCGGCACGGGCCTGTGGAACGATGCGCGCACGCTGAGCCTGCCGGCGCTGCAGGGCGCCTGGTTCACGGCCCCGGAGAACGCCGGCTTCAACGCTTTCGCGCAGCGCTACAAGGCCAAATACGGCTCCGATCCCGCGCGCGTCGCGACGCTCGCCTATGACGCCGTGTCGCTCGCGATCGCGCTGTCGCGCTCGCAAGGATCGCAGCGCTATTCGGAAAGCGTGCTGACCAACCCTTCCGGCTTCAACGGCGCCGACGGCGTCTTCCGCTTCAAGCCGGACGGCGGCAATGAACGGGGATTGTCGGTGCTGGAGATCGGCGGCGGTTCGGCGAAGATCATCTCGCCCGCGCCGCGCAATTTCACCGGCAACGGCGCGTAGCGGTTCGTTTCGCTCATCCTTCTCCACGCGCCATTCCGGCGCTCTAAGTATGAGTAAGCTCAGTCAGCATTCATTGATTTCTAGTGGAGGATATCATGGCGACCAACCGCACGAACGTCTATTCGCCCTCCGAGTTTCTGGAACGCCAAAGCGGCGATGCTTGTATGCTGCCGCTGACCGTCGTCGGCGTCTCGAAGCCCGGCGCGGACAAGAATTCCATTCTGTTCGCTCTGGATGTCGCGCGGGACGTCTGGATTAACGTGCCCATCGCGCTCGTCGAAAACGTCGAAGTTTTGGGAGACGCGAAATGCGGCGCGGACAGCTATCCGCATGTCCGCCTGCGCATGAAGGATCCGAGTTCGCCCGAAGGTCAGGCCTTCGCCGCCTTCTTCAAAGGGATGGAGACCGCACTTTTCGCGGTGATGCGCAAGGTGACGCCCATCTTGCAAGCGGCGGGAGAGGCGGGCCTGCGCGACGCGTGTCACGACTGCATTCATGCGTGCACGCTGATCGTTCTTCCGCCGGACGATCCCTTCGCGCAGATCACCTGCATGCTGAATTGCAGCGCCTGCCCCTGACAAGCGCTTAGAGCAGGTTCCGAAAAAGTTGACAGACTTTTTCGATGAGAACCTGCTCCAATTTGATTTCGAGCGATTTCTTGTCGATCACATGATTCGATGTGATCGATAAGCGCTTTAGGCGGTCGCGCTTTCGCCTGCGATCTTGCCGAAATCGGCGACGCCCATCATCACGCGGCGCAATTCGGCAAGCAGCCGCAACCGGTTCAACCGCAGATCGGCGTTGTCGGCGTTGACCGTCACATCGTCGAAGAAGACGTCGACCGGCTCGCGAAGTTTTGACAGCGCGCGCATGGCGCCGGCGAAGTCTTCCTTCGTAAGATGCTCCGCCGTTTCTTCGCGCGCGCGGGCGATGGCGGCGGCAAGTTTGTGCTCCTGCGGCTCGATGCGCAGGTTCGGCGCATGGCGATGCGCATAGGCGTCCGGCCCGTCCTTCTTCTCTTCGGCTTTCAGAATGTTGCTGGCGCGCTTATAGCCGGCGAGCAGGTTCCTGCCGTCGTCGGTTGAGAGGAATGTGTCGAGCGCCTCGACTTTACGCGTGATCATGAGCAGATCGTCCTGTAGCGGCGGATTCCCTTCTCCCGCTGGCGGGAGAAGGTGGTCCGGCGAAGCCGGATCGGATGAGGGCGATAACCCCTCACCCGGCTCGCTCCGCGAGCCACCCTCTCCCGCAAGGGGAGAGGGTAGGGCGCCAAGCGCCGCATCTATCAGATCGTGTCTGGCCCCCTTGTCGCGCAAGTAGACCTTCAGCCGATCGATAAAAAATTCGAGGAGGTCCGCCGCAACGTCATGCCCGGACTTGTTCCGGGCATCCACGCCGTCACGTTGCGCGTGGATGGCCGGGACAAGCCCGGCCATGACGCCGTGGAGCGGCAAGCGCAATCCATTCTCCAGCACGATCCTGATGACCCCCAACGCCGCTCTGCGCAGCGCGTAAGGGTCCTTGCTGCCCGTCGGCTTCTCATTGATCGCCCAAAACCCCACAAGCGTGTCGAGCTTGTCGGCGAGCGCCACGGCGATCGACACGGGATCGGTCGGGATGCGGTCGTTCGGCCCCTGCGGCTTGTAATGTTCCTCGATCGCCGCGGCGATGCTGGCGTCCTCGCCTTGCGCGCTGGCGTAATAGCGCCCCATCAGCCCCTGCAATTCGGGGAACTCGCCGACCATTTCGGAAACGAGATCGGCCTTGCACAAAGTCGCCGCGCGTTCGGCGAGAAAGCAGTCGGCGCCGACGATCGGCGCAAGCTCTTTCGCCAGCGCCGCGATCCGCTTCACGCGCTCGCCCTGCGTCCCGAGCTTTTCGTGAAAGACGATGGCGTCGAGCTTCGGCAGACGCTCTTCGAGCCTCGTCTTGAGATCGGTCTCGTAGAAGAATTTCGCGTCCGAGAGACGCGCGGCGATGACGCGCTCATTGCCGGCGACGACCGTCGCGCCGCCGTCGGAGGCTTCGATATTCGAGACGAGGATGAAGCGGTTCGTGAGGGCGTCGGCAGTCGGCAGTCGGTCTTCGGTCTTCGACGGCCGACCGCCGATCGCCGACTGCCGAAGCACGAAACATTTCTGATTCACGCGGATCGTCGCGCGAATGACTTCCGGCGGGATCGACAGAAAGCTCTCGTCAAACGCGCCCATGAGCGTCACCGGCCATTCGACAAGGCCCGCGACTTCATCGAGCAGGCCCGGGTCTTCGACAAGCTCCAGTCCTTGCGCGAAGGCGAGATCCTTTGCGTCATGCAGGATGATGTCGCGGCGGCGCGCTGGATCGATGACGACTTTGGCGCGCTCGAGCGAGAGCGCATAATCTTCGAAGCGCTTCACGCGAATGGGCTGCGGCGCCAGGAAGCGATGGCCGTGGGTCACATTGCCCGATGCGATTCCGTCGACCTCGAAACGGACGATATCGGGCGTTTCGGTCTCCGGTCCGAAGGTCGCGACAATGGCATGGAGCGGGCGCACCCAGCGCAGCGAATCCCCGCGCTCGGACGCCGCGCCCCAGCGCATCGACTTCGGCCAGGGAAAGCTCTTGACGATCGCCGGCAGAAGTTCAGCCAGAACGTCGATCGTCTCCGCGCCGGCGCGCTCGATGACGGCGAGATAAAACTCGGCGCCTTTCTTGTCCTTCGCGACCGTCGCCTGATCGAGCGAGGCGAGGCCGGCGCTCTTTAGAAAGCCGGCGACCGCCGCCTCCGGCGCGCCGACGCGCGGACCTTTGCGCTCTTCGCGCAGATCCGGCTGGCGCGACGGCAGGCCGACCACCTGTAGCGCGAGGCGGCGCGGCGTCGCATAGGCGACGGCGCCTTCATAGGTCAGGCCGCGATCGACGAGCGCATTGGTGACGAGCCGCTTCAGGTCGTCCGCCGCCTGCCGCTGCATGCGCGCCGGAATTTCTTCGGAGAAAAGTTCGAAAAGGAGATCAGACATTGCGCTTTAATGTTCTGCGCCTCATTCCCTCCGCCCGGTGCGGAAGACGTGCGCCTGGGTTACTCACCCTCCCCTTGAGGGGGAGGGTCGGACTGCGAAGCAGTCCGGGGTGGGGTGAAAGCAGCTTTCATTCGACGCTCGTACAGCGCGCCGCATATTGTGTCGAGCGCGCGTGGGGGTCGTCACCCCACCCCGCGCCTTCGGCGCGACCCTCCCCCTCAAGGGGAGGGTGGAGGCGGGCGCTTGTCGGAACTCTCTCAGGCGATTTCCTTGACCGCCGTCGTCGGCGCATCGAGGAGAAATTTCTCGACTTCGAGCGCCGCCATGCAGCCGAGCCCGGCCGCCGTGACCGCCTGACGATAGACCTCGTCGGCGACGTCGCCGGCGGCGTAGACGCCGGGCATGCTGGTGCGCGTCGATCCGGGCTCGACGGCGATGTAGCCGGACGGTTTGATCGTCAACTGGCCGCGGAACAGTTCGGACGCCGGAGAATGGCCGATGGCGACGAAGACGCCGTCCGCCGCAAGCGTGTGGACCGCGCCGGTCGCGACATTCTTGACCCTCGCCCCAGTGACGCTCAGCGGGTTTTCGTCGCCGACGATCTCGTCGATGACGTGATTGAAGAGAATCGAGACATTTTCCTGCGCCAGCAGGCGCTTCACCAAAACGCGCTCGCTGCGGAATTCATCGCGGCGGTGGATGATCGTCACCTGCGACGCGAGATTCGAAAGATACAGCGCTTCCTCGACGGCGGTGTTGCCGCCGCCGACGACAAGCACTTTCTTGCCGCGAAAGAAAAATCCGTCGCAGGTCGCGCAGGCGGAGACGCCGAAACCCTTGAACCTTTCCTCGCTCGGCAGTCCCAGCCATTTCGCCTTGGCGCCGGTGGCGATGATGAGCGAGTCGCATGTGTACGACTTGCCGGAATCCCCGGTGAGCCTGAAGGGCCGCTCGTCGAGATGGGCCTCGACGATATGATCTGAGACGAGCTTCGTCCCGACATGTTCGGCCTGCAGGCGCATCTGCTCCATGAGCCAGGGTCCCTGAATCGGCTCGGCGAATCCGGGATAGTTTTCGACCTCGGTGGTGATCATGAGCTGACCGCCCTGTTCGAAGCCGGCGATGAGCACCGGCTCGAGCAACGCGCGGGCGGCGTAGATCGCCGCCGTATAGCCGGCCGGGCCGGAGCCGATGATGATGACGCGCGCATGCTGCGGCATGAGGTGGCCTCGCGAGTGACGGAGCCCGCAATCTAGCCATTATCAGCGTCGCCGCAACCGCTCGGGCTGCGCCAATGCGCAACGCCCTCCCGATACCGGGGGCGCTTACCGCCGCGTGGAAGTCCGGCTTACCAGCCCCAACCGCCGTCGCCGCCCCAGCCCGGGCAGACGTTGATCCATTGGCGTCGCCAGCCCCAATGGGTCCACACCCTGCGGATCTGATAGCAGTCGCCATAGCCGGCGTTCGAGTATCCTGGCCAGTCCCCGCCCGAGCTCGAGGCGGGCAGGTCTGTGCGGTAATAGCTCCAGCCCCAAGGCTCGCCCCAGCCCACCGGCCGGCCCGGGCCGGCGCGACCGCCCCAACGGCCGGCCCAGTGGACGCCGGGCAGAACCGCGCCGCGGAAGCCGCCGCCGCCCCAGCCGAAGCCATGCCATCCGTCCCATCGCTGCGCCTGCGCGGCGCCGGAATGGGCCATCACGCCAATGAGCAGAGCGCCGGTCACAGCCGCCGCTTTAATTGATTTCGACATGTCCAGCTCCTCCCCAATGCAAAAACGCCCTCCCGAAATCGGAAGGGCGCTTGGCGTCAAAAGTTGACGCTCGAGGCCGCTTACCAACCCGAACCCCAACCGGTGTTCCAGCCTCCCCAGCCGCCTCCCCAGCCGCCGCAGACGTTCACCCACTGGGGCCGCCAGCCCCAATTGGTCCACACGTTGCGCAGCTGATAGCAGCCGCCGTAGCCGATGTTGGAATAATAGGACGAACCCCAACCCAGGCCGTATCCCGCTCCGATCAGGCCCGCGCCATACCACGGCCAGTAAGAACGCGCCCACGGGCGTCGCCAGCCCCAGCCGCCGCCCCAGCCGCCGACCACAGGTCTGCCCCAGCCGCCGCCGCGCCAGCCGCCGCCCCAGCCCGCGCCGCGCCAGCCGCCGCCCCAGCCGGGCCCGCGCCAGCCGCCGCCGCCCCAGCCGCCTCTAAAGCCTCCGCCGGGCAGAACCGCGCCACGGAAACCGCCGCCGAATCCGCCGCCCCTGAAGCCGCCAAGTCCGCCGCCGAAGCCGCCGCCCCCGAAGCCTCCGCCCCTGAACCCGCCACCGCCGAACCCGCCGCCGCCGAAGCCGCCACCGCCGAACCCTCCGCCTCGGCCGCCAAAGCCGCCCCTTTGCGCCTCAGCGATGTCCGTATGCGCCAGCAACCCGATAACCAACGCGGCCGTCGCGACCGCCGTTTTGATCGATTGAGACATTTTCCAGCTCCTGATCGTGGTCTCAACACTTTTGCTGGCGGGCGAAAAATTCATGCGCGGTCCTGGCGCGCTGAATATTCGCCGCCAACCCCGCCAACGTCACTAAATCGCGCGCGATGCGCGCACTTCAAGAAGTGCTGCGCTCTACGTTCGAGCAGGGCAAGGAGCGTCCCGCTGAAAATAGTTCTGGAGTGTTGCGCTTATGTCGCAGTCTTAAAAGACGCGTCTACGCAAAGCGGTCGCGTTGATCAAAGACAAGAATAAGCAGTAATGGAACAATATTGGTTCGAGTGCGGTTTCATAAACCTCTGAAGTGTTCGGCGGACGGCGTGGTGACGCTTCTGATCTCGCCATTGTTTGGTCACGAGCGATTTCTATTGGCGAGAGATCTGTGGAGTCGCCCAGCGTAGGAGCATGTTGTGAAAAAACATATGTCGGGAGTTCTGGCCCTCGGGCTCGCGAGCCTATTCGCGTCGACCGCGGCGCAAGCGGGCGAGTGGGTCGGCCAGGCGTCCTATTACGCGCACAGGGGGCGCACGGCGAGCGGCGCGCATGTCGGCGCGCTTACGGCCGCCCATCGGACATTGCCGTTCGGATCGAAGGTGCGGGTGACCAATTTGCATAACAATCGTTCGGTCGTCGTCACGGTGAACGATCGCGGACCTTTCACGCGGGGGCGGGTGATCGACGTTTCCGTCGCGGCCGCCGACAGCCTCGGCTTCAGATCGGCGGGCGTGGCGCATGTCAAGGTAGAGCAGGTCGCCAACTAATATCGCCACCAGAATGCGCTGATCAGACCGTGCTCGGCGGGCGAGTTGACGCCCCCGATCGCGGCGATCGCGCCGATCTGCAACGAGAGGGACGCGGTCACGTCATAGACCGCGCTCAGCTGAAATTTCTGTGCGGCGATGACGCCCGCCGGGCCGCCACTCGGCGCAAAGCCGGAGAAACTTTGGGCGAGAACCAGGATGGCGGGTAGGGGACGCAGGCCGGCGGTGAGGTCGGCGCGGATCTCGTCGCCATTCTGTCCGCGCGACCGATAACCCAGCTGGGCGTCGACGAAGGCGGGAAAGCCAAAAAGCTCGAAGGGCCGGCCGACGAGCAGCCGCAGGTCGGCCTGCACGGGATCGCGCATGTCGAGGAACCGCCGCGCGGCCGGGGAGGCCGCCCGCACGCCCGCCTGCAGCGAGACGATGTAATCGCCCCAGGTGAAGAGCAGCGTCCGCGCGCCCAGCGCGCCTAGCCCGAGGCCTTCATAGCGCGCGCCCGGTGGGCCTTGGAGCGACAGCGGCAGGCCGGCCTTGGCTTCCTCGACGAGCAGGTTGAGGTGGTCGTATGGCCCGGCAGCGCCGGAGAAATTCATATAGCCGCCTTCGGCGACGATCGTCAGCCAGTCAAAAAGGCCATGCTCGACGTATAGGCGCGTCTCGAACTTGCGATAGGAGGGCGTTTGGATCAGTCGGCCGTTGGCGTCATAGGCTTTGCGCGCGTCGGCGAAGGTCGTGGTGACGATCGCCTGTCCCTCTCCGGGCGGCATGAGCCACGCGCCAGCGAAGGCCGACTGCGCCGCAACGACCCAAAAGCAAAAAACAATAAAAACCGCCAAGACACGCAAGGCGACACGCATGGCGTCACGCACAGGAACCCGCCCGCCGCCGATCCGCCGCAGGCCTTACAATGCGATGCTAGAAGCGATCCGAGCTGTTGACAACCGACAGTCGCGCTTATGCTCCCACATGCGCATGAACGTCGCGGCCGCCGTGGCGCTGCATGATCTCCATCGCCGCGCGTTCGCGCTCGTCGTTCCAGACGCGGGCCCAAAGCAGCAGTCCGCCATGCTTCAATTGCGACTGCGCCCATTTGGTCTGACGGTCGCCGACGAGCTTGGAAACCAGCAGACCCAAAACCCCGGCGGCGCCGCCGGTCAACAGTCCAACCGCGATCGCGCTCGTCAGCGACAGGCCCCAGGCAAGGGCGACTCCGGCGCCAATGAAGACGCCGACGTAGAACAGCACGCCGACGATCGAGGCCTTGCCGATATTGAGCGACTCGTTGTCGATGTATGGCGTGCGCGGCGCTCTGGGACTGTCTTCAAGCGCGTCGGCGCTCACGTCCGTGTCGCCGAGCTTTTGGCGCACTGTGTCCTCTTCGGCGAGTAGGCTGATCTCCGAGCGGTCGAAACCGCCCGTGAGAAGATCGTCGATCGCAGACTGCAGCGTGTCGACGGTGTCGAACAGGCCGACGACCTCGCGCAGCTCATGGCGTTCTTCGGGCGTGGTGACTCTCTTCGCGTCCATGTTTTTGCTCCTGCACGGCGATTTTGGCGCGCGGCCGCGCTCTTGATTAAACAGAGCGGCGCGGCCGGTCTTCAAGAGGCGGCGGGCAGGGAAAAATCATGGGGGAGGCTCCGAAGAGCGGGGGCGGCCAGAGCGGGGCGGCGCTGCCGACGCACGCATGGTTGGGGGCCTTGGCTTGCGCAGCGCGCGTGGCGGCGCGCGCGCGGGAGTGACAGAGTGGCTAAGCGGCGCGGCGGTGCGGCGCGCCGCCGAAAAATTCCAGATAGCGCGCGTCGATCTCTGCGACCGGCATCACCACGAAAACATCCGTCGTGTTGAATTTGCGGTCGACGACGGCGCCGTCGCCAAAACGCGCGCCCAGCCGCAGATAGCCTTTGATCAGCGGCGAGAGCGCGTCGCGCGCCTTGCGCGCATCGAACGCGTCGCGCGCCAGTATTCGCATTGATGTATGCAGCTCGTCTCGCGCGCTGACGCGCCACGCCTCTTCCGCCGGCGCGTAATGCGCCAGATAGCTCAACGCCTGCGCATGGGCGAGCGGATTGGCGCCGTGCAGGCTCGCGCAGCCGAACATCACGTCGATGTCGTGCGCCCGCACATAGGCGAGAAGCCCGCGCCACAGGAGTTCGATCGTCCGCTTGCTGCGATAGGGCGCGAGCACGCAGGAGCGCCCGAGTTCCAGCGCGCGCTTGCCGGCGTGGCGCACGAGAAGCGGCCCGACGTCATATTCGCTTTCGGAATAAAAGCCGCCGGCCTTCTTCGCCATGTCGTCGCGCATCAATCGATAGGCGCCGACGATCTTCGGCCTGATCTTGCCGCGCCGTGTCTGCGCCGCGTGATCGATGACAATGAGATGATCGCAATATTTGTCGAACCGGTCGGCGTCACGGCGGGTGAAGGCCGTGCGCGCGTCAGGAATGGCGCCGCCTTCCTTGTAGAAGACGTCGTAACGCAGCCGCTGCGCCTTGCGCACTTCCCTCTTGCCGCGCGCCAGCCGCACTTCGAGCGCGCCGAGACGGCCGAGCGTTTCACTGAGCGTTTTCTTGGCCGCTTTCGGTTTTTTTGCATCCGCTTGCGGAAAATTGACGAGGGCGAAGATCGTCTGACCGAAATCCGCGTTGACCGTCCACATGTGCGACTCGCTCCGCTGCGATCTCCCCGCTTGAAGATCACGAGGAGGCGAAGCTTTTGTGACGCGAGAATTGCTGCTGTGACGCACCAGTTGCGGTTTACACTTGAACGTCTCGCTCCAGGAGTCCGAATGTTCACATCACATTTGACCGTCAGCGCGGCGATCTGCGCTTTTGTTTTCGCAACGGTCGCGGCGCAGGCGGAGCCGCTCCCTTCGCTCGGATGTTACGCGCGCGCCTATGACACGGCGCATCTATCCGCCCATAAAAAGCAGATCGTCGACAAAGCGTGGCTGTCGATCGAGACGCGAAAAGACACGCCGCCCTATCCGTTTTCGGCGACGCTGCAATTTTCGACCAAGGGGCGCGGCAAGGCGACCTTCTCCACCTTCGGCGCCTGCAAGGAGGACCGCGGCGGCCTTTTGTGCAACGCATCGCTCTCCGCCGAGGAAACGGACCGCTGCAAGGCCAAGAACGACGGCGTGCATCATTGCCGGATCGGCTACAGCGAGTCCGGCGCGTTCCGGCTCGCCGCGCAGCCCGAGGGCGTGCGCGTGAGCGTCGTCGAGCGGTTGGAAATGCCGGGGCCTGATGCGGGCGGGCGCTCCAGCTATCTCTATCTGAGCCCCGACAATGCGGAGAACCACGCCTTTTTGCTCCAGCCCGCGGACGCGAAAGCCTGCCAGTAGCGGCGGAGGACAGTCCTCCTCGAGCGATTAGGAGCTATCTGCAGTATGCGCGTAAGAGCCGAGCCCGTTTCTGAAGGCGGGCAGTCCTCGTCCTTCGAGACGCCGCCTCGATCTCGGGCCTGCCCGAGATCGACATTAAATTCACAAGTCGGGTAAACCCGACTTGCGGGCGGCTCCTCAGCATGAGGACTGCTGGCGCACCGTTAATTCAGCGCAATGCGGACCCAACCAAACGCAATGTCCACCCAGTGCCCTCACCCTGAGGAGCCTGCGATAGCAGGCGTCTCGAAGGGCGAGGGCTGATGCGTGCCGATGCAGCTCCAAAACTCGCGCTTGCCGAATCTGCGCAGATGCCGGACGCTCGTTCCCGCCTGACTGGAGTTTTCCCCTTTATCCACTAACTTATCCACATGTTGTCGCTTTTTTAATTTTCATCACTATATCTTGACGTCGTCGCAAGACTCACGCAGTCTGGAGGCAACACGGAATGGCGACGCGGCGAACGATCTCAAGGACGTTCGGCGAGTTTCGGCGACAGCCGGACGAGAGCGTCGCCTTGCGTGGGCGTGATCCTCGTTTTCGGCGTGCTTTCAATCGCAGCGTATCCATCCGCGAGCGCGGGGCGCGCGTCTTTCGAGTTCAGAATTGGGCACAAATTGCGTCGCGGGCCAGCGAATGGCTGCGTGCGGGCGGACGCCTGCGCTTTGAGGGGATGAGACGATGAAAATTGAGCGGCGCTACACCAAGGCGGGCGAATCTCCTTATGCGAACATTCCGTTCCGCACGACGAAGAGCGAGATCCGCAATCCCGACGGCTCGATTGTCTTTTCCCTGGACAATATCGACGTCCCCAACCAGTGGAGCCAGGTCGCGGCCGACGTTCTGGCGCAGAAATATTTCCGCAAGGCCGGCGTGCCGGCGCGCTTGAAGCGCGTCGAGGAGAATGCCGTCCCGTCCTTCCTGTGGCGCTCCGTCGCCGATACGGAAGCGCTCAGCGAACTCCCCAAGGACCAGCGCAACGGCTCCGAAATTTCGGCCAAGCAGGTCTTCGACCGTCTCGCCGGCGCCTGGACCTATTGGGGATGGAAGGGCGGCTATTTCGACGCCGAGGAAGACGCCCAGGCGTTCAGCGACGAGCTTCGCTACATGCTCGCCATGCAGATGGCGGCGCCCAATTCGCCGCAATGGTTCAACACCGGCCTGCATTGGGCTTACGGCGTCGACGGGCCGAGCCAGGGGCATTTCTACGTCGACTACGCCAATGGCAAGATGGTGAAGTCGAAATCGGCCTATGAGCATCCGCAGCCGCACGCCTGCTTCATCCAGTCGATCGCCGACGATCTCGTCAATGACGGCGGCATCATGGATCTGTGGGTGCGCGAGGCGCGGCTATTCAAATATGGCTCCGGCACCGGCACCAATTTCTCCAAGCTGCGGGGCGAGAAGGAGAAGCTTTCCGGCGGCGGCTCGTCCTCGGGCCTGATGTCCTTCCTCAAGATCGGCGACCGCGCCGCCGGCGCGATCAAATCCGGCGGCACGACGCGGCGCGCGGCGAAAATGGTCGTCGTCGACATCGACCATCCCGACGTCGAAGCCTTCATCGATTGGAAGGTGAAGGAGGAGGAGAAGGTCGCCTCGCTGGTCACCGGTTCGAAGATCGTCAAGAAGCATCTGAAGGCGATCATGCGCGCCTGCATGAATTGCGAAGGGCCGGGCGACGACTGTTTCAACCCCGAGATCAATCCGGCGCTGAAACGCGAGATCAAGCTCGCGCGCAAGAATGAAGTGCCGGACAATTACATCAAGCGCGTCATTCAGTTCGCCAAGCAGGGCTACAAGGACATTCACTTCGACACCTATGACACGGACTGGGACAGCGAAGCCTATCTCACCGTCTCGGGTCAGAACTCCAACAACTCCGTGCGCGTCACGGATGCGTTCCTTCAGGCGGTCGAGAAGGACGAGGACTGGAACCTCATCAAGCGCCTCGACGGCAAGACGGCGAAGACGCTGAAAGCCCGCGATCTGTGGGAGAAGATCGGCTACGCCGCCTGGGCGTCCGCGGATCCCGGAATCCAGTTCCATACGACGATCAACGACTGGCACACCTGCCCGGCCGGCGGCCCCATTCGCGCGTCCAATCCGTGTTCGGAATATATGTTCCTCGACGACACGGCCTGTAACCTTGCGTCTCTAAACCTGCTTCAGTTCCGCGACCTCGAGACCAAGCGCATCGACGTCGATTCTTACGAACACGCCGTGCGGCTGTGGACGGTGGTGCTCGAAATCTCGGTGCTGATGGCGCAGTTTCCCTCAAAGGAAATCGCGCAGCTGTCCTATGACTACCGCACGCTGGGGCTCGGCTTCGCCAATGTCGGCGGACTCTTGATGTCGTCTGGCGTCGCCTATGACAGCGACGCCGGCCGCGCCATCGCCGGCGCGCTTTCGGCGATCATGACGGGCGTCTGCTACGCGACCTCCGCCGAAATGGCCAAGGAGCGCGGCCCCTTCGCGCGCTTCATGGAGAATCGCGAAGCGATGCTGCGGGTCATCCGCAATCATCGCCGCGCCGCGCATGGCGAACGCGTCGGCTATGAGCAGCTGGCGATCGCGCCGGTGCCGCTCGACGTCGCGTCCTGCTCCGATCAGCTCTTGGTCGAGCGCGCCGGCGCCGCCTGGGACAAGGCGCTCGCGCAAGGCGAACTCTACGGCTATCGCAATGCGCAAGTCACCGTCGTCGCGCCGACCGGCACCATCGGCCTGGTGATGGATTGCGACACGACCGGCATCGAGCCCGATTTCGCGCTCGTCAAATTCAAGAAGCTCGCGGGCGGCGGCTATCTCAAGATCGTCAACCGCGCCGTGCCGGAAGGGCTGCGCTCGCTCGGCTATCGCGAGAGCGACATCGCCGAGATCGAGGCCTATGCCGTCGGCCACGCCTCGCTCTCCAACGCGCCCGCGATCAACACCACGAGCCTGCGGGCGAAGGGTTTCACCGACGAGAAGATCGCGGCGGTGGAAGGAGCGCTGCGCAGCGCCTTCGACATCAAATTCGTCTTCAACAAATGGACGCTCGGGCAGGACTTTCTCACCGGCGTGTTGAAAGTTCCGGCGGCCGCGCTCGACGACAAGAACTTCGATCTGCTGACGCATCTGGGGTTCTCGCGCGCCGACATCGACGCCGCGAATGTCCATATCTGCGGCGCGATGACTCTGGAAGGCGCGCCGCATTTGAAGCGCGAGCATTATCCGGTGTTCGACTGCGCCAATCCCTGCGGGCGCACCGGCAAGCGCTATCTCCTGGTCGACTCGCATATCCGCATGATGGCGGCGGCGCAGCCTTTCATCTCGGGCGCGA
Organism: Methylocystis sp. H62; assembly: GCF_015709515.1. Classification (GTDB taxonomy): domain Bacteria; phylum Pseudomonadota; class Alphaproteobacteria; order Rhizobiales; family Beijerinckiaceae; genus Methylocystis. The sequence goes on from NZ_JADNQZ010000059.1 coordinate 463,937, forward strand.
TCAGCAAGACCATCAACATGCCCAATGACGCCTCGATCGAGGATTGCGAACAGGCCTATCTGCTGTCGTGGCGCCTCGGGCTCAAGGCCAATGCGCTCTATCGCGACGGCTCGAAGCTCTCGCAGCCGCTCTCGGCGCAGCTCATCGCCGGCGACGACGACATCGACGCGATGGACGTCGTCGAGGAACTCGTCACCGCCAACATGCCGGCGCGCGCCGCGGCCATCGCCGAACGCATCGTCGAGCGCGTCGTGCATCAGGTGATCCGCGAGCGCGAAAAGCTGCCGAACCGGCGCAAGAGCTACATTCAGAAGGCGACGGTCGGCGGCCACAAGGTCTATCTGCACACGGGCGAATATGAAGACGGGCGCTTAGGCGAAATCTTCATCGACATGCACAAGGAAGGCGCGGCCTTCCGAAGCCTGATGAATAATTTCGCCATCGCGATTTCGCTCGGCCTGCAATATGGCGTGCCGCTCGAGGAATATGTCGACGCCTTCACCTTCACCCGCTTCGAGCCCGCGGGTCCGGTACAGGGCAATGACGCGATCAAATATGCGACCTCGATCCTCGACTATGTGTTCCGCGAGCTGGCCGTCTCCTATCTTGGCCGCAACGATCTCGCGCATGTCTCGCCCGAAGACGTCGGCCATGACGTGCTCGGCAAGGGCCAGCATGAGGGCAAGGCGCCCGAGACGAACTCGGTCGTCTCGCGCGGTCTGCTGCGCTCCAAGACCGACAGGCTGATGGTGGTGCAGGGCGGCGGGGCGGTCGCTTTACGCGAGACGCCGGAAGTGGCGCATGAGGCTGACGACCCGACCTCGACGCTCGGCTGGACCGAGCCGACGAAGACCGTCACCGGCGTCGCCGAAAAGCGCGCCGAAGCGCGCATGAAGGGCTATGTCGGCGAAGCCTGCCCCGAGTGCGCGAATTTCACGCTCGTGCGTAACGGCACGTGCCTGAAGTGCGAGACGTGCGGCGCGACGACGGGGTGTTCGTGAGGTCTGACTCTGGGCTTCAACCGAGAGGCGCTGACCGAATGACCATTGCAGGTTATACACGACTCAAATTCGAGACGGCACTAAACCAAGTGCTGTCTCCTACAACGCCCATCAGGAGCATCGAGCACCTGCGGGGGCGGGATAAAAAGTTGGAGGAAATCCGACGATCTCTCGTTCAGACTGGTCGCCACATCTTTATCCACGGAGAACGCGGCGTAGGAAAGACGTCGCTGGCGCAGACCGCTGCGTTCGAACATCAGCCTTCTGGCGCCGAGCCGATCCTTCTCTGCTGCGACCCATCATCAACCTTCTACGGAGTCGCACAGGATATCATCTCCCGCTTGCTGACCTCCGACCCCACCGTAATCAAAAGGATAACCAATAAAAAGGCAGGCCTCGTTCTTCAGTCGGTGTTGTCACTAGAGTCGCAAGAGATTATCGAGCGTGGACGGGCTCCTGAGTTACGTTCGATGAACGAAACGATAGCTACGATCAGTTTTGTTGCCAAACAGCATTCGAAAAAGCCTGTCATCGTGATTGACGAATTTGAACGCATCAAGGACTCCAATCAGCGTACTTTGTTTGCAGACCTCATAAAACAGTTAGGGGACCAGTCCGTTCCGGTGGTGATTATATTTTGTGGCGTCGGAAGCTCACTTGAAGAACTACTTGATGCTCATCATTCGTGTTATCGTTATCTAACCGCTGTCTGCCTGGATCGCTTGGGGTACGACGCGCGCTTACAAATCATTGACGCTGCACTGGAGCGCGTTGAAATCGACGTCGATGATACCACTCGCTACAGGGTTGCGACCATTAGCGACGGGTTTCCACATTACGTGCACCTCTTGACCGAGAAGCTTCTCTGGGAAGCGTTTGATGACAATGAAGACGTTAAGGTTATTAACGTGGTCCATTACAAAGATGCTGTTGCGTCTGCCGTGAATGACATCGAACCTCATCTCAAGGCGATCTACGAGAAAGCGACGCTCAAGTACAACAATGATTATGAGCAGGTGCTCTGGGCTGTTGCAGATGACCATCAACTAAAGCGTAGGAGTGCTGACATTTTCGAGTGCTATCAGAGGCTGATGCAGTCGGTCGGCGAAAGGGCGCTATCGCGTGAAAAATTCAATGCTCGTATGAACACTCTGAAAAAGCCAACGCACGGCGAAATACTAAAAGCCAATCGTCAGGGGTGGTATGAATTTCGGGAACCGATCGTCCGCGGCTATGTCCGCCTTAGGGCGGAACACAGAGGCGTTGCGTTGGGGAAAGATCACCCCTTAGAAGTGCGGATTCGAGCGTCATAATATTCGTGTTGCGGACTACACTCGGAAAAAGGCCCAATAATAGGCCGTCCCGCGCGGGTCGTCCTTCGAGACGCCGCCTTCGGCGGCTCCTCAGGATGAGGACTGCTTATTGCCGTTGCAAGTGGCGCATCCTACTCTCTCGGCTCCAATCGACGCCAGCAGCTCCCGCACCCTCGCGCGCGTCTCCGTCGCGAGCGTCTTTCGGTCCTTATCGCTCGTCTCGACCGCCTCGCCGAACACAATGTGACATTGCGTGGGGCCGCGCTTCATCAAGCGCCACAGATGAGGCAGGAAGGTCATGTCGCCATACCAGCCGACGTCTATCCTCTCCAACCCGTCTGAATAAGAGATCGCCACAGGCGCGAGCGTCGGCGCTTCGCCGCGCGCCGTCATGGCCTCGAGCGGCGCCAAATGCGCCGAGCGAAAGGGCAAAACCGCGGCGCCGTCGCTCGACGTGCCTTCGGGAAAGACGACGAGATCGCCGCCCGCGCGCAGCACATCGGCGAGCGAATCATTGACGCGCGCAACATCCTGCCTCGCGCCGCGTTCGACGAAGATCGTGCCTTGCAGCCGCGCGAGCAATCCGAGCACAGGCCAGCTGGCGACTTCGCTCTTCGCCAGGAAGACGAAGGGATAAAGGCTCGCGAGCGCGATGATGTCGGTCCATGACACGTGGTTGGCGACGACGAAGCGCGGCGCCGTTGCGGGCAGGGCGCCGCGCGCGTCGACCTTTATGCCAATGACGGCGCAGACCATGCGGCAGAAGCGCGTCTGGATCGCGTGCTGAATCGGCCAGCCGCGCCGGCGCGCCAGCGCCTGGAGCGGAACAAGAAAGACGAAAGCGCCCGCCAGCGTGAGGACGAAGGCGAGCGCGCGCAGATAGGCCATGGCGCGCAGATGGCGCGCCTCTAAGACAGGCGCATGACAGCGCCTGCGCTACCGCGCCGCCGATGCATCGGCCAGGAAAAATCGCACCATCTCGCGCGAGGCCTCGGGACCATGGCGATCGGCGAAGGAGCCGTCAGGATTGCCGCCCGACCAGGCGTGGCCGAGCCCCTCGACGGCCCAATGTTCCAACTGCGGCACGCCGCGCGCGTCCGCGATGACGGTTCGGCTGTAATTGCGCCCGCCCGCCGATCCGGTCTCGCGCGTTTCGCGCGCGATCGCATCGGCAAGATCGAGCCGAGCCCCTGCGATGATCGTTTCGCCGTTGGTCGGATGCACTTTCTGGTCGGCTTCGCCGTGGAAAACTATCGTCCGCACGTAGTCGTCAGACAGCGACCTGCGCGCCGCGCCGAGTTCGAATTTGCCGCCCATCGCCGCGAAGGCGGAGGCGACGTCGCTGGCCGAGCCATGCGCGAGACCGGAATGTATGCCGACCGCGGCGTAGAGTTCCGGATAGGTCGCGGCCATAGTCGCGGCCATGGCGCCGCCAGCCGACAAACCCGCCACATAGACGCGCGACTCATCGACGCGCCATTCCGCCATGATGGCGCGGGTCATGCCGGCGATGAGGCTGGGTTCGCCCTTCTCGCGGGTCTGATCCGCCGGGTTGAACCAGTTCCAGCAGCCCATCTGATTGGCCGTGGTCGACTGCGCCGGATAGGCGACGATGAAACCATGTTCTTCAGCCAGCTCATTCATGCGCGAGCCGAGGGCGAAGTCGTCGGGGTTCTGCGCGCAGCCGTGAAGCATCACGATCAACGGCCGTTCTCCGTCTCCCACGCCATTGGGCGCATAGACCTTGTAGTCGCGGGCGCCGGCCGGGCCGACATAGCTGCGCGAGAGATAGGCGGCGCCCGGCGGAACGTCGATGTTGGGGGCTTTTCGCAGACCGACGAGCGGCGCGCCGCTTTGATTGAGGCCTGGAAGACCGGCGTGACGCAGCAACTCCACCGTCTCGCCGAGCGGGCGGCGCAGACGAAACGTCGGGGGATGCGGCTCGGCATGTTCGGCCGGCTGCGGCGTTGGCGTCGCAGCGCCGCCAGCCGTCAGCGCGCCCATCAGCACGCGCGTCGCTTCCGCGAGATTTCGCTCGCGCGTCAATTGCGTCGCCCGGTTGAAGGCGCTCGTCAGGAGGTTTTTCATTTTGTCTACGCCTCGCGGGAGAATGGGGGAGGTCAACTGATGCGGTCCTGGAGCGCCGCCTTGACGGACTTGCTCGCTTGCAGCGCGCCGAGCACGGTGATGGATTCGACGGTCTCGCGCGCGAGTTCGGGCGTTACGTCTTCGGCGATGGACGCCAGTCCCAGGACATGGATGCGCAATCTTCGGCCGGCCGCCTTCACGGCCTCGAGGTCTTCGCGGCTGTAATGGCGCAAGCCGAGTTCCAGCGTATTCCGCACGATGGATTGTTTGACCGCGTCCGCATGCGCGCCGAGCTGGTTGCGGATCGCCGTGCGGATGAAGTCGGTGCGGTTGGAGTAGAAGCCCTCGCGCACCAGGAGATCGATATGGCCGAGATCGACGTAGCCGACATTGATGGTGATTTTCTCGGCCTCCGGCGGCCTTTCGCGCAATTTGTGTAGGTCCGCCATGGCCATCCTCTCACCATCTGCATGGATGGTATATGGATGGCCGCGGGTTTGGGCGCAAGTGGGGCGCGCGACCTTTGTGGCCATCGTCGACCTGACGACTTCCTCCGCGGTCGAGTTCTTGGCTACTCTTGACGCCGCCGCTTGAGGCGCCCTTATGTGCCTGCCCGCCCAACTTGGCGGCCAAGATCAGGCTTTCTGGGAGATCCTAATGACGTTTGTGCTTGCGCGCCGCGCATGTGTCGTTGCGGCCCTGTCGCTTCTTTTCGCTGGGTCGGCGCTGGCCCACGGTCCGTCGCGCCAGAAGGTTGTCGAAAAGATCGAAATCGACGCCCCGGCCGCGAAGGTCTGGGAGATCGTCGGCAATTTCCAGGATTGGAACTGGCATCCCGCTATTGCAAAGACGGAAGGGACGGGCGGCAACGCCGCCGACGCCAAGCGCAAGCTGACCCTCAAGAACGGCGGCGTCATTGACGAGACGCTGACCAAATATGACGCCGACGGCAAGTCGCTGAGCTACAAGATCGACGCCGTCGACGTGAAAGTGCTGCCGGTCAACAACTACGCTGCGACGATCAGCGTGAAGGAAGACGGCGGCAAGAGCGTCGTCGAATGGAAGGGCGCGTTTTATCGCGGCTTCATGAACAATGATCCGCCGCCGGAGCTTTCCGACGAGGCGGGCATTAAGGCGGTGAGCGATATTTACAAGTCGGGTCTCGCCGCGTTGAAGGCCAAGGCGGAGAGCAAGTAAGCGCCGCGCCATGCGCCAAGCACGGGTCAACATTGCGCCGGTCAATCTCCAGTCGAATTGGATGACGGGCGTCCTCGTCCTTCGTGACGCGTGCTGCGCACGCTCCTCAGGATGAGGAAGCCCTTCACCCGATCGCCCTGGGTCGATTTCGCCGCAACGCGCCGGCTCATTCTTGGCGCCGCGGCGGGGCTCTCTGTGTTTCTGCCGATTGCCGCATTCGCGGCGCATGGCGCGTCGCCGCTGAAAGTCGTCGAGACGACGATCGTGGATGCGCCGCCGGGCAAAGTCTGGGCGGTCGTCTCTGACTTTGCTCACGCCGACTGGCTGCCGGGCGTCGCCCGTATCGAAGCATCGGGAGACGATGTTCCCGATCAGGCGCGTCGCAGGCTGATCATGGCCGACGGCGGCGTCATCGAGGAACGGCTGACCAAGCGCGACGCCGAGCGGATGCTGCTTGGCGTGCATCGCGAAGGCGATGATGTGAAGCGGCAGCCGGCGACCAATTACACCGCGCTGATTACGCTGCGGCCGTCCGAAGACGGCAAGACGCAGGTCGAATGGAAGGCGCGCTTCTACCGCGGTTATCCCAACAACGACCCGCCGCCGGAATTGAACGACGATGTCGCCATCGCCGCGGTCACGGCGATGCAGCGCGCCTATCTTGCGGCGTTGAAGGCGAAGGTGGAAGAAAGATGAAACTGTGGCGCCTTCCTTCTCCCGTTTACGGGAGAAGGTGGCCCGGCGAAGCCGGGTCGGATGAGGGCCCTCACCCGTCACGCGTTCCGCGCGACACCCTCTCCCGAACTGAAGTCGGCTTTTGCCGACTTCAGCATTGGCTACGCAAACCGGGAGCACCCGGTTTGCGCCGGGAGAGGGGAGGCGCGAGCATTCTGGTCATCGCTCTCCTTCTTCTCGCCGCGCCCGCGCTCGCCGACGAGGCCTTCGTCACCGCGCAAGGCGCCGACGCCCTCTCGATCGTCGATCTTTCCAAGATGCAGACCGTCGCGACGCTGCCGATCGGCGGCAAGCCGGCGGGCGTCGCGGTGTCGCGAGACGGCGCGCGCGCCTTCATCACCAGCCCCGAAGGCAAGTTTCTCACCGTCATCGACGCGGCGAGCCGCACCATCGAAAAGCGCATTCCGGTCGAAGGCGGGCCGCTCGGCGTCGCCGCCAGTCCCGACGGCAAGCGCGTCTATGTCGCCGATCTCTATGGCCGGCGCCTCGTCGAGATTGATCTCGCAGGCGGCGCGCAGCGCAGCGTCGGCGTCGGCGCGATGGCGTCGGGCGTCGCGGTGGCGCCGGACGGCAAGACGATCATCGTCGCCGACCGCGACGACAATGCGCTTTCCATGATTGACGCGGCGACGTTTTCACGCGTCGCGACGATACCTGTCGGCAAGCATCCTTTCGGCGTGACGATCGACGCTTCCGGCGCGCGCGCCTATTCAGCCAATGTGGAATCCGACGATGTCAGCGTCGTCGACCTCGCTTCCCGCAAAGTCGTCGCGACGCTCAAATGCGGCAGCCGGCCTTACACGGTGGCGCTCGCCAAGGGCCGAATCTTCGTCGCCAATCAGCATGGCGACAGCGTCAGCATCTTCGACGCGGAGACCTTGGCGCCGCTCGAAACGATAAAGGTCGGCGAATATCCGGAAGGGCTGGCGGTCAGCGGCGATGGCGCGCGCGTCTATGTCGCCAATTGGTTCTCGAACGAGCTTTGGGCGGTCGACGCGCAGACGCTGAAAGTTCTGGGAAAAGCAGAGACCGGCGACGGCCCGCGCGCCTTCGGCGCCTTTATTCGCGGGACGAACTGACGCGGCCGTCATACAGCATCTGCAGGAACAGTTGGGATGTCATTCCCGACGCGCGCAAAGCGCGCGATCGGGAATCCAAGCTCGCAATTTAACTCAGCGGAATTCGTTCTGGATTCCCGCTCAGGCCGCCGGCCTGCCGGGAATGATACGCCCAAAGAACGGAGCAGGCGGAATTCGCATCACGGCTGCGTTTCAACATGCTCGGGCCGCACGCCAAGCCCGATGAGCCGCGCTGGCAATCGACGCAGCAGCGGCACGGCGTTGAGGAGTCGCAGCGCCAGCGGCGCGTCGAAGGGCTTCTCCGCGGCGAGCACACTGCGCACCACGCGATTCTGGATGGCGAGCTGAAGGGCCTGCGTGACGCGGGTCGGAAACTCCCGCCGGCGCTGCACGGCGCGCACGTCCTCATCGCTCAGCGCATTGTCGCGCAGCTTTGCGGCAAGAAGATTGGCGGTCGCGACGGCGTCCTGGATCGCCAGGTTCACCCCGACGCCGCCGACGGGCGACATGGCGTGCGCGGCGTCGCCGATGCACAGCAATCCGGGGCGGCTCCAAATCTTGAGGCGGTTGACCTGAACGGTCAGCAGGCTGACGTCCGTCCAATCCTTGAGCGTGTCGACGCGATCGGCAAGGAAGGGCGTAAGGCCGGCGATTGAGTCACGAAACGACTCGATGCCTTTCTCGCGCAATTTTTCGGCGTCGCCTTTCGGAATGACGCAGCCGCATTGCCAATAGGCGCCGCGATCGATCATCGCCAGCATGCGCCCCGGCGCGACCCGGCCGAAGCTTTCATCGGGATCGCTCTCCTTGCGCGGCAGTTTGAACCACAGCACGTCCATCGGCGCGCCGAAGTCCTCGACGGGGAGCTTTGCGTCCTCTCGCATCCGTGAGCTCCGCCCGTCGGCGGCGATGACCAGCTTGGCCTCGATCTTCAATTCTCCTTCCGGGCCTGTCGCCAAAACGCCGCAGACGCGGTCGCCGTCGAACAGGAGGTCGTCGCCGGCAGTCTTCATCAGAAGGCGGAATTTCGGCAGGGCGCGCGCATGTTCGGCGATAAAGTCGAGAAAATCCCATTGCGGCATGAAGGCGATGAAATTGCACGCGCCGGGGAGGCTCGAAAAGTCGGCGACCTTGTATTGACGCTTCCCGATCCAAGCCGAAAGCTCATAGGTCTTGTGGTGCGGAAGCCGCAGGAATTCGTCGAGAAGGCCGAGTTCGTCCATGATGCGCAGCGTCGATGGGTGAATCGTGTCGCCGCGAAAATCGCGCAGAAAGTCGGCGTGTTTTTCGAGGACGATGACGTCAACGCCGGCGCGCGCGAGCAGAAATCCGGCCATGAGCCCGGCAGGGCCGCCGCCGACGACGCAGCATTGGGTCGAAAGTGTCGCGGACATACAGTCCTCCGTCTGAGGGCGTCGCAAGCGGAAGCGCGAGCGGCTTCGATTGCGGGGTTGCGGCAAGGCTGGACATTGGCGCCATCAGACGCAATAAGGGGCCACAAAATCGAGGACGCCAGATACATGTCCTATATCGTTCGCTTCTTCACCTGGTGGAACCGCGCCACGCTCAGCACCGGCCTGTGGACGATGCTATACGGCGAACGCGTCGGCGAAGATGAATTCGGCAACGTCTATTACCGTCGGCGCAGCGGCAAGATCGACTCCGCGCTCGGGTTTGAACGGCGCTGGGTGATCTACAACGGCTATTGCGAGGGTTCGGCCACGCCGCCCGGATGGTACGGCTGGCTGCACCACACGGTGGACACGCCGCCAACCGACGAAACCTATCGGCCGCGCGCCTGGGAGCTTCCGCATCAGGCCAATTTGACCGGAACGCCGCAGGCCTATCGGCCGCCGGGCTCTCAGCTCGCGCTGGGCGAGCGGCCGCCCGCCGGCGGCGACTACGCCCCCTGGCGGCCCGAAGGCTGAGCGGCGCTCTCCTTGGAAAGGCCTTTCTTGCCTGCTTTCGTCCCCGGCTTGTTTTTGAGGCGGACGGAGAATCATGCGGTGATCGGATGAAGTTGCCCTTATCCCTGACGCCAGCGGCAGTCGGCGCATGGGCTTTTTTTGCGGTCGCCGCGTCAGCCGAGCCGATCCGGCATCCGACCGCGATCTTCGCCGGCCTCGACAAGACGACTGGCCGCATCATCAATTTTGACGTCGCGATCGACGAAACGGTGCAGTTCGGCGCCCTTCAGGTGACGCCGCGCGTATGCAACACGCGACCGCAGACCGAAACGCCGCAGACGACGAGCTTCGTCGAGGTGGACGAACTCATCCTCAAGCCGGAACGCCGGGGCGACCCCAAGCCCGAAGCGGTCAAAACCGACGCTAAACAAGAGGCGAAGCGAATCTTCTCGGGCTGGATGTTCGCGGCAAGTCCCGGTCTCCACGGGGTCGAGCATCCCGTCTATGACGTCTGGCTGGTCGACTGCAAAGGCGGCAAGGAGACGATCGCGCCGCCCGCTGAGGCGGCCGCGCCGGCGGCTCCGCCTGCCGAGGCCGAGGCGACGGCCCCGTCAGAAGGGACCAGCGGCAAGAAGCGCCGCTCGCGCAGAGTCGAGCCGACGGCGCCGCCGCCGATGGAAAATCAGCCGATCGGGCCTGTCGATCAGGCCGCTCCGGCGCCCGTCGAGCCTGAGGCGGCGCCTGCGCCAGCGGAAGATCCTGCCGCGTCAGCGGGCGGACGCAAGAAGAAGAAGCGGCGCGCCGAACAGCCCAGCCCCGCTGCGGCGCCGCCTCCAGCGAGCAACCCGCTGTTTCCCTTCTAATCCTCAAGCGCGGCCAGCGCCTGAGCGCCGCTCACGGGCGCGTTCTTGGGCCAGACGTTGAAGTTGGCCTTCTCGGGGAGCGCCTGTTCAAGCGCGCGATGATATTCCTCGCGCGAAACCTCGATCGCGCCGAGCGAGGCGAGATGCGGCGTAATGAATTGCGTGTCGAGCAGCTGGAAGCCGCCCGCCCGTAACCGCCCCATCAGGTGGACAAGCGCGACCTTTGAGGCGTCGCGCTCTAGATGGAACATGCTCTCGCCGAAAAAGGCGCTTCCGAGAGCGACGCCGTAGAGCCCTCCGACGAGACGCCCGTCGAGGCGGCATTCGACCGTATGTGCGAAGCCAATATCGAACAGCTCGCGATAAAGCCGATGAATTTCGGCGTTGATCCAGGTTCGCTCACGTCGAAACGCGGGAGCCGCGCAGGCGTCGATCACCGCGTCGAAATCGCGATCGACGACGACTTCGAAGCGATCGGACCTTACGGTCTTGGCCAGGGAGCGCGACACGATGAAGTCATCGAGGGGAAAGATCGCGCGCCGCTCCGGATCGACCCAATAAAGCTGGTCGTCGTCAGCGCTCTCGGCCATCGGGAAAAGCCCGATGGAATAGGCTCGGAGCAGAAGATGCGGGGTGATTGCATAGGGGGCGTTGAGACGGGACATCTATTGAAGGATAGCGGCGCGAGAACGCCGCGCCACCCTCGGGCGGCGAGTTTCTTTAAAGAAAGTCGAATTAATTGCGTGTCGAGCAGTTGAGCTTCTTGCCGCGCCATTCGACCATCGCGTCGTCGCCCTTGTTCCAGAACTCGATGTTCTTGGCGACGTAGCGCGCGCCGCTCGCGGCCATGGCCTGTTTCGCCATCACGGTCTCGCCTTTAAAGACAAGTTTGGCGCGATTGGCGTTCGCGCCAAGGAAAGTGACGCTCAGAGCGGCGTTGGCGTCGCCCGAACAAGTGAAGACGAAAGGACCGCGGACGGTGATTTTTGCGTGGGCGGATGAGAGCGGCGCAGCTGCCGCCAGAAGCGCTGCGACGATGACCAAGGATCGGTTCATCTTCTTCCGCCCTTCGCTCTAAAATCCGGGCTCGATGCCGCCCGTCGCCAAAAAATGCTCCAACCAATGAATGTCGTAAATTCCGTTTTGAACGTCGGCGTTGCGCACCAGCGTGCGAAACAGCGGAAGCGTCGTATCGATGCCGTCGACGATAAATTCGTCCAGCGCACGACGTAGTCTCATCAGCGCTTCCGTTCGGTTGCGCCCGTGAACGATCAGTTTTCCGATGAGCGAATCATAGTTGGAGGGGATCGTATAGCCCTGATAGACGGCTGAATCGACGCGAACGCCGACGCCGCCGGGCGGATGGTAATAAGCGATGCGCCCCGGTGAGGGCCTGAAGCTCGTGGGGTGCTCGGCGTTCACGCGACATTCGATGGCGTGGCCGTAGAACCACATGTCTTGCTGTCGCAAGGAGAGCGGCGAGCCTGCCGCGACCCGGATCTGTTCGCAGACGAGATCGACGCCGGTGATCGCCTCCGTCACCGGATGCTCGACCTGAATGCGCGTATTCATCTCGATAAAATAGAATTCGCCGTTTTCGTAAAGAAACTCGATTGTGCCGGCGCCGGCGTATTGCATGTCTCGCATGGCGCGCGAGCAGATCTCGCCGATCTCCGAACGCTGGGCGTCGTTGAGCGCGGGCGAGGGGCTCTCTTCCCAGATCTTCTGGTGGCGGCGCTGCAGCGAACAGTCGCGCTCGCCGAGGTGAACCGCCTGGCCCTTGCCGTCGCCGAAAATCTGAAACTCGATATGGCGCGGCTTTTCGAGAAATTTCTCGAGGTAGACCGTATCGTCGCCGAACGCGGCCTTCGCCTCGGTGCGCGCGGTGGCGATCGCGATGGGAAGGTCATGCGCGTCGCGCGCGACCTTCATGCCGCGGCCGCCGCCGCCGGACGCCGCCTTCACCAGAACGGGAAAGCCGATCCTTTCGGCGATCTTGAGCGCTTCCTTTTCGCTCAGGATCGGACCGTCGGACCCGGGCACGCAGGGAATGCCGAGCTTCCTTGCCGTCGCCTTGGCTTCGATCTTGTCGCCCATCAGGCGGATGTGCTCGGATTTCGGGCCGATGAAAGTTATGTTGTGCTCTTCGAGAATCTCCGCGAAGCGCGCGTTCTCTGAAAGGAAACCGTAGCCCGGATGCACGGCGTCCGCGCCGGTGATCTCGCAGGCGGAGAGCAGGGCAGGAATATTGAGATAGGAATCGCGGGCGGCCGCCGGCCCGATGCAAACGGACTCGTCGGCAAGCTTGACATGCATGGCGTCGGCGTCGGCGGTCGAATGCACGGCGACTGTTGCGACGCCCAGTTCTTTGGCCGCGCGCAGGATGCGCAGCGCGATTTCGCCGCGGTTGGCGATAAGGATCTTGTCGAACATCTCTTACCGCCGCCTACTCGATCACGAGGAGAGGTTCGCCGTATTCCACTGGCTGGCCGTCCTCGACGAGTATGGCCGTCACAACGCCGGATTTGGTGGCGACGATGTCGTTGAAAGTCTTCATGGCTTCGATCAGCAGGAGCTTATCGCCGAGCGAAACGCGCGCGCCGATCTCGACGAAAGGCTTCGCGTCGGGATTCGGTCGAAGATAGGCGGTGCCCACCATCGGCGACTTTACCGCGCCCGGGTGTTCGGCGGGCTCCGCGACGGGCGCAGGGGACGTGACCGGCTTTGCCGTTGGCGGCGGCAGGGGCTGGACCGACGGCGCGACGACGCTCGCGATGGCTGCGGCAGGCGTGCGCGCCGCGCGGATACGCAAATCGCCCTTCTCCACCTCGAATTCGGTCAAATTGCAGTTTGCGACGAGCTCCGCAATCGTGCGCAGCAGATCCGCGTCGATGACGGGCGCGGGCGCGGTGACCGACGCCGGTTTGCGGGAGGAAGCGGTGCGAGGCGGTTGAGCTTTGCGCGCCATAAGTGTCTCAGCTCTTTCTCAGTTCGTTTTCAAAGACAGCGTCGAGGGCAAGAATGTATGAAAGCGGGCCGAATCCCGCGATCACGCCGCGCGCCGCAGGCGAGATGTAGGAATGGCTCCGAAAGCTTTCGCGTGCGTGCACATTGGATAGATGCACTTCGATGACCACGGCTTCCGCGCCCTTGATCGCATCATAGAGCGCGATCGATGTGTGCGTCAGCGCGCCAGCGTTCAAAATCACAGGCGCTCCCGCGCTGCCGGCTTCATGGATCCAGTCGACGAGATCGCCTTCGTGGTTGGACTGCCGGAAAACCAGCGACACGCCACGTTCGGCGCAACGCTTCTCCAGCGTCGCGCGGATATCGTCGAGCGACGCCGTTCCGTATATCGCGGGCTCACGCCTGCCGAGGAGATTGAGATTGGGACCGTTAAGCACATGGACGGCTGACATAGCGCTTCCGAAAACGTTCCCCGAAAAATCTCAAAGGCGGCAGGCCGCCTGTCTTAGCCTCGTTGTCGCCGCAAAGAAAGCCCGTCTCCGCGCTAGCAGACGGTCTTACCGCATTTGCGCAGGTTTTCGATCTTGGCTTTCAGTTGCGCGTAGGGCACGCCGCCGACGATCGCCTCTTTGCCGATCACCCAGGCGGGCGTTCCATCGAACCGCAGCTCATCGGCCAGCGTCGCGACTTCCTTCAGTGCGGCCTTTGTCTCTGCGCTCGACATGTCTTTCTCGAGACGGGGCATATCTGCGCCGACGTCCTTCGCCGCCGCAAGCGCCTGCTGCTTGCCGATGTGGCCGCGAGTCGTGAGCAGCTTGCGATGGAACTCCCAGAACTTCTGGCTGTCGAGCTGCATGCGCGCAGCGGTCGCGACCTGCGCCGCCTCGACGGAGTCGGGGCCGAGAATGGGGAAGTCCTTGAGCACCACCCGCAACTTGGGGTCCGCCTCGATCAACTTGGCGACCGAAGCCATCGACTGCTTGCAGTAGCCGCAGTTATAGTCAAAGAACTCGACGAGCGTGACGTCGCCGCTCGGATTGCCCACGACGGCCTGGTTGGGCGAGTTCACGATTTTATCACCGTGCTGGCCGACGGCTTTTTCGCGTGTGGCGGCCTCGGCGACTTTCTCGCGCTTTCCAAGTTCGTCAATGGCTTCCCGGACCACTTCCGGGTTCGCAATGAGATAGTCGTGCACGACCTTCTCGATCTCAACCTTCTGCTTGCCTGAAAGCTCCTCGGCGAAGAGCGGCGTCGCCGCGCCTAGAGCGAGACATGCGCCGGCGGCGAGCGAGATAAAAAAGCTCATTGCATTCTCCTTTGCGCGACAGCGCATTCGTGTCGGGTCCCTTCGTCGCCGCGCTTTTAGCACAGGGGGCGGCGGGCGTCCTCCCGACGTAAGCATCGAATATTTCTCGCGAGTAGCTAGTGCGGCAGATTGGTCCGAACGCCGTCGTTCACCAGCATCGAACCGACGCCGTAATTGAACTTCGCTTCGCCCAGGGTGCGCAGCTGGAGCGTGACCATTACCGTCTGGTTGCGCGCCGGCAGGCCCGTGTAGGACTGCGGCTGATAGATCTGCGAATAATTGATCGAAAGCGTCGTGCATTCGTCCTGATAGCCGATGCCGCCGCCGAGCGTTGCGACCGAGAACAGGGGCGCCGTGCCGGTGAGATTTGAGCCCGTAATCGTCGTCCCATAGTAGGTGGTCGCTGGATTGGTGAGCGAGTTATAGAGGTAGCGGCTCATATCGAAGGTGACGGTGCCCATCAGGAAATAGTTTTTGGTGATGTCGTATTTTCCGGTCGCGGAGAGCCCCTGACGACGCACGTCAAAGCCAATCGCCGGCTGTGACTCGTAATTCGCGTATTGGAGCTGGAGCGAGATCGGCTCCAGATTCATTGTCGCGAACACGTCGAGCCGGCGCGCGCGCAAGTTGCCCTTGTCGAACCGGCCCTTGGCGACGAGGCTGAGGACGGACGAAGGCGCAAAAGCGAACCGCCCGACGATGTCCGACGCGCGCGAGTCGAGGCCGGAATCGAGGCCGACATTCGCCGCGTCAGCCTGCGCATAGGAATTGGCGCCGGCGATCTGGCGCGACTGGCCGATCATGGCGTTGATGAAGCCGCCATTGGACAGCGACAGGGTGGCCTGGCCGCCATAGTTGAGGCGCGTGCCGGTCTCGAACCGGTCGTAGCCGGAGAACTTGCTCCACTCGAACAGCGTTGAATCGTCGAAGACGAGGCTTTGCGCGTCGATGTTCACCAGCGATGGAATTGAAGTCTCGTTGGGACGGGCGATGACCTGCGCGATCGGTTCGAAGACGATGTCGCCGATGAAGCTTCTGGCGAGGATCGGGTAGCGCCATTCGGCGCCGAAGCCCGGGAGCGCCTGGCCGCGGAAGCGGTTGTCGGCGCCGTTGAAGAACTGGCCCTGCGCGGCGTTGGGGATCGCCGACAGACTTTGATTATAGATCGGGAACAAGCCTTGCCGGTCGTAATCGAGATAGCTTCCCACGAAACGCGCGAATGCGAACGGGGTCCACACGCCGCCGACCGGATCGATGATTTTACGCTTCCAGGCGCCGCTGATCGTCGCGTGCTGGTAATCGCCGCCGACGCCGCGCAACAGACAGCCGCTCTGCGCCGGGTCGGTCGCCCGACCGTAAATCTGGCAAACGTTGTACAGGCTATAGATGCGATCGAGCGTTCGGGGCTGTATGGACTCGAAATTCGCGACGTTGGCGGAAGTGCTCGTCACATTGGCGTCGAGTTCAACCTGGCCGCCAACGCCCGCCGTCGCCGCAGGATCGATGTCGAAGACGCGGTTATAGTCGATCACCGGATGGACGACCGGCTGCTGCGCCTGCACGTCATTGGGCGACAGCAGCTGGAAATAGTAGCCGCGCATGTCGAAATAGCTGCGCGGTCCTTGGCCGGTCAGATAGATCGTCGATGACGCTTCGCGGAAGAAATAGTTCTGCAGGAGATAGTTGTATTGCTGATAGTCCTGCAGGAAGTAGCGATCGGACAGCGCCGTGATGTCCCAGCCAGCGCGCCAACGGTCGTTGAGCCAGAATTCGCCGAAAGACTGGATGGCGCCGCGCCACTGCTTGTCGCCGGCGCCCAGCGGGGCTTGCGCGAACGCGCCTGTGTCTCCTACGTGCGTGCCCTGACCGCGGATCGTATATGCGCCATTATCAAAGCGCTGACGGAATTCGGCCGTGACGAACGGGCCCTGCCGGGAAAAATAAATCGGCGTTACGGTTAGGTCGTAATCCGGCGCAATCGCCCAGAAGTAAGGCACACCCACGCCGGCGCCGAGCTGCTGGCGATAGATGAAAACCGGCGACAGAAAGCCGGACTTGCGCTTCACCGACGGGTCCGGCGACGACCAGAACGGCACATAGGCGACGGGCACGCCAAGAAGTTCGAAAGACGCATCCTCGTAATAGACCATCTTCTCGACGTTGTCGTGAATGATCCGTTTGGCGCGCACCGACCACGTGCGCGGCTTTGCGGGATCGTTTCGACAGGCCTCGCAGGCGGTGTAGGTGCCCATTTCGAAGGTCGTCGTCTCGCCGGCCCGCTCGGCGCGCGGCGAGGTGAAATGCGTGTTGTTGACGGTGTCGACCTGCAGGCTCTCGATGAACCCGTTCTTGAAATCGTCCGTGAAGTCGAAACGCTCGGCCCTGGCGATGGAGCCGTCGGTCTCGGTCAGCGTGGCGTGGCCCTCGGCGAAGACGCGCGAGGTGTTGCGGTCGTAGGTGACGCGGTCGGCTTCGAGCAGCCGGCCCTTGTAATAGATCTGGACGGCCCCGCGGGCCGTGACGGTGTTCTTTTTCTCGTCATAGACGAGCTCCTTGGCCTCCACGACCATGCGCGCTTCGGCGCCCGCGGCCGGCGGCGCGGCAGCGGCGGAGCGCATGGCGAAGGCCGCCTCGACGAGAGCGAGCGCGCCCGCAAGAAGGGATAGGCGCCGGGAGGAGCTGGTGAGCGCCATCAGCCGTCCTCCGAATAGAGCAAAATGACCGTGCCCAACATGCTCCCGACAAGCGCAGGCGACCATGCGGCCACTACAGGGCTGACCATGCCTGCGCCGCCGAGATCCGAGAGGACTTTAGTAACGATGTAAAGCACGAAGCCCGCGGCCACGCCACCCGAAAGGGTTTTTGCGACCCCGCCAAATCGAAAGAATCTTAATGAAAAGGAAGCGGCGACGAGAACCATCGCGACGAGCAGCAGCGGCCGCGCAAGAAGCGTCTGAAACTGCAGCCGATAGCCGGTCGCGTCGAGACCCGCTTCGGCGGTGCGCGCCGTCATTTCCGGCAGCGACCAGAACGGCGTGCCTTGCGGCGGCGTCGTCGCCGCCGCCACCTGCTCGGGCGTCAGGTCGGTGGCGAGCATGTAGGAGCCGACGCTGCGCGCCGGCTCTCCGGGCAGGCTGACCTGCGCGTTTTCGAGCACCCAGACCCCGGGCTCGAGTCGCGCGTGACGCGCTTCGACCCGCTCCAGGAATCCGCCGCGCGCCGCGTAAATGTTGACGCTGACCTCGGCGAGCTCCGAGCCGCCATTCGAGGAGTTCATGGCGTGCATGATCGCCAGCCCGTCGACGCCATGCTGGCGCAGCCAGACGCCGTGGTCGATGCGCAAACTGCCGGGCACGCCGAAAAGATCCCATTCCATTTGTTCGGAGCGCTGCTTCATAGACGCCGAAAGCGGGTTGTAAATCGCCACAGACACAACCCCGATGAGCAGGGCGGTGAGCGCCGGCGGCGCAATGAACTGCCAAACAGACATGCCGGCGGCGCGAGCGACGATCAATTCAAGCTTCCTGGTGAGGTCGACGAAGGTCGCCATCGACCCGAAGAGAACGGCGAAAGGCAGGATCATCTCGGCGGCGGCCGGAACCCGCATCGCCGTCATCAGCGCGACGGTCGCCGCGCCGGCCTGCGGATTGTCGCTGGCGCGCCGCAGCATCTCGACGAAAACCACGACGAACATCAGGCAGAAAATCGTAAAAAAGATCGCCAGAATCGTACGCATAAACCGCAGCGCAAAATAGCGCGTGATCGTCGCCCCGATCATGGCTGCGGCTGTCCTCCTTAGTGTTTTGGCGCGCCGCTCCAGGCCGGAGCAGCTAAAGCCCTGTTAACGATCGCTAGTCGCTCGCATCTTTGCGCGCAAGCGTTGCGCGGCTCCTCTGAGCCGCCCCGACATATTCAATTCGCGAGCGTTGCTTTTGCGCCACGCCGGATTTCTGCGTAAAGATCGCGGCGATTCCGCGGCGGGATGCGAATCTGGAATAGTTCAAAATATGACCAGAGCCGCGATTGACCGCCGCCGCCCGCCGGAAGATATTGCGGGCCGCTCCCGTCAAATTGCGCGCCTGGCGCGCCGCCGGCGCTAACTTTCTCAAAAACCGACGCATTCGCGCCGGAACGACTTCCGCTTCGGCGGAGGAGGCAAGAGGCCCTGATGCTCGTCAACGCCAAATATGAACTCCAGTCATTCGACGCCGCTGAAGCGCTGCTGCGCCAGCCCGAGGACGACGGGCATCCGCGCACGCTCGTGATTTTCGTGGGCCGCGATCTCGCCATGGGCGAGCGCGCCGCGAGCGTGCTCAAGGATGCGGCCGCGCATCTGTCGCGCGCCGCCGCGGCGGCGAAATTCAAGGGCAAATCGGGAACGTCGCTCGAGGTTCTGGCGGCTCCCGGCGCGCCTGCGAGCCGGGTGATTCTGATCGGCCTCGGCGCCGCGGAGGAGACCGAGGGCCGCGAAGCCGCCAAGCCGTTCGAGGACTTCTTGGCGCTTGGCGGACAAACCTCGGCGAAAATAGGCGCGGGGGCGCGGGCGGTCGTGCTGTTCGACCTGCCGGAAGGAATTTCCGCCGCTCACGACTCGGTCGGCCAATTTGCGCTCGGCGGCTGGCTGCGCGCCTACAAATTCGACCATTACAAGACAAAGAAGAAGGACGAGGCGGATCGCGACGGGCCGATGGAGGTCGTCGTCGCCCTGGCCGATCCGGACAGCCATAGCGCCGCGATGTCGGATGGCGGCCATTTGGCGGACGCCGTCATGCTCGCCAGGACTCTCGTCAATGAGCCGGCGAACATCCTGACTCCACCGGAATTCGCCCGCCGCGCGTCGGAGCTGATGAAGCTCGGCGTCGAGGTCGAGGTCCTCGACGAGAAGGCGATGTCCGAACTCGGGATGCGGGCGCTGCTCGGCGTCGCGCAGGGGTCCGAGGCGGGCGCCCGGCTCGTCGTGCTGCGCTGGAGCGGCGGCGCAGAGGGCGCGGCGCCGCTCGCCTTCGTCGGCAAGGGCGTCGTTTTCGACTCCGGCGGCATTTCGATCAAGCCCGCCGCCTCGATGGAGGACATGAAAGGCGACATGGCCGGCGCCGCCGCCGTGACCGGGGCCATGTATGCGATCGCCGCCCGTAAGGCCAAGGCCAATGTCGTCGGCGTGCTCGGCCTCGTCGAGAACATGCCGGACGGCAAGGCGCAGCGGCCGGGCGACATCGTCAAATCGATGTCGGGCCAGACGATCGAGATCATCAACACCGACGCCGAAGGCCGGCTCGTCCTTGCCGACGCGCTGACTTACGTTATCGAGAAGCACAATCCCGCGGCGATCGTCGATCTGGCGACGCTCACCGGCGCCATTCTCGTCGCCCTGGGTCAGGAATATGGCGGGCTGTTCTCGAACAATGACGAACTCGCCGACCGCCTGACCAAAGCCGGCAGCCACATCGGCGAGAAGCTGTGGCGCCTGCCGATGGGGCCCGCCTACGACAAGCTGATCGACTCGAAATTCGCCGATATGAAGAACACCGGCGGCCGGCATGCCGGCTCGATCACCGCCGCGCATTTCATACAGCGTTTCGTCGGCAAGACGCCTTGGGCGCATCTCGACATCGCCGGCACGGGCATGGGCTCGCCGATGAGCGACACCAACCAGAGCTGGGGCGCCGGCTGGGGCGTGCGGCTGCTCGACCGGCTGGTGCGCGACTATTACGAGGGGTAGCTGACGATGCCTCCGTCTGTGCGAGCGACTGGCTCCGCCAGCTGATTCAGCCTGACTGCGGGGTTCTTCTGTAGCTAGGCTCTAGAGTCTTCACAGTAGAGCGGATTGGGCGCTGTCGTACGATGCGTTCTGAAGTAATGCGAAGAAGTAGGTCGACGATCGACTCAAATTAATTTGCCCTGTTAACGCCGGGAGTCCTGCTATAGCTTCAGCCTACAGGGGTCAATACGTTATTCTGTCCGCTTTTTAATGGAAAAATCTATCCGCCGCCCGATCTGATGGTCAGTTCAGTTGGTCCTGGACTGAAAGGAACGCATCATGATCGAATCTCGATGGAACGCGGATTTTATCGCGACCATTCTCGGCGTCGTGTTCGTGGCGGTTGGCCTGCTGGGGTTCGTCCCCAATCCGATCGTCTCTGACGGCGGCTACTTCCACGTGAATGCAGCCCACAACTTCGTGCATCTCATCACCGGAGCGCTCTTGCTGCTCAGCCCCTATTTCGGCGTCCCGGTCCTCATGATTCGCACCGTGGCCATCGTCTATACGGCGATCGCCATCCTCGGCTTCCTTGCGCCAAACGTCGCCGAGTTCGGCGGGCTGGTGGAGATGAACCACGCCGACCACTGGCTGCATGCATTCCTGGCTGTCGTCCTGCTCGCGATCGGCTTCACGAAGCCCATGGAACGTTCGGTCACCACGGCCCATATGTAAGAACTGCAAAGCGCAGCGCCGCAGCCTTCGGGCTGCGGCGCTTTGGATCGAGGCTGCGATGACCGGTATGGACACAGTGGAGCTTCGCGACGCCGTCCGCGAGGCTCTCGACAAAAGCCCTCTGGCGGACGCCAAGTCGATCGCAGTCGAGATCTTCGAGGGAGACGTCGTGCTCAAGGGCTCCGTCGCCTCGGCGGCTGAGTGGATGGAGGCGGAATACGCCGCTTCGACCGCCGCTTCGCCCCTCAAAGTCAAAAACGCCCTGACCATCAGCGGGGTTTGGGAGGCGCCCAAAGACGATGTCTACCAGGCCGGCCTTGAATCTTTTCCGGCGAGCGATCCGCCTTCCTGGACGCCGGGCGAGACTTAGTCGTGTTCAAGCCTCACAGGCAACCGCTCGCGCTTGCCCAGATTGAGCTTTGTCGCCGTGTCCGGCCCTGGGTCTTGGGCTCTTACTCAAAAATTCACACATTTTTACCGGGAGTGTATTGACCCTCGAACTTGCGCGAGGGGGAGAGTTCCGACATAGCCGGGGGCGAAAGGCGCCCGCCATGCCCGAGATCGCCTTCTATCACCTCATCCGCGCCACCGTGGAGCAGACGCTGCCGACGCTCCTAGAGCGGTCACGCGCGCGCGGCTGGCGCGCCATCGTGCAGGCGATGAGCGAAATGCGCCTCCAGCGGCTCGACGCCGATCTCTGGTCGTACCGTCCGGAAAGCTTTCTCCCGCATGGGACGAAGGCCGACGGCGCGCCACAGGCGCAGCCGATCTATCTCACCTGCGAGACCGACAACCCTAATGACGCCGAGGTGCGGTTTTTCATCGAGGGCGCGCGCATCGCCCCGGCGCTCGCCGGCTCTGGCGCGCCGCGCGAACGCGCCGCGCTGGTTTTCGACGGGCGCGACGACACCGAACTTGCCGACGCGCGCGCGCAATGGAAAGAACTGCGCGATCTGGGCTATAGCCTCGTCTATCACCAGCAGAGCGAGAGCGGCGGATGGGAAGAGAAGGCGCGCGAACCGAAAGCGTAGATCACGCCGCATCTGGGCGGGATCGCCAAGATGCGGATGACGTGATCGATTCCAAAGGCAAAGAGCGCGCTCCAGACGAAAACCCAATTTCCACTTTTTCGCAGCGCGCTCTGGGCGAAGATTTCGCCGAGCGCCGCGCCAAGGCGCGCGAAAGGCTCGACGCCGTTGATCCGCATAAACGCGCGGGAGGGATCGAGGCCGATCCCAAGCGCCGGGAATGGTTCGAGGCGGTCTACGCTCTCGCCGAGGACGATCCGGCCGCAGTGCCCTGGGCGCATCTTGAGCCGCGCCCGCTGCTTGAAGATTGGCTGGCCGCGCGCTCGCTCGTCGGCCGTCGCGCGCTCGACGTCGGCTGCGGACTGGGCGACAACGCCGAAGCGCTGGCGCGCGCCGGCGCGCATGTCGTCGCCTTTGATCTCGTCGAGCGCGCCGTGCAATGGGCGCGCGAGCGGTTTCCTCGGAGCAAGGTCGATTATCAAATCGCCGATCTCCTCAATGCGCCATCCGAATGGCGCGGCGCCTTCGATCTCGTGCACGAGCTCTATACGCTGCAGGCGCTGCCGGAAGCGCTTCTGCCCGACGCCGCGCGGGCGCTCGCCGCCTTTGTCGCGCCGGACGGAACGCTGCTCATCATCTCGCGGGCGCGCGATGACAATGAGGAGATGGGCGGCCCGCCATGGCCGCTCGCGCGGAGGGACATCGAGGCGTTCGCCATCGACGGTCTTCGGCTCGTTTCACTGGAAGATCTTCCGGCAAGCGGCGGCCTCGCGCGCCACTGGCGCGCCGAGTTTCGTCGCGACGAGGCTGGCGGGTGAGCGCGCCGCTGCTGTCGGTTAAAAGCGTCAGCAAAAAGTTCGGCGCGGTCGTTGCGCTCGAGGACGTGTCGCTCGACGTGGGGGCCGGCGAATTCTTCGCGCTGCTTGGCCCGTCGGGCTGCGGCAAAACCACGCTAATGCGCTGTATCGCGGGTTTCGAGTCGCCCGACGCCGGAACGATCGCGCTGAATGGCGACGATCTCTCCGGCGTGCCGCCCTATCGGCGACCGGTGAACATGATGTTCCAGTCCTATGCGCTGTTTCCGCATCTCAACGTGTTCGAGAACATCGCCTTCGGACTGCGCCGGCAGGGCGAGACCAGAGACGCCATCGACGCGCGCGTCAACGAATTGCTCGCGATGACGCAGCTTTCGGCTTTTGGCCCTCGGAGAATCGTTGAGCTGTCAGGCGGACAGAAGCAGCGCGTCGCGCTGGCGCGGGCGCTCGCGCCGCGTCCGAAAATGCTGCTGCTTGACGAGCCGCTCGGCGCGCTCGATCGCAAGCTGCGCGAAGAGACGCAGTTTCAGCTCAAGGAAATCCAGCGGCTGACGCAGACGAGTTTTCTAATCGTCACGCATGACCAGGACGAAGCGCTGGCGCTCGCCGATCGCATCGCCGTGATGCGGGCGGGCAGGGTGGAGCAAATTGCTGGGCCGATGGAGATTTACGACCGGCCCGCGACGCGCTTCGTCGCCGGCTTCGTCGGCGAAACGAATTTCATCGAGGGACGCCTGGACCGCAATGGCGCTGCGGCGCTCATCACCGAGTATGGACGAATCCCCTGCGAGCCCGGGAATCTTCCGGACGGCGCGCAGGCGACGCTCAGCGTGCGCCCCGAGCGCATCGGCGTTGCGCGCGACGGCGAGGGGATCGCGGGCGTCGTTGAGAACTTCGTCTTTCGCGGCGAAACGACGCTGCTGCGGGTGCGCGTCGCCAGCAACATCGTCCTACGGGCGGCGGCAAGCCATGGCGAACGCCACGCGATCGGCGACTCCGTGAGGCTCAGCTTCCCGCCTGGCGCCGGCGCGCTTCTCGCGGAGGAGAGATAGGGTGAGGTTAACAATGAGTTCGCGGCGCAACGCGGATTTCCTCATCTTGAGGAGGCCTCGGAGAGGCCGTCTCGAAGGACGAGGAAATCCACTCGCGCGAGAAGCCGCGCCCTCGTCCTTCGAGACGCCTGCTGCGCAGGCTCCTCAGGATGAGCGCGCCCAATGCGCCGCGCGCAGCGAAGGCGTCAGATGAGCGCGCGCCGCAGACTCTCTCTGGGCGAGCGGCTCGTGATCGCGGCGCCTTATCTGTGGATCGGCGCCTTCTTCCTTGCGCCGATGGCGCTCATCGCCAAGATCTCCGTTTCGCAGTCGGTGCTGGCGCGCCCGCCCTATCGGCCGATTTTCGAACTTTCCGACAGTCTCGCCGACATCTGGGCCAAGGCGCAGACCTTTACGCTCGACTCCTATCGCGCCCTCGTCAGCGACACGCTCTATCTCGAATCCTATCTATCCTCGCTTACGATCGCCGCGGTCTCGACGCTGATCACGCTGGTCATCGCCTATCCTTTCGCGCTCGCCATGGCGCGCGCGCCCGAGCGCCTGCGTCCTATTCTCATCGGCCTTGCCGCGGCCCCGTTTTGGACGAGCTTTCTCATCCGCGTCTACGCCTGGATCGCGCTTTTGAAGGATGAGGGGCTGATCAACAATGCGCTGATGGCGCTGGGGCTCATTACCGCGCCGCTGCAAATGTTCGCGACGACGGGCGCTGTCGTCGTCGGCATCGTCTACTCCTATCTGCCCTTCATGCTGTTGCCGCTCTACGCGGCGCTGGAGCGCCAGGATCCGAGCCTTCGCGAAGCCGCCGGGGATCTTGGCGCGTCGCCGGCGCAAGCGTTCTTGCGCGTGACATTGCCGCTTTCGCGCGAAGGCGTCATTGCGGGCGCGCTTCTCGTCTTCATTCCGGCGGTCGGCGAATTCGTCATTCCCGATCTCCTCGGCGGCTCCGAGACGCTGATGATCGGGCGAACCCTGTGGAACGACTTCTTCTCCAATCACGACTGGCCGGCGGCCTCGGCCGCGGCGATCGTGCTCGTCGCTGTGTTGATGATTCCGCTACTGTTGTGGGAGCGGGCGCGGCTTGCCGATGAGGACGACGCCGGATGAGCGCGGTCGTTTCCTGGGCGCGTCGCGCGACTCTCTTTGTCGGCTTCGTCTTCCTTTACGCGCCGATCGTCATTCTCGCGGTCATGAGCTTCAACGCGTCGCGTCTCGTTTCGGTGTGGGGCGGATTTTCGACGAAGTGGTATGCGGCGCTTCTGGAGAACGAACAGCTTCTCCATTCGGCGAAGGTCAGCCTCGCCGCCGCGCTGACCTCGGCCACGATCTCGACTCTGCTGGGCCTGCTGGCGGCCATATCGCTCACGCGTTTCGGCCGCTTTCGCACGCGTTTCCTGTTTTTTGGCGCCGTGCATGCGCCGCTCGTTCTGCCGGAGGTCGTGCTCGGCCTCGCGCTGCTTACGTGTTTCGTCGCGTTCGGGGTCGGACGAGGCTTCATCACGCTTGTCATCGGTCATGTGACGCTGACAATGTGTTTCACGACGGTCGCGATTCTCGCGGCGTTGCGTGATCGCGATCCGGCGCTCGAAGAAGCGGCGATGGATCTTGGGGCGACGCCTTTGGGAGCCTTTGTCCGCGTGGCGTTGCCGCAGATCGCGCCGGCGATCGTCACGGCTTATCTCTTGGCGTTCACGCTTTCTCTCGACGATCTTGTCATCGCCAGTTTTGCGACGGGCCCTGGCGCGACGACGCTGCCGATGCGCATCTACTCACAAGTGCGTTTGGGCGTTTCGCCGCAGATCAACGCCATTTCGACGCTGCTTCTCGCGCTCGTCGCCGTAGCGCTCGGACTCGCGGCGCTTGTTTCTTTCAGGCGCGCGCGGCGCGATGGCCAAGTGGTGACAAGCTTGGCGCGCGCGCCAGATAATGCATCATGACAAAAAATTGGTTCGCTTCTCTTCCGAATTTCATCACCATCGGCCGTCTCGTGCTGACGCCGGCGGCGATCATCTTGATCGTCGAGCGGCAATGGACCGCCGCCTTCCTGCTGTTCGCCGTCGCCGGCCTGTCCGACGCCCTCGACGGTTGGCTGGCCCGGACCTACCATCTCCAATCTGAACTCGGCGCGATTCTCGATCCCATCGCAGACAAGGCGCTGATCGTTTCAATGTACGTCACGCTCGCCATCGTCGACGCGCTGCCGGCGTGGCTCACAATCATGGTGGTCTTTCGTGATGTCATGATCACTGGCGCGGTGTCGCTGTCCTGGCTCATGGGCCGGCCGATGAAGGTGCATCCCCACTTTTCTTCCAAGGCGACCACCGCCGCGCAACTGGTGTTCGCGGGCGTCGTTTTGGCCGTTCAGGCATACGGCCTTCATATTCCGCTGTTAAACGTGACGCTCATCGCCCTCGTCGCCGCATTGACCGTTGCTTCCGCCTGCGTCTATCTGTGGCTTTGGGTCCAGCATATGAGGCTGTGACATGTCACAGAGAACACCGTCGCTCAGCTCCGATACTGCGCAGCCGGCGGTCATTCCGCCGCCGCCTCTCGAAACAGGCGACGACGCCGAGATGCGGCAGCTGCAATGGGCAGGGCTGAGCCTCGAAAGGCAGCTTGCGCTCTGGGGCTTAACGCTTCTGGCGCTTGGCCTTTCGCTCTATTTCTTGAGCCCGGTGCTGGCGCCTTTTGTCGCGGGAACCGCGCTCGGCTATCTGCTCGACCCCGTGGCTGACCGGCTGCAGCGGCTGGGCCTGTCGCGATTGGGCGCTGCGGGTCTCCTGCTCGTCGTCTTTCTTCTGGTCGTCGGGACCGCGGCGGTTGTTCTGGTTCCGATTCTTTCGCATCAGCTTGCGGGCTTCATCACCTCGCTGCCGGGCTATTTGCAGACGCTGCATGGCCTCCTGACGCAATGGAGCGAGCGCTTCACCAGCGATTCCATCAATGGCTGGTTGCAGGAATTCGGGCTGGGCGGCGCCGCCGCGTCTTTCGATGCGCAAAAATATATAAACGATCTCACGAGCCAGGGCGCGACGTTGCTCGGCGATTTCGTAAAATCGCTGTTGTGGCGAGGCTATGCGTTGATCAACGTGGTCTCGCTCATCGTGATCACGCCGGTCGTCGCCTTCTATATGCTGGTCGATTGGGATCACATGGTCGCCATCATCGACGATCTGATTCCGCCGCGCCATCGCGAGGACGTGCGCTCGCTCGCCCGCGACATCGATCGCGCGCTGGCCGGCTTTGTGCGCGGACAGTCGCTCGTCTGCCTGTTCCTTGGCGTCTGGTATGCGGGCGGGCTTTCGGCGATTGGGCTGAATTTCGGTTTTCTCATCGGGGTCATCGCGGGTTTTCTGAGCTTCGTCCCCTATGTCGGCTCCGTCACCGCCTTCGTTCTCTCGATCATCGTCGCGGTCGTTCAGGGCTGGCCGCACATCAATCTGCCGATCGAGGCGGTGGCGATCGTGACGACCGGACTGATTATGGACGGCTATGTGCTGTCGCCGCGGCTCGTCGGCGCCTCCGTCGGGCTGCATCCGGTCTGGATCATGTTCGCCTTGCTGGCCTTCGGCGCGTTGTTCGGCTTTACAGGCCTCATCGTCGCCGTGCCTGTCGCGGCGGCGCTCGGCGCCTTCATGCGCTTTCTTGCGAAGCGCTACCGCGGGAGCGCGCTTTATAAGCACCCGATCCCCGATCGCGCATGACAAAAGCCGGCGCGCCGGAGACATGTGAGCCGGGACGTCAGTTGCCGCTCGACCTGCCGACGACGCCGCGTTTCGGACGCGACGAGTTTCTGCCCGCCGCGTCGAACCTCGCGGCGCTCGACATGATCGAGCGCTGGCCGGATTGGCCGGACCGGGTTCTCGCGCTGATCGGGCCCGCCGGCGCGGGAAAATCGCACCTCTGCGCCATTTGGGCGGCGCGCGCGGGCGCGCTTGTCGTTGCGCCCGGCGCCCTGCCGACGCTGGAAGTTCTGGTCGCGCAGGCGCCGCGCGCCATCGTCATCGACGATGTGGACCGGGCGGCTGACGAAACCGCGCTGTTCCACCTCCTGAATTTCGTGAACGAAAGCGGCGCCTTCCTGCTGATGAGCGCGGCCCGCCCGCCGCGGGCGGAGGACACCCGGCTTCCCGACCTGCTGTCGCGTTTGCGCCGCGCCCCGATCGTCGAAATCGGCGCGCCGGACGAGGCGTTGATGCGCGCGGTTCTGGTGAAGCTCTTCGCGGATCGGCAGCTCCTCGTCGAGCCGCCGGCGCTGGCCTTCGCCGCGCTGAGGCTGGAGCGCTCGCTCGCCGCGGCACGCGCCTTCGTCGCCGCTCTCGACCGCGAGGCTTTGGCGCAGGGGCGGCCTGTCACACGGGCGCTCGCGGCCAAGGTTATTGAGAAGTTCACTTGAGGGTTTGATCGAATGATTTCGTCGCCGCACAGGCCTGTGGCATGATGGCTGGGAACCGGAAGTGGAAATGAAACCGCATATTCAGGATAAACTCGCAGCCCAGCGCACGGGCGCCGATATCGCCGTTATGGATTGCGCCGACGAGATTCTCGTGGAGGATCCCGCCAAGCTTGCGACCTCTCCACAACGTTTCATCAATCGGGAACTGTCCTGGCTGGAATTTAACCGCCGGGTGCTGGAGGAGGCCTCCAACCGCAGCCACCCATTGCTCGAGCAGCTGCGTTTCCTATCGATCTCGGCCAATAACCTCGACGAATTCTTCATGGTGCGCGTCGCCGGCCTTCGCGGGCAGGTGCGCTCCGGCGTGACGGCGCGCTCCGAGGACGGCCTGACGCCCGCCGAGCAGCTGACGAAGGTGACCGAACGCGTCACGCTGTTGACGAGCGAGCAATTGCGGCGCTGGCGCGAGCTTCGCGCCGAGATTGAAGACGTCGGCATTATTATCGTCGAGCCTGCGGACGTGTCCAAGGCCGACCGCGAGTGGCTCGAGGAATATTTCCTCAGCCGCGTGTTTCCGGTGCTGACGCCGCTGGCGGTCGATCCGGCGCATCCGTTTCCTTTCATCCCCAATCTCGGCTTCACATTGGCGCTCGAACTCGTGCGCCCCGGCGATCGCAAGACGCTGCAGGCGCTGGTCCGCTTGCCGCCAAAGATCGAGCGCTTCGTGCGCTTGCCGGCGACGGCGGGCGTCGCCGGCCGCGAGCGCTTCATGCTGCTCGAAACGCTGATCGCGATGAACGCGCAGCGGCTGTTTCCTGGCTATTTGCTGCGGGCGCAGGGGCTGTTCCGGGTCATCCGCGACAGTGATCTCGAAGTCGAGGAAGAAGCCGAAGATCTCGTGCTGCTTTTTGAGACCGCGTTGAAGCGGCGTCGGCGCGGTTCGGTGATCCGGCTCGAAGTGGCGGCGGATATGCCGGCGAGCTTGCGCGCGCTCGTCGCCGAGGAGCTCGACGTCAACGAGCCGGAGACTTTCGAGATCGACGGCATGCTGGCGCTCAACGATCTTTCCGAACTCGTCGCGCTCGACCGGCCGGAACTGAAATTCAAGCCCTATAACCCGCGCTTTCCGGAACGGGTGCGCGACAATGGCGGCGACTGTTTCCTCGCGATCAAGCAGAAGGATCTCGCGGTCCATCACCCTTACGAATCTTTCGACGTCGTCGTGCAGTTCCTGCAACAGGCGGCGCGCGATCCCAATGTCATCGCCATCAAGCAGACGCTCTATCGCACGTCGAACAACAGCCCGATCGTGCGCGCGCTTGTCGAAGCCGCCGAGGCGGGCAAATCGGTCACCGCGCTGGTCGAATTAAAGGCCCGCTTCGACGAGGAAGCGAATATTCGCTGGGCGCGCGATCTTGAACGCGCCGGCGCGCAAGTCGTCTTCGGCTTCATTGAGCTCAAGACGCACGCCAAATTGTCGCTCGTCGTGCGCCGGGAAGGCGGCGGCCTCGTCACCTACTGCCACGTCGGCACCGGCAATTATCATCCGGTGACGGCGCGCATCTATACGGACATTTCGGTGTTCACCGCCGATCCGGTGATCGGACGGGATATATCGCGTATCTTCAATTACATCACCGGCTATGCGGAGCCTGCCGGGCTTGAGCGCATGTCGGTGTCGCCGATTTCGCTCAAGAAGAAGCTTCTCGAACATATCGAGCAGGAAATCGCTTTTGTGAAAGCCGGCAAGCCTGGCGTCATCTGGGGCAAATGCAACGCGCTTGTCGATCCGGAAATCATCGACGCCCTTTATGCGGCGTCGCAGGCGGGAGTCTTGGTCGAACTCATCGTGCGCGGCATCTGCTGTTTGCGCCCCGGCGTCCCGGGACTTTCCGACAACATACGCGTGAAGTCGATCGTCGGCCGCTTTCTGGAACATGCGCGTGTCTACGCCTTCGGCGGCGGCCATGCGTTGCCGCATCCGCGCGCGCACGTCTACATTTCTTCCGCCGACCTGATGCAGCGCAATCTCGATCGCAGGGTTGAGGTGATGATGCCGATCGTCAATCCGACGGTGCATCAGCAGGTGCTCGATCAGATCATGCTCGCCAATCTGATCGACAATGAGCAGAGCTATCGCGTCCTGCCGGACGGCTCGTCGCTGCGCATCGTTCCGCCCGAAGGCGAGGAGCGATTCAACGCGCATAAATATTTCATGACCAATCCCTCGCTTTCGGGACGCGGCAAGTCGCTCAAGGACTGGCGGCCGCGCTCGCTCTTAAAGCGCGGCCAAAATGCTTGAGGCGGCGGCGCGCGGCGCGACGCAGCGCTCCGACTCCGCGCCAAAGCCTGTCGCGATCGTCGACATCGGCTCGAATTCGGTGCGTCTCGTCGCCTATCAGGCGCTCGCGCGCGCGCTGACCCCGATCTTCAACGAAAAGGCGATGTGCGGTCTCGGCAAGGGCGTCGTCACGACAGGTCGACTGCCCGACGAGGGCGTCGACAAGGCGATGAGGGCGCTGCGCCGCTATCGCGCGCTTTGCGAGACGATGGGCGTCGACGACATCGAGGTGATCGCCACCGCGGCGGTGCGCGGCGCCAAGAACGGCGATGTTTTTCTCGACGCGGCGCGCGACGCCATTCAGCGCGACATTTCGCTGCTGTCGGGCCGCCGTGAAGCGGAACTTTCCGCGCTTGGCGTCATTTCGGCGATTCATGAGCCGGACGGCGTCGTGGGCGACCTCGGCGGCGGGTCGCTCGAACTGATCGACGTCCACAAGGAAGCGCTCGGCAAAGGGATCACCCTGCCGCTCGGCGGCCTCGCGCTGATGGACGCTTCGCGGCGCTCGATGCGCGAGGCGACGCGCATCGCGCGCAAGGCGATCGCCGACGCGAAGCCGCTCGATCATCTCAAGGGCCGAACCTTTTACGCGGTCGGCGGCACCTGGCGATCGCTCGCCAAACTCCACATGCGTCAGCGCAACTATGCGCTCGGCGTCATGCATCATTACCGCATCCAGACGAGCGAAGCCGCCGATTTCGCCGAACTCGTCGAACATATCGACAGCGAGGCGCTTGAGGACATCGACTTCGTTTCCGCAGCGCGCCGGCCT
This sequence comes from Methylocystis sp. H62, assembly GCF_015709515.1. Lineage (GTDB taxonomy): Bacteria > Pseudomonadota > Alphaproteobacteria > Rhizobiales > Beijerinckiaceae > Methylocystis. The sequence continues at coordinate 495,227 of NZ_JADNQZ010000059.1, forward strand.
CTGCTCGCCTATGGGGCGATCGTGCTTGACGAGATCATCCGCCGCGCCAAGCCTCGTGAGATCGTCATTTCCGCCGCGGGCGTGCGCGAAGGCTTGTTGTATGAGCGCCTGTCGCCGGCCGAGCGTCGCGTCGATCCCTTGCTCGCGGCGACGCGCGAATTGGAAGCGACTTTCGCGCGCGCGCCGGGCTATGGCGACGATCTCATCGACTGGACGGACGCCTATATGGAAAAGAGCGGCATAGACGAAACCGACGAGGAGCGCCGGCTGCGCCACGCCGCCTGCCTGCTCTCCGACATCGCGTGGCGCGCTCATCCGGAATATCGCGCGCAGCGCGCCATGAACATCGTGACGCAGGGGCCCTTCGTCGCCATTGATCATCCGGGCCGCGCCTTCCTGTCGCTTGCAATCGTCTTCCGTCACGAAGGGCTCGACGGCGTGGAAGGGCTTTCGGATTTGCGCACGCTGCTGACGACGCGACTGTTCGCGCGCGCGCGCATTCTCGGGGCGCTCATGCGGGTCGCCTATTTATTGTCAGCGTCGATGCCCGGCGTTTTGCCGCGCACACGCTTGCGTGTCTGCGATCGCGCGGCGACGCTCACTTTGCCTGCCGCTTACGCCGATCTTGCGAGCGAGCGCGTGCTCAATCGTCTGAAGGTGCTCGGCAAGCTCATGGGCGCCGACGCGCAGATCGAGGTCGCGCCCTGAACGCAAAGCGTTTCACTCTCCAACGAACTTATTTGAAAGGAATTCGAGATGGACAGGCAATTCGCAAAATGGCTTCTGGCCGCCGCCGGTGCGGTCGCATTGATGAGCGCGAGCGCCGAGGCCTGCACGCGCGTGCTCTATGGGACCAGCGACAAGGACTATCTTGTGGGCCGGACGATGGATTGGGACGTCGATCCGCGAACCAGCCTGTGGTCTTTCCCGCGCGGCATGGCGCGCGACGGCGGCGTTGGTCCGGGGTCGATCAAATGGACCTCGAAATATGGTTCGCTCATCGCCGACTTTTACAATGCGGCCACGGCTGAAGGCATGAACGACGCAGGGCTCGCGGTTAATCTTCTCTATCTGGCCGAGGCGGATTACGGAGACCCGAAGGCCTCCAAGAAGCCGCTTCTGTCCGTTGGCGGCTGGGCGCAATATGTTCTCGACAACTACGCGAACGTCGCTGATGCGGTGAAGGCGCTGCAAAAGGAGCCCTTCGCGATCGTCGCGCCCGATCTTCCCGGCGGCGTCAAAGCGGCGAGCCATATGGCGCTGGCCGATCAATCTGGCGACAGCGCCATACTCGAATATCTCGGCGGCAAGCTCGTCATTCATCACAACCCGAAATACACGGTGATGACCAACTCCCCACCCTTCGATCAGCAGCTTGCGCTCAACACCTATTGGGTTGAGATCGGGGGGTCGAAATTCCTTCCCGGCACGCATCGCGCGTCCGATCGCTTCGCCCGCGCCAGTTGGAATTTAGACGCGACGCCGAAAGTCGACGACAAGCGCGTGGCGATCGCCAGCGTCTTTTCGATCATTCGAAACGTCTCGGTGCCGCTTGGGATATCAACGCCGCAGGAGCCGAACATCGCCTCGACGCGATGGCGTTCGGTCACCGACATCAAGGATCGGCTCTATTATTTCGAGCCGACGCTGAACCCTTCGATCTTCTGGGTCGAGCTGACGAAACTGAAGCTCGAACCGGGCGCCAAGCCCGCGAAGCTCGACCTCACGGGCAGCCCGATTCTGGCGGGCGAAGTTTCGGACAAATTCGTTCCCGCCGAGCCGTTCAAATTCCTGTCGCACTGACGCGCAGGGCGTTTCTAGGCTTTTGGCGGCGCGTCCTAGGACGCGCCGCTATCTGACGCTATTCACCCGGAGCGCGCGCGACTCGATTGATCTTGTCCACGCGCATGGTCTGTGCGCTAGCGGCGCAATTGAAGCGCAACGACGTGCCGACAGCAGAGTCGAAAAACGCCGCTTTTCCGTCCGCGACGGTGACGACGAGACGCGTCGCCGGGGTCACGGGCGTCGGATCCTCCTCCAACGCGGAATCGATGACCATCATGGTCAGACGGCAGCCGTTCTCGCCGCCCACGAAATAGCTCACGACATGCTTGGGGCCAGCGTCAAAGCTCGCCGCCATAAGCGGCTTCATCGTCAGGGAAGCATCAGCGGCGGACAGGCCCGAGCTTGCTGCAAGGCACAGCGCTCCGCCGAACGCCGCCGCGACAATTCGATTTCCTGTAGTCATATTTTATCCTTCCGTTTCGGAGCAGGGCCGGCTTAACGCACAACCGTCGCAGCGAACTGCGCCCCGCTCGAAATGGAAGGTAGTTACTGCATTGCAGCACGGCAATATCGCAGTGCAATAACTTATCGTAATGTCGCATTAAATATTTGATATTCAATGGTATTTAATGGCGCACAAATATTCGTCAGTCGCTTGCCTGCGCGCAAAAATGGCGCAGCGGCATGCTGCGCTGCGGCGCAAGCGTGAGGCTTATTCGGCGTTCGCGGGTTCCTCCGCCGGCTGCCAGTCAAAGGTGACGACCCGGCCGTTTTCCACCGAGAGCGCCAGGCGACCGCGCTTCAACTCCAACGCCTTCTCGCCGAAGATCGCGCGGCGCCATCCCTTCAGCGCCTGAACGTCGGCGTGGTCGTCATGCGCGACGGATTCGAGGTCTTCGACCGTCGCGATCATCTTGGCGGCGACGCCCGTCTCCTCCGACACCTGACGCAGCAACACCTTGAGCAACTCGACCGTCGCGCCGTTTGAGTTGCGTCGGTCGCGCTCGATACGCGGCACTGTGGCGGGATCGCGCGCGAGGCCGCGCTCCACAGCGGCGATGATGTCGGTTCCCGCGCGGGAGCGCTCCATGCCCTTTGGAAACGACCGCAAATTGCCGAGAGCTTCGACAGAGCGCGGCGCGGCTTGAGCAATCTCGAGGAGCACGTCATCCTTCAGGACGCGCGAACGCGGCACGTCGCGCGATTGCGCTTCGAACTCGCGCCAGGCGGCCAGCTCCATCAGAACGGCGAGATCGCGCGGCTTGCGGGCGCGATGGCGCAGCCGTTCCCAGGCGTTTTCGGGATGCTGCTCATAGGTCGCGGGCGAGGTGAGCGTCTGCATCTCGTCCACAAGCCAGTCGAGTCGATTGGAGCGTTCGAGCCGCGCCCGCAAGGCGGTGTATATGTCGCGAAGATGGGTGACGTCGGCGATGGCGTATTCGATCTGGGCGTTTGACAGCGGTCGGCGCGACCAGTCGGTGAATCGCGACGATTTGTCGAGACTGGCGCGGGTGATCGCCTTCACCAGTTCGAGATAGGACGCTTGTTCGCCGAATCCGCAGACCATGGCCGCGACCTGCGTATCAAAGATCGGCGCAGGGATGAGTCGGGCGAGGCGCCAGATGATCTCGAGATCCTGGCGGGCGGCATGAAACACCTTGACGACGTCGGGATTGGCCATGAGGCCAAAAAACGGCGAAAGATCAAGGTCATCGGCAAGGGCGTCGATCGCCACAGCCTCTTCCGGCGACGCCAGCTGAATCACGCAGACCTGCGGCCAGAACGTGGTTTCGCGCAAAAATTCGGTGTCGACCGTGACGAAGGGATGCTGAGCGAAACGGTCGCAGACCGCCGTCAGTTCGGGATTGGTGGTAAGAAGACTCATGTGAATTGGTTCTAAACGTTTTTGGTCCCGTTCTGAAGTCCCAAGGAGCGACTTCGGACGTTTCAGCGGCGCTCGCCCGGCTTCGGCCCGACCAAAATACACGGTTTTGCCGAAAATTCGCAGACCATCGGACGCCCGGTCCGCACTGGACCGGGCGAAAAGCTGCAACGTGGCGCCCATGCGGCGCAGCGGGGGGAGGGGGGCGCGTAGATCGCTCAACTGTCGCAAAAAGACAGGCCCGGCCTCTGGAATTCCATGATTTCCAAGTTGCGGCCGATGCCTGATGGGGTAGCATGCCGCCGCCACTCTATCCGGGGAGCCACCCAATTCATGCATGAGCGTCTCACTCTCGCAGCGCGCGCGGCCGCGCGGGCGCGGTGTCCGGCGGCTATCATCGCCGCTTCACTTCTCGCCTTCAGCGCGCCCGCCATGGCTGCGCATAAGGGTGGCGTCAGCCCCGCGTGGGGCCAGTGCCGCGCGCCTGACCCCGACGCGCGCATCGCAGGCTGCACGCAAGTCATTCAGGAGATCGACAAGGAGACCCCGCACAACAAGGTGGCGGCCTATGTCAATCGCGCCGGCGCTTATCAGGCGAAGGGCGACTACGCGCACGCGCTCGAGGACTTCGGCAAAGCGCTGGAGTTCGAACCCAAATCATCGGTGATTCTGGCCGCGCGCGGCTCCGCGCATCATGCCAAGGGCGACCTCGACAGCGCGCTCGCCGATTATGATCAGGCCATCGCCGCCGACAAAAAGAACGCCGCCGCGCTTTTGGCGCGCGCCTATGTTTGGCGCGCGAAAGGCGATGTCGACAAGGCTCTCGCCGATCTCAGGGATGCGGCGAAAGCTGACCCAAAAGCGACGGCGCCGGACGTCGCGGCAGGCGCGCTCTATCATGGGAAAGGCGATCATGAGCGCGCCATCGCCGCATTTTCCGAGGCGGCGAAGCGCGATCCTAAACTGGCCGCGGCGCGCAATGGACGCGGCGCCTGCCACTACGCCAAGGGCGAATTCGATAAGGCGATCGCCGACTTCGACGCGGCGCTGAAAATCGACGCCAGCTACGTCGGCGCGCTTGTCAACCGCGCCAACGCCTGGCGGGCCAAGAAGGACTTCCCCCGCGCCAAGGCCGATTACGACGCCGCGCTGGCGGCGAAGCCTGATCTCGCCGCGGCGAAGAAGGGATCGGAGGACATGGCCAGGCTCATCGCCAAAAAGAGTTCGGGCGCGGCGATGCCGGCCGATTCCGCCCCTGCCGAAGCCGAACACGACCACAACTGAAGGCCTGGCGGCGAAAAGGCGCGTTACAGCGCCTTGGCCGCCGCCAGAACCTCCTCGGCGTGGCCGGGAACCTTCACCTTGCGCCAGATCTTGGCGATGCGGCCGTCGGGACCGATGAGCACTGTCGTGCGCTCGACGCCCATATATTTACGGCCATACATGCTTTTCTCGACCCAGACGCCATAGGCGCTGAGCGTGTCCTTTCCCTCATCTGACGCGAGAGGCAGCGACAATTCATATTTCGCGCGGAATTTGTCGTGGTTCTTGATCGGGTCCGGCGACATGCCGACGATCACCGCCTTCGCCTTCGCGAAACTATCGCGTAAAGCATTAAACTCTATAGCTTCTTTCGTGCAGCCCGACGTGTCGTCCTTAGGGTAGAAATAGAGCACGACTTTTTTGCCCTTCAGCGCGGCGAGCGAGATTTTTTCCCCGCCAGCCCCGGGGAGATCGAAGGCAGGCGCCAAATCTCCCTCCTTCAAGCCTTCCTTTTTAGCCCCCTCCTTGAGTGTCGTTTCGGCCTTGCTGGCGGTCGTGCTCATGGCGCCTTCCTTTCGTCGCATCTGCAGCTAAAATCAGTGCGTAGAATGCAGACTGCGCGCCAGCCGGCAAGACCGGCTTAACCGCCCGCGTCCGCGCTGCGATCGAGCCGAGAGCGAGGCCAATTGACCGACAGGACGGGGCGCAAGCCTAGCGGCGGCGATATCGTCGTCGACAGGGCGCGGCGCGCGATTCAGCGGGCCTGTCGCGCGGCGTGGCGATCGCCATTTTTTTGGGCGCCGCCCCGCGGACTTACCCGCCTGATCATGCTCAGCGGGCTTGCCGCAACGCTGCTGTGCGCGCTGACGTTCGGCGGCTTCTTCCTGCTGCTTTCGCAGGGCTCCATCACCTTTGCCTGGCTCGCGCCGCGCATCGTCGAATCGCTCGACGAGCTCGCAGGCGGCCGCTACGAATTTTCGCTGGGCGCCGCCGCGATCGGCAACGGCGATCATGGTCCGACGCTGTCCGTCGACAATTTCATTGTCAAGAAAGAGGGTCGTCCCATCGTGGCGGCGCCGCGCGCGGAACTGTCGCTCGACCTTCGCTCCCTGTTGATCGGCCGCATAAAGCTGCGCCGCCTCGAGGTTCTCGATCTGGATTTGCGCCTGTCCGTCGATCCGGATGGATCCGTTGCCATTTCCGCGGGCGCGCATCCGGTTCCGGCCAAGGCGCCTGCAACTGCGCCCGACGGGGCCGCGTCAGCTTCGAACGGCGCCGGGTCGGAGCGCGTGACTCTGCTGCGCGACGCGGCGGGGGCGCTGCGCGGGCTCATGGACTTCGCCACGAGCCCGAACAGTCCAATCGCCGCGCTCGATCGTCTCGCCGTGTCGCATGGCCGGCTCACGATCGACGACCGCACGATCGATCGCGCCATCCGCTATGAAGACGTGACGCTCAGCCTCGACAAGGGCGACAGCGGCATGCGCTTCTCCGCGGCGGCCAACGGCCCCTCGGGGCGTTGGACGGCCGTCGCCGTCGCAAAGGGCGCGCCGGGAGGACGGCGCGATTTCCACGCGCAGTTTCGCAATTTCTCGATCGACGAGATTTCGCTTGCCGGCGGTGTCCGCACAACCGCCTTCGACACCGACGCGCCGCTCTCCTTCGATTTGAGATTCGCGCTCGGTCCGGGCGACGAGGTTCTGGAAGCGTCGGGCCAAATGGAAATCGGCCGGGGCTATTTCCGCTTCGACGAGCCGGATCACGAGCCGGTGATGATCGAGAAGATCGCCGGCGTCGCGGTGTGGGACAGGGCCGCGCGCAAGGTCGCAATCGCACCGCTCGTGTTCAAGGCTGGCGGTTTCGACATGACCATCGTCGGCGAGGCGCGCCCACCTGACGGGGCGAAGACCATCGCCGATGCGACGAGCCTGGATGGGCCATGGACGATCGGGTTGCGGCTGAAAGCGCCAACCGTCGTCGCGCCTGAGCGCGCGGGAGAGAAAAATGTCCGCATTGATAGCGGACTGCTCAACGCGCGCCTGTTTCGCGACGAACGTCAGATGGTCTTCGACAAATTCGCCTTTACCGGTCCCGATGCGCGCGTCGACCTCAACGGCGTATTGAGTTGGCGCGACGACATCCGCGTCATCCTCAAGATGGGAATCGAGGATACGCAGATACGCGCGCTCGCGCGTCTATGGCCGACCCATGTCGCGCCGTCCGTGCGCACCTGGTTCGTCGATCATGTGCCGGTCGGCGTTTTGAAGCGCGCCCAATATGCAGCCGACTTCGACGGCGCGGCGTTGAACGCGATGCGCTACGAGCAGGCGCCGCCGGATCGCTCGCTGTTCGCCGAGGGCGACATCGTCGATGCGACAGTGTCCGACATCTTGCCGGGCATGGCGCCGCTCACCGGCATTAACGGGCGACTGCGGATCACCGGACAGACGGCGTCTTTCGCCGCGACGTCAGGCGCCATGGACACCGGGCCGGGTCGACGCCTCGCACTCTCGTCCGGCCGCTTCCTCGTCGCCGACAGCGCGCTGCGCCCCACGCCCGCGATGGTCGAGGTTGCTGTGGGCGGCGATGTCGAGGCCGTCTCCGACCTGCTTTCGTTGCCGGCGATCGCCGACCACGCGTCTGTCCCCGTTGAAGCAGGCGCGCTGAAAGGAACCCTCGAAGGTCGGCTGCGCGTCGATTTCGAGACAGGGGCGACGGCGCGCGACGCGGCCACGACGTTCGCCATCGACGCGACGACGTCGAACCTCGTGATCGAGAAGCTGATCGGCAGGGAGAAGCTCGAGAGCGGCGCGTTGCATATCGTCGCTGATCCAGCCGGACTGCGCGTGAGCGGAACCGGCAAAATCTTTGGCGCGCCAGCGACCCTGGACGTGCGCCGCGGCTTTGGCGACAAAGGCCCCGCGCAGGCGCAGGTCGCATTCACTTTTGACGATGCCGCGCGCCAGCGCGCTGGCTACGCCATCGCCGGCGTCAGCGGCCCAATTCTGGCGACGATACGCACGCCCCTCCCGGTGGAGAACGTCGACACGCAGATCGATCTCGATCTTACCCGGACGAATTTCGATAACCCGCTGCCGGGTCTGGTAAAGCCAGCGGGAAAGTCGGCAAAGTCTTCGTTCACGCTGACGCGCCACGGCGAGGCGATGTCGCTCGAACAGTTCGTGTTCGACGCCGGACCGACGCAGGCGCAAGGCGTCATCGAATTTGGACGCGAAGGGGCGTTCCGCGCCGCCCGTCTTTCGCAGGCGCGGCTCTCGCCCGGAGACGACATGCGCGTCGACGTGCAGCGTAGCGGCGAACTGTTGAAGATCGTCGCGCGCGGCGCGAATTTCGACGCCCGTCCAATTATGCAGGGATTGCTGCACGCCGACCGCGGCAAGGCCAGCGTCGACGACCTCGATCTCGACTTCAAGTCGCCCATCGTCACCGGCTACGGCAAACAAATTCTCACAAACGTCGAACTGAAATTGGAGCGTCGCGGCGGCAAGCCCCGCGCGGTGGCGCTTAAGGGCTTTTTCGGCCGCGAGCAGCTCACGGTCGGCATGGCGCGCGCGCCGGACAACACCCTGTCGCAAATTGAAATTGCGACAAACGACGGCGGCTCGCTGCTCTCCTTCTTTGACATCTATCGGAAGATGGACAGCGGCGCGCTGACCGCGACCGTGCAGATTAATCAAAACCGCGCCGAGGGCGCTTTGCGCATTCGCGACTTCTTCGTGCGCGGCGAACCGACCGTGCGCCAGCTGATGGCGCAAAGCGGAACGGCGCGCGCGGACGATCGCGGCAATTACCGCTTCGACCCCGACCTCGTTCGCGTCGGCAGATTGGAGAGCGACTTCAGCTGGTCGGGCGGACAGCTTACCGTGCGCGAGGGCGTGCTGTCGGGTCCCGAGATCGGCCTCACCTTCGACGGCTACATCGACTTCCCGCGCGAGCGGCTGGACCTCGTCGGCTCCTACGTTCCCGCCTATGCATTGAACAATCTGTTGTCGAACATTCCGGTGGTCGGCGTCGTGCTCGCCGGCGGTCAGCATGAAGGCATATTTGCGCTGAGCTATCGTCTCTATGGCGCGCTCCCCTCGCCTTCGATCAGCGTCAATCCGCTCTCCGCGATCGCTCCCGGGTTGATGCGCAAGATCATGGGCGTCATCGACGGCACCGCGCGCATGCCGCAGCAGCGGTAGGACTCGCGTGCGACGTTAGGCGCGCTCCAGCAGCACGTGCTTCTTCTTGCCGAGCGAGAGTTTGACGACGCCGTCGCCTTCAAACGCGTTTTCGCCGATGACGCCGCGTTCGTCCGTCACCGGCGCATCGTTGACGCGCAGCCCGCCGCCCTTGATCTGGCGTCGCGCCTCGCCGGTCGAGGCGACGAGACCGGCTTTGACGAAGGCCGTCAGCACGCCGAGGCCGGCGGCGATTTCCTCAGCCGAAACGGCGATCTTGGGGAGCGACAAAGCGAGCGCGCCTTCTTCGAACGTCGTGCGCGCGGTCGCCGCCGCCTCATCCGCCGCCGCGCGGCCGTGAATGAGCGCCGTCGCTTCCGTCGCGAGCGTCTTCTTGGCTTCGTTGATGTCGGCGCCTTGCAGCGCGGCGAGGCGTGCGATCTCTTCCATCGGCAGGAAGGTGAAGAGTTTTAGAAAGCGGGCGACGTCGGCGTCTTCCGTATTGCGCCAATACTGCCAATAGTCATAGGGCGACAGCATATCGGCGTTGAGCCAGATCGCGCCGGCGGCGGTCTTGCCCATCTTTGCGCCCGACGACGTCGTCAGCAGCGGCGACGTGAGGGCGTAAAGCTGCGGGCAGCCCATGCGGCGTCCGAGATCGAGACCGGTGACGATATTGCCCCACTGATCCGAGCCGCCCATCTGCAGCAGCGCGCCGTAACGCCTGTTGATCTCAACGAAATCGTACGCCTGCAGGCACATGTAGTTGAACTCGATGAAGGAGAGTTCGTGCTCGCGCTCCAGACGCAGCTTCACCGAATCCATCGTCAGCATGCGGTTGACGGAGAAGTGGCGGCCGACGTCGCGCAGGAAGTCGATGTAGTTTAAGCCCGCCAGCCAATCGGCGTTGTCGAGCATCAGCGCGTCGCTGGCGCCGTCGCCAAAGGTAAGGAAGCGTTCGAAGACGGTCCTGATCGACGCCTTGTTCGCGTCGATCTGCTCGACGGTCAGAAGCTTGCGGCTCTCGTCCTTGCCGGAGGGATCGCCGACCCGCGTCGTGCCGCCGCCCATTAGCGGCAACGGCTTGCCGCCGCTGCGCTGCAGCCAGGCCAGCATCATGATCGGCAGCAGCGAACCGACATGCAGCGAGGCCGCCGTGCAATCGAAGCCGATATAGGCGGAAAGCGTCCCCGATCGCGCCTTCTCGTCCAGGCCCTCGAAATCGGAGCATTGATGAACGAAGCCGCGCTCGATCAGCGCGCGCAGGAAATCGGACGTGGGAGAAAAATCGGTGGTCATGGCGGGGTGATAGGCGCAACGCGGCGCCTGCGCAAGCGAGCCAGGCTCGAGAATTCCGGTTAAGATTTGAAGCTCCTTACGATATGTAAGGAGCTCTAACGAGAAAGAGCTGGGCCCCGAAACTCTCATGAGAGGCGCATCTGCTCCCTCTCCCGCAAAGCGGGGGAGGGCTGGGGAGGGGGTTCCGCCGTTTCTTGCTTGTCGGCGAGTGCTTCTTGCCCCCTTCCGGCGCTTCGCGCCACCTTCCCCCGCTAAAGCGGGAGAAGGGAGAGCGGCGCCGCCGCGCCTACCGACAGGAATTAAAGAATTCATAGAGACCGTCCCCGTGGCGGGCCGCTTTCTTGCCCCGCTGCGGGGCTTTTGGTAGAAGCCACAGGCTTTCGCGCTCGCGCCGGCGCGCCGACGAACGCAGGACAATCATGCTTTTCTACGAGCCGCTGTTCCTGTTTCTGTTCGGTCCGGCGGTCTACCTCCTGTATCTCTTTTTTGGAGAAGTCCGTGCGCGGCGGGCCGTCATCCTCTTTGCGGCAAGCGTCGTCTTTTACGCTTGGAGCGAGCCGGTCTTCATCCTCCTTGTCTTCGCGTCGGTCGGGCTTGATCTTTACGTGGGGCAGAAGATCGCCGCGTTGTCAGAGCAAAAACCACGCAAACGCTGGCTGGCGCTCGGCGTCGTCGCCAATCTCGCGATCCTCGTCTACTACAAATATACGGGTTTTCTCGCGCTCAATGTCGACGCGCTGCTCAAGGCGCTGACGCTGCCGGGGATCAACATTCCGCAGATCGCGCTGCCGATCGGCGTCAGCTTCATTGTCTTTGAAAAGATCACCTATCTCGTCGATGTCTATCGCGGCGTCACGGCGCCGGCGCGTAGTTCGCTGCTTTACGGGCTTTACGTCTTTTTCTTTCCCAAGCTCCTCGCCGGCCCGATCATCAAATATCACGACATCGCGCGCCAGTTCGAGGCGATGCCGCACGCCGACGTCGACGACTTTATCGTGGGTTTTTCCCGCTTCATGCTCGGCGTCGTGAAGAAGCTGCTCTTCGCCGACACATTGGCGAGCGGCGCGGATCTGATCTTCGCGCATGACGTTAGCGCCCTTGGCTTCGCGGAGGCCTGGGCGGGCGTGCTGTTCTTCACCTTCCAGATCTATTTCGATTTCTCGGGCTATTCCGACATGGCGATTGGGCTCGCGCGCATGTTCGGCTTCCGGCTTCTGGAAAATTTCAACATGCCTTATGTCGCGACGAGCATCACCGATTTCTGGCGGCGCTGGCATATTTCTCTCACCAGCTGGATTCGCGAATATTTATATTTCCCGCTCGGCGGCAATCGGCGCGGCGAAGCGCGCACCTACCTCAATCTGTGGATCTGCTTCTTCGCTTCGGGGATTTGGCACGGCGCGGCTTGGACCTATATCGCTTGGGGCGCCTATAACGGCGTGTTCCTCGTGCTCGACCGGCTCTTTCTGGTCAATCGCCTGCAGCGGTTGCCGGACTGGCTCGCCAACGTCATCGCGATGATCATCGTGATCGTCGGCTGGACATTCTTTCGCGCAACCTCTCTGTCGCAAGCTGGCGCGCTGCTGGCGTTGATGGCGACGCCCTGGGCGCACGCCAGCGCGCCGATCGCCATTCCGGAAGAATATGTTGTCGTGGCTCTGGTCGCAGGAGCGATTTGCGTCGCGCAGCGGCTGTCGCTTTACGTCAAGGACTTCAATTGGGGAAGCGCGGCGCAGCGCTACGCATTGGCGTCAAACAGCGCGCTTTCCATGCTCTTCCTTGCGGCTTTGGCGAAGGGACTTGCCGATCCCTTCAAGCCGTTCATCTACTTCCGGTTTTGAATCGGATGAGCGATCTCGCCGAAAAGAATAAGCCCGTCGGGCGACTTGAAGGAGAAAGCGGCGCGGCGTTGCGCGCGCCCGCGCGCGCTGAGAGCGTTGGCGCACGAGGCGCCTTCTTGAAGTCGCTGACGCTCGCGCGCCTGCCGATTTTCGGTTGCGCGGGCTTCATCGCATTTTTGTTCCTCGCCAATCTGTGGAATTTCGCCGTCGAAGGCGATTGGCCGAAGCTGCGCATCCGCAGCGCCTGGCCGCTTTACGGCGTCGCGAAGCCAAAGCCCGCGTCCTGGACGTTCGACGCCTTTCTTTCAGGAGAAACGCAAAAGGCGGTCTCCATCAATCTTGGCCGAATGTCGCCGGTGTTTCCGATCTCGGTGCGCGCGAAAAATCAGCTCGTCTTTTCGCTTTTCGGCGGCTCGGCCGCGCCCGGAGTCGTGATCGGCCGCAATGGCCAACTCTATGAGCAGTTCTACATCGACGAATTTTGCGCACGCGACGGCGCCTTCGATTCCGCGCGGCTCGGCGCGTGGTCTTCGACGCTGCGCGACATTCAGGAGAGGGCGCAAGGTCGCGGCAAGAGCTTCGTCTATCTCATCTCGCCCTCGAAGGCGGCGCGCTACCCGGAAGATCTGCCAAAGTCCGCGGCTTGCGCCCTGCGCGCGAGGGCGATGCCCGAAAAGCTTGCGCCTTACCGCGCGGCGCTCGATGAAGCTCACATGCGCTATGTGGACGGCCCGGCGCTCATTGCGGCGGAAAAGCCCAAACAACCGATACCGCTCTTTCCGCGCGGCGGCACGCATTGGAACAGCATCGGCGGCGCGCTCGCCATGCGTGAAGCGACACGCGCGCTTCCCGCTTCTCCTGTCGGCGTTCTGGACTTTACGTCAGCGCCGGCGCCGGAAGCCCTGGGCACAGACCGCGACCTGCTGGATCTGCTCAATCTCTTATCGCCGGACGCGCATTACCCGACGGCGGCGATCGGCCGGGCAGGGGAGAGGGGCGATTGCGCGCGCCCCCCGCGTCTGCTGGCGCTCGGCGGGAGCTTCCTGCATGAAGTTCTGGCGGCGGCGATGCTCGCGCCCTGTCCGCCGCAAATCGATTATTGGTTCTACATGCGGACCGAGGATAACGCTGTCGAACTCGGCCATTACCGGCGCGCGCCGGGCGACGCCTCGAACGGCGAGCGGCTGGCGGCCACGACAGAGGAGCTCGATGAGAACCTCGCGGGCGCGGATGTCATCCTGCTCGAAGAAAATGAATCGAGCATCGCCACGACGAAGCAGGTAGGGCATCTCGCCGAGGCGCTGCGCCGTTTGCCTTAGTGAAGATGCGGAATTAAGTGAATCGATTAGGCGCGAGCCCCCTCTCCCCGTTCACGGGGAGAGGGAAAGTTCACCCAGGGAAATCGCTAATTCGAGAAAACTATGCCGCAGGAACACAATCAATGAAACTCACTGTCGAAACGCTTGTCCATGCGCCGATCGCCAGAGTCTGGTCTGCCTACACCACACCGGCCGACATCATGAAGTGGAACTTCGCGGTCGACACTTGGCATTGCCCGCGCGCAACAGTCGATCTGCGCGAGGGCGGCGCCTTCTCCTCCCGCATGGAGGCCAAAGACGGCAGCTTTGGTTTCGACTTTGCCGGAACTTACACCAAGATCGTTCGGCACGAGCTGATCGAATATTCCTTCGGAGACCGTAGCGGCGCCGTGGAATTTTTGGAAAGTGCGAATGGCGTAACAGTGCGCAGCACCTTCGATGCAGAAACCGAACACTCAATCGAACAGCAGCGCGATGGGTGGCAAACAATTTTGAACAACTTCAAAAAACACGTCGAGGCCACGGCTTAACGATAGCGGCGATCTTGCATAGCATTCGCATAACGCGCCATCCTGGAACCTTGCCTTCTATGGCGTGATGCGAACATCCTGGCTGCGAGCCAGATGTTTACGCGTTCGACCCAAAGGCGAGATTCAAATTGAGACATCACCCATCTACGGCGTGATCAAAAACGCGTCGCCGCTCACGCCGCCTGCGATGGATCATCCCAATAGCCCTCCGAGCGGGCGATCCTCGCGTATTCGGCATGCACCACGGCCGGGGTGTAGAGCCGCTCCAGTCGGCGCACCACGAAATGGCCGCGCGCGAGGCTCTGGAAGTGCTCGGTGAACGCGACATTGATCGCCGCGCCGCTGATCGCGCCGATGATCGGGACAGCCTGCGCCGCGGTTTTTTGCGACACGACCATGCCGAAGCGCGCCGCAACCGCGCCGATCAGACGCGCCAAAGCGGGCGCCGCGTCGCTGGAGATCTGATGGACAGTCATAAAACGTGCGGCGTCGGACACGGATTTCGCGAGAAGCGCGCGGAGCGCGAGATAGCCGCCTTCCAGAATATTGTCCCCAGCGGAAGGGCCGCCCAGCGCAAAAACTTCGAGGCAGGCGAGGGCGGCGCCTGGGTGGCGCAGGTCCTCTCCCTCCGCCTGGGCAATTTCCGCGATCGAGCGCAGGATGATCGTCGTCGACACCGGCAATTCGATCGGCAGGCTCGCGAGGCCCACGGCGCCGCCGACGCCTCCCGACAGGGCCGCGAGACGACGGTGAATGCGTATGGTGTCCTTCGCCGGCTGCGCGTCGAGGCTCGCCAAGGCTATCTTCATCGCCGCGGCGAGCGCCTTTTGCGTCGCCGAGGCGACCGTCGCCTGCAGGCGCGGCGGCAGCGTCATCGCGCCAAAACTCAGCTGCCGGCTCGCCAATCCGGCAAGCCGCGTTGCAAAACTCTGTCTTTCCAGCGCCGCGACGGCGGCGCGCAGCGCCTCGACGTCGGACTGGGAAAGGCCCTGGTCCACGAGAACGGGAAGCGGATAGGAGTTCGCCACGGAATCCTCGGTTCTTTAGATCACCTTTAGAAATCGGACTCTTCCACGTCCTTTGCAAGCGCGGCAAAGGTGTGGCGAAGCAGCAGGCGCGCACGCCCGTGCGTCCGCGCACATGATCCGCCCTCCAGACGCTATATCTGCGTGGCTGGAGCGGCGCTGTTGCATTTCGCCGGTCGTAATGTACTGCAAGACGTGCTTCTACGGCTCCGCTTCAGACGGGGCGCGCAGATCAGAATAGGAGAACTAAATGCGGAAATTTGGATTGGGTCGCGCGCTGAGCGGCGTTTTCGCTCTGGCCTTGCTGGCGCCGGCGAGCGCTTTCGCGGGCGACCGCATCGGCTCCTTGCAGTGCCGGCTGCTTGGCAACGGCATCAGCGTCTTGGTCGAAAATCAGCAGATCGACTGCATGTATCGCGATGACGCTGAAGGCGCTGTTCCTGCTCATTACGTCGGCGCGCTCACCAAGGTCGGCGCCAATGTGACGATCAACGGTGCTGGCGAGCTTGCCTGGGGCGTCGTCTCCGCCACGAGCCATATCGGACCGGGCGCGCTCGCGGGCGCCTATTATGGCCCGGGCTTCTCAGCCAAAGTTCTGGTCGGCGGCGGCGGCGCGGCGCTCGTCGGCGGCTCCAACGACACTTTCTCGCTGCAGCCATTCAACATCCAGGCCGGCTCCGGCGTCGGTTGGACGGCTGGCGTCGAGCGCCTGACGCTCGCCTATGTGCCGCCGCCGCCCCCGCCCGTGCTGCGCCGCCATCACGTCCACCATCATCACCATTATCACCACCATCACGGCTAAGCCTTCGGCGTAGACCCCGGCGTTTACGCAGGCGCGGAGAAGCTCAGCAGCCGGTCGGTAGGGAAATCATAAAGCCTCGCGCTTTCGCGCCATTCCGGCGCCAGCGGCGCGAGGCATTTTTTTGCGAATTCTTCTGGCGTTTTGAGCGTCATCGGATCTTCCCCCGGCATCGCCTGAGCGCGCATGCGCGTGCGCAGCGGACCCGGATTGGCCAGCATGACGGTGACGCCGTCGCCAGCGGCCTCAGATGCATAAGTGCGGGCCATTGCTTCGAGCGCCGCCTTTGAGACCGCATAAGCGCCCCAGAACGGCTTCATCGTCTCGCGATGCGCCGCCCCGGATGTGATGAAGAGGACGCGCCCGGCGCCTGACGCGCGCAGGAGCGGATCAAGTGAACGGATGAGCCGCCAGTTTGCGGTGACGTTGACCGCCATGACGCGATTCCAGTCCTTCGGATCGACGTGGGCGAGCGGCGACAGAGGTCCAAGAATTCCTGCATTGCCGACGAAGACGTCGAGCTTGCCCCAGCGTTCGAACAGCGCCGCGCCGAGACGGTCGAGCGCGTCAAAGTCGGCAAGATCGCAGGGAACGAGCGTCGCTTGCCCGCCCTGCGCGCGGATTTCATCGTCGAGTTCTTCGAGCGCGCCCTGCGTGCGCGCCAGAGCCACGACATGCGCGCCGTCGCGGGCGAGTTCGAGCGCAAGGGCGCGTCCAATGCCGCGCGAGGCGCCGGTGACAAGTGCGATGCGGTCGGAAGGGAGAAGCGTCATGACAATCTATTCGAACAAGGACGGCCTGAGGCCCTGACGCACATGGATCAGCGCTCGGATGAAGACATGGTCTCCTTCGTCGCAATAGAAAATCAAATGCGACTGGAAACGAAACTGTCGAAGGCGCGGGAGATCGGCGTGCGCGCGACGAGAAAGTCGGAATTCAGCCACGCCGTTGGTCGGCGCGGCGACGAGCTTCTGCTAGAATTTCGTCCATCCTTGTCTCTGACGCAGCGGCGCCATCAGCATCTGCGAGAACTGCGCTGAGCCTCCGCAGTTGTTGGTCTCGCGGCAGCGCTTGCCATTCTTCGATCCCCGCTTCAGAAGGCGTGGCGGACGGAACGACCGTGGAGACTTTTACTTCACTTGACATCGACGTCTCATGTATCAGCTCGCTTCCGCCAGCAGCGACAGTTGCGCGCGATTTTCGCCGACAAGGTCGGTCAGCGACGTCGGATAGTCGCCGGTGAAGCAGTGATCGGTGAACTGCGGCCGGATGGGATCGCGGCGCTCATAGCCCATGGCGCGATAGATGCCGTTGACGGACAGAAAGCCCAGCGAGTCGCAGCCGATATATTCGCGCATCTCATCGAGCGTATGCGTCGCGGCGAGCAGATTTTCCTTCTGCGGCGTATCGATGCCGTAGTAGTCGGGATTGGTGATCGGCGGCGACGAAATCAGGAAATGCACTTCCGTCGCGCCGGCGTCGCGCATCATCTGCACGATCTTCACAGACGTCGTGCCGCGCACGACGGAATCGTCGATGAGGATCACGCGTTTCCCGGCGACGACGCAGCGGTTGGCGCTGTGTTTCATGCGCACGCCGAAATCGCGGGCGATTTGCGTCGGCTCGATGAAGGTGCGCCCGACATAGTGATTGCGGATAATGCCGAGTTCGAACGGCACGCCCGACTGCTGCGAATAGCCGA
Source organism: Methylocystis sp. H62 (assembly GCF_015709515.1). Classification (GTDB taxonomy): domain Bacteria; phylum Pseudomonadota; class Alphaproteobacteria; order Rhizobiales; family Beijerinckiaceae; genus Methylocystis. The sequence continues at coordinate 512,856 of NZ_JADNQZ010000059.1, forward strand.
GCGCCGCCGGCACCCCGGAGTCCGGCACGGGCACGACGACGTCCGCCTCGATCGGGCGCTCGCGCGCCAGCTCGGCGCCCATCGCCTTGCGCACCTCATAGACCGGACGGCCATGGACGATGGAATCGGGACGGGCGAAATAGATATATTCGAAGATGCAGGGGCGCATCGGCTGCGGCGGAAACGGCCGCAAGCTCTGAATTCCGTCCTCGGAGATAATGACGATCTCGCCATTCATCACGTCGCGCACGAAGCGCGCGCCGATGATGTCGAGCGCGCAAGTCTCCGACGCGAGAATATATTTTCCGTTGAATTCGCCGATGACGAGCGGCCGGATGCCGAGCGGATCGCGCGCGCCGATCAGCTTCTTGTTGGTGAGCGCGACAAGCGAATAGGCGCCTTCGATCGAGCGAAGCGCTTCGATGAAACGGTCGATGAGCAGCGGCCGTCGGCTGCGCGCCACGAGATGAAGGATGACCTCGGTGTCCGAAGTCGACTGGAAAATCGCGCCTTCGCGAATCAGTTCGCGGCGCAGCGTCTGGGCATTGGTGAGGTTGCCGTTGTGGGCGACCGCGAAGCCGCCCGTGTTCAACTCCGCGAACAGCGGCTGCACGTTGCGCAGCATGGTTTCGCCGGTGGTGGCGTAGCGCACATGCCCGATCGCGGCGGCGCCGGGCAGGCGCTTGATCGTGTTTTCCTGAGAGAAGTGATCGCCGACCAGTCCCAGTCGGCGCTCGCCATGAAAGCGGCCGCCGTCAAAGCTGACGATGCCGGCCGCCTCTTGGCCGCGATGCTGCAGGGCGTGCAAGCCCAAGGCGGCGATCGCTGCGGCGTCCGGCAGATCGAAGACGCCGAAAACGCCGCAGTATTCGCGAAGCCTGTCGCCGTCGAGATCGTCTGTCGCGTTAATCTCGCGCGATGAGGATCGCTGAAGATCCTCGGCGGCCTCGGTCATGCTTCGTCCCCCGTGACGCGCCGCCGCTCAGCATTCCCAAACGACCGGGCGTCGTATTCCCGTCATATGTGCCAGCGGCGGGGCCCATCCGCAAGACCATCATTCAGGCTTATCGCCCGCCGCTGGCGCCGCCTCGGCCGGCGCCTCGGTGCTTGCGTCGGTCGGCGCAGGCTGAATCTTGTCCGGCTCGACGTCGGCCGGCGGCTCCTCATTCGTCGGCGCGCCCTTCTTCGCCTTGATCTTGGCGACGAGGCTGTCGATGTCGTCGGGCAGCATTTCGCGCAGCTTCTCGCCGCCAGCCGTCAGGAAGGGCTTGGCGCGTGCGTCCTTGACCCATTCCGGCTGATTGGTTTCGGGCACGAGCCAGCTGTAAAAGACGAAGGCGACCACGGCGAGCAGGGCGCCGCGAACGGCGCCAAACAGGAAGCCGAGCGTGCGATCGAGGGCGCCGACCTTCGAATCGAGGATGACGTCCGAGAGCTTCACGGTGACGAGAGAAACAGCGATCAAAGCGACGAAAAACACCGAGGCCACGGAAGCCGCGAGAGCGATCTCGTCCTTGCTGACGTATGGTTTGATGTAGGGCAGGGCGAGCGGATAAAAGAAATACGCCGCAGCCGCGGCCGCAACCCAGGATAGGATTGCAAGGACTTCACGGGTGAAGCCGCGCAAAAGAGCGAGCATCCCCGAAATCAGAACGACGGTAATCACAGCCAAATCAAGATATGATGGCATCGCTAGCCCCTTGCTTGTTCGCCCGAGCTCTGAACGCTTCTGAATGGGCTGTTGGCCGCCTTCCGGGCGGCATCCGCACGACCCTCTCCAGAACCTGTGTCAACTTTGCGCCGCCGCGGGTAGGCAAGCGTCGGTCCGGCAGGCGTCTCGCTTTCGCACTGGCAGCCTTCTAACGCATCTTGAGGCCAGCCGGAAACACTAATGCGCGACCTCGTCAGCCGCGCGCGATCGTTCTTTCGCGCGTCGATATGCGGGCGATGGCGGCGACGAGGCCGCCGACGTCCGCGCAGGGACGGATCGTGACGCCGGAGCCGCGCCCGTCATCGGAAATCTGTTGGGATTGCGGGACGACAGCGTGATGGAAACCGAGTTTCCCCGATTCGCGCAGTCGCATGCCGGCGTGAATGACGGGCCGCACGGCGCCGGAGAGCCCGATTTCGCCGAAAAAGCACATGTCGGGCGGCAGGACGGCGCCGGTAAGCGACGAGACGAGCGCGGCGGCCGCGGCGAGATCGGCGGCCGGCTCATGGGCCCGAAATCCCCCCGCGACGTTGAGATAGACGTCGTGCATGCCAAGCTTCAGCCCGCCATGCGCTTCGAGCACGGCCAGGATCATGGACAGCCGATTCTGGTCGAACCCGACCACGGCGCGCCGCGGCGTGCCCAGCGATGTCGGCGCGACGAGCGCCTGGATTTCGATCAGCAGCGGACGCTGCCCCTCCATGCCGGCGACGACCGCCGCGCCCGGCGCGCCAGAGTCGCGGCCGGCGAGAAAAAGCGCCGACGGATTGGCGACTTCGGCGAGTCCGAGGCTGGTCATCTCGAAGACGCCGATTTCGCCTGTCGCGCCAAAGCGATTCTTGGAGGCGCGCAGCATGCGGAAATGATGCGCGCCGTCGCCCTCGAAGGACAGGACGGCGTCGACCATGTGTTCGACGACGCGCGGACCTGCGACCTGCCCGTCCTTGGTGACATGGCCGACGAGAACGATCGTCGAGCCTGTCGTCTTGGCGTGGCGCAGGAGCGTCTGGGCGCTTGCGCGCACCTGCGTCACCGTTCCAGGCGCCGACTCCGCCATGTTGGTGTGCATCGTCTGGATCGAATCGATGACGATCAACGCCGGGCGGGCGCCTGTCGCGCAGGTGGCGAGAATGTCCTCGACCTGGGTTGCGGCGGCGAGCTCCACCGGCGCATCGGCGAGATTGAGCCTGGTCGCGCGCAGGCGCACCTGGGCGACGGCCTCTTCGCCCGAAATATAGACGACGCGCGCGCCGCGGCGCGCCAGAGTCGCGCAGGCCTGGATGAGCAGAGTGGATTTGCCGATTCCCGGCTCGCCGCCGAGCAGCAGCACCGAGCCCGGCACGAAGCCGCCGCCGGTGACGCGGTCGAATTCGTCGATTCCCGTCGCAATTCTAGGCGCGGGCCGGCCTTCGCCAGCCAGCCCCTCGAGTTCGAAGACGCGGCCGCGCGCGGCGCGGCGGGACACGGCGGGCGCGCCGGCCTCCGACTCTTCAACGAGGCTGTTCCACTCGCCGCAGGAGTCGCATCGACCTTGCCACCGCGACGCGACGGCGCCGCAGTTCTGACAGACGTAGACCGCGCGGCTTTTGGCCATGCATGCTTGGCGCATGACGCGCCGACGCTTGTCAAGCGGGTTAAGCGCGCCCGCCGGAGCAAGCGTCACTCCTCGCCGTTGATTCTCGCACGCATGATGTTGGACGGCTTGAAGGAGACGACCAGCCGCGCCGAAATCTTGGCGCCTGCGCCAGTCTTCGGATTGCGTCCCAGCCGCTCCTTCTTAGAGCGCACAACAAAGGCGCCAAAGGACGAGAGCTTGACGTCTTCGCGCGCGATGATGCGCTCGAAGATCTCTTCCAGCACCATTTCGACGTATTTCGCGGATTCCGCCCGCGGCACTCCGACTTTCCGATGAATTGCGTCTGCAAGGTCCGAACGGGTCACGGTGCCCCGGCTCGCTATGCGCTCTTCTGTCGCTTCGCCGTTGGGCTTAGCGGTCGCGTCCCCCTTGGCCATTTTCTGCCCTACAATTCATTAAAAACGACGGTCGTGGGCTGTCCGGAGCGCGCCGGGGGACGACGGGGCGCGATCAGGGGCGGCGCGATAGCGCTCCGAAACCCGCCCACAGCGGGTATTCGCCACCGGCTATTGTCGGAATTTTTCAGAATTGAATGGGGAAATCAAGCGCAGGTTGTAACCGCGCGTGTAATATTTCTTTCCATATTTGCTTACATTAAAATAGTTGTTGTATTACGCCAGCTTACCAGCGTATCAGCGCCGATCCCCAGGTAAAGCCGCCCCCAACAGCTTCAAGCATGACGAGATCACCCTGTTTGATTCGTCCGTCCGCCGCGGCGACGGCCAAAGCCAGGGGCACCGACGCGGCGGAGGTGTTGCCGTGTAAATGCACGGTGGCGATGATCTTTTCCGGCGCAATCCCGAGCTTTTGCGCCGACATGTCGATGATTCGGCGATTCGCCTGATGCGGCACGAACCAGTCGAGATCCTCCGGGGTCAGTCCCGTTGCGGCGAAAGCATCCTTGACGACGTCAGTGACTTGGCCAACCGCGAAGCGGAACACCTCTTTCCCCTCCATACGCAGATGACCGACGGTTTGAGTCGCGGAAGGGCCGCCGTCGACATGGAGTTTCGCGCGATGTCGTCCGTCAGAGCGCAGGTGAGTCGTCAGCACGCCGCGCTCCTCTGACCCGCCCAGCGAGGGTCGCGCCTCGAGCACCATCGCGCCGGCGCCGTCGCCGAACAGCACGCAGGTCGTTCGGTCGGTCCAATCGATGATTCGAGAGAATGTCTCGGCGCCGATGACAAGCGCCCGCTTGTGCGAGCCCGAGCGTAGAAATTTCTCCGCCGTGGCGACGGCGAAAACGAATCCCGAGCAGACGGCCTGAAGATCAAACGCGACGCCGTGGGTAATGCCGAGGGCCGCTTGAATCTGCGTCGCTGTTGACGGGAAGGTCCAGTCGGGGGTCGATGTCGCCACGACGATCAGGTCGATGTCGTCGGCGGTAATTCCAGCGTTGGCGAGCGCATCGCGCGCGGCCTTTTCCCCGAGCATCGACGTCGTCTCGCCTTCCGCGGCGATATGGCGCTCCTTGATTCCGGTTCGCTGCACAATCCACTCGTCGCTCGTGTCGACGAGCTTGGACAGTTCGGCATTGCTCAGCGTCTTCGCCGGCAAATAGGCGCCCACGCCAAGTACGACGGAACGTAGTTGAGACATGCTTGTCGTCACTGAGCGGCTTCCCGGGGAGGACTGGTCGAATCGGCGCCGTCTTGCCCCTCGAGGCGGTGCGCCAGCGCGACAGTGTCGCGGATACGATTGAGAAGGTCGCTGCCCGCCATCTCGTGGCCGATCTCGATCGCGCGCGCAAAGCCGATTGGATCGGCGCCGCCGTGGCTCTTCATGACGATTCCTTCGAGCCCAAGGAATACGCCGCCATTCGTCGCCCGCGTGTCCACCTTGGCGCGAAGCTCGCGGAAGGCGCCCTGCGCCAGAAGATAGCCGAGCTTGGCGAGCAGCGATCCGCCCATCGCCTCTTTGAGATAGGCGGAGACCTGCGCCGCGGTTCCCTCGGCGGTCTTAAGGGCGATGTTTCCGGTAAAGCCCTCGGTGACCACAACATCGACGACGCCTTTGCCGATGCCGTCGCCCTCCATGAAGCCCCGATAATCGAAGCCCGGCAGGTTGAGGTCGCGCAGCAGGGTCGATGCGGCCTTAACTTCCTCTATGCCTTTGATTTCTTCGGTGCCGACGTTGAGCAGGCCGACGGTCGGGCGCTCAAGTCCCAGGATGACCCGCGCCATCGCCGCGCCCATGATCGCAAGATCGACGAGGTGGCTGGCGTTGGCGCCCATCGAGGCGCCGACGTCGAGCACGACGGACTGGCCCCTTAGCGTCGGCCAAAGGCAAGCAAGCGCGGGACGATCGACGCGCGCCATCGTGTGCAGACAGATTTTCGCCATGGCCATGAGCGCGCCGGTGTTGCCGGCGGAGACGGCCACATCGGCGTCGCCCTTCTTGACCGCTTCGATCGCGAGCCACATCGATGAGACCCGCCGCCCGTAGCGCAGCGCCTGGCTCGGCTTGTCGTCCATGCGGATCGACACCGAAGAGTGGCGCACGTCGGCGCATTCCGCGAGTCGCGGATGGCGCTGGAGCTGCGCGCGGATCGCCGGCTCGTCGCCGATCAACAGAAAGCGGCTGTCGGGACGTCGTTCGAGCGCGTTGGCGGCGCCCGCGATGGTCACCTTCGGACCAAAATCGCCGCCCATCGCGTCGAGCGCGATCCGGATAGTTTGCGGCATTTAACCCGTTTCTCCCGACTGCGCGCCTGGATCCGCCGCCTTAATTCTTGGCCGGCCTTTGTGACGCGTCCGAGAAGCGCGTTCGCGCTCCCGCCCTTGCGGGCGACTTGCCATTTGCTGGCCACAGGCGCAAGTGCCTATTCTGTCTCGCCTCAAGCCTCGCGGCGCGGTTTGAGCCGTCCCAGGGTGGCGAAAGGCGAGACTGCCTGAGCTCCATCCCCAGGTTGCGGTTCGACGAAATTCGCCCCCGGCTTGCGTGGATAGGGATCAAGCGCCAGCGTGAAGAACTCGGAAACGACGGCGCCGAGATCGACGACGCCGCCGATCAATGGGTCAGGCGGATCCTCATCCAACGTGATTTCAGTCGTCTCTTCGTCTCGCCTTCGACCGCGCGGCGCCTCGCCCCGCGGCGGCGCAAAGCGCATCTGAATGGGTTCGACAAGCTCCGAGTCGAACTCCTCGAGCGTCGTGACGCAGGTTTGCCGAAGCCTGGCGCGCAACTCGCCTTCGATCTCCAATCCGCTTCCGCGCCGTTGCCGCGCGCGCAGCTCTGCTTGGAGCGAATGGACGGCGGGCAGCGCATTGTGCTGCGCCAGCGCGGAGCACTCGGCCGGCGTCGCCCGAATGTCGACGTCGAGACCTTCGGGCGGCACTTCAGCGACAGCGAGACGGCGCGAAAGCGGCGGATGCGGGTCGAAAGTGTCGTTCATGGCGTCGTCTCCAGGTCGCGCGCGTTCAATTAATCAAATATGTGTGTTGGCGCACGGACGCCAGCGCGACGCAGCGCGAGAACAGCCGTCTTGCTTTCGCTGCGTTCGAAGATTACGGATTTGGCGAGAGACGATCGACCGAGCGCGGGCGCGCTGCGGCGGATGATTTCGGAGATATTCATGGCGCAGGCCTTGCGCGTCTTTTCTCGGTTGGCGGCTGTGGCCGGCCTCGCGGTTTCGCTTGCAGGTTGTCTCGGGTACGAGGGCGTCGTCAACCGTGGCGCTGTCCTCGATTCGCGCAGCACCGGGCAAGTCAAGCCTGGCATGTCGGCGCAGCAGGTGATGACGGTCCTTGGCACCCCCTCGACGACGTCGACGGTCGGCGGCGACGCCTGGTATTACGTCAGTCAGCGTATCGAGCGCCAGTTCGCCTTCATGCCTCAGAACATTACCGATCAGCGCGTTTATGCGGTTTACTTCGACAAGTCGAAGAAGGTTCAGCGCGTGGCCGATTACGGCATAGAAGACGGGAAGCCGATCGACTTCATCACCCGCACGACGCCGACCGCCGGCCCTGAGTATCATCTGCTCCAAGGCATGCTCTCCAAGGTGTCGAATCTCTTTTAGAGACACCCGCCGCTCGTTTCGAGACGCCGCGGCTGCGCGTTCGCGTCTCGGCTAGTGGCGTCATTGTGGCGACAGTGAAGGGCCTGTCTGCGTAACGCCCTGTACTAACACGCTTTTCAGCTGCAGCGCGCCCGTGGCGCAGCCTTAATTATGGCGCGAGCATGGCCTCGGCCGCCGATCTTTCGCCCCGCATCGCAGGTAACCTTCTGTTTACGCAAACTTTGCGTAATTGTGGAGAAACCGCGAAGCATGACCGTCACGGTGACGAACGCCCCGCCGCCTTCCAAGGACGAGAAGGTCGCGTCGCCTCGCTCAGGCCGGCAGTCCAAGGCGTCGCCCCAGGCGACCCTGCCGGGCTTGCTGCTTGATCAATCCTGTTCTCCTTTGTTGCGCGCGCTTTGCGTCGCGACCCTGCTTTCGGTGCTGGCGGTCCTGGCGATGACCGCTGAACGCGACGAGACTCGTCGTCCGGAGCGGACCGCGCGCGCTGCACGCGCCCGCGTCGCCGCATCTCCGCTGACGACGCTGGCGACGCTGACGCAATCCGCCGATGACGATACGGCGCTCGACTCGGATTTCTCTTTGGAGCAGGCGGCGCTCACCTGGTCGCATCGGCTGGGGAGTGACGACGCCTTCGATACGCCGGGCGTGATGCGGTTCGGGTCCGTCAAGGTGCAGCAGTCGATCGTCGAGCGCGTGGTGAAGGCCGCGCAGACGACCGAAATGGACCCGGCGCTGCTCATGGCCATCGCCGACAAGGAGTCGAATTTCTCCTCCACGGCGAAGGCGCGGACCTCTTCCGCCAGCGGGCTCTTCCAATTCGTCGAGAAGACTTGGTTCACGGCGATGAAAACCTTCGGCTGGCGCCATGGCCACGGCGAGACGGCGGCGGCGATCGCCAGCGACGATTCGGCGCGCGTCAGCGGACAGAAGCGGGCGCAAATCCTGGGCTTGCGCAACGATCCCTATCTATCCGCGGTTCTCGCCGCCGAAATGCTTAAGAAGGACAGCACCAGGATCGCCGAGAAGATCGGCCGTCCTCTGACCCGCGGCGAAACCTACCTCATCCACTTCCTGGGTCCCGACGACGCCGAGCGCTTCATGCGGACCATGGACGAGGCCCCGCACACGTCGGCGGCGTCGCTACTGCCGAGGCCGGCGCGCGCCAATAGGCCGATCTTCTACGAGCAGCAGGGCCGCCGGCTTAAAGTTCGCTCGGTCCAGGAGGTGCATGAAGCCTTCGAGACGATGATGGACATGCGCACCAGCCGCTATGAGGACGTCGCGGCGAAACTGCCGGGCGGTGCCACCGCCTATGCCGAATAGGCGCGCCGAGCGTCGCCGCGGTCTAGGCTGAGACGACGGCGGTCTTCCCCATCATCAGGTCGAGATTTTGCACCGCCGCGCCAGCCGCGCCCTTGCCGAGATTGTCGAGCCGGGCGACGAGAAGGGCGTGGCGGCGCGCCTCATTGGCGATGACGAAGACCTCCATGTCGTCTGCGCCGTTCAGCGCCAGCGGGTCGAGCTTGCCGCTTGCCGGCGCGGCCGCCAGCCGGACATGTTTCGCCTCCGCGTAGTGACCCGCATAGGCGCGTTCGAAATCCTCGGCTTTGGGCTTGCCGGGCAATCCGTTAAGCGCGAGCGGGATCGAGACCAGCATGCCCTGCCTGAAATTGCCGACCGAGGGCACGAAAAGCGGCCGCTCGGAAAGCTTCGAATAGGCCATGATTTCCGGCACATGTTTGTGCTCGAGTCCGAGCGCGTAGAGTTCGAACGCCGGCGCTTCGCCGCGCTCATAGGCTTCGATCATCTGCCGTCCGCCGCCGGAGTAGCCCGAGATGGCGTTGATCGTCAGCGGCTGGTCCGGCCGGATAAGCCCGGCGTCCACAAGCGGACGAAGGAGCGCGATCGCGCCCGTGGCGTAGCAGCCGACATTGGCGACGCGGCGCGCGCGGGCGATCGCCGCCGCCTGTCCTTTGCAAAGCTCCGCGAAGCCGTAGATCCAACCCTCCGCCACGCGATGGGCGGTGGAGGCGTCGAGCAGGCGCGGGGCCGCGGCCCCGAGCGCGTCGCAGAGCGCGACGGTTTCTCTGGCCGCGTCGTCTGGCAGACACAAAATCGCGATGTCGACGGAAGCGAGAATGTCGCGTTTCGCGGCGGCGTCCTTGCGCGTCTCGGGCGGGAGCGAGACGAGCGAAATGTCCGTGCGTCCGGCGAGCCGTTCGCGGATTTCGAGCCCGGTGGTGCCGGCGTCGCCGTCGATGAAGATCTTGGTTCTCGTCGTCATGGCCCGCATCTAATCGATTTGGACAAGGATAAAAAGATTGTCGCGAAATCCCGGGGCGTTTTGACCCGCGCCGCGCGCCATCCTATAGCGCGGCGGGACGCATCCGCCGCAATCCGGGCGAAGCGCAGTCAAAAGTGGAGCCAATGGTCGACAGTCCGTGCATAAAGATCTGCGAACTCGATGGCGACGGCGTGTGCGTCGGCTGCGGCCGCACGCGCGCCGAGATCGCCGGCTGGATGTCGATGTCGGACGCGCAAAAGGCAAAGGTCGTCGAGCTGGCGGACATTCGCAAGCGCGCGATGAGCGCCAGCGACAAAGGCGACTGTCTTATCGCGTCCAGCGAGTAGGCCCTGACGGCGACGTTCTGGGCTCTATATTGATTCTCACGAAATGAGTTCGACCGCCTCCAGGAGGAGGGGAGATCATGGCGAAGCAGGTCACTGATACAGACGGCGCGCTGAGAGCGTTCGCGCTGCGATTGTTGGATTCGGTCTACAACGTCTCGGTCTATTCGGTGATCGGATACAGCGCGCTGTTGGGTGTGCTCGCGGTCATCGGCCTGGCGATCTTCATGAAAATTATTTACGTGCCAGAATTTCATCCCTGGTAGCCGCGCTCGTTTGCCCAAGCGCCTGCTCATCGTCGCGCATGCGCCGTCGCGCAATACCGAGCGGTTGCGGGACGCGGTCGCCGCCGGCGCGCGGGCGCCTGAGATCGAGGGCGTCGAGGTCGAGACGCTTAGCCCCTTCGCGGCGACGCCCGAGCATGTTCTCGCCGCTCAGGCGGTCATTCTCGGAACCACCGAAAATCTCGGCTACATGAGCGGCGCGCTCAAGGACTTCTTCGATCGTTGCTACTATCCTTTGTTGGAGCGCACGCAGGGCCTGCCTTACGCGCTCTACATTCGCGCCGGCCACGACGGAACAGGAACGCGGCGCGGCGTCGAGACCATCGTCACCGGCCTGCGCTGGCGGGCGATCCGCGAGCCGCTCATCTGCCGGGGCGAATGGCGGGAAGACTTCGTCGAGGAATGCCGCGAACTGGGCATGCTCGTGGCGGCAGGCCTCGACGTGGGCGCCATTTGAGCCGGTTGAACCATCGTCTATAGAGGCTGCACGGGCCACAGCGGCGCGCGGAACGAAAGCTCGGTCCGGCAGGGCGAATGCAGCGAAGCGACGATTTCCTCGGCCATCCGCGCGGATTGGCCTTCCTCTTCGCTTCGGAAATGTGGGAGCGCTTTTCCTATTACGGCATGCGGGCGCTTCTCGTCCTCTACATGGTCGACTACCTGCTGACGCCGGAGCGCATGGACACGGCGCTCGGCCTCAATGCATTGAAGCGCGGGCTCGAGACGATTTCCGGTCCGCTCGGTCCGCAGCCTTTCGCCTCGCAAATCTACGGGCTCTATACCGGCCTCGTTTATCTCGCGCCGATTCTCGGCGGGGCGATCGCCGATCGTTGGTTAGGGCGCGCGCGCACGATCGTCATCGGCGCGGCGTTGATGGCCATCGGCCATTTCATGATGGCGTATGATCGCCTCTTTCTGATCGCGCTGCTTTGCATCGCGCTGGGCTGCGGCGGCTTCAAGCCGAACATCTCCGTCCAGGTCGGAGAGCTTTACGCGCCGGCGGACGCCCGTCGCGACCGCGCCTATTCAATTTTCTATGTCGGCATCAATATCGGCGCGTTCTTCGCGCCGCTGGTTTGCGGAACAGTCGGGGAGACGATCGGCTGGCATTATGGCTTCGCCTGCGCGGGCGTCGGCATGGCGATCGGCCTCGCGACATATGTGATCGGTTTTCCGAGCCTGCCGCCCGAGCCGATACGCGGCCAATGGCGCGCCCCGACGGCGCTGGCGCGCGCGCAGTTTCGCCGGTCATTCACCATCCTCATGCTGCTCTTTGCGCCTTCCGCGCTGTTCTGGGCGGCTTTTGAGCAGCAGGGCAACACGATCGCGCTCTGGGCGGCGCAATCCGACCGCGGCGTCAACGTCTTTGGATGGCGCGCCGAAATTCCGGTGACCTGGTTTCAGGCGTTCAATCCGCTGATGATCTTTCTCTTCACGCCGCCGCTCGTCTCTCTGTGGGCCTGGCTTGCGCGGTTGGGGCGCGAGCCCTCGACGATCGGCAAGATGTCGCTCGGCTGTCTCGGCGTCGCTGTGAGCTACGGCGTCATGGCGCTCGCGGCCTGGACGAGCGACGGCGGCGTGGCGAGCTGGCTTTGGCTGCTCGCCTATTTTGCCGTCATCACCGTCTCGGAGCTGCATTTCTCGCCGATCGCCCTGTCGCTCGTGTCGCATGTCGCGCCGGAAGGCTCGCGCTCGGCGCTGATGGGCGTGTGGTTCACGTCGATGTTTCTCGGCAATCTCCTGGCGGGATGGCTCGGCAGTTTGTGGTCGAGCGTCGCCAACGTGTATTTCTTCCTGCTGATGGGCGCGCTCGGCGTCGTCGGGGCGCTGATCGTTGAGGCTGCGCGGCGACCGCTTGGCGGCCTCCTGTCTTCCCGCTAGAGCAGGTTCGCGACTGCGAACGCAAAGCATCCGCGCGCGCGCGGACAATCGAGAAATTTGCATGCATGTGCGCCAAAACTTCCCCCAAGTGAGAGCGCCAGCGCCCAAACAGATCGCGGCCGCCGTGATCGGGAATGCGCTGGAATGGTATGATTTCGTCGTCTACGGCTTTTTTGCTTCGGTTCTGGCGCAGGCGTTCTTTCCAAGCCGAGACGAGACGGCCTCGCTCTTGCTGGCGCTCGCGACCTTTGGCGCGGGCTTCTGCACGCGCCCGCTCGGCGGCCTCTTCTTCGGATTTTACGCGGATCGGAAAGGGCGAAAGGCGGCGCTGCAACTCATCATGTTCGTGATGACCGTCGCGATCGCCGTCATCGCCTTCGCCCCGACCTATGCGACGATCGGGCTCTTCGCCCCCATGCTCATCGTGATCGGCCGATTGCTGCAGGGCTTTGCGACTGGCGGAGAATTCGCAAGTTCGACCGCGTTTCTGATCGAAGTGGCGCCCGCCGGTCGGCGCGGAGTCTACGGTTCTCTGCAGATGGTCGGGCAGGGCCTGTCGATCCTGCTCGGGACGCTCGCCGGCATGCTCGTCGCAGGCGTCTTTTCCGCTGAAGCGTTGCACGACTGGGCTTGGCGGCTGCCCTTTTTCGTTGGCCTGCTGATCGGCCCGGTCGGGCTCTATGTCAGACGCCATCTCGAGGAAACGCCGGCCTTCAAGGCCTCGCCCCAGGACGGCGGGGTGGCGGTCGCTTTTCTCGACCTCGTTCGGCGGCGGGGCGATCGACTTCTCGCCTGTTTCGCCGCCACGATCGGCGCGACGATCTCCTTCTACGTGATCCTCGTCTATATGCCGACCTACGGAAAGACGGAGATGGGACTGAGCCTCGCACAGTCCTTTATCGCCCAGGCGCCCGGTCTTGTGTTGCTGATCGTGCTGACCCCGTTCGTCGGCGCTCTCTCCGACGCGATCGGCCGGCGGCCCTTGCTCCTCGCGTCCTACGGGATGCTGCTTCTTTGCGTCTATCCACTGTTCGTCTGGCTGCAGGCCGAGCGCACGCTGTTGGCGCTGACAGTGGCGCAGACGGCCTTCTGCGTCATTCTCTCGGGTCTCTTTGGCGCGCTCTCGACGGCGCTCGCCGAGCAGTTTCCGACGCATGTCCGCACCGTGGGGCTGGCGATCGCCTATAATGTCGCCGTCATGATCTTCGGCGGCTTCGCGCCCTTCATCGTCGCTTGGCTGATCGACTATCTCGCCACGCCGATCGCGCCGGCGTTCTATCTGATCTTCGGGGCGGTCGTCGGACTGATGGGCGTCGCGGGTCTACACGAGCGGCGCGATGAATGGCTCGATTGAAACGCGCTTGGCCGCCAGGGCGTCGAATAACAAGGCGTCACTTCACCGCGTCATGGAAGTGAGCCGAAGTTAACACTGGCTTTGCTGCAACGACGATTGATTGAGGTTGGAGCGAGGGGAGGATTTTGATGAAGAGAATTGCTGTTTTTATCGCGTCTTTCATCATGATGCAGCAACTCCTGATCGGGGAGGCGGTCGCCAGACCCGCGAGATGCGTCGTCAATGGCGCCGGCGCGGCGCCATATAACGGGAAATGCGAGTTTTCGGCTGAAACGGGCGGCAGCTTTTCGATCACGCCAGTTGGAAAAAGCGCCTTCGACGGCGCGACGGTGATCAGCGTTTCCGTCACTTTGCCGGGAGTGGCGGAAGTGAGGGGACTGACCCGCGACGGGATCAACTCCCGTTGGGGAGAGGCGCAGCGCTCCAAGGAGGACCCCGCCTGCTGGGTCGGAAGCGACTTCAAGATCTGCGTCTATTGACCAAAACAAAAGCGGCGCCGAAGCGCCGCTTTGCAAATGTTTGCCTTGAAGACCGCGAAGCTTAGCGCTTCGAGAACTGGAAGCTGCGGCGGGCTTTCCGCTTGCCGTATTTCTTGCGCTCGACGACGCGGGAGTCGCGCGTCAGGAAGCCTTCCTTCTTGAGCGCGGGACGCAGATCCGGCTCGTAAGCGGTCAGCGCCTTGGCGAGGCCATGGCGCACCGCGCCGGCTTGACCGGAAAGTCCGCCGCCTGCGACCGTGACGACGATGTCATATTGACCCGCGCGCTTGGTGACGCCGAACGGCTGGGCCAGAATCATGCGCAGCACCGGACGGGCGAAATAGACTTCGACGTCGCGGCCGTTGACGGTGATCTTGCCGGGGCCCGGCTTGATCCAGACGCGCGCGACGGCGTTTTTGCGCTTGCCGGTCGCGTAGGCGCGGCCCTGCTTGTCGAGCTTTTGCACATAGCGCGGCGACTCGGGCGCCGTGGCGACGCTTCCCTGAAGGTCGGAAAGCGAGGAAAGGGTGGTCTCGGCCATGATCAGGCGCTCCGGCTATTCTTGACGTTCAGGGCGGCGATGTCGAGCGTCTGTGGGCTCTGCGCCTCATGCGGATGTTCCGCGCCCTTATAGACGCGCAGATTGCCGAACTGCTTGCGGCCCAAGGGGCCTCGCGGCAGCATGCGCTGCACGGCCTTTTCCAGGACTCGCTCCGGGAAGCGCCCGTCGAGAAGGAACTTCGCCGAGCGTTCCTTGATGCCGCCGGGAAAGCCCGTGTGATGGTGATAGACCTTCTGCTCGCGCTTGCGGCCGGTCAGCACCACCTTTTCGGCGTTGATGACGATGATGTTGTCGCCATCGTCCATATGCGGCGTGAACGTCGCCTTGTGCTTGCCGCGAAGACGCAGCGCGATGATGGAGGCGAGGCGGCCGACGACGAGCCCGGAGGCGTCGATCAGCACCCACTTCTTTTCGATGTCGGCGGGAGTCGCCGAATAGGTCTTGCCAAACATGAGATGGGAATTCCGTGTGAACGGTGTGTTCGGAGGCCGAGTGGATAGGGGATGGGCGAGGGGAGGTCAAGCGGTTTTTGGGCTGCCGAAGTTCCGTGAAGCTATAAAAACTCGAATGTAGCGAGTGGTGGTAAAATAATACCGTATACTTGCGTTCGCGGCGCAGGCTTCACGTTCGACTTACGAAAAGAGCTAGGAAGGGCTTTATCAAAAACAGATTGCCGAGCGCACGGGCGTAGAAATCTAGGCAAATTCAACTACCATCCGTCATGGCTAGGCTAGTCCCGACTCCCTTTGGGAGACCTCTATGAGGGACCCGCATAGGCTCCACGGCGTGGATGGCCGGGACAAGCCCGGCCATGACGCGGTTTCAAGCCGCCGCCTTTCTTGAAGCCCTCTCGCTACTGATGCAGCGCTTCGCCATGCAGCGCGATATCGAGGCCCTCGCGTTCATCATCGTGAGTCACGCGAAGCGGCGTGATCAGCGAGACGATTTTCAGCGTCGCCAAGGTGCCGATCACGCACCAGACGATCGTGACGAGGACGCCGATCGCCTGCACGTAAAGCTGATGCGGATCGCCTTCCAACAGACCCGCGACGCCGGGATCGCCCTCCGAAGCCGTGATCGCGCGCGTGGCGAAGACTCCGGCGAGCAGCGTGCCCATAATGCCGCCGACGCCATGCACGCCGAAAACGTCGAGCGTGTCGTCGTAGCGGAATTTATATTTCGCGACGGTGCAGAACCAATAGCAGACGCCGCCGGCGATCATCCCGATGACGACGCCGTGCCAAGGCAGGACATAGCCCGAGGCCGGCGTGATCGTGCCCAGGCCGGCGACGGCGCCCGAGATGACGCCGAGCACCGACGGCTTGCCGCGCTGAAACCATTCCAGGCCGCTCCACACCAGCGCGCCGGCGCAGGCGGCAAGATGCGTCGCCACAATCGCGAAGACCGCGCGGGAATTGGCGGCGAGCGCCGAGCCGCCATTGAAGCCGAACCAGCCCACCCAGAGCAGCCCCGTCCCGACCACCGCCAGCGAGAGATCGAAGGGCGAGAGATTTTCGCGTCCAAAACCGACGCGGCTTCCGAGCACGAGCGCGCAGACGAGGCCGGCGATCCCGGCATTGATGTGCACGACCGTCCCGCCGGCGAAATCGAGGAGGCCCATCTTCTGCAGAAATCCGCCGCCCCAGACCCAATGCGCGGAAGGCACATAGACGATGAACAGCCACAGCGCGCAAAACAGCATGAAGGCGGAGAACTTCATGCGTTCGGCGACGGAGCCGGCGACCAGCGCGCAGGTGATCACCGCGAAGGTCATCTGATAGAGCATGAACAGGATTTCAGGGATCGTCTTGGCGAATGGGCTCACCGTGTCGAGCCCGATCCCGGCGAGAAGCGACCGCGACGCATCGCCGATATAGGCGCCCTCGCCGCTGAAGGCGAGGCTGTAGGCGACGCCGATCCACAGCAGCGAAACGAGGGCGGTGGCGATGAGGCTCTGCGCCATTGTGGCGAGAACATTCTTCTTGCGCACCATACCGCTGTAAAAGAGCGCCAGCCCCGGCAGCGTCATCATCAGCACCAGCGCTGTGGCGGCGATCATGAAGGCGGTGTCGGCGCCGTCGATCTTGCCTCCGCCGTCTTGGGCGAGAGCGGGTTGCGAGACCAGGAAAGCCGCCAGCGCGGCCGCCACGGGTAGCGGGCTCCTCGGGATGAGGAAATCCTTACTCAAGCTGCGCGCGAACGAGCTCTGCATCGTGAACCCTGATTGATGATTGGGAAGGCGCTTAGAGCGCGTCGGAGTCGGTTTCGCCGGTGCGGATGCGCATGGCGCGCTCCAGCGGCGAGACGAAAATTTTGCCGTCGCCGATATGGCCGGTGTAGGCGGCGAGTCTAATCGCCTCGATGGCGCGATCGACGAGCGCTTCAGAGAGCGCGATGTCGATCCTAACCTTGGGCAGAAAAGCGACGATATATTCGGCGCCGCGATAGATTTCGGCATGGCCCTTCTGTCGGCCATAGCCTTTCACCTCGGTCGCGGTCATTCCGTGCACGCCGATTTCCGTCAGCGCCTCGCGCACCTCGTCGAGCTTGAAGGGTTTGATAATCGCCGTGATGATCTTCATCTGCGCAGACATGCCCTCATGGTTGGCGAATTGAACATTGTCTCAGCAATTGGCATGCCATTCTGCGCAGAAAATAATCGTTTTGCATCCTGGCGTCGAGTTCGAATCTGGCCAGTCGTGAGGCGCCGTGCGGCTAAGTTTTGTACACTATGCGTACATTGTTGGCTGACTTGGGCGCGGCTCGCCGCCTTCGCCGCCAGGCCGCTTGAGATGATCGATCTTTCCCTTTTGTGTGATGCGGGCGCCCGGTAGAGATAGAAGCCGATCGTCGGGAGCGCAGAAAGCGGCGGAAGCGGATGAAGCTTGAAGATTGGTCGCCCGAAGCGACCGCCATCGATTTCCTTAATAAGGAAGACTGGCCCGAACGCCGCGCGAAGCTTCCCGAACCTACCGCGCGTCTGGCGGAGCTTGCGGGATTTGAGGCGAAGCCCGGCTCGCTTCTGATCGCGCCTGACGCCGATGGCGCGCCGCGGGTCTTTTTTGGCGCGCAGGGCAGCGCGCCAAAGGCGCGCGATCCGTTCTTTGCCGGAAAGCTCGCGACTGCGCTGCCCAAGGGGCTCTACCGGTTTGGCGATGGCGTCGACGCGCCGGCGCAGGCGGCGCTGGCGTTCCTTCTGTCGACCTATTCCTTTACGCGCTACAAGGCGGCAAAGAGGGAAGCCCCGCGTCTGTGCGCGCCGCAGGGCGTCGACCGCGCGCGCATTGAGCGCATCGCCGGCGCCGTCGCCCTCGGGCGCGATCTCGTGAATACGCCGACCAATGACATGGGGCCGGAGGCGCTCGCCGAAGCCGCGCTCGCTCTCGGCGCGAAACATGGCGCCAAGACTCGCGTCATTGTCGGCGACGCGTTGCTCGCGGAAAACTTCCCCTTGATTCACGCCGTGGGGCGCGCGGCCGCTCAGGCGCCGAGGCTCGTGGAATTTGAGCACGGTCCGGAGGACGGTCTGCGCGTCACGCTTGTCGGCAAGGGGGTTTGCTTCGATACGGGCGGGCTCGACATCAAGCCTTCGAGCGCGATGGCGCTGATGAAGAAGGACATGGGCGGCGCCGCGACGACCCTCTCGCTTGCCGCGATGCTGCTTGAGGGGAATGCGCCGGTCCGTTTGCGCGTGCTGCTTCCGATCGTCGAGAATTCGATTTCGGCGTCGGCGTTTCGAACCAGCGACGTATACCGAAGCCGCAAAGGCCTGAGCGTCGAAATCGGCAACACCGACGCCGAGGGCAGGCTCATCCTTGCCGACGCGCTCGCCTATGCGAGCGAAACGCCGTCCGATCTGCTGTTCGATTTCGCGACGCTGACAGGGGCCGCGCGCGTCGCGCTCGGTCCGGAAATTCCGCCGTTCTATACCGGCGATGACGCGCTCGCCCAAGAGATCGCCCTGCAGGCTGGCGCCGTGAACGATCCCGTGTGGCGGATGCCGCTATGGGACAATTACGATAGCGGTCTCGACGGCAAGATATCCGATCTCATCAACGTCACGAGCGGCTCCTTCGCCGGATCGATCACCGCCGCGCTGTTTTTGAGACGCTTCGTGGCCGATCCCAAGCGGTGGGCGCATTTCGACGTTTACTGCTGGAACCCGTCGACGAAGCCAGGCCGCCCGGAAGGCGGCGAGGTGCAGGCGGCGCGCCTGCTTTATGATTTGATCGAGGCGCGCGCCGAGCAGAGGAAGGCGAAGCCGTGAGCGAAAAGTTCGATCGGCGGCTGACGCCCGCGCGCCCAGAAGTCGCCGCCGCCTATCTCAAGGGACGCGTGAGCGCCGACCGCTATGTGGAAGGCGTCGCAATGGAGGTCAGGGACTGCGTCGTCGATCTTCGGCGTGAACCACGTCCCGACGCCGCCGTCGACACTCAGGCGATCTACGGCGAGCGCGTCACCGTTTACGATGAGGAGGAAGGCTGGGCCTGGGCGCAACTTGCGCGCGACGATTATGTCGGCTGGATCGCGGCCAATACGCTGTGGCGCGAATTGAGCGCGCCGACGCATCGCGTCAGTGTTCCACGGACCTTCATTTATCCGGGTCCGAACATCAAATTGCCGCCGCTCAACGCGCTGCCGCTCGGCGCCGAAGTCGCGATCGCCGAGGAGCGCGGCGGCTTTGGCGTGACGCCCGAGCTCGGTTTCATCTATCGCAAACATCTCGCGCCGCGCGAGGCGCAGGCGCCCGACTTTGTCGCCGTGGCCGAGACGCTTCTAGGCGCGCCCTATCTCTGGGGCGGCAAGTCTTGGATGGGCGTTGATTGCTCGGGACTGGTGCAGGTCTCCTTGCTGATGGCCGGCGTCAAGGCGCCGCGCGACACCGATATGCAGGAAGCTGCGCTCGGCGCGACGCTCGATCCTAGCGCGCCGCTGATGCGCGGCGACATCGTTTTCTGGAAGGGCCATGTCGGCGTCATGCGCGACGCCGTGACGCTGCTTCACGCCAACGCCACGCATATGCAGGTCACGAGCGAGCCGCTCGACGTCGTGCGGGCGCGCAACGAGGCGGCGGGAGCGGGACCGGTCACCAGCCTCAAGCGCTTGGCGAAAGACCTTTCGGCATGACGAAAAGGCTTTATCTGGAAGATCTCCAGGTCGGCCAGCGCTTGCGCACAGCGAGCGTCACGATCACCGCGCAGGACATTATCCGCTTCGCGCGCGACAGTGATCCGCAGTATTTTCATCTCGATGAAGAGGCGGCCAAGGACAGCATGTTCGGCGGGCTCGTCGCCAGCGGTTGGCAGACCGGCGCCCTGAGCGTGAAGCTCCTCATCGACTCAGCCGATCCGCCTTTTGCTGGCGGGCTCGTCGGCGTTGAGGCGCATATCACTTGGAAACTCCCGGTGCGGCCGGGCGATTCCTTAAGGGTGGAAGCCGAAGTCACGCGGATTGTTCGTCCGCGCCGCTACGCCGATCGCGGCTTCGTTTCGATGGATATGGCGACCTATAACCAGCGCGGCGAAGTCGTGCTGACGCAGAGCGTCACGGTCGTCGCCTTCCGCGACCCTGCGCGGGCAGGCGAAAGTTCGAACGGCGCCACGGCGATTCCGGGGTCATTTTCCGGCGACTGAATTGCCCGGAATGGGCTCCGCCTCGTTGCGAAAGGCCGCTGCGAAGAGCGCGCGCGTATACTCGCTCTTGGGCTGCGAAAACACCTGGCTCGCCGGCCCTTCCTCGACCACCTTGCCATAGCGCATGACGATGAGATGGGCGGCGAGCGCCTTCACGACGCGCAAATCGTGACTGATGAAGAGATAGGCGAGGGAGCGGCGACGCTGCAGGTCGCGCAAGAGATCGATGATCTGCGCCTGCACGGACATGTCGAGCGCCGAGGTCGGTTCGTCCAGCACGACGAATTTCGGTTCCAGCACGATGGCGCGGGCGATGGCGATGCGCTGCCGCTGGCCGCCGGAAAATTCGTGCGGGTAGCGGTCCATCGTCGATGGATCGAGCCCGGTTTCCTGCAGCGCGCGCGCAACGATTTCGCGGCGCTGATTGAGCGTAAGCTCGGGACGCTGAACGGTCAGTCCTTCGGCGACGATTTCCGCGACCGACATGCGCGGCGAGAGAGAGCCGTAAGGGTCCTGGAAGACGATTTGCATGTCGCGGCGAAGCGGACGCATGGCGTCGACGCTTTTGCCGTCGATGCGCTCTCCGAGGAAGACGATCGGACCTTCCGAGCGAATGAGCCGCAGCATCGCCAGCGCCAGCGTCGTCTTGCCGGAGCCCGACTCGCCGACGACGCCGACGGTCGCGCCCTCGCGCACCGAAAGGGTGACGCCGTCCACCGCCTTCACATGGCCGACGATCCGACGCATGAAGCCGCGGCGGATCGGAAACCAGACGCGCAGTTGCTCGGCCGATGCGACGACGGGCGCTTGCGTGTCTTCGATAATCGGCGCGCCCTTGGGCTCGGCCGTGAGCAGCGCCTTGGTGTAGGGATGCTGCGGCGATGTGAAGACCTCGCCCACCTCGCCCTGTTCGACGATGCGGCCCTGTTGCATCACGCAGACCGTGTCGGCGAAACGGCGCACGAGCCGGAGGTCGTGCGTGATGAACAGCATCGCCATGCCGTAGGTTTTTTGAAGCCGCTCGAGCAGCGCGAGAATCTGCGCCTGAACGGTGACGTCGAGCGCGGTGGTCGGCTCGTCGGCGATCAGCAGATCGGGTTTGTTGGCGAGCGCCATGGCGATCATGACGCGCTGACGCTGGCCGCCCGAGAGCTGATGCGGATAGGCGCTCAGCCGCGCCTGAGGATCAGGGATGCCGACTTCACCCAGAAGCTCAATGACTCGGTTCCGAACCGCGTCTTCGCCGCGCATGCCGTGCAGTTCAAGAATCTCCGCAATCTGCCGCTCGATCATGTGCAGCGGATTGAGCGAGGTCATCGGCTCCTGGAACACCATTGTGATGCCTGCGCCACGAATGGCGCGCAGCCGATTGTCGTCGATCGTGAGCATATTCTCGCCGTCGAACAGCGCCTCGCCGGACGCGATCGCGCCGGGGGGAAGCAGCCGTACGATCGACAGAGCGCTGATCGACTTGCCGGAGCCGGATTCGCCGACGAGCGCCAGCGTCTTGCCCCGCTCAAGAGAGAAGGAGACGTGATCGACGGCCTTGGTCTCACGCCCCCCTTGCCGAAAGGTGACCGAGAGATCGCGAATGTTGAGGAGGGGGCCAATGGTCATGCGAGCGCGCGTAGTTCGTCGATGGTCGATGCGTCGAGATTGATCGCTCGAATTCCCTCGGGGACGGCAAGTCGCCGATCGGCCGTGACAAAGGCCGCGCAATTGTAGAGTTTTGCCGTCGCTACGTGAATTGCGTCAGGCATTCTCATTGATTTGACGGTCGCTCTCAGCCTTGCCGCCTGCACCAGCACGCGCCGATCGATTGAAAAGGTTTCTATGGTCGAAGACGATTCGAACAGCGCTTCATATGCATCGCACAACTCCTTGTCTCCGATCTCCAGAGGTTTCGTCAACAACTCGGCGACAACCAATTCGCTAATCACCCCGATGGCATCTCCGCGTCTGAGATGATCGAGCACGGTCCTCCCTCGCGTGACCGGAGCATCGTCATTTTCGAACGCGTCGATGAATACATTCGCATCGAGATAGATTCTTACGCTCATCGCTCGCGATGGTCCCACTCGTCGCGAAGCGAGCGAACATGATCGTTCACTTCCTCCAGCGAATGAAAAGTTGCGCGGCGTATATGCTCGTATTTCGAAAACCAGTCGTCAGCAGACCCGGTCGCTTCCGAGCTGGAGCCTACGCTCTCCACCTCAATTGTGATCGTCACCCGCTTTTCGGCGCCGATTTCATCTCGTAAGTCGTCGGGAAGCTTCGCCGCAGGGTAGTGTTGACGCACAATTCTGTTCATCGTGATGCTCCGCCTGCAATCTACCACGCCGTCACCGGAAATTCTTCCTCGGGTCGAAGGCGTCGCGGACCGCTTCGCCGACAAAGACCAGAAGCGACAGCATGAGCGCAATGATCGCAAAGCCGGTCAGTCCCAGCCATGGGGCCTGGAGGTTGGATTTCGCTTGCAGCAACAGTTCGCCGAGCGAGGGCGAGCCCGGCGGCAGGCCAAACCCCAGAAAGTCCAGCGCCGTGAGCGTGGTGATTGACGAGTTGAGAATGAAGGGCAGGAAGGTCAGCGTCGCCACGGTGGCGTTCGGCAGCAGGTGCTTGACGATAATCTTAAAATTGCTCAGCCCAAGCGCGCGCGCCGCGTTGACATATTCGAAGTTGCGCGCGCGCAGGAACTCGGCGCGAACGACATGCACCAGCGACACCCAGGAGAAGAGCAGCAGGATGCCGAGCAGCACGAAAAAGCCGGGCGTCAAGAAGGATGAAATGATGATGAGCAGATAGAGCTGCGGCAGCGACGACCAGACTTCGATGAAGCGCTGGAACACGAGATCGACGCGCCCGCCGAAATAGCCCTGTATCGCCCCGGCGGCGACGCCGACGATCGAGGAGATCGTCGCCAGGATCAGTCCGAACAGCACCGAGATGCGAAACCCATAAAGCAGACGCGCGACGACGTCGCGGCCCTGATCATCGGTGCCGAGCCAATTATATTCCAGCGCGGCGCAGCCGCGATTGGGCTCGCCGGGCCGCAGACCTTTCGCCGCGGCGACCTCGCATTGCTGCTGCGTCAGCATCCAGGTCGGCGGCGAGGGCGCGGGCGTCGGCAGCTCGAGATTATGCGTGTCATAGGAAAAGCGAATCGGCGGCCAAAGCATCCAGCCATGCGCTTTGATTTCGTCGGCGATGACAGGGTCGCGATAATCGGTGCGCGCCAGGAAGCCGCCGAATTTTTCTTCCGGATAGGACACGAAGGCGGGGAACAGCACTTCGCCCTTGTACCAGGCCAGAATCGGTCGGTCGTTCGCCAGGAAGTTCGAGCCAAGCGCCATGATGAACAGGGTCATGAAGACCCAGAACGACCAATAGCCGCGCTTGTTCGCCTTGAAACTGTCGAGGCGTCGTCGGTCGAGCGGCGTGAGCCGCAGCCAGCCTTCGCGATGAAGCGGCGGAGCGAGATGCGTTTCGGCGTCGGCTGCTGCTGCGCTCACCGTCATACCTCGCGCGTTTCGAAATCGATGCGCGGATCGATCCAGGTATAGGTGAGATCTGAAATGAGATTCACCACAAGTCCGAGCAGCGCAAAGATGTAGAGGTTGGCGAAGACGACCGGATAGTCGCGATTGACGATGCTCTCGAAGGAGAGATAGCCCAGTCCATCAAGCGAAAAGATCGTCTCGATCAGCACCGAGCCGGTGAGAAAGGCATGCACGAAGGCGCCAGGAAAGCCGGCGATGACGATCAGCATGGCGTTGCGAAACACATGTCCATAGAGCACGCGCCGCTCGGTCAGGCCCTTCATGCGCGCGGTTTGCACATATTGCTTGCGGATCTCGTCGAGGAAAGAGTTCTTCGTCAGAAACGTCTGCGTCGCAAAGGCGCCAAGCGTCATCGCGGAGACGGGCAGAATGATGTGCCAGAGATAGTCCTTCACCTTGCCAAACAGCGACAGCTGCCAGAAATCATCCGAGGTCAGGCCGCGCAGCGGGAAGATCTGCCAGAAGGATCCGCCGGCGAAGAGCACGATCAGCAGCATCGCAAACAGAAAACTCGGAATGGCGTAGCCGACGATGATGGCGTTGGACGTCCACATGTCGAATTTCGTTCCGTCGCGCACCGCTTTGGCGATGCCGAGCGGAATCGAAATCGAATAGGACAGAAGCGTCATCCACAGGCCGAGCGAAATCGAGACGGGAAGCTTTTCGCCGATCAGCTTGAGGACGCTCTCGTCGCGAAAGTAGCTGCGCCCGAAATCGAACATCGCATAATTCTTCACCATCAGCAGGAATCGCTCCCACGCCGGCTTGTCGAAGCCGAACTGCTTTTCGAGCTCCGCGATGAATTTCGGGTCGAGCCCCTGCGCGCCGCGATATTTCGAGGCGGTTTCGGCAGCCATCGTTCCGGTCTGGCTCGCGCCGCCCTGTCCGACGTCGCCGCCCCCGCCGGAAAAGCGTCCGGTCGCGCCGACGTCGAAGCCCTGCAGTTGCGCGATGATGCGTTCCACTGGACCGCCCGGCGCGAACTGCACGATGACGAAGGAGATAAGCATGATGCCGAGGATCGTCGGGATCATCAGCAGCACGCGGCGGGCGATATAGGCTCCCATTAACGTCTCGCGTTCTTTTGCATCGGCCGCATTTCGGCTCCCGACGGACGGCGCCGGGAAATCCCCTTAGCGTCCCGTGAAGTTGATTTTTTTCGCCTTATCTTCGTCCCACCACCAGGTCCACAGCACGCCGGTGTCGAACTTCGGCGGGCGCTCCGGCTGGCCGAAGAGATCCCAATAGGCGAAGCGATGCACCGGATTATACCAGTGCGGGACCCAATAGCGCTGCGCCCGCAAAGCGCGGTCGAGGGCGCGGCTGCAGGTGACGAGTTCTTCGCGCGTTTGCGCCTGGAGCGCTTTTTCAACGAGCGAATCGATCGCCGGATTGGAGACCCCCGGCAGGTTGCGTGAGCCGGGCACATTGGCGGTCTTCGAGCTGAAATAAGCGCGAAGCTCCTCTCCGGGGTTCCAGCTCATCATCAGCACGTCATGAACGACGTCGAAGTCGAAGTTTTCAAGTCGCTGCTTGTATTGAGCGGCGTCGACGACGCGGATGTGGGCGTTGACTCCGAGCAGCTTCAAATTCTTGATGAAGGGCTGGGTGTGCCGCTCGAAGACGTTGGAATTGTCGAGAAACTCGAATTCCAGCGGCGTTCCGTCCGGCAAGCATAGAACGCCATCCTTGCGCGTGCAGCCGGCCGCGACGAACAGATCGCTCGCCTTTTTGAGCAGGACGCGATCCTGACCGGTGCCGTCAGAAACCGGCGCCGCGAAGGGCTCGCCAAAAACTTCCGCGGGCAGATCAGCGCGATAGGGCTCCAGCAGCGCTTTTTCCTGTTCGCTCGGCAAGCCTTTCGCTTCAAGCTCGGAGTTCTCGAAATAGGACGAGATGCGCTTATAGGCGTCATACATCAGGTTGCGGCTGGTCCATTCGTAATCGAAGGCGTAGCCGATCGCTTCGCGCACCCGCGGATCTTTGAACATCTTGCGGCGCGTGTTGAAGAACCAGCCCTGGATCTGCGGAATATTGTTGTTGGGGGTCGTGGTTCGCTTGACGCGCCCGTCCTTGAACGCCGGAAAATCATAGCCCGTCGCCCAAACGCGGGCGATGTTTTCCTCTCGCTCGGTGAAGGCGCCGGCCTTGAAGGCTTCGAAGGCGACCTGGCTGTCGCCGAAATATTCGAAGCGCACGACGTCGAAATTGGCCTGGCCTTTCGTGATCGGCAGGCCCTTCGCCCAATAGTCGGGATTGCGATGATAGGCGATGTAGCGACCCTGCTCGAAGGCGCCGACCTTGTATGGCCCGGAGCCGAGCGGCGGCTCCAATGTCGTCGCTGCGAAGTCGCGGTCCTTGTAATAGGCGCGCGAAAAGATCGGCTGACCCACGACGCTGAGCGGCAGATCGCGCGTGCGGTCAGGCGCGAAGCGCAGCACGAGAACGTCGTCCGCCTCCGCTTCGGCGCTTTCGAGGTCACGCAGCATCTGGCTGATGACGGGATGGCCCTTGCTCTTGAGAATGTTGAGCGAGAAGGCCGCGTCATGCGCCGTGAGCGGCGAGCCGTCGTGGAACCGCGCCTCTTTACGCAACAGGAAGGCGTAAGTGAGCTTGTCAGGCGAGATCCGCACCTTCTCGGCGACGAGGCCGTAGTAGGCGTCGCGTTCGTCGAGGCTCTGGTTCATCAGACTGTCGAAGACGAGCGTCATGCCCGTCGCCGGATTGCCCCGCAGCACATAGGCGTTGAAACTGTCATAGGTCGAGCTTGCCGGCGACAGCGCCAAAGTCCCTCCCTTGGGGGCTTTCGCATTCACGTAGCCGAAAAATTTGAAGTCGGCCGGCTCGCCAAGGTCGCCAAAGGTCGAAAGGCCGTGGCTTTCGACTTCGCCCTGGGCGAGGGGACCAAAGCGGTTGGCGGCGGCGGTCGGCGCGCCCGGCTTGGCCAGAACGCGCGGCGCGATCAAGGCGGCGGCGCCGGCGCCGATAACAGAGCGACGGGACAGGCGAATGCGCGTCAGATCGACGATTGTGGAATGAGCCAAATGTGACCTCAGGCGGCGGCGGGCGCTTGCCCTTGAGCCGCAATTATGCCGGTTTTTTTGCGCGTTCGCGAGCGGCCCGTTAAGGACCGGTCACGCCGCTTTGGCCCTTGTAGCAAAAATGCGCGACGCGCGCCCAGGGGAAGTCGAAATGAACTCTGTCAGCCTAGGCCTTCGCGAGCAAGCATTCATCGGCGGGCTTTGGGTCGGCGCCGACAGCGGCGTAACCTTCGCCGTCAACAACCCGGCGACGGGCGCGGTCCTCGGCCACGTTCCCGACATGGGCGCAGCCGAAACCCGCCGGGCGATCGAGTCTTGTGAGTTGGCGCTGCCAAGCTGGCGCGATCGCGCCGCCAAGGAGCGCGCGCATATCATGCGCCGATGGTTCGAGCTGATTATGGCCGATCAGGAGCGGCTGGCGCGCATCATCACTGCGGAAATGGGCAAGCCGCTCTCAGAGGCGCGCGGCGAGATCGCCTACGCCGCGAGCTTCATTGAGTGGTTTGCGGAAGAGGGCCGGCGCATTTACGGCGACGTCATCCCGGGTCCGACCGATCGTCGCCTGCTCGTCTTCAAACAGGCGATCGGCGTCACCGCGGCGATCACGCCGTGGAATTTCCCCTCCGCCATGTTCGCGCGCAAGGTCGGCGCGGCGCTCGGCGCCGGCTGCACGATGGTGGTGAAGCCCGCTGAGCTGACGCCGTTCTCCGCGCTGGCGCTGGCGGAGCTTGCCGAGCGCGCCGGCGTGCCTTCCGGCGTTATCAATGTGGTCACGGCGAAAGACCCTGCGCCGGTCGGGCTCGAATTCACGCAAAATCCGCTCGTGCGCAAGCTGACCTTCACCGGCTCGACCGAGGTCGGCAGAATTCTGCTGCGGCAGGCGGCCGAGAATATTCAGAAATGCTCGATGGAGCTTGGCGGCAATGCGCCGCTCATCGTGTTCGAAGACGCTGATGTCGATCGCGCCATCGAGGGCGCCGTCGCCACGAAATATCGCAACAGCGGTCAGACCTGCGTGTCGGCGAACCGCATCCTCGTGCATGCGTCGATCATCGACGCCTTCGCCGAAAAACTCGCGGCGGCGGCTGGCGCGTTAAAGGTCGGCGAAGGCACGGAGGACGGCGTCGCCATCGGTCCGCTGATCGAAGCAGCGGCGGTCGAAAAGGTCGAGCGTCACGTCGCGGACGCCGTCGCCCGCGGCGCGAAGGTTCTCACCGGCGGCGCCCGCCACGCGCTCGGCGGTTCTTTCTTTCAGCCGACCGTGCTCGCGAATGTGCCGGCTGACGCGCTTATCTTCAACGAGGAGACCTTCGGTCCCGTCGCGCCGCTGATTTCCTTTGAAAGCGAGGCTGAAGCTGTTCGTCTCGCCAACGCCACGCCTTACGGTCTCGCCGCTTACTTCTACAGTCGCGACGTCGCCCGCGTCATCCGCGTCGCCGAGCAGTTGGAATTCGGCATGGTGGGCGTCAATGAGACGCTGATCTCGACCGAAGCGGCGCCATTTGGCGGGGTGAAACATTCGGGCCTTGGCCGCGAAGGATCGCGCTACGGCGTCGATGATTATATCGAGATCAAATATGTCTGCCTCGGCGGACTTTGATCATTCGATCCTGATGCGGCCGTCGACGACGGGCGCAATCGCGCCGGCCTTTTCGATGGCGTCGATGATAACGTTCGTCAGCAGCGGCCCCTCAAGATCCCTGACGAGTGGTCTTCCGTGCGTCAGCGCGACATAGCCGTCCTTGCCGCGGGCGAGGAAGTCGATCGTCGCGAGCTTGTAGAGCTTCGTGTCGTCGAGCGGCTTGCCGCCGACCTCGATTGAAACAAGCCGCGAGCCAGGCACAGCGTCGCGCCGCACGATGATGCGCGCGCCGGAAATCTGGGCGAATCGCCCCGCGTCCTTGCCGACCAGCCAGACGGCGTTTTCCAGCGCCGCGCGCAGATCGGCGCCTGAAAGCTCCAGAGTCACAAGCTGATTGTTGAACGGCAGCTCCTTGGCGATGTCCTTGCGCGTCAGCGTTGTCCCGGCAGCATAGCTGCGGTTGCCGCGAATGCCGCCGCCGTTGATGATGGCGACGTCAGCGGCGGCGGCGGCGCGCATCGTATCGGCGAAAAAGTCGCCGATCGCGGTTTCTTCACTGCGCACGCTCGCCTTTCGGCTGTCGAGCGGCGTCTTTGTGCGCCCGATGTCGACGTCGAGCGCCTTGTCGATCTCGGCTTCATATTGCGCGACGCGTTCTGCAATCGCGGCGTCTGGCGCCACGTCCGCCGTGTCGATGATGCGAAACCTGGGCGACCAGCGCTTGACGCCATCGGCGGCGATCCGCATCTCGACATCGATGGCGACGAGATTGACGCCGTCGGCCTGAGTTTCGCCGATCGCGGCGCGGCCGTCATAGGCGACAAGAAGATTGTGATCATGCCCCGACAGAACGATGTCGATTGGTCCAAGCTTCGCCAGACGCAGATCGTCCTGCCATTCGGAATGGGTGACGACGACGACGAGATCCGCGCCGGCGTCGCGCAGCGCCTGGGCCTCGCGCTTCGCGGTCTCGATCGCGGGGAGAAGTTTCAGGCTTCCGGGACTGGACCGTCGCGCCGCCTCGTCGTCGGTCAGGCCGAAGATGCCGACCTTCACCCCGTCGACATCGATGATCTTGCTGTCGGCAAAGCCGGGGAGGGCGCGGCCGGAGGCGTCGCGTAGATTGGCGGCGAGCAAAGCGAACTTTGCTTCGCCCATGCGCTGGCGAAAGACCGCTTCGCCGAAATCGAACTCGTGATTGCCGGGCGTGAACACGTCAACGCCGATGCGATTGAGGAGCTCGACGATATGCGCGCCCTTGTCGACGCTCGAGGTGAGCGAAGGCGACAGCGTGTCGCCGGCGTGCGCGACGATGATATTCTTCGCCTTCGCGCGTTCGGCTTTCAGCGCGCCGGCGATCCGGGCGAATCCGCCGCGTCCGTCTCTCTCAGCCATTTCGTAGATGTCGCTGAAGACGACGAAAGTGAGAGTGACGACGCGCTCGGCCGCGCGGGCGGAAAGAATCGGGATCCCGAGCGCGACAGCTAAGAAAAGAAGGAAAACGCGCCGATTAACAAACCGCGACATAGGCCAGCCCTGATCCGATTGGAAACGCGCAATCTGCCTTCCCTCGATGACGAGGGCAATACGTTTTGGTGGGAGGCGAAATCGCTCCCCTTGACGGGGAGGGTGGTTCGCGAAGCGAACCGGGTGGGGCGACGTGCGCGGGGGGAAACGTCATCACCCCCACCCGCGCCGCTTCGCGTCGCGACCTCCCCGCAAGGGGGAGGTATGGCCGCTCTTCTCGTCAAGCGCCCCCACCTCTCCCCGCTCTCCGCGGGGAGAGGTGGGGCAAGCGTTGCGCCCATAACAATTTGCGTCCGCTACAAAAAGAAACGGCGCCCGTGGGCGCCGCTTCACATCGTGTCAGGAGACTGAACTTAGTAGTTGTAAGCGCGCTCGCCGTGGTCGGTGATGTCGAGGCCTTCGCGTTCTTGATCGGGCGTCGGCCGCAGTCCGACGATGAGGTCGACGAGCTTGTAGAGGATCGCCGAACCGATGCCGGACCACAGGAGAGTCGCGACGACGGCGATTCCCTGCGCCTTCATCTGCGCCATCATGTCATAGGTTCCGGCGAAGGTTTCCAGATTGGTGTAGTCGGTGATGCCGACGCCGCCAAGATCGGGACTGACCAGAATTCCGGTCGCCAGGGCGCCGGTGATGCCGCCGATGCAGTGCACGCCGAAGACATCGAGCGCGTCGTCGTAGCCCGCCATCTTCTTCACGAAGTCGACGAAGAAGAGGCAGATCGGCGAAACCGCGAGGCCAAGGACGATGGCGCCGACAGGACCGGCGTAGCCGGAGGCCGGCGTCACGGCGACGAGGCCGGCGACCGCGCCGGTGATCAGGCCCAGCATGGACGGTTTGCCCTTCACCAGCCACTCGACGATCATCCAGGAGAGCGCCGCAGCCGCCGTCGCCACCATCGTGTTGACGAAGGCGAGCGCCGTGGTGCCGTTCGCCTCGAGATTCGAGCCGGCGTTAAAGCCGAACCAGCCGACCCACAGCAGCGAGGCGCCGACCATCGACAGGGTCAGCGAATGCGGCGGCAAGGCTTCCTTGCCGTAGCCGATGCGCTTGCCGACGATGATCGCGCCGACGAGACCGGCGATGCCGGCGTTGATGTGCACCACCGTGCCGCCCGCGAAGTCCAGCGCGCCCTTGCCGGCGAGCCAGCCCACGGCGGCGTTGATCTCGTCGATCTTCGCCTGCGCGGCTGCTTTGGCCGCCTCGTCGCCGGCCGCGGCGAGTTGGGTCGCAGCATCAACGAGCGCGTTCGGATCGGCGACGCCCCACACCCAATGCGCGATCGGGAAGTAGATGACCGTCACCCAGAAGGCGACGAACAGCAGCACGGCCGAAAATTTCATGCGCTCGGCGAAGGCGCCGATGATCAGCGCCGGGGTGATCATCGCGAAAGTCATCTGGAAGACGAAATAGGCGTATTCCGGTACGACGTGGCCGGGGGTGAAGGTCGCCGCATTGGAAGCGGCCGTCACGCCCTTGAGAAACAGCTTGTTGAAGCCGCCGATATAGTTGCTGAGCGAACCGCCGTCGCCGAAGGCCAGCGAATAGCCGTAGACCGTCCAGATCACGCCGACCAGCGCGACGATCGCGAAGGTTTGCGACAGGATTGACAGCATGTTCTTGGAGCGCACCAGGCCGCCATAGAACAGCGCCAGGCCCGGGATCGACATCATCAGCACTAAGAGCGCAGACGTCAGCAACCAGGCGGTGTCGCCGGGATTGGGGGTCGGATCGTTCGCGGCGAAGGCCGGAAACGCCAATGATGCCGAAATCGCCGCTCCCGCGATGACCGAAGCGACAGAAGCGCTTCGAGGCGAAGGAAGTTTCATGTTTAAGAGCTCCTGATGTTGCGGGGAGGCGATCAAAGCGCGTCCGTGTCGGTTTCGCCGGTGCGGATGCGGATGGCGCGTTCGAGCGGCGTGACGAAAATCTTTCCGTCGCCGATCTGTCCGGTGCGCGCGGTGTTGGAAATTGCCTGGATCACCTGATCGACGAGGGCGGCGTCGACGGCGACTTCGATTTTTAGCTTTGGCAAGAAACTGATCGCATACTCTGCGCCGCGATAAATTTCCGTATGTCCCTTCTGACGTCCGTAGCCCTTGACCTCAGTCACGGTAAGGCCGTGCACGCCGATGTTGGTCAGCGCGTCGCGGACCTCATCGAGCTTGAACGGCTTGATGATCGCTGTGACGATTTTCATCTGCCAATCCTGTTGGTTATCGACCTCGTTGGCGAGCGTCGCTCGCGTGACGGCGGCGTCTCTTGATTGCAATTCGCGGGAGGACGCCGCCGCGTCGGCGACTTGCCGCTTTCAAATGCCGTGCCAGCCGCGCTGACGGCTGAAATCTACTGACCGGAAGCGTATCTGCTGTGACACCGACTGTGCCGCAGCTTGCAGCATGGTTGGCTATCGCCTTTGCACGCCTCGGCTATGCGCTCGAGGCAGGGGCGGGCCTGGTGCGCCCGTGCGCTTTCGCTTAGGGCGCCGCCGGCCGGTTATGCGCCTAGAAATTACGCAGACTC
Source organism: Methylocystis sp. H62 (assembly GCF_015709515.1). GTDB lineage: Bacteria > Pseudomonadota > Alphaproteobacteria > Rhizobiales > Beijerinckiaceae > Methylocystis. Next base: position 545,281 of record NZ_JADNQZ010000059.1, read on the forward strand.
TGGTATGTTGCCTAAAATATTGGCGGTCTTCAGGATCGCGCCGAGTCGCGCCGGCGCACCAGGCCTTCCTGGCTCACCGAGGCGACGAGGCGTCCCTCGCGGGTGAAGATCTGCCCGCGCGTCAAGGCGCGTGCGCCGCCGGCCCATGGGCTTTGTTGCGCGTAGAGCAGCCATTTGTCGACCCGCAGCGGCTCGTGAATCCACAGGGCATGATCGAGGCTCGCCACCTGAATCTTCGGATCGAAGATCGTAAGCCCGTGAACGAGCAGCGCCGTATTGAGCAGCGTCATATCGGAGAGATAGGCGAGCAGCGCTGTGTGAATGGCGGGGTCGTCTGGGACCGCGCCGCGGACGCGAAACCAGATCATCTGGCCGGCGGCGCGACGTTCGGGAAAAAATACGTCGTCGGGCGCGACGACGCGCATGTCGAGCGCGCTTCGCCGCTTCACCCAGCTCTCGGCCTGTTCCGGAAGGAAGGCCCGAAAACGCTCGACGAGCGCATGCACGTCGTCGAGACTCTCTGGGTCCGGCGCCTCGGGCATGGGGGCGGCGTGCGTAAGGCCTTCTTCTCGCCGCTGAAACGACGCCTCCATTGAAAAGATCGTGTGTCCGCGCTGCGCGGCGTTACAGCGCCGCGTCGTGAAGCTCTTGCCGTCGCGCACGCGTTCGACGGCGAAGTCGATTGGAATCGAGGGATCGCCGGCGAGGACGAAATAGCCGTGCAGTGAATGAACGTGGCGGTCTTTGGGCGCCGTCCGCGTCGCGGCCACGAGCGCCTGAGCCACGGCCTGTCCGCCATAGACCTGACGGCCGGAAGAGGCCGGGCTATGGCCTCGGAAGAGGTCGGGTCCGACCTCCTCGAGATCGAGAAGCGCCAGAAGCTTGGATGGCGCGGTTTCGTCCATCGCGGACGAGCCGGTCAGTCGATCTGGCGCGCCTCTTCGGGCAGCATGATTGGAATGCCGTCCCGAATCGGATAGGCGAGCCGCGCCGAGCGCGAAATAAGCTCCTGGCGCGCGCTGTCATATTCGAGGGTCGTCTTCGTCAGCGGACAGACGAGGATTTCGAGCAGGCGCGGATCAATCCGCGTCGGCTCCGCAGGGGAGTCAAATCTCTCGGCGCCGGAGTCGCGTTCGTCAGTCATGGTCGTCAATTTCCTTCAATGCCACTGCGGCCGGTCGCCGTTTCGTTGCGCGAGATCGAGCTTCGCGAGCGCGATAAGCGTTTCCGCGCGGGTTTTCAGATCGATGGCTTCGATCAGCGCCTGCTTGTCGTTGGCGCCGAAGGGACACATCATCGCGAGCGCGTTGACGAGCGTCTCCGTCGGCGCCGCGTCTATGCTCGCCCAGTCGACTTCAAGTTTCGAACATTCGGCGAAGTTGCGCAACATTGACACCATGCTTTCGCGATCGACCGCGTCGGCGCCGGCGCCCGTCGTCAAATCCTCTATGAATTCGTCATATCCGACCTGACACTGCCGGTATTGCGTTCGAGTTCTAAGCTCCTCGAGCACGCGAAACCGCGCCACGCCGGTGAGGGTGACGAGATAGCGGCCGTCTCCGGTCTCGGCGAGCCGCGTGATCCGTCCGGCGCAGCCGACATCATAGAGCTGCGTCGCTTCGCCGACGGTCTCGTCGCCCGGTAGCGGCTGGATCATGCCGATCAGGCGCGCGCCGGCGATCGCGTCGTCGACCATCGCGAGATAGCGCGGCTCGAAAACATTGAGCGGCAGTTCGCCGCGCGGCAGCAATATGGCGCCCGAAAGCGGGAAGAGCGGCAGAACCCTCGGCAATTCGTCGATGTCGGCGTAGGGACGGTTCAGGCTCATATCGGCGAACGCCTCCCTAGGAGTAGAGCAGCGTGGACAGCCGCCGCCGTGCGTTCACGGCCGCCTTATCCATCGGTCCCCAAGCCTCAAAAAACTGAATGAGCTGCTTTCTTGCCCCATCGTCATTCCAACTACGGTCGCGGCGGATGATTTCAAGCAGCGCATCCGCCGCTTCCTCGCGCAGTCCTTTGGCGTTGAGCGCGAGCGCCAGATCGAAACAGGCCTGCAGGTCGTTAGGATTGCGATTGACGCGATTTCTCAGTTCGTCGAGTTCGCCGAGATCCCGGGCCTGTTGGGCGTTCTGAAGCGCCGCCCCAGCCGCCGCGACGCCGCTGTCGCGGCGTATGGCGTCGGGAAGGGCGTCAAAGAGCGCCCCGGCCTCATCGAAGCGTCCTGAATCGATATAAAGATGCAGCAAGGCGGCGGCGGCATTGGCGTTGGGCGGTTCGTCTCTGGCGAGTTCGCTCAGCAGCGACTCCGCGCCGGCGAGATCGCCCTCCGCGACCATCGCCTGGGCCGCTTCGAGCGCATCGCCCTCGTCCTCGATCGGGCCGATGAGCCGCTCCAGAAAGCCCTTGATTTGACTTTCGGGCAGCGCGCCGACGAAACCATCGATCGGTCGTCCGCGCTGAAACGCCACGACGGCGGGAATCGACTTGACGCCAAGCTGATCGGCGATCAGCGGATCGGCGTCGATATTCATTTTGACCAGCGCGATCTTGCCGCCCGAGGCGGCCACCAGACGCTCGATGACGGGCGCGAGCTGCCGACAAGGGCCGCACCATGGCGCCCAGAAATCGACGAGCACGATCTGCCGCATCGACGCGTCGAGAACGTCGGCGCGGAAACGATCCGTGGTCGTTTCGACCGGCGTCGTCGGCGCGTTAGCCATTCCCGCCGTCTCAACCATGCGCTTCTCCCCCTGTCGTCATCGTCGGCCGTGTGATTTTGAAGGCTTTGCAGCTTGGAGGCGGCTTAGCGCAGCGCCCGGACGAAGGTCAGATAGACCGGATCGCGGCCTTCGGCCATGGCTTTGGCTTCATATTTGGTTCGGGTCCAACCTGACCATGGCGTTCGCCAGTCCTCGGCGCGCTGCGCGCGCCAGCGGAAGGCCGGGTGGGCGCGCAGCCGCGCCAAGGTCCAGGCGGCGTAATCGTCGATGTCCGTCGCAAAGCGCAGCTCCCCGCCCGCATGCATCGCCCGCGCCAGACGGTCGAGATTGTCACGCGCAATGAACCGCCTCTTGCGCTGGCGCCTCTTTGGCCAGGGGTCGGGATAGAAAAGATATATGCGCGACAGGCTATCCTCCGGCAGCCAGTCGAGCACATCAGCGGCGTCGCCTTGATGCAGGCGGATATTCGTCAGTCCACGCTCGTCGATCCGGGCGAGGAGCTTCGCCATGCCGTTGAGGAAAGGCTCGCAGCCGATGAATTCAACCTCGGGGCTGTCGCTCGCCGCCGCAATCAGATGCTCGCCGCCGCCAAAGCCGATCTCGAGGCGCCGTTCGCGGGCCGTAGCCGCCGGCGGCTGCGCAAGGTCGAGCGACAGACGCGGCAAGAGCTCGTCGATCAGCGTCGCCTGACGCTTTCGGAGCGCCTTGCCTTTCGAGCGGCCATAGAGACGGGCGTGAGCGCCGCGTTGCTGGGAGGTCTCGCTCATAAGCGCTAATGGGCCGCGATCATTCGAACATCGCTCTGTTCCTAGCGCCGGCTTGCGCCCACGCCACGAACAGAGCCATCGCGCGACGGGAATTTCCCCGCGGCGGCGTTCGCGTTCCGAGCCGCTCGCCGATCCGGCCGAACTTACGCGAAATGCGACTTCAGCTGGTCGACGAGATCGGTCTTCTCCCAGGAGAAGCCGCCGTCCGCATCGGGCGTCCGGCCGAAATGGCCGTAGGCGGAGGTGCGGGCATAAATCGGCCGATTGAGCTGAAGATGCTCGCGAATGCCGCGCGGCGAGAGGCGAATGAGCTGCGGCAGCAGCTCTTCGACTTTCTCCTCGCACACATGGCCGGTGCCATGCAGATCGACATAGATCGACAGCGGCTCGGCGACGCCGATCGCGTAGGACAGCTGCAGCGTGCAACGGTCGGCGAGTCCGGCCGCGACGACGTTCTTGGCGAGATAGCGGGCGGCGTAAGCGGCCGAGCGATCAACCTTGGTCGGATCCTTGCCGGAGAACGCGCCGCCGCCGTGCGGCGCAGCGCCGCCATAAGTGTCGACGATGATCTTGCGGCCGGTGAGGCCGGCGTCGCCGTCGGGGCCGCCAATGTAGAATTTCCCGGTCGGATTGACGTGCCAGACGGTCGTGTTGGTGATCCAGCCGTCGGGCAGCGCGTCGCGAATATAGGGCTCGGCGATGCTGCGAATGTCGGCGGGCGACAGCGTCTCGTCGACGTGCTGATGCGACAGCACGATCTGCGTCGCCTCGACGGGCTTGCCGTCGGCGTAGCGCACCGTGACCTGGCTCTTGGCGTCGGGACCGAGGCCTTTTTCCTTGCCGCTATGGCGCGCTTGGGCGAGCAGCTCCAGAATCTTATGCGAATAATAGATCGGCGCCGGCATCAGTTCGGGCGTTTCGCGCACGGCGTAGCCGAACATGATTCCCTGGTCGCCCGCGCCTTCGTCCTTGTTGCCGGCGGCGTCAACGCCCTGCGCAATGTCGACGGACTGCTCATGCAGCAGCACTTCCACATTGGCGGTGTTCCAGTGGAATCCGCGCTGCTCGTAGCCGATGGCGCGAATCGCGCCGCGCGTGATCTCGATGATGCGATCGAAGGGAACATGCGGCCCGCGCACTTCTCCGGCGATGACCACGCGGTTTGTCGTCGCGAGAGTCTCCGCCGCGACGCGAATGGCGTAGGGGTCGATGCCCGCCTTTGGGCCTTCACGGAAGAACTCGTCAACGATTTCGTCTGAAATACGGTCGCAAACCTTGTCCGGATGGCCTTCGGAAACGGACTCGCTCGTGAAAAGATAATTTTTCCGGGTCACTTCCAAATCTCCGATGGCTTTGAGGAAGAGTTGAATAACTGCGGAGCAGGGGGAGTCATCTGCCAGCGCCCGTTCGGTGCGTCAAGCCGAAAAGGCCAAATCGTTCGTTTTGGAGAACGAGATTTTCTCACTCCGGCGCGGGCTCCGACTGCTCAGCGAGCGTCGTCACCAGATCGAGCACGCGCTTTCGCACCTTCGGATCGCGGATGCGAGCGAAGGCGCGATTGAGATGCAGGCCTTCCGTCGTCGACAAAAAATCCACGACATATTGCGACGAAGACTCCTCAGCGAATCCGCCGGGCGGCGCGGGCGCGCCGCTCGTTGGCGCGCCTTCGAAGAAAAAGGATGGCGGCACGTTCAAAGTCTTCGAAATCTGCTGCAGGCGGCTCGCGCCGATACGATTGGCGCCCTTCTCGTATTTCTGGACTTGCTGAAAAGTGAGTCCGAGCGCGTCTCCAAGCTTCTCCTGGCTCATTTTCATGAGAATACGCTGCATCCGAACGCGGCTGCCGACGTGAAGATCGATCGGGTCTGGCGCCTTCTTCAACGTTACCGCCTCCTGCTCAGTTGTAGCCGACTTGTCGTTGGGCGCGCAAGCTACATCGCAGGTAGGTGCATGAATTTCAAGAATATTTCAGTTAAGCGCGGTCAAGCGTCGATCTTCCCGGCAAGGACAGTCTACATTTCCCGGCCTACCCGATAGCTGCGCGGCCCGTGGAACCGCAAAAAATGCAAGGTTCATGGATCGAGGAAAGCGCTCGGCCGGCATGTAAGCGGCGTGTTTTCGCCGCGGGCGGATCATCCAACGCTCGACGAAGCGGGCGCGACTTTATCGCCGGCGCCCGGCGACGCCGAGCAAGGCCATGGCCGTCGCGAGGGCGAGGAGCGCCGGGAACGCCAGCGCGCCGTAAGCGGCGAAGACGGTGGGCGCCGCCTCCCTCGGCAGACGCCCGTCGATGAGGCCTTCTTCGCCGAGCGGCAGCGACTGAAGGATGCGTCCGTAGGCGTCGATGATCGCCGAAACGCCGGTATTGGCGACGCGGATCATTGGCAGCCCTTCTTCGATCGCGCGTAGGCGCGCCTGGGCCAGATGCTGATAGGGGCCGGTCGTGCGGCCGAACCATCCGTCATTGGTGACGTTGAGGAACAGAAGGGGGCGATCAGCGGCGTCGCGCCGGATCGTCTCGCCCGAGAAAATCGCTTCGTAGCAGATGAGCGGCGCGACCGGCGGGAGACCGGGCGCGGCGAGAAGGCGCGGACCCGCGCCGCGGTCCCATATGCCCGGAACGAGGTGATTGATTCCAAGCGGCCGCAGCAGGTCTTCGAGCGGCAGATATTCTCCGAAGGGGACGAGATGCACCTTGTCGTAAAAGGCGACGATCGACTCTCCCTTGAGCGCCTCGATCGAATTGAAGATCTTGCCCGGCCGTCCGTCGCCATCGCTTTCGGCCCGCGCCGCGCCGGTCAAAAGAACGCCGCCCTTGAGCGCGCGGGCGATCGCCGCGAGCGCCTCGGGGTGGCGTGAAATGACATAAGGAAACGCCGATTCCGGCCAGACGAGATGGGTGACTTCGGCAAGGCCGGACGGCCGCGCGTTTGTCGAGCGTTCCGAGAGGTCGAGATAGTGACGCAAGATTTTCGCGCCATTCTCGGGGCGAAATTTCGCATCCTGCGGGAGATTGGGCTGCATCAGGCGCAACGACACGCCGTCGACATATTCCGTCTTATTGGCGCCCAGCCGAAACACGCCATAGGCGAACATCAGCATGGCGAGCGCCGCCGCGGCGAACATCGTCCCGCCGATGCGGCGGGCGCCGAGCGGCGCGCGATCCATCAGCGTCGCAGGCGCGGCGAAAATCACGATCGCGATGATGTCGAGCCCGTGCAGGCCGACGAGAGAGGCCGTTTGCGCCATTGGCCCGGCGCTTGTGAGCGCCATGCCGAAATCGTTCCAGGGAAAGCCCGTGAACAGATGCCCGCGCAGCCACTCCGCGGCGCCCAGTCCCGCGGCCAGCGCGAAGACGCGGGCGCCGCCGGGCGACCACAAGAGGCGCGCGAGCGCGAAACCCGCGGCGGGAAAGAGCGCAAGAACCGCCGGCAAGCCGAATACGGCGAGCGGCAGCGCCCAGGCGAATTGGTCGGCTTCAACGAGCATCGCGGCGCCCATCCACCAGAGGCCCGCGACGAAATAGCCGAAGCCCAGCCACCAGCCGGCGCCCGCCGCCGAGAGTATTGGCGCAAGGGCGAAGCGCGGCGCGTCCTTGCCGTCCGCCACGCCGTCGATGAGCCAGACGGCGACGGTGAGCGGGACGAACATGGCCGGGATAACGTCGAAAGGCGCGAGGGCGAGAGCGCCGGCCGCGCCGGCGCAGAACGCGATCGCGCGGCGCGTCCAGCCGCGGGCGAGGAGAATGCGCTGCAAAAGAGTCGGCGCCGACGTGCGCGGGCTGGCGATTTCGGCAATCTGCGCCATCGATCCTCGAAGCGCCGCGAATCGGCAGGCCGACTGTACAGCGGATTTAGCAGACAATTTTATGCGCGAGCGCAGGATGTCTCACGCGGGCCGTCGCGACCGCACGCGCAGCTTGCCGACGCGCCGCGGATCGGCGTCGACGATCTCGAATTCGTGGGAGTCGACCGGCGTCGCGATGATCTCGCCGCGCATCGGGACGCGGCCGGCGAGCCAGGCGACCAGACCGCCCAGCGTCGTCACCTCGGCGGGCGTATCTTCAAGTCTGAAGTCGACGCCGAGCCGCACCGTCACTTCGTCAAGATCGGCGCGCCCGTCGATGATGAAATCGCCGTTCTCAAGCTCGACGAAGCCCGACTCGTCGACGACGTCATGTTCGTCCTCGATGTCGCCGACGATCATTTCCATGATGTCCTCGATGGTGACGAGGCCGTCCGTGCCGCCATATTCGTCGATGACGAGCGCCAGATGCGTGCGCGTCGCCTGCATGCGGATCAAAAGATCGAGCGCCGGCATGGAGCGCGGCACGAAGAGCACCGGCTTGAGCAAATTCGCCTGCGAAAGCGGCGTGTCGAAGTCGATCTTTTTTGGTTCGACGGTCGTAACGTCGGCGCCTTGGGGACGATCGGCGCAGCACGCGATATGATTGACGAAATCGCGGATATGGATCATCCCGCGCGGATCGTCGAGCGTATCGGCGTAAACCGGCAGGCGCGAATGGGCGGCGGTGCGAAACAGCTCCAAGGCTTCGCGCAGCGGCGCATCCTGCGAGATGGCGACGATGTCGGCGCGGGGGATCATCGCGTCGTCGACGCGCATGTCGTGCAGGCCGAGGACGTTCTTCAAGAGCGCCCGCTCATGCGGGGTCACGTCGCCCGCAGATTCGTCAAGCCTCTCCTCGATGTCCTCGCGCACCGAGGCCGGCGCAAGACCGAGCAGCCCGCGCAGCCTGTCGACGAGGCTCAGGCGTGGTCCATCGCCAGTTCGTCTGAATGGAATGGGATCGTCGGCGTTATCGTATCGCGTCGACATGCGCTTTGTTCAATTCGCTCCGCCGGCCGGCCCGTCTGCATCCTCCGCATAGGGGTCGGGAAATCCAAGCGCCGTCGCGATTTTACGCTCCAGCGCCTCCATCCGCTCGGCCTCGGCGGCGGTCTCGTGATCATATCCGATCAGATGCAGAAATCCATGTGCGATCATATGCGCCGTGTGGGCGCGCAAAAGCTTGCCCTGCTCCTCCGCCTCTCTGGCGACGGTTTCGAAGGCGACGATAACGTCGCCAAGCAGAGGCTTGCGCCCCAGCGCGCCAGGCGTCGGAAAAGACAGGACATTCGTGGGCTGATCCTTGCCGCGCCACTCGGCGTTAAGCGCCTGGATCGCCGCATCGTCGCAAAATGTGACGCTGATCTCACATTCCGGCGCGAGCGTGGCCTCGCTCGTTGCGAGACTCTGATGCACGCATGCTTTGGCCAAATCTTCCAGGTCCGCGATCCGCCGCCAGGCGGGCGCCGCGACATTCACGTCGATCTCCAAAGTCAGGGGTCCCGCGTCTGCTTGTTGGCGCGCGCGGCGCGCTCATAGGCTCCAACGATTTGCCGGACAAGATCGTGACGCACCACGTCGCCTTCCGAAAATCTCACGCGACCGACGACGTCGAGATTGGCGAGCAGGTTTACGGCTTCCGAGAGGCCGGATTTCTGCCCGGGAGGCAGATCGGTCTGCGATGGATCGCCGGTGACGATCATCCGCGAGCCTTCGCCGAGCCGGGTGAGAAACATCTTCATCTGCATCGAACTGGCGTTCTGCGCCTCATCGAGCAGGATGCAGCTTCGCGTCAGCGTGCGGCCGCGCATGAATGCCAGCGGCGCGACTTCGATGAGTCCCGTCTGCATGCCGCGCTCGACCATCCGCGCATCCATGAAATCATGCAGCGCATCGTAGATTGGGCGGAGATAAGGGTCGACCTTGTCGCGCATGTCGCCAGGCAAAAAGCCGAGACGCTCGCCGGCCTCGACGGCGGGGCGGGACAGAATCAGCCGTTCGACTGCGCCTTGCTCCATCAGCTGCACGGCGTGGCCGACCGCGAGCCAGGTCTTGCCCGTGCCCGCAGGACCCTCCGCGAAGACCAGTTCGTAGCGCTTGAGCGCCCGCAAATACTGGTCCTGTGCGGCGTTGCGGGCGCGCACCGGCCCGCGCTTGCGGGTCAGGATCTGCTCGAAAGCGCCGCGTGACGGCTCCGAATCCGGAAACAGGCTGCGTTGGCGCGCTGATTCTTCTATGGCGCCGTCGACGTCGCCGAGCGTGATCGTCTGGCCGAGCGCGACGCGCTCGTAAAGCGCCTCGAGCACGCGTCGCGCATGTTCGCAGGCCTCGGACTTGCCTTTGAGCGTGACGTGATTGCCATTGGCGAAGGAGGCGACGCGCAAGCGTCGTTCGATCTTGGCGAGATTCTGGTCGTAGAGGCCGAAAACGAGCGAGGCGTGACGGTTGTTTTCGAAGGCGAGCGTGATTTCCGCTTCCGGGTCAACAGGCTCCGGTCCCCGTGCGGCGAGCAACGGGTCGTCGATAGTCGTCAAGCCTTCGCCTCCTTGCTCATGAGCCGTCCGCTCAAGGAATTCGAGCCCGCCGCGATGATCTTCACTCTGACTTCGCGGCCAACGCACGCCATCGGGCCTTCAACATGCACAGCCTGCATATAGGGAGTCTTGCCCCCAATTTGCCCCTCATGCCGGCCGGCTTTTTCAAAGAGCACGTCGAGTTCCCGGCCAACGGTCGCCGCATTGAAGCCTTGCCGCTGCTCTTCAAGCAAAACCTGTAGCGCCGCGAGGCGTTCGCTCTTGACGGTCTCGTCGATTTGATCGTCCCGGTCGGCGGCGGGCGTGCCGGGCCGCGGCGAATATTTGAAAGAAAAGCTTGAAGCGAAGCCCACAGCGCGGGCGAGCGCCATCGTCGCCTCGAAATCGGCGTCGCTTTCGCCCGGAAAGCCGACGATGAAATCCGAAGACAGGGCGACGTCTGGCCGGGCCTTTCGAAGCTGCTCGACGATGGAGAGGTATGCGTCTGCGCCGTGCTTGCGGTTCATCGCTTTTAGAATGCTGTCCGAACCCGATTGAACCGGCAGATGCACATAGGGCATGAGCTTTGGATTTGCGCCATGCGCGTCAATCAGCTCCTGCGCCATGTCGACCGGATGACTTGTGGTGTAGCGCAGCCGCGCCAGGCCTTCGATCTGCGCCAGCCGGTCGAGAAGCTGCGCAAGGCTTGCCTCCCGGCCGTCGCCATCCGGACCAAGATAGGCGTTAACGTTTTGGCCGATCAGCGTGATCTCGCGCACGCCGGCGTCGACGAGGCGCATGGTCTCGGAGATGATCTCGGCGACGGGACGCGACGCTTCGGCGCCGCGCGTATAGGGCACGACGCAAAACGAGCAGAACTTGTCGCACCCTTCCTGAACGGTGACGAAAGCCGAAACGCCGCGCGCGCGAATCTGGGCGCGACTGGGCGCAGGCAGGACGCGAAATTTGTCCTCGACGGCGAAATCCGTGTCCGCGAGCCTTGCGCCGTCTTTAGCCTGGCGCAGAAGCTCCGGCAGTCGGTGATAGCTCTGCGGACCGACGACGATATCGACGGCGCGCTGGCGCTTGAGCACCTCTTCGCCTTCAGCCTGGGCGACGCAGCCGGCGACGACGATCTTCATGTCGCGGCCTTGCGCGTTCAGTGCCCGTTTGGCGATCGCGAGCTTGCCGAGTTCGGAATAGATCTTTTCCGCGGCCTTTTCGCGGATATGGCATGTATTCAGGATGACGAGATCGGCGTCTGCTTCGCTCTTGGCCTCGGCGTAGCCCTCGCGGCCGAGCAGGTCAGCCATGCGCGTCGCGTCATAGACGTTCATCTGGCAGCCGTAAGACTTGACCAGAACCTTGCGTTTCAGTGCAGACGGAGCCTCGCCCGCCCGCGGCGGCGTCTGAAGCGCGTCTAAAACTTCCGTGCTTATTTTGTCGCTCCGTCTCACGCGCCCGCCACGACTCGGCGCTTCAAGCGCCCAGCGCGCGCACTATACGACATTTTGCGCCGCGACGCCGTCGTGGGGCGAAGAATCTGCGCCTCTTATATTTTTTCTACCGGCCCCGGGTAGGTCGCCAGGAGCGCATCCGCCGTCAGCAGCGTCAAACCCTCCACGACCGCCTGAGCAATGAGCAGTCGATCGAAGGATCCTCATGAATTAAGGGCAAGGCGTCCGTGGAGCGCGTGCTGGCCGAGCACGGGCAACTCGTCGTACCCATCGTTCAAGAGTCCCTGACGCAGCGCACGCGGGTCGACTTGAAAGTCGGCCCGATCGAGGCGTTTGATGGCGACTTCCCACAGGCTTGCGACGCTGTAGACAAGTTCATTTGCCTCCTCGAGCAGGACCGCTTTAGCCTTTGAGAGGCGATCGGGCGACATGGCGGCCCATAGGATGATCTGGGTATCGAGTAGCAGCCTCACGCGTCGCCTGCGAATAGGCGTCCAATCTCGATCTCGCCCATACGGTCGAAATCCTCGGGAATCAGGCCTTGCCCTTCCATGAAGTCGAGCCGCTGGATTAAAGGCTTCACCGGAGCCTCGAGTGGCGTGACCTTCACCAAAGGTTTTCCGGCCTTCGCAATGATGAAAGGCTCTCCCTTAGAGGCAAGATCGACCAACTTGGAGAGCTGGGTCTTGGCTTCGTGTATGTTGACGATGCGCATGAGAGTCTCGGCTGGACTAAACCAAGTTAGTCTAGTTTACCGAGAAGTGCCTGCAAGCTGGCGCGCACTCAGATCTCCAGCCGCAGAGCGATCGCCGCGCGCCGCTCGCCGTTGGCGCGCTGGTAGTAGTTCTGCCGCCTGCCGATCTCCTTGAAGCCTTCCCGTGCGTAGAGCTTCAGCGCGGCCTCATTGTCGTCGGCCACCTCCAGAAAGACGAGGCGGGCGCCGCCGCGCTCGAGATTTTCGAGATGTTTTTCAAGAATGCGCCGGCCCAGTCCCGCGCCGCGTCTGCTGGGGTCGACGGCGAAAGTGAGGACTTCGGAGTCGGGCGGCGTCAGCCGCGAGAGGATGAACCCCCCAAGCTCGCCTTTCCGGCCCTCGGGGACTGCCCCATCGGCGACGATGTGGGCGTCCGTCAAATAATTTTCAAAGTCGATTTTCGACCAGCCAAAAGCGAAGGACGCTCCATGCAGGCGCTCGCAGTCATCGGCGCGCTCCGCCCCGATGGGTTCGATGACGAAGGTCGGCTTGGCGAAGAAGGACGAAAGCAGCGTCATGGCGCAAAGCTCACGCCTGCGCCGCGGCGGCGGCGCGCGCTGCCGCATCGCCCAAGCCTGCAACAGCCGTTAGGGCGTTGGGTCGGGCGGCGGGCATCGTGACGTCGGGCTCTTTAAGATAAAGCGGCCGAGCGGGCGCAGTATCCGGCTGGGCGGCAAGGCCAAGACGCGCCACGAGGACGATATCGGGCGCAGGCTGCTCGCTCGCGATTCTGACTGGAACGCCGCGAGCGCGCGCCTCCTTCGCAAGCAGCGGCGCGCCGGAGCCGGTCAGAAGCAGCGGGCCGGTCCCGAGCGCGCGAAGCGCTTCATGCGCGTTGATGCGGCGCGGCGAGAGGAGCGGGCGCCCGTCCGGGCCGAAGGCGGCGATGTAGACCTTTTCATGGCGGGCGTCGATCGCCGCCGCGACCACGCCGTCGAAGGGATCGATGATCAGCGGCGCCGCCAGCGCGGCGAGCGTCGAAACGCCGACAATCTCGGTCTTACAGGCGAGCGCGATCGCCTGACCGGCGGCGAGGCCGATACGAATGCCGGTGAAAGAGCCTGGTCCGACTGTGACCGCGACGCGGTCGAGCGAGGCGAACCCGCCGTCGACCTTGCTCATGACGCGCCTAATCAGCGGCAGCAGAGCCTCGGCGTGGCCGCGCTCCATTTCCACGGATTCGGCGGCGATCGGCGCCGCCGCGTCATGGTCCAGCACGCAGGCCGAGACGGCTGGCAGAGCGGTGTCAATCGCAAGGATTCGCATGATTCGTCGATTATGACGGTTTTCGGAGCGCGATCAATGTCGCCTCCGGAGATGCCGCCCTACGCCGGCTCGACCCCTTTCACCTGTGGCAGGAAATGCTTGAGCAGGTTCTCGATGCCGTTTCGCAAAGTGGCGGTGGACGAGGGGCATCCGGAGCAGGCGCCCTTCATGGCAAGATAGACGACGCCGTCCTTGAAGCCGCGGAAGACGATGTCGCCGCCGTCGCCGGCGACCGCCGGGCGCACGCGCGTCTCGATCAACTCCTTGATCGTAGCGACCGTCTCCGCATCGGCCGAGTCATAGAACTCACCGTCGGGCTGCGCCGGCGCCGCGCCTTCGGTCAGGAGCGGCGCGCCGGAGGCGAAATGCTCCATGATCGTGCCCAGAATGGCGGGCTTCAGATGCGGCCATTCGGCGCCGTTCTTCGTCACCGAGACGAAATCCGCGCCATACATCACCGCCTCAACGCCGTCGATGGAGAGCAGCGCCTCGGCGAGCGGCGCATGAGCGGCGTCATCGCGCGAGCGAAATTCCATGGCGCCTTGGCCCAGAACGTCCTGGCCGGGCAGAAACTTGAGCGTTGCGGGATTAGGGGTAGCTTCAGTCTGGATGAACATCGGGAGACTCCTGCGTCCGGTTCAAGGCCGGCGGAAGTGCGCGAATATCACAAATTGAGCGCTCTGTGACATCTCTACATTACTACTTAAGCGCTTCGCCGCAGTCTTGCGAGGCGCTTCGCCGCGAGCCCCACCGCTTGAGCGCAACCCCCGCCCACACCGCCTCGACCAGGCCGAACGGCCAAGCGCCTTGAAGGAACCCGTAGATCGATCCCAGAACGCAGGCGGCGGCGAATCCCAGCACGAACCATTGGCTGCGTTCCTCCATGGAATAAGTCAGCAGCATCGCGCTTACCGCGAAGAGCCCGAACCAGGTCAGCGCATCCATCGAACAATTCCTCTGGCGCCGTCCTGCTCTGGGCCACGTCTTGCATTTGCCATGCCCAATCGAATCTCGCAGTGTCACCCGATGGATGAAATCTCGCTGCTCGACGCCAACGCTGCTTATTATCGGGCCTTCGCCGCACGTGACCTTGGCGGTTTGAACGATCTTTGGGCGGAGGAGGGCTGTTCCTGCGTTCACCCAGGATGGCCGGCGCTCGTCGGGCGCATGCCGGTGCTCGCCTCCTACCGCGATATTTTTCGTAATCCGGCGCAGGAAGCGGTCACGACGCGAGACCCACAGACGCTGATCGAGGGCGCCGACGGGCGGGTGTTTTGCATCGAGGAGGTCGGCGGCGGGTTGCTGCTCGCGACCAATTGGTTTCGCTGGAACGGGGAGCGCTGGCGGCTCGTGCACCACCAGGCGAGCCCGCTCGCCCCGCCGCCGTCGGCGCGTCGGGAAAGCAAGCGCTCGTTTCACTGAGGGGGCGTCATCACAGGTGACGCGGCTCAGGAGTCCGCGCCTTCCGCCTGCTTCTTCCGGGTCACTTTCTTTGGCTCCCGGCGCGGGCCTTCCACCAGCCGCACGACGAGGCCCCACAGCGTGCGCACGTCCTGCTGGGTGAGGCCCATGCGGTGGAACATGTTGCGCAGGTTGCGCGACATGACGGGCTTCTTCGTCAGCGGACGGAAGAAGCCGCGCTTGTCGAGTTCGCCCTCGAGAAAATCGAAGAAAGCGAGGGTCATCTCGCGCGTCGCCGGGGGCGAGCGCTCTTCGATCTCAAACGGAATGGCGTCGCCATGCGCGGCGCGGAACCATTCATAGCCGGTGAGCAGCACCGCCTGGGCGAGATTGAGCGAGGCGTAGGCGGGATTGACCGGAAAGGTGAGGATGGAGTCGGCGAGCGCGACGTCGTCATTGTCGAGGCCGGTGCGCTCGGGCCCAAACAGCACGCCATGCTTTTCGCCCGCCGTTATTCGCGCCGCCGTGCTTGGCATCGCCTGGGCGGGCGTCAGCACCGGCTTCATCTGGCCGCGTCCGCGCGCCGTCGCGGCGTAGACGAAGGAGAGATCCTCGATCGCTTCGCGCACGCTCTCGTAGAGCTTCGCGCTTTCCAGGAGATGCACGGCGCCGGCGGCGGCCGCATAGGCGCCCTTGCGGTAGGCGCCGGTGCGCGGCCAGCCTTCGCGCGGCGAGACGAGGCGCAAATCGGAGAGGCCGAAGTTGGCCATGGCGCGTGCGCACATGCCGATGTTGACGGCGAGCTGCGGACGCACGAGCACAATCGCCGGCCCCCCGGAAAGGGCCGTCTTGCTGCGATCCGTTCCGGCCCCGACCAATTTGACTCCTCGCCCCAAAGCGGCCGGCAAATTAGGGCGGAAAGCGTTCGGGGGGAAGGGCGGCTTCGCCGCTTAGTCGCAGGCCCCTGGATTGCTACCCAAAACCTTTAGCCGACGCTATAAGGCGCGCGGCACAGAGGAGCGGATGCATGCGGAAGATCAAGGTTGCGAATCCTGTCGTCGAACTCGACGGCGACGAAATGACCCGCATCATCTGGGCCGCGATTAAAGACAAGCTCGTTCGACCCTATCTCGACATCGATCTTCTCTATTACGATCTCTCGATCGAAAATCGCGACGCCACGAACGATCAGGTGACGGTCGACGCGGCCTACGCCATCAAGGAGCATGGCGTCGGGGTGAAATGCGCGACCATCACGCCCGATGAGGCGCGCGTGAAGGAATTCCATCTCAAGGAGATGTGGAAATCGCCGAACGGCACCATCCGCAACATCTTGGGCGGCGTCATCTTCCGCGAGCCGATCATCTGCAGGAACGTGCCGCGACTGGTGCCGGGATGGACGCAGCCGATCATCGTCGGACGCCATGCCTTCGGCGATCAATATAAGGCCACTGACTTCAAAGTGCCGGGCAAGGGCCGTCTGACGATCAAATTCGAAGGCGTCGACGGCGACGTCATCGAGAAGGAAGTCTTCAACTTCCCCGGCTCCGGCGTCGCGCTGGCGATGTACAATCTTGACGAGTCGATCAGCGAGTTCGCGCGCGCGACGTTCAACTACGGGCTCACGCGCAGATATCCGGTCTATCTGTCGACCAAGAACACGATTCTGAAGGCCTATGACGGCCGATTCAAAGATCTGTTCCAGGAGATTTACGACGCCGAGTTCAAATCGAAATTCCAGGCGCTCGGCCTCACCTACGAGCATCGTCTGATCGACGATATGGTCGCCTCGGCGCTCAAATGGTCAGGCGGCTACATCTGGGCGTGCAAGAATTACGACGGCGACGTCCAGTCAGACACGGTGGCGCAGGGCTTCGGTTCGCTCGGCCTGATGACGAGCGTGCTGATGACGCCCGACGGAAAGACCGTCGAGGCCGAAGCCGCTCACGGCACGGTGACGCGGCACTATCGCGAACATCAAAAGGGGCACGAGACCTCCACCAACTCGATCGCCTCGATTTTCGCCTGGACGCGCGCCCTCGCGCATCGCGGCAAGCTCGATGGGAACGAGGATCTGGTCCGTTTTGCCCGCACGCTTGAGGAAGTGTGCGTCGCGACCGTCGAGTCCGGCTTCATGACCAAGGATCTCGCCCTGCTTGTCGGCTGCAATCAGAAATGGCTGTCGACGACAGGCTTTCTGGACAAGATCGACGAAAATCTGCGCAGAGCCATGGAGTGAGCGGCGGCGCGGGGAATGATTGTATGTGGCGCCCGTCGCGGCTATATAGGCGTCGCCTATAGGCCAATTAGGGATTCGCGAGATGGCGGTGGATCTGGAAGAAACGTATAAGCCTTCCGAAGACGAACCCTTCATGTGCGATCGGCAGCGCGAATATTTCCGGCGCAAACTGCTGGCTTGGAAGGAGGACATTCTGCAAGAGAGTCGCGAAACGCTGGCCACTCTGCAGAATGAAAACGAAAACCATCCGGATCTTGCAGATCGCGCGTCGTCCGAAACTGATCGCGCCATTGAATTGCGCGCGCGCGACCGGCAGCGCAAGCTCATCGCTAAAATCGACGCGGCGCTGACGCGCCTCGACGACGGCAGTTACGGCTATTGCGAGGAAACGGGGGAGCCGATCTCGCTTAAGCGCCTCGACGCCCGTCCGATCGCGACGCTGTCGATTGAGGCGCAGGAGCGTCACGAACGGCGCGAAAAAGTCTATCGAGACGATTAGTCCGAAACCTTCGGGGGAAAAGCAAAGGGCGTCGCCGCTGGCGACGCCCTTTTTTATTCCTTCTGATCCGAGCGGCCGAGCAGTCGCGCCATCTCCGCTTCCAGCGAGTCCAGCGGATCCACGTCGGCCGGAGCCGGCGGCGGCGGTGGGGGAGGCGGCGGCGCAACGGGTTTGGGCGGCGGCGGGGGCGCAGGCGGGGGCGCTGCAGGCCTCGCGGCGGCCGGCGGGGGAGCGGGAGGCGGCGGCGGCGCTGCAGGTCTTTGCGCCGGCGGCGGTTCTGCCGGCCTCGGAGGCGCTGCGGGCGGCGGAGGCGGCGGCGCCGGGGCCGCTGCTTCAGGCGCCGGCGCGGGCTTGGGCGCCAGCCGCTGCTGAGCGCGCGCAAGGAAAGGCGGCGTCGGCGAGCGGGGCGGAGCCGGGCGCTGCGGCTGCGCGGCCGGACTTGAAACTCTTGGTCCGGCCGGCGGTGGCGGGGGAGGCGGCGGCGCAGCAGGCCTCGTGGGCGCGGGCGCGAAGAGGTCGGGCGGCAGATTGACGGCGCCCGCCGCGGCGGGTTTCGGCAACGGCGCTTCTAGCTCTCGAGACGGAGCCGAAGGCCCGGCAGGCCAGTTCGCGGCGGCCGGCGCTCCGGGGCGCTGCTCCGGCCCGCGGCTGACAGCGCCTTCGAGCCGGTTGATCGTCCCCTCGACGAGGATGTCGTTGGGGCCGCCGATCAGGAGCAGATGTTCGATATTGTCGCGCCGCACAATGACGAGCTGGCGCTCGCGGTCGAGGTCATAGACATCGACGACGTCCAGCCTGCGCGCGCGATTGCGGCCTCCGGGCGAACGGAGGCGGCGTCCGAACAACAGACGGAAAATATAAAGCAGCAGCACCGCAGCGACGAGGAACGCAACGAGCGCTGCGAGCGCTGGCAGCAGTTGAGTGAATTTATCAGGCATGAACGGCTAGTCTCTCGTTCGAACGCGCGTGAACCTTGCCAAATTAACAGCTTTCATGGCAAGCGCCGAAAAAAGGTTAATGAATGGTTAATGTTTGCTGAATCAGCGTCCTTCCGACGTCCGGCGTTGCTATTATTGGCGTTCACAGCCATTGTTTTAGATGATTCTGTAAGCGTCGGCAGAGTAATAATCGGCGCGCCGGCGTCAGCATGGCCGTCGCGATCGGCGATATATGACGCGGGTGGTTAAGAAATGAGCGACAGGACCGAAGCGGCCGCCTTGGGACGCAGCGAGCGGCCCGCGAATATTGGATTGACGCTCGCCCTCGTCATCGCGTTGGTCGCAGGCGTCGCCGCCTATTATCTGACGCCTTCGGACCTCGCGCTCCGCGTCACCATCCTGGCGCTCGCGGTTTTCGGCGTCGCCGGAATCTTTTTTCTCTTCGCCTATGCGGTTGGATTGATTCACTTCTCCGGCCGAGTCGCCGGCAACGACGTGACGAAGCTCATCGCCGACACTTCCGGGGAAGGGCTGCTTGTCACCAGAGGCGATGCGCGCATCGTCTACGCCAACGAAGCCTATACGGCGATGTGCGACGCGAAGGACGCTTCCGGCGTTCAGCTGGTCGAGCGGCTATTCTCAGGGCCGCCCGAGGTCTCCGAGGCGATCTACAGACTGGTCCAGGCGGCGCGCGGCGGCGTTTCGCATAGCGAGGATTTGCGGCTTTCGCCGCCGCTGTCGGGGCAGGGGCCGGTCGGCTGGTACCGGATTCGCGTTCGGCCGCTGCCGACGACGTCGGGCGTCCGCTCGTGTCTCTGGGCGGTGGCCGACGTGACCGCCGATCGACAGCGGCAGGAGAACGTCTTCCAGGAACTCCAACACGCGATCGATTTTCTCGATCATGCGCCGGCGGGTTTTTTTTCCGCAAGTCCGGACGGCGCCGTCTCTTATATGAACAAAACGCTCGCCGGATGGCTGGGCTACGATCTCACGCAAGTTGGATCTGGCGGCGCGACGCTGTCCTCCATCGTCGCTCATAGCGGCGCGGCGCTTCTCGCCGCGATGTCGGGCGCCCCGGGCGACGTGCGCACCGAGCAGATCGACCTCGACCTGCGATGCCGCAACGGCAAGTCGCTGCCTGTCAGGCTGCTGCACCAGGTCGCGTTCGGTCAGGACGGCGAATCCGGCGCCTCGCGCACCCTGGTGCTCAACCGCGCCTCTGGCGAACAGCCGGAAGAGAATTTGCGCGCGGCCGAGGTGCGTTTCGCACGCTTCTTCAACTCGACGCCGATGGCGATGGCGACGCTCGACGGCGAGGGCCGCGTGCTGACGTCGAACGCGGCCTTCGCGAAATTATTGCCGCAGGCGCTGAAGTCGGGCCAGGGACAAGCCGCGGCGCCATGGTCGGTGCTGACCGGACTGGGCGAACGCGACGGCGCCGCCCTGCGCGCCGCGATCGAAGATGCGATCGAAGGCAAAGGCGAAGTGCGCCCGATCAATGTCGTCTTCGAGGAAGACGGCGCCGGCGCGGCGACGCGTTCGGCGCGTTTCTTCGTCTCTTCCGCCGAGGACGCCGGCAAGAAGGGCGCGATGGTCTATGCGCTCGACACGACCGAGCAGCGCAAGCTGCAGGAGGAGTTCGCGCAGTCGCAGAAGATGAATGCGGTCGGCCAGCTCGCCGGCGGCATCGCGCATGACTTCAACAATATGCTGACGGCGATCATCGGCTATTCGGATCTGCTCCTGTCCAGCCACCGGCCGACCGACCCCGCCTTCCGCGACATTCGCCAGATCAAGGAAACCGCCAATCGCGCGGCAGGCCTGACGCGGCAGCTGCTCGCTTTCTCTCGCCGGCAGACGCTGCGCCCGCAAGTCCTGCAGCTCGGCGACGCGCTCTCTGAAGTGCAGAATTTGCTGCGCCGCGTCGTCGGCGAAAAGAACGAACTCGAACTTCGTCTTGGCCGCGATCTTTGGTTCGTGAAGGCCGACATCACCCAGTTCGAACAGGTGATCATCAATCTCGTCGTCAACGCGCGCGACGCCATGTTGGAGTCAGGCGGACGGGTGCAGATCCGCACGCGCAATGTCGCCGCCTCGGAATGCGCCGCCTTCAATGAGGCGGCGCTGCCGGCGGCGGATTATGTGCTGGTCGAGGTCGAGGACTCGGGCAGCGGCATTCCCGCCGATGTGAAAGAAAAGATTTTCGAACCCTTCTTCACGACCAAGGAAGTCGGCAAAGGCACGGGCCTTGGGCTTTCGACGGTGTTCGGCATCGTCAAGCAGTCGGGCGGTTTCATCTCCGTCGACAGCGAGATTGGGCGGGGCACGGTTTTCCGCATTTTCCTGCCGCGCTACGTGCCGGAGGAGAAGGAGACGTCGCAGAAGGCCGATACGCCCAAGGTCGCTGCCGACTACACAGGACAGGGCGTGGTTCTCCTCGTCGAAGACGAGGATTCGGTGCGCTCGATCGGCGCACGCGCCTTAAGTTCGCGTGGATTCACGGTGCTCGAAGCCGCGACGGGGATGGAGGCGCTCGAGGTCGTCGAGCGCGTCGACGGCAAGATCGACCTCATCGTCTCCGACGTGGTGATGCCGGAGATGGACGGCCCCGCGATGTTCGCCGAACTGCGCAAACGCGGCGTCGCGGCGAAGGTGATCTTCGTTTCCGGCTATGCCGAAGAGGCCTTCGCCAAAAATCTTCCCGAAGGCGATTTTGGTTTTCTGGCGAAGCCGTTCTCGATCAAACAGCTGATCGAGACGGTCAAGGCGCATATGCCCTGACGCGGCAGAGAACTAAAGCGAGCGGGATGGAGCTCACAATGCCGGCGCGACGACCCGCATGCGGCGCTTGATTCCGTCAGGTCCGATGACGTCGCGATAGGTTTCCGGCGTAGCGGCCGCGCCGTCCTCGGCGCTGGGCTGCGCCTGCGCTGCGGGTTCTGGCGTCTTCGTCGGCTCTGGCGCCGCTGCGGCGCCTTTCGCTTTCCGACCGCGCGCCGCGCCGGGCGGCAGCGCGCGCGACAATTGCTCGGCCTGCTCCGCGGTGACGACCTGATCCTTCGCATGGCGCTCGGCGATGAGTCGCTCGGCTTCGGCGAGCGCCTCGGCCCACGATTGCCCCGGCGGCTTGCAGCCGCAGGCCGGATCATAGGTCGTCTCGAATTTATGCGCGTTGGGATGGTCGGAATAAGCTTCGCCGTCGATCGAAAGGGCGGAACTGAGCACCTTCGATTGCGACGCCGTATAGAGTTTCACCTCGGCGTTGGGACACAGCGCCCGGCACATCGTCGCGAGATCGTCGAGATTGGAGCTGCGCGCCGAATAGGTGATGGGGAAAAACCCGCCGTCGCAAGCGCGCACGCAGATCGCCATTGGACCCCCGCGCGGCTTTCCGTCTGAAGGTTCCTGATCCGGGTCTGGACCGACGGGCATGTCGCGCGCGCCCGGGCTTTCATCGGGCGCGACGCCAAACAGCTCTTCAAAGAAATTGCGCGGTCGCGCAACCCGCGCTTGCGCCGCCTGAGGATTGCGGCATTCAGCCTCATAACGGGCGGCAAGCGCCTGACGCTGGCCGCCGTCGTCGGCGCTCGCCCGTTCGTAGCCGGCGATGGCCCCAGAAAGTTGATTGAGCTGCGCGTTGATTTGACTGCACTGAGGCGGCGGCGGATCGCCGAAGAACAGGAATTGGCCGCGATCGCAGCCGAGTGCGCGGGCTCTCGCCGCGACGCGGGCATAGTCGCCGCGCTGCTTGGCGGCCGCGGCCTGGTATCTCCCCGCGCTGCCACCGGCGCTGGCGCGGGCGATCTGCGCGCGCAACTCCGTACAGTAGGGACTTTCCCCTGCCGCCGGCGAAACGGCGAGGAGGCCGAACGCGACGCCGGCGGCGACCGCCAGTTTCGTCCGCTTGAAGGCGCATTTCGTCAAAAAGGGCTTTATGGTCGCGGCCTCATTGAAGTTTTTGGCTCTCTTCACACTCTGGTAAGAAGCCGAGAAACGCTTGCGCGATCGCTTGGCGACTGATGTTCCGGCGCGCGTCGCTTACGACGAATCGCGCCATTTTCACCAATCCGGGCCGCGGATCAAACGTCGCTCGATTAATCCCGCCCTTCATGTCGGCAACAAGGCGCCGGACGCCGCCGCCAGCCCCGTCGCGCGCGTCGAATTTTTTGCCTCGCCCAGGGTCGAGGCCCTTCCCTTGCCGCGCGGCTTCGCCCATATCGGCAACGGCGTCGCTAGAGCGCGGCTCACGGAAAAGTGGAATTCGGTTTTTCGCACGGAGCCCGCTCTAAGCTTTCGAGATCGGTCATGTTATCCGCCTTTGGCGATTCCGCCCAAGGGCAGCGTGATCCAGGAGGTTGCCGATATGAAGCGTTCCAAATTGCTGGCTCTGATTTCGACAGCCTTTCTTTGTTTTGGCGCCGCGCCGGCCTTTGCGCAGAATGGGCCGGATCTCATTTTCCGCAAATCGGTGGATTTCAAGCTCCTCACCCCGAACGACAAGCTCGCGACCTATGGAATCGACGACCCGATGATCGAGGGCGTCGTCTGCTACTATACGGCGCATGAAAGAGGCGGCGTCGCCGGCATGTTCGGCGTGGCGGAGCAGTCGTCGGAGGTTTCGCTCGCCTGTCGGCAATATGCCCCGGTCAAATTCAAGGAGAAGTTCGGCCAGGGCGATACCGCGTTCAGCGAGCGGCGTTCGCTGCTGTTCAAGCGCATGCATATTGTTCGCGGTTGCGATGCTAAGCGTAATGTGCTGATCTATATGGTCTATTCTGACAAGCTCGTTGAAGGTTCGCCCGAGAGTTCGACCTCGACCGTCGCCATTCAGCCCTGGGGCGGCCAGAACGAAGTCCCGCAATGCGGAGAATTTCTGCGCTGATTAATCGACGCAGGCGACGACCGCGGCGTCCGGCTCGATCGAGGCGCGCGTCGCGTTAACGTCGATCGAGGCGGTCACATCGTCGGCGCGGCCGAAGGCTCTGGCCGCGCCATGGCCATGCGCCGCGCACCAGGAATCGGCGACGATCTTGCCGCAATCGGCCTTATGCGTGAGGCATTCCGTCAGGCCGTAGCCCTCCTGATCGGCGATGACATAGGCGGCGCCCGCGCTCGCTTCGGCTCGTGCGGCGCAGGCGTAGCCGACGCCAATCAACATTCCCGCGAGCAGCGACGCAAACCCACGCCGCCCGAACGACGCTTCATATTTCGACATGATGAACAAAGCCCCACGCGACCCCGACAGCCTGCCGCAGACCTAGCGCATAGCGGTAAAACCCGAGTTAAACGGCCCGCCGCTCGGCAGGCGTCGCGCTTGACGCGGCGGCGCGCTTTGGCGCATGGTCGCCGCCATGACGCTTCGGCTCACCATTTGTCGGAAGACCATTATCAGCTAGCGATCACGCTGGCCGGAGCCGTCACGTCTCTCAAAACGACATGAAGCGACGCCCCGGCCGGCGCCTTGCGGGGAAATTCATGTCGACGCCTGCGCTGAAAATCTACAATACGCTGAGCCGGACGAAGGAGGAATTCCGTCCGATCGATTCCGCGCATGTGCGCATGTATGTCTGCGGACCAACGGTCTACGACTACGCGCATATCGGCAACGCCAGGCCGCTGATCGTTTTCGACGTGCTGTTCCGCTTGTTGCGCCATCTCTACGGCGCCGAGCATGTCGCTTACGTCCGCAACATCACCGACGTCGACGACAAGATCAACGCGCGGGCGTTCGAGCGCGGGATTTCCATTCGCGAACTGACGGACGAAACCAACAAGGTCTTTCAGGCGGACGTGAAGGCGCTCGGCTGTCTCGAGCCGACCGTGCAGCCGCGCGCGACCGAGCATATCGCGCAGATGGTCGCGATCATCGAGCGGCTGATCGCCTCAGGCCATGCCTATGCGGCCGATGGCCATGTGCTCTTCGACGTGCCGTCGATGCAAAATTACGGACGCCTGTCGCGGCGCTCGCTCGATGAAATGCTCGCCGGCGCGCGCGTCGACGTCGCGCCTTATAAGCGCGGCGACATGGATTTCGTGCTGTGGAAGCCCTCAAAGGAGATCGAGCCCGGCTGGGACAGCCCGTGGGGCAGGGGACGTCCCGGCTGGCATATCGAATGTTCGGCGATGTCCTGGGCGCATCTTGGCGAAACCTTCGACATTCACGGCGGCGGCATCGACCTCGTCTTTCCGCATCACGAAAACGAGATCGCGCAAAGCTGCTGCGCCTTCGGGCAGGACGTGATGGCGAATTACTGGATGCATAATGGCTTCCTGCAGGTCGAGGGCGAGAAAATGTCCAAGAGCCTGGGGAATTTCGTGACGATCCACGAGCTGCTGCATACGGAAAAGTTTGGCGGGCGGAAGTGGCCGGGCGAAGTGCTGCGCCTCGCGATGCTGCGCACGCATTACCGCCAGCCGATCGATTGGACCGTGAAGGCGCTGGAGGAGGCGGAACTTAGTTTGCGAAAATGGTCAGCCGAAATTGGCGGCGTCGAACTGGATGGAGATGGGTTCGGAAGTGGTTTTGGTGCGCCTGACGGTAGTGGTTACGGCGGTGGGTTTGCTGGTGTCGATACGGTACTAGATGCCTTGGCAGATGACTTGAATACACCATTCGCGCTGACGATTCTGCACGCTATCGAGAACAAGCGCGAACTTGATGTTAATCTCAAATTGCTTGGCATTGACGTGCAGTCGTACGCCAATTGGGTTCAGATTGAAAAATCTTGCTCGGTTGATGAAGGCGCGGTTTTCATGCTCATCAGCACCCGCAATGCCGCCCGCGCTTCAAAAAACTGGGCCGAGTCCGACCGCATCCGCGACGAACTCGCCGCCATGGGCATCGCACTCAAGGACAATAAAGACGGCACCACGACCTGGGAGGTGAAGCGATGAGCGCGCCTCTTTCAATTAAGCGCGCGCAACCCTCTCCCCTCGGGAGAGGGTGGCCGCGGAGCGGCCGGGAGAGGGGTTGCGGCGTTGCTCGTTTGCGCGCGCCTTTGCGCCCAAGATCGTTTCCCCTCATCCCGGTCCTTCGGACCGACCCTCTCCCTTTGGGAAAGGGCGCCACAAACCTTTTTTCAGTCGAGGCGAAGCAGGGGCGCTCGCGGCGCGCGCGCACGAGCGATATCAGCGGCGCGAAGAATTTCCTGCAGCACCCAATCCAGTCGTTCTTTCACGTCATCGTTGGTGAAGCGCAGTTCCAGATAACCGTGACTTTCGATCGCAGCGCGGCGCGCGGCGTCGGAAAGCGGCTGATCGGCATGATGGCCGCCATCGAGTTCGATGGTGAGTCCGAGGCTGCAGCAGCAGAAGTCTGCGATATATCCCGCAATCGGAGCTTGACGGCGAAACTTGAGCCCATGGAAACGCGAGGCGCGCAATTCGCGCCAGAGAATTTCCTCGGGACCCGTGCTCTCGCGCCGCAATCTGCGCACGATGGAAATGTTCTTGCCCGCCATTTATCGATCAAATCGCAAAATTCGATAGCGGGAAACCCCTCTCCCGGCCGCTCCGCGGCCACCCTCTCCCATCGGGAGAGGGTTCGTTCCTCGAGGTCGCGACATGTCCAACGATGACTGGAAAAAGACGCTTCCCTTCAAGCGCCACTGGGCGCTCTATCTCGCGTTCAAGCTGATCGTGCTGGCGCTCGCGGCCTTCATCGCGTGGCATCTGCTGCGCGCCTTTGAGATCGTGTGATGGCGCGCAGCGCGCCAACGCCCGGTCTGCGGCCGTTTCTTCCCGCGGACGCGGCGACGCTCGCGGCGCTCTTTCGCGCCAGCGTCGAGGCGCTTGCCGTCGACGACTATGACGATGCGCAGCGAGAAGCCTGGGCGTCTGCGGCTGATGATGAAGCGGCCTTCGCGTCGCGCCTCGCGGATGCGCTGACCATCGTCGCGCTTGTCGACGGGAACATCGCCGGCTTCGCCTCGCTGCGCGACAATAAGATATTCGACATGCTCTATGTGCGGCCCGACATGGCGCGCAAGGGCGTCGGGTCGGCGCTCGCCGAGGCGATCGAAAAACTCTCCGCCGCGCGGGGGACGACGCTGCTGACGGTCGAGGCCTCCGACGCGGCGCAGGACTTTTTTGCGGCGCGCGGCTATGTGGCGACGACGCGCAATATGAAAACGATCGCCGGCCAATGGCTCGGCAATACGACGATGACCAAGGAGTTGGCGGCCCCCGCCGCCGGGAGAGCGCATTGATGGCCAAGGAACGGGCCAAGGAACGGCTGACGCTATACGACACGACGCTGCGCGACGGCGCGCAGACGACGGGCGTCGATTTTTCGCTCGACGACAAGCGTCAGATCGCGGCGCTGCTCGACGACCTTGGCATCGACTATATCGAGGGCGGCTATCCTGGCGCCAATCCGCTCGACACCGAGTTTTTTGCGCAGCGACCGAAACTGCGCGCGCGCTTCGCCGCCTTCGGCATGACGCGCCGGCAGGGCCGCTCGGTCGAGAATGATCCGGGCGTCGCGGCGCTCCTCGACAGCAGCGCCGACGTCATCACCTTTGTCGCTAAGAGCTGGGACTTTCAGGTTCGCGTCGCCTTACGCTCCACGGAAGAAGACAATCTTGCAAGCGTTACGCAATCCGTAAACGCCGCCGTCGCGCGCGGAAAGGAAGTCGCCGTCGATTGCGAGCATTTCTTCGACGGCTTCAAGGCGAACCCCGACTACGCGCTGGCCTGCGCGAGGGCAGCGCATGCGGCTGGCGCGCGATGGATCGTGCTCTGCGACACCAATGGCGGCACGCTGCCGCACGAGGTTGAAAGCATCGTCACAGAGGTCGTCAAGCAGATTCCAGGAAACCGCGTCGGCGTGCATTGCCACGACGACACGGGACAGGCGGTGGCGAATTCGCTTGCCGCCGTGCGCGCCGGCGCACGGCAGATCCAGGGCACGCTCAACGGTCTTGGCGAACGCTGCGGCAACGCTAATCTGACGACGATCATTCCGACGCTATTGCTGAAGAGCGAATTTTCCGAGCGCTTCGAGATTGGCGTGACGCAAGAGAAGCTGACGCAGCTGACGCGTGTGAGCCATGCGCTCGACGAACTTCTCAACCGCGCGCCCAACCGTCATGCGCCCTATGTCGGCGCCAGCGCCTTTGCGACGAAAGCCGGCATTCACGCTTCGGCCGTGCTGACCGATCCGCG
Source organism: Methylocystis sp. H62 (assembly GCF_015709515.1). GTDB lineage: Bacteria > Pseudomonadota > Alphaproteobacteria > Rhizobiales > Beijerinckiaceae > Methylocystis. The sequence continues at coordinate 572,846 of NZ_JADNQZ010000059.1, forward strand.
CACCTACGAACATGTCACGCCCGACTCGGTCGGCAATGTGCGGCGCGTGCTCGTATCGGATCAGGCAGGACGCTCGAACATCGTTTCGGAGCTCGCCCGGCTCGGCCTCGCCCTCGAAAAGGACGATCCGCGTCTGACGCGGCTGCTCGACGAGGTGAAGGAGAAGGAAGCGCAAGGCTACGCCTATGAAGGCGCCGACGCCTCGTTCTTTCTTCTGGCCAAGCGCGTGCTCGGCGAGGCGCCGCATTTCTTCGACATCGAACGCTACAGCGTCGCGGTCGATCGGCGCTTCGCCCGGAATGGCGGCTTTGAGGACCAAGGCGCCGAGGCGATCGTCAAGATCAATGTGGATGGCGAGAGCCGCATTTCCGCCGCTGAAGGCAATGGTCCCGTCAACGCGCTGGATCTCGCGCTGCGCAAGGATCTTGGCGCCTATCAGCGCTTCATCGAGGACGTTCGGCTCGTCGATTATCGCGTCCGCGTGTTCCAGGGCGGCACCGACGCAGTTACGCGCGTTCTCGTCGAATGCGCCGACGGCGAGGGCGAGCGGTGGTCCACCGTCGGCGTATCGGCCAATGTCATCGACGCGTCCTTCGAGGCGCTCGTCGACGCGATCAATTATAAGCTGCTGGTGTCAGTCGAGCGCAACGACCGTCAAACCGCTAAAGCCGCTCAGTGACCGCTGTCTCGCTGATGTCAGGAGAATGGCGGACCGCCGCGAAAATCATCGGCAGGATGTCTTCGACGCGTTCGGCCACGAGATAGCGCACGTTGTCGACCTCGCCGAAGAACTCCTCGTTCCGCATATGCGCGAAAAGCGACAGCAGGGGACGCCAGAAGCCGCCGATGTCGGCGATGACCAGAGGCTTGGTGTGACGGCCGAGCTGGATCCAGGTCAGCTGCTCGGTCAGCTCCTCCAAAGTGCCGACGCCGCCAGGCAGCGCGATGAAGGCGTCGGATCGTTCGAACATCAGGCGCTTGCGCGTGTGCATGTCGTCGACGACGACGAGCTCCGTTGCGCCGGTGAAGGGAATCTCCCGTCGATCCAGGAACTCGGGAATGATCCCGGTGACAACGCCCCCGGCGGCGACCGTCGCCTTCGCCAGAACGCCCATCAGGCCGATGGCCCCGCCGCCGTAAACCAGGCCGACCCCGGCGCGCGCAAGGGCCGCGCCCAGCGCCCGCGCCGCCGCTGTGTAACGCGGATCGGCGCCGATCGAGGAGCCGCAATAGACGCAAACATTCTTAATTTCTCGCATGTGCATTCTCTTGTGCTTCCCACCATGACCGGGCGGGGTGCGCATTCCTTCTAAAGGTCATATATGACGCAAAACGCCGTGACAGCGGCCCATTCATTCGGAGCGCTATGCTTAAACCTGATCAAGTCGAAACGAGCGAACCCAATGCGCTCGATCCGGAAGACGCCGCGCCCCAGCCCGCTACTGATCAGCAATTGTCGGAAGCGTCTCTTTTCAAGACGATAGGGCGTTTGTGGCCCTACATCTGGCCACGCGGCCGGCGGGATCTCGAGCTTCGAGTCGCCGCGGTGTTTGCGCTGCTTGTGGTCAGCAAGCTGTTCAACGCCGCGACGCCATACGCGTTCAAATGGGCGACGGACGCGCTTGCCGAGGGCGGCGCCGGCGTGGCGGGGAAACTCGCAGCCGCTGCGGTCTTTTTCACTTTGATGATGGGTGGAATCCGCATCGCGTCAGTCGTGCTGATGCAGCTGCGCGACGGCATCTTCGCGGCGGTGGCGATGCACGCCGTGCGTCGGCTGGCGACCGACCTCTTCGTGCATATGCATGAGCTGTCGCTGCGCTTTCATATCGGCAGAAAGACTGGCGGACTGACTCGCGTTCTCGAGCGCGGACGCAACGGCATCGAGACGCTGTCGCGCCTCATCATGTCGACCGGCGCCCCGACAGTGCTGGAGATGGCGCTGGTCCTCGGCATTTTTCTCTACCAGTTCGGCTGGCGTTACGGGCTCGTCCTGGTCGCGACTCTCGCCGGATATTTTCTCTATACGGCGCTCGCCACGAACTGGCGGATCGCCATTCGGCGCAGGATGAACGATAGCGACACCGACGCCAATCAGAAGGCGATCGACAGCCTGCTGAACTATGAAACGGTGAAATATTTCGGCGCGGAAGGACGTGAGGCTGAGCGCTACGACAAATCGATGATCCATTATGAGCAGGCCAGTACGCAGTCCTATGTCTCGCTTGCGGTGCTCAACGCCGGCCAGACGGTGATCTTCATCATCGGGCTCACCACCATGATGGTGATGTGCGTTTATGGCATCGAGGCCGGCCGCAATACGGTCGGCGATTTCGTTCTGATCAACCTGATGATGGGGCAGCTGGCGCAGCCCTTGAATTTCATGGGCACCTTCTATCGCGAGGTGCGGCAAGCGATCATCGACATCGAGACCATGTTCTCGATTCTGGCGCAGATCCCCGAGATCTTGGATAAGCCCGGCGCTTCTCCGCTCGTCGTGCGCGAAGGGCGGATCGTTTTCGACAATGTCGCGTTCCACTACGAGGCGAACCGGCCGATCCTCAAAGGCGTGAGCTTTGACGCGCAGCCCGGACAAACGATCGCCATCGTCGGGCCGTCCGGCGCGGGAAAATCGACGATTTCGCGCCTGATGTATCGTTTCTACGAGCCGCAAGGCGGCCGCATCACGATCGACGGACAGAACATACTGGACGTCACGCAGGAAAGCCTGCGCGCGGCGATCGGCATGGTGCCGCAGGACACCGTGCTGTTTAACGATTCGATCGGCTACAACATTCGCTATGGAAGATGGGACGCGAGCGACGAAGAGGTTCGCGAGGCGGCGCGGCTCGCCCAGATCGACCGCTTCATCGAGAGCGTGCCGGAGGCCTATAGCGCGCAGGTCGGCGAGCGCGGGCTGAAGCTTTCCGGCGGCGAGAAGCAGCGCGTCGCGATTGCGCGCACCATTCTAAAAGGTCCGCCGATCCTCATTCTCGATGAAGCGACGTCGGCGCTCGACAGCTTGACGGAACATGAAATTCAGGAGGCGTTGAGGCGGGTCGCGAAAGGCCGCACCACGCTCGTCATCGCGCATCGCCTGTCGACCATCGTCGACGCCGACGAAATCCTGTTTCTGGATCACGGCCGCATCGTCGAACGCGGCACGCATAAGGCGCTGCTGGCGCTTGGCGGCCATTACGCCGGCATGTGGAACCGCCAGCGCGAGGCCGCCGAGGCGCGCGCGAAATTGCTGGAGGCGGAGCGCGAGGAACTGGAGGGGGCGGAGTAGCCGACCGGCGATATGGCGAATTCTGGCCGCTCTTTGGCAAGATCGCTTCTTTGTCGAAGTCTCAGTCGGCGGCAGAGTCGATCTCTCGAGCATCCACGGGCGCGGCGGCTGTGCACGGCTCTTTGCCCGCAAGGCGACGGCGGAAAGCCGCTGCCTGCGCGTTACGCCCGGAGAGGGTCCGATGTCGGGAAGACTTCTGCTCGCCGCGCTTCTCGCCTGCGCATCCGTCAGCATCGCTCAGGCGCAGACAAGGGCGGAACATCCACGCCATTGCGTGATGAGCGTCGGTCCGACGCAAATGATGTTCAGCGCTTTTCAAGAAAATCAGACCGACGAGATTTTCTGCCGGCATGTGCCGACGCTCGGTCCGACGATGATCATCCTCGACGCGCGGCAGATCGAGCTGCGCGACATGAACATCGAAATCCGCTTGCTGCGCAATGTCGGTCAGGCCGATTGGCGCGACGACCTTGACGCCAACACCGTCGCCGTTTTGCCGCCGCAGAAATATTTGGCGGACAAGGGCACGACAAGCTTCACGCATAATTTCGTCAGCGACGGAAGCTATGTCGCTCTCGTCAGGGCGACCAGCGACGACGGCGCCAAGGAATATGTCGGGCAGTATGATTTCTCGGTGGGCGAGGGGGCTCAATGGTCCGCCGTGTTCGGCGTGCTCTCGCTTGTCGGGGCTGGCTCCGCGCTGGCGATGTGGCGGCGCAAGCGCGCGGCGCCCCGGCCACGGTTCGGCCAGGACAAGCCGTCTCCGTCAGCGCTTCGACAGTCGCGTTAGATTGCCATTGACTCGCTTCGTGTAAACGGCGAGCGCGCGTTCGGCGGCGCGATGCGGTTGTCCTGTCGCCATGCTCATCGCGGCTGCGAGGCTGGCTTCGGCCGCAGCTTCGAGCTTTTCGCTCACCATCAAATCGCTTTCGCGTTTGCCATGCGCGCCGCCCGTGGCGATCTTCATCAGCCGCAAGCCGATCACCTGATTGGCCACGAAGCTCATCTTGAGCGTGTCGGAGAAAAGCTTGTTCATTTTCGATCGACGTCTGCGCATGGCGCCCCCCTGCAAACGCAAATAGCGCGGTCGAGGCGTTGTCCAACGGTGCTCCTGAAACATTGCAAGTAACGGGCGCTGCGAGCGGAGCATCGCTAAGCCATCGCCGAGCGCATGCCAAGGCGCTCAACGAACGGATCGAAATCCCTGTTGCTATAGAGCAGCCGCAGACATTTTTCGATGCAACACGTGGCGATGATCGTGTCGACTGTTTTTCTCGACGTGATGCCGAGACCGCGCAGCTGGCGATAGTTTTTTGCCGCACGCAGGGCCTTGCCGCCGAGTTCTATGATCGTCAGCGTGGTCAGGAATTTCTGGGCGCGGTTGAAATCGCGGTCCCAAGAGTTTCATGCGCCGGAGGTGCGAGTCGGCCGCTATCGTTCGCTTCGACGGGGCGCGTTTGACTTGCCCCCTCCCCAGCCCTCCCCCGCCGAAGCGGGAGAGGGAGGAGATTCGGCGCTTCGTCGGGATTTCGCTAGCGTCGATCGTTGGCGTCCCCTCTCCCGCGAAGCGGGGGAGGGACAGGGAGGGGGCCTTCCCGCTTCCATCCCGCCGCCGTCTCCCCCATATTGCCGCCATGGCCTCTCCCCCTAAAAAGCCCAGAGATCCTGCGCGGCCGACGCGCGCCAAGGCGGCGAAGCCGGCGGTGGAGCCGCTTGCGCCGCATCTCATGCAGCTCCTCAATCCGGCGCTCGCGCCCGGGTTCGGCGAGGCGCCGCAGGCCGCCTACGACGCTTCCTCGATCCAGGGCCTCGACGAGGAGGACATCGAGAAATACGGGCTCGGCGAGGGCTTTCACGCCGGTGGGGGTGTTGAGGCGACCGCCGACAGCCTTGCGCAACTGCTGCGCCTTGGCGATCCGAACATTCGTGATCAAAAGCCCTGGACGCCGCATCGGCCCGAGCGGCCGGCCAAGTCCGAAGGCGGCGTGAGGTTCGACCTCGTCTCCGAATACACGCCGAAGGGCGACCAACCTGCGGCGATCGAGGAGCTGGTCAAGGGAATCGCGGCGCAGGAACGCGATCAGGTGCTGCTCGGCGTCACCGGATCGGGCAAGACCTTCACCATGGCGAGCGTGATCGAACGCGTGCAGCGGCCGGCGCTCATTCTCGCGCCGAACAAGACGCTGGCGGCGCAGCTTTACGGCGAGTTCAAGAGCTTCTTTCCCAATAACGCCGTCGAATATTTCGTCTCCTATTACGACTACTACCAGCCCGAGGCCTATGTGCCGCGCTCGGACACCTACATCGAGAAAGAATCCTCGGTGAACGAGCAGATCGACCGCATGCGCCACGCAGCGACGCGCGCGCTGCTCGAGCGCGACGACGTCATCATCGTGGCGTCGGTCTCTTGCATCTACGGCATCGGATCGGTCGAAACCTACACGGCGATGACCTTCTCGGTGACGCTCGGCGAGAAGCTGGAGCAGCGGCAGCTCGTCACCGATCTCGTCGCGCTGCACTACCGCCGCATCGGCGCCGACTTCACCCGCGGAACCTTTCGCGTGCGCGGCGACACCGTCGACATTTTCCCGGCCCACTATGAGGACCGCGCCTGGCGCGTCAGCTTCTTTGGCGATGAGGTGGAGTCGATCTCCGAATTCGATCCTCTGACCGGCAAGAAGACCGTCGACCTCGAATTCGTCAAAGTCTACGCCAATTCGCATTATGTGACGCCGAGGCCGACGCTGCTGCAGTCGATCAAGGCGATCAAGGAAGAATTGCGCGCGCGGCTCGACGAATTGCACCGTTCCGGGCGTCTGGTGGAGGCGCAGCGGCTCGAGCAACGCACCCGCTTCGATATCGAGATGATGGAGGCGACGGGCTCCTGCGCCGGCGTCGAAAATTATTCGCGCTATCTCACCGGCCGCAGGCCGGGCGAGCCGCCGCCGACGCTGTTCGAATATCTCCCGGACAATGCGCTGGTCTTCGCCGACGAGAGCCATGTCAGCATTCCGCAGATCGGCGCGATGTATAAGGGCGACTTCCGCCGCAAGGCGACGCTCGCGGAATATGGATTCCGTCTGCCATCCTGCATGGACAATCGCCCGCTGCGCTTCGAGGAATGGGACGCCATGCGGCCGCAGACCGTTTCGGTTTCGGCGACGCCGGGAAACTGGGAGCTCAATCAGACAGGCGGCGTTTTCGTCGAACAGGTGATTCGCCCGACGGGATTGATCGACCCGCTCGTCGAGGTGCGCCCGGCGCGCGCCCAGGTCGACGATCTTCTCGACGAAGCGCGGGCGACTGCGCAAATCGGCTATCGCTCGCTTGTCACCGTGCTCACCAAGCGCATGGCGGAAGATCTGACCGAATATCTGCATGAGAACGGCGTGCGCGTGCGCTACATGCATTCCGACATCGACACGATCGAGCGCATCGAGATCATCCGCGATCTGCGGCTCGGCGCCTTCGACGTGCTCGTCGGCATCAATCTGCTGCGCGAAGGTTTGGATATCCCCGAATGCGGCCTCGTCGCCATTCTCGACGCCGATAAGGAGGGCTTTCTGCGCTCCGAAACGTCGCTCGTGCAGACGATCGGCCGCGCCGCGCGCAATGTCGACGGCCGCGTCATCCTTTATGCCGATCAGATCACCGGCTCGATGAAGCGAGCGATGGGCGAGACCGACCGCCGACGGGCGAAGCAGGAGGCCTATAACCGCGAGAACAACATCACGCCCGCGTCGATCAAGCGCGGCATCGCCGATATTCTCGGCTCGGTCGCCGAGCAGGATCACGTGACGGTCGACACCGGCTACGACATCGCGCCGGGGCATAATCTCGCGGCCACGATCGCCGATCTGGAAAAGCGCATGAAGGCGGCGGCGGCCGATCTCGCCTTCGAGGAGGCGGCGCGCATGCGCGATGAAATCCAGCGGCTGCAACGCGCCGAATTGCTCGCCGAGGCGAGCCCGCAATTTCGCGCCTCCTTCGGGCGGGGAGGGCGCGGCGCCATACGCCGCGACGAAGATGAAAAGCTCGCGACCCGCGCGCATAAGCCCACCGACGCCGACATGGGGCCGCATAATTTCGGCGGCGGCGAAGCGCGGCCGCTGGGTCGGCTCACGCCGCCGCCGCGCGTCTCGCCGCGTTCTTCGGGCGGCAAGCCCGGCACGCGCACGGTGAAGGGCAAGCCGAAGTGACGCCGCTTCTCCCTTCTCCCGCTTGCGGGAGAAGGTGGCCCTCGTGTCAGCGAGGGTCGGATGAGGGCGCAAATGCGTGACGACACGCCAAGGGAAAGGCTCCGGCAAGCGCGCACGCTTCGTCAGGAAATGACCATAGCGGAAGCGATTCTATGGAAACATCTGCGTGGGCGCGGGCTGCTCGGCATGAAGTTTCGGCGCCAAGTTCCGATTGGTCCTTACATCGCGGATTTCGCCTGTGTGTCTGAGCGCCTGATCATCGAGCTTGACGGTGCGCCGCACGAAAACGCCGAACGGCGGGAGCGAGACCAGAGGCGCGATGATTGGCTCTTGAGCAACGGGTGGCGTGTGTTGCGCTTGTCGAATGAGCGTGTGATCGGAGGCGCGGCGCTGGACGACATATCGAGAGTGCTGAACGCGCCCTCATCCGACCCGGCTTCGCCGGGCCACCTTCTCCCGTAAACGGGAGAAGGAATCGCGCCCCTCAACTCCCTGGTTCACAAATCCTTCGTTCTCGATTAGGGTCCGCGCCGAGTCCGCTCCCCGGCCGGGGTAGCGGGTTTTTCGCTTTTTTCGCGCTATCTAAGCCGCGCGGCCAAACTCGCGGCGAGAGCGCCTCACAAGGAACCACATGGCCAAGGAAGAACTGCTCGAATTTCCCGGCGTCGTCACCGAACTGCTGCCGAGCGCGATGTTTCGCGTCAAGCTCGAAAACGACCACGAAATCATCGCCCATACCGCCGGCAAAATGCGCAAGAACCGCATCCGCGTGTTGACTGGCGATAAGGTGCTTGTCGAGATGACCCCTTATGATTTGACCAAAGGGCGTATAACATATCGTTTCCGGTAATTTTCTTTTTGGCGGAGCGACGTTCTTGACAGCCAATCCTCCAATCGCCCGTCCCAAGCTCGTTCTCGCATCAGCTTCGCCGAGGCGCCTGGCGCTGTTGCAGCAGGCGGGACTCGACGCCGACGCCCTGCTGCCGGCCGACATCGATGAGACGCCGCACCGCGGAGAATCGCCGCGCGCCTACGCCACCCGAATCGCCAGCGAGAAGGCCGCTGCTGCGGTGAAGCTGCGCGCGACGCAGCCCGAGCTGAAGGAAGCCTTTCTGATCGCCGCCGACACGGTCGTCGCCGTCGGCCGGCGCATCCTGCCTAAGGCCGAGACGCGAGAGGAGGCCGAGGAGTGCCTGCAGCTGCTCTCGGGGCGCCAGCATCGGGTCTTTTCGGCGGTGAGCCTGATCACGCCGCGCGGCTATGAGCGCAGGCGTCTCGTCGAGGCGCGGCTGCGGTTCAAGCGCCTCGGCTCGACCGAGATCGAAGCCTATCTCTCAACTGGCGAGTGGCGCGGCAAGGCGGGCGGCTACGCCATTCAGGGACGCGCCGGCGTGTTTCTGGTGAAGATCGTCGGATCCTATACGGCCGTCGTCGGCCTGCCGCTGCATGAGACGGTGTCGCTCCTCGCAGGCGAGGGATATCCGGTGCTCGCGCCGTGGTTCGCGATGGCGTGACGCCGAGCTAAGCCCCGAGATAGCGTCGCGAGAATCGCGCGCCGAGCCGCGTGAGAATCTCATAGCCGATGGTGCCGGCGCGCGACGCCGCTTCCTCGAGGCAAATGCCGTCGCCCAGCAGCTCGACCCATTCGCCGCGCTGCGCGGCCTCGTGCGGCGCCTCGGAAACGTCCAGCACGACATAATCCATCGATACGCGGCCGATGAAGGGGCAGCGGACTCCGCCGACGAGCGCTTCGCCTGTCGGCTTTTCAGTGCAAGAGGCGGCCCCGACCGGCACGCCGTCCGCATAGCCGACGCCGATCGTCGCGATGCGCGTGCGCTTTGGCGCCGACCATAGCGCGTCATAGCCGACGCAGGCGCCTGGCTCGATCTCTCGCGTTGAGAGAATGCGCGCGCTGAGCCGCGCGACCGGCCGCACCGGGCATTCGGCGTAAGGCGTGGGGTTGCCGCCAAACAGCGCGTAACCGGGACGAACGAGATCGAAATGCGGGCGCTGCGGCAAGAAGACGGCCGAGGAATTCGCCATAGACGCCGGAATCTCGGCGAAGCGCGCGCGGGCGTCGAGGAACGCCTCGATCTGCCGGGCGTTGCAGGGGGCGTCGCGCAGTTGCGAACTGACGAAATGGCTCATCACCAGCGTAGGCGCGATGTGGCGCGCGCGCTCGGCCGCCTGCGCCGCCTCGCTGATCGGAATTCCGAAGCGATTCATCCCCGTGTCGAAATGGATCGCGGCTTTGGGCTTGCGCCCAGTCGCCGCCCATTCGTCGATTTCGCCCAGCGAACCCAAGGCCGGGATAAGATCGGCGGCGACGAGGCGCGGCGCCGCGCCGGGCACGAGCCCGTCCAGCACATAGATGGTCGCGTCGTTGGCGACGGCCCGGGCCGCTTCGCCTTCGACGACATTGGCGACGAAAAAGGTTCGGCAGCCGGCTGAGAGCAGCGCGCCCATCGCGGGCGCGAGCCCCAAGCCATAGGCGTCGGCCTTCACCACCGCGCCGCATTCCGCGCCGCCGGCCAGCCGAGCCATCGTGCGCCAATTATCGGCGAGGGCGGCGAGGTCGACGATCAGAACGCCGGTCTCCGCCGGGTCCGAAGGCTCGGTCCGGGGCCGCAGGCGCGCAGCGGGTTCGTTGATTCCCATCTCGCCGCCATTTTAGGCCGCAAAAGGCGGCGTCCAGATGGCGACGGCATTCTACGCTGAATTTGGCAGAAGACATTCGAATTTCGCGCGCACCTCGGGCGGCAGGCGGCGCGCACGGCCGGCTTCGACGCACACGATCCTTACTTTGGCGCGGACAAGCAGTTCCGCCTGCCGCAAAACCCGCTGCTCAAGCGTGAGCGAGGCGCCGCCGAGCTCAAGAATCACGGTTTCGACGGTCAGCAGGTCGTCCATCGTCGCGGGCTTTTGAAAGTCGACGTCCATCGACCGGACGACGAAAAAAATCGGTGCGCCGGCTGCGCCCTCGAGCAGCGCCTTCTGATCGAGCCCGAGGGAACGCAACATCTCGGTGCGCGCCCGCTCCATGAAGCGCAAATAGGAGGCGTGATAGACGAGTCCGGAAAAATCCGTGTCTTCGTAATAGACGCGAATGGACAGGGATTGACATGGCGCGATCGTCGTCATTCTGCGTTCGGCTGGCGGCTAGGTTGGAGTTTCATCAAAGAGGCGGGATTGGCTTGAACGGGGCTGTTCTTGATACTGAGCGAAACAATCGCATTTATAGGCATACGCTCTCAGGCGGCGAAGAGCGTCGCTCGCGCGCCAAGGCGCGTCGCAACAATAACCGAGGAGCTTCCACATGTCTTTCCAGATTGGCGACACCGCGCCGGATTTCGAAGCCGACACGACGCAAGGACATATCAAGTTTCATGATTGGATTGGAAATTCCTGGTGCATTCTGTTCTCGCATCCGAAGGATTTCACGCCGGTCTGCACGACCGAACTTGGCTACATGGCCAAACTCGAGCCCGAATTTAAGCGACGCAACGTCAAAATCATCGGTTTGAGCGTCGATCCGGTTGACAATCACGCCAAATGGGCGGTCGACATCGAGGAAACTCAGGGCGCGAAGCCGACTTATCCGATGATCGGCGACCCGGACCTGCGCATCTCCAAGCTCTACGGAATGTTGCCCGCGAGCGCGGGGGGCGACGCCAGCGTCAGGACGCCGGCCGACAACCAGACGGTGCGCAACATCTTCGTCATCGGTCCCGACAAGAAGATCAAGCTCATAATGGTCTATCCGATGACGACCGGCCGCAACTTCGATGAAGTGCTCCGCATCATCGACTCGCTGCAATTGACCGCCGCACACAAGGTCGCGACGCCCGTCAACTGGCGGCCGGGCGACGACGTCATCATCGCCGGCTCAGTCTCGGACGAGGAAGCCAAAAAGATCTATCCAGACGGCTGGAACGCGCCGCGGCCCTATCTTCGCATTGTTCCGCAACCGAAATGATGCGCGGCAGGCGCAGGAACGCGCGCGATGATCTTCAGGCAATTGTTCGATAGCGTCTCCAGCACCTACAGCTACCTCCTCGCCGGCCATCGCGGCGGGGAGGCGCTGATCATTGATCCGGTGCTCGACAAGGTTGATCGCTATCTGCAGCTGATGCGCGAACTCGATCTTCGGCTGGTCAAGGCGCTCGACACGCACACCCACGCCGATCATATCACCGGCCTCGGCGCGCTCCGCGACCGCACGCACTGCATCACGGTGATGGGCGAGCGCAGCAACGCCGATGTGGTGTCGATGCGCGTTCGCGAAGGCGAGCGCATCCGCATTCCGGGCGTCGAGCTCGATGTTCTCTATACGCCCGGACACACCGACGATTCATACAGCTTTATGATGGCCGACCGGGTGTTCACCGGCGACACGCTGTTGATCCGCGGCACGGGCCGCACTGACTTTCAGAACGGCGACGCGCGGGCGCAGTACGAGTCGCTTTTCGGCAAGCTGTTGAAGCTTCCCGACTCGACGCTTGTCTATCCTGCGCACGACTATAAGGGCGATACGGTCAGCACAATCGGCGAGGAACGGGCGTTCAATCCGCGTTTGCAGGTCAAATCCATCGATGAATATGTCGCGCTGATGGACAGTCTGCATTTGCCCAATCCCAAAATGATGGACGTCGCGGTGCCGGCGAACATTCACATCGGATTGCATCAGGAGGACATCGCGCGGCGCGGCTGGTCGTTGACGCCGCAGGAGGCGCTCGAAGTGCTCGGTCAGCCCTCAACGGCTCTCGTCGATCTGCGCGAGGCGCGCGAGCGCGAAGTTCATGGCGTCATCCCCGGCTCGCTGCATATGCCCTATGACGAACTCGACGAGAATATTCGCGATGGCGGGCTGCTGCATGAGCTGGCGGTCGCAACCGGCAAGCGCATCTTTTTTTATTGCGCCTTCGGCGAGCGTTCGGCGATGGCGGTCGAGGCCGCGCAGCAAGCGGGATTAACTTCGGCGCGCCATATTCAGGGCGGCCTCGACGCCTGGATAAAGGCCGGCGGTCCGCTCGTAGGTTAATTCAGACATTGGGCTTCCTCATCCTGAGGAGCGTGCGCAGCACGCGTCTCGAAGGATGAGGGTGAGGAAAACAATCCTTCACCCGATTCCCCTGTGGCGCGATCGCGTTGCCTCGTACGAAGGAGCTGGAAAGCGTAGCTTGAGACGCCATGTACGTTCCTACGGAGTGTGCATCATGAACTCGAAATTTCTAAGCCGCGCGCTGAAGGCGCTGGAGCATGCCGGCGAGATCGCCGCCGTTCTCTTATTTGGCGTAATGATTTATTTCGTGCTCACCGCGTGATCGCCGGTTAGTCTTCGCCTTCGCCAAACAATCCGAACTGCGAAGCCGGGCGCGCCGGCTCGGCGAGGCCAAGGTGACGGAAAGCGTGCGGCGTCAGCAAGCGCCCGCGCGGCGTGCGCTGCAGGAAGCCCTGCTGCAAGAGAAACGGCTCGATGATGTCCTCGATCGCGTCGCGCGGCTCCGACAGCGCCGCGGCGATCGTCTCGATGCCGACCGGGCCGCCGCCGAAACTGACGGCCACCAGATTGAGATAGCGCCGATCCATGACGTCGAGGCCGATCGAATCGACTTCGAGGAGCGACAGAGCGTGATCGGCGAGTTTGCGGGTGATTGATCCGACGCCATCGACCACGGCGAAATCGCGCACGCGTCGCAGAAGCCGGCCGGCGATGCGGGGCGTGCCGCGCGAGCGGCGCGCGATTTCCTTCGCGCCCGAGGTGTCGACGCCGATCCCCAGCACGCGCGCGCCGCGCTTGACGATCAACTCCAATTCTTCCGCCGTGTAGAAATTCAGCCGTACAGGAATGCCGAAGCGGTCGCGCAGCGGCGTGGTCAGGAGGCCGGCGCGCGTCGTCGCGCCGACGAGGGTGAATTTTGAAAGGTCGATCTTCACCGAACGCGCCGCCGGACCTTCGCCGATGATCAGGTCAAGCTGGAAATCCTCCATGGCCGGATAAAGGATTTCCTCCACCGCCGGATTGAGCCGGTGAATTTCGTCGATGAACAGCACGTCGCGCGGCTCGAGGTTGGTGAGCAGCGCCGCGAGGTCGCCGGCCTTGGCGATGACGGGGCCGGAGGTGGAGCGAAAATTGACGCCAAGCTCGCGCGCGACGATCTGCGCCAGCGTGGTCTTGCCCAGCCCCGGCGGGCCGACGAGCAGCACATGATCGAGCGCGTCGCCGCGCGTCTTGGCGGCCTCGATGAAGACCTTGAGATTGGCGCGCGCCGCCTCCTGGCCGGTGAAATCTGCAAGCGACAGCGGGCGCAGCGACGCGTCGGCGTCGTCGTCGCGCTGCGCGGGGCTGACAAGGCGCGCGGGGGTGTTCAAACGGGCGGCTCCCATGCGCTGGCGCAGGCGCTATGCTATGATGCGACAAACGGAGCCGCGCCGTGAATCGCCCGTCCTCGCAATATGAGTATATGTCCCTCGACGATTTCGAGGAACTTCTCCCCGACAAGCCCGCCGACGAGAAGTGGGAGCTGATCGGCGGCCGCGTCGTGCGCATGATGGTCGGCGCGCGCTGGGAGCACAACTACATCATCCAGAATTTGGCGAATGGCATCCGCGAGCGCTTGCGTGCGTCGGGTTCGCCCTGCCGGACCTTGGTTGAGTCGTTTCGGCTGCGTAGCCGCCCGACAGAGTCTTCAACGCTGCCGGACGTGATCGTCCATTGCAGCCCGCTTGAGCCGGGCGCAGCCTATCTGTCCGATCCGACGGTGCTCATCGAAGTGATGTCGGAAGGGAGCAAGGCGCGAGATCGATTCGAGAAATGGGCGGTCTATCAACTGCTGCCGAGCCTGAAGCATTACGTGCTGGTTGAGCGCGACCGCGCCCATATCGAGACTTTTGACCGCGTCGCAGATGAGTGGGGGGGCGTCCGGATCTTTGATGGGCTCGCCGCGACTTTGGAATTGCCGGCGATCGGGGTCGGCGTTCCGCTCGCCGAAATCTACCGCGACGTGATCGGCGCCTGATGCTCGCGCTCAGCGCGCGAGTTCCCGCAGGCCTTGGCGAATCAGCGCGCTCGCCTCGGCGGCTTCGCCAAGCTGTTTTAGGCTCTCGGCCACCGCGGCCGCCGCCTGCGGGCGCCCATAGCCGAGATTGACCAGAGCGGAAATTGCGTCGCGCGCGGCCGACGGCGCGCCTTCCGGCTCCTCGCCGGAGAGCCGCGCCAGGGCGGGGTCGACGGCGCCGAAGGCGGGCGCCTTGTCCTTCAGCTCCGCGACGATGCGCGCGGCGAGCTTGGGCCCGACGCCCGGCGCGCGGGAGACGCTCGCCTTGTCCTGCATGGCGATCGCCGAGGCGAGATCGTTCGCGGGCAGAATTGAAAGGATCGCCAGCGCCACTTTGGCGCCGACGCCTTGCACGGTCTGCAGCAGCCGAAACCAGTCGCGCTCGGCCTCGCTCGCAAAGCCGAAGAGACGGATTGAATCTTCGCGCACCTGCGTTTCGATGGCCAGCGCGGAGGCTTCGCCGACGCGCGGCAGCTTTTGCAGCGTGCGTGTCGAACAATGCACCACATAGCCGACGCCATTGACGTCGAGGATGACGAAATCCTCGCCATAGCTGTCGATGAGGCCTTTGAGCTTGCCGATCATGCCGAAATCCGCAGTCTCGCGCCGCGATGCTGGGCATGGCAGATCGCCACCGCCAGAGCGTCGGCGGCGTCGGCGCTCGTCGCGCCGCTCGCCGGAAGCAACACCCGCACCATCATCTGCACTTGCGTCTTGTCGGCGTGGCCGGCGCCGACGACGGTCTTCTTGACGAGATTGGCGGCGTATTCGGCGATGACGAGGCCGGCGAGCGCGGGGGCGGTCAGCGCCACGCCGCGCGCCTGTCCGAGCTTCAAGGCCGACTGCGGATCGCGATTGACGAAGGTTTCCTCGATCGCCGCTTCATGCGGCGCATGGTCGGCGATGACGCCCATCAGGCCCAAATGCAGCTGCGAAAGCCGCTTGCCCATGTTGAGGCTGGCGTCGGAGCGCACGCGCCCGCAGGCGATGAAGGAGAGCCGCGAGCCCTGCGTCTCGATGACGCCCCAGCCGGTGTTGCGCAGGCCGGGATCAATGCCGAGGATGCGAATCGGGGCAGGGGTCATGCGGCGAGCGTAGGCGGAAAGGGGCGGCGGGGCGAGACTCTTGCGCGTCTCTTGCGGCGTCTCGGACGCTTCAGGGCGGTCGCGTCTCCGGCGGCTCGCGCGTTTTGCCGTCCAGCAGACAGCTGACCGTCACGTCGCCCATGACGTTGATGGCTGTCCGGCAGCGGTCCAGCAGCCAGTCGACGGTAAAGAGCATGGCGATGTAGTCGGTGGGCAGCGCCACCGCCTTGAAGACCATCGTCATCGTCACCAATCCCGCTTCCGGAATGCCGGCTGCGCCGACGGATGCGACGACCGACGTCACCACGACGATGAACTGCTGGCTGAGCGTCAAATGCATGCCGAGCAATTGCGCGACGAACAACGCCGACATCGCTTCATAGAGCGCCGTGCCGTCGTTATTGAAATTCGCGCCCACGAGCGCGCCCATGCTGGCGGACTCCTCGCGCAGCCCGACATTTTCGCGCAGGCGCGCATAGGTCACCGGCATCGTGGCCGTGGAGCTGCCGGTCGAAAACGCCATCACCAACGCGTCGCGCACGCCCCGCAGCAGTTCGAATGGGCGCACCCAGGAACCGAGCCGCACGCGAATGAGGTAATAGCCGGCTTGCAACGTCAGCGCCGCAAGCACGGCGACGACGAAGCCCCCCAATGCGAGGAAATCACCAAAGCCCTTCACGCCGATGATACTGGCGACGATGCCGAAAACGGCCAGCGGCACCAGGTCGATGATCCAGTGCAGAATCGTAATCAGGGTGGTCAGCGCCACGTGAACGAGGTCTTCGACGGTGCGCACCTCATGATGCCGCAGGCTTCTCAGCGCGACGCCCAGCGCCACCGCAATGAAGATGACGCCCATCACCGTGCCATTGTCTGAAAAGGGCCCTCCGATGCTCTTGGGCACGCTGTCCAGGAACTGCGCGAGAGGATCGGCGCCAGCGGCAGCCTTGGCGGGCGCGTGCGCCGGCGCGGGGCTCCACCATGAACCGGGCTGAAGAACGTTGGCGACAAGGAGGCCGATGCCGATCGCCACCAGCGTATTCGTCAACAGCAGCGTCACCAGCCGCAGCGCCTGCCGCCCGCCAAGATGCGCCCGCATCAGCGCCTGCATGATCGCCAGCAGAATCAGCGGAGGGGCAAGCGCCCCCAGGAGCCGCAGGACGAGCTTTGCGGGAATTTCGAGCGCCGCCGCCTGGTCGCCAAGCGTGACGCCAACGATCAGCCCCAGCGCCACGGCCCCCAGAATGCGCAGATAAAGGGGCGTCGCGCGCCACCAGCCGAGGACGCCCTGGCGGCCGGTCGTTCGTTCCGCATCTTGTGAGATCAACTGGGACGATCCTTGTCTTGGCGAAAGACAGCAATTGCGCGGTTGGCGTCAGAATGAGAGCTTTTCGGCCCTCGTCGGCTTGCGATCAAGCCTCCGCCTTCGTCACCGCGTCCGCCACGGCGTCAAACGCCAGCATCGTCGACCCATGCCGGGCCTTGTAGTCGCGCACCGGCTCCAGCACCGCGAGGTCGGCCCATTTGCCGGTCGGCGGCGGGCCGTTCTCCTTGAGCATTCTGCGCAGCGCGTCGCGCGCCTCGCGCAGCTCCTGCGGCGTGGAGCCGACCACGTTGCGCGCCATGATCGAGGCCGACGCCTGGCCCAGCGCGCAGGCCTTCAGCTCATGCGCATAATCGGCCACTTTGCCGTCTTCCAGCCTCAGATCGACGGTGATCGTCGAGCCGCAGAGTTTGGAATAGGCCGAGGCGGTCGCGTCCGGGCGCGGCAGCCGGCCGATGCGCGGAATGTTTCCGGCAAGCTCCAGAATGCGTTGATTGTAAATGTTGTCGAGCATCGCCGCCGGTGCATCCAAGCCAAGGCCTTACCATCGCCTTGGTAAATCTCTATATAGGATTTCGCGCGTCCTCGCGAAAGCGATCGCCGCGCCGGGGCCGTCCACGGCCCTGTTCGTCTCGAATTCTCGTGATCTCGGCACCATCAGGAGAGGGCGACGATTTGAGGGGCGCCTTGCACGTTTCGTGCTAGGCGTGAGGCAGCCGACGCTTTTTTGAGGGCGGGCGGCGTTAGTCAGTTGGAGGCGCCACATGGATGACGTGGTTAAGACCTGTCCCTTTTCTTCGCTCGAGACGGTGAAAACCGTCGAACGCCCCTCCCGCGATGAAGCCGAAGCCGCCGTGCGCACCCTGTTGCGCTGGGCGGGAGACGATCCGGACCGCGAGGGACTGCTCGACACCCCGCGTCGAGTCGTCAAAGCCTATGAAGAGTTCTTCAGCGGCTATCGGGAGAGCGCCGACGAGGTTCTGTCGAAGGTCTTCGAGGAGGTCGAAGGCTACGACGATCTCGTGCTCGTTCGCGACATTCCCTTCACCTCGCATTGCGAGCACCACGTCGTGCCCTTCGTTGGCAAGACGCACATCGCCTATTATCCGGCGGGCGGGGTGGTCGGTCTGTCGAAGCTTGCCCGGCTTGTCGAGATTTTTGCCCGCCGCCTCCAGACTCAGGAGGCGATGACGGCGCAGATCGCGGCGGCGATCGACGAAGCGCTCGCGCCGCGCGGGGTCGCCGTTATGGTCGAGGCGGAACACATGTGCATGTCGATGCGCGGCGTGATGAAGCAGGGATCGTCCACCGTCACCATGCAGTTTTCTGGCGTGTTCCGTGATGATCCGGCCGAGCAGGCGCGTTTCTATACGCTGCTGCGCGGGGCGCGGTGATGTCGCAGGCTTCGAAAGAGGTGGAGGAGGGGAGCGTTTTCGCGCCGAAATTCGACGCGAACGGCCTCATCGTCTGCGTCACCACCGAGGCGGCGACGCACGAAGTGCTGATGGTCGCCTATATGAACGAACTCGCGCTCGAGAAGACGATCGAGACGGGTCTCGCCCATTATTGGTCGCGGTCGCGGGGGTCGCTATGGCGCAAAGGCGAGACCTCGGGGCAGACGCAAAAAGTGCTCTCGCTGCGCGTCGACTGCGATCAGGACGCCGTGCTGCTCGAGGTCGAAGTCGGCGGCGACGGCAAGGCGTGCCATACGGGGAGAAAATCCTGCTTTTATCGAGCGCTCGGCGACGATGGCGCGCTGGTTTTCTCCGCCGGTGGCGCATAGGCGCCCATTATTCGGCGGAAAGTTAACCTGAAGCCCACCTTCCGAAGCGCAGGCTGGTCTCCAAATATATCTTGTGCCGCTTACCATGACGGAGACAGCGGCTCAGGAGGGCCGGCATGTTATCGCTACGCTCACGCAACCCTCAACTTCTCGAAGCCGAGGCGGCAGGCGCGATGACGGACGAACCACAAGCTCCTCCGACGACCCTCGTACGCAAGGCCGATACCGAGGCCAAACGGCAAAGGCGCGGTCAGCCGACGATCGGGCTGGCGCTCGGCGCGGGCGCGGCGCGCGGCTGGTCGCACATCGGCGTGCTGCGCGAACTCGCCGCCAATGACATCAAGCCCGATGTGATCGCAGGCACGTCGATCGGCGCCGTCGTCGCCGGATGCTATGCCGCCGGCAAGCTTGATCAGATCGAGGCCTTTGCCCGCACCCTGACCAAGCGGCGCGTCTTCACGCTGATGGATCTCTCATTTTCCGGCGCGAGCCTCATCACCGGCGAACGGTTGCGGTCCGCCTTGGAAAAGGAACTCGAAGGCCTGGAGATCGAGGACCTGGCCATACCCTTCGCTGCGGTCGCGACTCAGGTTGGGACGGGCCATGAGGTGTGGCTGCAGCATGGCTCCGTGTCTCTCGCCATCCGCGCGTCTTACGCGTTGCCGGGCGTTTTCGAGCCGGTGCGCATTGGCGATCGCTGGCTCTTTGATGGGGCGCTGGTCAATCCCGTGCCGGTCACCGTGTGCCGCGCGCTCGGCGCGGAATATGTGATCGCCGTAAACGTCACCGCCGACACGATGTATCGCGCGCGCGTCATCCGCGACGATCCCGGCGCGCTGCATCGCGCCGCAGAGGCCGGTCCGTTCGGACAGAAAGCCGACGCCTCCTTCGTCGATCGGTTCCTGCCCCGCTATTTCGATCGTCAGCCGGGCGATGCGCCGAACGTCGCCACCGCGATGATCGACGCATTCAACATCATCCAGGATCGCATCTTGCGTTCGCGGTTGGCCGGCGACCCGCCAGACGCCACGATCACGGCGCGACTGGAGGAGGTCGGCATGTTCGACTTTCACAAGGCGGAGCAGCTCATCCACGTAGGGCGCGAGGCGACGAAGCGCGCGCTGCCGAACATCTTCGCCCACATCCCGCTATCGACCTCGCCTGATCCTTAGGCTTGTCCTTAGGCTTGCGCGATGTATTCGCGCATCGATCGGTGCTCTTCCTCGATGACGCGAATGCGGTATTTGACCACGTCGCCGATCGACACGAGGCCGACGATGCGCGTTTCCCGGATCACGGGGATATGCCGGCGCCGTTCGATGGTCATCACCCGCATCGTGTTCTCGACGGCGTCATCTTCTCTCGCCGGCTGGGGGCTGGGCTGCATATACGCTGATATGCGTTGCGTCAGCGCCTCTGGCCCATCCAGCGCCACCGCCGAAACAATGTCGCGCTCGGCGATCAGTCCGGCCAGTCGGCCGCTGTCGTCCAGAATGACAAGCGCGCCGATTCGATAGCGCATCATCAGCTGAGCCGCCTGCTGCAGCGTCGTGTCGGCGCTCGCCGTCACCACCTCTCGTCCTTTCTCTGCGAGTATGTTCGAGATCGTCATCTGGCCCTCCTTTTCGCTCTCGACCGGCCTCCCTGCCAGCCGAGGGCGTTACTGCGAACTAAAGGGCCTGCCGACCCGCGCGATCGAAGAAGCTGAAAAAGAGCAGGCCGAACAGAAACCCTCCGACATGCGCCTCCCAGGCGATTGCGCTCGACACGCCGACCGCCTGCGGAAAAGCGCCAAGAAGCACGTTCACCGCTAGCCATGCGACAAGGAAAAACATCGCCTGTCGGTTCAAATGCAGATGCGACAGCGAAGTGGAATGCGATTCCTCGTCGTGTGGCGTCCCGGGACTGCGCCGCTTGTCCGCCAGACGCGCTCCTGGCGTAAATGCGAAACGCACAATCGCCCCCATTGTTCCTGAGATTGCGCCTGATGCGCCCACGACAGGGGCGATTTCGTAAGGGTGCAGCGCAAGAAACAACAACGCGCCTGCGAAGGCGCACGCGGCGAGAAAGAAGAGGTAGCGCGCCGAACCGAATCGACGTTCGACCGGCGTGCCGAATGCTGCAAGCGCTAACGCATTCACGATGAGATGCGTCCAATCGCCGTGCAAGAAAAAGTAGGTCAGCATGGTGGCGTATTCGGCGCCGCCTTCAAGCGTCACGCGCGCGGGGATGAAAGCGAACGTCGTGAGCAGCCAGTTTGAGAATTCCAAAGGACCGTAAGCGACGACGAGCTGCGTCGCCGCCAGCACGACGATCAGCGTCTTTGTCACGACCGGGAGATTGAAAATTCGTTCTCGACTTGCGGGCACGTTCGCTCCTGTCCGTTTTGCTGGGCAACGGCCCGCGCAGCCTCAATGCTAATCTAGCGCGACCCGCGTCGGCGAGCGTCCCGATTTGAGGCGCCTGTCAGCGACGTTCAACCCGTCGCGCGAGCGCCAGCGGATCGCTCGAGATCGCTTCCGGCCGGTTCAGCATGTTGGTTTCGCTCATAGGTTGCGGGGTCCTGACCGTTGTCCTCGCCGCCATGGCGGCGATCGCCGTTCCGATGGCACGATCGCTGCTCCGTTCAGCAAGAATTGTGATGCGGCGGGGGCAGGCGTCCCAATTCTGGGCGGGGGCGCGCGAGCGTCGGGCGGAACTGAATGATATTGCCGGGCACTAGGGAGCTTCACGACTATTGGCGTCGATTGAAGGGAGAACGGGCGGCGCCGGATCGAGCGGAAATCGATCCCGTCGCGATTC
Organism: Methylocystis sp. H62; assembly: GCF_015709515.1. GTDB lineage: Bacteria > Pseudomonadota > Alphaproteobacteria > Rhizobiales > Beijerinckiaceae > Methylocystis. The sequence continues at coordinate 594,383 of NZ_JADNQZ010000059.1, forward strand.
GCCACATTCTGCCCGACATCTTCATCATCGAAGTGGACCCGGAACGCCGACTTCCGCTCCGTCTCTGCGGCGCTCGGGTTAACGCCCTCTGGCTGCGCGAGCAGAAGGGACGCTCCTTCCTTAGATGGTGGCGAGCGCAGCGGCAGGAGGAGGCGGCCGAGGCGATTCGCCGGGTCATCGACACTCAAACGCCGCTAGTCGCGCGCGCCCGGACCGCGCCGGACCGCGATGCGGCGGAATTCGAGCTTCTGCTTTTGCCTCTGCGTCATTTCGGCAAAAGCTGTTCGCGCGTCATGGGGTCGCTTGCGCCCGCGCGGCGGCTCGACTGGGTGGGAGTTTGCCCCGTGGGACCGCTCGATCTGGTCGCCGTGCGGATGCTGGAGGACAAGGCGGCGGAAGGCTCGAAGGAGGAACGGCGCTGCGGCGAGATCGCGCGCCTGGAGGCCTCCAACTAACGGCCTTTCGAAGAAAGCCGGTTGCTGTGAGCCATCGCCTCCAATCATGATCATAGCAGAGCGAAGCCTCACGCTATGCGCGCGTGCCGAAACCCTTTTCGGGCGCTCCATAACTCGACTCGCGACGTGAATCTCCCGGTCAGCCAGTCGATTCAAACTCTGAGCGCTGCGCCATTGTGGCGCCGGCGCCACACCAGCCGGAATTCCGACCGAACGCCCGCCAGATACAGGGCTTTTGCATTGACTGTGCGCGGCCTCGACTGATTGAGTGCAGTGCATGGCGAGCGATCGCTGAAGGTTTTCAACTAGGCAATCGGGCGATGGTTTCCGCCTCAAGCTAAAGAGGACACAGATGAAAAAAGCTCTTTCCGTCGCCGCTCTTCTGGTCGCGCTGACGGGCTCGGCTTTGGCGGCCGATCTTCCCAGCTACAAGGCTCCTCCGCCGCCCCCGCTGCCGCCGCCGCCGCTGTGGAGCGGCTTTTACGTCGGTCTGAATGCTGGCGGAACGTGGGGTGGCAGCAATAACATTTGGACGTCGTCAGCCCCGATTTCCTCCTTCCCCGGAAGCGCCCCTTCGGCGTTATATGCGGCGTATTCGGCGCTCGGGGCTTCGGGCGTTTCGCAGGGCAACACCAGCGGATTCATCGGTGGCGGCCAGATTGGCTATAACTGGCAGTTCTGGGGCGGCCGCCTCGTCGCGGGCGTAGAGGCTGACATCCAAGGCGTCGCCAGCGGCAACAGCAACAAGACGTCGGTTACCGCAGCGGGCGCATTTCCGTTTATCGCCGCCAGCGAAATCGTAACGACCGCGATCACGACCTCGAAGCGGCTCGACTATATCGGGACGGTTCGCGGCCGGTTGGGTTGGCTCTTCACCCCGACCTTGCTTGTCTACGGCACCGGCGGTCTCGCCTACGGCGGCGTCTCCGTGTCGACCGGCGTCGCGCAGTTCAACAATGACTGCGCTCAGTTCCCGGCGGGATGTATCACTAGCTCTGCTTTCTCGTCCGGAAGCTTTTCCGACACGCGTGTCGGCTGGACGGCGGGCGCCGGCCTGGAATGGATGTTCATGCCGAACTGGTCCGCCAAGGTCGAATATCTGTATTACGATCTCGGCAATGTCAGCTACTCCGGTGGCCTCTTGACGACATTCAGCAACACGCTCACGGCTTTCCCTGCTGGGAGCCTTATCTCCGGCGTCGTTACGCAGTCCCAGACTCGCTTCAACGGCAACATCGTCCGCGCTGGCGTCAATTATCACTTCAACTGGGGCGCCGCTCCGATTGTTGCGAAATACTGATCTAGCCTGAACAATCGATATGAAAGAGCCCGGCCGGATTGGCCGGGCTCTTTTTTTTGGGGTGACGCCTTCGCAAAGCTTGGCGGCACGGGCGCATTGCCTAACCTCGGGCGACGCTGTATCAATTTGATAATTGGTTCCGGCCATAGGCGTCGCGTGTATTGCGAGGATGTTTTCGATCTCATCGATCGGCTCACGCGCGCCGACAGAATTCCAATTCCCAACAGCTTCCTCAGCGAACTCCTGCGGGCGACAGGCCTCGCGAACGTCGCTTACCTCGCCGTCAACATGCCAACCGGGCTGGCCGACCAACCGCTGCTGTCCGCCGTTCATGCCGCCTCGTGGCGAAAATCCTATGCCCAGGCGCGCCGTGTCGATCTCGAGCCCGTCGTGCGCGTCGGGTTCGGCGGGATCATGCCGGTTGATTGGCGCCTGCTGGATCGCGACGATCCGATGGTTAGTAAACTCCTGGGCGAAGCGCTCGAGCTCGACCTCGGCGCCAACGGCGTCTCCATTCCCCTGCGCGGCCGAAGCGGCGAATATGCGCTGTTTAGCGTCTGCTGCCCTGAAGACGCTTCTCCCCTGCTGTCGCCGCGCCATGCCCTGATTCGCAAGCTCATGGCGATGAGCGCGATTTTTCACTCCAGCGTGCGAGACGCCTTCACAGGAGAATCCCACGTCGACATGCGGATGTCTGATCCCGAATTGGCTTGCCTGCGCCTCAAGGCCCAAGGAATCGGCGATCATGAGATCGGGGTGGCGCTTGGCGCGGGTCCAACCGCTGTGCGCTTCTGGCTCGAAACGGCGCGCGCGCGGCTTCACGCCGCCTCCGTCGACGATGCGATCGAAGAGGCGTGCCGGATAGGGCTGATTCTCGTCGGCGTCGAACGGCGGCGTTCCGCGACCGGGTCCACTCCCGCTGACTTGATCGATCGGCGGGAACGATGATCGCGCTGCTGCCTGGCGAATCGCGCGCGCTTTTTCCCCGTCTCATGGATGAGATGTATGATCTGCGACTCGGCGCTGTTCGCGCGCATGCCGGTCGGCCGTCCGGCGCTGTCCATCGTTTGGCGGTCGTCGATTATTTTGATTCGCTTGATCCGCTCTACGTTCTTGCGCTCGACGAAATGGCATGCGTCGCGGGCGCGCTGAGATTGCTGCCGACGACCGGCGTTACGATGTTGAACGACGCTTTCGCGGGCGCGCTGCCGGATGGGTTACGCGTCGAGAGCCCGCTGATCTGGGAAGCAAGTCGTTTGACGCTGCGCCGCGCCGGAGATTCTCGTGCGACGGACGCCGCCATGAATCGCACGATCGGTCAGCTCGGCGTCGCGCTGAATGCAATCGCTGAAGCCGCCGCGCTGGCGCATGTCATCGGCGTTTTCGATGGCGCGATGCATCGGCTGCTGTCGCATCGCGGCTGCGCCGGCGAAACATTAGCCCCGCCGATGCGCATCGACGGCGCCGACATATTTGCTGTGCTCTATGAAGTCGGCGCTGCGATGGACGCGCCATTCAGAAGTCTTGCGGGCGACGCCTCGGCGCCGCCGATCAATCTTGCCGATCTGGAACGTTTGCGCCAGACAGACTGCCGGTCATGAGCGGAACACCTCTCGCCCGACGAGCTTCCGAGGGGCAATTTCAAAAATTAGGACGTCGGCGTCTCGCCGCGGGGCGGCGAGCGACGCTTCTTCAAGATGTGGCCGCGCGAGAGTTCAGGCGTTCACGAACGCGGTGATCGCAAGCGTGATGGCGGCGGCCGCGGCAAAAATCGAGAGAATCGCTGAGATCGCATTCATGGCTTTGTCCTGTGGCTCGCTGCCCATTGAGGAAACGAAGAGCCGCATCTGAGGCAGGCGCGACAAATTAGCGCACCGACTTAGAAATATGCCAAGTAGGAAAAGGTTTTGCGATGCACCCCCCACGCCGCTCAAAAGAGTGTTGCGCGGTTTCGGCTTGCGGCCAGTAATCCGGCTCTAAACAATGGTTAGTCGGCCAGGCTTCAGCGTCTGTGCGCCGCAATGACGATTAATCCGTCAGAGACATAAGCTTCGCTTTAAGGTCGCCGATTTCCAGTTCGGCCTGCACCTGATCGCTGACGTCATATTGCACGCCGAGGAAATACAGCAGGCGGCCGTCGGCGTCGAAGAGCGGCGTGATGTTGAGCTTGTTATGAAACAGCGCGCCGTCCTTGCGATAATTGCGCAGCGTGACTTCGATCTGTTCTCGATTGTGGATCGCTTCGCGCAGCCGCAGTCTTCCTTCTTGGTCGCGGTCGTCGGCCTGGAGAAAGCGGCAGTTGCGTCCGATAATCTCGTCGAGTTCATAGCCCGTGATCCGCATGAACGGTCGATTGGCGTAGATGATCGGCGAGTCTTCGAGGTCGGGGTCCGCGAGCGTGACGCCATTGACGCAGGCGTCGAATATGGTCGTCAGCATTTTCGGAATGATTTCCGCTTCCTTGCGCAGGGCGAAAAGCTGGCCTTTGTTCTGGCTTCTGGCGCGCGCCCACACCCGATAGGCGCTTGGCGCCATGCCGGCGAAACGCCGGAACGCGCGCCGAAAGCTCGCCTCGTCGGCGAAGCCGGCGCTGGCGGCGAGTTCTTTGACCGGCTTGGCGCTGGTTTCCAGCAACATGCGCGCAGTCTCGACGCGTATTCGATCGATGAACGTCTTCGGCGACTCTCCGGAGGCCAGTTTGAGCCTGCGATGCAGCGTTCGCTCGGACGTCGAAAGCGCCCGTGCGAGCTCCTGAGCGCTCATTGACGAGTTGGACTGCCGAACGATTCGCTCGGCATCGGACAAAAAGGCGCCGGCGCCTTCGTTCAGCCCTGTTGCGTTGTAGACGGTCGGGCCGAGCTGCGCGCCTTTGAAGGGCGCGGCCTCGCCCAGGGTGAACTCCGCTGCGATCCGCGCCGCATCGACCCCGCAAAGCTCACGAATGACATGCAGAGCGACGTCGATCCACGACAAGGGGCCGGCGGCGGTGACCACGCGACGGTCCTCGATCAGCCGCGCGCCCCAGGCGGCGTCGATTCGGGCATACCGCTGCTTCAGCTCCTCATGATGCCGCCAGCTCGTCGTGCAGCGGCGGCCATCGAGAAGACCCGCCTCACCAAGAAGAAAAACGCCCGTTCCACAGCCTGCGATGAGCGCCCCGCGCACATGGTGGCGCCGTAGCCAGGCGGCCGTCGCGCCAAAGCGCGACATGTCCGGGGGCTTCCCGTCCTCGCCGGGCCAGAAACTCGGCACGATGATCGCGTCGCAGGCCGTGATGGCCTCGAACGACGCGGCGACGGGGAAGCTCGCCCCCGCGCGATCGCGGATCGACTCGCCGTCCGCGCTTGCCGCAACGACATAGAAAGGATCTTCAGCGCTTTCAGCGGGCGCGGCGGCGCGAACGACGGCGCGGCGCGCGAGCGTCAAAACATCTGTTAGTCCCGAGAAAGCCGAGCCCAGGCATTCATTTAGGCCGGCGATGACAATCTTTCTCATCCGCTCAACTTTTGGCGAATTATGACGCCTGTTTGGCTATTGCGCCATCCTGACCTAGATTACTTCTAATCTCATCCTGCGCTAGTCGAGGCATCTTCGGCTTCCGGCGGGGGATGCATACATATTGACGACGACGCCCCGGCCCGCCGCGGCTCTCGTCATGGAGGTGAAAATGAAGGCGAATTGGAAGAAGTATTTGCCTTGGGTCCTGTTCGTCGCAGTCGGCGCGTTGCTTTTCGGGCTGTTCCAGCATCAGCAGACCCGCACGCCGGCGCGCGAGATCACCTTCAGCGAGCTGCTGGTGCAGATCGACGAAGGCCGCGTCCATGACGTGACGATGTCCGGCAATGAGATTTCCGGCCACTTCAACGACAACCGCTCCTTCACGACCTACGCGCCGAGCGATCCGAGCCTCGTGCAGAAGCTTGAATCCAAGAAGGTGCAGATCAGCGCCAAGCCCGCGAACGACAGTCCGGGTTGGCTCACGACTCTCCTGGTCAATGGGCTGCCGCTGCTGCTCTTCATCGCCGTCTGGATTTACATGGCGCGGCAGATGCAGGGCGGCGCAGGCGGCCGCGCGATGGGCTTTGGCAAATCGAAAGCGAAACTGCTGACGGAGACGCAAGGGCGCGTCACCTTCGAGGACGTCGCCGGCGTCGACGAAGCCAAGGAGGATCTGCAGGAGATCGTCGAATTCCTGCGCGATCCGCAGAAGTTCCAGCGGCTCGGCGGGCGCATTCCGCGCGGCGTGCTGCTGGTGGGACCGCCCGGCACCGGCAAGACGCTGCTGGCGCGCGCCATCGCCGGCGAGGCGGGCGTGCCGTTCTTCTCGATCTCGGGCTCCGACTTCGTCGAAATGTTCGTCGGCGTCGGCGCCTCGCGCGTGCGCGACATGTTCGAACAGGCGAAGAAGAACGCGCCCTGCATCATCTTTGTCGACGAGATCGACGCGGTCGGCCGCCATCGCGGCGCCGGCCTTGGCGGCGGCAATGATGAGCGCGAGCAGACGCTGAATCAGCTGCTCGTCGAGATGGACGGCTTCGAGGCGAATGAGGGCATCATCCTGATCGCCGCGACCAACCGTCCGGACGTGCTCGATCCGGCGCTGATGCGTCCGGGCCGGTTCGACCGGCAGATCCAGGTGCCGAACCCGGATTTCATCGGCCGCGAGAAGATCCTCAAGGTTCACGCCCGCAAGGTGCCTTTGGCGCCGGACGTGGATCTGAAGATCGTCGCGCGCGGCACGCCGGGGTTCTCGGGCGCCGATCTGATGAATCTTGTCAACGAGGCGGCGCTGCTCGCGGCGCGGCGCTCGAAGCGGATCGTCACGAAACAGGAGTTCGAGGACGCCCGCGACAAGATCATGATGGGCGCCGAGCGGCGCACGCTGGTGATGACGGATGAGGAGAAGAAACTCACCGCCTATCACGAAGGCGGCCATGCGCTGGTGCAGCTCTCGGTTCCTGGCGCGATGCCGATCCACAAGGCGACGATCATTCCGCGCGGCAGAGCGCTCGGCATGGTGCAGGGCCTCCCCGAGCGCGATCAGATCTCGCAAACATACGAGCAACTGACCGCGATGCTCGCCATCGCCATGGGCGGCCGCGTCGCCGAGGAAATGATCTTTGGCCACGACAAGGTGACGTCGGGAGCGGCTTCGGACATTCAGCAATGCACCCGTGTGGCGCGTGCGATGGTCACTCAGCTCGGCTTCTCGGACAAGCTCGGCACTGTCGCCTACGCCAATCCCGAGCAGGAGCAGTTCCTCGGATATTCCCTCGGGCGTCAGCAGACGATTTCCGAGGCGACGCAGCAGACGATCGACGCCGAGGTGCGCCGATTGGTGCAGGAGGCCTACGACGAGGCGATGCGCATCCTGTCGGAAAAGCGCAGCCAACTCGACACGATCGCCAATGCGCTTCTCGAATTTGAGACGCTGTCCGGCGACGAGATGAAGGGCCTGCTCGCCGGCAAGCGGCCGGTGCGCGAAGAGTCGACGCCAACGCCGCCGCCGCGCGGCTCGGCGGTGCCGACGACGGGGCAAAAGCCAGAGCCCGACGTCGGCGGCTTGGAGCCACAGCCGGTCTAAACTCCGGCGATTGAAAGCATAGGGCCCGGCGTCAGCGCCGGGCCTTTTTTTTGTATTGCGAGAGACTTCCGCGTGGCGGGTTCTGCGCCGTATTTGGCGACAAAGTCACTGTTTCGATGCGCCATAACAAGCAAGATGCGTCAGCCTCGAAGAGCGTCTCTTTGAGCCAAATTTTATGGAGGAGTCATAATGAGCTCAACGACTGACACAGCAGCCCGCGCTGCTGCTGGCACGGAAGCTGTAGTAGACCTGAAGGGCATGTGGATCGGCTTGGCCGTTCTGAACGGGTTCTATCTGGTCGTCCGGATTTACGAGCAGGTTTTTGGCTGGCGCGCCGGCCTTGATTCGTTCGCTCCGGAGTTTCAGACATATTGGATGTCGATCCTTTGGACCGAGATTCCGCTTGAGCTGATCTCCGGCATTGGCCTTGCGGGCTTTCTTTGGAAGACGCGCACGCGCGACTTCTCGAACCTGGCGCCGCGCGAAGAGATGCGCCGCCTGGTTGTCGAAGTGCAATGGCTTGTTGTTTACGCCGCGGCCATTTACTGGGGCGCGTCGTTCTTCACCGAGCAGGACGGCACCTGGCACATGACGGTGATTCGCGACACGGACTTCACGCCGTCGCACATCATCGAGTTCTACATGAGCTACCCGATCTACTCGGTGATCGCGGTCGGCGGCTTCTTCTATGCGAAGACGCGTCTTCCGTATTTCTCCAAGGGCTATTCGGT